>NZ_CP027062.1:1322500-2645000 GCF_002966125.1 Pukyongia salina
GGGAGGATTCATGGTACTTAGAAAAAGTACCGATATGGATGTGCTTGAGATCATTGACGAAGCTAAGGAGAGCAACAAGTACGCACCGGATACAGATCAAGCCAAAGCGATCATGATCTTCGAATCTGAACTGGATACGGTTGCGCGAAACGAAGCCGGGATCGAACCATTACGTCCAATACTGGAAAAGATCGATGCGATCACCAATGTGGAAGAATTTCAGAAATTGATCACCAAGAATGCTGTCACAGTCTCACAACCTTTTATGGGTTTTGCGGCATTTTCGAATCCCAGCAACAGTGCGATGAATTCGGGATATGTGCTTCCCGGTGGCCTGGGTCTTCCCGATCGTGATTACTACACCAATACAGATGAAGCCTCTAAAACCATCCGTAAACAATATAAAGAGCACATTACCCGTATGCTTCAATTCCTGGGAGATACTGAAGAAGAGGCAAAAGCACAAGCAGAAACTATTTTGGCTTTCGAAACCAGATTGGCTATTCCAAGGCTGGATAAGGTAGCACGCCGTGATTTCAGAAATTTCAATAATCCGAGATCCATGGAACAACTTCAAAATATGGTTCCCCAGATAAAATGGAAAGAGGCCTTACAAGACCTGGGTGTAACTAAACAGGTAGATACTGTTTTAGTGATGCAACCAGCTTATATGGGTGTATTAAAGAAGGTCCTTGCGGAAGGTGATGTTGATACCTGGAAAACCGTGATGCGATGGTCTACGCTTAATAATTCTGCAGGAATGCTTACTACCGAGATTGAAAAGGCTAATTGGGATTTTTATTCCAAAACTTTGAGAGGAGCAAAAAAACAAAGACCGGCAGACGAAAGAGCTTTAAGTACTGTAAACAATACGGTTGGGGAAGCACTTGGTAAACTTTATGTGGATGCAAAATTTCCGCCTGAAGCCAAGGAGAAAGCCGAACTAATGATCGACAATATTATCGCTGCTTATAAAGATAGGATCCAGGCTCTGGACTGGATGAGTGATAGTACAAAAATCAAAGCAATTCAGAAACTTGACAAGTTTACCGTAAAGATCGGCTATCCCGACAAATGGAAAGATTATTCTTCCATGAACGTGAAACCCGAAAATGGTTATTTCGAGAATATGGTGGCTGTAGGTGAATGGGAATTAAAGGACAATCTGGACCGAGTGAACGAACCTGTAGACCGTACCGAATGGGGAATGTCTCCACAGACAGTGAATGCTTACTTCCAGCCATTTAATAATGAGATCGTTTTTCCAGCGGCCATATTACAACCTCCCTTCTACGATTATAAAGCCGATGAGGCTGTGAATTACGGTGGTATTGGCGCGGTGATCGGCCATGAGATCTCGCATGCGTTCGACGACAGCGGTTCCAGATTTGATGGCGATGGTAA
The DNA here is from genome assembly GCF_002966125.1 of Pukyongia salina. Lineage (GTDB taxonomy): Bacteria > Bacteroidota > Bacteroidia > Flavobacteriales > Flavobacteriaceae > Pukyongia > Pukyongia salina. The sequence goes on from NZ_CP027062.1 coordinate 1,323,905, forward strand.
CCTGGTAAACTGGTGGACAGAAAACGACCTGAAAGAATTTACGGAAAGAGGTAACAAATTGGCAGAGCAGTACGATAATATCGAGGTTCTGGACAGTGTTTTCATCAACGGGAAATTTACCCTTGGTGAGAATATCGGGGACCTTGGTGGGATCCTGGGGGCCTATGACGGGCTTCAGCGATTCTATAAGGAAAACGGAAGGCCTGGTAAGATCGATGGATTTACACCGGAGCAACGTTTCTTTATGAGCTGGGCAACCGTTTGGAGAACTAAACAAACCGAGAAATACTCCCGTGAGCAGGTAAAAACAGATCCGCACTCGCCGGGAAGATACAGAGCAACACAACCCCTTATGAATGTGGATGCATTCTACGAGGCCTTCGATATACAGGAAGGTGACGGGATGTGGTTGGCCCCGGAAGACAGGGTAAGAATTTGGTAACATATAAAAGGAGCTTTCGGGCTCCTTTTTTTATAGGTTGTGTTTGAAAGTATACTTAAGAACTTCTGAAATATTGACAGAATCCACTTGCTTGAACATCTCTTCCGAATTTCCTGCTGAATATTGCGGCGGAACCATATCCAGTTGGGAGGCAACTTTCACATAGTATTCTCTTTTACTGGGATGGGAGGGTAACACGGCATTGAAAATATGTCCGAAAGCCTGTTGTTTAATGATCTCTGTTAGAATCCCAATGCAATCTGAACGGTGAATGAGATTTACTGGCGCGTCGCCATTGCTAAGATCGGTTCGGCCTGCCAGATAACGAACGGGTTGCCTGCTTCCCCCAAAGAGTCCCCCAAATCTCACAATGGTGGTTTTTATTTTTTCTGAAGTAAAGAAAAGCTGCTCCACCTGTAGCAGTTGTTTTCCGGCCTGTGTTTCCGGCCTGGGGATCTCCCGTTCGGTTACTTTTCCCTGCTTATCACCATACACCGAAGTGCTGCTTACAAGGATCACATTTTCTACCGAAGATCTTTCAACTTCCGAAAGCAAATAGGACATCTTTAATACATGATCTGCCCCCGAATGTCGCCGAAGCCCGGGCGGGATCATAATAACCAGATAGTCTGCATCTTCCAGCAGTAATTCCACAGGGCCACTCACGCCGCCTTCGGTCACTACGATAGTGATGGCTTGAAAACCACTCTTCCGGAGTGCCTCTGCCTTTTCTTCACTTGTCACCGAGCCTTTAACTTTATATCCCAGGGTTTTCAGATGTCGGGCCAACGAAAGTCCTAACCAGCCCATACCAGCTATGGCTACTTTTTTACTCATTCGTTACCAATTAGTTCTTCTACTGTATAGCCAAGGGTATCTTGTTTTTGCTTTCGAAGTTCATCAAGGGTAAATGATCGCTTAACTACGATAGCATCGGTATTGATAAAAGGTTTTGGCATCATATGGCGAGGCCTCTGGTTTATTGTAAACTGAGGATGTGACAACAGGTCGTACGAATATTCCAGAACGGTAAATTCAAGATTGTCTTTACCGGGACTTGTAAGGGAAATATTTAGAGAATCACCTTTTCCCAGATAATAACGCAGTAGTCTTTTATTTGCGATATTGGCATGAGCGTTGCCTTTCTCGTCCATCGGGCCTTCATTTCCGTTAAAGCTTAATTTGGAATAGGTATTAGTTGTATCGGAATAAATGAACAGCTCGGTAACCTCTCGTTTGGGTACAATTGTAAAGGAGATCTCCCGTCCGTCTGTGGTTAGAGAGTCTTTGTCAAGCCTCACTTCGAAAGGTGCTATATCTTTTAGTGGTGCCTCGGCGGCATAGCGGAAGGAAGTGTTATACTTACTGCCGGCAGCAGATTCGATATGTTTTGAAGCGGGTTCCGGATCTTCTCCTAAATATCCCCTGGTCCAATCGTCCAGAATCTTGTCGTAAGTAACCCAGTAGGCTGCTCCTTTATCGGAATTGTGATAATAAACCAGGCTGTTTGGTTTCTGGCGTTCTTCTGTAAAATCGCTGCGATTGTGCGCCTGTATAAAATACCCGATACCAACCAGCAGGCAAATAATTGCAATAAGACGTTTAGAACTGTAATACCCGAAAACTGTGTATACCAGACCGAACAATAAAACCGTAAACACACTACTAATAAATACGTGATCAGAGCCCAGACCTACCGGAAAGAACTGTACTAATGGTGCAAATAAGAATATAGCTGGTGCCGCGAGAAGGGCAAGTAAAAGGAGGTTTGGTTTTTCCTGGCGGATCACAACCCAGAGGGAAATAAGTGCGAAGAATACAGGAATTATAAAGTATCCTGCTCCTTTTAAGAACACAGATACCACCACATTGAGTAGTATCCATATAAAAATAGGAGCCACTAACATCCCGGCGACTTTTTGGCCTTTCCCAAATCTTCTGAAGATCCAGAAACTTATCGAGATCGAGATCAACACAAAAAAGGCGATGTAGCTATGGCCGTTGTATTTAAAACCGTGCTGGATCTCGTTGTATTCGGGATATAGATAAACAATTAGCTCCCAGCCGAAATAACCAACCAGTCCACACACAACAAGTGAAAGGAAAGTGGCAGCAAATCCTCTGGCGATCGATTTGCCATTCATTTCTCCTTGTTTAATTCCGAAGAACAAAAGAAGTAGAAATAACAGAATCGCAACAATAAGCATGGGTAAGATCCAGCTAAAGGGATAATGGATCATTTTAAATAGCGGAAAATTTACATAAACATGATCCTCGCTGGCTTTCAGGTTTTCCAGGTCGGCATCGGCAAAATAATGAAGAAGTGGCAGCAAATAACTCCCCTGATGTTGTAAAGTTTCCAAATCCAGATTCTCCACGGTATCATTGGCGGTATGGTAATCGAAATGATCGTCGATAAAGGCAAAAAAGAAACTGTCTATGTCACCGTCTTCACGAAAGACAGTGGAATCTGTATCGTTTGGCAGCATTTTATAGATACTGTACATTAGGGAGGAGGCAACCGGATATTCCGGATTTGCCTCTACAAAGGCCTTAACCAGGTTCTCGTTTCCCCCGTTGGTTTCGAGTATCATATTACTAGGGCCACCACTACCTCTGGCTTCAAAATTTAGTACAAGGGCAGCATCTTTTGCCCAGGGGTGCTCATTCACGAAAAGCGATGCGCCATCCAGCCCGATCTCTTCCGCATCGGTGAACAGTATAATAATATCATTAACGGGTGTTTTTCCACTCGCCTGGTAAGCTCGCAGGCTTTCCAAAATCGTCACTACCCCGCTACCGGCATCACTTGCTCCCGGAGAAGGAACCTTTGCACTATCGTAATGCGATAATAATACAAGTGCTTTCCCATCGCCGCTCCCCTTGATGCGAGCCATGATATTTGCAGGTTGATCCATATGGTATCCTGCCGGGATCGAATGGACCGAATCTCCTTCCTTTACAGTGCTCCAGTACGGTGAAAGCACATAACCTTTCTGCGTTTCAACCTCCAGACCCATTTTTTGCATTTCGGCCACCAGAAATTCCCTTACGCGGGTATGTTCCTCGTTAGCGTGATAATGTGGAGCTTTACTAATTTCTTTTAAGATAGTGAGTGCGCGAGCAGTTGAGAATTCGGTTTCAGGGGTGTCTTCGGAAGTCCCACCGGAGGGCATTAAACTTGAAAAACTAAAGTAAATCAACCCTAATATAAGAAGGAAAGAGGCCAGGGCCGTTAGCTGTTTCATTGGCTTGATTTTATTGTCTTAAAGGTACAATTTTAATGTAAGAATTTATTACGAACCTAATTCACTGGAATTTAGTATATTTAAGAGAAACAAACGCCTAACATCATGAGTATTAAAAGTTATATTGGGAAGCGCGCCAAACCCACAAAGGGCTCTTCCGAGAACATCAAGGTCTCAGATTACATGACCACCAACCTAATTACCTTCCGGCCCAATCAATCGGTTCTGGAAGTAATGAACACTCTTATCAAGAAGAGAATTTCCGGGGGTCCCGTTGTAAATGATAAGAATGAACTGGTTGGTATTATATCTGAAGGGGACTGTATGAAACAGATCAGTAATAGCCGATATTACAATCAACCACTACAGGATTTCAAAGTGGAACAGCACATGGCTACCAATGTGGATACGATCGATGGAAACATGAACGTTTTCGATGCCGCTGATAAATTCCTCACCTCCAAACACCGTAGGTTTCCCATTGTTGAGAATGGTAAACTCGTGGGGCAGATCAGTCAGAAGGACGTGTTGAAAGCAGCACTTCAATTGAAGGGTAGGAGCTGGTAATAAACCTCTTTATCAGGAATCTCTTTTCACAAGTAAATACCAATCGTTGTCTAACGGTAAATATCCCTGGTCGTACACATAGTTGTACACCGAACCCGTTTTGGTAATGTACTGGCTGGTAAAATAATCGAAACTAAATCCATGTCTTAGGAGGGTTTCTTTATTAACCTTTGTCTTGTCTTTGGAGTTCAGTTGCTCGAGAATTCGGTAATTCTTCCTCAGGCGGTTATTGATATTTCGCAGCAGGTTCTTGCTGTCTTTGTTTAAGGCGTTGTTGTACGAATTTCTACAGGCATCGCTACAAAACTTCTTATCGGCTCTGCCAATGATCTTGTCTCCACATTCCGGACATAATCGTTCCATACTGTCATTTTTATTCTGAAGGGGAGTTAGATTCGTCGTTTTCCTGTTTCAGGTGAAAACGATAGATTGCTTCAAATTTAAGAAATAATCCGCCGCTAACGTTAGGATTTAGTTGGGTGCGGTCGTCGCCAAAACTAAAGGCCGAAAGTCCGAAATCGATTTCCTGCCCTTGCGGGTATACTTCATAATCATTACTGGAATAACCAAATTTAGCTCTTAAGAGGACACTTTTATTCAGGGCGTTGAATTGAATATAACTCGCGAATTCCAGCGAGCTCAGGTCTACATAAACCTCAGGGCTATTGTCCTCCGTGATATTGAAACTTCTACCAATTCCGAAGTAATCCATACCTATGGTCGTCGCACCCAGGCAGTAATTGAGATCGGCAGAAATAGGCAGGCTCATGTCCATTTCGAAGCGGCCGTTCGCACTTAGATAATACCAGCCAATAATTGGGGTGGAAAATATACCAAATGCTTCGGTAGAAGCATAGGCCCCGAACCTGTAGATCAACCGATCCGATCTCTTCAGTTTCAGAAGGGCAAATCCGCCCAGGTAGAAATCGTCTCCCGAAATATTTTTATAATCTGAAGCTACCTTTGGTAAAAGGACAACGGTAGTGCTCCATTTTTCGTTAAAGGTGGTGGCCAGGCCTAATTTCAGGGTGGTGCTTAACAAACTTGTAAAATCTGCATCCGGGAAAAGTTGCAGGTTGTTTCGGCTGAAGGCTCCGCCAGTAATAAGAACATTCTTCTCGCTTAAAGGAACAGGGAATGTTAGGTCCGCTTCGAAGGATCTTACCTGCGTACTACTGCCCGAATTCTCAAAATTGTTATTGAATGTTTGTCCGTATCCAATTCGCAACAGGTCCACATAATTTTGTGAGACACAAAACGCTGGTAGAAATACGAATAGGAGAAGTAATTTTTTCAATAGTATTGCGGTTGATTGAGATAAAGATATAACTTTTTGAAATTGGGAGTACAACTCCCGTAAAGCCTTAGAATTTTATTACAAAATTCCGTAATTTCGCGTCCTTATTTGACGGCAACAGGTTATGAGCAAGAAATTTAAAGAATATAACGGACTAAATCTTCCTGAACTAGCGGAGGATATACTTACTTTTTGGAAGGACGAGAAGATCTTCGAAAAGAGTATTTCCATTCGGGAGGGAGCCGAACCTTTTGTATTCTTTGAAGGGCCGCCATCGGCCAACGGCTTACCTGGTATCCACCATGTTATGGCACGGGCTATCAAGGACATATTTTGTCGCTACAAAACCCAAAAAGGATATAAAGTCGATCGAAAGGCAGGATGGGATACACACGGACTTCCCATCGAGCTAGGCGTAGAAAAGGAGTTGGGAATCACCAAAGAAGATATCGGGAAGAAGATCTCGGTGGAAGCATATAACGAGGCTTGTAAGAAGGCCGTAATGCGCTATACAGACGTATGGAACAAAGTGACCGAAAGCTACGGTTACTGGGTAGACATGGACGATCCGTATATTACCTACAAGAGTAAGTATATGGAGACAGTATGGTGGATACTCAGGCAGATCTGGGACAAGGACCTGCTGTATAAAGGGTACACCATACAGCCCTATTCACCAAAAGCGGGTACCGGCCTTAGCTCGCATGAGTTAAATCAGCCAGGAACTTACCAGGATGTTACAGATACCACAGTTGTGGCACAGTTTAAGGCCGAGATCAACACCTTGCCCGAATTTCTTAATAGTTACGGCGACGTGCATTTTCTGGCATGGACCACAACACCATGGACACTGCCCAGTAACACCGCGCTTACTGTTGGTCCGAAGATAGATTACGTGCTCGTTAAAACTTTTAATCAATACACTTTCGAGCCAGTTAATGTCATCCTCGCCAAGAATCTGGTAGGGTATCAGTTTAGCGGTAAATATGAAGAGGTAGAAGCTATAGAGGCTCTTGATACCTATGAAGAAGGGGCTAAGAAAATTCCATATTATATTCTGAAAGATTTTAAAGGAGCTGCTTTGGAAGGGATACGTTATGAGCAATTATTGCCGTATGCCTTACCCAATGACAATCCGGAAAACGCCTTTAGGGTGATCACGGGAGATTTTGTGACAACCGAAGACGGTACAGGGATCGTACACACTGCACCCACTTTTGGTGCAGACGATGCCAAAGTAGCAAAAGAGGCTACCCCCGAAGTCCCTCCGTTGTTGGTAAAAGACGAAAACGACAACCTGGTTCCTTTAGTAGACCTCCAGGGTAGATTCCGCCCCGAAATGGGCGAATTTGCCGGGAAATATGTGAAGAACGAATATTATGATGATGGCGACGCACCCGAAAAAAGTGTGGACGTGGAACTGGCTATCAAACTTAAAACCGAGAACAAAGCCTTTAAAGTAGAGAAATACGTGCACAGCTATCCTAATTGCTGGCGTACAGACAAACCTATACTGTATTACCCGTTGGATTCGTGGTTTATAAAGGTAACCGAATTCAAGGACCGAATGTTCCAGTTAAACCAGACCATCAACTGGAAGCCGAAAGCTACCGGAGAAGGACGTTTTGGAAACTGGCTGGCCAATGCGAACGACTGGAACCTGTCTCGATCCCGTTATTGGGGAATCCCGCTACCTATCTGGCGTACAGAAGATGGAAAAGAAGCCAAATGTATCGGAAGTATAGAAGAACTTGAAACAGAAATGCGGCGTTCTGTAGAAGCCGGATTTATGGAAAAGGTGCTGTTTGAGGATTTTGTGATCGGTGATTATTCTGAAGAAAACTACGAAAAAGCAGATCTTCATAAGAATATCGTGGATGAGATCATCCTGGTTTCAGATTCAGGGCAACCCATGAAGCGGGAGGCCGATCTTATCGATGTTTGGTTCGATAGTGGAAGTATGCCATACGCACAATGGCATTATCCATTCGAAAACAAGGAAAAAGTTGAAAAAACTTGGCGAAAAGCCGATTTCATTGCGGAAGGGGTAGACCAAACACGTGGGTGGTTCTATACCCTGCACGCAATCGCTACTATGTTGTTTGATGATGTGGCCTATAAAAATGTGGTAAGTAACGGCCTGGTGCTGGATAAAGACGGGCAGAAAATGTCTAAACGCCTTGGGAACGCTGTGGATCCTTTCGAAACTCTAAAAATGTATGGTCCCGATGCCACGCGATGGTATATGATAAGCAATGCCAATCCTTGGGATAACCTGAAATTTGATAGTGACGGGATCGCCGAGGTAAGGAATAAGTTCTTCGGAACCCTGTATAATACATATAGCTTTTTCAGTTTATATGCGAATCTGGACGAGTTCGATTATTCGGAAGATGACATAAGGCTTGAAAAGCGACCAGAGATAGACAGATGGATCCTTTCCGAGCTCCACACCCTTGTTCAGAAAGTAGACGAAGCCTACGCCGATTATGAGCCAACCAGGGCTGCAAGGGCAATTTCGCTCTTCGTTCAGGAAAATTTAAGCAACTGGTTTGTACGTCTTAGTAGAAGGCGCTTTTGGAAGGGTAGTTATGGCGAAGATAAGATATCTGCCTACCAGACCTTGTATAGCTGCCTTGAGGTGGTGACACGCCTGGGAGCTCCTATAGCCCCATTCTTTATGGACCGCATGTATAAGGACCTAACGGCCGGGATAGTAAAAAAAGGACAGGAATCGGTGCATTTGAGTAACTTTCCGGTGGCCGATGCGTCTTATGTGGACAAGGAGCTGGAGGAGAAGATGCATAGGGCCCAAACAATAAGTTCGTTAGTTTTATCGTTGAGACAGCGCGAGAAGATCAAGGTTCGCCAGCCACTTCAGAAGATCATGATCCCCGTTTTGGATGCTTCGGAAAAAAGTGCGATTGAAGCCGTTTCGGATCTTATAAAATCTGAAGTAAATGTAAAAGAAATAGAGCTGATCGATGAAGGTTCCGGGATACTGGTAAAGCAGATCAAACCTAATTTTAAGAAACTGGGACCGCATTTCGGAAAAGACATGAAAGCTGTAGCTCAAGCGATTATGAATTTTGGTCAGGAAGAAATAGCCCAGCTTGAAAAAGATGGTGAAATATCAGTGATAATTAACGAAAAAAACACTACATTAACAATTGATGATGTGTTGATCAGCTCACAGGATATCGAGGGTTGGCTGGTTGCAAATGCAGATGGGATTACAGTAGCACTGGATGTTACTATTACGCCCAAATTGAAGAAAGAAGGAATCGCCAGAGAATTGGTGAATCGAATTCAGAATATACGAAAAGATTCAGGTTTTGAGGTTACAGACAGGGTGGATATCACCATTCAGGATGATGCAGAATTACAACCTGCGGTAGCCGAAAATCTTGATTATATAAAACAAGAAACCCTAACAGAGGTACTACAGTTTGAAAGCGAGGTAGTAAATGGAACGGAAATTGCTTTCGACGAGGTAGCAACCAGATTACGAATTCAAAAACATTGAAATTATGGCAAATGATGCTAAGAACAGATATAGCGATAAAGAACTGGAGGAATTCAGAAAGCTTATCATTGAGAAGATCGATAAGGCGAAGGAACAACTTGAGCTAATTGAAAGCGCATATAAAAACGATAGTAATAATGGTACGGACGACACTTCACCAACATTTAAGGCCTTCGACGAAGGTAGCGAGGTTATGAGTAAGGAAACGTCTTCCCAATTAGCCATTAGACAGGAAAAATTTATACGTGATCTAAAGAATGCACTTATCCGTATTGAGAATAAAACCTACGGAATTTGCCGTGTTACAGGTAAACTTATTAATCCTGAGCGATTGAAGCTTGTACCGCATGCTACTTTGAGCATAGAGGCCAAGAACATGCAAAAATAGACGGACGCTATTACTTATTAAATCCACCCCCAAATGCTTTATTTGGGGTTTTTTTATGCTGAAAAGACCAATACTCATACTTCTTTTGCTACTTTCCGCTCATGGCCTGTTCGCTCAAAAAAAGGTACAGAAGCAATGGAATGCCTCGGGAATCGATACATTATGGATCGATTCGGATGTGGTGTATAAGGTGAGAATTAGTGAGGGCGGAGCAGAATCGATCGATCTTATAACCAGCATAGAGGGCGAATACTTCGAAGCTGTTACTGTTGATACTAAAATTACGGGAAGAACCCTAAAAATAGACACCGGCTTTAGCCCCTTTTTCAAACCAAAAAACGATAAACTTGCTGCTCACAAAGTGCTATCTATTGAAATGATATTGCAGGTACCAGAAAATCTGGCGGTTGTTATCAGGTCAAAGTCGGCATCTGTAAGTTTTAAGGGATCCCTTTCATTTCTCGAAACTGCGTTGGAAAATGGTAATTGTGAGCTGATGCGTTTTAGGGGGAATGCCAGATTATACTCAGTTTCCGGTAATATTACGGTAGATGCATTGTCCAATGTGGGGGGAAGAGCAATTTCGGAAGAGGGAAATATGTATAACGAACTAGAACTGGAGGGAGCCTATTTTATCGAGGCTAAAAGTAGACGAGGATCGGTAAGCCTAAGGCGATTTCAGCAATAAGACTGATTAAAACCTGATAGTGAAGGTGCTTCCCTGCCCAGCTTCGCTTTGAACAGAGATGCTACCCTGTAGCGACTCGATCTTATTTTTAATTAGGAATAAGCCTACTCCTTCGGCATCTTTGTTAGGATGGAAGGTTTGATAAATATTAAATATCCTGTTCCCGTATTTCTTTAGATCGATCCCTAAACCGTTGTCCTTTACCATCAAACATGGGCTGTCATTTTCGTAAAAGGAATAGATCTCTATCACCGGGCTTCTTTCAGGATGCCTGTATTTTACAGCATTAGTGATTAAATTCACCAAAATACTTTCCATGTAGGAGGTGATATATTTTATCGAGGGGACTTCAGAAAAATCTGTAAAGATTTCGGCCCTGGTATCGTTAAGTGTAAGCCTAACCTTCTTTTTAACATCCGCCAGAACCTGTTCAAAATACACTGTTTCTGTAGGTTCTTTAGATTTTGCCTGAATAGATCCCAATTCGGAAAGATGACCCATGGTTGTTGAGATATTCTCCGATATCTCGTATAGACTCTCACTAATTTCTTCTCGTTCTGCCTCAGATTCTGCTGTTTTAAATAAATCCAGCACCATCTGCAGGTTACTGGCGTGTGAACGAAGGCTATGAGTGATAATATTTGCGAAGTTATTGAGCTTGGTATTTTGAGATTCTATGATCTTCATACTCTTTAATAGCTCAAGTTCTTTTTGTTTATCGTCGCTTATATCCTGAAAAACTCCTTGAATTCCAACAACCTCGTTCTCTTCGTTAAAAATAGGTTTCCCTATTACCCGTGCCCAGAATTGCCTCTTGTTATACGTCTGCATTTTCAGAGACGTGGTAAAAGGATGTCCTTCTGAACATTCCAGGAACAGAGCCGTTGCCTTTTCTTTGTGCTCTTCTGCGTAGAAGTCTAGTGCGGTGCGCAAGCTAGGACGATAATCTTCGGGAATTTCGAGTATTCTTTTGCCTTCAGGATCCAGAAAACTCTTCTTTTCCGTGAAATTTACAGACCATCCACCCGATCCGGTGAGTTTCGATAATTCCTGGTAGTAAAAGTGATCAGGAGTAACAGAATCCGGGGGCGGGGATGTAGTGTTATTAGTACTATTCTGCAACAGTATTCTACTGCGCTTCTGAGCCAAAAAGTTCATTCATTTAACTTTACGACCGAAATATAGCGAAAATATCTTAATTGTAAGATAATTCCTTCAAATAGAAAGAATTTTAAGTAGGGCTATTTTACAAATGGATAGAACGACAAATTGCGTATAACCCAATACAGGACTGCAATTCCGAAGTATGAATAAATAAATATCTTATTGTAAAAAAGTTTAATTCGATGCTGAGTATCGAATAAATAATTATATGCCCTTGTCCCTAATCCATAAACGATAAGAGGTATGGAGAGAACCATTAATGGGTTTAGCTGAAAAGCCGCAAACAGATTGCCGTGAAGTAACTGATGGATAGCCCGTTGAGAGCCGCATCCAGGGCAATTATAACCGGAAATTAATTTGAACGGACAGGGAAGAAAAAGTGAATTATTGGAAGGATTATAATAGAAATATAAAAAAAAACCGCCCCCAAGAATAATGATCGTGAGGGCGATAAATAAAATTTTCTTAGAATCCACCACCGGCAACTCCTAATACTACAACAAAGATGATATATAGTATTACTACAACACCACCTGCAACCATACCCCAGATAGAGTATTTCTTTGCATCATCAGCAGCTTTTTGAGCACCTGCATGATCTCCTTGTAGCCAGAGCTCTTTTACCTTTGTCGATTTAATAATAGCTACAATACCTAAGGGTAGGCAACACAGCACTGTACAAATAATTGCCCATACCAGATTGTTATCGGGAGGAGTTCCTGCTGGATTGTTAGATGTTTCCATAATTTTTATTTAGTTGGTTATTAATTGACTATAAATATAGGTTAGAATTTTTAAAACCATATATTTTTTTCGGTGTAATGCAGTAATCCAGTGGAAAATCCATGTTTTCATGGATAAATTTTTCTTCAGCTTCAAACAAAGAAAGTCCCACTTTTACACTCTCCGGGCGACATAGCGATAAAAAGCGATCGTAAAACCCCTTACCGTATCCAATTCTATGCCCTAAAAGGTTGAAAGCCAGAAGTGGAACAAATATCACGTCCAGCAATTCGGGATCAATTCGCACTCCATTTTCCGGCTCGGGGATGCCAAATTCGGACACCTTTATTTTAGTGTTTTCCTGAAGTAAAAAATGCTCCATTTCCAGGGTATCGAAGTTTGATCTGGATATTACGATGCTCTTATCCTTTCCCTGAAGGATATGAAGTAAAAACTCCGTATTTACCTCCTTTTTACTTGAAATGGGTAGGAATAAGTGATAATAATCCGCCTCCCAAATAGACAGCTCAAGACTGCGATTAGCAATTTCCAGACTTAATGCCTCTATATCCTCTTCATTTAGGTTTTGTCTAAGCTTCTTGTATTTTTTACGGATTTCGGCCTTATCCATTAGCTCACTCCTGTGGAAATATGAAACAGCGCATCACCCTGGTAAACCAGAGGCGCCTCATTTACATTGAAAACATAGCCCTCATTGCTGGATTTTATCCAGTAATGGATCTTGCCATACGGATCGGTAATGTGGCCTATTACTTCACCACGCTTTACCTGGCTACCTACTTTTACAGCGGGCTTGAACATCCCCGATGCATGCGCTCTTACCCACATACTATTGGTAATGGTAACCGAATTTTTCCTGGGAGAGGAGACCTTGAAATTGGACCTTAGCATGCCCAGATGATGTAATACCCGTTTCGAGCCGTTAACCCCGGTATTGCTCACCACATTGTCTATATAATTGGATTTGCCACCTTCAAAAAGTAACATAGGAACTCCTTTCTTTCTGCAAGCATTTCGGAAGGATTTATTAAGGTTTTTGGATTGAAGGATAAAAGGAGCATTAAAGATTCCCGCCAGTTCTGTTAATTGATCGTCTCCCTTCTCTATTCGAATATGGGGCGCGTTAAAGCGGCTGGAACCCCCGGTATGAAAATCGAGACAGTAATCCACATTGGGGATGATATGGGTCATCAGTTTGTAAGCAACCCGGGCGGCTAGTGAACCGGATTTACTGCCTGGAAAAGACCTGTTGAGGTCGCGCCCATCCGGAAATTCTCTTACCTTTTGTAAGAATCCAAAGATATTGATGATGGGTATGCAAATTGTAGTACCAATCTTGGGTTTGTTGATGCCTTTTGAAATTATTTGTCTCACGATCTCGATCCCATTAACTTCATCACCGTGGATCCCGGCAGTGAAGAGTACAGTTGGGCCTTCGTAGATCGATCTTTCAACAAAAATAGGCACATCGATGGGCGTGTTGGTGTGTAGTTTAGCAAAACTTAAATTGATCTCCTTGGAAGCGCCCGGAGGGATCACTTCTTTGAACAATTCGATATCCTGTGCTTTCTTTTTTGTCATCTGCGTTTATTTCGCTCTATGTAACTTATAATCTTGCTCGCTATGGAAATGCCCGTGGTGGTCTCTATACCTTCCAGTCCGGGGGTAGAATTCACCTCCAGCACCAGGGGTCCTCTTTCGCTTTGCAGAATGTCCACCCCACACACCCCCAGGCGAAGCGCTTTTGCAGCCCTAAGGGCACTATTTTCTTCTGCATAGGTTAATTCTACCAGATCTGAAGATCCACCGCGGTGAAGATTGGACCTAAATTCTCCCTCCTGGCTCTGTCGCTTCATTGCTGCTACTACTTTCCCATCAACAACGATCACCCTGAGGTCTGAACCTTTGGATTCGGCAATAAATTCCTGGATCACAAAACGAACTTTTGCAGTTAACAACGTTTCTATTGTTGATACTGCCGAAGGATACGTTTCTGCCAGGATGACTCCGTGGCCATGTGTTCCTTGTAAGATCTTAATTATATACGGGGGGTCACCAAATATTTCCAACATGGAGTCTACATCTACGGTCATTCCCAGTACAGTACGTGGAACCGGGATCTTAGCATGGGCAAGTATTTGATTGCAGGTCCATTTATTTCGGGATTGGAGAATAGGTTCGGCTCCCGCCACACAAAAGACACCCATAGCTTGTAAATGCCTTACCAATGCTGCACCAAAATAAGTGTTTGACGCTCCAATACGTGGGATAACCGCATGAAGATCCTCTACAAGCTCGTCGTTATAGTACAATACGGGTCTGCCTTCTACAATGGCTTGTGTACAGCGGTTGGGATCGATCACCTCCATCACATGGTTTCTGGATTCTCCGGCTAAAAAAAGACTTCGGGTAGAGTATAAACCTTCCCCACGTGATAAAATGGCGATATTCATTTTAGAATATTAGTTCCTGCAATTTAACAAAAATTAGATTCCGAAAATTTATTGTTGTTTTTATCCTCCCTCCCGAAATATTAGCGGTATAAATCCATACGTTTTTAAAACATAAAGTATCTTTGAGTCTATGGCAAAAGCTCCAGTAAAACTTCAGATATCAACCCTTCCCGAGTCGCCGGGGGTATATCAGTTTTACGATAAGGAAAATAAACTATTGTATGTAGGAAAAGCGATAAACCTTAAAAAACGCGTCGCTTCATACTTCAGTAAAAAACACGACAATGGTCGTACTCGACTGCTTGTAAAGAAGATCGCTAACATTAAACACATAGTGGTAGCTACAGAGACAGATGCACTTCTCTTGGAAAATAACCTCATTAAAAAATATCAGCCCAGGTATAATGTGATGCTGAAGGACGATAAATCGTATCCCTGGATCTGCATTAAAAAAGAGCGCTTTCCCAGGGTATTTTCCACTCGTAGGTTTATCAAGGACGGAAGTGAATACTATGGCCCGTACACCAGTATGAAAACGGTACATACCCTATTGGACCTCATAAAAGGCTTGTACCAACTCAGGACCTGCAACTACGATCTATCTGAAGAGAAGATAAGCGCTGGGAAATACAAAGTTTGCCTGGAGTATCACCTTGGGAATTGCCTGGGGCCCTGTGAAGGGAAACAAACTCTTGAAGATTACGAAGCGAATATCGATGCGATAAGGAATATTATAAAAGGTAATTTCAAGGATTCCTTGAGTAGGTTTAAGAAGCAGATGAAAGAACATGCCGCACGTATGCAATATGAAGATGCACAACGGGTAAAGGAGAAGATCGAGGTCCTGGAGAATTACCAGGCAAAATCCACCATCGTTAATCCTAAGATAAACAATGTGGACGTTTTCACTATTATCTCTGATGAGACGTACGCATATGTAAATTTTCTGCAGGTATCCTTCGGAAGCATAATCCGGTCGCACACCTTGGAAATTCGCAAGAAACTGGAGGAGACCGATAAGGAATTACTCGAATTGGCCGTTGTGGAACTTCGCCAACGCTTCGATTCGCAGTCCCGGGAGATCTATGTTCCTTTTAGTATTAAGACCGAAGCCGGAGTGAAGGTCACCGTTCCGAAATTAGGCGATAAAAAGAAGATACTCGACCTCTCCGAACGCAATGCCAAATACTTTAGGATGGAACGCTTCAAACAGGCTAAAATAGTGGACCCGGATCGTCATGAAAAACGTATCATGGCACAGATGAAGGCAGACCTTAGATTAAGTGAAGAGCCCAGGCATATTGAGTGTTTTGACAACAGTAATATACAAGGCAGCCATCCCGTGGCGGCCTGTGTGGTTTTTAAAAATGGAAAGCCCAGTAAGAGGGATTACCGAAAATACAATATAAAAACCGTGGAAGGACCCGATGATTTCGCATCCATGGAGGAGGTTGTTTACCGGCGCTACAAAAGATTGCTCGAAGAGGAGCAACCATTGCCACAACTAATCATCATAGATGGAGGAAAGGGTCAGTTATCATCGGCCTTAAAAAGCCTTGAAAAACTAGGATTGCGGGGGAAAATCGCCATCGTTGGGATCGCCAAGCGCCTGGAAGAACTTTTTTATCCGGACGACCCCATCCCGCTTTACCTCGATAAGAAATCTGAAACCCTGAAGGTTATACAGCAACTTCGGAATGAGGCGCATCGCTTCGGAATTGAATTCCACAGAAACAAAAGGAGCAAGGATGCGTTAAATACAGAACTGGAATCTATTTCGGGAATTGGCGAAAAAACGATCGTCGAATTATTGAAACGTTTTAAAAGCACCAAACGCATCGCTTCAGCAAATTTTGAAGAACTTGCCGCTGTAGTTGGAGCCGATAGAGCAAAAAAAATTGTAACGCATTTTCAGCAAATGCCATGAGAATAAAGGTAACACTCATTTTATTTTTATTAGGAACGCTTTGGGCATTCTCTCAGAATGATACAAACGACCCTAAAGTTGGCCTGGTCCTTTCCGGGGGCGGTGCCAAAGGACTTGCCCATATCGGGGCCCTGAAGATTATTGAAGATAGTGGAATTGAGATAGACTATATTGGTGGAACAAGCATGGGAGCTATTATTGGCGGATTGTACGCTTCGGGCTACACAGCCCGGCAGCTGGATTCCATTTTCGAGGATTTAGATTTTGATGAATTGATACAGGATGATATACCCAGAAGCTCCAAGACTTTTTATGAGAAGGCGGAAACAGATAAATATGCTGTGACATTGCCATTCGACGGCTTTAAAGTGAGCTTCCCCAGCGGGCTCTCGAAAGGGCAGAATGTTTATAATCTTTTCTCCAGATTAACCTCCCATGTTAATAATGTTGATGATTTTGGGAAATTGCCTATCCCGTTCTTTTGTATGGCCACAAATGTGGAAACAGGGAAAGAAGTGATCATGGAAAAGGGTTATCTGCCACAGGCAATATCGGCGAGTGGGGCGTTGCCTTCACTTTTCAGTCCGGTGATAATTGACGACCAGGTGCTTGTAGACGGAGGAGTTAAGAACAACTATCCTGTAGATCGCCTCAGGGCCAAAGGCATGGATATAATCATAGGAGTAGATGTACAGGATACTTTGAAGACCAGAAAGGACCTCAATTCGGCCTTCGATGTTCTGGTGCAGATAAATAACTACAGGACCATAGAGGACATGACGAAGAAGCGACAGAAGACAGACATCTATATCAATCCTAATATAGCCGATTTTAGCGTGGTCTCCTTCGACCAGGGCCGGAAGATCATTCAGGCGGGAGAGGAGGCAGCACAGCCGTTCGTACAGCAATTAAAGGAGATCGCGAGCCGGCAAAAACAGCGCGAAAGGCCAAAACCCGACTTTCTAAAAGAGACCTCAATTTTTATCGAAAGTGTTGAGATCTCCGGGAATGTGAATTATACCCGTGCTTACGTGCTTGGCAAACTTAAAATAAGGACGCCGGACGAGATCTCATACAAAAGGCTCAATGAAGGAATCAATAATCTAAGCGCGACTGGAAATTTTCAGGATATTAACTATCGCATGGTGGAAACGGAAGATGGAAAGCATAAACTATTTTTCGATCTAATTGAAAGTGAATCGCGAAATTTACTTCGCCTGGGCGCTCATTACGACAATCTTTATCGAACGGCAGCGCTTATTAATATTACTAGAAAACGACTGTTTACCAACAATGATATCGCATCATTCGACTTTGTGGTGGGCGACAATCTGCGCTATAATTTCAATTATTATATCGACAAAGGATTCTACTGGAGTATTGGTTTGAACTCCCGTTATAGTTTCTTCGAAAAAGATGTGCAGATAGATTTTATTTCTCCTGAAATGATTTCCGAACCCAACCTTCAGCTTAATCAACTCCAGTTAAAATACGGAGATGTGACTAATCAGCTGTATGTGGAAACACTCTTCCGAAGATCCTTCTTGCTGGGAGCAGGGGTGGAACACAAATGGCTTCGGTATCTTTCAGAAACCATAGGGATAGATGAGAACAATAACCCCAGAACTATCTTTGAGAATACTAATTATTTCAGCACCTATGGTTATCTGAAATACGATACCCTGGACGATTCATTCTTTCCTTCAAAGGGCTTTTTCTTCGAGGGGGATTTTCATTTTTACATGTTCGCGAATGGGAGTAATAAGAATTTCGAGGAATTTTCCATTGCCAAAGCAAATATTGGATATGCTCTGGGGGTGACCGATAATCTAACACTGAGATTAACCACTGAAGGAGGATTTAAATTGGGAGGAAGCAATACACGATCCATGGATTTCTTCCTGGGGGGTTATGGTTTCGAACGCATTAATAACATTATTCCGCTGCTAGGCTACGAAGCTCTTAGCCTTCGTGGCGATACCTACCTGAAGAGTACGGCTAGTTTCGATTATGAGTTTGCGAGAAATCATCATCTGGTTCTAGCAGCCAATATAAGCAATGTGGGAGATCGATTGTTTGAGACAGGTGAATGGATAGACGAAATAGACTATACCGGATATTCGTTGGGATATGGCATGGAAACTTTTTTAGGTCCCATTGAATTAAAATATGCCTATTCACCCGAAACGGACACAGACGAGTGGCATGTGCGGGTGGGCTTTAGCTTTTAATGTTTTATTGTCTTTTTTGCATCAAAAATTTCCGATATTTGTAGTATGACCGATAAGGCTTGGAAATATTTACTCCTCGACTTGAAATTTCTCCTTAAGAGAAATCCCGAATAATGCGTTTTTATTGCCCTTAAGTAAGTATTAACGTAATGTAATCAACAATGCCACTATATCATAAATTAGGAAAAATACCTCCTAAACGTCATACCCAGTTCCGGAAGGCGGATGGAAGTCTATACTCCGAACAGTTGTTCGGAACTATCGGATTTGATGGGATGTACAGCAATTTGTATCATGAAAACCGCCCTACACAGGTGGTAAGGATCCAAGATCAGTACAGCGTTGCGCCAAAGATTGCCAAGGCTAATAACTTACAATCTTACCGTTTCAGGGGTTTTCAGGTTAAACCGGAAAATGATTATCTGAATAGCCGTAAAGTAGTACTCACCAATAGCGATTGCAATATTATCCTGGCGGCTCCTAAAGAATCTCTTAGAGCGTATTTTTACAAGAATACAGATGCAGATGAGCTTATCTTTATTCATAAAGGTAGTGGTACGCTAAGAACCTTTATGGGCAACCTGGAGTTCAGCTACGGCGATTATTTACTGGTTCCCCGGGGCATGATCTATCAGATCGATTTCGATACGGAGGATAATCGCCTTTTTATAGTAGAATCGTATCGCCCAATTTATACACCAAAGCGATACAGGAACTGGTTTGGACAACTGCTGGAACATTCACCCTATTGTGAACGAGATTTAAGAAAGCCGGAAAAACTGGAGACTTTTAATGAGAAAGGAGAGTTTTTAATGAAGGTTAAGAAACAGGACGAAATCATCGAGATGGTTTACGCTACCCATCCTTTCGATGTGGTTGGTTATGACGGGTATAATTATCCGTATGCCTTCTCAATTCACGATTTCGAGCCAATTACCGGGCGAATTCATCAACCTCCGCCAGTGCATCAAACCTTCGAAACAGACGCCTTTGTAGTGTGTAGTTTTGTGCCGCGCATATACGATTATCATCCCGATAGTATCCCGGCACCCTATAACCACAGTAATATTGATAGTGATGAGGTACTCTATTATGTAGACGGAGATTTTATGAGTAGGAACGATATAGATGCCGGACATATTTCACTACATCCGGCCGGGATTCCGCATGGACCACATCCGGGTGCTACCGAACGAAGTATAGGGCAGGTAAAAACAGACGAATTGGCCGTAATGGTGGATACCTTCAAACCATTGAAAGTAACCGAAGAAGCATTAAAAATAGCCGATGACACGTATTATCAGTCTTGGCTGGAATAAATAAACAATAAATTACCTTCAATCGCGATTAATTCTTAACCATTCAGAAGAAAAATTCACCGAAGGCAAAAAACATAATACCATGAGTAAAGATGTAAAATCCGTAGACTACGGACTTGAAAAAATATTTGAAGGAGCCCAGGACTTTTTACCCCTTCTGGGAACAGACTATGTAGAATTCTATGTTGGAAATGCAAAACAGTCTGCACATTATTATAAAACAGCGTTCGGCTTTCAGGACTATGCCTATAAAGGCCTGGAAACCGGATCGAAAGACGTAGTAAGTTATGTGCTGAAACAGGACAAGATCCGTATTGTACTTTCCACACCCCTGAACAGTAAATCGCCACTAAACGATCATATTGTAAAGCATGGAGATGGAGTAAAAGTGATCGCCTTGTGGGTTGATGATGCCCGTAAAGCCTGGGAGGAGACTACTAGCAGAGGTGCTAAGTCGTATATGGAACCATTGGTAGAAAAAGATGAGCATGGTGAAGTGGTACGTGCCGGGATCTACACCTATGGCGAGACTGTACACATGTTCGTAGAAAGGAAGAACTACAATGGTGTATTCTTACCCGGTTTTGTAAAATGGGAAACAGACTATAAACCCGCACCTACCGGATTGAAGTATATAGACCATATGGTTGGAAATGTAGGATGGGGACAGATGAATACCTGGGTGAAATGGTATGAAGAAGTAATGGGATTTGTTAATTTCCTCTCCTTTGATGACAAGCAGATCCACACCGAATATTCCGCTCTCATGAGTAAAGTGATGAGTAATGGAAACGGAAGGATAAAATTTCCTATTAATGAACCGGCTGAAGGTATAAAACGTTCACAAATTGAGGAATATCTTGATTTTTATGAAGGGGCCGGGGTGCAGCACCTCGCGCTTGCCACGGACGATATCATTGAAACAGTAGCACAACTTAGGGCAAGAGGTGTTGAATTTTTACCACCTCCTCCACAGCAGTACTATGATGATATTCCGGGCAGGCTGGGATCGCATATGGATATGATGAAAGAAGATATAAAGGAACTTCAGCGTTTATCGATCCTGGTTGACGCCGATGAAGAAGGCTATTTATTGCAAATTTTTACCAAACCCCTTGAAGACAGACCTACCTTATTCTTTGAGATCATCCAGCGAATGGGCGCGAAAGGATTTGGGGCAGGTAATTTTAAAGCACTGTTTGAATCTATAGAGAGAGAACAAGCAGCACGTGGCACCCTATAAGATGTAACTAAGTGAAAACTCCATCGTCTTAATGATGGAGTTTTTACTTTGGAACAGTAGTTGTATTTGTCACAACCAAATCTTAATACTTATGTTATGAAAAGGCTTATTACGCTTTTTTTATTTTTTACTTTCATCGTTGTGAATGCCCAGGAACAGGCCTATGGGGATGGAGAATGGTTTAAATTTCGGGTACACTACGGTATCGTAACTGCAGGGTATGCTACCTTACAGGTTGACAATGCTTACCTGGAAGGGCGCAGTGTATATCATGTGAAAGGAGAAGGGCGTACAACAGGGGTCTCTAAATTATTCTTTAATGTAGAGGATTATTACGAATCTTACATAGATAAATACAACGACAGACCATATCGCTTTATCAGGAAGATCGATGAAGGAGGGCACACCAAGGATATTCAGATAGATTTCGATCATAACGCGGGAAAGGCTCTGGTATACAACAAGAAACATAACACCAAGGAACTGGTATCTTTCCCAAGTGATGCTCAGGATATGGTTTCGGCTTTTTATTACCTTCGCAATAATCTTGATGTAACCAAGATCTCGGAAGGAGAAACAGTCGATATGAATATGTTCTTCGACAAGGAGAATTATAAATTCAGACTGAAATTCTTGGGTAGGGAAACCTTAAAAACTAACTTTGGCAAAGTATCGTGCCTGGTATTCAGGCCTTATGTGCAGGCAGGACGCGTTTTCAAAGAAAAAGAGAGCCTAACGGTATGGGTAAGTGATGATAACAACAAGATACCATTACTAATAAAAGCCGATCTTGCAGTGGGTTCCTTAAAGGCCACTTTAACAGAATTCAAAGGATTAAAACATTCTTTTAAAATTATAGTAGATTAATGCCTCGATGGAAATTCAACCGGAAACCTTAAAATTACTCGAACAATTAAAGAAGAAATACGATGCGATCGATCAGGATCTCGATACACACCTGGAAGGGTTGTTGTATGGGGAGCCTATAACGTATTGGGATTATATCCAGACCGACGCCTTGCTTAATCTTCAGGTACAACGTACTACCTTGCCGGATGAGATGGTATTTATCATGTACCATCAGATCAATGAGTTGCTCTTTAAAATGATCCTTTGGGAAATTCAACAGGTGGCTCATCACAAGGAGCTTACTGTTAAGTTCTTTTCAGAAAGATTAATGCGTATTAGTCGATATTTCGACATGCTCACTTCCTCTTTCCAGATCATGACCGAAGGAATGGAGGTGGAACAATACCTGCAATTCAGAAATACGCTTACCCCGGCCAGTGGATTTCAGAGTGCCCAATACCGTAAGATCGAATTCGCCTCGACCGATCTTATCAACCTTATCGATGCGAGATTTAGGGATACCATAGACCGGGATACTCCTTACGAACACGCGCTGGAACACTTGTACTGGCAGGCGGCAGGTAAAAATTACCATACCGGGAAAAAGAGCTACCTGCTTAGTGCTTTTGAAGAAAAATATAAAAACGAATTTATCGCCTTTACAAAAGAGTATAATACTATAAATTTGTATGCGAAGTTTAAAAGTTTACCCGAATCTGTTAAAAAGGACCCTAAATTAAGAAAGGCGATGCGGCACTACGATCGCACCGTTAATATTAAATGGGTGATGGCACATTATAACACGGCTGTGAAATATCTCAACCACGGGAATGAACCGGAAGAGGCTACCGGTGGAAGCGATTGGGCAAAATATATGCTCCCGAAATATCAACGGAGAATATTCTTCCCCGAAGTGTGGACAGCAGAAGAACTAAAAAACTGGGGCCATGACGTATAGTTGCTAAATTGAATGAATTTGAAGAGATTAACCTATTTACTCCCCGTATTACTGCTTTTTGCAGCTTGTAGCACCGAAATTAAAGAAGAAGATGAGGTAGCAGAGGAAGAGCTCCCTCAAATTATAGAAGAATACGGCTATATCCTTAACGATTTTAATGTAATTAGGGATACCATCAGGCCTGGAGATACTTTTGGGGCAATTCTGGATGCAAATGGTGTCACCCAGGATAAGATCTTTGAAGTAGCTACAAAATTCAAAGACAGCTTCGACGTTCGAAAAATGGTGGTGGGTAAACCCTATGTATTGCTAAATACCAAAGACAGCACAAATGCTACCCAGGTATTTATTTACGAGAAGAATAAAGTTGACTACGCAGTGGTGGATTTTAGAGATTCGATATCCTCCTTTAATAGCAGGAAACCTGTATCTTATGTAGAAAAAACGGCCTCCGGGGTAATAACTAGCTCGTTATATCAAACCATGGAGGAAAACGATCTTAGTCCGTATATGTCTGAGCGACTGGCCAATATTTATGCCTGGACCATAAACTTTTTCGCTATCCAGCCTGGAGATAGATTCAAGGTGATCTACACCGAAAAATATATCAATGACACCATTCCTGCAGGTCTTGATAAAATAAAAGCCGCATATTTCGAACACAAAGGAAAACAGCTTTATGCTTTCCGTTTCGTGGGAGACACCTTGAACCAGATCCCGGATTTTTACGATGAGAATGCCGAAAATCTTAGACGGGCCTTCCTGAAAGCCCCGGTAAAATTCAGCCGTATCTCATCTCGGTATAATTTAAATAGAAGGATCAAGTATTACGGTTATAAATTAAGGCCCCACAAAGGAACCGACTTCGCAGCCAATATTGGCACCCCGATTCTGGCTACAGCTGATGGTACAGTGACAAAGTCTGAACGCCGCGGAGGAAATGGCAATTATGTAAAAATTAAACACAATAGCACCTACGATACCCAATATTTACACATGAAAAGCAGAAATGTGAAAGTAGGAGACTTTGTGCGTCAAGGCGATGTGATTGGTTGGGTTGGGATGACCGGAAATACCGGAGGACCTCATGTTTGCTATCGTTTTTGGAAGAATGGAAAACAAGTGGACCCTTTTAAGGAAGATCTTCCTACATCGGAGCCATTAGCCGAATCTTTACAGCCAAAATATTTCCAATTTATCGCTCCCCTGAAGGAAAATCTGGACTGTATTACATATTAATTCCCCTCTTTTTTTGCTGTTGATAACCCTGTTATTAATTAAAGCACGGATTTTCAGAATGTTACTCATTAAATCTTACATTTAATCGGCGTGTATTTCTTAATATTTTCTTAATCCAAAAATTATTATAAGAAAATTATTGGAAGTAATTTTGCGCCAATATTCATAAACTAAACATTAAACAATGAAAAAACTTTTACTTTTAGTTTTCTTATTCGGCAGTTTTACTGCATTTTCTCAGGGAACGGTAACAGGAACAGTACAAGATGCTGATCTTGGAGGACCCCTTCCCAATGCAAGTGTTGTTGAGGTTGGTACCAGCAATGGTACTATTTCAGACTTCGACGGGAACTTTACTTTGTCCGTTTCATCTAATAGAGGGCAAGTTGAAATATCCTATTTAGGATATGTAACCAGAGTTATTTCTTTCACATTAAGTAATGGCTCGGCAAATCTAGGGTCTGTTTCTCTTGATGCCGATGCTGCTACATTAGGTGAGGTTGTAATTGTAGGTACAGGGGTAATTGACCTCGCAGACGACAGAAAAACACCTGTTGCCGTATCTACTATTACCGCTCAGGAGATCACCACTAAAGCAGCTGGTAACGTAGAATTTACAGAGGCGATGAAAAATACGCCTTCTGTATATGTTGCTAACCAGGCCGGAGGTTTTGGTGATAGCCAGATCTTCTTACGTGGTTTTAACGACAGCAACACGGCTTTCCTACTAAACGGACAGCCAATTAACAGTGTTGAAGATGGTAGAAT
This sequence comes from Pukyongia salina, assembly GCF_002966125.1. Taxonomy (GTDB): domain Bacteria; phylum Bacteroidota; class Bacteroidia; order Flavobacteriales; family Flavobacteriaceae; genus Pukyongia; species Pukyongia salina. The sequence goes on from NZ_CP027062.1 coordinate 1,348,956, forward strand.
GTTCTGGTCTAACTGGGCAGGTATGGCCGATGTAGCCAATGCCATCCAGATCCAAAGGGGTCTAGGATCCTCAAAACTTGCTATCTCATCTGTAGGTGGTACAGTTAACATTATCTCGAAAACTACAGATCAGCGCGAAGGCGGATTTGTTAGATTCCTGGCAGGTAACGATAGTTACTTTAAAGGAACAGCCAGCTATAACACTGGACTTAGTGACAGCGGTTGGGCTTTCTCTTTTCTCGTAGATCACTGGCAAGCACACAGAAAGTATGCTATAGGTACTGCAGGACAAGGACAAAACTACCTTTTCTCTGTAGGGTATAAGCCAAACGATAATCATGCATTTAACTTCCTTATCACAGGTGCACCGCAATGGCACGACCAGAATTTCTCTAACAGTCTGGACACCTACGAACTATACGGGGAGAAATACAATGGAAATACAGGATTCTTAGAAGGTGAGCGTTATACCGAAAGAAGAAATTTCTATCACAAACCGGTAGCAAACCTGAACTGGGACTACACAATTAGCGACAATGCAGACCTTTCTACTGTAGCTTATGCCTCTTGGGGCCGTGGTGGTGGAACAGGAATGTATGGACGTGGAAGCCGTGTTCGATTAGGTATCAACGGTGAGATCGATTTCGATCAGATCGTTCAGAATAACATGGATATTGCAGATTCTAACGGCGTTGGTGCCTTTAGCGACGCACGTATCCGCAGATCGTCTATGAACAACCATAACTGGTACGGACTTCTTTCCAGCTTAAACCTTGAAGCAGGCGAAAACTGGAACATCAATGCTGGATTTGATGGTAGATTATATCATGGAGATCACTTCAGACAAGTGAACGACCTGCTAGGACTCACCGGTTTGGAAGAAAACGGACAGATCTTTATGAACGAATTCGAAGCCAATCCATGGAGTACCTTATTCGACTTTGCCGAAGAGGGAGATCGTATCGACTACGACTACTCTGAAGACATCAACTACTTAGGTGGTTTTGGTCAGGTAGAATACGCTACCGATAGATTCTCGATCTTTGTTCAGGGAGCATTTTCTACTCAGTCATTCCAAAGAGAAGAGCGTTTCGACCTGGCAAATGCCGGTAAATCTGAAAAAGTAAATAAAACCGGATATAACATCAAAGGAGGGGCCTCTTTCAACATTACGGAGGAGCATGCGATCTTCGCAAATGCGGGTCAGTTCTCACGTCAGCCATTCCTGGATAACATTTTCAGAGATGTTCGTGGTTCTAACGACCTGGCTATGCCCGAAGTTGACAACGAAGAGATCCTTGGTCTGGAAGCAGGTTACCGTTTCCAAAACAGCAATCTACGTGTGAATGTAGACGTATACCGTACAGAATGGGGTAACAGATTTATCTCTGCTGGCGGTGAAGACAATTCAGATCCAAAAAACTCTGTATTCTATACAGATAGATTTACCGATGTAACTCAGCTTCACCAGGGTGTTGAATTCGATTTCGAATATCGTCCAAACTACGGAGCATGGAGACTACGAGGATACGGATCTATCGGTAACTGGAAATTTGATGGAGAAACTCCTTTCACAAGACAGAATGATGATACCAGTGAGTTCATAATCACCGATGGTATGTTGGATCTAACCGGAACTAAAGTAGGTAACGCACCTCAAACATCTTTTGGTGCAGGGCTATCAGTTAAATTATGTGACGGACTTACAGTAGATGGAGATTACAACATCTATACAGACCTTTATGGTTTCGTGAGTGCCGATGATGTAATTGAAGCTGCTCAAATGGGTGAGCGCTACCAGGCAGAACGTTTGCCAGCGTACACTTTGGCAGATGCCGGACTTACTTATAAGTTTACTTTAGGGGGACAGCGTCTTACCTTCAGAGGTAACGTATACAACCTGTTCAACGAAGCCTATATTAACCAGAGAGATGCTTTCGGTTATTACTTAGGTGTTGGAAGAACGTATAACGCAAGTTTACGATTAAACTTCTAAGGATTTTTTCTTCGGAAGTAAAAACCGCCTCTCCGGCTTTATGGAGAGGCGGTTTTTTTATTCAAAATATGCTACCTTTGAAAGACTTCTAAACAAAACCAACTATGTACACAACCGTTCAGTTTATTCATTCCTGGTGGGCCTATCTCGTGCTTTTTATGCTTCTTATAGCTACTATTAACTCCTTGGCCGGCCTGGTAGGCAAGAAAGAATATCAACCTAAGGATTTCCGAATAGCACTCTTTACGCTAATTGTCACTCATATCCAGTTTCTAATAGGTTTAATTCTCTATTTCATTTCCCCAATGGGGCTTAAGAATATCTCTAACGTAGGGATGAGTGAAGTGATGAAGAACGGGGAGTTCAGGCTCTACGCGGTTGAACATCCACTGATCATGATCATAGTGGTTGTGCTGGTGACTGTAGGTTACTCCAAGCATAAAAAACGGCTGGTTTCGGGGCCCAAGTTCCGGGCACTTACCATTTTCTATGCGCTGGCACTTATCTTTACCCTAAGCCGTATCCCATGGGCTCAGTGGTTTAGTTAATTTGTGTTATTAACTGAAGCTTGAGTTTCTTTGATCAGGTAAACATAAACCGGAAAATGATCGCTGTATCCACCGGTGAAACCACTTGCCGTAAAACTGCGAAAAGGATATCCTTTATATCTACCTTCTCGAGCAATTAGTATTTGTGCATTATAGATCCCTGCCGTGTAAAACCGATACGAGCTGTAATCTTTTTTTAATAATTCTGAAGACAGCATGATCTGGTCGAATAGATTCCATCCATCTGCGTAGCCCAGGGTTCCAAGTCCTTTTCGATACATGGATTCCATTGGGTTGTACAATTTTTTAAGCTGTAAGCTGTCTTTTTTAGTCGTGGTTTTCAGGGTTCTTTTTATACTCGTATTTACCGGATCATCGTTAAAATCACCCATATTGATGATCTTAGCATACGGATCTATACTCCACAATGAATCTATTAATTGTTTATTGAGCCTTGCGGCCTTAATTCGTTTCCCCTGGCTTCTGGCTTCACCACCACTACGTGATGGCCAGTGGTTCACGATTATATGGATCAATTCCCCTTCAAGGTATCCACTTACAAGAAGTTGATCCCGTGTAAAGATCCTTTTCGTTCTGTCCTGGTCGTCGAAAAGTAAAAGTTCCATTGCTTTGTATTGAGAAGGAACAAAAGCAGACTTCTTGTAAAGTAAGGCAACGTCTATACCCCGGCGATCGGGCGAATCGAAATGAACCAATCCGTACTCTGTTTCTCTCAAGGGATCGGCATTAAGCAGATCTTCCAGTACTCGCCTGTTTTCAATCTCACAAACTCCAATAATAGACGGTGGCTGCCCAGTTACCTCTTTTCCAATTTCAGAAATAACAGTAGCCATATTCCTTACCTTTTTCCAATAGATTTCCTCCGTCCAGTGATCCTTACCCTCCGGTGTTCTGTCGTTGTCGAAAGTGAAAGGATCGTCTTCAAAATCGAACAAGTTCTCGAGATTGTAAAAGGCAATGGTGTGGATCTTGAATGACCTGTATTCCTGTGGTTGGATATAGTTAGGCCATAAAATTATCGTTAGGAGGAAAAGGTATGAGATTCTCATTTTTAGAGTGGTTTAGACTTCATACCGGGGAGGAGTTAAAAGTAGAAAAACAAATTTAGGCAACACATGCTTTTCATGAAATCAGACTTATAACTATTCAAAAATCTAAGTAAAACACTAAACCCTAAGCGTGTTTTTTTACTTTTATTCGATCTAGCAGTATCTAGTTCTTCCCACACAACGTATATTTTTTCGATTAGAACTTCGCTTTACGAAGGTTAAGATCAATGTTCGAATAAATACGTACTAACGATTTCCTTCCATGAGGTGTTCGGGATTGATTGTTTTATTTTTCATGCTCATGAGCGTGTTTGGCTATACGCAAACCTCTGTTGTAAAAGGCAGGATTCTGGATTCTTATTCAGGAACTGCCGTCCCAGCTGTTCAGGTGCAGATATTGGGGCACTTACAGCAAGTGCAAAGCGACAGTAACGGTTATTTCATCATCTCCGAAATTGATCTTCCCGTTGGAGAACAAATCATCCAGTTATCTCATGACGACTATTTAACAAAAAAATTGAGGGTTACCATCAATAATGGTAAGACAATAGATCTCAATCCTGTATTGCTGGAAGCAGATCTGTCTGTGGGAGAGCAACAAACCGGGATCATCAGTTTAACCGATTACGAATTGGATGAGGAAGAAGAGAGTTCGCAAAATATCTCGGGATTATTACAGGCCTCCAGGGATGTTTTTCTAAACGCGGTAGCCTACGATTTCAGCGCTACTTTTTTCAAACCAAGAGGGCTGGATAATTCACATAGCAAGTTACTTATCAATGGGATTGTAATGAATAAATTAGTTTCGGGCAGACCCTTATGGAGCAATTGGGGCGGATTAAATGATCTTCAGAGAAATATCGCGTACGACCGAGGGACTACCCCGGGCGATCAAGATTTTGGAGGTGCCAATGGGTCAACACATATACTCATGCGCGCGTCTCAATACAAACGGGGAGGACGTATCTCTTACGCACTTGCGAACAGGAGCTATGAAGGCAGAGTCATGGTATCTTACAGTAGCGGACATACAAGAAGTAAATGGTCGTATTCGGTATTAATATCAAGGCGATTTGGAGAAAGAGGCTATGTAGAAGGGACTCCCTACGATGCCAATTCGGTTTTTATTGCTGTTGAGCGTGCATTAAACGAAACTCACAGCCTTAATCTCGTTGGCATCTATACTCCCGTACAGAGAGGCCGCTCCACCGCACTTACCGAGGAAGTAGAAGCGCTTAAAGGAAACAGCTATAATCCGCATTGGGGCATTCAGGACGGAAAAATACGAAGCAGTAGAATCCGGTACATTGAAGAACCCATACTCATGCTGAATCATTATTGGAAAATTTCCGAAGGGAACAAAATCAATAACAATATTGCGTATCAAAGCGGGAAGATTGGGAACAGCCGTCTGGATTATGGTGGTAGACGAAATCCGTTGGCAAATTATTACCAGCGATTACCAAGTTATTTTCTTCGGAACCCAAACCCTACACCCCTGGATTTTCAGTTAGCCTACGAAGCTGAGCAGGAGTTTATTAATAACGGACAGCTTGATTGGAATTCCCTTTATGAGGCTAATACTAAAACGGCAGGAGGACTTTCGGCCTATATCATTCAGGAAGATGTGACCAGGGATACTCAACTATCGATGAGCAGTATTTACAATGGGAGCCTGTCTGAAACTGTACGTCTGGATGGTGGGCTGAGCTATCGCATACTAAAAAGTGAGAATTATGCCGAAGTTAATGACCTACTGGGCGGACAAGGTTACTTGGATATAGATCACTTTGGAGAGGATACTAATTTTATACAAAGTGATATTCAAAATCCGGACAGGATTGTAATCGCAGGAGAGCGATATAAATATAATTATGAAATTAAGGCCTCAAACCTAACTGCTTTTATTCAAACAAGGATAAACCTACGCAGGGTGGATCTTTACGTTACCGGGGGATTGTCTCAGGTAAATTATCAGCGAACAGGTCTATTTCAGAACGGATATTTCGCTCAACCTAACAGATCTCTGGGGGACAGCGAGACTATCAATTTTACCGCCTTTAGCGCCAAATTTGGAGGACTCTATAAATTTAATGGGCGTCACTTTTTCGAATTAAACGCCGCCATGCTGGCACACCCACCCACTTTGCGAAATAGCTTTGTTAACCCCCGCCAGAACAATGATATCGTCGATGGTCTGGCAATAGAGAATACCAGGTTGGCAGATGCGAGCTATCTGTTTCGTACTCCCAATGTTAAAGCGAGGGTTTCTGCCTTTTACAATGAACTATCTAATCGTACCGAAATTGGTTTTTACTTTACTCAGAATGCGTTGGGGAGTGAAGATAATAACGCTTTTGTACAGGAGATCGTTACCGGGATCGGCAATAGAAATGTAGGGCTGGAAATAGGAGCTGAAGTAAAAATTTTCCCAACCTTCAAAATAAAAACAGCTGCATCTTTGGGGCAATATATTTATAGCTCTAATCCTGTGCTATACTTATCCGGAGACGATTTCGACAGCGACCCGTTAGATGGAGTGGTGGAAGGAAACGACATTGAAATCGTTGGTAGTAAAAGAACTGTGATCCTGGAGAATTATCACGTGGCAGGGGGTCCGGAGAGAGCAGCCCAGATCGGGTTGGAATACCGCAACCCCAATTTTTGGTGGGCCGGAATTACAACCAATTATTTTTCGAATTCCTATGTTGATATTAGTTATCTAAGACGTACGCCCGATTTCTACACAGATTCCGACGGTCTTCCTTTTTCAAACTACGATATAAACACGGCGCAGGCTTTACTTAAACAGGAAGAGCTCGATGATTATTTTCTGGTGAATGTGGTGGGAGGAAAGTCCTGGCGCATTGGCGGGTACTATATAGGGTTTTTTGCATCGATCAACAATTTACTTGATAGCAGATATAGAACCGGCGGATTTGAAGATTCTCGTAGGGTAAGTTACCAACAGCAATTGGAAGAGAAAAACAGGAGATACGGACCCCTGTTCGGGAATAAATATTTCTTCGGAAATGGAACTACCTATTACGTAAACATATATCTAAGATTTTAATTGTATTAATTTCAGAAATTATGAAAAATCTCCTTCTTATAACATGTGCTTTCTTACTACTAAATATTTGCATTATTTCCTGTGTTAACGATGATGAGTTCAATGTGCCTGAGATCGAGCTTGCAGCTATTGAGCTTTCGGGCTCGGAGATAAGTATTGGAGCCTTAAAGGATGCCTTGCTCCAGGAAATCGCCAATAATGGCAATACTGTTTTAACCATAGATGAAGAGATTTATATAACGGCCTACGTGATCTCAAGTGACGAACATGGAAATTTCTTCGAAGAGATCGTTGTTCAGGACGCTCCAAATACACCATCAGCGGGGCTGAAGATAAAGATCGATTCTAACCCCTTATTTTCCCGTTTCGAATTCGGGCGGAAAGTGTATGTAAAACTTATGGGCCTTACGGTTGGTTTGGATAGCGGACAACTTTCGGTGGGGATCAGGGATGGAAACCGGATTGGCCAGATATCGGAGTCTCGTATGTTCGACTATGTAGCCAGGGATACTACGGTGGTTACCATCGAGCCGGCTCTTGTTTTAATTTCAGAACTTTCTGAAGCGCATATAAACACCTATGTTCAGTTAGATGACGTTCAATTCAACCGTATGGAGGTGCTTGGAGACGATCCACTTACATATGCCGGGGAACCCACCGATATGTTCGACGGGGAGCGCACCTTGGAGAGTTGTACCGAAAATGCGAGTATTGTATTTAGCACTTCCACCTTTGCCGATTTTAAATCTGTGCGAATGTCGGCCGGGAAAGGTTCTGTAACCGGAATATTCACCTATAATTTTTTTGGAGATGAATTCAATTTGGTGGTAAACGATCTCAATGGAATACAGTTGGATGGGATGGATCGCTGTGATCCACTGGAGGTTGATTGCGGTGTTGCGGGGATGGTAGGCAGTACAATTTTATTTACTGAGTTCTTCGAATCTCAAATAGAAGGTGAGCCCATTCAGGGTAATGGCTGGACTAATTTTGCCGAAGCCGGCTCCGAATTATGGGAGGCCTATTTCGACGACGGATCCAATGCATCACTTGGGATCTCGGCACGAATGGGTGCTTATATGAGTGGCGACGATGCAAATATTGGCTGGCTCATCACTCCCGAAATAAATTTCGAGGGGCAGCAAGGAGAAACGCTTAGTTTTAAAACTTCCAATAGTTTTGCCGATGGTAGTACTTTGGAACTGTTTTTTTCTCATGACTGGAACGGTGATCCGGTGTCTGTCACCTCTGCAACCTGGAATCTTCTACCCAGTGCAGTGATCGTGCAGGATGACGACTTCTTTGGAGATTGGATTTTTTCGGGGAATGTAGATTTAAGTTGCATTGAAGGTACAGGCCATATTGCATGGAGATATACAGGAAGCGGAGATCCCGATTTTGATGGCACCTACGAGTTGGATGAGATCGAAATTCGATCTAATTAATTTTATTGCATACTTTCGTATCGTGAGACCAACGGTACTACATTTTAAGTTTTATCTCGGTGTGGCTACGGTCATCTGTATGGCAGGACTAAGCGGCTGCGAGAAAAAACAGACCCTACCGGATCCCCTGGAGGCAGGATGGGAGGGAAACAAGGTATGCGAAGTGATCCAGGACGATAGTAGTTTACGTGTATTAAAGTGCACCTTTCCGCCGGGCGTTGGGCATGAGAAGCACTATCACCCACCACATTTTGGATATACATTGCGGGGAAGTACCTTCAGAATAAAAGATACCACCGGAACACGGGAAGTGGATGTACCCACCGGATACAGTTTTTCAAACTATGAGATCCAGCAACATGAGGTGTTGAATATCGGGGATAGTACTGCCGTGTTTTTAATCATTGAGCCAAAGAATTAAGAAAGAAATAATAAAAAACCCTTTCAGTTCGAAAGGGTTTTTAATGGATGATATTAGTTAGTTGAAAACGACTAGCGTTCTACGATTATAAATTCGGATCGTCTGTTCTTGTCATGTTGTTCTTTCGTACAATTAGTGCCACAGTCGAATTTTGGATCGGTTTCACCTTTTCCTTCCCCACTAATTCTTGAAGCATCTATTCCTTTCGAGATCACATACTGAACTGTAGACTGAGCTCTACGCTCACTAAGATCTAAGTTATACTTGTCGTTACCCCGGTTATCGGTATGACTTTCTACCTTGATCACCATCCTTGGGTATTTCATCATAATAGCCACTAATTTATCCAGTTCGAATGCCGCCTGAGGCTTGATATTGGACTTATCAAGATCGAAATAAATAGGATTAAGAACCACACGGTCGTCTACGATGATTTCTTCAATAGGACGAAGTCTTATCACTACATCGACTTCGGTATTATTGGCAGCCTCAACCACAACAGCATTGCTCTCGAAATCCTTCATGATCCCTTGTAATACATGTCCTTTATCACATTCGGCAGAGAATTTGGTTGTACCATTTTCGCCGGTAGTTCTCGAACTCAAGTTGTTTTCAAATTCGTCGTACATATCTACGCGAGCTCCCGAAATGGGCCCATCGGTATATTCGTTAAGTACAGTTACATTGTAAGTTACTTCACAGGCGATCTCAAGTTCTTTTACAGCATAGATATCGTCTCCACCTTTTCCGCCCTCTCTGTTGGAAGACACATAACCGGTCATGGTCACAGGGTCGAATACAAAGGCAAAATCGTCGCTGGAACTATTTACGCCTTTCCCCATATTCACCACTTCCATATTACCGCTACGGGTAATGGGAACCATAAATACGTCAAGTAATCCAATACCTAAATGACCATCACTGGAGAAATAAAGAGAACCGTTACTGTCTACAAATGGAAATCCTTCCCGGCCTTCGGTATTTACAACACTACCCATGTTTTCGGGTGTTCCAAAAGTACCATCCTTGTTAACGGTAACTTTGTAAATATCACTCATTCCCTGTCCGCCCGGCATATCACTGGCGAAGTACAAGGTATTCCCATCCGGGCTTAATGCCGGATGCTGTACAGAATATTCGTTGCTATTCCATGGTACAGACTGAACGCCTTTCCATTGGCCGTCGATCAATTCGGCGTAGTATAGATTGATATGGTTAACACCCTCTTCACTCTTATCGTAATCTCCCTGGTAGTAATCATTTCTGTCGAAGTACATCCGTTTACCGTCTGCAGTAATGGCAACAGTACCTTCATGAAATTTTGTATTTACATCTCCGGCTTCAAGAAGGGTGGCATTTTTAATGGTACCACCTACGTTTTGAGCCTTATAAATATCCAGGTACGGCTCTTCGTTCCAGCCATATTTTTTACGTTTAGTATTTCTACTAGAGGCAAAATAGAAATCCTTCCCCATTACGAACGACCCGAAATCGGAGTACTCGGAGTTGATCTCCTCAAGATTTTTAGCCTCCCAACGCTGAACTTCGTCCATGATAAGCGGGATGTAATTAGGGTTTTTCATAAATTCCCGGGCGCGCGAATCGTTAGGTTTTAATTCGGCAAATTTCTGCATCCATGTATTGTGTTCAGAAAATTTCCCGTTAGCTTTCAGGGACTGGGCAAAGTTGTAAATAACTTCCGGATCAAGGTTTCTGCCTTTCACCACCCGTTTGTAATAGGTTTCGGCTTTTTTGGTATCGTTGATAAAGTAGTAACTATTACCTAGTTGCTGAAACACGTAACGGCTGCCTTTACCTTTTTTAAGTAATTTCTGATAAGCTTCTGCAGCATCGGTGTATTGATAGCGCGCATAAAGCTGGTCCGCCTTTTTAGTGTCTTTATTTTGAGCGGTTGTCACTGTAGTGCTTACCGCGATGATTAGTAGGAATGTAAATAATTTTTTCATCGTAACTGAACTTAGATTTTAGTGATTAGAAGTATCTCGGTGAGCGTAGTGTTCGTTTATTAAAGAACAGGTCGAAGGTCAAGATCACTTCATGTGAAGCATCCGCCACGGCATCAAGATCAGATGTTATATAGTCGTAAGCATATCCAACCCGGATATTTTCAGTAACCTGAAACCCAACAAGGCCACTGAATGAATCGTCTAATCGATATGAAGCACCAATTTCGAATTTCTCGAAGAAAAGTGCATTTAGGTTTCCATCAAAGGAAACAGGAGCATCGAAAGCCGACTTAACCATCACGGATGGTTTTAATTTCACATTTTCCGAAACCTGGAAAACATAACCGGCTGTCGCGAAATAATGATTGGTTTCTGAACCGTACTTCAGTCCGTTCTCATCTAGGTGAACAGAATTAAGTAAGTTCGGTACCGATAGGCCTACATAAAAATTGTCGCCATATAAAAAGGCCCCGGCACCCACATTGGGATATGTACTGCTTATGTCCTGTGAAAAGAAAGGATCGTTAGGATCTTGCAATTCCAGATCGGTTAAACCTACATCGTGGAAGGTGGCACCCGCTTTAATACCCAAAGCTACCTTGGTGTTACCACCAATTTCAAGGGTATAGGAGAAATCGGCATAAACGTTAGTTTCACTAACAGGCCCGAGTTCATCCTTGATCGCAGATAATCCTAATCCTACTTTGTCTCCAAAGGGAGCATGAGCCGAGAAGGTAAATGTTTCAGGTGCTCCATCGAAACCAGACCATTGCTTCCTGTATAAGGCCGTTATGGAAAGATTTTCTTTAGAACCTGCGTAGGCAGGGTTTACCACGTTCATATTGTACATGTATTGCGTATACTGCGGGTCTTGTTGCGCCGTAATAAATTCGGTGCTCAGTATAGCTAGTAAGAGTACTAATAGCGACAGTTTTTTCATTATAATTAGTTATTATTGGTTGTTATCTGTTTAAATATATCCAACCGCTTAGCGGTTCTTCGGTTTGTAATTCGATCGTATAGAAATATGTGCCTACCGGAAGTTCGGAACCATCATCGGTTTGTCCCATCCATTCGTTCACATACTGTTCTTTTTCATAAACTAATAATCCCAGCCTGTTGTAAATGGATAGTTTTACTATTCCCGAACGGTCATTCAGGAATTCCAGGTCCAGAGTGTCGTTCATATTGTCACCATTAGGGGAGATCCCCTGGGTGATCACACAATTTTCATTGGCATAGAATTGTACATCGATACTATCTGTCCCTATACATCCGTCGTCATTTACTTCCACCGAATAGATTCCTTCTTCGGTCACTTCAAGGGTTTCAGAATTTTCACCTTCTATTTCCCCACCATCCCGGTACCAGGTATACGTGAAAGTTGAACTACCTGCGTTTATAGGAGTTGCCGTTAAGATTCGAACTTCCTGGGCACACTTTATAATATCTTCTCCCAGCTCTATTTCCGGCAATGTTCTGAAATTAATGGTAACATCGTCAAACTCTGTACAGCCATCGATGGTTACTTCCACACTGTATACTCCATCCACGGTTACGGTGATAGTAGGAGTTGTTTCTCCGGTATTCCATAAATAAGTTGCTCCTGAAGGGTCTGCGCCTACAATTACCGGAACGATCTCATACGAGCTATCACCACAGGGTTCAACAAAATCGCCAATATCAACAGTAAAAGAAACCAGTTCTATAAAAACCGAATCGCTGATCACACACCCGTTTCCGGTTACTTCGGCGGCATATTGCCCGGTTTCTGAAACATCCAGGGTAGCGGTGATTTCACCAGGGATCTCAACACCGTCTCTAAACCATTTATACGAAATATCTGTTAGCTCACTGGAATTGACAGGGGTGGCATCCAGGGTAATAATTTCTTTATCACATATTAAACTGTCATCGCCAAGATCGAATTCCGGTACCGTGAAGAATTCTACAAGGATCTCATCACTTACAATACATTCGGGTGTTGCTGCGAAGGTAAGTTCTACTCTGTACAATCCTGTTTCCGATATATCCAGCGTTTGATTGGTAGCTCCGGGGATGGCTACCCCGTCTTTAAACCATTGATAATCTGCGTCCGGATTAACACCGGCGTCCAGGGTAATGATCTCCCCTTCGCATTGTGCTTCAGGGTCACTCAGTAAGATATCGTCTCCCAGGTCTACATTTCCAATATTGAAACTTCCTGCTTTTAAAAATACAGCCGAATCGAAGGCAGTATCGCCTCGATCTGCCAATACCATTTTAATGGTATATACCTCATTAGGGATAATATCGATGGTTGCAGTAGTTAAGGTTACCGTAAGTCCGTCGAATTCAATTTCGTTGGTTGGCGGATTAGAATTTGTTACGTAGAGGTCCGGAAAGTAATTTGTTCCCAGTATTTCAAACCCACATAAGAAAGTATCACTATGAATGGATGCTGTACTCACCGGGACATTATTAGAACCGGGAACGGCGGCTACATTCGTTCCGCCAAAGGGAGCTCCGGAGACATTTGGAATGCCCGGGCCTTTTATTAGGAAGGCGAAACCATCGCGAAAATCATCACTACATTCCCATTGATTTTCATATTCTTCGGAAGCGAATATAAATTCGAAGGTCGCTTCATCCAGGCTGGATACAAATGTAAACTCGAATACAGTGGCGTTGTTGGTAGCCACATTCGTTCCATACTGGTTGTCCAGCAATGCTTTCAGGTCGATGTCACCGGGCCAGTTGAGACCCCCGTCGGACGTTCCTGTTTCGTTATTAGGGCCTTCGGCACTTACGGCAAATCCTGAGGATAAAATGATTCCTTCCTCGAAAGGAAATGTGCCGCCATTATTCTGAAAATAACCCCAGCTTTGTTCGGCAATATTACCAATACCGTCCGGATTTTCTGAAATGTTGGTGAGTTCAATTTCTACACATGACGATCCGCTAACGAGCACCTCCTGAATAAGTTCTTCTGCTGTAAAAGCACTCGGAGGATCGGCAGGGTCATTAACCGAGATGGATTGTGCAAAAGTGAAGGCACTCACCAATAAGGATGTACATGTGATTAGTTTTTTCATAAGTGATTGTTGTCTTTGAGCTTAATTTGCGTCGCGATTCAGGTAGATCCATCCTGTGGCCTGAGCACCATAAACCGGATCTTCGGAAGCCAGATCAATCACATAGAAATATGTTCCGGTAGGCAATTCGTTTCCATCGTCCGACTGTCCTACCCATTCATTCACATAATTACTTTTCTGATAAACAACCAGACCAAGTCTGTTAAATATTTGAATTTGTAAAATTCCTCCTGCTCTGTCTGATAGGAATTCAAGATCCAACTCGTCATTAAAGCCCGGTGACCCATTAGGCGAAATACCTTGAGAGATCACACAATTTCCAACCTCATAGGTTTCGATATTAATATCGTCTGTACCGGTACATTCACCTTTAGTGATGATTACCGTATAGGTTTGTGTTCCCATAACGCCTTCCTCAAGCATTACTTCCAAAGTGTTGCTCGTCTCTCCTTCTATGGTATCACCATTTAGTAACCATTCGAAGGTAACATCGGTTTCACTAGTAACGGCTGTTAGGGTTTGAGGCTCATTTGGGCACGATTTGAAATCATCTCCAAGGGCAACTTCCAGATCACTCCTGGGCGAGATCACAATTGTATCACTACTTGAGCATATACCCACAGTCACTACTACCGAATAAGTTCCGCCAACAACCACCGTTATGGTAGGGCTTGTTGCGCCTGCGATCACTACCCCGTCCAGACTCCACTCGTAGGTGGCAACGGCAGGATCATAATTAGAAGGAGAAGCGTCCAGTACTACCGGATCTTCAAAACAAGTTTCAAAATCAGGCCCCAGATCAATATCGGGATCCTCATTAAATTCTATGTCCACACTGTCCATCAATGTACAGGTGTCGAAGGTAACTTCGCAGGTATAGGTTCCGGTTTGTGACACAGTAATGGTTTGAGTAGTGGCACCTGTATTCCACAGGTAGGTGGCCTGGGTTGGATCGATTCCCTGAACATCGGCAGTAATATCGTAGGATGCGACATCACAGAATTCCTGATCTTCACCCAAGTCTACCGTAAACGAAGCAACTTTGGTTACGGTAACAGTATCTGTTTCGGTGATCACATCTCCGTTACAATTGGTATAGATCGCTTGAGCGGTATATTCGGTAACAGGGTCTGTTGGACAAACATTGAGCGTAGGATCGGTTCCCAGTACGGTTCCACTGGCGTCTAGCCAGGAGAAGTCTACGTTCGAAGTACCGTTAGGAGTAAATCTCCAGGCTTCTTGAGTGGCAGCCCAGTTCCCCGTGTTTCTTCCCGGAGGTGTAAATCCTACCGTTCCGTCCTGATTCTGGATCCCAATGATAGCAAGGCCGTCATTCCAGGTAGGACATTGATCCGAACGTTCTTCTATATATACCTCTATTACATTGGTCGTTTCATACATAACGATCTGAGAGGTCATTATAAGGTTATTACAGCTGAAATAAGGTACATCCGGAAAATTGATCACCATGGTTCTGCAGGGTGCAGATCCGAATACCTCAAAATTGATCTGACCCGATCCGGCTACGGCCGGATTGATATCCATATAGGCACCGAAAATAGTAGTTCGAAACAATTCGACGGGATCTGGTATAGTTTCGGTAGGCTCGAAACTCCATTGGCAAAAGCCATTTGGTGTAGTATCGGGTTGTGTAAAATCGAAGGCAACCACCCCGTTCGAACCGATGATCATTTCAGAATACGTTTCTCCGAAAAAACAAAAATCGAAGGGAATAGGAATTATGGGTGACCAAATATCGTCTGTATTTGCAGATACAGGTGTTCCTCCCGTAAATGGGAAAGGCGGAGCATAGGTGATAGACGTCACGTCATAACTAGTGGTCTCTCCTGTTTGCAAAAAACTGGCTGTAAGATCCACACAGTCCACGCCACAGTCCAGATCTACATCGGCTCCCGCATCAACATTAGGACATCCGGGCCCTTGTGCAAAAGCAAGTGCAGTAAAGAAAAAGAGGATAAAGCTTAAAACTGCGGTGTTAGTTCTTCGGTTTAAGTATGAAAAGTTGAAGGTGTAATCTTTTTTCATGAGGGTAAGGTTGGTTGTTTTGATTCACTAAAATAGTTAAAAATATAAAGGTAGTTAATACCTTCATTTTTTTTAGATTAAATGTGAGAAATTCCCGACTAAAAACATGTTAACGGAAAATCAGGATTGCTCAATCGAGCAGATGGCATAAACCGGGAAATGATCGCTCAACCCTCCTGCATACCGCCGTCCCAGAAAGGTTCGGAATGGACTTCCTTTTCTTCTACCTTTATATTCCTTGAGATGTTCGGGGTTGAAAATAGCAGCCTTTTGAAATCGAAAATCGTTACCATGTTGCTGCATGAAATTATTCGAAATAAGTATCTGATCGAATAAAAACCAGCCACCTTTATAAGTCACACTACCCTCATCACGGGTGAGTAATAATTCCATTGGATTGTAGAATGTTGTACCGACCAGATGTTTTATACAGTCGCTTTCAGGATCGTCGTTAAAATCTCCCATCACCACGATCCGGGCATTAGGATCCACGGCTTGAATCTGCTGCACGATCTCGTGGGCTTTTTCAGAGGCTGCCATTCTTCGGAAGGCTGTCTCTTCCACACCCTTTCTTCGTGAAGGCCAGTGGTTCACTAGAATATGAATTTTAAAATCCTCCAAAATGGCTTCAACCTCTAATATATCGCGAGTATAATCCCGTATTCCTTCTTCGTTTACAACGTGAACAGTATGCGCCGTGATATTTTTTATCTGCAGGTGGTCTTTTCTGTAAAGCAAGGCTGTATCTATACCTCTTTCGTCTGGCGAATCGATATGAGCGATCCCGTAATGCTTGTGTTTTAGGTATTTTGACGAAACAAGCTCTTCAAGTACATACCTGTTTTCAACTTCAGCCAGGCCTATTAGAACTGGTGGATGACCAATTTCATTATAACCTATCTGGGAGATTGCTCTCCCCATTTTTCTAAGTTTTTTTCTGAAGCGTTTTTCATTCCAGTTCCTATTCGATTTTGCAGTGAAGTCATCGTCCAGGGTTTTCGGATCATTTTGTGTGTCGAAAAGATTCTCCACATTGTAAAAAGCGAAGGTGTAGTAGTTGTGGTTTTCCTTTTTCAGCATAAATTCTGCGATATAAAGCCCTGTAAATTACAAAATTCCGAAGCAAAGCTTTTGTATCTTTGCCCTCCTATTAAGATTTATGTTAGAAAAAGAAGATATAGTATACGAAAAGACGATCCTCATAGGATTGATCACCCAACAGCAGGACGAGGAGAAAGCGACCGAATACCTGGACGAGCTTGAATTCCTCGCCTATACTGCCGGTGGGGAGGTGTTAAAACGATTTGTGCAGAAGATGGAAATGCCCAATCCCAAGACTTTTATTGGTTCCGGGAAAATGGATGAAGTGGAAGAATACGTACGTGAAAATGATATTGGCACTGCCATTTTTGACGATGAACTATCGCCTGCACAGCAAAAGAACATAGAACGTATCCTGAAGTGTAAGATCATCGATCGAACTAACCTTATTCTCGACATCTTCGCTCAAAGGGCAAAAACGAGCTATGCGCGCACCCAGGTGGAACTTGCCCAGTACGAATACTTGCTGCCCAGGCTGGCAGGGATGTGGACTCACCTTGAACGACAACGTGGTGGTATTGGGATGCGTGGTCCCGGGGAAACCGAGATCGAGACGGACAGGCGTATTGTGCGCGACCGCATCTCCTTGCTGAAAAAGAAGCTGGCTAAGATCGACCGCCAGATGGAAGTTCAGCGGGGCAACAGAGGAGCGTTGGTGCGGGTTGCATTGGTGGGATACACCAATGTAGGGAAATCTACACTAATGAATGTTATTAGTAAAAGCGAGGTCTTCGCCGAGAACAAATTATTCGCCACCCTGGATACCACTGTGAGAAAAGTTGTAATTGGTAACCTTCCTTTTTTACTTAGCGACACGGTTGGATTTATACGAAAGTTACCTACCCAGTTGGTAGAATCCTTTAAAAGTACGCTGGACGAGGTTAGGGAAGCCGATCTGCTACTGCATGTTGTGGATATTTCTCATCCTTCCTTCGAGGATCATATCGATTCTGTGAACCAGATCCTGGACGAGATAGGAAGTTCGGATAAACCGGTACTCATGGTGTTTAATAAGATAGATGCCTTCGAACCGGAGATAATAGAGAGTGACGATCTTGTTACCGAAAAGACAACGGCTCATTATACGCTGGAGGAATGGAAACGTACCTGGATGAGCAGGGTAAGTGGAGATGCGATATTTATTTCGGCCCTAAACAAGGAGAATCTGGAGGAATTCCGAAAGGTGGTTTATCAGAAAGTTAGAGAAATACATATTACCCGCTTTCCGTATAATAATTTTCTATATCCAGAGATTATCGAATAATCTCTTTTCTTCTGAACCTTCAGAAGGTGGCAGATCTTTATAAAACAAAAAAGCCGGCATTTGCCGGCTTTTTTATTCAGTAAAAAAATATTAAAGTCCGTAAGTGATCCCAATTCCCAGAGATTCACGAATCTGGAATCCTTGAACGGCATTATCATCGTAGATCGCCTGGAAGGAAGCATTTGCTGTTATCCATTTGTTAACGGCCATAACCAGATTAAGGGTATAATCGATGTCCACGTTCTGTGGATCTTCCAAATAATTGCTATAAAGGTTTAGAATATTCTCGAGCATCACATTAGGCATAACTTCAAACTTGGCGTATGCCCCTACGGCAGCACCAAATTCGAAACGAGTCGTTTCGTTTGCTTCTACTCCAAAATAACCACCAGCATCATTGAACGCCATGATTAGAGCCGGATCGGTACCTACATCGGTAAACTCACTGCTAACAAAGATCAATTTGGCCGTAGCAGGTGCGATGTTCACTTTTAGATTGTCGTTTTTCTTCCAAAGAAAACCAGGACCACCCTGAATGTAACCGGGAGATAACAACTTAGTGGTTTCGGTACGGATCTCATTTCCTTCAGTGTCTGTACTATAGGCGTAACCGGAGGTAAACTGAGTCCTGAAATTCATAAAAAATGAATAGTACCAATTACTTTCATTGATCTGGCGCCCTAGAATTGAGTTTAACTCCAACCTATCGTTAGTTTTTCGAGTAAACTCCTGGTCTTTTGTTTTTGTTATACCATAGTCGGCCATGATACGGTTATCCCAGGCTAATTTACCCTGGCGGTAATTTGCATCGTATGCAAGAGACAGGTTAGCGGCATAGTTTGATGTACCGCCACCGGTCCATTCATCATTAAAGGCAGCCTGGCTAAAAAGCAGGGAAATATTACCGGATTTCGACCAACCGTCTTTCGGTTCGTCTTTTTTCTCCTCATCCTGTGCAAACAGGGCGAATGGAGCTATCAAAAAAATTGTAAGAATTACTAGTTTTTTCATGGTATTGTTTATTAAGGCGGTAAAATTACTATTAATCCGATATCTGAGAAAACACCAGCGCTTATTTTAATCCATTTTCGATAAAAGGATGCAACATTTCGCTATGCGGAAGTAAAGATCACTTCTTCTTATACAGCGGTACAGAAGAACAAGCTTCACCATACATTATACTGCTGGCCGTCTTTTGAAGTTTCTGAGCCAGCAGAAGGTAAGCGTTTTGCGGAATAGGTTTATGGGTGCACCCTTTAATGATCACAGGTTTATCCTGGTATTCACTAAGGTCGAGTGTGTCGATAATTTCTGTAAATAATATTGTTTCCAGGGTTGTTAGATCCCCAAAAACCACTTTCTTGGCATATTTGGCAGCATGCAGCGATACGAGCATATATGCCCATGCCGGAACGATCGCCTCTGAAGTGCATCCAACGGCGAGATATGCGTTGTTATAGACACTCCAATCATGGTTCTTCACATAATTTCTGAATTCCTTTTCACGGAGTACAATACCTTCAAATAACCATTCTGAAATATCCAGAAATACTCGGTCACCTTCGGGATAATGATCCTCCAGATCGAAAGTGATCAATTTGCTGTTTGCAACTCTGTTTATAATTTCATCTGCCATGGTTAGTAGTACTTATGAATACTTTCGGAGGCCTTTGGTATTTTCGTTGTCTGTTTCTATATCACTCAAGGCAACTCCCGCATTTTCATGAACCGGGGTTTGCTGGATCCTGCTATGGATCTTTTCGTATAATGCCACATCAATGGCTTTACGCTTGTCGAGTATATTGAAGATATTTACCGAAGCAATTTTTTCTTTCCATTCCTTCTGAACTGTCCCTTCAAAAACTTTCGATTTCGAACCACTACCGTAGGCAATGAATCCAATTTTCTTTCCTGATAGTTCTTCCTTGCTGTCGTAAGAACTCCTTAACAGGCTGAGCAATGCCATAAAGATCGAAGCCGTGTACATATTCCCAATTAAAGAAGAGGCGCGTTCTCCTTTTTCGATCCTGGTTTCAACAAATTCACGGTACATCGTGGATTTGCTTGCCAGACGCTCCCAGGTTTTTCTGTCGTCTGTTTGTGGTCCTATCTCCTGTAGCAGTTCATCCAGTCTACCATCGGCTTCAATCCAGTCCAGCCAGTTTGAAAAAATTATCCTTCGCCCATGATATGCATAAGGTAAATGAAATACAAGGTATTCCCAGTCGTGCAGAAAGTTGGTGCTGGATTGTTCGTTAAAGTGCTCCAGAGCTTCAGTTACGCGATCGCTGTAGCACTGGTTGGAGTATTGTCCGTCGAAAACCGGTTCCTCCTTGAACAACTCTACTAATTCGTTTTTCTCATTCCAAAAACCGGATTCGGTCCCGGAAATAAGATCGTTTAACTCTTCATCCGAATAATTACCATTTAGCTGCTGTAGCAACTCTTTGGCCAACTGCTGTTTATTAAAAAAGCGTCTCGGCTTGAAAAAGTCTCCTACACTTTTTGTTGCCACACCCCAGTTTGGACTTATAGCGATCAGGGATGGATCTTTGGTGAGAAGTACCGCTACAGCACCGGCTCCCTGGGTGTATTCGCCTGTGGAGTGAAGCTCGTATTTAGACAGATCTGAAGCAATAACTACCGCTTTTCTATTCTCGCCATTTTCTACCCAATCCAGGCAATTATGCATGGCATCTACTGCCCCTACACATGCAAAAGTGAGGTCGACGACATCACAATTTTTAAAACAACGGTCACCGTATTGGTTGGACAGGATATCTTCAACAACTTCTATAGCGTACGTAGCTGTTGGTTTTGAACCATCAACCGCACTTTCCGTTCCCAGGTAAATACGTCCTATTTGGGTGGGATCGATCTCATTATCCCTAATAAGACTAAGCAGAGCATTGGCTGCAAAACTGGCGGCATCTTCGTTGATATCGGGGATCGCCATTTTTTCCAAACCAAGACCTCTTCGAAGTTTTTCATAAGGAATATCTCGCTTTGCAGCGAGTTCCTGCATTGGCACATACAAGGGAGGGACATAAAATGAGATGGCGTCAATTCCGGCTTTCGACATAACTGCGTTTTTTAAAGCATACCCAATTCCAGTTTGGCTTCTTCGCTCATTAGATCCTGACTCCATGGTGGATCGAAGGTGATCTCAACTTCCGCATCTTTAACCAACTTTATAGACTTTACCTTGTCTTCTACTTCCAAAGGCAATGACTCTGCTACAGGGCAGTTAGGCGTTGTGAGCGTCATGAGGATCTTTACTTCCAGGTCTTCATTAACAAACACATCATAGATCAAACCAAGCTCATAAATATCAACCGGGATCTCCGGGTCGTAGATCGTTTTAAGGACCTTTACTATTTTCTCACCTAATTCGGTGGTGTCAATTTCGGTTGTACTCATTTTTTATTTCTTAAGCTGGGCCTGAAAAGCCACAGCATATAATTTCATTTGTTTTATCATAGACACCAATCCGTTCGCACGGGTAGGTGACAGGTGTTCCTTCAGCCCGATCTCATCAATGAAATCTGTATTGGCAGAGGCGATGTCTTCCGGACTATGGCCCGAGAAAACTCGAATTAGTACGGCAATGATCCCTTTGGTAATAATCGCATCGCTATCGGCGGTAAAGATCACCTTATCCTCTTCTAAGTATGCATCCAGCCACACCTTACTTTGACAACCTTTAATTAACTTATCGTCGGTTTTGCGGTGCGGATCTATCAATGGCAGTGATTTTCCAAGCTGAATAAGATGTTCGTATTTATCCATCCAATCTTCGAAAAGGGAGAACTCATCGATCAATTCTTCTTGTATCGCTGCGATGCTCATACCAAAGATCCTATTTGTTTACTACTTTCTGTGCTTTCAATAATATGCTTCTGTCATTTCTTGAAAATAGAGTAAGGACATTATCTTCAATCGAGTAAGATCCTGTATTTCTCAAGGCTTGTAAGAACAGATTCTCATTGGTCATTATGGGCTCGTCGCAGGCCATTTCGGTAGAACCAATATCAGAGAAAGACAGGGCGTACAGGTCCAGCGTATAGCTTCCGAAGAACGAGTTACAACCCGTATTACCTTTTACAGTCTTGTCGTAAGCCATGAATGAGATGGTAGGCGGGTTTTGCGACACCAATTCATCTGCAAGGATGGTAACAGTATAGTTACCTGCTAATTGAACATTTCCGGCCGTGTCGATTACTTTTTTAGTTTCATCGCAGCTTATAAACAAAGTTGCAACAATACATAGTGAGATTAGTGTTTTCATAATACAATTATTTTGTTTATTCCGAAGATACTATAATTCTTCGGCCTTCTTAAATTTCTAATTTTAGCTTAGCATATTTTGGGCTTGCCTAACAGCGTTTACCAATGCGT
This sequence comes from Pukyongia salina, assembly GCF_002966125.1. Classification (GTDB taxonomy): domain Bacteria; phylum Bacteroidota; class Bacteroidia; order Flavobacteriales; family Flavobacteriaceae; genus Pukyongia; species Pukyongia salina. The sequence goes on from NZ_CP027062.1 coordinate 1,371,359, forward strand.
CTACTTCCTCCATGGTATTGTAAAAAGCAAAAGAAGCCCTTACTGTTCCCGGGATCTTATAAAAATCCATGATAGGTTGAGCACAATGATGTCCTGTTCTTACGGCGATACCCAGCTTATCAAGTATAGTCCCTACGTCATAAGGATGTATTCCTTCAACGTTGAAGGAAATTACTGAAGTTTTATCTTTTCCCGTACCATAGATACGCAAGCCGGGAATTTTTAATAATTCCGCAGTAGCATATTCCAACAGTTGAGATTCATGCTGAGCGATCGCATCGAAACCTATTTCGTTTAAATAGTCAATCGCTGTGCCAAAAGCAATTCCTCCCGCAATATTGGGGGTTCCGGCTTCAAATTTGTGAGGCAGGTCTGCATAAGTGGTTTTTTCGAAAGTTACTTCAGCGATCATTTCCCCACCACCCTGGTATGGAGGTAATTTATGTAACCACTCCGCTTTTCCATACAACATTCCCACTCCGGTTGGTCCACACATCTTATGTGCACTGGTAACATAGAAGTCCACATCCAATGCCTGTAGATCCGGTTTTATATGAGAACAGGACTGCGCCCCATCAACCAACACTGCTGCTCCGTAATTGTGTGCCTTTTCAATAATTTCCTCGATGGGATTAATGGTTCCCAGTGCGTTGGATATATGGTTCACGAAAACGAGTTTTGTCTTTTCCGTAAGCAATGTATCATACTCGCCAAGGATTAGTGTACCTTCTTCGCTCATGGGGATCACTTTCAGTAGTGCACCTGTTCTTTCACACAACATCTGCCAGGGTACAATATTGGAATGATGCTCCATGGCCGATACTATAACTTCGTCTCCAGTTTTCAGAAAAGAAGAAAAACCATTTGCAACCAGGTTGATACCATCTGTGGTTCCCGAAGTAAAGATCACTTCATGGCCGTGAGCGATATTAAAATGCTTTTGTATTTTTTTTCGCGCTTGTTCGTAGGCATCGGTGGCTTCCTGGGAAAGGGTGTGTACACCACGATGTATATTGGCATTATAGTGAGTGTAATAGTGTGTAATACTATCTATTACTTGTTTTGGTTTTTGTGAAGTGGCCGCATTGTCCAGATAAATCAATGGCTTCCCATTCACCTCGCGTTTAAGTATGGGGAAATCTTCTCGTATTTGAGTCACGTTAAATGCCATCCGGATATTCATTGTAATGCGTTAAAGGTCGAACCCAAGATGAACTCCTATCTTGGTGGCGATCAGTTTATTGATTCGCCTTTTCAACTCAGGGATCTTTACACTCTCCAGCACATTGTTCGCGAAAGCATACATAAGTAGTGCTCTGGCCTCCTTTTTCGCTATTCCACGGGAACGCAGGTAGAACAAGGCTTCTTCATCCAGCTGTCCTATGGTACAACCATGTGAACATTTTACGTCGTCTGCAAAGATCTCCAACTGTGGTTTAGCGTTTATCGTAGCCTTGTCGTCTATCAGGATGTTGTTATTTTGCTGAAATGCATCTGTTTTCTGTGCTTCTCTTTCTACAACCACTTTGCCATTGAATACACCGGTAGACGAGTCTCCGAAAATCCCTTTGTAGTCCTGATGACTTTCACAATTGGGTTCGATATGGTTTACCAGGGTATTGTGGTCTACATGTTGTTTTCCTTCAAGAATTGTGATTCCTTTTAGTGTAGAATCACATCGTTCTCCTCTTTGGTAGAAATTAAGGTTGTTCCTTGTCATTTTTCCACCAAAGGAAAAGGTATGCACCCTGCAGTTACTTTGTTCTTCCTGTGAAATATAAGTAGTATCTATCAGGGAAGCATTCGCCCTGTCGTTCTGGATCTTATAGTAATCCACATAGGCACGTTTTTCGGCAAAGATCTCGGTGACCGAATTGGTAAAAACTGCATTTTCGGAAAGACTTTGGTGCCTTTCTATAATTTGTACATGGGCATTTTCACCAACAATGATAAGATTACGAGGTTGTAGCATCAATGCCGCTTCGTTGCCGGTTGCGAAATTGATCACCTCTATAGGTTTTTCCACTTCCCGGTGTTTCGGAATGTAGATATATGCCCCCTCTCGTGCAAAAGCGGTATTGAGAGATGTAAGACTGTCATTTCCTGCAACTTTATTGAAATAAGCCTCAATTACAGGCTGATATTTCGGTTTGCTGAGTGCTGCCGACAAAAGGCAAACATCCATCTTGTCGTGAGTAGTTTCAGAAAGAAAAGAATTATAAACACCGTCAACAAATACAATTTTGTAGGTGTCGATATCATGCAGGAAATACTGCTTTACATCCTTAAATTCGACGGCGTGGTCTTTCTTAGGCGACAGACTGTAATCTGTTTTCAACAGGGAATTTAGAGAGGTGTATTTCCAATCCTCCATTTTCTTAGACGGGAATCCTTCGTTCTCAAAGATCTTGATAGCCTTGCTCTTTAAGTCGTAAATAGGGGAGTCTGCTTCGAGATGATCTTCGAAGGCGATATAAGAGGATAATAATTTATTTTTCAAATTCATAAGCTGTCCTTCATTCCGGCCACTAGGCCTTTACTTCTTCCTTGATCCAGTCGTATCCTTTTTCTTCCAGTTCGTACGCTAGTTCTTTAGGGCCCGATTTTACAATCCGGCCATCCATAAGAACATGCACAAAATCCGGAACTATATAATCTAACAATCGCTGGTAGTGAGTGATCACGATCACAGCATTGTCCTTATTGCGCAATTTGTTCACCCCGTTGGCAACCACTTTAAGGGCGTCGATATCCAGACCGGAATCTGTCTCGTCCAGGATGGCTAATTTGGGTTCCATCATTGCCAGCTGGAAGATCTCATTTCTCTTTTTTTCACCTCCCGAAAATCCTTCGTTCAGCGATCTGGATAAAAACTTACGGTCTATCTCCAGTAGATCTGCTTTTTCCTTGATCTTCTTTAGCATTTCTGAAGCAGGCATGTCTTCAAGACCTTGTGCTTTACGTGATTCGTTGATTGCCGTCTTGATAAAGTTTGTCACTGTAACGCCGGGAATCTCAACCGGGTACTGAAAGGATAGAAACACTCCTTTATGAGCGCGTTCTTCCGGGTCCAGTTCGGTAATATCCTCACCTTCCAGAAGTACATCTCCCTTAGTGATCTCAAACTCCTCTTTCCCTGCTATTACAGAAGCCAGCGTACTTTTACCCGATCCATTAGGACCCATAATGGCATGTACCTCTCCGGCTTTAACCTCCAGGTTTACCCCGTTCAGGATATTCTTCTCTTCAACACTCGCGTGTAAGTTTTTTATCTCTAACATCTTAGTTTTTGTCTTCAATTTTAACATCTGCCTCTGCGGGCTTCGCACTCACATTCAGTATATTTTTTATGGTGATCACTTCCTCCCAGCCTTCTTTCCCTTCAGAAAGGGCAGGATTGGGCGATACTATTCCAGTGACTACAACCGGGACCATATCAAATTCATCCTTCTTTATAGGTGCTACTCTTGCAGCCAATTCACGGGCAACAGTATCTATTACCACCCCGTAAACGAAGTTTTTACCTTTCAACACGGCTGCTTCATCGGTAAAGATGAACTCACCTCTGTAAACAGGCATCCTTACATCCACCACGTTGCCGCCTTCTGCGGATATTTCGGTGTTCTCATCCGGGTTCTCACTGTTTTTCTTTTCAGAATTATTACAAGAGAATGTAATAGTTGCGATAAGGAATAAATAAAAGATTTTTTTCATTTTCAATTTTTAGTTTTATCCAACTGAACCTTCAAGGCTTATTTCTAATAATTTTTGTGCTTCTACGGCAAATTCCATAGGAAGTTTATTTAGAACCTCCTTGCTAAATCCATTTACTATAAGAGCAATAGCTTTTTCGGTATCGATACCACGCTGATTGCAATAAAAGATCTGGTCTTCCCCGATCTTACTGGTTGTGGCTTCGTGTTCTATCCTTGCAGATTTATTACTGGCCTCTATATATGGAAAAGTATGAGCACCGCAATTATTTCCCATTAATAAGGAATCGCACTGTGAGAAGTTGCGGGCATTTTCGGCTCTCGGACTAATCTTCACAAGACCTCTATAGCTGTTTTGTGATTTTCCTGCTGAAATCCCTTTCGAAATAATTGTACTTCTGGTGTTCTTGCCCAGGTGAATCATTTTGGTACCTGTATCGGCTTGCTGATAATTATTGGTCACCGCGATCGAGTAGAATTCTCCAATAGAATTATCACCTTTTAATATGCAACTTGGATATTTCCAGGTAACGGCACTTCCCGTTTCAACCTGAGTCCAGGATATTTTCGCATTTTTTTCGCAAAGGCCCCGCTTGGTCACAAAGTTGTACACCCCTCCTTTACCGTCCTTTCCGCCGGGGTACCAGTTTTGAACCGTAGAATATTTTATTTCGGCATCGTCCAGGGCTATTAGTTCCACCACTGCGGCATGCAACTGGTTTTCATCTCTGGACGGAGCTGTACACCCTTCGAGATAACTTACATAACTTCCTTCATCTGCAATTACAAGGGTACGTTCAAACTGTCCTGTTCCCGCCTGGTTGATACGGAAGTAGGTAGATAATTCCATAGGGCACCGAACACCCTTCGGAATATAGCAGAACGAGCCATCGCTAAAAACAGCGCTGTTCAATGCTGCATAAAAGTTATCTTTTTGCGGAACTACAGAGCCTATGTATTTTTTTACTAGTTCGGGGTGTTCTTTAATTGCTTCTGAAATTGAGCAAAAGATAATTCCCTTTTCGGCCAGAGTTGCTTTAAAAGTAGTCGCCACAGAAACGGAATCCATCACGATATCCACCGCCACCCCGGCTAATTTTTTTTGCTCCTCAAGGGATATGCCCAGCCTGTTGAAGGTATCAAGCAATTCCGGGTCTACTTCATCGATGCTATCGTATTTCGGTTTCTTTGACGGCGCCGAATAATAGGAAATTGCCTGGAAATCCGGTTTTTGGTAGCGAACATTAGCCCACTCCGGCTCGACCATTTCCTTCCACACACGGAAAGACTCGAGACGCCAATCGGTCATCCACTGAGGTTCCTCCTTTTTTAAAGAGATCGCTCTAACGATATCTTCATTGAGGCCGGCAGGGAATGTCTCTGAAGCAATATCGGTGTAGAAACCATACTCGTATTCCTTGGTTTCCAGTTCTTTCTTTAAATCGTCTTCGGTAAATTTTCCCATGATTCTTTTTCTACACTATTTATAAAGAGAAACTCTCTCCGCATCCGCAAGTTCTGTTAGCATTTGGATTGTTGAAGACAAATCCTTTTCCATTCAGCCCTCCACTGTATTCCAGGGTGGTCCCCACCAGATAGAGAAAGCTCTTCTTATCTACTACGATCTTCACGGGTGTGTCTTCGAACATCTTATCCTCAGCCCCTAATTGTTTATCGAAAGTTAGCTCATAAGACAATCCCGAACATCCACCGCTCTTCACCCCTACACGCACAAAATCCTGTTCTACAGCAAAGCCCTCGTCTGTCATCAGCTGAGAAATCTTACTTTTAGCTTGTTCGCTTACTTTGATCATCTCTAAATAGATTAATTCTAAATTAGGTTGCAAATATACGTTAAAAGCCGTTTTTAACCATAGAGGAAATACAATTTACGCCTATGGCTTGATAGTTTTAAGTAATAATTAACAGCCTTAGGGTTTTAAGGGGTTTACGGCGGTAAATAAGTAGCCTTAGTTTGGATCCTGGAAATCGGGATTGGAAATAAAGCTGGGGTCGGATAAAGTAAGTAGAAATGCCTTTAGATCGGCCTTATCTTCTGGTGAGAGACCCACACCCCCTTCGTCCACTTTTTTCATAAGCGGATCGATGGTTTCAGAATAGACCAGTCCTTCACTGTAATGGTCGATCACTTCGTCGATGGTGTTAAATCTACCATCGTGCATATAAGGTGCAGTGTATGCAAGGTTTCGTAGGCTTGGAGTTTTAAACGTCCCAAATTCCCTGGGATCGCCAGTTACCGCACCTCGGCCACGATCTACATGTGTTTCATCCAGACCGTTGTTATGGAAGATATTGTCTGTCCATAGCGGGTTATTAGGATTTCCATGGCAGTGAAAACAATCGCCTCTATTCTCATCCAGGAAAATATTTAGTCCGTTAAGCTCAGACTGAGTTAATTGTTCTGTGCCTGCCAGGTACCTATCAAACTTAGAATTTCCCGAAATTAACGTTCTAACAAACTGGGCAATCGCTTTTGTCACCAATGTCGAATCTATATTTTGGGTTCCGAAGGCAGCTTCGAACAAGGCTGGATATTCAGGATCTGCCTGTAGCGTACTAACAGCTCCAGGCCATGTATTGTGCATTTCAATGGGGTCGATCACAGGAAATAAGGCCTGGTTTTCAACCGATACGGCCCGGCCATCCCAAAAGAAAAGTTCGTTATAATTCCAGGCCAGGTTAAACAAAGGCATGGAATTTCTTGTACCGGCTGTGCCATCAATTCCTATACTAAATTGCCTGGGATCTGAAAAAGCACTGGCCGGGCTATGGCACCCGGCACAGGCTAAGGTATTATCTGCAGATAGTTTTTTATCGAAGAATAACTTTCTACCCAAAGCCACGCCTTCAACAGATTGCGGATTGTCTTCCGGGATAACCGGTGGAAGGATCTTTTCGGCAAATAAAGGCGGAATATTCAATTCCAGAGGGGTAGCCGTATAACCATCAATATTATCATCCTGGTCCGTAGTACAAGAAACTACCAAAAGACAACATAATGCGATATATACTAAACTGCGTTTCATAAATTAATTTTACTGTGTAACGGTTCCTTTGCTAAATACTCCGGTTGAACCATTGAAGATAGAACCATTTTCGTACATCATGATCTGGGCATCGAAATTTGGCATCAATACAGTGTTTAATTGGTTCAGGTCCCATTGATTCGGACTTCTAAACCATTCTGCCACATTCATCTTTACTTCTACACTGGTACTGCTTCCTACGGTCACCTGCCCCAGACTAACTTCGAAGGAAGTATCCTGTAAGGTGATAGGAGTAGTGGTATTATCGTTCGCCCGAATGGTGTGGTAGGCGTAATTAGTCTGCGTTGACGTGTTGTCGACAAATTTTCCTTCAAGTCGCATATAGTGATATCCACCACCTAACATCATTGGCACGTTCCAACCTCCGTCTGCCGAATTCAAATCCGGATAAATTCCATCCTGATTATCTTCATCGTCGAAACCAAAAGTGAACGTAACAAGATATTCTCCTTCCGGGATCTCAATATCGGGAGTGAAGGTAAGGTTAGTGCCTTCTCTCACATTTATCAGGTTATAATCCCCTGCATCGAAGGATTCGGCAGTAGAAAGACTTGTGAAGGTAACATCGGAAATTAGATAAACCAGCTTCGAGATACTCATTTGTTCTCCGTTGGCATTGAAGTACTGCAAAAGGTCGAAATCTGTATTTTCAATTTCATCACCATCCCAGTTGTGAGTAAATGTAAATTCAACTGTGGCGTTTGGCGTAGGTTGTGGGTTATTATCATCGTTGTTGCACCCGATTACCAAAACGGAAGCTACAATCATCAGGACAATCTTTTTCATTAATTTATTTTTTTAGGTTACTTGTAATTATTTAACTTTTATCAGCAATAGGTCTTTTATTCCACGGTTTACGGTAATGTCTATATCGTTGCTCTCGGTATTACCTACCACAATGAGTTTATTATCAGTTGTTTGGATGGCACTATCGGCAAAATCTAGACTGGTGCCACCGGCAGTTTTCTGATACTGCAGTTCTCCGTTTTCGTTAATGATCATTACCCAGGCATCATTTTGTCCAATATTCATTGAAACATCCCCGTTGGCAGAACGGGTTGATCCCGAGATAAGATAGGTTCCGTTAGGCAGCCTTTCAACACTTCGTGCAGATTCAAACTGATCACCACCATAGGTCTTTTGCCAAATGATAGCGCCGTTGTTCTTATTAAATTTCACTACCCATAGATCGGCATTACCAAGCGGATTTGTTACATCCTTATCTATACTTCGCGTATCGCCAACGATCATATAATTTCCATCGGTTGTTTGGGTTACGGCATAAGCCACATCAATTTCAGAACCGCCAAAGGATTTTGACCAAAGGTTATCTCCGCCGGCACTAACTTTTACTACCCAGAAGTCGTAACTCCCTTTCGGATCTAGTTTATCAAAGTCTTCACTTTCTGAAGCACCTATCATTAGGAATCCACCATCATCGGTCTGAACAACGTCGTAACTACGGTCGTTATTGGATCCGCCAAAATAGCGACGCCAAATTTTATTACCGTTAGCATCCATCTTGATCCCCCAATATTCTCCTACACCGTGTTCCGGGTTTCTACCATCGTTGCCCATCCCACCGCTGGCAGTGACATCGAGGAATCCTGTAGCGAAATAGCCCCCATCTGCTGTTTGAATGATATTAAGAGCCTGATCGCTTCCAGAAAAGCCAAAATTGGTTTCCCATTGAATATCACCTACACTGTTTATCTTAACGATCCAGTAATCGTGAAAGCCTTCATTTCCACCCACATCTCCATCGTTACTACGGCTGTGGCCGGAGAGAATGTATCCGCCGTCGTTGGTTTTAACAATACCTGTAGCCCTGTCTGGAGATGTTCCTCCATAGGTTTTACTCCATTGCTTTTCACCGGCAGCATTTACTTTTAATACCCAATAGTCGGGATCTGTGGTTGTTTTATCTGTGATGTCACCATCATTACTGGAAGTGGTTCCTACCATTACATAACCTCCGTCATTTGCCTGGACAACATCCACGGCTTCGTCTTCGTTACTACCGCCGAAGGTTTTAACGTATTCAATAACGCCTTCAAAAGTTCCGCCAACCGGTGGGTTATCGTCATCGGTGGAGCCGTCTGGAGGGGTTGTGCCTTCATCTTTTTTACAGGCGTGAAAGCCACACATGAAGATGATGGCGAGGGCGTAGGTTAAGTATCTTTTCATAATTTCTAGGTTTAATTCACAATCAATCTTTTAGTGGTTGATTTGTTGATCTGAACCATATATAAACCGGCTTTTAAACTGGAAATATCTATAGTTTCTGAAAGACTGTCGGCAAAATCATAACGATTTACTTCCTGTCCTAGTACATTGTATATTGCAACAGTGTCTATTGGGGCGTTCTTGGAGGCGACATTGAGAACATTGTTAGCCGGATTAGGGAAGATGGAAAAATCCGAAGTACTAAAATCGGGTGCACTCAGGTTCTCATCTCGCACCAGGGTAAATCCAAAATCACCGCTTATAACTATGTTCCCACTTGCGAAGAAGGGGTACACATTCCATGCGCCATCGAAACTTGCATTATTGTTACCAGGGAAGGTATCGAAATAGCCATATTCAGACATACTTCCGCTTTCAATATTGCTAATATCCAGAACTCTCATTCCTGCGGAGTAGCTGGCCATATAGAATCTTTCACCCACCACATAACCGTTGTGATCTACAGCCGGAGTGGTTCCGAAGTACTCAAAATCAAGCTGAGGGTTATCCAGATCGGTAAAATCGAATACAAGGGTACGGGTATTGAAGCCAACACTAAATTCATCTATTTCATCTCCTACAATAAAATACTTCATGTCTTCTGTGAACCATCCCTGATGCGTATAACCTACGTTTGAGTAATTGGTTGAAGAAATGGGTTGCGGACTCCCTTTATCGGTAATATCTACGACCACTACGGCATTTTCGTTACTCCCGATAAGGATCTCTTTCCCATTATAGCTGGTGTCGGGACCGTTATACAATACAACTTGCGCGTCATGGCTGTAACCATCTAAGGCATAACCACCTTCATCGGTTGGGTTCAACGGGTCCTGAATATTTATGAAATGCGGTCCACCGTTATACAGATCGGTTCCAACTGCATATGCATAGCCCGTATCTTCGTTAATAACAATATTGTGTGCACTACCAAAATTTCCATAATGCGCGTCTTCAGTGAACGTTTCGGGAGGGCTGGTTACATTTCGCAAACGAGTTAGGTCGAATACCTGCATACCGTGACCATTTGCTTCACTTACAACAAATGCATGATTGTTATACACTTTTACATCTCTCCAGGTACTTGAACTAGTATGCGTTGGAAGTTTACCCAGGTACTGAGGATCCACAGGATCTGAGATATCGATAAATGCGGTACCGTTATTAAGGCCAACAATTGCATATTCCTTACCATCCTGTGGGTCTGTCCATCCCCAGGAATCGTTTCCTCCTCCTGCGCCCATTGCAGCGAGGGTTATTTGCCCCTGAAGCGTAAAATTAGAACATGGGAAACCTGCTGCAGAGCCTCCTGAGCACGGTACTTGTGCTATCATAATTGAGCTAGCCAGAACAGTAATTATTGTAACTATTTTCTTCATTTTTTGATTGTTGTTTTACCGCTTACTTTACTATTAGTCTTTTTACGGTGTTATTATTGATTTTAACCAGATACATACCGGAAGTTAGGCCGGAGATATCTATTTGTTCATTATTTGTATGATTAAATTCGAATTGCAGCACCTGCTGGCCCAGCATATTCCTAATCTCTATGGTCTCGATTCCACTTACATCTGAAGTAATCATTAGTATGTCTGAAGCAGGATTCGGGGTTAGCGCAAAACTTGTACTATCCACGGGGTCTGTTCCCAGATTTTGCTCTCTCAGCACGAAAAAACCACCGTCAATATTGCTTACAACAATATTACCACTAGGGAAATACGGATATACGTTCCACGCGCCATTATAAGAAACATTCTGATTTGCCGGATGTGTGTCGAAATAACCTATCTCGTTCATATTTCCATTGGCAATATCACTTATATCAATCACGCGGAATCCCGCTGTATAATTAGCCAGGTAAAATCTGTCTCCTTTTACGTATCCATTGTGATCTATGGCAGGAGTGGGTCCAAAATATTCCATGTGAAATTGTGGATTATCCAGGTCGGTGAAGTCGAAAACAATAGAACGAGTATTGAATCCAACATTAGATTCGTCAAATTCATCACCGGCTATAAAATAGGTCTGATCTTCTGTAAGCCATCCCTGGTGGGTATAACCTATGTTGGCGTAGCCTATAGTTGAGATAAGCTGAGGATTGGACTTATCGGTCACGTCCACGATCACTACTTCATCGGTATTACAGCCAATGTAGATCTCGCTACCAGCGTAATCGGTATCCGGGCCCGAATAAGTTACTACTTGGGCATCGTGAGTATAACCACTTCCCGAATATCCACCTTCAGCAACAGGGTTTAACGGGTCCTGAATATTTACAAAAACAGCTCCGCCGCTAAATTGACCGGTTCCTACGCCATAAGCATAGCCCGATGCTTCATTAATAACCACATTGTGGGCACTTCCGAAGCCACTAAAATAAGCATCCTCTGTAAAGTTTTCGGGAGGGCTGCTCACAGATCTTAAACGCGTAAGATCGAAGATCTGCATCCCATGTCCTCCTGCTTCACTCACCATAAAAGCATAATTATTATACACTTTCACATCACGCCATAGGCTGGAAGAATTGCCATGGCCCAATAATTTACCCAGGATAACGGGGTTAACGGGATCTGTGATGTCTATAAATACGGTACCGTTATTTACACCGGTAATTGCATATTCCTTTCCATTTTGAGGATCTGTCCAGCCCCAGGAATCATTTCCTGAGCTGCCGCCTAATTCGCCAAGCGTAAATGTTGACAACAGGTCGTAGCCACTACATGGGTAAGATCCTGCCATACCACTTTCACAAGGGGTCTGTGCTAAAGCCAGGGTGCTGAATATTGATAATCCATACAGGAGTAGATTCTTTATCATAACAAATTAATTAGCAAAACACAAAAATACGAATAATACGGCACTACAAACAGAACTAATGTCATTTATAGAAAGAGCCCGAAGTTGTAAATGTGTTTCAAAGGTTTTATTTAGTTTTTAATTATTTTCTTCACTATAGACTTATTAACACGAACAAAATAGATTCCACTGGAGATACCTGCCAGATTAACTGTGGCGTTGTTCGCGTCGATATTTTCTGCAGAATAAATTACTTTACCTAGTGTATCTGTGATCTTTATTTCTGAAATGATCCTATCATGCATACTAATTGTTAGGTGTTCGGAGATCGGATTTGGATAGATCGCGACTTCTGTATTTAAGATATCATCAATTCCGAGGATCACCGAGGGTTTTACCAGGACAAACCCCTGTTCCCTATCACTAATTACTATATGTCCACTATCAAAATAAGGGTACACACTCCATGAACCGTTGAACCCTGAATTATTATTAACAGGGTAGGTGTCGAAATTCCCTACTTCACTCATATTCATATTAGCTATATCCGAGATATCGATCACCCGTAAACCTGCTGCGTTGTTGGCAAGGTAGAATTTATCGCCTTTTACATAACCATTGTGGTCTGTCGCTCCTGTGGGTCCCGAATACTGGAAATGAAACTGTGGGTTATCAAGATCTGAGAGATCGAAGATCAATGTCCTGGAATTAAAGCCAAAATTGATCTCATCTGTTTCGTCACCCAGGATAAAATATCGCTGATCCTCTGTGAACCAACCCTGGTGCGTATAAGAGACGTTCGAGTAGGTAATCGCCGAAATAGCTTGTGGATTGGCCTTGTCTGTAACATCTACGATCACCATTTCATCTTCGTTGCTCCCTATCATGATTTCCTGTCCGATGTAATCGGTATCAGGGCCATTGTAGGTAACTACCTGTGCATCGTGAGTATAACCCTCTGCAGCATATCCGCCAGCAGCTACAGGATTAATAGGATCCTGGATATCTATAAAATAGGCACCGCCACTAAACTGATTGGTGCCAACGGCATAGGCATAACCCGTATCTTCATTGATCACAATATTATGCGCCCCTCCAAAACCTGAGAAATGAGCGTCGTTTGTAAAAGTAACCGGAGGGTTTGGGACATTTCGTAAGCGTGTTAGATCGAAGACCTGCATACCGTGCCCGGGATCCTCACTAACTATAAAGGCGTGATTGTTATAGGTTTTTGCATCTCTCCAAGTACTGGAGCTTCCCTGGGTTGGGAGTTTCCCGAGGTAAACAGGATTCAACGGATCGGAGATGTCTATAAACGCCGTTGCTTCATTAAGACAAACAATGGCGTACTCCTTTCCGTCCATAGGGTCTGTCCAGCCCCAACTGTCATTTGCCCGGCTGGAGCCCATGGTAGCAAGAGAAATTTGAGAGATGAGGTCGTATCCTTCACATGGGAAACCTGCTGCTGTTCCATTGCTGCACGGGGTTTGTGCTGTGATACAAGCGCTCCACAGTACTAAAAAGCACGACAATAATCTTAACATAGTTATTATAGTGTTTTGAAGTACGTGAATGCTAATTTCCCGTACTTTCTAATTATCTCTTAATTATCTTTTTTGTTACACTATTATTAACTGTAACAAAGTACAATCCTCTGGCAATAGCAGATACGTTCAAAGTAGCTGATAATGTGTCCAGGTTATTGGAATTGAATACCACCTTCCCTGAAACATCGATTACACTTATACTGTTTATCGATCTGTTAGCCGAGTTGATATTAATTGTTTTTGAAGCAGGATTAGGATAAATACTCAATCCATTTTCGAAAGCTATATCATCGGCAGAAAGAACATCTGTAACGATTATATCGAAGGAACAGTTATTTGTATTTCCACTACTGTCTTCAGCTACGAAATTAATAGTATGGATTCCTATAGGTAACTGCGTTCCGGCAACAGGACTCTGAGTAAGTATCAGGCCTGAAGCACAATTATCTGTGGCAGTTACGTCACCATTGGCAAAATGATCCGGCAGAGTATAGTAGTTCTGTCCGGCGTCTACTAGCACCTGTGAATTCCCCGGGCAATTAATCTGAGGGTCCATATCATCTACTACTGTAACTGTAGCCGTACAATAGTCTTTGTTTCCGAAGTCATCATAAACTTCCAGTTCAACCACATTGGCGCCCAGATTGGAGCAATCAAAGTATTCGTTACAAATATTGAAATAAACCACCCCGCTATTGTCGGTAGAGCCATTGTCAATATCTGCTCCTGTAATAGTTACTTCTCCGTTTGCGTCGAGTGATACTGTTATGTCCTGGCATACCGCCACCGGGTTCACTAGATCTGTCGATTGAGCTTTTACAAGTAAAAAACCACGATTCATATCGCTAATTACAATATTTCCACTGGCAAAGTATGGGTAAACGTTCCAGGCGCCACTAAAGTTTGCGTTATCATTATTGGGATAACTATCAAAGTAGCCTTCTTCTGTCATGGTTCCACTAGCGATATTCGAAATATCGATAACTCGGATACCGGCTCTATAGTTAGCCAGGTAGTATTTAGTTCCTTTTACATAACCATTATGATCGATGGCCGGGGTTGGACCGGTATAGGTAGTATGTAACTGGGGATTATCCAGATCCTCAAAATCAAAAACCAGTGTACGGGTATTAAAACCAACGCTTTGCTCATCCAGCTCGTCCCCAAGTATAAAGTAACGCTGATCTTCCGTAAACCAGCCCTGGTGAGTATAATTTACATTGGTGTAGGAAATTGTGGAGATACTTACGGGATTAGACTTATTGGTAATATCGGCAATGATCACCTCATTTTCATTGCTTCCTATCAATATCTCTCTCCCAATATAATCCTGGTCTGGCCCACAGTAGGTTACCACCTGCGCGTCATGGCTGTAATCGTCCATAGAATATCCTCCTGCAGCGGTTGGGTTAGTAGGATTCTGGATATTGATAAAATGTGGTCCCCCATTATAACTGGAAGTACCCACAGCGTAGGCGAAGCCCGTGTCTTCATTGATCACTATATTATGTGCTCTTCCAAATCCTGAGTAATGTGCATCCTCTGTAAAGGTTTCCGGAGGGCTGCTCACATTTCTCAACCTGGTTAGGTCGAAAACCTGCATCCCGTGCCCGTTTGCCTCACTAACAATAAAGGCATGATCGTTATAGGTTTTCACGTCTCTCCAGCTACTATTAGACGTATGCGTTGGTAGCTTTCCCAGAAATACCGGACTTGTAGGATTTGATATATCTATAAAGGCAGTTCCGTTGTTAAGGCCAATAAGGGCATATTCCTTCCCGGTGGTAGAATCTGTCCATCCCCAACTATCATTTCCGCCACTGGCATTTAAGGCAGTAAGGCTTAATTCAGACTGAAGGTCGTAACCACTGCATGGATATGGTCCGGCGGTCCCACCTGTACATGGAGTTTGTGCAATTATTGGTAAAGAAAAAATAAGCAGGATAGGGAGTAATAAAATTTTCATGGGTTAAGTTTAAGTAGGGTTATTTTAGTTTTGAGGAACTCGTCGATTTGATTATTGAAAATGTATTAAAAATCAATTTTAGCTGAATTTCTTTCAAAAATTTTTCGAAATCATTCCAAATGTAGAAAAATATGTAATATGACCAACTGTTTTAGATGTTAATTAACCCATTTCTAGGGGCTTCATGATCAATTTCCTCGCTTTACAAGGAAAAAGCCAAGATTAATGTCGCTAATTACGATATTCCCACTTGTGAAGTAGGGAAATACACTCCAGGCACCATTAAAAGACGCCGCATCGTTTTCAGGATAGGTGTCAAAATATCCCGATTCGTATAGATCGCCGTTTGCAATTCCCGAAATATCGATCTCGGTGAGACCTCTGGTATAATTAGATAAATAATATGTGTTTCCTTTTACATACCCATTATGATCGATTGCTGTAGTATTTCCGTAATGTTCACTAGACAGAACGGGATTCTCCAAGTCGCTGAAATCGAAGATCAGGGTACGTGAATTGAATCCAAAGGCCAGCTCATCCAGTTCATCACCCACGATAAAATACCGCTGGTCCTCGGTAAACCAACCCTGATGCGTATAACCCGTTTGAGGATAGAATACAGTAGCAATTCGCTGTGGGTTGGATTTGTCTGTGATATCTACAATTACAAGCTCATTTTCATTACTGCCAATGAGGATCTCAGATCCTGTATGATCGGGGTCCGGGCCATTATAAGTGACCACCTGTGCGTCATGACTATAAGAATCCATAGCATAGCCTCCTGCCGGTTGCGGATCTACAGGGTTTTGAATATTTATAAAATGAGGCCCTCCATCGAAGGTAGTTGTTCCTACGGCGTATGCATAACCACTGTTCTCGTTGATCACTATATTATGAGCGTCTCCAAAGCCGGTATATAACGCATCGGCGCTAAAGTTGGTTGGAGGACTTGGCACATTGCGCAGACGGGTAAGATCGAAGACCTGCATTCCATGACCGGCAGCTTCACTCACAATAAATGCGTGATTATTGTAAACCTTTACATCCCGCCAGTCTGATGACGAAGTCTGTGTAGGTACTTTTCCCAAAAACACGGGATTTGAGGGATCTGATATATCTATAAAGGCAGTACCGTTGTCCAGTCCCATGATGGCATACTCTTTTCCTGTGCCCGGATCTGTCCATCCCCAGCAATCGTTACCCTTATAGGCATCCATGGTGCGTAAATCTATACGGCTTACCAGGTTGTAACCCCTGCATGCAAATCCTCCTGCCGAACCATTTACACATTGGGCAGATAAAGGATATTGAGCAGATTCCGGAATAGTGTCATTTATAATTTGCGCGTTTACCGGAATCTTGAAGCCGTCATCTTTTGCGCATCCAAAGAGGAATAAACTACCAAGAGCTAAGATCAGAATTAATTTCATAGTTGAAAATTTGTTAAATGTAACCAAGAGGGTTCTGGCCTGCAACATATCAGGGTCGGCTTTTATAAATGCAGACATTTAGCAGCATTTAACCAATTGAGATTATTTCTGAAATATCAATTAAATGTAAAATTCTTTAAATCTAAGCAGTACTTTTGCACTGCAATTATTAGACTATGTTTGAAGAAAAAGATCAATCGAGAACGGCGATATCCGAACTAGGAGAATTCGGACTCATATCACACCTTACCGCAAATTTTAAGATCACCCGTAAATCGACCGTAAAGGGAATTGGAGATGACGCAGCCGTGATCGCTCCTGAAAAGGGGAGTGAGATCGTTGTAACCACCGACATGTTAGTTGAGGGAGTCCATTTTGATCTTAGCTACATGCCACTTAAGCATCTTGGTTACAAAGCTGTGGTGGTGAATTTATCGGATATATACGCTATGAATGCTCAGGCTTCTCAAATAACGGTTTCGATTGCATTGTCCAACCGATTTCCTGTTGAAGCCGTCGAGGCATTGTACAGCGGGATAGAAACTGCAGCCAGGATTTATAATATCGACGTGGTAGGAGGTGATACTACATCCTCTACCTCGGGTCTTGTAATTAGTATAACGGCTATCGGGATGGCCGATAAAAAGAATATTACCTACAGAAATGGGGCCTCAGAGAACGATTTGCTGGTGGTCACGGGGGATCTTGGCGCTGCTTATCTTGGCCTTCAGGTTTTAGAACGAGAAAAGAAGGTGTTCGAAGTTAATCCTAACGCACAGCCCGATCTGG
Organism: Pukyongia salina; assembly: GCF_002966125.1. Lineage (GTDB taxonomy): Bacteria > Bacteroidota > Bacteroidia > Flavobacteriales > Flavobacteriaceae > Pukyongia > Pukyongia salina. The sequence goes on from NZ_CP027062.1 coordinate 1,388,894, forward strand.
AACCCTATACTTACTTAGTAGAACGACAGTTGAAACCAGAAGCCAGGAAGGATATCCCAAAATTACTGGCCGAGCTGGGAGTTCTGCCCACATCGATGATCGATATTAGTGATGGGTTGTCCTCAGAGATTCTTCATTTATGTGAACAATCGAAGGTAGGTTGTAACTTATACGAAGAAAAGATCCCGTTGGACCCCCAGGTTATCAGTACCTGCGAGGAATTTAATCTGGATAGTACTACCATTGCACTAAGTGGCGGCGAGGATTATGAATTACTATTTACTTTGAAACAGGAGGACTTTCCGAAGATAAAAGGAAATCCAAATTTAACTGTGATAGGGCATATTACGGCCCGGAAGGAAGGTGCACACTTGATTACCAGGGCGAATACCAAAATACCGCTAATCGCTCGTGGCTGGAATGCACTTAGTGAGGAAGAATGATCAGGACAAGATTTGTTTCTGAAAATGATTCTGGAAGAATTCGTGATTCTTTTCCCAGTAACGCGTAAATTTTACGATCCTGCCATACCCATCCTTAGTGAATTTCTGATGGCAGTGAGTGCATTCGTATTCTTTTATATGAATGAGCTGTTTAGATATGAGGGATAGATTATGACCTTTGATCTTGCAACGCAATTGCTTCATAATGTTGAAATTTTTCTATTTTTCTTCTGAAAGAAAGTCGCCAGGCATGAATTGGTGTTCTTAAGTTTCTGGGTGAGTATCTCCAGATGACCCGTATCGTTCTCTGCAACTTCTCGGCCGCAGTGAGAACATTTATACTCGTTAATATGGTTGGTTACCTTTCGGGTGATAATGTAATCATGACCGAAAGCTACACACACAAGGTTGGATAGCGAAAGGTGCTTTTTAGGGGAGGATTTCATATATCAGGGATTTATTTTATACCCCAATATATATTTTTAATTTAAAAAATCGACAAAAGACACAAATTATTCGATGAAATGCACAATTTTATGTATTTCTTTAACATTTTCGAGTAAGGTCATGTGACCACTTTCCACTTTTATCAGGGTGGAATCTGTATCCTTGGCAGCATTTTCCGAATCTGTGATCGGGATCACTTCGTCCTTCGTTCCGGCAATCATATATTTTGGCCCCCGGTATTTCTTTAATACATGACGACGGTCCTTACGTTCCATCATACCGCGGATTGCGGCCAGTATCCCCGGAGTAGGTATGGATAATGCCTGCTGCTGAAGTGCTGTAATTTCGGCAGTTAGATCTTCCCGCCGGTCTTCAGCAAACAGATTCAGTATGGACACAGTGATAAATAACTTTTTGTTCTTCGGAATTAGTTTCAGCGCCCGCTTCCGGTTTAGAAGTCTTTCGGGACTATCACTATAAGGTGACGAATTAAGTAAAATGATCTGCCGCACTTCCGAAGGATATAAATCAAGAAATGCAAGAGCAACGTAGCCACCCATGGAATGACCGATCACACTAACATTTTCCAGGCCCAAATGCTGCAACAGACTGTGAGCAACTTCGGCCATAAATTCCATACTATGAGTTTTGCCATAGACACTCGATCGTCCATGACCCGGAAGGTCAAGGCGGATAAGAGTGAAATTCTTCAGAAGTAACGCTGCAAGTTCATCCCACATGGCAAGATCTTCCAGAAAACCATGCAATAACAAAACTGCAGGTCCTTCACCCTGCGTCTCATAATTAATAACTCCGTCGTTGTAAGGAAAAATCATTTTTCTATCTTCATGGCAAATATCTGTTAATGACGCAACGCAAGCAAATTGTGATCACGGCTTTTGCTCTATTTTCTCTTTTTTTCGGAGCGGGGAATCTTATTTTACCACCATACTTAGGATATAATGCAGGATCCGGATGGTTCTGGGTAGCCATTGGTTTTGCTATTTCGGCAGTTATTATACCCATTATGGCAATTTACGGCCACGCCCGCTTACAAGGAACCATGCTCGATTTTGCGAACAAGGTTTCGCCATGGTTCGCCATGGTTTACTCTGTACTAGTGTATGCGATCTCGGTTTCTCTTCCTTCTCCAAGGACAGCTTCCATGGCCTACGAAATGGCTATCGAGCCTTATTTCGAACTTTCATCTCTCTGGCTGAGTATAATATATTTTTCGCTGGTGCTTGTATTTGTACTTAACAGGAATAAGATCCTAAGCATCATTGGCAAATATCTCACCCCCATGATAATTATAATTTTACTATTGGTAATTATCCTGGGCCTATTTACCGATACCGAAGCCTTACGTTCATCGATGTTCGACAATACACTGGTATCCGGGATACTTGAAGGCTACCAAACGTTCGACGCTATTGGAGGGGTGGTGGTGGGAGGTGTTATTGTTATTTCTTTCAGTTTGCAAGGGAAATATCAATATGATGACAGACGGAGAATGATCGCAAAATCGGGTCTGCTGGCCGGGATGGGCCTATTTATTATTTATGCCGGCCTGATCGCATTAGGAGCATGGCAAAGTGGTTCCATACAGGTGGACGATCGCACCGAACTACTTCTATTATTGTGTACAACTTCACTGGGAGATATAGGGACGGCTTTTCTAGCTGTGCTGGTAGCACTCGCTTGCTTTACAACAGCGGTAGGGATAGTGACCGGGACGGCCGACTTTGTAAAGGGTGTCTTCAAAGATTCGCAAAAGGCCTATATTATCACCGCCCTGGCGGGCTGTGTGATAGGAGTTTTGGTAGGACAGCATACCGTGGGTTATATTATCGATGTGGCGATTCCTGCATTGATGTTTATTTATCCTATTACCATTGTCTTGATCATCCTAAGCGTTTTACCAGATAGATATACAAGTAGTTTAGTGTATCGGGCCACTGTGATCGCCACTGTTATCTTTAGCATCCCAGACTTTGCTGCAACTCTTAACCTACAACTAATACCTCAACCTGTTATGGAATCGATCCGGATGTATATTCCACTATCTAATGATCATATGGGATGGTTATTGCCCTTCTTGATCGTTTTCATCCTTTCAAATCTTTATGGCATTTCAAACAGAAAATCCAACGATATTGAAAAGCGAAATGAGTGAATTTGACGTTTATTTAAACTTTTTCACAAAATCCGGTTTTTTCGCAAACGATATAGTTATTTAATGCGTCATTTTCGTTTGTCAAATTCACCGTATTTCATTGCGAATTTCTTTTTTTAAACCCCTCTTTATTTATAAGTTGATAAAAAGAAGTATCACTTTTTGAATTATTCGTAAAACGCTGATATTTTACAAGTTAAGTGTTTGGATTATAGAATTTGTATCATAGATTTACCCCAAATTAAAAACATTATAATCATGGCTATTTCGAAGCAATATTTAAAGAGCAAGCCGGTATGCAAAGTAACTTTTACAGTTCCTGCTGCCGAAGCGAATGAGGTAAAAGTTGCAGGATCTTTCAATGAGTGGAACGCAGATTCTACTCCTCTTAAAAAACTAAAGAACGGATCGTTTAAAGGAACTGTTTCCCTTGATAAGGATCAGTCTTACGAATTCAGATATGTAGTAGACGGTAACTGGACTAACGACGATCAGGCCGACAGCTATCAGTGGAATGAATTTGCAGCAACCGAGAACAGTGTAGTACACGTATAACCCCAAGTACAGTGTAACTAAAAAAGGCTATCCGTCATGCGGATAGCCTTTTTCGTTTTTAATCTTGCTGATCTTATTATTTCAGGAATTCATGAGGTCTTCGATCTCCGCGGCCTCGATCGGGATATTTCTCATCAGGTTAAAAGGTTCGCCCTTTTCCTGAACAACAACATCGTCTTCCAGTCTAATCCCAAATCCTTCTTCAGGGATATAAATTCCGGGCTCTACAGTAAATACCATTCCGGCTTTGATTGGTTCCCAAAGTATTCCATAATCATGTGTATCCAGTCCCATATGATGACTGGTACCGTGCATAAAATATTTTTTATAAGCAGGCCAGTCCGGGTCTTCATTTTGTACATCGGCCTTATCGAGCAGGCCAAGTTGTAGCAATTCGGAGGTCATTAGTTTACCTACCTCAAGGTGGTATTCTTTCCAATACGCACCCGGAACCAGTAATTTGGTAGCTTCGTTCTTAACCTTCAATACCGAGTTATAAACCTCTTTCTGTCGTTTACTATAGGTCCCGCTCACAGGAATGGTGCGTGTCATATCACTACTGTAATTTGCATAAGAGGCACCAACGTCCATTAGGATGAGGTCACCCGCTTTACACTGCTGGTTATTTTCTATATAGTGCAACACGTTGGCATTGTTCCCGCTTGCAATTATCGGGGTGTACGCGAAGCCGTTAGACCGGTTTCTTAGAAACTCGTGCATATACTCTGCCTCGATCTCATACTCCCATACACCTGGTTTGACAAATTGAAGTACTCGTCTAAAACCTTTATCCGTAATGTCGCATGCTTGTTGCAGTACTTCGATTTCCAGCGGATCTTTTACCGCTCTCAGTCGTTGTAGAATAGGATTACTCTTCGCCCAATTATGCGCCGGAAACTTCTCTTTGGTAGCTTTTATAAAACGAGCTTCACGAGTTTCGGTTTCTACAGACTGCCGGTAATGTTCGTTCGTATTAAAATAGATCGTTTCTGCCTGGGTCATTAGTTCGAAAAATATTTTGTCGAAATCAGACAACCAGTAAACCGTCTTCACGCCACTCACATCGAAGGCCTTCTCTTTTGTTAACTTCTCGCCTTCCCAAATTGCAATATGCTCGTTGGTCTCTCTTAGAAAAAGTACTTCCCTGTGTTTATCTTCCACAGCATCCGGGAACAATAACAAGATGCTTTCTTCCTGATCTACACCGCTTAAATAAAGTATATCTCTGTGTTGTTGAAAAGGCATAGTACTGTCTGCACTAATGGGGTAAATATCATTGCTGTTGAACACCGCGAGACTTCTTGGTTTCATTTCAGCCATGAAATTCCTGCGGTTTTTAATGTACAGCGAATTATGTATAGGTTGGTATTTCATAGATAGCTTTTCAGAATAGATTCAAAAATACAGCAATTTGTGCTTCGAATAAAATTTCGAATTTAATTAATGAAATACAACTTCCGAATATTTTGCAATCAGTTCGCATTTCTGTACTTTCAAATTCTGAAAATCCACGAATATGAAAAAACTAATCATTTTAAGCTTCCTTCTCGTTACATGTAATCTCTTTGCTCAACCTGCAGCCACACCTGCTTCCGAAGTGATAAAAGGCATTCAGCAAAAACAACAACTTGCCGAAACTTCTATAGTTAAAAATTTACCCTTCAAGAGTATTGGACCTACTATTATGAGTGGGCGAGTAGTAGATTTTGCCGTTAACCCCAACAATCCTGTAGAGTTCTATGTAGGTTATGCAAGTGGTGGAGTTTGGCACACCCGTAATAACGGAACTTCCTTCGAGCCTGTGCTGGATTCGAGTCCAACACAAAATGTGGGCAGCCTTGCCATGGACTGGAAGAATAACAGGCTTTGGGTGGGTACCGGAGAAGTAAATTCGTCTCGCTCATCCTATGCCGGTATTGGCCTTCTTCTTTCCGAAGATGGAGGAAAGTCATGGAAGAATATGGGCCTTAGCGATGCGCATCATATTAGTAAGATCATGATCAACCCTAACAATCCCAATGAGGTTGTGGTAAGTGCTGTAGGACATTTGTATTCGAAGAATAACGAGAGAGGAGTTTATAAAACCGTTGACGGGGGAGCCTCCTGGAACAAAACTTTGTTTGTGAACGATGAGACCGGGATCATCGAAATGGATGTGGACCCCAACAATTGGAACTTGATGTATGCGGCTGCCTGGGATAAAGACAGAAAAGCTTGGAATTTCAGAGGTAATGGAAACGCGAGTGCCATATATAAAAGTACCGATGCCGGAAATACCTGGACTAAAGTTACCGTTGCCGGAAGTGGTTTTCCGGTTGGTGAAGGAGTAGGTCGCATCGGGCTTGCTGTAGTAGATGCTAATACAGTGTACGCAATTCACGATAATCAGTTCCGAAGAAAAGATGAAAAGAAGTTGGAAACTAATGATGGGATGTTGGTGAAAGACGATTTTAAGACCATGACCACCGCACAATTTATGGGGCTTGATAACAACAGGCTTAAAACCTACCTGAGGCAAAACGGATTTCAGGAAAAATACACGGCCGAAAGTGTAAAAGAGATGGTGAAGACCGGCAAGGCGAAACCGGTAGATCTTGCCCGTTATCTTGAGGATGCCAACACCATGTTGTTCGACACCCCGGTAATAGGAGCAGAAGTATACAAGAGTACAGATGGTGGAAAAAACTGGAAGAAGACCCATGAAGGATATCTGGACGGAATTTATTTTTCTTATGGGTATTACTTCGGAAAGATCCATGTGGACCCGAACAATGCAGATAAGATCTATATATATGGAGTCCCAATTTTAAAATCGGCCGACGGTGGTAAAACTTTCGAATCGATTAGTGCAGATAATGTGCACGCAGACCATCACGCACTTTGGATCAATCCTAAATTACAAGGCCATCTTATCAACGGGAATGATGGTGGTGTGAATATTTCATACGATGATGGTGAGACCTGGATCAAGAACAATGCCCCTGAGGTAGGACAATTCTATACTGTGAATGTGGATGATGAGAAACCATATAATGTCTACGGGGGTCTTCAGGATAACGGAGTTTGGAAAGGGGCTCACAATGCCGAAATGAATAGTCGCTGGCATCAAAGCGGTGAGAATCCGTACAAATCCATTATGGGAGGCGATGGGATGCAAGTGCAGATCGATAGCAGGAATACCAATGTGGTCTACACAGGTTTTCAATTTGGAAACTATTTCAGGCTAAACCTCGAAACCGATGAACAGACCTATATACAACCCAAACACGAACTAGGCGAAACCCCATATCGATTTAACTGGCAAACTCCTATATTGTTGAGCTCGCACAATCAGGATATTCTGTATTTAGGTGGGAACAAATTGATGCGCAGCATGAATAGGGGAGACGATTGGGAACCCATCTCCGGCGATCTCACCCAGGGAGGAAAGGCCGGGAATGTTGCCTACGGAACACTAACATCTATAAGCGAATCACCGTTTCAATTTGGACTAATATATGCCGGAAGTGACGATGGAATGCTGCATGTAACACGCAACGGTGGAGGTAACTGGGTTAATATTTCCAATTCCTTTCCAAAAGATCTGTGGGTTAGTCGTGTAATAGCCTCCGAGCATAAAAAGGAGCGCGTCTATGTTACCTTAAACGGATATCGCTGGGATGATTTCACTCCTTATGTGTATGTTAGCGAAGACTACGGGCAGAGCTGGAAAAAGATCACAACTAATTTAACCGCGTCTCCGGTTAATGTGATCAAGGAAGACCCGCATAATGAAAATGTCCTTTACCTGGGGACCGACAACGGGGCATGGGTGAGTTTTAACCGGGGTGATAACTGGCATGTTTTCTCGGGAGGATTGCCTAATGTAGCCGTGCATGATCTGGTAATTCAAAAACGTGAAAAGGACTTGGTTCTGGGGACGCACGGGCGGTCATTTTACCTGGCTGATACGGAAGTCTTAAGTAAGATGAGCACGGGATCCATGAATGAGGTGCTGCTGGCCGATATAGGTTCCATCAGGTCTTCGGGGCGATGGGGAAGCAGGTTTAGCCCCTGGTACGATATTTTTGAGCCCTCAAGGGATATTCAGTTTTATAGCCCTGCTACAGGCAAAGCCGAGGTGGTAGTTACCGATGAAAACGAAAACAGACTTCAGCGAATGGTTGTGGATGTGGAGCGAGGTATCAATATTGTAGAATACGATCTGTCGGTTTCAGAAAAAGGGGTAAAAGCGTTAGGTAAATCCGGAACGGAAATCAAAAAGGCCGAAAATGACCTGTTTTATTTAACTAAAGGAAGTTACATTATAACAGTTTCAATTGACGGAAAGGAAGCAATAACCACACTTGAGGTGAAATAGGAAAAATTTAAAAGAAATAAATTAAATTCACATTAGTGTGTTAAGGAATTTAAAAAAAGTACTATATTTATATGATCATTAATCTAAAACTTAATTAATTATGAAAAAACTACGACTATTTATTATGGCGTTAGCTGTAGGTACTGTTGGTGCGTTTGCACAGGTAGCCGAAGCTGGGCCTGCCGGACCAGCTCCTAACGGTAATACTCCTGATGCATTATTTGATCTTCAGTACATTGTTGACGTTGGAGTTAATGGAAGTATTGGAGCACAGTCTCAAGCGGGTGTTGCCTTTATCAACAACGAATGGTGGGTATCTACCTGGAACACGGATCAGATTCACATTCTTGATGCCGCTGGTGCATTTATTCAAACAATTGTTGTTCCTGGTGTAACCGGAACACGTGCTTTAACCACAGATGGAACAAACCTTTATTTAGGTACAGCTGGACTTAATATTTTTGAAGTAGACCCTGTAGCAATGACGGTTTCCAATACTATCAATGTCACAACAGGTTCATCTGCTTCTGCCAGAATGGTAACATATGATGAGACTCTTGACGGAGGTAACGGTGGTTTCTGGATCGGTAACTTTGGTTCAGATATCGCTTCTGTAGATATGAGTGGAAATGAGCTTTCTGTTATTGGTGCAGCAACTCATGGAACTACTATCTATGGTGGAGCTGTAGATAACGTTTCTGCTGGTGGACCTTTCCTTTGGATCCATGACCAGAATGGTGTAGCTCCTAGCCGTGACTTCATTGTTCAGTTAGAGCTTCCTAGTGGAACACCAACTGGAGTTGTTTACGACTTTACAGCAGATGGTGCTAGTGCAGGCGCAACTGATGTTCTTGCAGGTGGATTGTTTATCACAGATGAGGTTGATCCTGCTATGTGGCAGATGATCGGTCTTTGTCAGTGTACTCCTTCTAACTTGATCTTCGGACTTGAGTTACTGCCTATCGCAGGAGTTGGAGACAATGCACTTACAGATTTCTCAATTGCTCCTAACCCAGCAAACGGAAGTACTGTAACTATTAACACTGGTATCCAGGCTGAAATGCAGGTTGCTGTATTCGATGTTCTTGGAAAACAAGTTATCAATACCGTTCTTACTAATAATGAATTAAGTGTTGAAGGACTTAACGCCGGAGTTTATATGGTACAAGTTACTCAGCAAGGAAACACAGCTGTTAAAAAATTAGTTGTAAAGTAATTGCCACTTGAATTTTAAACCGAAAAGCCACATCGATCTGATGTGGCTTTTTTGTTATTATATCTAACCTAATTGTTTGGCTTTAACTTTTTTCAGCCGTATTTTTGTTCATCTTAAATCTTCGAAAAGAAAACCATAATGGGATTTATATCTACTTCCATAGCCCGTAAGGTTGCCATGGCACTTTCCGGTCTGTTTCTTGTCTTTTTCCTTGGGCAACATTTTGTAATAAATATTTCATCGGTGATAGATCCGGACACCTTTAATTCCTGGTCACATTTTATGGGAACCAATGGCCTGGTACAATTCCTGCTACAGCCGGTTTTAATCTTTGGTGTGGTCTTTCATTTCATAATGGGATTCATTTTAGAGTATCAAAACCGCAAGGCAAGAGCCATTAACTATAAATCTTACAAGGGGAACAGTAATTCGAGTTGGGCGTCCAGGAATATGCTCATCTCCGGGGTGGTTATCCTTGCATTTCTAGGATTGCATTTTTACGATTTCTGGGTTCCGGAGATCGTTCATAAGTATATCGAAACGCACCCCGAGGATCCCAGCCGCTATTTTCCGGAGTTGGTACACAAATTTGAAAGTCCGGTAAGAGTTGGCTTGTACACCCTTGCCTTTATCTTGCTCATCTTTCACCTGTGGCACGGATTCTCTTCGTCATTTCAGAGTGTTGGTTTCAACAACAAATATTCAAGAGCACTCAAAGGATTTACAAGACTTTATGCTGTTCTAATCCCATTAGGCTTTGTATTTATAGCTCTGTACCATCATTTCAATCAATTACCCCACTAAAAAGCAGAAGATATGTCGATATTGAATTCAAAAGTACCTCAAGGACCTTTAAGTGAGAAGTGGACAAAACACAAAAATGATATAGACCTGGTAAACCCGGCGAATAAGCGAAATATAGATGTGATCGTAGTAGGGACCGGACTGGCCGGTGGTAGTGCCGCCGCAACATTAGCCGAACTAGGTTACAATGTAAAGACATTCTGCTATCAGGATTCTCCTCGTAGAGCGCACTCTATCGCCGCTCAGGGTGGGATCAATGCCGCCAAGAACTATCAGGGTGATGGGGATTCTACCTATAGATTATTTTACGATACAATTAAAGGTGGCGATTACAGATCGAGGGAAGCCAACGTCTATCGTCTGGCAGAAGTTTCGGCCAATATCATAGACCAATGCGTTGCTCAGGGAGTGCCGTTTGCCCGGGAATACGGAGGTCTGCTGGACAACCGTTCCTTTGGGGGTGTATTGGTGTCGAGAACATTTTACGCCAAAGGACAAACAGGGCAACAACTACTTTTGGGGGCTTATTCGGCGATGAATAGGCAAATTAATCGGGGAAAGATAAAACCATATAACCGTCATGAGATGCTCGATCTTGTTATCGTTGATGGAAAAGCCAGAGGGATCATCGCACGCGATATGGTAACCGGAGAGCTTGAAAGACATTCGGCCCATGCCGTAGTGATCGCGAGTGGAGGATATGGTAATGTATTTTACCTCTCTACCAATGCAATGGGAAGTAATGTTACAGCCTCCTGGAAGATCCATAAGCGTGGAGCTTATTTTGCAAATCCTTGCTATACTCAAATACATCCCACCTGTATCCCTGTTTCTGGAGATCATCAGTCTAAACTCACGTTAATGTCTGAATCCCTTCGGAATGACGGCCGGATCTGGGTTCCGAAGAAAAAAGAAGATGCCATAGCCATACAACAGGGAAAACTTAAACCTGTAGACCTGGCTGAGGAAGATAGGGACTATTACCTGGAAAGACGTTATCCGTCGTTTGGTAACCTTGTACCGAGAGATGTGGCCTCCCGGGCAGCAAAGGAAAGATGCGACGCCGGCTTTGGAGTGAATAAGACGGGGGAAGCTGTTTTTCTTGATTTTGCATCGGCTATCATGAGATATGGAAGGGAAGCCGCAGCCGTTGATCATATAGAGAATCCTTCAGAAGAAAAAATTAGAGAATTAGGTGAAAAGGTGATCGAGGCCAAATACGGTAACCTTTTCCAGATGTACGAAAAGATCGTAGATGAGAATCCGTACAAAACGCCAATGATGATCTACCCTGCCGTACATTACACCATGGGAGGTGTTTGGGTTGATTACAATCTCGAAACGACCATTCCCGGTTGTTTCTGTGCAGGCGAAGCCAATTTCAGCGATCATGGAGCTAACAGATTAGGGGCTTCTGCCCTAATGCAGGGACTGGCCGATGGTTATTTTGTATTGCCATACACCATTGGTGATTATCTCGCAGACGATATTAGAACCGGACCAATACCTGTCAACACGCCCGAATTTGACGAAGCGGAGAACAATATCAGGTTACAGCTCGAGAAACTTATCAAAAATAAAGGGACGAGATCTGTAGATTATTTCCATAAACGCCTTGGGAAGATAATGTGGAATAACGTAGGGATGTCCCGTAATGAACAAGGTTTGAAAGAAGCCATATCCTCAATCCGGGAATTACGTGATGAATTTTGGAGAGATGTTTTGGTGCCTGGTGATGCTAACGAAGTGAACCCAGAGTTGGAAAAGGCGATGCGGGTAGCAGATTTTCTGGAATTAGGGGAGTTGTTCGCCGTCGATGCTTTGCACCGTAAAGAATCCTGCGGAGGACATTTTAGAGAAGAGTATCAGACAGAGGAAGGTGAGGCAATGCGCGACGATGAAAATTTCATGTATGTCGCTGCCTGGGAATATACGGGAGATCCAGGGAAAGCAATTCTTCATAAGGAAAACCTGGAATACGATAATATTGAAGTTAAGACAAGAAGTTATAAATAAAAGGCTGCTATGAAGCTTACACTTAAAATATGGCGTCAAAAGAACGCCGCTGCAAAAGGAAGTATGAAAACATATCCAATCGATGGAATTGATGGAGATATGTCTTTCCTCGAAATGTTAGATGTACTAAATACGCAACTCATTAACAAAGGGGAAGAACCGGTGGTTTTCGATCACGACTGCAGGGAAGGAATTTGTGGTACCTGTTCATTGCAGATCAATGGCGAACCACATGGTCCCGACCGGCTCATCACAACTTGCCAATTGCATATGCGAAAATTCAACGATGGCGATACTATTATTATAGAGCCATTCCGGGCTAAAGCTTTTCCGGTGATAAAGGATCTTATGGTAGATCGAAGTTCGTTTGATCGTATACAGCAGGCCGGAGGTTACATTTCGGTTAATACATCTGGAAACACAATAGATGCGAATGCTATTCCTATAGAAAAGGATGATGCGGATGCTTCATTTAACGCTGCTGCCTGTATTGGGTGTGGCGCTTGTGTTGCTGCCTGTAAGAATGCCAGTGCGATGCTATTCACCGCCGCTAAAGTGAGTCAGTTTGCGCTTCTTCCGCAAGGGCAGGTTGAAGCTAGCCGAAGGGTACTGAACATGGTAGAGCAGATGGATAAGGAAGGGTTTGGTAATTGTACCAATACGGGAGCTTGCGAGGTGGAATGCCCAAAAGGAATTTCGCTGGAAAATATCGCACGTATGAACCGGGAATACCTAAGCGCCAGTTTAAAAGGATAATTTAAATAGCCTGTAATTTAGACATATCCCCCTGAGAATCGGTACCGTTAAGATGCTTTAATATGGTTTGAGTGAATTTACCGATATCGTAAGGTTTTACAATGATATCGTTCATTCCTGAATCGTAAATACTAAATCTCATTTCTTCAACTTCAACTGCGGTAAGTGCGAGAATAGGAATGCTCTTATTTCGTTTACGAATTCCCCGAGTTGCTTCCAAACCATTCATTACCGGCATATTGATGTCCATAAGAATAAGATCGTAATTAGATTTCTTCTCCATTTCTATCGCGATCTCTCCATTTTCAGCAATTTCACAAATTACGCCTTCGCGTTCCAGAATTTTTAAGGTAACAGTTTGGTTGATCCTATTATCTTCTACTATTAGAATTCGCTTGTCCTTTAGATCTTTCGTATCTAAAGTTTTAACCGTCTCCTTTTTGTACGCTTTATTCAAGATATCGTAGGTAAGATCGAAGCTAAAAACCGATCCTTCCCCCAGTTTGCTTTCCACATGGATCTCTGAATTGGACAACTCCAGTAATTTTCGAACGATAGGCAGTCCAAGTCCGCTACCCTGGTAATTGTAATTAATATTATTCCCTTGTGAGAATTCCTCAAATATCGAGGCTTGTTTCCCTTCAGCAATACCAATACCAGTGTCCTTGATCGAGAAGGAAATGGTGGCCTGGTTTGATGAAATTTCCTTTAGTGAAGCATTTACGTAGATTTCTCCATGTTCTGTGAACTTACACGCATTCCCTATTAGATTCATTAATATTTGGGATAGTCTCACCGAATTTCCTCGTATCAACTTAGGTACATCTTCATCTATATTGATGTGAAATGTATTGGAATTCTGAATACGCATGTATTCGAAGGAAGAAACGATCGTCTTGATCTGCTCCCTTAGATTGAAGTAAGCTTTTTCATTTTCCACGGTTTTCGAATCAATTTTGTTTAGGTGTAAAACGTCGTTGATCAACGCCAGCAGGTAATCTGCTGAAAACTTGAGCGATTTCAAGTCGTTTTCGTGAGATTTCAATCCTTTGTCTTCAAGTAATAAGGTGCTAAGTCCGATAACTCCGTATAGCGGTGTTCTCAATTCGTGACTTACTGTAGAGAAGAAGTTACTTTTGGCTTTCGCAAGTCGCTCAGACTCCTCCTTGGCCATTAAATATTCGGCATTTTTTACACGTAATTCGGCTACTAATTCCTTTCGCTTTCTGTAAGCAAGATATAGTACTAGCAATAGGAATAATACACAAAAGGAAACAATGAGCAACACATTATTAAGCATACTCTTGTTACGCACAATTTCTGCCTGTAAGCTGTTTTGCAATTCAGCAGCCTGAACTTCCTTCCTGTATTCTTCGATCGCAAATCGGGCAGAAGTTTCATCCTTTTCGGCGTAAAGCGCCTTCTCCATATTCTCAATGGAGTATTCTTCGTATTTATCCTTTATAAGAAAGGCTTCCTGGTATTCTTCCAGGTTATATAAACATTCACTTAGATAGAAATAAGCGTTTTCCAATTCCAGGGTGAAGCCTTCTCGTTCGGCTACTTCGGCGGCTTTTCTAAGATATTTTTGCGCAAGTTCATACTTCTCCTTGCTGTAATAGTATTCACCCATGAGATTATCGAGAGCCACCCCATAAGATGCGTGTGGTTCGAATTTTTCCAGTTTTCTTGCCCTTAATAAATGCGCGTAACCTTCGTTATACTCACCTGCTTCAAAGGCTGTAAGTACCGTATTAAAATGTGCTTTGGCAAGATTAACCGAATCATTTATCTGTTTTAGCATGTCTACCGACTTGTTGTGGTAGTCCATCGCCTTTTTATAATTTGGCTGAATGGTCGAATAAATATTCGCCATATCCATATACATATGGGCCGTTGCTGTATCGTTCTCGGCTTCTTTCGCGAAGAGTATGGATTTACTAAAGTTTTCGCGAGCCATCAACGTATCGTTCATGGCCAGGTAATCGTATGCTAAAAGGCGGTATCCCTGGTGCTTATAAAACGGATCATTAAGCTTTAGGGCTATTTTCAGTAAGGATATGTTAGATTCGAGCGATTTACGATAATTACCACTATTGTAATACTCATCTGCAGTTTTCTTGAGAATCCTGAACTGCTCTTTTTGTTCTGAAATAGAGGGAATATCCGAAGCCTCCTGGGATATAACGGGGGCTACGAACAGAAGCATAAGCAAGTGAATTATCACTCTTTTCATTCGTGTCGATCAAGATTTGGGGGTAGCAATATACACATTTTCAGTAAAATGAAAGGAAAACCATTAAAACAGGTAAATTTGAAGGATTGATGGTACCTTTATAAAATGATTTCTAAACTGCCCGAATTAACTACTACAATCTTCACTGTGATGAGTAAAATGGCGCAAGAATACGGTGCTATCAATCTCTCTCAAGGCTTTCCCGACTTTCACGGGGACCCCCTTCTAGTCGATCTGGTGGAGCGCGCAATGAGAGAAGGATACAATCAGTATGCTCCCATGCCCGGCGACCCGCAATTAAGGGCTCAGATAGCTTCCAAGTTAAACAACAATTATGGCAGTAACTATTCTGAAGAAACAGATATTACCATTACTGCCGGGGCAACTCAGGCTATCTTTACGGCCATAGCGGCTTCAATTCATAAAGGCGATGAGGTTATAGTGTTCTCACCGGCGTACGATTGCTACGAACCTGCGGTCTCTTTGTTTGAAGGAGTTTCCAGGCAGATACAGTTGAGGCCACCAAACTATTCACCCGATTGGGAAGAAGTAGAGCGTAGTATTGGGCCAAAAACAAAGATGATCATCGTTAATTCACCCCATAATCCCAGCGGAATGCTTTTTTCGAAGGAAGATATGGAGGAACTTCAGCGAATAAGCGTAAAACATCAACTCCTGGTAATTAGCGATGAGGTTTACGAACACATTATTTTCGACGGAAACATACATAATAGTGCCGCGAGATTCCCGGAACTGGCCGAAAGAACTTTTATCACAGCTTCATTTGGAAAAACCTTTCACAACACGGGTTGGAAGATCGGGTACTGTGCGGCCCCTAAAGTCCTCATGGAGGAATTCAGAAAAGTACATCAATATAATGTCTTTAGTGTAAATCATCCCATTCAAAAGGCTTTAGCAACCTATTTACAAGATGCACAGACTTACGAGGACCTGGCAGCGTTCTATCAGCAGAAAAGAGATCTTTTCCTGGACCTGATCTCGAGCTCTCGTTTTAAATATGTGCCCTCAAAAGGAACTTATTTTCAGCTATTGGATTATTCTGAAATTTCTTCGGAAGGTGATATTGCCTTCGCCGAATGGCTTACAAAGGAAAAAGGTCTTGCGAGCATCCCCACTTCAGTTTTTAATGCGAACGGAGAGGATTTTCATCAAATCCGACTCTGTTTTGCAAAGAAAGAAGAAACCCTTGAGCAGGCAGCCGCTATCCTCAATTCTATCTAAATAGATAGTTCTAATACGATTGGATTGTTTGTTCAGGAGCGCTTAGAGTCGTATTTTTATAGTACTGAAAAAGCAATTTGATATGAGCGACTCTTTGTTCAATGCGATACGCGATAATAACGAAAATAAGGTTTCCGAACTATTACAGAGTAATCCCCAATTGGTTGGGTCCCGGGATCAGCGAGGCTCTACGCCCTTGTTGTTGTCAACCTATTTTGGACTAAAGGAGATCACCGATATTATTTTGAATTTTCCTCAGGATCTCGATGCCCAGGATACTTCCGGGAATACAGCATTAATGGGGGTCTGTTTTAAAGGGTTTGAAGAAATCGCTGAGAAATTAATAAAAGCCGGAGCCAACGTTAACACCCGAAACTTTAACGGGGGTACGGCACTAATCTTTGCTGTTAGTTTTGGCAGGACGAATTTGGTGCGTCTCTTATTAGAAAATGGTGCCGATCCCGGAATAAAGGATGATCGAGGGAATACAGCCTTGGATCATGCCAGGATGCACAGTGTGAAGGATGCCATTGCCTTACTGGAAAATTATAAATGAGGATGAAAGAAGAACTGATTGTAGGAATAATTCAATCTCCGCTACATTGGGAGGACCCCGTTTCGAACCGGGAGATGTTCTCTACTAAAATAATTTCTATTGCCGATAATGCAGATCTAATCGTGTTACCGGAGATGTTCACCACTGGATTTTCCATGAATGCTTCCCGGCTAGCCGAGGAAAACGAAGGGCCCACCCTTTCCTGGATGCAGTCTCAGGCGACCGAACATGACCTGGCAATAACCGGAAGTGTGATCGTAAAAGATAAAGATAGATTTTACAATCGCCTTTATTTCGTATTTCCGGATGGCAGTTACGACTGGTACGATAAAAAACACACCTTTACCCTCGCGGGAGAGCATCGTACTTATACAGCCGGAAATGAGAAACTAATAGTAGAATATAAGGGTTGGAAGATATGTCCATTAATTTGTTATGATCTGCGTTTTCCTGTATGGGCGCGAAATACCGAAGATTACGATCTCCTTATCTATGTTGCCAATTGGCCCGAAAAGCGTATAAAAGCCTGGGATGCCTTACTCAAAGCCAGAGCTATAGAGAACATGAGTTATTGTGTGGGCGTAAACCGGGTAGGAGAAGATGGGAATGGGCATACATATGTGGGTCATAGCGCCATTTACGATGTTCTGGGCGATTGTATTTCAGGAGAGGAAATTGAGAACGAATTTAGTATCAATGTTTCCCTGAATAAAAAGCATATACAAGAAACCCGAAAGAAATTACAGTTCCTCAACGACCGTGATACTTTTAATCTAATATAAAGGTTTCATTCAGGCTCCAGTTTGCCCTTACTTCAATTTTCTTAGGATAGTATTTAATTACCTCCGGCTGTTGCTTTTTAAGGAAATTACCTGTGTCCCATATTCCATTGTCATTTGAGTCGAAAACAATACGAATGTAGTAATTACCAGGCTTGATATAGTCAAAATTCACTACTGAATTTGCTGTAAGTAAACGCTCATCTACAGTAACATTTTTTTCTGAAAGTAACTGAACTATCACTGGAAAACTATCGATATTCTCAATCCTGATGGCAATCGTACCATAGTCTGAATTGTCTTTAGTGTCCACGCGATAGGTTAGGCTATCACTTACATTCTCATAAAAATCGGTGAGTGCTCCCGGAAATAGATCTACCTTATACCGTTGATCTTCTCCTCTCGGGAAAATAATCTCAGCCAGGTTATTCGAGGGGTGAATGCGCGTAGCAAATGAAATATCGACAGAATCCTTATCCATGATGCTTATCATAGAATCGTCTATGGCCACTAAAGGTGTAGAAGTTTTTAATTTCATAGTGTCCCGGGGAACCAATGTTCCTACGGTATGCGCAGTTACCACTAGTGAATCTGCATATAGGTTTTTCATGCGTACTTCAACTGTGTCTGTCTGTTCTTTGTTCCCTACTAAAAATAGTAACGAATCTGTTTCAATCTCTGGTTTGAACCAATAATGCAGGGTATCTGTCTTTATATCTTTTATTGTTTTTGAAACAAATGCGTCGGGGAGCTCCGATAGTGGTGTAATACTTAGATCCTTGGGTTTTCCTTCATAGCCAAAAAGAATATGGTACTTACTTAGATGAGCAGGTCTGGCGATACTCAATTCGGGGACCTCTTTAAAAATTTTAAGCGTATATGAAGTATCTGTTGGTAATTCAACGATCTCCTCCAGGAAACCGATCTTGTCCGACTTTGGCTGAAAAATATAGTCGTTGGATTTTTCTTTCAGGGCCAGTAGCTTATACCTGCCTTCTGCAACATTGGTGATCTCGAAGGTATTGGAGCTGTCACGCGTGGCAGAAATATACATCGGCTTTTCCTTATAGATCGTGGAGTCATTAAAGGTATCATTAAGTTCGTACAGCATGACTGTTACAGGAAATTGGGCTCCTCTTAATTCGGCATCCAATATTTTACCCCTAACCTTTAGACTGTCTATATAACTACCGGTAGAGAAGACGTACTTGAAGAATTCGAACTCATTCTCCTCATTATTGTCTACAATGCTTTTCCCAAAATTTATTGAATAGGTAGTATTCTCGGCAAGGGTATCCAGAAGTTTTATCCGAAGCATTTTCGACGTGTTTAGCGGAGTGATCACAGGAGCATATTTCATCGGAGGTGAAATGATAAGGTTTTCCTGAAGGTTCTTCAGCTTAATATATTCATCGAAATAAATTCTGATCTCAGATTCATTGAAATTTGTGGAGAAATTCTCAGGGACACTTCTTACGATAATGGGGGGTATTGTGTCCAGGGGACCTCCACTGGGCCTTCCTTTTTTCGCGCAATTTGCCATAATAAGAATAGCAAATAAAACAATAGGAATAAAGTAAAGGCGTTGCTTCATGGCTACAAAAATAGCTAAAGTTTTTATGCCATTGCCATGGTGGCAAAACTTACTCTAACATCACCATTCTTAATTAGCGCTAATGCACAATTTTCCAATGTAGCACCCGTGGTCACTATATCGTCTACAACTAAGACGTGTTTGCCTTTTAAAAGGTCGGTTTCACGAAGTTCGAATATCTGATGCGTCTGGCTGCGAGTAAGGCGATTCTTGAATACCTGGGAGCGGGTTCCTGTCTTTTTTTGTAAGATACTTTCCGAATAATCCGCCCCCAGTTTATTTGCGATCTCAATTGCGAAGTGAGAAACCTGGTTATACCCTCTTATCCTGCGCTTCTTACGGTGTAAAGGGACAGGAATAACAAGATCGACGCCTTTATAATCGGGATGTTCGGCCAATTCGCTTCCCAGCCAGGTACCCAGAAAAGTGCCAATTTCCTGCTGTCCCCGATATTTAAGGTTATGAAGCAACTGTTGTGTGATGCCCTTTTTCTGAAATAATAGCAGGGAAGTAGCATTCTCCAGAGGTATTCTACCATAAAAAATCTTCTTCATTCCCTGATTTCCGCTGCGGTGTTGACAGGTTAGTGGAAGTTGATGCCGACAAGACGTACAGATCACGTTTTCAGAGATTTGCAACATTTCGGAACAACCATTGCAGACTTTGGGAAATAAGATATTTAACATATTTTAATTAAATTTACCATTTTGTAAACGTAAGTAATTGACCCACAGTAGTACATTTGTCCCACAAACCTAAACTAAATCTATTCATATGACAACTGAAAACAACAGTGCTAAATTCAAAGTATTGATCGGGATACTTTCCGCTCTGCTTATTGCCCTAGCTGTCTACACCGTTACCCTGTACAACGATAGTAAAAATACGGTAAGCGGGTTAGAACAGCAAAAAGCAGACATTGAAGATGAACTTGAAGATCTTATTGCCAACTACGATGAGGTAATTCAGGATAACGAATTAAAAGACAAAGACCTTTTGGCCGCGCGTGAACGTATCGAGTTATTGCTTGATTCGGTAAAAGATGCCGAAGCAAACGTAGCTTTGATAGAACGTTATAAGGCAGAGATCGGAAGACTTAAACAGGAAAGAAAGGTACTTTTTAGAAAAGCCGACAGCTTGATCGCTGCTAACAAACAATTATCTCTCGAACGGGACAGTACCAACGTGGTGCTAAATGAAACCATTCGGGTGGTAGATTCTGTTAGTGAACAGAATATCGCTATGGCGGAAACAATTAAGAAAGGATCTATCGTTAATGCAGTGGATCTTAGAGGTGAAGCCGTAATTGTTCGTAGTAGTGGAAAGATAGTGGATACTCGTAGATCGAGCCGTGCCGATAAAGTTCGTGCATGTTTCACTTTAACACCTAACGATATAGCCGAAAAAGGAGATCGACTTCTCTATGTACAGGTGATAAACCCCAAAAACAATCTTTTAGGTAAAAAGGCCACCATGGAGTTTGAAGAAGGAACCCTTAATTATAGTGAGGCAACGAAAGTATTTTACGAAAATGAAGAATTGGATGTTTGTATACTGGTAGATGCCCTGGAAGACGATCTAATCGAAGGTAGATATACCATTAACGTATTCGATGGCTCCAGACAAATTGCAACCACTACAATGGAGCTGAAGTAAAAAGAACTTTAAAAAATATGAACCGCTATGATGTTATCGTAGCGGTTTTTTTATTTTTGCGCTATGGCAAATAATGAAGATCAATTTAAGAGAGTAATATCCCATGCTAAGGAGTATGGATATATATTCGGGTCCAGTGAAATATATGATGGCTTAAGTGCTGTTTACGACTATGGTCAGCAAGGCGTAGAGCTAAAAAACAATATTCGGGAATACTGGTGGAGAAGCATGGTGTATATGCACCAGAATATTGTTGGGATAGATGCCGCCATCCTTATGCATCCCACTACATGGAAAGCCTCCGGCCATGTTGATGCCTTCAACGACCCATTGATCGACAATAAAGATTCGAAAAAAAGATACCGGGCCGATGTACTTATAGAGGATCACGCCGAAAAACTAGAGGTAAAGGCTCAAAAAGAGATCGCTAAAGCAAAGAAGCGATTTGGTGACGCCTTCGATGAGGCCCAGTTTGTTTCTACTCACCCAAGAGTGATAAAATACAGAGAGCAAAAACAAGAGATCCTGGACAGGATGGCCAGACTCCTTGAAAGCGAAGACCTGGCCGGAGTGAAGGCGTTGATCGAAGAATTAGAGATAGCCGATCCTATATCGGGTAGTAAGAACTGGACCGAAGTACGGCAATTCAACCTCATGTTTGGCACCAAACTAGGTGCCTCCGCCGAATCTGCGACCGATCTGTACCTCAGACCGGAAACAGCGCAGGGGATCTTTGTAAACTTTCTGAATGTTCAAAAAACGGGAAGGATGAAAATTCCTTTTGGTATCGCTCAAACCGGTAAAGCTTTCAGAAATGAGATCGTAGCCAGACAATTTATCTTCCGGATGCGCGAATTCGAGCAGATGGAAATGCAATTCTTTGTACGCCCCGGAGAGGAAATGAAATGGTACGAATACTGGAAAGAAACACGTTTGAAATGGCATTTATCCCTTGGTCTGGGTAAAGAAAATTATCGTTTCCACGACCATGAGAAACTTGCCCATTATGCTAATGCGGCAACCGATATAGAATTCGATTTCCCCTTCGGATTTAAAGAATTAGAGGGGATCCACTCGCGTACCGATTTCGATCTAAAGGCACATGAAGAATTTTCTGGTAAGAAATTACAGTTCTTCGACCCCGAATTGAATGAGAGCTATGTGCCATATGTTGTTGAAACATCCATTGGGTTAGACCGCATGTTCCTGGCAATTCTAAGTAAATCCCTTCAGGAGGAAACCTTAGAAGATGGTAGCGTAAGAACAGTGTTGAAATTACCCGCCATTCTCGCACCAGTGAAAGCCGCCGTGCTACCGCTTGTAAAGAAAGACGGCTTGCCGGAGATCGCCCAGAAGATCATCGAGGAGCTTCAATGGGATTACAATGTTATCTACGACGAAAAAGATGCCGTGGGACGACGGTACCGAAGACAAGATGCGGCTGGCACTCCGTTTTGTATAACCGTAGATCATCAAAGCAAAGAGGACGGTACCGTTACTTTAAGGAATCGAGATACTATGGATCAACAACGTATCTCGATAGAAGATGTGGCAAAACATCTGTCTAAGAGTATGGCGTATAAAGAGTGGTTATCCTAATAAAGTAGTAACCATTAGTTCCGCATCTCAATTTCCACGATGGAAACCGGATTGGCTTTCTCACAGCGGTTCATCATTCGCAGACCCTGGTAGGTCACCCAAACTTTAAGACCGTCCTTTTTCATGCCTTCTTCCAGGTTTATAGGATCGAGCAAATTGTTGTTTTCCTCCATTTTTAAAACGTAGGGGCAATCTCCTTCAGCTTTCGAACTAACGATCACAGCTTTTTTAAACCCGGCCTCCATCATTTTTTTGGCCTCCATGGCAGAAGCTTCGGTATCTGTAGATGCGTCTTCGGCAGTTGTTTTGGAAGTAGAATTACAGGAGATCACAAAAATAGTGGCTATTGCAAGGCATGTTTTTAATAAGGTCATATTTTGATGGTTTTACATTCTTAGGATTGTTAAAATACAAATATTGCTCGATTTTACCTTGTTTATGTGAGCTTCAAATTCTGAAAATACTGATTGTGAGCCGAATAATTTGCGTTATTTCTATTCAAACTGTATGGATAATTGAAATATTGATGTAATTTTAAAGACTTTAATCCAAATTTAACCAAAAAACTAGCGAGATGAAGTTTAAATTCTATTTTACATTGATACTGTGTTTTATGCTATCAATGACTATTAATGCGCAGGTGAACCAGATCGTTCCCAACGTACCACAAGGACCTGCTACTGTTGGAACATTCGATTCTATGATCTATGTTCCTTCCTTAGCATCCAGACAAGGAATGCTTACACCTCCGGATGAAACCGTGAGGGAAGCACAAGATAAAAGATCCCAGAATGCACCGGGACTAATTGGCGATGATCCATTAAGTCAGGACGATGCCCTGGCCAGTAACCCTAACTCTGAAACACAATCTGTGAGAACTGCACCTCCTAGTTTGGTTTTCGATGCTTATGGCTCAGGTAGTAGCCCAACAGACCCTTCTATGGCGGTTGGACCAAACCACGTTTTTGTAACATACAATACAGCTTTTGTGATCTATGATAAGAGTGGTAATGTACTTCAGTCACCAACTGCTCCTAACCCAGCGATTTTTCCTGGTGGTGGTTGTTGTGATCTAACTGTATCTTACGATAAGGATGCAGACCGTTGGGTACTTTCCTTTTTAGGAGCCAGTACTTCTATAGCCGTTTCCGATGGGCCGGATCCTATCAACGATGGCTGGTATGTTTATTCGCAGAGTTTTAACGACTATCAGAAACTATCCATCTGGAGCGATGGATACTACATGACACAAAATACACAGGGATCGCAAAAAGTATTTGCTCTGGAAAGAGACGAAATGCTTTTAGGAAATCCTGCTGCGCAGATCGCTTCTTTCAATCTGCCGGGAGTATTAGGAACCACGCCTTTCTTCAGCCCACAGTTCTTTAATGTGAGTGATGGAAATATGCCGGCTGCCGGTGGAGCAACCGTAGTATTCCTTCAGGATGATGCTTTCGGAGGTATTGCTACAGACCATATTAAATATTGGACAGTAGATATGGATTGGGGAACAATTGGAAACTCTACCATATCTGCAGCAACCGAAATTGCAACAACTCCGTTTATTAGTGTTTTTGATGGAGGGAACTTCTCCAATCTTACACAGCCTGGAGGGGGTGTACCTATCGATGCCGTTCAGAATACTATAATGAACCAGGCACAGTTCAGAAAATTTGTAGGCCATAATTCGGCGATCTTCAATTTTGTTGTAGATACCGATGGTGGTGGAGGAGAATTAGCAGGTGTACGCTGGTACGAATTCCGCCAGCCTGCAGATAATATGCCCTGGACTCTTTACCAGGAAGGTACTTATACATCTCCTGATGGCAAACATGCCTGGATGGGAAGTATGATCATGGATGATAATGGTAACATTGCACTTGGATATTCGGCTATGGCCGGACCTACCACTCCTAACCCAACAGATTTCAGGGTTGGATCCTATTACACCGGAAGATTTGATGGGGATCCGCTGGGAACAATGACGGTTATCGAAGAGGAAATAGGTGTTTCAACTGCCAATGTTCCGAATTTAAGATATTGTGATTACAATAAAATGACAATAGACCCTACCAGTGACGACGAGTTCTGGTTTATCAACGAATATATCAATGGCCCAAGAAGAGGTATTGTAGGAGTATTCCAGTTAACACCTCCTCAACCAAACGATATTGGGATGTTAAGTATCGATCAACCGGTTAGCGGCCCGCTAACGGCTACTGAAGATATAGTGGTATCTATTCGTAACTTCGGAAGTAACGATATTGTAAATCCTGAGGTTCAGTATACCATTGATGGCGGAACACCGGTAGTAGAGAACTACAGTGGAACTATAGTAGCCGGAACTACAGAATCGTTCACATTTACTCAGACAGCAGATCTGTCTACACCTCAGACAGATTACGATATCGTAGCCAAGACTAATTTGCCTGGAGATAGTAATACTGGTAATGACACTGCAATGAAAACAGTAACTAATACAACTCTGGGAATTGCGGACAACGAGATCAATAATTCGGATCTTACCATCCTAACAAAAGCCAATAACCAGTTTGAGATCATTATGGTAACCGGTTTTGATGGCGTAGCCACAGTGCAGGTTTATAACCAATTAGGTCAGCTTATCTCCACCAGTAGCGTTGAGAAGCAAGGTGATCGTTATGTACATAATTTAGATATGTCTTCTGTGTCTTCAGGAGTGTATGTATTACAAATTGGTGATACATCAAGTAGTTCCTTTAGATCGGCCAAGATCGTAGTGAGATAAAAAACTCACATTGTAGAATAAAAAAGGAGCGCTGTCATTAGCGCTCCTTTTATTTTCACGTATTTTTTTTCATTGATCATTCCTCTTTTTTCTTCATTTCAACAATACTTACCGGATTCGCCTTGTCACATCGATTCATCATTCTAAGGCCATTGAATTTAAACCACACCTTCTCACCGTCTTTCATAAAACTCGTATCGAGGTTAATCGGGTCCAACATATAGGAATGGTCTTCACTATCAACTTCTATAACATAGGCACAATCTCCTTCCTTATCAGAGTAGACTATTGTCCCGCTAAAAAATCCTTCTTCGGTCATGTCATTAATTATTACTGAATTGCTTGCGGCTTCTTCCGTTGTACTTTCCGAAATTGTCCTGGTGGTTGAACCACAGGATATGAGTAGTACGCCCAGGAAGGTCGAAAAAATCTTTAAAACTCTCATAACTTTCAATTTAAATGTTAATCACTTAATAGTTTGCAAATGGCATACCGATTAATTGAAGATGTATGAAATTTCTCAATCGAATCGCTATAATTTTATGATATAATCTATTCCACTAATAGGCTAATAGCGCTTAAACACTTGATTGATAAGGCTTTAAAACTGAAAAAAAAATGCGGTCATTTCGAGTTAAGATATTATTTTTAAGACTCTTTAACCAAAACTTAACAATATGAAACTAAAGTATTTCATTTTCGCTGTATTTGCGACGGTATTTTCTTTTACCGGGTTTTCGCAAACCGAGAATGTAGAAACAAATGCAAATTACATTGGTACAGTTTCACATATGGAATATGTACCATCAATCGCCTCACGAAAAAGTGAACTTTTACCTGCAGATAATTCCGATAAGGAAGCATTGGACCGCAGGTCCATGGGAAACTCTGTAATTATTGGAAAAGATCCCCAAACAGTAGATGATCTGCTTGCTAGCAATCCCGATCCTGCTACCGGTTCTGTGCGTGTTGCCCCACCACTTCTTGTTTTTGATGCAGCTTCATCAAATTCGCAACCAACCGACCCATCTCTTGCAGTTGGGCCTAACCATGTATTCGTGGTTTTCAATACAGGTTTTACAATTTACGATAAGAATGGAAATCAATTACTAGGGCAAACCAGTCCTAACCCTGCTATCTTCCCATCGGGAGGATGTTGTGACCTTACCGTTTCTTACGATAATGCCGCAGATAGATGGGTAGTATCATTCCTTGGAGCAGGTGCACAGATCGCCGTTTCAGATGGACCAGACCCAATTAACGATGGTTGGTATGTTTATACTATTAGCCAGATCAACGACTACCAGAAACTCTCAATCTGGAGTGATGGATATTATATGACAGATAATACGGGTAGTGCCAATAAGGTATGGGCCCTGGAAAGAGCAGAAATGCTTAACGGAAATCCGTCGGCTCAAATCCTTGGGTTTAACCTTCCGGGTATTCAAACCAGTGGTTTTTACAGCCCACAGGCATTCAATGTAAGTAATGATGACCTACCTGCACCGGGTGGTGCTCCTATTGTATATCTCCAGGATGATGCCTGGGGAGGTGTAGCAACAGACCACGTAAAGATATGGCTTGTAGATGTAGATTGGGTAACCCCTGGTAACTCAACTATATCGGCTGCGACCGAATTTACTACCACTCCGTTTATTTCGGTGTTCGACGGTGGTAGTTTCTCAAACTTAACACAGCCGGGAGGTGGTATCGCAATCGATGCCCTTCAGGCAACGATCATGAATCAGGCGCAGTTCAGAAGATTTGGAACTCATAACTCTGCGGTATTTAATTTTGTTGTCGATACAGACGCTACCGCTGGTGAACGTGCCGGAGTACGCTGGTTCGAATTCAGACAAGCTTCAGACGGAGCTCCATGGTCTTTATACCAGGAAGGAACGTACACCTCTCCAGATGGAAAACACGCCTGGCATGCAAGTATGATCATGGATTCTGCCGGAAATATCGGGATGGGATATTCCGGAATGGCAGGACCAACTACTCCTAATCCAACAGATTTTAGAGTAAGCTCCTATTATACCGGTCGTTTTGATGGTGACCCACTTGGTACAATGACTGTTTTCGAAGAGCTTATTGCCGCTGGTAACCAAAATATACCGGGACTTCGTTACGGAGACTACAGTAAGATCGATATCGATCCATCCGATGATACTACTTTCTGGTTCATCAACGAATACATGAACAGTGGTAGAAAAGATGTTGTAGGTGCATTCCAACTGGTGCCACCACAACCAAACGATCTGGGAATGGTGAGTATAGATGCTCCTAACAACGGGATCCTAACCGCTACAGAAGATATTGTGGTTTCTATCAGAAACTTCGGAAGTAACGACATCACAAACCCTGATATCCAATACATCGTCAACGGAGGAACTCCTGTGGTTGAAACTTACACCGGAACTATTGTAGCCGGAACCGTAGAGTCTTATACTTTTGCAACTACCGCAGATCTTTCAGCTCCAGGTTCCCATACCATCGAAGCAAAGACTAATCTTCCTGGCGATTCCAACACCAATAACGACAGCACCATGAAAACTGTTTTCAATGGCCTGCTTTATTGCCAGCCATCGGCCGATTGTTCCTTTGGTGACGGATTCCAGTTGTTCTCGGTTGCCGAGATCAATAACCCTTCCGGGTGTGAGGGGTACGGTGATTTCACCAGCCAGGTTGCAAACTTAGCTCCAGGAACAACTTACGACCTAACCGTTACAACCGGTTATGGTGATCAGTTTGTTTCGGTATGGATCGATTACAACGACGATGGTACTTTTACCGCCAATGAACTTGTAGTGGATAATTACGAAATTGCAGATGGACAAGCAGCAGGAACATATACCGAGACTTTCGATCTTGTAGTACCTGCAAATGCAACAACCGGATCGCACAGAATGCGTGCAAAGTCTAACTGGGATGCTCCGGTACCCGGCGATGCATGTACAACCACTCAATACGGTGAAACCGAAGATTACACTGCAAATGTGGGATCACTTGGTACCGGGGACAACGAGTTGGCCAATTCAGAGCTATTAGTGGTTACAAAACCAGGGAAGCAATTCGAGGTTACCTTGATCACTCCATTCGACGGCGTAGCTTCTATTAGAATTTACAACCAGCTGGGACAAACCTTAGCTTTCAATAATCTTGAAAAGAAAGGCGACAGATATGTATATCAACTAGACATGTCTTATGCTGCAGACGGAGTTTATTTCATCCAAGTGGGTGACAGAACATCCAGTTCTTATCAAACAGCGAAGATCATCGTAAGATAATTTTCATAAATATAAATTGAAAAAAGAGCTCTCATCCGAGGGCTCTTTTTTATTAGAAATACGCCCGTAATTGTATACTTCCCGTATGGATGGTACTGGTGTTTTCACTTTTCCTTCCGAAATAAGATAGATTAGCATCCAGGTATTTTGTGATCTTTTTCTGAAATAACAAATTCCAGGTAAAGTTGGTGCCCGGTTGCAAGCCTTCCAGCATTTGGTAGGCCACAGGCGAAAATGCACTCCCCTGAAAATCATTATTTATATAGTTAAATTCACCGGTAATAGAGATCTTCTGCGCGTTGGTGTAAGCAAACGCCACTCCGGTTTTCTGCCTGTTGAGCTGTTCCATATCTCCCAGGAGGTTCTCTTCGTTCCCATACTCGTAAAATACATCAAAACGAGTTTGCTTGTTCAGCAGGTAGGATAATTTCGGATTTAAGGTGTAGTTATCCAGTTCGAAATTTCTGGAAGGGAAATTTTCAGAAGTACTGCTATTACTTCCGAAGGAACCCTTTAAAGTAATTAGCCAATCGGTCCAGACTTTGTGATTGAAATTAAATTGATGGCTCTCCAGATCATTCTGCTGAAGGCCCACAGAGAGCAGGTTATTTGCACTACTGGCGATGTAGGTATAGCTCGTGGTATAATGCTGTTTCCCTCGATTGAAAAATAGCACATTTCTGAAATTAAGAGTAAGCCCAAGTTCGTCATCGCCACCATCTTTGAAGGGATTGATCTCAAAATCGTCGTTAGTGCGGCGGGTCTTTCTACTAATGAGATATGAGGTCTGATTATGAAATTGGGAAAGAAATTTTTTAAAGCCTTCCTCCGAAGTCCATGCCTGAGGATTTAATGTTAGCAACTGGCTAAATTTATTCTCCCTGATCTTTACAAAAACCTGGTTAGGCAATAACACTCTTATATACTCGGCTTCATCCTGAAATTGAGCGATCTCAAATTCATCCAACTCCTGAACCCCGTTATTATTATAGTCTTTCCAGGTATAGACCCCCTGTCCGGGTTCTACCTTAAGATAGGTGAACTCCTGTTGTGCGATCACTCCACTATTGGACTCCAGGACCGTGTTCCAACGAATTCCGCCTTTTAAAATTCGCTGATTATACTGAATTCGGGAAGTGAGAGAACGTTCGTCGTCATCTCCTCCCTCCTCATCTTTCAAGTCGCGGTAATTAGCATATATTGATAATTGAGATTGAGCATTATTAATAACCCTGGATTTTAAATAATAGGTGTTGGAAGAGTTTACCCTGCTAAGCACCGTATTACGCACACTATCGTTTACCCGGAATTGGTAGCCAACCTCGGCAAATACCTGGGTACTGTCTCCTATGCCCACATAGGCCTCGTACGAACTGAAACGCTGACTCACCCCTGTTAGGCTATCATTCACCACAGTGGAAACTTGATTGTCTTCCATATTAAACTTGCCCCCAACCCAGGACTTGTTCATGTCGTAAATGGCATGTGTGAATGAACGTACAAATCTTGAGTCGAGTGAATCACTTTTACTTTTTAAATAACTGCCCGATCCGTTCAGGCGTAATCTACCCGAACTAACCGCAGCATTGAGGACATGGCGGTTTCCATTGAAATTTTCAGAAAAATCCAGATTCTGATATTCATAGCTACCCCCTCCAAGGCCGGGTTTAGATAATTCAAGACCTCCTATTACGAAGCGTTGATCACCCATAGGATCTATAAGATTCCAGTCTCTGGCAAACTCGATATTGTACAATCTTTCAATGGTTCTGAAATCTTTATTTATAAAATCAAGAGAACCATAGGTATTTATAGCCAGTGAGTCTGAAGTGGTGTACAGGTTTTGCTTTACTGCCAGCCTTCCGGCAAATCCGTCGTTGTCTTCATCGTCGAGATTAGAGAATAGGTTGAGGTCATTTTGGCTACCGGAAATTTCGAAATCGGCTCTGGTCTTCTCAGAAGGTCGATAACTACCTGTAACCCCTGCTATTTGTAATTTCACAGGGGCATTTAATCTAATTACCGGTTCATAATTACCCTGAGGGACACCATTGATGGGGGAGACATATTCGAAGATGCGGTTTATTGCGCTTTGATCGCTCAATACGTAATTTCCCTGGTTTGGCCCCACCAGGCTAAAACGAACACTGAACAACTCATCTTCCGGATTCGTAGAAAATACGAAGATCTCTATCCCGTCCATCATCTCTTTTTTGTACAGGATCTTATTTTCTGAAAATGTATCGGGTACGGCCGACGGAGCATTCATCGCCTCCATATTATCTCCGGCAGCTTGCAAAATGGCAACCTGTTCTTCTGAAAGATTTTGTTGTAAGGGCTGGTTCTTGGCATCATTTTCCGAATAGACATAAACTCCCAGATCGAGAGTTTCGCTATTAAAATTGCCCCCTCCATAACCGATAAACCGTGAGTAGTTTCGGTCTGTGAACTGGTATTCCACTACAATTCGCATATTGGCCGTGATGGGATATGTAGGATTGAATTTGATCTCTCCCGCATTATAATCGATCACATAATCCGCATTTTCACCACGCTTTAAGATTAGACCATTTACATATACACGTTCGCTGCCGGATACTATAAGGATAAATAATTCTCCATTAGGTCCAACCAATTTATATGGACCCTGGTTGCCTTCCTGCCCGGTGAATGTACTGCGTTGAAACACACCTCTTACCAGTGCTCCTGAAGCATATGCACTCGTGCTTGCACCACTCTCGTGATCCAATTTACCGGCGAGGGAGATGCCCTGTACTTTTTTCGAAAACCTGCCAAAATAGCTATTGTTATTTTGCAGATCCACATCCCCGGCCCTAATATTCCAATTGTCGCTAAAAAGTTCGATAAAGATCTGGTCGAATTCATCCAGGCTCTGCGAATATCCTCCTTCCTGGGTGGGAATGTTCGCATCCTGAATAGAAGCCCTAATGGAAACTTTATCGCTAAGCCTTCCCGTGATCTGCAGGTCCAGCTCACTATTCACCACCGCGTTTTGATTATTGCCTACCGTTACCCCTCTGGAGATGCTCCCGGTTGTATTTAAACCTTCGAAAGGGGTAAATTTATTACCCGTGTTTCCCTGTTGTAAAGAATACAATTTCTCTATAGAGCCCGTACTTTCTATAATGCTCTTGGGGTCGAAAACATAGTAATCGCGGGTGAGATAGTCCGGATAGCGAAGATAGTTTACCGTAATACTATCACTCTCTATGAGGATCGGGTCCGATAGTATTAGTAGCCCCAAATTAAACTCCATTCGATATTTCAGGGAATCAAGTTTTTGGCCGTCTCTTCCTAAAACTTCAAATCTTGACGGATTAAGGGCAACCGTATCTATGCGGATGGTATCGTTAACAGCTACGCGTTTCGATTTATAGTTAGATGAAATGTCCTGTGCATTTCCGAAGAAAGTTGCGAATAGCATTAAAATGAACGGGATATACTTCATCATGTATACAACTTTGGCGAAGGCTATTTATTTTGTTGATTCTTTTTTGAAAACCTTTCGTGCAGTTGTTATGGTAAAAATACGATGTTATTTACTTTAGTGCTTCCGTAACGAGATCAAAACAATCCTTATGAAAATTATATCCTATAATGTGAATGGAATCCGTGCCGCAATGCGAAAGGGGCTAATGGACTGGTTGAAAGCAGCAAGCCCGGATGTGTTCTGTATCCAGGAAACCAAGGCGATGGAAGACCAGGTAGAAATAGCCGAGATCGAAGCAGCCGGATATCCGTATCATTATTGGTACAGTGCTCAGAAAAAAGGTTATAGCGGGGTGGCTATTTTTTGTAAAAAGCAACCCGAGCAGGTAGTATACGGAACCGGGATAGACTATATGGATTTTGAAGGTAGGAACCTGAGAGTGGACTATGACGGAGTTTCCATTATGAGTTTGTATTTACCCAGCGGGACTAATCTGGCGAGACTGGACCATAAGCTAACCTATATGGCCGATTTTCAGACGTATGTGGATGAATTGCGAAAAGAAGTACCCAATCTGGTTATTTGCGGCGATTACAATATTTGTCATGAGGCCATCGATATACATGACCCGGTTAGAAATAAGAATGTATCGGGTTTCCTGCCGGTGGAGCGCGAATGGATAGGCAATTTTATCGATAGTGGATTTATAGATTCCTTCCGTTTCTTTAATAAAGAGCCCCATAACTACACTTGGTGGAGTTACCGGGCCAATTCCAGGGCCAATAACAAAGGCTGGCGTATCGACTACAACATGGTGGCCCAGCCCCTACAAGAAAAAATGAAACGTGCCGTTATATTAGCAGACGCATACCACAGTGATCATTGTCCGCATTTGCTGGAGTTATCACTTTAAATGTCCTAAATTTTATTCGCTATGATTAAAAAGATTTTCTTCGGAATTATTCTATTCTCGCTAACTGCCTCTTGTGTCTCATCGAAGATATACGAAGACCTTCAGGCGCGATACGACGCGCTAAAAGCTGAAAACGAATCCCTGATGTCGCGATTGGATGCGCAGAATGGAAAAGGAGAGGAATATTCGGTACAAAAGCTTAGGATGGAGATCGACCGGTTAAATGCCGAGAACAGCAGGCTTAAAATGGACCTGGCCGCCGTGGAAAATAGCCTGGAACGCCTTCAGTCTTCTTATGATGCCCTCGAGGCAAATAGTTCTTCGGCTCTAACAGAGAACCTGGAACGCAATCGCAAATTGCTGGAAGAACTGGAAGTGAAGGAAAAGCGACTTTCGGAAGAAGAGGCACGATTAAAACAACTTCAGAAACAATTGTCAGACAGATCGGCGAGAGTAGACGAACTGGAAGGGATCATTGCAGCAAAGGATGCAAAGATGCGCGCCCTGAAGGAAGCAATTTCTGCTGCCCTGGTAAATTTTGAAGGTAATGGCCTCACTGTAGAACAACGCGACGGAAAGGTTTACGTATCTATGGAGAACAAACTATTGTTCGATAGCGGAAGTTGGGCAGTTAATAGTAGAGGCCGTGAAGCTGTTGTCCAGCTAGGAAAGGTGTTGGCTCAGAATAAAGAAATAGCAGTTTTAATTGAAGGCCATACCGATAATGTACCTTATGGCGGAAGTGGGAACATTACGGATAATTGGGATCTGTCTACCAAACGTGCAACCGCCATTGTCTCTATTCTTACCCAGAATTCGGGTATTCCTAAAGATAATCTAACGGCAGCCGGGAGAGGAGAATACGCGCCTGTGGCTCCAAATACTACTTCGGAAGGCAGGTCGAAAAACCGACGCATTGAGGTTATCCTTACCCCTAAGTTGGATGAGATCGCAAAATTGCTAAACGATATTTAACAGGCCTTATCTCTGAACATAGTTTAGGAAACCCTATTTATGAAATATACCAACCTACCCAATACAGACCTTCAGGTTAGCAAACTATGTTTAGGAAGCATGACCTGGGGTCGTCAAAATACCGAAGCCGAAGGCCACATTCAACTGGATTATGCGCTGGAAAAAGGAATAAATTTTATCGATACCGCCGAAATGTATGCGGTACCTTATTCTGATAAGACCCAGGGAAGTACCGAAAGGATAATTGGAAGCTGGTTGTCCAGGTCCGGAAAACGTGATAAGATCATACTTGCTTCTAAAATTGCCGGGCCTTCACGCGGTTTTAAATTTATACGGAACCCACTAAATTTCAGTAAACAGGCAATAGATGATGCACTGCATAAAAGTTTACAACGCCTGCAGACAGATTATTTAGACCTGTATCAGCTTCATTGGCCGGAACGCAATGTAAACGTATTTGGCAAACGCGAATATGATCATAGGGGTAATGCAGAGTGGGAAGATAACATTGGTACTATCCTTGAGAGCCTGGAAACCTATGTAAAAGAGGGTAAGATAAGATATGTGGGAGTTTCTAACGAAACTCCCTTCGGATTAATGCGATATATGGAAGAGCACAGAAAAGGGAAGCTTAAAATGGTGTCTACACAAAATTCATATAATTTGTTGCAGAGGCGAGATGAAATTGGGCTTTCAGAGGTGGTTCAAATGGAGAATATAGGCTATTTGGCGTACTCTCCATTAGCCTTTGGAGTGCTTAGTGGAAAATATCTCAATATGGCAAAACCTGAGAATGCACGAGTAACCCTTTTCCCTAACTACAATCGATACAGCGGTGCCAGCTCCTTAAGAGCCACCGAAAAATATCAGGCTATTGCCCAAAAGTATGGGTTGAGTCTGGTTCAAATGGCGCTCGCTTTTGTTACGGATAGACCCTTTGTGACATCCAATATAATTGGTGCTACAAGTCTCGGTCAGCTAAAGGAGAACATAGCAAGCATAGAGGTATCACTTTCGGAAGAAATTCTGAAGGAAATAGACAAAGTACATAATGAAATGCCAAATCCTGCACCCTAATGTTCGGTTTTGCAGGAATATTCAGAAACCAAAGATAATTTAGCTTTAAAAAATTGAGAGAGATTCAGATAGAATTCAGAATTTTCACTTACCTTTAGCCTTAGTAGCCACCAAATCAGATAGTTATGAAAAATCTTTACCTAATTATATTCATATTTATTGGATGCAGTCTAACTCAACTTCATGCTCAGGAGTATTTAGATCTTATTCATAATCCAACCGAAACCACCACTTTAGAAGAAGTTCAGCAGTTGGCCAACGCCTACTTTGAGAACAGGGATAGAGGCCGCGGAAGTGGATATAAACAGTACAAACGATGGGAATATCACACCCAACGCATGGTCAATTCGGACGGCAGGTTGAAAAATTTTAGCAAGCTTACCTATGATGCGATCCAGCAATTGGAATCGATGGCTATTCCCGAAAATATGATGCCTGCAAACTGGACCCCGATGGGGCCGGTAAGTTATTCTAATGGAAACAGTGGCTATAATGGAGGTTTGGGGCGCGTAAATGTGGTTGCATTTCATCCAACCAACGCTAATATCATCTACATAGGAGTTCCGGCCGGAGGAGTATGGAAAACCACAGATGGAGGATCCACATGGACCCCAATGTCGGATACCCTCGCAAGTATTGGAGTTTCCGGTATTGCGGTAGATCACACCAATCCGAATACGGTTTACATACTAACTGGTGATGGAGATGGAGCCGACACCTATTCCATTGGTGTTATGAAATCGACAGATGGAGGTGCAACCTGGAATACTACAGGACTCACCTGGGGAGTGACAAATTTTGTTAGAGGTTATAAACTAATAATGCATCCTTCCAACAGCAATATCATGATGGCTGTTACCAATGCCGGAATATACAGAACCACCGATGGTTGGGCTACTTCCAGTAATGTACAGGCAGGAAATTTCAGGGATATTGAATTTAAACCCGGAAGTCCGGCAACAGTATATGCCGTTACAACCAATACCTTTTATAAATCTACAGATACCGGAGCCAGCTGGGCTGTTACCGGAACAGGACTGCCAACTGGTGAAAACAGGGTTGCTCTGGCTGTGACGCCGGCTAATAGTAATTACGTGTATTACCTGGCCGGTCCGGGTGGAGCCGGAGGAGGGGGAACCTATAACGGGATGTATCGCTCGACAGACTCGGGAGCTACTTTTTCTACCATGTCTACTACGCCTAATATTCTTGGTCACGACGTAAATGGGGCGGGAACCTCAGATCAGTCGTGGTATGACTTGGCTATAGCTGTTAACCCTACCAATGCTAATAATACCATTACAGGTGGTGTGAACGTCTGGCGGTCTACCGATGGTGGTGCTTCCAATTCTTTGATAGCATATTGGTACTCCCCGGGTGCTAGTCAATATGTACATGCAGATATACACGATCTTGCTTATAACCCTGTTGACAATAAATTGTATTGTGGAAGTGACGGTGGTATTTCGGTAAGTTCAGATCATGGAGTTACCTGGACCAACATCTGGAACGGTTTGCAGATCATGCAATTCTATAAGATCTCCGGAGTGGAAGCAAACCAAAACCTGCTTCTTGGTGGAGCCCAGGACAATGGTTCGAATAAATATACCGGCTCCACTACAATTGAGCATATACTTGGGGGAGATGGGATGGATAATATGATCGATTATAACAACAATAACAATCTTTATTACAGCTTTCAAAATGGGGGTCTTCAA
Source organism: Pukyongia salina (assembly GCF_002966125.1). Taxonomy (GTDB): domain Bacteria; phylum Bacteroidota; class Bacteroidia; order Flavobacteriales; family Flavobacteriaceae; genus Pukyongia; species Pukyongia salina. Next base: position 1,425,520 of record NZ_CP027062.1, read on the forward strand.
AGATCGACCAATGGTGGTACGACTTCGGTAGGCATACAACCCGGAGGATCTACCGGAGCCTGGGTAACTCCTTATGCCATGGATGCTACTAATCCTAGTATTATCTATGGTGGTTATAGCGATGTATACAGAAGTACCAATATGGGTACTTCCTGGACAAACTTAGGATCGGACGGCCGTGGTGCGATAGCAGTTGGGATTAACGATCCTTCCAGATTATATGCGGCTAACGGTAGTACCTTACAAACATCTGCCAATACAGGAGGATCCTGGACCACTATATCTGGAGCTCTTCCTGCATTAACTATTACTTCCATAACGGTCGATCCGGCAAATGCCTCCAGGGTATGGGTTACCTTCGGAGGGTTCACTGCCGGGCAAAAAGTATACGAATCTACCGATGCCGGAAGCAACTGGACCAATATATCGGCTGGACTTCCTAATGCACCTGCTCTAAGTATCGCTTACGAAAATACCGGGGGTTCACCTATGGATGCAATTTATGTGGGAATGTCTGTGGGCGTGTATTATCGATCCGATTCGACCGCATGGACGGCCTATAATACAGGCTTACCCAATGTTCCGGTATACGACCTTGAAATAAATCATACAAATTCGAAAATAAGAGCTGGAACATATGGTAGAGGACTATGGGAGTCACCTCTTTTCAGCGCTCCTGTATGTGATATAGCTGCGGCTAATGCGACCACCACACCACCTTCCTGTCCCGGAGGAAATGACGGTACGTTAACGGTTACTGCCTCATGTACAACCTGCGGTAGTATTCAGTACACCATAACTCCTACTTCTCCACCCGGCCCACCGATCGTGCAGGTTGGAAACGGAGTATTTACAAATTTACCGGCCAACTCCTACAATGTAACAGTAGAGGATACCTTAGATTCTACATGTAATGACACCTACGTGAACAATCCGGTAGTAGTACCGGCGGGAACCGATGGAATTGCACCTGCAATTGGTTGTCCGGCAGATGTAAATGTGGAATGTGGCAACGATACTTCTCCTGCAAGTACCGGTACGGCTACCGCGGCAGATAATTGTGATCCTAGTCCGTCGGTTACCTTTAGCGACAGTTCTGCGCCGGGATGTGGTTTAACAGAAGTTATTACACGTACATGGACGGCTACCGATGCCTCTGGTAATGCCGCCGTTTGTACACAGGTGATCACCGTAGTAGACACTACAAATCCTACCATTAGCTGCCCACCGGATGTTATTGTAAATAATGACCCTGGAGTATGTGAAGCGATAGTGAATTATACCACACCTACGGGTACCGATGGCTGTGGAGGGGTAACTGTTACCCAGACCGCAGGTTTCTCATCCGGTAGTTTATTCCCGGTTGGAACAACAACCAATGCCTTTATAGTTACCGATGATTGCGGGAATGTTTCTTCCTGCTCGTTCGATGTAATTGTGAACGATAATGAAAACCCTGTTGTAGTTTGTCCTCCGGATCAAACGGTAACTGCCGGTGCCGGAAACACTTATTTAGTGCCCGATTATCTCGCCACGGCCCAGGCCACTGCCAACGATAATTGCACGAGTCCGTTAACAAATACCTCTCAAAACCCTGCTGCCGGTACAATGGTAAGTCCGGGTGTATATACGGTAACTGTTATGGCTACAGATGCGGCCGGAAACACAGGAGCTTGTAGTTTCCAGTTAACGGTCGATCCAACCTTGGGAATTGAAGGACAAATAAATCCGGGTTCTATTGTGCTATACCTCAATCCTGCGAAAGATTTCGTGATCTTAAGTAACCCTGAACAGATAGCACTTGAAAAACTCGAGATATTTAATGTACAGGGACAATTGATTAAAACGATCGGTTTGTCGCAATCCGGAATTGAAAAGACTATTGATGTTTCTGAACTATCCAGCGGAAACTACCTGTTTGTAATTTATGCCGGATCGGAGCGAATTGTAAAACAGATCGTGAAAGAATAGGTTACCCAAAAAGATGATGAACCACATCATTCACTTTGGAAACCCTAATGATATTGATAGTATAGTTATCCTTCGGAAGTTTACAGTATTTTGATATTACTATGCTTCCGAAGCCTAACTTTTCAGCTTCATGAATTCGCTGTTCCACACGGGTAACAGGCCTTACTTCTCCTGCAAGTCCAACTTCGGCTGCGAAGCAGACTGTTTTATCAATTGCAATGTCCACGTTAGAGGAAAGTACAGCCGCAATTACCGCCAGGTCGATCGCAGGGTCATCCACCGAGATCCCTCCTGTAATATTTAAAAAGACATCTTTGGCACCTAATTTAAAACCAGCTCTTTTCTCAAGGACTGCCAGCAGCATATTAAGTCGTTTCACATTGAATCCTGTGGCAGATCGCTGTGGGGTACCATATACTGCCGAACTTACAAGAGCCTGAATTTCTATCATGAGCGGCCTCATCCCCTCAAGAGTGGCCGAAATTGCAGTCCCGCTTAGATTCTCCTCATTCCTGGAGATAAGGATCTCCGAGGGGTTATCTACCTCCCTTAAGCCACTTCCCTGCATTTCGTAAATACCTAGTTCGTTGGTACTGCCGAAGCGATTTTTGTTGGCGCGTAAAATTCGATAAACGTGATTTCTATCCCCTTCAAACTGAAGCACAGTATCTACCATATGCTCTAAGATCTTGGGTCCGGCAATATTACCGTCTTTGGTAATATGGCCGATAAGGATCACAGGGGTAGCAGTTTCTTTCGCAAATTTTATAAGTTCGGCGGTACATTCACGGATCTGTGAAATACTTCCGGCACTACTTTCTATATAATCTGTATGCAGGGTTTGGATAGAATCTACCACGACAATATCCGGCTCGATCTCGGCTATTTGCCTGAAGATATTTTGAGTTTTGGTTTCGGTAAGAATAAAGCAGCTTTCAGAGCCCGGATTGATACGTTCGGCCCGCATTTTAATCTGCTGGGCACTTTCTTCTCCCGAAACATATAGCGTTTTATAAGGCAACGCCAAAGCCACCTGTAACATAAGTGTGCTTTTACCAATGCCGGGTTCACCACCCAGCAGTGTTAAAGATCCGGGGACAAGACCACCTCCTAGCACACGATCAAGTTCGTTGTTTGCCGTGTGCATGCGCATTTCCGCATTCGCTGAAATATCGGCTATTTTCTGGGGTTTGGCAACGCGTTTTACGCCCGTGGTTTCTTCTGGTTTCCAACTGCTTTTTTCGGCTTTTTGGATCACCTCTTCGGCTATGGTATTCCACTCTTTACAGGAAGTGCATTGCCCCTGCCATTTGGCGTATTGAGATCCGCAATTCTGACAGAAAAAAGTTGTTTTTGTTTTAGCCATAGTACCTTCAGCAAAAATAGCGATAAAAATCCCTATCTTTCAGAAGCAAAAATTATTTTTCCATTTACCCCGAATGAAATTCCTCTCTTTATTCCTGCTACTAATCACCGTTCCCGCCTTATCGCAATCTTCAAAATTAGACCATAGCATATTCGACCAAAACGATGGCCTCGAACTAGACCGAATATTGGCGATGGAATTTGATGATGAAGGCTTCCTTTGGCTGGGAGGAACAAATCAGGATGTGCGAAAGATAATACTTAATGACACGGAACTTGCGCTTCAACGCTTCAATGGAAGCATCTTTCACACAATTCCGTTGCCCGTGGTACAGCCGCCTTTAACATTGGTGAGTCATATTTACAAAAGAGAGGACGGTTTGTTCTATGTGGTAGCACAGTCTGAAGAAGAGCATCTGTACCTATTCGATCCGTTAAGTCTCGAATTTTCTGAAATTGAAATGGGTGATACTGATAAAGGGCTGGTGAGCTGTTCGAACGTATTCAGGTATAAAGATAAAGATTACCTTCTTACTCAGGAGGCCTCTACCATAACCCTCAATGTTCTCACCAAAGATGCCGTATTAGTACCACAATTTAGCTTTCAGAATAAAGATCACAGATTCCTGTTAGAGTCTTCAACCAAATTTCTACCGTTTGATGATTTCTGCCTAATTGGCGATGATAATTTTCCGCTCACATTATTGGATTGGGAAGGCAATGTGCTCAAAGAATTTCAACCCGAGACTTTCAGAGCGGATCGAGGTTCGAACGTATCAAAATTTTGGTTAAAGGAAATATTTACTGTAGGAAATAAACAATTTACCTTTCCCTATAAGAGCCAGCAACTTCATAGTATCAATGTTGATTCACAAACCATCCAGCCGGAAAATGAGTTCGTGCCGGAAGATGAAAATATTAATACCGTACAAGATGCACATGGAAATCACCTGATCGTTTCAGTAAGTGATGATGGTGTTATTAGTTTTTTTGAGACTTCGGAAGAAAGAATAGAATTAAAGTATCGGTTCGCCGCCTTTGATGAAAACCCCGCTGTAAAACTCATATCACAAGACCTAACAAAAGACCTTTGGATTGGGACCTCGAGCAACCAATTACATCATTTTAAATTTCCTTCCGAAAAGATCAGGAACTTTCTTATGGGTTCTTCCATAAGAGCGATACATCATCTGGACGGCCCTAATTATTTGGTTGCAACCGAAGCTGATGGCTGGTATAATATCAATACCGAAACCCAAGAGCAGAAACCATTTCCACTGAAAGAGGCGAATAAGCTATTTATACCCAATTCTTCTCGTAATATGATACTGGAAGGGGACAGTTTGTGGAGTAATCATGGGGGTAGTGTAATAAGAGTAAATGTCGCTACTGGAGTAGCGAGGAGTTATAAGCATTTTCCCATCCTGTGTTTAGAAAGATTAAATGATTCGTTGCTGGTCTATGGTACGAAAGGATATAAATTAATGGGTTTTAATACTCATACCAGGGCCCACCGCGAATTGGCTACCACAGATTCACTGGAGGTCTACGATGTTTCTATATCCCGCAACAAGGAGTTTATTCTTGGCGGGACAGATTTAGGTCTTTTGGTATTTAATACTAAAACTTCGGAAGCCAGATTACTTGAGACTTCTTCCGGGCTTGAAGACGAATTTATCCTGATGGTGGACCGGCTAGTAGATTCTCAATTTTTATTAGGTACTCGTTCCGGCAAACTTATTCGCTTTGATGCGGCTTCAGAAACTTTTGAAACACTGTATGAAGACCCCCTGAAAGCCGGTATAGCAACTGTTTTACAAGACGGTGATAGTTACTGGATCAACACTTTCAATGGACTCGTGGTTTATGATTCTAAAAACAACAGCAGTGTTAGATACTCTAAAAAAGATGGATTAAGTGACAATGAGGCAAACAGATATAGTGCTTTAAAGCGGGGTGATGAGATGCTGGTGGGTACGATCAACGGACTTAATTATTTTCGTCCTTCCCAATTAAACCCCAGGAAGATAGAGGCCAGTTTGGTATTACTGAAAGTGAAGAATTACGATGGTGATCTAGGGGAGATGGTGGATAATTTTAACCGCGTTAAATTAGATCAGGAAAAGAGGATCGTGCTAACGGCTGAAAATAAATCTTTTGAGATCGACTATTCACTTACCCATAATATCGACGCTATGCCTATTAGTTATCGCTACAGACTGGACGGTGATCCCTGGACGGATCTTGGAACACAATCTTCCCTGCGCTTTTCAAATTTTGCAACAGGAAGGTTCAACCTGGAGATCGAAGCATTGGATTTTTCGGGTAATAAGATCGGGGAGTCGCTGGAAATACCTATAATTTCGAAGGATTTTTTCTATAAGACCTGGTGGTTCTATTTGCTAGTACTCTTTCTTGCTTCAATTTTGTTCTTTTATCTTCTGAAGCAGGCGAGCTTAAAGAGTCGTCTTCAGCAAAGATTCTCTGAAGCACTTATGTTTTCGCAAGAGCGGGAGCGCACCCGCATAGCCGGTGAATTACACGATAGTGTTGGACAGCAATTAACCCTTATCAAGAAAAAGGCACAAAATGCCGATCATGATGAGATTTCAGCCCTTACCCATAAAGCGCTGGAAGAAGTAAGAGGAATTTCCAGAGGACTATACCCGGCTGTGTTAAAACAACTGGGGCTCACAGAAAGCATTGAGCAATTGATATACGATCTTGATGAGGAAACCAGTATGTTCTTTTCTGCCGATATCGATAATATAGACGATCTATTAAATGAAAAGGAATCGTTGAATTTCTACAGGTTCATACAGGAAAGTTTTAATAATATCGTAAAACATTCGCAGGCAACGTCGGTGGACGTAACTATAAAACGAAGATCAAGAGGTTTTACGGCCAAAATAGAGGATAATGGGATAGGGTTTTCGGTTTCAGAAAAAGAGAAACAAAATAGCCTTGGCCTTAAGACTTTGTCCGAACGCATTCGTATCTTGGGAGGGACTTTAACATTGGAGAGTACGCCCAATGGAGGTACACGAATCATAGCCGATATAAAATAGACCATGAGTAATCTAAAAATTCTTGTCGCCGATGATCATCCTATGTTGTTGAAAGGACTAACCGATGAATTGTCCAATAACGGTTACCATGTGCTGGAAGGTGCTGAAAATGGAGCACAGGCCTTAGAGATCATCCTTGATAAAGCACCTCAAATCGCTATCCTGGATATAGAGATGCCTATTCTTTCAGGCTTCGAAGTGATAAAAAAATGTCGTGAAGAAGATCTAAAAACCCGATTCATCATTTTAACCTCCCACAAGGAAAAGGCCTTTGTACACAAGGCAAAGAAGCTTAATATATCCGGTTATCTGCTAAAAGACGAACCATTTAAAGAAATAGATGCCTGTATCCAGGCTGTAGCTAAAGGCGAAAATTATTTTAGTAAGGAATTTGATGAAATATTCAATACCCAGGTTTCGCCAGAGCTCGCGAAAATAAAATTCTTATCTCCCTCCGAACGAACTATCGTTAGACTCATCGCCCAGGAAAAGACCTCGAAAGAGATTGGAGAGTTACTTAGTATTTCCTATCGAACGGTTCAGAAACATAGGGCCAATATCATCCAGAAACTCGATTTGCCTTCCGGAATGGACGCTCTCTCCCAATGGACCGAAGAGAATAAGGAACTTATTCTTTCCCTGTAAGAAAAGTACATAAGTACCCCTACTTAGTTTTAGACATTACGTACGTATTTTCTGGTATTTGCTGCGCCTATATATTTACCATAACCAATCTAAACGCAATATGAGGGCCAGCTTATTTCTACTATTCTGCTTCATTTCGCTTACCATGTTCAGTCAGGATGATCCACCTGTGGCGGTATGCATGGATATCCCTTCCCTGGTTTTAGATGGCTCCGGAATGGCGACAATCGTAGGAAGCGATGTGGACGGAGGATCCTCGGATGATATGGGAACGATCACCCTTTCGGTGACACCAGATACCTTTAGTTGTGCAGATATTGGACCCAATACCGTTACCCTTACAGTAACAGATTCGATAGGGCAGACAGATACATGCACAGCCACAGTTACTGTAGTGGATACTACGGCACCTATGGTGCTGTGTCAAGATATAACCATTCAGCTTGATGGTAATGGAAATGCTTCCATCACAGCGCTGGATATTGATAATGGTTCTTCAGATAATTGTACGATCGCTTCGCTAAGTGCGAGCCCCAATACATTCAATTGCAGCAACCTGGGAGCAAATAGTGTTACCCTAACAGTAACCGATTCCAGCGGGAATAGCAGTAGTTGTGTGGCGACGGTAACCGTTGAAGATACAGACAGCTATCCGCCCGTAGCTGTTTGTCAGGATATCACAGTGCAACTGGATGCCACCGGAATGGTAACAATTACAGCCGATATGCTGGATGGTGGCTCCACAGATAATTGTGGGAATATGACCTTCTCCGCTTCCCAAACTACCTTCAATTGTAATGATGTGTATAACCCACCTCTGGCCAGCATGATCATTACAGGAATAATAGACGGCCCCTTAGCAGGGGGCACTCCAAAAGCCATTGAAGTTTATGTCACAGAAGATATTCCGGATCTCAGCTTATTTGGCCTGGGAGTTGCGAATGATGGCGGGGGTTCTAACGGACAGGAATTTTCGTTTTCGGCAGGTACAGCTATCGCCGGGAGTTTCATTTATATTGCTTCGGAAAGTACCAATTTCAATAACTTTTTTGGGTTTCTCCCAGACGAGACATCGGTGGCGATCGATGTAGACGGAAACGACGCAGTCGAATTATTTTTCAATGGAGGCGTAATCGACGTATTCGGGGATATTAATGCCAGCGGAACAGCTACGGCCTGGGAGTATTTGGATGGTTGGGCGTACCGAAAGAATAATACCGGACCAAATGGTTCTACTTTTCAGGTCAACGACTGGTTTTTCAGTGGGATAAACATCCTGGATGGCGAAACTTCAAATGCCACCGCGTTGATACCTATGCCTATAGGAAATTACTCTTATACACCCTCCGGGACCGCGACACCTATCGCTGTAACACTTACTGTTACAGATGGGAATGGGGATAGCGATTCCTGCATAGCAAATGTCACCGTTGAAGATAATATTGCACCCACTGCCATCTGCCAGAACATCACTGTACAGCTAAACAGTATGGGCGAATTCTTTCTGGATCAACTCACCGATCCTTCTAATCCTTCTTCACCCACATACATCGAACTCATAGCCGGCGCCTCATCCGATAATTGTAGCGTGGCCACTTATACAGCAGAACCCAGTGCTTTCTTTTGTGCCGATATTGGCGTGAATAACATCGTGGTGACCGTTACTGATAGCTTCGGAAATCAGGCCGTTTGCTCATCTGCCCAGGTTACTGTAGAAGACAACATTGCACCGCAGATGATGTGCCAGGACATTACTGTACAACTGGATGTAAACGGAAATGCAACCATCAGCGTAGACGACATAGATAACGGAAGTTCGGATGCCTGCGGAATCGCCAGCCGATCCCTGGACATTAGTTCGTTTAGCTGTGCCGACATTGGTCCTAATACTGTTACTCTTACTGTAACCGATAATAACGGAAATTCCAATACATGCACGGCCACCGTAACCGTAGAGGATACGATCCCACCAGATGCCTTATGCCAGAACATTACGGTACAACTTGATGCTTCCGGAATGGTTACCATAGCAGCATCTGATATCGACGGCGGAAGTAATGCCGCCTGCGGAATTTCTTCCCTAACTGCAGATATCACCAATTTCGATTGCAGCAACCTGGGCGATAATCCGGTAGTACTTACAGTTACCGATAATAACGGAAATTCTAATACGTGTACGGCCATAGTGACCGTCCAGGATAATGTTGCCCCAACGGCGATAGGAATGGATATTACGGTTCAACTGGACAATAGTGGGAATGCAGTTATCTCCGGAAGCATGTTAGACAATGGCTCCACAGATAATTGTAATTCACTAACCTATACTGCCAATCCCGATACCTTTAGTTGTACAGATGTTAGTGCTCCGGTTGCGGTAACATTCACCGTTACAGATGCTTCCGGTAACTCGTCATCGGACACAGTAATGGTTACCGTGGAAGATGTTGAGGCCCCGGTTGCCAACTGCCAGGATATCACCATACAATTGGATGCCAGTGGGAATGCAAGTATCACTCCTGCCGATGTGGATGGTGGAAGCACGGTTTCGTGTGGCAACGCCAGCCTAAGCATCGATAGAAATACCTTTAATTGTGCAGATATTGGTGCAAATAATGTAGTGCTTACGGTTACCAATGCCAGTGGTTTAACCAGCAATTGTACTGCCGTAGTTACGGTTACCGATGTGGTCGCTCCAACTGTTGTCTGTACCGATATTACAATTCAGCTTGATAACACAGGCTCTGCCTCGATCACTGTAGACGATATAGATAATGGAAGTTCGGACGTATGTGGGATCGCGAATAGATCTTTGGATGTAAGTACGTTCAACTGCTCTAATATTGGGCCAAATAACGTAACGCTTACGGTCACAGACTCCAATGGAAACTCAGCGAGTTGTACTGCCGTAGTTACTGTACAAGACCTGATAGCACCTATAGCGGTTTGCCAGAACATCACCCTACCTTTGAACGCTTCCGGGATGGCATCAATTACGGCTATGCAGGTTGATGGTGGTAGTAGTGATTTCTGCGGAATTGTTTCACGCTCTGTAGACGTTTCTGCTTTCGATTGTAGTAACCTGGGGGCTAATACGGTCGTGCTAACGGTAATGGATGGCAGCGGAAATACAGACAGCTGTACAGCCGTTGTTACCGTGGAAGACGTAACGCCACCAAACGTGATCTGCCAGAATATCACTGTTCAGCTTGATGCTTCGGGAACCGTTACTATAAACCCGGCCGATCTGGACGATGGCAGTACAGATGCTTGTGGAATAGCCACATACTCTATAAGTAATAACTTCTTTAACTGTAATTCGATAGGCGCCAACAGTGTTATCCTAACCGTTACAGATACCAGTGGAAATAGCAGTACATGTAATGCCATTGTGAACGTAGAAGATAATATAGCTCCTAATGTTTCCTGCCAGGATATAACGGTCCAACTAGATGCTTCGGGAACCGCATTCATTAATCCGGCTAATGTGAATAGTGGTAGCTCTGATGCCTGCGGGATAGCTACCATAAATATTGATGTGAATTCGTTCGATTGCAGCGATATTGGGACGAACAACGTTACCTTAACGGTAACCGACGTAAATGGAAATTCCAACAGTTGTGTTGCAGTGGTCACGGTGGTAGATACCGTCGATCCCTTGATAAATTGTCCTTCAGATCAATCGGTTTCAATCCCCAATGGAAGCACGTACACCCTGCCAGACTATTTCGCTGGCGGATTAGCTACGGCTAGTGATAATTGTACTTCAACCATTTCGGTATGGAGTCAGAATCCCGCACCAGGAACTTTACTGGATCCTGGAACTTATACGATCTCGGTAACAGTAGAAGACGACAATGGAAACAGTGATAGTTGCAATTTCGATCTAACCGTAGGGTTCGACTTGGGTTTACATGACCAGGAATTAGAAAATATAAAGTTATATCCCAATCCGGCCACCAGCAGCATCAGGCTTAGTAAAATAAGGGCGGTAGGTGTTAATAGTATTTCGCTTTACGATCTCTCGGGCCGACTTGTAAAAGAGTTTCCGGTGTTACAGGGAGCAGATAGCCAGGAACTGGATATTTCGGAAGTAGCCAGCAACGTATATCTGTTGCTTATAAAGACGGAATTCGGACTGGTAACAAAACAATTTATAAAAGAATGATTATTCAGAAAAAATTATGAAACGATCTGTATTAATAACATTGCTCTGCTTGCTAGTAGCAGGCCTGAATGCTCAGGAACTGGTACGATCAACGGTGGGCGTATCGGGTACATCCTCGCAGCTTAAAAGCGGGGATAAAACCTATACTGTTCAGCAAAGTGTTGGGCAGTCGAGTGTTATTGGACTCTACACTGCCAACAGCCTGGCCATACGACAGGGATTTATTCAGCCTCCCATTAAGATTTTAAGCACCGGAGGTGACAACGATGATCTAATCGATGCGATAATCTATCCAAACCCTTTTACCAGCGATATTCGGATTGTTTTCAATGAGACTCTGGAAGGTGGGATCGATATCATAATTTATGATATGCTCGGCAGGGTTGTACACAACATGAACACCAGAGCCGGGAAGGAGATAAATCTAGATCTATCATTTTTAGCGAGCGCACAGTACGTGCTGCTTCTTACTTCAGAAAAAAGACAATTTAAGGCAAACATCTTGAAAAATTAATCCATGAAAAAAATCGCACTAATATTCGTCCTCTTTTTAGGTTTCACTGCCCATTCTCAAGGCCTTTACGTTGAGGTTGGGAAGGTAGATTCGAATTTCAAATTCACCAATTCAGAAGGAGAGGAACTTGCCAACCTGCAGCATACTACACAAAATTATATGGAGGCAGGTTATCGCCGGCAGGTGTTTACCGAAGGATTTAATGTGGCCTTGGGCCTCAATTATAACAGCTACGGATCTGTGGGTAGCGACAATTCCCTGAACAATTTCTTTGAATGGGATGCGGATTACCTGGGGATCGTCCTTGGGTTCGATTATGCATTGTTCGACATAGACAAGCTGGAATTTCATTTAAAAGCTACCACCTCGCTAGAGTTTATGTTGCAAGGAACACAAACTATCAACAACCAGGTGATCAATTTAACCGATACCGAAGAATTTGACGACAATGCTATTTTCTTTCGTGGAGGTGCGGGCTTAAGCTACCCTCTTACCGAGACCAGCAGCATCTACTTACAGTATTTGTATGGTCAAAGCCTTGGAATGAACGACGATAACAACGGCAGCACGAGCCAGGAAGAATTAAAGATAAACACACATATGGTGGGAATAGGGATACGAATTGCAATTCCATCCAAAGACACCGATGAAGATAACAACGAAGAATCTGAAGAATAAAAGGCATATTATGAAAAAATTAAACCTACTATTCGTTTTATTGATCCTCTCTGTAACGGGGATGGCTCAAACCGATGGATTAAGCTATCAGGCGGTCATTTTAGATCCTGAAGCACAAGAGATCCCGGGGCAGGATATTACCAACAATGTCCTGATCAATGCACCACTCACAGTAAGATTCACCATCCTAAAACGTGATGGAACGATATTGTACAAGGAAACTCAGGAAACACAAACCGATGGCTTTGGGATGATCAACCTCATTATTGGGCAAGGCCAGCCTTCCAATGGACTGTTTACTGAAATAGAATGGGATGGTGTGCCAAAAAACCTTCAGGTGGATTTAAATCTGGATGGCAATTTTAAAATGCTAAATAAGGAGCCACTTACTTTCATTCCCTATGCTTTTCATCGAAATATTACTGCTACCGGTACGCTTAATGTAGATGGGGAGGTCTTGTTTGGAAATAACCTGGTGGTGGATGGCGAAACCCGATTAAATGACGCCTTATTTGTAAATAATGAGAGTCCGTCTGTTTTTTCCGGCACCCTGGTGGTGGCAGGAACTTCTACTTTGAATAATTCACTGTCTGTAACCAACGAGAGCCCTACTTTTTTAACCGGGACCCTAGATGTGGACGGCGCCGCACGACTAAACAATACCTTAACAGTAGAAGAAGCTACTCAGCTTAACAGTACCTTGGATGTGGACGGTGCAACAACACTAAACAATTCACTTACCGTGACCAATGAAAGCCCAACCATCTTAACCGGGACTCTGATAGTGAATGGAATTACCGATTTTAACAATGCTGTAAACATCAACAATGGGAGCCCGTTAAATGTAACCGGCAACCTGAATGTTGACGGTGCCACTACGCTCAATGATGATCTCACGGTAAACGGGGATACTAATTTAAACAGTTCACTTAGTGTTAATAATAGTAGTCCCGCAGACTTGTCTGGTACCCTGAATGTAGATGGTGCGACAACTCTGGGAAGTAGTCTGCAGGTATCCGGACAAACCAATTTGGAAGATCTTTTAAATGTAAATAATCAAAGTCCTACAAATCTGTCTGGAAGTTTAACGGTAGATCTCCCAACCAATTTAAACAGCAGTCTGTCTGTAAATAACGGCGCGCCTACTTTTCTTTCCGGTACGCTTGAAGTATTAGGCGCTATAACTCTCAACAACAACTTAACCGTAAACGGAGTTACCAATTTAAATGATGCGTTATTTGTAAACAACGGAAGTTCCACGTTTTTATCGGGAGATCTTACTGTTACGCAAGCAACCTCGCTGGATGGCACTTTACTGGTGGAAGGAGCGTCCACCCTTAACTCGAATACTACGGTTGCCAATGCATCTCCAACCTTACTTACAGGTACGCTGGAAGTAGATATGCCAACTACCTTGAACAATACCCTGGACGTAACAAATGGAAGTGCAACCAATTTATCCGGTGTGCTGAACGTGGATGGAGAAACAACGTTGAAGAATAATGTTGAGGTGGCTAATCAAAGTGAAACACTCTTAACAGGCTTGTTGATGGTGGATGGAGAAACTACTTTAAATAATTCACTCGAAGTAACCGGCGGAAATAAGACCGAGCTTACAGGGGAGTTGGTGGTTGATGGGGTAACTTCTCTACAATCTGAACTGAAAGTTTTGAACCAGAGCGAAACTAATTTAAGTGGAGCGTTGAATGTTACAGGCGCGGCCAACTTTAGTGATATGGTAACAATTGCCGGTGAAACAACAATCAATAACAACCTCACAGTTACCGGTACGGCTTCGCTAGGAAGTATTTCTACCGAAACGATCGCCGTGGAAAGTAATAACCCCAATTATGTGGCGACCTTTACCAATACCAACGCCGGTACGGGAGATGGGATACTTATAAAACTAGGAAGGAACCACGGTTTAAATGGGATAGCACCGCTGCCAAATCCTTTGGTTGAAAACGGAGGAAATCCATTATACGCTCAGGCGATCGCTCTAATGAAGACACAGTTATCTAATCCGGGTAGCATCACACCTTCCGAGATCATTAGTGGCTTTGGTAGTAACGTTAACAATCTTAGGTCTGGTGCTGTGATCGCAGTAAACGATTTCGTTTTCAACCAGATCAACTCAACCTACGGGATCGCACCAGGAGCGGGAAATGGGAAAACTTTGCCCATTGTTACTTTCCCTTCCACCAACATACTACAAGGGGCAAATATCTTTGCAGGGGTTACCATACCTTTTGTGAACATAACTATTCCTAGAATAGATCTTCCCAGCATAAGCGTATTGCCGCAAAAAGCCGGATTACCTCCCGGGGTACTAAATCCTCCAATTCCGGACTTTATTCCGGGTCTGCCCATTTCGAATAATAATGGTGGGTTACCGCCGGTAGAAATCCCATTTATCCCGATAACCGATGTGCCAATTTCACTTTCGAAGCAGAATGTGTACGTTTCTTTCAGGGATCAAAACGATCTTATAACCGGGGAAATAAGGGGGCAATCCATAAGCGATTTCTACGCCTCTACCATTTGTGACCCTGTTTACCTTATCAATGTACTTTCCTCATTTGTTGGGGTCGATCTGCTGGACGGACTTACTGCCGGAGCGGTTGAGATTACAAATCTTATCGATGCTTTTAATAAGATAGGAGTTGAGTACACTTCTGGGAATGGCGATTACGCCGAGTGGCTCGAGAGAATTAATCCCGCCGAATATTTAACCGCAGGAGATATAGTGGCAGTAAAGGGAGGAAAGATCACCAAAGATCTCACCGATCTTGAACAGATTATGGTGGTATCGCACCGGCCGATCATTCTTGGGAATGTGCCGGAAGAAGGAAAAGAAGGCCTTGGAAACAACGTGGCTTTTATGGGGCAGGTGCCAGTTAAAGTGATGGGGCCTGTTCATACCGGAGACTTTATAGTTGCGCACCCGGAACTTTCGGGATACGGTGTAGCTATCGCACTAAAAGATATGACAGCCGATGATTTTGTGAAGGCCGTAGGCCGTTCGTGGGAGGAAAATCTCAAAGAAGGTCCTAAAATGGTGAATACCGTGGTAGGAGTCCACAATGGAGATTGGGCAAATATCATGAAAAAACTGGAGGCCAAACAGCGAAATTACGAGCAAAAATTCAAGGCGATCGAAGCGCAGGTAAATATGCTGGAAGACAAAGCAGATGCTTTGCTATTAGAATCTAATAAGTAAAATAACAGCCATGAAAAGAATTCTATTCTTAATGTTAATTTTCTCAGGATTTACGGCTATGTCTCAAACAGACGGGCTCGTTTACCAGGCGGTTATTTTAGATCCTGAAGCACAACAGATCCCGGGTGCAGATATCACCGGTAACGTTTTACCCAATACAGATTTGCTAATTCGATTCACCATTAGCAGTGAAACAAGTAATATAGATTACCGGGAAATTCAGGAAGCGAGAACAGACAAATACGGTATGATAAAGGTGATCATCGGTCAAGGGGAGGCGGTAATGGGCGATTTCAACGAGATCGATTGGGATGGCAATGAAAAGAACCTTTCGGTAGATATTAATCTCGATGGGAGCTACACTGCTTTAAGTAATCAACAACTACTGTTTATACCATACTCATATCATCGAAATATTACCGCTACAGGTTCTATGCAGATCGATGATGAAGTAAAATTTAAAAGTGATCTAACCGTAGATGGGACCACAAACTTAAATGGTAAACTGGGGGTGCATAACGGAAGTCCGGTTTCACTTAGCGGAACAATGGAAGTAGGTCTGGCAACCACCCTGCAGGACAGCTTGTTGGTTAACCAGACTTCTGCGACAAATTTGGGTGGAACCTTAAGAGTTGATAAGGAAACTCAGTTAAATTCCACTCTCGAAGTTGGGGAGGACTCAAAACTTAAGAGTACGCTTGATGTAGTGGATGCCACCGTATTGAATGATCTCAAAGTGACCGGCCAGAACCCTACGCTGTTCACAGGTACTTTAACAGTAGATGGAACAAGTAATTTTAATAGTGCGGTTAACATCAACAACGGAAATCCCCTAAATCTTTCGGGCGATCTTACTGTAGACGGCGAAGTACTTTTTAATGATGATCTAACAGTTGAAGGTGACACCAACCTCAATAGTTCGCTTTCGGTAAACAATACCAGTCCGGTTAATTTAAGCGGAACACTTAACACAAGTGGGCAAACCACGTTAAACGATATACTCCTGGTAAACGGAGAGACCAATTTGGATAATTTGCTCAATGTAAACAACGCAAGCCCAACTTACCTATCGGGAACACTAACCGTAGGGCTTTCCACAAATTTGAACGATGCATTGAACGTAAATTTTGAGAATCCCACCTTGCTTACAGGCTCACTGAATGTGAATGGAGAAATAGATTTTGGACAGGAATTAACCGTAAACGGAATCACCAATCTATTTGGCGATCTTTTTGTAAATAATGCAAGTATGACCGCATTATCCGGTAACCTGAATGTAGATGGGGCTACTCAGCTTCTTGGCACTATGGAAGTGGCAGATAACACCGTCTTTAATAATAACTTGACCGTGGCAAACCAATCGGCGATGTTCCTTAGTGGAACCTTAGAAGTTGATGGAGCCACCAGCCTGAATAATTCCCTGGATGTATTGAACATGAGCGAAACCAACCTCAATGGCACCTTGGGAGTAGATGGTTTAACCACCTTTATGGGCAATACAACCGTTGCTAATTCGGCGAACACGCTATTTACGGGAACCTTGAATGTAGACGGGCAGGCCTATATAAACAATATGCTTTTTGTAACTAATGCAAGTGATACTCACCTTACGGGATTGATAAATGTTGATGGCGTTACAAAACTGAACAACACCTTAAATGTTCAAAACAGCAGTGATAGTGATCTATCGGGAATACTGGATGTAACAGGAGCGGCCACATTCAATAATATAGTGGGCATAGCCGGATTTACTAATATTCAGAATAATTTAACCGTAACCGGACTTTCCGATATTAATACATTGCAAGCGGGATCTATCGCGATATCTGGAGATGCTACAGGGTTCCTTGCCAGTTTTAGCAACACCAATGATATAGACAATGGCGATGGTATTAAAATTACCCTTGGGAATAATCACGGGCGTTTTCTCAATGGAAATCTCATAAAGATCGATCAAACCTTGATTAGTAACGATCCAGGGGCACAAAATCCTCCTCCGGCTACAGATCCAACCTATGTAGCTGCCTTTAATTCCATTAAACAGAAGTTCATGAACAATGTCCCTCAGTTTACTGTGAATGATGTTATTGCCTTTTTACCTACGTTCAGAAATTACTCTATAGCCAATATCAATAATCTGGTATTACAGGAGATCAATACGCAGTTCAACCTGCCAAAGACCTTACCTTCAATTACTTCACCAAGTTATCTGGTGGATCAGTTTCCGGCACCAGGTACACCACAGATTCCATTGCCATTTGTTGCCTTTCCTGGTATAAATGGAATTTGTTCCGGGCAGTCTTGTTTTAGTGTATGTATTCCTCTGGCTGGCTGTGTAACGGTGTGTATCCCACCGGTAAATGTTTGTGTGCCGGACATCCCGCCGCTGATCATTCCGGAGTTAACGGTCCCGGGCTTAACATTACAGCCAACGATCCCTAACTTTATGCCGTCTCTACCCTTCCTGCCCGAACCAACAATACCTGTGGTAGAAATTCCTAATATTCCTACGGTGAATATTAGCAGCACGCTTAGTTCCGAAAATAACTATTTCACTTTCCAGGATGTGAACGGAACTCAGACCGGTGCGGTAAGAGCGCAATCTTTGGAAGATTTTGCCAATAACACAGTGTTGGATGATATTTATGTGTTCAATGTTGCCAGTAATTTTATTGGGATAGATCTTGCCGACGGAATTTCCAGCGGAGCCTCGGCCATGGTTTCACTTATAAGCGAGTTTAACAAGTTAGGGGTGGAATTTGCTTCGGGTAACGGGGATTATTCAGAATGGTTGGAGAGAATAAATAAAGACGAATATTTAAATGCCGGAGACATAGTGGCGGTAAAAGGAGGAAAGATCACTAAAGATCTGAAGGATTACGAGCAGTTAATGATCGTGTCTCATCGCCCGATAGTGTTGGGGAACACCCCTGAAAAGGGAAAAGAACACTTGGGGAATACGGTGGCTTTTATTGGCCAGGTTCCGGCAAAGGTAATGGGACCCGTTAGTAAAGGAGACTATATAGTGGCGAAGAGTAAATTTGATGGCTACGGGATCGCAGTGCATCCATCTGAAATGACCACGGAAGATTTTCTGATGGTCGTTGGCCGATCCTGGGATGAAAATCTGCATCAGGGACCAAAGATGGTCAATACAGTGGTGGGACTTCAGAACGGAGATTTCAGTAATAGGGTAAATCTATTTCAGAAGCAACAAAAACAAATGGACAATGCGATCGAAACCCTGGAATCCAGATTGGAACGCATTAGCGCGAATTTAAAACTTTCAGAAAAAAACAATAAGGATTATGCAAGTAAGGATTAGAACAACGTATTTATGGCTGTTTTCGCTTCTTTTTTTCTTCGGAAATGGTATTTCTCAGGAAACAGAGGGAGACTATACATTTACCGAAGCTCAACTGGCAATGCTGAAAAAGCAGGAGGTGGAAATTAACGCCTGGGTTGAAGAATTACAGACCCCCGGAGTACGTATTGAAGGCTCCACCATGGTCTTCAGTAATGAAGCGCAGAAACTAATAAAGGATGAGGCCTACCGTGCAAGTTGTTACGCAGAAGCGGGCTATACTTTCAGGGATGTACAGCTTAGCCTTACGGCTAATGAGATTCAGAAAGCTTTCTGGCAAATGATCAATCTCTATCCGTCTCATAAGGAGGAAGTATTGAAATATATTTACGCCTACGACAATGTATTTGAAACAGATAAAGTGGTGACTGCAGCATTTTACACCTATGGATTTTTCGATCCTGCCATAACTAAAATTGAAAAAGGGAGACCTGATGTATACAGGCCGGATCTGTTTGAAGGTCACTTGAAGAGTACACGCGAAATTGTTTCCTACATTCTATATTTCAGAAAACAGAATTCCACTAAACAAATGTAAATCGGGCCTAATTAACTAACCAGGCTTATCCCCGGTATTGCTGTAAAGCGATCCGGGGTTTGTTTTTTAATATCCGAAATCCTCCTTGATCTTATCTGCCTTATCCAGCATAAGATCTACCGTAATGAAGTCCACTTCTTCCTTGTCGAATGCTCCCTGGAAGGTACGCATGGCTTTTTTGGGTTCTCCGGTCTCTTCATAAAATCTTGCCATGTAATAATCTCCCAGCACGGTATCCGGATATTGCCGTTGTGCTAGGGAGGCGATTTCCCTGAGAGATTCCCATTGTTTTTTCTTTTCTGCGGCAGTAGCAGTAGCAATGAAGTCGTTAATTCGAATAGGATTTGTGAGTCCGAAAAGATCTTCGATAGTCTTATACTTGTCCATGAGGTAGGTGTGCACCGGAGTTTCCAGTTTCATCACTACATCTGTAAATTCTTGCTTACTAATTGGTCTGTACACCGAGAATATTTTCTCCATTGCCGAAGGTATGGCTCTTGCAACCAGCGAATAATGGGTTGCGCCCTCAAAATTATCATAATAATACTTGAAGGTGTCAGACTCGAGGGGTTTCAAGGATTTATTGAGGTTTTCAGAGATCTCCATCAGGTCCTTGATATCATCTGTACCAGTAGCCAGGTAATAGAAGATCTTCGATTCCACAGAGGGGATCCTTTGTGGTAATCTTTCGTCCATCATGGGAGCGAGATCGGGACTAAGGTTAATGTAGCCATTAAACAGGGGTGGGTCCTTAAAAAGGTAGTAATTAATGAAGTTTGCAGTGAAATCATGTCCAACGGCTATCACAAATTTAGCGGTTCGGTAATTTTCGTCTATATAAGGGATGAGTTCCAGGCCAAGAAACTCGAAAAAATCTGCCCCCTGGTCGGCAGGCATGAAGTTAGTATCGTCATAGCTACAATCGTCATAACGACTTTCTCCCTGCATCACCCCAACAACGATAGATTCGGGCATATCCTCCCAATATCCAAAATAATCTACATTCCCGGCAACCGGTTCGAACAAGTAGTTTGCATCCAGAACAACTACGATGGGATACACCTTATCGGTATTGGTTTCGTAGTCGCGCGGCAATTGGATTTTCAGGCGGCGGGGAGCATCCAGTTTATACGAATTGAATTCTTCGTAAATGATCTTAGATTGTCCGAAGGAAGTAAAAACGATCAGGACAGTAACAACCAGCGTAAGTATCTGTTTCATAAGAGGACTTTTTGGAGTTGAAAGATAGTAAATTTTGAAAATGCCGAACAAATTCTTAGATCTTGTTTCGATTGTATAGTGGCAACAGTATAAAGGACAATACTCCGAAGAACAAAATAGAAATTATATTCGATGTCCATACGATAACCCCAAGGGCCAGCCCCACAGATTTTGCTATGCCAAAGATGAGCAAAATACCCATGATTGCTGCCGGGTAGGTGCCAAAACCGCTATTAGTAAAGGCAAATGTGAAACTTCCCACTACAAAAGTGATTATCACGATCCCAGCCGAAATGCCCGAGGTTTCTTCCAGTGCCAGGGTAGCCGTGTAAAAGGCAGCAATGTAAAGCCCCCAGATTATTAGACTGTAGAGGATAAACAAGCCTTTTTTCTTCATTTTCACTATGCTAAACAGTCCTTCTTTTAGGCCGTCAACAAATCCCTTTAATTTCATTGCAAAGGCACCCCTGGAATTTTTCAGATACAGAAGGAAAACAGTTCCAAGGACGGTAAGAGAGCCCAGTGCAATAAGAATCTTTTTTAACGGGATACTCTCGGTGATATAAGAATAAAGTGCATCAAATTGTAGAACTAAGGCTATTATAGTGAAGACCAGTAGCAGTAACAGGTCGATCACCCGTTCGGTAATTATGGTTCCGAAGCCCTTATCGAATGGGACACCTTCATATTTACTAAGTACGACTGCCCGGGAAACCTCACCACTTTTAGGAATAAAGATATTCATGAGATAGGCCACCGAAACGGCCATAAAATTATTTGCGATCCTGGGATGATATCCCAAAGGTTCGAGCATAAAGTTCCAACGGTAGGCACGAAGCAGATGACTTAAAACGCTCAGGAAAACGGAAAGGGCAACTATCCAGTAATTTGCCTCCTCAAAATGCCTGTAAGTTTGTTTAAGTTGCTCGGGTGTAAACAGATTGTATACGTACCAGATGAGGAAAATACCCAACCCAAGAGGGATGGCGATCTGCAGGAATTTTGAAAGGGATTTATTCAAGTTATACGAGTAAATTGTTCTCCTCGTTTGGGAAAACAAGTGCTGGTTTGAACTTTTTGGCCTCCTCAACACTCATAATGGCATAGGTGATTAGAATAAGTACATCGCCGGGGGCAACTTTACGCGCTGCAGCACCATTGAGTGTTATTTCGCCGCTGTTCCGCTGGCCAGGTATAGCATAGGTTTCAAGTCGTTCACCATTGTTGTTGTTGACGATCTGAATTTTTTCTCCTTCCACAATATTCGCAGCATCCATAAGATCTTCATCTATGGTAATACTACCAATATAATTAAGGTCGGCACCAGTGACTTTAACTCTGTGAATTTTGGATTTTACTACATGTATTTGCATGCTGCAAAGATACTAATTATGATTTTAGAAAAATAAATTATGAAATCGGAAATTCTTCAGATCGATATAATCTCTGCGAATCAGTTTAGGGGAACATTGTCTATTAAACGCACGTTTCCACAATGAACAGCTATAAATGCCCTGTAATTGTTGGCTTTCATTTTGTGTTTCGCGGGTACGAGTGTTTGTTCGTTGGCGATCTCGAAATATTCCAATTTCAAATATTCATTCTGCAAAAACTGTTCCTTTACAAATTCGTTGATCTTTTTTATGGAAGTGGCAGAAAATTTTCTTTTTACTTTCTGAAGCGTTTTAAAGATAAAGGCTGCCTCTTCAAATTCTTTTTCTGAAAGCCTTTTATTTCGCGAACTCATGGCGAGTCCGTTCTTTTCACGTACGATGGGGCAGCCAACGATCTCTACCGGTATTTGTTGCAATTCTACCAGCTTGCGAACGATCTGCAACTGCTGAAAGTCCTTTTCTCCGAAGTATGCTTTGTTGGGCATAACAATTTCAAAAAGGATACTAAGAATGGTGCCAACCCCATCAAAATGTCCCTTTCGTTGTGCCCCTTCCATTTGGTGTTCCAGCCCGTCATATTTAAAGTGCTTCGATGCTACCTTCTCCCCATAGATATCTTCATTGCCAGGTACGTATAAAAGAATATCACCAGACACCTGTTGTAATAACTCCTTGTCGTTGTCAAGTAATCTGGGGTATTTTCTAAGATCTTCCTTATTGTCAAATTGAGTTGGATTTACATATATACTTACCACCACGCTGTCGTTTTCTTTTAGGGCCTTTTCCACGAGGGAGAGATGACCGCGATGTAAGGCTCCCATGGTTGGAACAAAACCAATCTTTTTATTCTGTTTTCTTCGTGGAAGTAGGTCGGATGAAAGCGAATCTTTGTCGGTGTGTACGACCATAGGAATATATTAGAGCCAGTAAAATTAATATATTGACGCCAATCTTCATAAAATTTCGTAATTTTGCGTGTTTTTAAGAGCAACACCAATAAAGCAGCATTTTTCTTGTAATTCCTTATTCGTACACGCTTACGGCATCAATCGTGATCTAAAGTACGGATAACCTGTAGAAAGTGCCATAAACAAAAGAATCAATGATGAAAGATAAGAGAGTCTTGTATGTGTCTTCTGAAGTTATACCTTATTTACCGGAGACCGAGATTTCTTCCATGTCGTTTGAAGCTCCTCGTATTGTGAATAACAATGGAGGTCAAATTCGAATTTTTATGCCGCGATACGGCAATATCAACGAGCGGCGACACCAATTGCACGAGGTTATTCGTCTGTCTGGGATGAATCTCATGATCAACGATCTGGATATGCCGCTAATTATAAAAGTTGCTTCCATTCCGAAGGAACGCATGCAGGTGTATTTTATCGATAATGACGAATATTTCAAAAGAAAGGCTACCTATACCGATGAGGATGGTAATTTCTTTGAAGACAACGATGAGCGTGCTATATTCTTTGCTAAGGGAGTGATAGAAACAGTAAAGAAACTCAACTGGTCACCGGATATCATACATGTACACGGATGGCTGGCTTCTTTCCTGCCATTATATCTTCAGAAATATTATGAGAACGAACCTTTATTCGAAAATAGTAAAATAGTTACCTCGGTATACAATCAGGGCTTCGATGGAACGTTACAGGATAACGTTATGGATAAGATCAGGTTCGACGGAATTGCCGAGGAGCATATTGAACGTTTAAAGGAACCAAATTACGTGAACATGATGAAGATTGCTGTAGATAATTCGGATGCGATCATAGTTGGTTCCGAAGAAATTCCCGAAGAGCTTACCGCTTATCTTAACGATGTCAAAAAACCTGTGTTAAAGTATCATAAAATTGACGAGATAGAATCGGCATATATAGATTTTTACCAGTCTCAGGTATTGGGATAAATACAAGTATTTTTATGAAGATCAAATACACATTGCCAAAAGCATTGGCAATTTTCGCAATAATAATCGCCTTTGCCTCTTGCGAAGAAGACTTTAACACGATTGGGGTCGATATTATTGGCAACGAAACCTTTAAATCTAAATTTACCGATAGCCTATCCGTGCTGGCCTACAGCCGAAAGTTACTTCCTGTACAAACCAACGGGCTGCCGGTGTTTCAATTAGGCGTTTATAACGATCCGGTTTACGGTAAAAGAACGGTGAACTTCCTCAGCCAGGTTACCATGGATGTGAATGAGCCCGATTTCGAGATAAACCCTAGGGCAGATAGCGTGGTACTTTTCCTGCCATTTTTCAGCACCCAGATCACAGACGATAATGATGTAATCACTTACGAACTCGATTCGGTTTACGGAAATTCTCCTATCGATATCAAGATATACGAGTCTAACTTTTTTCTACGGGACTTCGACCCAAATACCGGATTTCAGGAAGCTCAGAAATATTATGCCAATCAGCAGCAATTGTTCGAATCTTTTAAAGGAGAACTTATTCATACCATTGAAGATTTTGTACCCAGCGACGAGCCTTTTAAAGTAAACGATACGATCTCATTCATACCCGGGTTG
This sequence comes from Pukyongia salina, assembly GCF_002966125.1. Taxonomy (GTDB): domain Bacteria; phylum Bacteroidota; class Bacteroidia; order Flavobacteriales; family Flavobacteriaceae; genus Pukyongia; species Pukyongia salina. The sequence goes on from NZ_CP027062.1 coordinate 1,450,207, forward strand.
CGAGCAAAGCTTCCCACCGACTTTTTCCAGGAAAAGATCCTTAATATGAGCGGTTCTATCGAGTTGCTGAACAATAGTAATTTCAGGGATTATTTCCGTGGTTTGTATTTTCAGGTGGAATCTGATACGGATGATGGGAATTTATTTATGATCAACCTGGAGGAGGCCAGTCTTACAGTTTATTATGAATTTCAAACCGAAGGTGGAAATGTAATTGGGACCGGGCAAACCGGGGCAGATCCCGTTGAGCGATTCAACGGGGAATTTGCGATGTCCTTCGACGCCATTAGCGTGAATACATACCAAAATACCTTGCCTGCGGATCTTGCTGAAGAACTTTCGAACCCTAATCTGGATGAAGGAGCCGAAACCCTCTATGTAAGAGGGGGTGATGGTATTATATCGGTGATCGAACTGTTTGGACCCGATCTGGATGATAACGGGGTGGCAGACGAACTTGAAGATCTAAGAAACGAAGGATGGATCATTAATGAGGCAAATCTTATATTTTATGTAGATCAGGATAAAGTGACCGGGGGAGAGCTGGAACCGGAGCGACTTATCATTTACGATTTAAAGAATAGCTCCGTACTTGCAGACTTTACCTTGGATATAACCTCCAATCTCGACCCTGTTGATGCACTAAATGTACATCTTGGTCGCCTGGAACGTGGAAGTGACGACAATGGTAAATATTATAAACTTCGAATCACTAATCACTTGAGTAACCTTATCAACAAGGATTCTACAAACGTACCTTTGGGAGTTATCGTTACACAGAATGTATTGGAAACCGGTTTCCAGGATCTTGAAAATATTCAGGCGCCCGGTATCGAAGAAGTACCTGCCGCAAGTGTGGTATCACATGAGGGCACCGTTTTGCACGGTAACAGATCTAATGATCTTTCGAAAAGATTAAAGCTCCAAATTTATTATACCGAACCTGAATAAACTTAAATTTCTATGTGTGGTATCGTTGGTTATATTGGAAAAAGAGAAGCTTATCCTATCATTATTAACGGCCTGAAACGACTGGAATACCGCGGCTATGACAGTGCCGGGATTGCTTTGTTCGACGGCTCCGAAATTCAACTTTCCAAGACCAAAGGGAAGGTCTCCGATCTCGAAGAACGAATTGGAAGAGAGATCACTACCCATGGTAAATTAGGTATTGGCCATACACGTTGGGCAACCCACGGGGTTCCTAACGATATTAATTCTCACCCTCATTATTCTAACAGCGGGGATCTTGTGATCATTCATAACGGGATCATCGAGAACTACGCTTCCATTAAAAAGGAGTTGGAAAATCGCGGTTATACGTTCAAATCGGATACAGACACAGAAGTACTTGTAAATCTCATTGAGGAGGTTAAAAAGAAGGAGAAGGTAAAACTTGGAAAGGCGGTACAGATCGCTTTAAACCAGGTGGTAGGAGCCTATGCCATCGCATTGTTCGATAGAAAGAAACCGGACGAGATCGTGGTAGCCAAGCTTGGAAGTCCCCTCGCAATTGGAATTGGTGAAGACGAATTTTTTGTTGCCAGCGATGCATCTCCGTTCATCGAATTCACCAATAATGCGATCTATCTTGAGGATGAAGAAATGGCGATCATTCGCCTTGGCAGAGAGGTAAGGGTTCGCAAGATCAAGGACGATAAATTAGTGGCTCCATATATTCAGGAACTGCAATTAAATCTGGAACAGATAGAAAAAGGCGGATACGAGCATTTTATGCTGAAGGAGATATACGAGCAGCCCACGGTTATTAAAGATACCTATAGAGGAAGGCTTTTGGCCGACCAGGGAATTGTAAAACTCGGCGGGCTGGAAGATCATATTGGAAAATTTAAAAATGCCAATCGTATCATTATAGTTGCCTGCGGAACCTCATGGCATGCCGGGCTCGTTGCCGAATATATTTTCGAAGATCTTGCCCGTATCCCTGTGGAGGTAGAATACGCTTCCGAATTTAGATACAGAAATCCTATCATCAATGAAAAAGATGTGGTTATAGCGATTTCTCAAAGTGGTGAAACAGCCGATACACTCGCTGCTATAAAACTCGCAAAACAAAAAGGTGCCTTTGTCTACGGAATATGTAATGTGGTAGGGTCTACCATTTCACGCGAAACGCATAGTGGCACATACACCCACGCAGGACCGGAGATAGGCGTTGCCTCTACCAAGGCATTTACTACCCAGATCACCGTTCTTATGATGATCGCCTTGCGCATTGCAAAAGAAAAAGGAACGATCTCCGAGAGGGATTTCATGTTGCATTTAAGAGAGTTGGAAATGATCCCCGATCACGTGGCGGAGGCGCTCAAGAGTGATGAAAAGATTAGGGAGATCGCCGAAGTATTTATGGATGCCTCCAATTTTCTATACCTGGGAAGAGGTTACAATTTCCCGGTTGCACTTGAAGGTGCACTGAAACTTAAAGAGATATCCTATATACATGCCGAAGGATATCCCGCTGCCGAGATGAAACATGGCCCGATTGCCCTTATCGACGAGCAGATGCCGGTTGTAGTGATCGCAGTGAATAGTAACCATTACGAAAAAGTGGTGAGCAATATCGAGGAGATAAAAGCTCGTCATGGAAAGATCATCGCTGTTGTTACCGAAGGAGATACCACTGTTAAGAATCTTGCCGACTATATCATGGAAGTGCCAAAAACGCCTGAGGCGTTAAGTCCGCTTGTAACTACCATCCCATTACAATTATTGTCATATCATATAGCAGTAATGTTAGGCAGAAATGTGGACCAGCCGAGAAACCTGGCAAAGTCGGTAACCGTTGAGTAATTTGGTTATTTCCTAGACGTATTCCTTTCCTAAATTCCTGAATTTTTTGATACCTTTATTTTATGAAGGTAATCAACCTGATCTCGGGTCCCAGAAATATATCTACCGCATTGATGTATTCCTTTGCGCAACGAAAGGATTTTGTAGTAATAGACGAACCTTTTTATGGTTACTATTTAAAACAGGCCAACCTGGCGATCAATCACCCTTCACATTTCGATATAATAGCCGCAATGGATTGTGAGGAGCGCAATGTGGTTGAAAGCATAGAAGAGCTTGCCAAAACACAGCATGTGTTCATAAAAGGCATGGCTCATCATTTTCTTTCTGAAGAGCCAGCCTATCTAAAGAATTGGCAAAATGTTTTTTTAATAAGGCACCCCCGGAAATTGATCTCTTCCTTTGCTAAAGTTATCTCCAATCCAACCCTGAATGACATTGGGATTAAGAAATCCTTCGAACTGGTGAAATATTTAGAGCAAAATAATAAGGACATAGTTGTGATCGATAGCGACGAGTTAATGATCCACCCGGAGAATTACCTGAAAGAATTATGCGGAATTCTCGATATCCCATTTTACAACTCCATGTTATCGTGGGAACAAGGGGGAATACCCGAAGACGGGATCTGGGCGAAACACTGGTATGCTAATGTTCATAAAACAACCGGTTTCAAAGTGCAACAGAAGCAACCGGTACAGGTCCCGCCGCATTTGGGTCCGTTATTGGCCGAGGCGCTTCCGTACTATGAAAGTCTTACACCCTATATCTTAAAAAACAAATAAACTATGCTTCAACACTTCGATCAGCGAAATGCAGATATCCAGGTATTTATAAAAGACAGGCTCTATCCCAGGTCCGAAGCAAAAGTTTCGGTATTTGACAGCTCAGTACAGGGAGGCGATGCTGTATGGGAGGGGTTAAGGGTCTATCCTGAAGGAATAGTTTGTCTTGAAAAACATCTGGAGCGATTACATCAATCTGCCAAGACCCTGGCATTTACTGATATACCATCCAAGTCTTTCATTAGGGATGCGATAAAACAGACGCTCGAAGCGAATAAAATGACAAACGATACCCATATCAGGCTCACATTAACTCGCGGGGAAAAGATAACAAGCGGGATGGATCCCAGATTAAACCAAAATGGTAGTTGCCTCATAGTTTTAGCCGAATGGAAACCGCTCGTATACGACAATGCCGGAGGAATAAAAGTAATAAGTAGTAGTCAGCGTAGAAATGGGCCGCAATACCTGGATAGTAAGATCCATCACAATAACCTGCTTAATAATATATTGGCGAAGATCCAGGCCAATATTGCAGGTAAGGACGCCGGACTTATGCTGGATGAGCGCGGTTTTGTTGCAGAGCTTAATGGAAGTAACTTGTTTATGGTGAAAGGGGAAGCGGTCTTTACCCCGTACGCCAATGCCTGTTTACCAGGTATTACCAGGGATACAGTGATCTCATTATGCAAGCAGCACGGTATTGCTATCTATGAAGCAGACCTCTCTCTTTCTCAATTTATAAATGCAGATGGTGTTTTTGCCACTGGTACAATGGGGGAACTAACGCCTGTGATCGAAATAGACGGAAGGCAAATTTCGAAGCAAAATGAATTAATGGAAAAGATTAGGAACATTTTTAGTGATTCGATTCGAAATTTATGCGAACCCCTTATATAAGAATGCTAATATTATGTGAATGAATATATTATGCATGAATAATAGTTTTCCATATTATTAAATTGAAGAGTTTTAAATATAAAATCGTTAAAAAAACCCCTGTTTTCTTAAGAACATGCTAAATTTATCTATATATTTAGCCGAATTTACTAATTAACATTTTACTAATATGAAGGCAATTATAGCTTTATTTTGCTTGTGTTTGAGTACAATTACTTTTGCGCAAACCGATATCAGCGGTAAGGTGGTCGATGAATCTGCGGAACCCATTTTGGGAGCCAATGTGATTGTTGTTGGAACCGGAACGGGTACCGCAACAGATTTCGACGGAAATTTTACCCTCAGAGTGGACCAGTCTCCGCCATTTACCGTACAGATTTCGAGCATTGGTTTCGAATCTCAAAATGTCGAAATAACAACCAATAATCAGGTTGTAAATATCACCCTAGCCGAGGGGTCTGTATTGGATGAAGTTGTAATCTCGGCTTCAAGAACTCCCGAACGTATCTTTGAATCTCCGGTAACAGTGGAAAGATTTGATATTCAGGATATCAAATACACTGCAAGTGCAGATTTTTACGACGGTATCGAACAAATAAAAGGAGTAGATATCAACACCAGTAGTTTAACGTTCAAATCGGTGAATACGAGAGGTTTCGCCACTATTGCAAATGAGCGTTTTGTACAGCTGGTAGACGGAATGGATAACAGTTCTCCGGCTCTTAACTTCGTTTTGGGTAATCTTTTAGGAATGACCGAATTAGATGTTAATAGTATTGAACTACTTCCCGGGGCATCTTCGGCACTTTATGGGGCCAACGCCTTTAACGGGATCTTGTTCATGACGAGTAAAAATCCTTTCGACCACCAGGGAATCAGTGCCTATTATAAGCGTGGAATAACCTCACAGATCGCCGCAGGTGATAACGAATTCTATGACATGGGGATTCGGGCAGCACATGCCTTTTCGCCAAAATTTGCGGGAAAAGTGAACCTGGCTATCATGAATGGAACAGATTGGTTCGCGACCAATGAAGTGGACGCAGTAAATCCTGGTAGAACGAGAGAACACCCTGGATATGACGGGTTAAATGTTTACGGGGATGAAGTTGCGACCAACATTAGAGGAGTTGGGGTGACCCTGGCAAACTTGGGCTTGATTCCTCCGGGCGCCGAAAATCTTCTACCTAATGACATCGTTAGTAGAACAGGTTATTCAGAAAGAGACTTAACAAACTATAATGCGGAAAGTGTAAAATTTGATGCTGCCCTACATTTCAGACCTTGGGAAAATGACTTCGAGATCATATATGTGGGGAAAGTTGGTGTTGGTTCTACTATCTATCAAGGTGGACAGAGATACGAGATCAAGAATTTTTTCCTTCAGCAGCATAAACTAGAAGTAAAAAGTGATAATTTCTTTATTCGAGGTTATATAACCGACGAAAATGCCGGAGATTCCAATAACATGGGTCTATCTGGGGTGAATGTAAACCGTGCCTGGAAAGACGACTCAACCTGGTTTGGTGAGTATGCAGGAGCTTATATTCAAGCAACTCTAGGAGGGGCAAATTCGGAAATGGCGCACGCTATTGCAAGACAAACCGCCGAAACGGGACGTCTTATACCCGGTACTCCGGAATTCGAAAGAGTTTTAGCACGTGTTAAGGCGGATGCAGATGTGAATACGGGATCCAAACTTCAGGATCAAACACAGCTTTACCATGCCGATGCGAATTACAATTTCAGTCACATCACTAGTGATTTTGCCGATATTCAGGTTGGGGGATCATACAGAAAATACAGGTTGAATTCTTCAGGTACTATCTTTACCGATGGTGACGGACCTATTACATATTCGGAAGTGGGTGCCTATACTCAAATTCAGAAGAAACTAGCCGATGATCGTTTAAAATTAACAGGATCTGTGCGTTACGACAAATCCGAATTATTTGATGGTCAATTCACTCCCAGGATAGCCGTAGGTTATACGGCCGGTGCAAATAGAAACCACAACATTAGGGTTTCTTATCAGTCTGCCTTTAGAAACCCAACTACCCAGGATCTATTTATTGGCCTTGATATAGGAAGAGCGATCCTTGTAGGTTCTGCCGAAAGCAATCTGGACAGAGATGTTCGAACTTTTCCATTAAGTGGAGGAGGTCAGCAGGCTACGGGATCCAGTACGGCAACTATAGCAGGACGAGCCGCATATGAAAACTCGTTTTCGGCCAGCTCTGTAACAAACGGTACTCCGGAAGTCGCAAATATCAACCTGGTGAAACCAGAAGAAGCAGATGTGTACGAAATAGGATATCGTGGAAAGATCTTCAATTTTATTATTGATGCCAGCGCACACTACAGTCAGTATACCAATTTTATTTCCAATGAAAATGTTATCGTACCCTTGTACGGAACAGCAGGAGATGGATCGCTGTCATTACTGGCTCTACAAAATGGTGATTTCAAGGTATACCAAACGTATACTAATGCCGACGTAGATGTGAAAGGCTTTGGAGGTTCTATTGGTGTTAGTACTAAGATCATTCAGAAGATCAATCTGGGTGTGAACTATACTTATGCAGAACAGGATTTCGATCAGGCCGGGAATCCGGATTTCAGAACAAATTTCAATACCCCAATGCACAAAGTAAAGGCATCGTTGAGATATACGGATCTTTTCCCAAATTTTGGATTTGGTGTTAATGCTAGATGGAGTGATGAGTATTTCTGGCAAGCTGGTTTTGGTGATGGGATCGTTCCCTCATATACAGTCTTGGATGCACAGGTGAACTACAAGATTCCGAAGTTGAAAACCATGTTGAAAATTGGAGCCACTAATTTGTTAAACGACGAGTATTTTACCGCGTTTGGGGCACCAAATATTGGGGCACAGTACTATGCTTCTCTTATTATTAACAACCTTTAAAATTTAGTCTATGAAAAATTTATATAAAAATAGATTTCTACTGCTTCCGGTTCTGGGAATGTTACTCCTTGCCGGTTGTGAGAATGACGATATCCCGGTTGTTGAAGAAGAACCGGTAGTGCCTTTGGTGGCCGGATCGGCAAATGTCTCGAATTATGTTGCCGTGGGGAATTCACTTACCGCTGGATTCACAGACGGAGCATTGTTTATACTGGGGCAGGAAAACTCTTTCCCTAACCTGTTGTCGCAAAAATTTGCAATGATAGGCGGAGGTGCTTTCACACAACCGTTAATGAACGATAACATAGGTGGCGCCTTACTGGGTGGGGTACAGATCCTGGGACCACGATTATATTTCGATGGTGCGGGGCCGGCTCCTCTCAATCAGACACCAACCACAGAGATATCAAATATCCAGGCCGGACCCTATAATAATATGGGAGTTCCCGGAGCTAAAAGTTTCCATCTCCTTGCCAATGGTTATGGTAATTTAGCCGGGGTGCAGGCAGGTTTGGCTAATCCGTACTTTGTACGAATGGCCTCAAATCCTAACGCTTCTATGCTGGAAGATGCTGCCTCTCAAAATGCGTCATTCTATTCATTGTGGATAGGAAATAATGATGTTTTAAGCTACGCCACATCAGGTGGTGCCGGAACAGATCAAACCGGGAATCCGGATCCTTCTACCTATGGTCCTAATGATATTACAGATCCTACTGCTTTTGCCGGGATCTATAATGCTATACTCGGGACTTTGGCCGGGAACGGTGCACAGGGAGTCGTGCTCAACATTCCTTATGTGTACACCATTCCTTACTTTACTACGGTACCTTTTAATCCCGTACCGGTTGATGCTGCAACAGCAGCGTTGGTGAATGGTGGATATGCACCGTACAATGCCGGATTACAACAAGCGCTTGGAGCAGGGTTGATCTCACCAGAAGAAGCTGCTGCCAGAACGATTAATTTCGTAGAAGGACAAAATGCGGTAGTGATCGAAGATGAATATCTCACCGACCTTTCAGGATTGGGACTGCCTAACTACAGGCAGGCAACAGCAGAGGATCTACCTACCTTGCTAAGTGCTTCCTTTATTGGTACGCTTGTAGGAGGAAATCCAACTCTTATAAACGGAGTTACAGTTCCGTTGTCAGATCAGTGGGTACTCACCGCAGATGAAGTTGCAGAAGTTACAGTTGCAACCGATGCGTTCAACGCTGTCATTGCTTCAGCTGCTAGTTCAAATGGGGCAATACTTATCGACGCAAATGCGCTTATGCAGCAGATCTTCGATACCGGAATCTCTTTCGATGAATTCGAACTGAACGGTAGTCTTGTCTTTGGTGGTACATTCTCCCTGGACGGAGTTCATCCAACAGCAAGAGGAAATGCTTTCGTTGCCAACCAGATCCTGTTAGCCATGGATCAGGCCTTCGGAACTAATTTCGAAGCCGCCGGAGAGTTATTTAAGGCAGCCGACTTTACCACACTTTACCCCGAGATGTTACCGTAAGCATTTCAGAATAACAAATAGCAAGGCCCTTTCAGAAAAAAAACTGGAAGGGCTTTTTAATTTCTGAAATAATTCACACCATGCGTGAAACCATAATAATAGTGCCCGAACCGTATCATCTTCAGCTCTGCTAAAAAATTAGTGAAATCGATTGCATTTTTAGGTTAGAAAAAACTATCTTTGCACCGTTCTAAAACAGGGTGTTAAGAGCACCCTTATATAACTAAAAAATAAACCTTTAGATAATGTCACAGATTACAGGAAAAGTTGCTCAGATCATCGGCCCGGTAGTAGACGTAGAGTTTGCCAGTGGTGATGAACTTCCGAAGATTTACGATTCACTTGAAGTTGATAACAATGGTACCACTCTGGTACTGGAAGTACAATCACATATTGGTGAGAACACAGTGCGAACTATCTCCATGGATTCTACAGATGGACTAAGCCGTGGTGTTGATGCTATTTCAACAGGAGCGCCTATCCAGATGCCAATTGGTGAAGAAGTTTACGGACGCCTGTTCAACGTAATTGGTGATGCTATCGATGGTATTGGTAACTTGCCTAAAGCGGGTAAGGACGGTCTTCCAATTCACCGTGAAGCTCCTAAATTTGAGGATCTGTCTACATCTACCGAAGTATTATTTACCGGGATCAAGGTAATCGACCTTATCGAGCCTTATGCAAAAGGTGGTAAGATTGGTCTCTTTGGTGGAGCGGGAGTAGGTAAAACTGTACTTATCCAGGAATTGATCAACAATATTGCCAAAGGGCACGGGGGTCTTTCTGTATTCGCAGGAGTAGGAGAAAGAACTCGTGAAGGAAATGACCTGCTTCGTGAGATGCTGGAATCCGGGATTATTAAATACGGAGACGATTTCCTTCATTCTATGGAAGAAGGAGGTTGGGACCTTTCTAAGGTAGATAAAACTGCCATGAAAGAGAGTAAAGCAACTTTCGTATTCGGGCAGATGAACGAACCTCCCGGAGCGCGTGCGCGTGTTGCATTATCCGGACTAACTATTGCAGAGTACTTCCGTGATGGGGCCGGAGACGGACAAGGGAAAGACGTACTTTTCTTCGTAGATAATATATTCCGATTTACCCAGGCAGGATCAGAGGTGTCTGCACTTCTTGGACGTATGCCTTCTGCGGTAGGATACCAACCTACACTGGCAACCGAGATGGGTGCGATGCAGGAACGAATTACTTCTACTAAAAAGGGATCTATTACATCGGTTCAGGCGGTTTACGTACCTGCGGATGACTTAACAGACCCTGCACCGGCAACAACGTTTGCCCACCTGGATGCAACAACAGTACTTTCGCGTAAGATCGCCGAGCTGGGAATCTATCCGGCCGTGGATCCACTGGATTCTACATCGCGAATCTTAACAGCCGATATTCTGGGTAATGAGCATTACGATTGTGCGCAACGTGTAAAAGAGTTGCTACAACGATATAAAGAACTACAGGATATTATTGCTATCCTTGGGATGGAAGAACTTTCTGAAGAAGATAAAATGGCTGTGGGACGTGCACGTCGGGTTCAGCGATTCCTTTCTCAACCTTTCCACGTGGCAGAACAGTTTACAGGAATACCTGGAGTATTAGTAGATATTAAAGATACGATCAAAGGATTTAATATGATCATGGATGGTGAACTTGATCATCTTCCTGAAGCCGCATTCAACCTTAAAGGAACAATTGAAGAGGCTATCGAAGCTGGTGAAAAGATGCTAGCCGAAGCCTAAACTGAACTTTGAATATTTAGAGATATGTACCTAGAAATCGTAACACCGGAAGCATCGTTAGTATCGGGAGAGGTTGAGTCTGTAACCGTACCAGGTGTTGAAGGTCCTTTCCAAATGCTGAACAATCACGCCCCTATAGTTTCATTACTTGATGCCGGGAAAGTGAAGTTCAGAGGGAATCCTACTATTGCCGAAGGATATGAGAATAAGTTCGTGAAGGAACCTGATGGGAAATGGTCTTTAGAGATCAATAGCGGTACAGTAGAACTCAATAATAATAAAGTGATCGTACTGGCAGACTAATTTGCCAACCTACACATCAACAAACCTGATCCCAAATTCCACCTAGGAGTTTGGGATTTTTCTTTGGATTACTTCGTGCGGGATATCTAGCCATTCTCACAAAACCCGATTTTTGCTGATCCCTAAAGTTGTAGTGCCTGGGCACCTTAATCCTAATTTATCGAAGCAGGATAAGATCCCATTCGTGGCCGTCTGAGACATAAGTAGAAATTTTCCTGAATCCGATCGCGTAATGCGCTTCCATGGATCTTGTGTTCTTACTATCTACTTCGGTAATAACACAATCAAACTCTGGACGGATACCCTTTAGCATCTCTTCGTATAGTCTTCTGAAAATTCCCTGTTTCCTGTAATTCTTATCAATACAAATTTGTCCCATCACTATAAAATCGGTTCCCGAGTATCTTTTTTTTATTTCTGAAAACATGGGTCGCAATATGGGGATCTCATCGCCAAATTTAGGATGCATACTAAGCGCATATCCTATTACTTGGTTGTTATCTACTGCTATAAAATGTTTACAGGCAGTATTCATCTGTTCTAGAAGCTCGAAATCGTGCTCCACAGTTACAAATCCTTCTGTTTTCTTTACTTCTGAAGGTATTGAAGCCGGCAGATTTCGTTGTTGTAATTGAAGGATCTGATCTAACTCTGCCCGCGATTCAGCTCTTTTAAAATGCACCATTACATCAAGGATTACGTCTATAGATATAACAAATATAAATTAAGGAAGTTCATTATTTGCAACTATGTACAAACACTTCTGTAGGCCCAACATGTGGGGAAATGGATAAACCTATAGACTTTGCCTATGTTATTTGATAATATATGTATTAGCTAATGAAAGAAAATCCTGCTCTTGCTTATGTGCCCAATGCTTGTCGTATCCAAATTCTTCGGCCATAATTTCAGACACCATTTTACTGGCATACATTGCGGCCCTTGTATCCAATAGTAACAAACGAATTCTTCTTCCCAGGAAATCTTCAACAGTGCGGGCCATTTCAAACCGTATACTCCAGACTATCTGCCCAACAGTATATGGATATTCCGGATGTATTTTGTCCTTATATTCGGGTTTTGAGGCTTCGAACCTGAGATATTTTTCAACCTCCGAACCATAAATAAAAAGGTGGTCATGTCTAATTTCTTCAGCAGGTTTCACGTTTCCGTGTATTGCAATATCCTTTGTTACCGACCTGCTTTTGCGAAACCCATAGGTCTTAATAACTTTATCCACCACGTCTTCGGCCATTTTTCGATAGGTGGTCCATTTACCCCCTATAATACTAACTAGTTGACCACTAACAATTATCTTATGACTGCGGGAAACTTCTTTGGTCTTAACTTCATCTCCCTTCGGCTTGACAAGAGGCCGTAGGCCCGAAAAGATCGATAGGACGTCTTTTCGGCTTGCTTTTTTGCTGAGGTGAAGGTTGATGGTCTCCAAAATAAAATCGATCTCGGTCTCCTGTGCCCGGGGTTCGATCTTTGGCTTTTTAATAAGGGTATCGGTTGTTCCGGCAATTACTTTATCATGCCAGGGGATAACGAACAGCACACGTCCGTCGGAGGTTTTAGGAATCATTATCGCTTTATCGCTGTTAAGAAATGAACGATCCAGAACCAAATGAATACCCTGGCTGGGGACAACTGTTTTCTTGTGGTTGGGATCCTGCATTTTCAGGATCTTGTCTGTAAAGATCCCGGTTGCATTTATCACAACTTTAGCTTTTACAGAATATCTCCTGTCTGTTTCGGTATTTACAGTTGTAACTCCACATACTTTACCCTCATCATTCTTGAGAAGGCTGGTAACTTTCATATAGTTCAAGGCAGTACCTCCGTGTTCTATGGCAGTTTGCGCCAGATTAAGTGCGAGTCTGGCATCATCGAATTGTCCGTCGAAATAAGAAACTCCACTTACAAGCTTATCTCTTTTTAGGGTTGGTAAGTAAGATTGTATTTTGTCTTTATTAACCCGCCTGGAACTTCCCAGGCTTAATTTTTTAGAAAGTAGATCGTAAAATTTAAGTCCGATCACATAGTAATATCCTCCCCACCAGGTGAAGTTTGGGATAATAAATTCCTGTTTCTTAAATAAGTGGCGTGCGTTACGTGCCAGCAGGCCTCTTTCTTCAAGAGCCTCAATCACCAACTTTATATTTCCCTGGGCCAGATAACGTACTCCCCCGTGCAGCAGCTTGGTGCTCTTACTGGAAGTTCCTTTGGCAAAATCATATTGTTCCAAAAGAAGCGTTTTAAACCCTCTCGTTACTGCATCTACCGCTATACCTAAACCGCTGGCTCCACCTCCAATGATGATAAGGTCCCATTCTTCAACTGTTTCCAGTTGCAATAACATTTTGTCTCGGTTTGTCAAGGTAGGTTTGCGTTTTAGTGCAATTTCATTTAAAGCTAGACAAAAAATAAGGATAAAAAAAGGGGTTAGAAACCGGTTGATGTCAAGTGAGTAGTTTTTGATAAAAATGAAGCAATTGTGAGTGCGAGATTGTATTTTTGAACCATGGATAAATTGCCTGAAAAACTACTTAAAAAATTACAAAAAAGGGAAGAAGGGAATGCGCTCAGGCAATTGAATATTACTCATGGTTTAACCGATTTTTCCTCTAACGATTACCTGGGGTTTGCATCCAGTAAATCCATTTCAGACAGAGCATACGAACTTTTAAATGAATACGGCGAACATTTAAATGGTTCAACAGGGTCCCGGCTGTTAACGGGCAACAGCCGGTTGATTGAAACTGCAGAAAGGAGTATTGCAAAAATTCATGACAGCCCTTCCGCTCTTATATTCAATAGTGGTTATGCCGCTAATCTTGGTGTTATAAGCTGCATTCCACAAAGAGGAGATGTGATTCTTTACGATGAACTGGTTCATGCCTCTATAAGAGAAGGAATAGTTCTCAGCCATGCAAAGGTTACAAAATTTGCACATAACGATCTTCAAGATCTAGAGCAAAAGCTAAACCTAATTACTAGAGAGCCCCAGCGGGAATGTTATGTGATCACAGAATCCGTCTTTTCCATGGATGGAGATATACCAGACCTGCAGGCCCTGGTAACTTTGTGCAAGAATTATAACTGTAGACTTATACTCGATGAAGCACATGCCATTGGTTTAACGCAAAAGGGGCTCGTAGTAAGTGAAGGGCTAACAAACCAGGTGTTCGCCAGGGTGGTTACCTTCGGAAAGGCCCTTGGTTGCCATGGAGCCGTGGTGTTGGGTTCGGAGGATCTCAGGGCCTATTTGGTTAATTATGCAAGAAGCTTCATTTATAGTACAGCCTTGTCTCCACATAGCGTGGCCACGATCAAAGCAGCCTATGAACATCTTGATTCTGAAATAGGATTAGAAAATATTCAGAAATTAAATAGTAATATAGCTATATTACGTTCATACATTGAAAAATACAACATCTCGAAGCAATTTTTACCAAGTGATAGCGCCGTTCAGGCTATGCTTATACCGGGAAATGAGAAGGTAAAGGCCATTTCGGAGCGATTATATAAAGATGGGTTTGATGTTCGTCCTATAATGTCGCCCACTGTACCACCCACCAAAGAACGACTACGTATTTGCCTTCATTCTTTTAATACCGAAGCCGAAATAGAAAGCTTAATAAAGTTATTGGCACAAATAACCCTATGAAAACAAACTACTTTATAACAGGAATTTCTACAGAAGTTGGTAAAACCGTAGTTTCGGCCATTGTAACAGAAGCCCTGCAAGCCGATTACTGGAAACCCATTCAGGCCGGGGACCTGCACGATACCGACACCCATAAAGTTAGGCGATGGATCTCAAATAAGAGATCTGTTATACATAGTTCGGCCTATAACCTTAGCACAGCAATGAGCCCGCATGCGGCTGCAGAAATAGATAAGATCAAGATCAAAACATCGGAAACAAAAAGGCCGGTAACCAAAAATTCGCTTGTGATTGAAGGAGCGGGCGGACTTCTGGTCCCGATCAATGCTAAAGAAACGATCATGGATCTTATAAAAAAGGAAGATAAGGTCATCCTGGTTTCGCGACATTATCTTGGGAGTATTAACCATACTTTGTTATCTGTAGAAGCTTTAAAGGCGTATGGGAAGAGCGTCTTCGGAATTATTTTCATTGGCGATGAACACCCTTCTACTGAAAATATCATTGTAAAAATGACAGGAATAACCGTCCTGGGCAGGGTCTCCAAAGAACCGTATATAGACCGGAATGTGATAAGTGAATATGCAGAGATTTTTAGGCCTGTTTTAGAAAAAGAACTGTAATGAAGTTAAGCGAAAGAGATATTGAAAATATATGGCACCCGCTTACCCAGCATCGAACAGCCGGGCCGCCGTTAGTGATTGCCAGGGCGAAAGGATCCTCTCTCTTCGATGAGGAAGGAAACGAATATATAGATGGGATCGCATCGTGGTATACTGCCATGTACGGTCATTGTAACGACACCATCGTAGATGCTGTCACGGCACAAATGAAACAACTCGACCAGATAGTTTTTACAGGGTTTACCCATGAGCCAGCCGTGCGATTATCGGAGAAGCTTCTGGGGATCCTGCCCGAGAACCAGGCTAAGATATTTTTTAACGACAATGGGTCCACTTCGGTGGAGGCGGCTATCAAAATGGCATTGCAATTTCATCACAACAAAAAGGATAAGCGAGATACCATCATTGCTTTCGAAAATGGCTTTCATGGCGATACTTTCGGGGCTATGAGCGCTTCGGGGCTTTCTGTTTATAATGGTCCGTTCGAAGATTTCTTTCTGAAAGTAAAGCGTATTCCGGTGCCAATGGATCATAATGAGGAGGAGGTTATTGGGCTATTAAAGGAGATCATTGAGAACAACGCCTGCGCGGCTTTTGTGTATGAACCTTTAGTGCAGGGAGCGGCAGGAATGAAAATATTTTCGGCAAAAGGACTTGAAAAATTGCTTCAGCTTTGCAAAGAGCATGGGGTGCTATGTATAGCCGATGAAGTGATGACCGGTTTTGGTAAAACAGCTAAGAATTTTGCTTCAGAATATATTAAAACTAACCCCGACATTATCTGTCTTAGCAAGGCTCTAACCGCTGGTTTGGTACCTATGGGGATCACAAGCTGTTCGCTCGAGGTTTTCGATGCGTTTCTCGATGATGATCTGGCGAAGGGATTTTTTCACGCGCATACCTACAGCGCGAATCCACCCGCTTGTGCCGCCGCCATAGCGGGGATAGATCTATTGCATTCCGAAGAAATCCAGGAGGGAATATCTGCTATTAGTAAAGCACATATAGCATTTGCCGAACGTATCAAAAACCATAAAAAAGTTGAGGATGTGCGATATCTGGGGGTTATTCTGGCCGTAGATCTAAAGGTTGAAACATCTAGGTACGGGAAACTTCGGGATAAACTTTACGACCATTTTATGAAATCGGGGGTTTACCTCAGGCCTTTAGGGAATACCATCTATGTACTACCGCCTTATGTGATCAAGCCCGGGCAACTTGATAAAATTTACCAGGCCATTCTTGATAGTCTGGAGCTAATCGATTAAAGGTGTCTCTTTCGGTAAATAGCTGATGATATTAGATTCAGAAATAAATTCCTTCATCATCTCATTGGTCTGAATTTCGTTTCAAAATGTTATTCAATTTTCTTGTGATAAGGGTGGTTTAAGTAAGGCTTAAAACCTATTTTTGCTTCAAAATATTAAAAATTGCAACAACCCATTTCTATTTCCGGGATTAGCTCTGTATCGGCCCTGGGTTCTTCTTCTGAAGCAGTTTGGAACAGCTATATTCTGGGCGCACCCTTGTTTAAGAAGAAGAGAATAGGAGAAGCCCAATACTGGATCTCCGAGATCGATATAAATACCGAAAACTTACTTGATGCCTTAATACGAGATCAACCCGCTTACCGTAAACTGGACCGTAGTGTGCTCCTCGCAATACTATGCGCCAAAGCCGGTTTAAATCCTGAAAATCACTCTGGAAATATAGGGATCAACATAGGGTCTTCGAGAGGGGCGACCTCACTATTTGAAAGTTATCATAAAGAATTCCTGGAGAACGGATCGGTTTCGGCTTTTACATCCCCAACTACTACCCTGGGAAATATTTCGTCCTGGGTGGGACAGGAATTAGGAATAGACGGATTTGCTTCGGGGCATTCGGTTACCTGTTCAACTGCACTCCACGGTTTGCTAAATGGGATAGCCTGGTTACAGGCTGGGATGGCAGATACTTTTGTCGCAGGCGGAAGTGAGGCTGCGTTAACCCCTTTTACTTTAGCGCAGATGCAGGCTCTAAAATTGTATACTACTTCCGAAAACTCCATGGCCTGTGAGTCGATGCGATTTCAGAAGAAAAAAAACAGTATGGTCCTGGGAGAAGGAGCTGCGGTTGCGATACTGGAGAGAGATATTTCTGAAAAAAGCCAGGCTGTGATCACCGGATATGGGTGTGCCACCGAGGCTTTGTCACACAATAGCTCCATTACAGAGAATGCTACCTGCTTTCAGAAATCGATGAAAATGGCACTCGACAATGCAGGGCTCGAAACGGTGGATGCCGTAATCTTACACGCACCCGGTACCGTGAAAGGCGATCTGGCGGAGAAGAATGCAATTGATGCCGTATTTGGCCGGACACTACCTTTATTGACTTCCAATAAATGGATGCTTGGACATACTTTTGGTGCTTCCGGCATGATGAGCCTGGAGATGGCCGTGCTGATGATCGCACATAACACCTTTGTTGAAAACCCGTTTTATGAAAATGCTCGCCACCTCCCTGAAGTATTGAAAACAGTGATGGTAAATGCAGTTGGCTTTGGAGGAAATGCTGTTAGTATTATTATTTCCAAACCTTAATTTTAATGTGTCAATTTGGCTATTTTTGAACTTATGAGCGACCTGAAACACAATTGGACAAAAGAAGAAATACTCGAAATTTATAACAAACCCCTGATGGAATTGCTTTACGATGCAGCGACTATCCATCGGAAACATCACGATCCAAACCAGGTTCAGGTCTCTACTCTGCTCTCTATTAAAACAGGTGGTTGCCCTGAAGATTGTGGCTATTGCCCGCAAGCGGCCCGGTATCATACCGATATTGAAGGGAACGACCTCATGACCGTACAGCATGTAAAAGCCCAGGCATTACGCGCCAAGGCATCCGGTAGTTCCAGGGTGTGTATGGGAGCGGCCTGGAGAAATGTGAAGGATGGAGAAGAATTTGATCGAGTGTTGGAAATGGTCCGCACGATCAATAAGCTTGAAATGGAAGTGTGCTGCACTCTGGGAATGCTCACCGAAAATCAGGCAAAGCGTCTGGCAGAGGCGGGTTTGTATGCATATAATCACAACCTCGATACTTCTGAAGATTATTACAAAGACGTGATCTCTACACGTGCTTTCGAAGACAGACTGGAAACCATTGATAATGTTCGTAAAACTAATGTCACAGTTTGTAGCGGAGGTATTATTGGAATGGGGGAAAGTGTAGAAGACAGAGCCGGGATGCTGGTCGCATTGGCAACTCTCGATCCCCAGCCGGAATCGGTTCCCATTAATGCACTGGTAGCTGTAGAAGGAACTCCAATGGAGGATATGGAGCCGGTTAGTATTTGGGAGATGATTAGAATGGTGGCTACTACCAGGATCGTTATGCCAATGACCCAGGTACGTCTTTCGGCCGGGCGAACTGAAATGAGCAGGGAAGGACAGGCCATGTGTTTCTTTGCAGGTGCCAATTCTATCTTTGCAGGAGACAAATTGCTTACAACGCCAAATCCCGATGTAAATGAGGATATGGAAATGTTTAAACAACTTGGGTTACAACCCCAGGCTCCTTTCGTAAAAAAAGCACAGCCAGCAACTGTGGAAGCAGCCGATTCTGCTTTATCTCCCCAGGGAGAAAAGCCCAAATGGTCCAGGCCGGGACATAAGATCGAGCGCAACGAAGAGGCCAAGTTGAAAGCCAGAGCCAAATAATAAATTGTGAGGCTGGCACACGAGCTAAGACAATTTTTATTTTTCACCGGCGTTTTACCAAAAGATAAAGCAACAAATCTCACATGAAAAAGATCTTATTAGTGGCCATCACTCTATTGGCCGTAATTTCCTGTAAAAACGACGACGACTCCAATAACAATTGTGTAGAACCATTGTCGGTAATAGCCACCCAGATCAATTCTGAATCGGCACTTATCGAATGGGATCCTGGCAATGAAACGGCCTTCGAAATTGAATATGGACTAAACGGATTCTCACCGGGTACCGGGACAGTGGCCCAGACCTCTCAAGTTAGTTATTTTATTGATGGGTTAAATCCGTTAACAACCTACCAGGCCTATGTTCGTTCCAATTGTGGAAGTGATGGATTTAGTAATTATATATCTACCAGTTTCACAACTCTGGAGCCTGTAAATCCGTGTAATACACCTACAGATCTCTTCCTAATTGAAGTTACTTCAAACTCTGTCACCTTTGGCTGGTCCGAGAATAACGAGACCGCATGGGAGATCGAATACGGTCCTAGTGGGTTCACTCTAGGAACTGGAACTGTGATACAAACATCCCAGAGTAATTTACAGGTTACCGGTTTACAGCCTGCTACTACTTACGAGTTTTATGTAAGAGCCAATTGTGGTGCCGATGGATTTAGTGAATATTCAGATCAGTTGGTAGTAACAACCAATCCATAAATTTAAGTTCAGTTAGAATAAAAAGCCCTGTTATGCAGGGCTTTACTTTTCTATGTAAGGTTTACGTTAAGTTTTGTAATTTTGTTTTCTTTATTCTGAAATATGGAATTAACGCAGATCGATCGGGTAGCTACTATTACCAGAGAAGATTTTCTGAAAAATTACTTCAAGCCTCAAAAACCGGTGATCATCGAGCGGTTTATTGAAGATTGGCCTGCGTACCACAAATGGAATCTTGATTATATGGCCGAAGTCGCCGGGGAGAAAGAAGTCCCGTTGTACGATGACCGGCCTGTCGATTACAAAGACGGGTTTAACGAGCCTCATGCCCGTATGAAAATGCGCGATTATATTGCTCTTTTAAAAAGGGAACCCACCAAATACAGGATCTTCTTATGGAATATCCTCAAGGAAATTCCGCAACTTCAGGAAGATTATAAATGGCCGGATTTTGGCCTGCGTTTAATGAAGGGCCTGCCGATGTTATTTTTTGGAGGAGAGAACAGTTATACCTTTATGCATTACGATATCGATCTTGCCAATATCTTTCATTTTCATTTCCACGGTAAGAAGCAGGTAATTTTGTTCGATCAGGACCAGAATGATTATCTCTACAAGATCCCGCACTCTCTTATCACAAGGGAGGATATAAATTTTGCCGATCCCGACTTGGAAAAGTGGCCGGCTTTAAAAATGGCCAAAGGGTTTATTGGTAATTTAGAACATGGGAACGTGTTGTATATGCCTGAAGGCTATTGGCATTATATGCGCTATATCACACCGGGATTCTCAATGAGTTTAAGGGCAATTGCCAGAAACCCGAAGAATCTTGGGAAAGCCATTTATAATGTACTTGTAATGAGACATTACGATAATTTTATGCGCCGAATGAAAGGGCAGGCGTGGATCGATGGGAAGAATGCCAAAGCGATCGAACGTACGCATAGGAAATTGGGGATCGAGGTATAATCTTCGGAGGCTGTGTGGTAATACCCTATTTAGGCCAAGATGATTTCTTAACGCTTTTTTGAGTATCACTTTTTGATGAACCTAATTGTATGCGTAAGGTCTTCTATGAATAATTTGATGAAATAGGTGCCACTATCGAGCTTGCCGACTTCAATGCCACTATTAGTTGATTTCCCTGAAGTAACCATTCTTCCATTCACATCATAGATCTCGTAATTAAACTCTACATTAATGGACCTGATCATGAGAATATGCTCCACTGGATTAGGATAAACTTTAATATCTTCAAGGTGGGTATCTCCTGCACTTAGCCACGGCGTAGTAGAATAATGAGGTCCGAACCCATTAAAAGAGACCAGTTCTAGTTTAGTGTTAGACAGGAATTGAATAGGATAGGGTTGAAAGTCCGGTAATTCAAGCCAGGAGAAGAAATCATTATCAAGATCTGTATGCGACTGATACTGACACTGATTGAATGTTCGTTGAAACTGGATAACTTCTAGTGTGTTCTCAACAGGGTCGAACTCAAAAATGCCACTACAGGTGTTGCACGCACCGGTTCCTTGAAAACTCAGATCACTTTGTATAACAAGAAGTGGATTAAAAGGAGGTTGTACGCTAATAGGCGTAAATCCTACCAGGTCCCCTTCAGACCCGATATAGTACCAACTATTAAAAAGTTCGGAAGGTGGGTCCTGTGCATACACACCAAAACTAAGTAAACAAAAAAGTAATATAAAACGTATACTTTTCATAGTCAAGCAATTATATCTTAAAGTTACATTTATTTTTGAATTGCAACAACCTGATAACACTATACTTCCAGTGGTATAGGGTTTCAACAAAATTAGGATTCTAGTTCTCTCAATTTGTCCCAGATCAAGTTGGTCTCCCATCCCCGGTATAGCAGGTAGTCTGAAAATTTTTTCTTTTTTTTCTGAAGATTGGTCTCGGGGTCTAATTGCGTCCATCTTTTTTCCGACAATTCATGAAAAGCGACATAATATTCGGATTCCGGGATCTCCTTCAAGGCAAGTTTAATGTTGTATTGCGAGATATCGCGTGCTTTTAACTCACGAACGATTCTTTGCTTACCCCATTTCTTTATTCGGAATTTCCCTCTTGCGAAGGTTGTGGAATACCTTGTTTCGTTGAGGTAGTTATGCGTGATCAAATGGTGAATTATAAGATCTATAGCCTCCGGGATCATCCTCATTTCATTTAATTTCTGCTGAACTTCCTTATGGCAGCGTTCGCGGTAGGCGCAATAGCGTTCCATTCTTGCTTTTGCTTCGTCTATGGTGTAGGTTCTATAAGATCTCATTTGCACAAATATAGTTACAAATGCGAGTCATTTCTACATATTCAACTACTATGGGAAAGTGGATAATTGTTAGCAGGGAGATAAGTTATAGAATTTGGTCAGGGCGCAGGAACTCTTGTAAAATAAAAAACCCTCCTGAAGTAATTTCAGAAGGGTTTTTTGGGTTATTTGATCTGATTACCATCTTTATCTAAAAAATGATATTCGAGGTACGTGTAAGCATCTCTTGGTTGAATGTTCACCCATTTTTTGTGCTTCATGAACCATTTGGTTCGCACAGATGGAAAACCTTTTGTTAAAAAGGCTGCTATAAAAGGATGCGTGTTCAACGTGATCTTTTTATAGTCTTTTTTAAATAATCGCTCCAGTTCTTCAGTAATTTTTTGAACCACGAGTATTGGCGCTTCAATTTCACCGTTATCACCCGTATTTGGGTTCTCTTCGGCGGTCTTGATATTCATTTCCGGCCTAACTCGTTGGCGGGTTATTTGTATTAACCCAAATTTACTGGGGGGTAGGATCTTGTGTTTTGCTCTATCGTCCTTCATTTCATCTCGAAGGTGATTGAAGAGTTTTTTACGGTTTGTAGCGTTTCCCATATCAATGAAATCCACTACAATAATTCCTCCCATATCCCTTAAGCGTAATTGTCTTGCGACTTCGGAGGCGGCAATTAAATTTACTTCCAGCGCTGTTTCTTCCTGGTTCTTGGACTTATTACTACGGTTACCACTATTTACGTCTATTACGTGCATGGCTTCCGTATGTTCAATTACCAGATAGGCGCCTTTACTGCCTGATACTGTTTTCCCGAAAGAAGTCTTTATTTGTCTTTCGATCCCGAATTTTTCAAAGATTGGAACCTTGGAGTCATAAAGTTTAACAATATTTTCCTGCTTAGGTGCAATTTCCTGCACATAATCTTTTATTTGCAAGTAAAGCGTTTCATCATCAATATGTATGGCCGAGAATGAATCGTTAAAGATGTCTCGTAATATCGATGCGCCACGATCTAGCTCACTGAGCACCTTACTAGGGTGGTGCGCCCTTTGTAGCTTTTTACACATCGCCATCCAGCGATCTGTGAGATTTTGTAAATCTCTGTCCAGTTCTGCTACTTTTCTGCCCTCTGCTACGGTTCGTATAATAACGCCAAAACCTTTGGGTCTAATACTCTTGATGAGTCTTATCAACCTGTCCTTTTCTTCTTTGGATTCTATTTTTTGAGAAACAGAAACTCTATCGGAAAACGGAACCAATACGATATATCTCCCGGCTATGGAAAGCTCGGAGCTAATACGCGGTCCCTTGGTGGAAATGGGTTCTTTTACAATTTGTACCAGAATAGATTGATTGGATTTGAGGGCATTGTTAATACCTCCATTCTTATCAATCTCTTTTTCAAATGGGAAATCTTTTAAAGAATACTCTTTAAGTTTACCTGTGCTTACACGTTTTACAAATTTCAGCAAAGAGAGGACTTTAGGCCCCAGGTCGTGATAATGTAAAAAGGCATCTTTTTCATACCCTACATTAACGAACGCGGCATTGAGTCCGGGAACAGTTTTACGAATTTTTGCAAGATAAATATCTCCCACAGCGAATTTCGTATCTTCTTCCTCTTTGTGTAATTCGATTAGTTTTCCATCTTTTAAAAGGGCAAAATCAACTTCTTGTGAACTGGATCTAATAAATAATTCGTAGCTCACTTGTAATTAATTTTTATCCATCACACCTTTTATGGTGTGACAAATGGATTAAACAATAATTTATCACAGGTTTTTAACCCGTCGAAACAGATCGAATTCGAATTAAATTCGATACAATTTCATTTTCAAAGAACGTTTTCAATATTATTCTAAACGAAAAAAGTAGCGCGAAACTACTTTTTCTTGTGGCGGTTAGCGCGTCTGCGCTTCTTACGCTTATGCGTAGCAACCTTATGTCTTTTTCTTTTTTTACCGCTCGGCATATATGAAATTCTTTAAAGCATGCCCGTTTAGGACTTACTGGTTATTATTATTTTACTTCAACATTCGATTTAACTCCTTCTACAAAGATTTTCGCAGGTTTGAAGGCAGGAATGTTGTGCGCAGGGATTTTAATTGTTGTGTTCTTAGAGATGTTTCTACCTGTCTTTTCGGCTCTTTTCTTAATAATAAAGCTTCCAAAGCCTCTTAGGTATACATTGTCTCCACTTTCCAATGAATTTTTTACTTCTTCCATAAAGGTCTCAACAGTAGCTTGAACATCACCTTTTTCCATTCCTAATTTTTCTGAAATTTTAGCTACGATATCTGCTTTCGTCATTCTTTTATTTTTTAATTATACTAAGTTTGGTTTCTAATTTTAGAGGTGGCAAATATAACAATTTTAAAATCAATAATTCAAATGGTAAACAGTTAAAATATAAATAGATAACTGCTACTTTTGTTAAATGCCCAAAATTACAACTTCTTTTTCCAATAGCCTCATATTCTGGTATTTACAGAATAAACGTGATCTTCCATGGCGAAATGAAATCCAACCATACCGCATATGGCTGTCTGAAATTATCCTTCAGCAAACACGTGTAGCTCAAGGGCTTCCGTATTATTCGAGGTTTATAAAGGCATTTCCTACAATCTTCGACCTCGCAAATGCCACCGAAGAACAAGTTTTAAAATTATGGCAGGGACTAGGGTACTATTCACGCGCAAGAAACCTCCATATTACAGCCAAGGAAATTGCGTTTCAGCGTGATGGGAAATTTCCGGAAACGTATAAAGATCTTCTTACATTAAAGGGAGTAGGTGATTACACGGCCAGTGCGATCGCCTCTATTTGTTTTAACGAACCTACCGCTGTGGTAGATGGGAACGTTTATCGGGTCCTTTCAAGGATTTTCGGTATTGAAACCGCCATTAACAGCGGCAAAGGGATTAAAGAATTTAAATTGCTGGCCCAGGAATTGATCGATAGGGATCGCCCGGGAACATTTAATCAGGCCATCATGGAATTCGGGGCACGTTTCTGTGTTCCTCAAAACCCTAAGTGTACCGAATGTATCTTTGCCAACCAATGTGAGGCCTTACGGCAACGAAAGGTTAACATGCTGCCGGTAAAAATTAGGAAACAAAAAATCAAAGAGCGACATTTCAATTACCTGGTGATGATTTCGGAAGAAGAACAAGCCACTTTACTGAAGCAAAGGAAAGATAAAGGGATCTGGCAAAATCTGTATGAGTTTCCATTGATCGAAACTGCTTCGGAAGTAAGCTGGAACGAAATAAACGACAGTGAAGCCTTTAAGAACTTTTCCGAAGTAAATAAAATTGAAGAAGTGATCCTTTATAATGAAAAACCGGTTATTCACAAACTATCTCATCAACACCTTTACACCAAATTCTGGGTGATTAAAAGTAGTGCTCAGATTGAAAAACCTGTGCCTATTTCAGAATTAAGAAAATACCCGGTACCCGTTTTGATAGAAAACTTTATTTCAGAATTTAGTCCATTTCAAAACTGAAAAATACCTATCTTTAACTTTAATAAACCCACACCTATAATACCATAATTATGAGCGGAACATTGAACAAAGTTATGCTGATCGGGCATACAGGAGATGAAATTAAAATGCATTATTTTGAAGGAGGTGGGAGCATTGGAAGATTCCCGCTGGCCACTAACGAAACCTACACGAACCGCACTACAGGAGAACGGGTGTCTAATACCGAGTGGCACAATATCGTAATGCGAAACAAGGCTGCCGAGATCTGCGAAAAGTATCTGAAAAAAGGGGATAAGATTTATATAGAAGGCCGCCTGAAGACCCGTAAATGGCAGGACGACCAGGGGCGGGATCGTTACAGCACCGAAATACAATGTACAGAGTTTACGTTCTTAACCCCAAAAGGTGAAGGTGGGGCTATGCCACCGGATTCTTCTTCGGCACCGGCCAAAGAACAAGTCCATACATCTCAACCCCAGGTTGAAGAACCTATTGGAGAAGAGGATGATGATCTTCCTTTCTAATGTCGAACCAATAACCCTGTCTTGGATATAGAGCCTCCCAGTTTACTTTTTATAGCTTTAATAAACATCACCCACGTTGTTAGCATCATTTTATTACTAGTGTTGCTTTTGTGTTCGGCGTTGATCTCGGGTGCTGAGGTAGCGTTCTTTTCCCTGTCGCCAACAGATTTTGAAGTTAACGACGAGAAATCACCTTCGAAGAAACTGGCAATTGTTCAGCGATTGTTATTACGCCCCAAAAAATTACTGGCCACCATCCTTATTGCCAATAACACTATCAACATCGCCATTGTATTGTTGTTTGAATCGTTGAGCTCTGTATGGTTTGAAAATTGGGATTATTCGCTCAATCTGTATTTTTTCGAAATTAGTGCCGTTTTTCTTCTGAAGATCGGGCTTGCCACATTCCTTATTCTATTGTTTGGAGAGATACTTCCGAAGGTCTATGCCAGCCGCAACAAACTTTATTTTTCTGCGCTTATGGCGTATCCATTAAACGTGCTCGACAAATTGTTCTCGCCCTTAAGCCTCCCCATGCGATCGGCCACTATCTATATCGAGAATCGTTTTGGGAAACAGAAATCGGGTTTCAGCGTAGACCAACTGTCTCAGGCTCTCGAATTAACCGATGAACACGATACCACCCAGGAGGAACAAAAAATACTTCAGGGGATCGTCACTTTTGGGAACACAGACACAAAACAGGTGATGAAACCACGGATGGAGATATTTGCGCTTAATGAGGCAATGAGCTATGAGGAGATCATGCCGGAGATCATCGAGAATGGCTATTCGCGAATACCGGTATATAAGGACAGTATAGATACGATCACCGGGATCTTATACGTAAAAGACCTGATGCCTCATATAGAAAAGAAGAAGTTGCAATGGACCAAATTGAAACGGGAAGCCTACTTTGTGCCGGAGAATAAAAAACTGGATGATCTCCTTAACGAGTTTAAGGATATGAAAATGCACCTGGCCATTGTAGTTGATGAATACGGAGGTACCAGTGGGTTAATTTCGCTGGAAGACATTATTGAAGAGATCGTGGGGGAGATAAGTGATGAGTTTGATGATGAAGACCTGGTTTTCTCGAAACTGGACGATACCACCTTTGTGTTTGAGGGAAAGACGCCTCTTAAGGATTTTTATAAAGTGATCCAGCTGGAGGATACTACTGTATTTGATGATGCGAAAGGAGAGGCCGAGACACTTGCGGGGTTCTTGCTGGAGATATCTAAAGGTTTCCCGAAGAAAGATGAAGCACTAAAGTTTTACAATTATACGTTTATAATTGAAGCCTTCGATAACAGGCGAATCAAACAAATAAAACTGTCTATAAATCCTTAGTATGCGAACTGTTCTAATCTTAGTTGCCCTTATCTGTTTCGCATCCTGTAAAGATGAGGTGATCGTAAAGCCTTCAGCGATGATAAGATTAGAATATCCTGCTCCTGTTTATAAGGAGATCTCGACAGATTGTCCGTATGCTTTTGAGAAGAATTCGCAGGCGGTACTTCAGAAAAAGAAAAACTGCTGGATGAATTTAGAGTACCCCAACATGAAGGCTACTGTGTATTTAACATATCAGCAAATAAGGAATAATAACCTGGATTCGTTATTGCGGGATGCCCAGAAACTAACTTACGACCACACCATCAAGGCAGAGACCATCCTGGAACAACCACGGGTCGATTCGGTAAATCGGGTCTTTGGAATGTTCTATATGATAAACGGAGATGCTGCCACCCAGTCTCAATTTTACGTAACCGATAGTCTGGATCATTTTATCACAGGCTCGCTTTATTTTGAAAGCAAGCCAAATTTCGATTCGCTTTATCCGGCAGTGATCTATTTAAGGGAAGATATCAGGCACATCATGGAAACCATTCATTGGCGGGATTAAGCAATAATATTTACTAAATTATAGTATTTCAACAGCGAGTATTCGTGATATTTACCGACTTTTGTTACGGCCAAACTAGCAATGGGTAACAACAGTTTAAAATGGATATATCTGGTTATTCTATCCCTTATCTGGGGAAGTTCTTTTATACTTATAAAAAAGGGGCTTGTAGGACTTACAGATATACAGGTGGGTGCATTGCGGATCGTCCTTACGTCCATTATCCTGTTTAGCGTTGGCTTTAAAAGTATAAGAACCTTAAAGAAAACCGAATGGAAATGGGTGGCCATTACGGGCTTTATAGGATCATTTTTCCCTCCTTTCTTCTTTGCAATTGCCCAAAACCATATTGACAGTGCGGTGGCTTCTATCCTCAATTCCCTTACTCCATTGAGTACTGTGGTTGTAGGGATGTTGTTTTTACGTATGAAAAGCACCTGGTTGCAGATCCTGGGGGTTATTATTGGATTGCTGGGGACACTCATTCTACTCATGGCAGGTGCGGAGATCAATCCAAATCAGAACTACTGGTTTAGCATCCTCGTGATAATTGCTACCATTGGCTATGCTTTCAATGTGAATCTAATTAAGAAGTATCTAAGTCATGCCAACGCCTTGGCCATTACTACGGGTAATTTTATTTGGATATTTCTGCCGGCACTTATTTTGCTTATCTGGTCAGGTTTTTTTGAGACGATCTTTAATTCACCCGAAATGCAACTCGCTTCTATATATGTTGCTATTTTATCATTAGTAGGAACTGCGGTCGCAAAAGTTTTGTTCAACAGGATGATCCAGATCTCCAGTCCGGTTTTTTCTTCATCGGTAACTTATACCATGCCAATTGTAGCGGTGGGCTGGGGTGTTTTGGACGGAGAATCTTTTGAATTAACCCAGATTTTTGCAGCCGGGATTATTTTAGTAGGGGTGTACCTTTCCAATAAACGACGGGGCGCACGTTAATAAATCGAAAAATGTCTGGTATTTTCCCAATTTTTCCCGAAATTTAATTGCATCTAAATTAACGAGTTATGGGAAAAGTCTATACAACCTACGGAATTGGAACGGCCATTTTACTTATTGCTTATTTCCTGCTAACAAAGTTGATAGGCTTGCATCAATATCCCATCTTGAGTGCAGCGAATGGGGTTATCATTGGCGGCGGCATCTTTTTTGCCCTAAAGAAATTTAAAGCGGTCAATACAGATTTCCAGTATCAGGTTGGTTTTCAACTTGGCTTGTTCACGGGTGGGTTGGCTACCATAATCTTCTCGAGCTTCATGGCGATCTATATCTTTATGATAGATACACAATTCGCGAAAGCAGTGCTGGATTCGTGGAATCTCAATTTCAACAAAGGGTCTCTAATTCTCATTATTTCACTTGTAATAATGGGTTTCTCTACCACTTTTATCCTAACCCTTTCCTTTATGCAATTACTGAAAGAATCGTGGAACCAGAAAAGGCAGTAAATACGCAGGTTTATTTTCGGTAAACAATTTGTAGATTAATTATTTAGAATTATATTTGCACCCCTCTTAGACGATGTATTCGCTAATGGGACAAGCCTCCTTAATAGTAGGGAGGGAATTAAAAACAAATTAATTTAATCGATTCGCTATGTATGCAATTGTAGAGATAGCAGGGCAGCAATTTAAAGTTGCGAAAGACCAAAAGGTCTTTGTAAATCGTTTATCCACTGAAGAAGGTGATAAAGTGTCTTTCGACAATGTCCTTCTTATTGGTGACGGTGACAAAGTAACCGTTGGCGCCCCGGCTATAAACGGCGCTCAAGTAGGAGCAAAAGTCGTTAAGCACCTTAAAGGTGATAAAGTAATCGTTTTCAAGAAGAAGCGTAGAAAAGGTTACAGGGTAAAAAATGGTCACAGACAATCTCTTTCTGAGATAGTTATCGAAAGCATTGTGGCTTCCGGAGCCAAGAAAGCGGCGCCGGCTAAGAAAGCAGCTCCTAAAGCTGAAACTAAAAAAGCCGAGCCTAAAAAACCTGCTGCAAAAGCTGCAGCACCAAAAGCAGAGCCAAAAGCAAAAGCTCCAGCTCCCAAAGCTGCACCAAAGAAAGCTGCTGCCAAAAAAGATGACCTGAAGAAGATCGAAGGAATTGGTCCTAAGATCGCTTCTACATTGGCTGAAGCTGGTATAGCGACATATGCGGATCTTGCAAAGACAAAACCCGCTAAGATTTCCGAGATCATCGCTGATGTACGTGGAAATCACGTCCCTGACACATGGCCGGAGCAAGCTAAACTCGCTGCCGACGGTAAGTGGGATGAGCTAAAAGCATTACAAGATAAATTAGACGGAGGAAAAAAATAATCCTTCAGGTATAACAAGATAAACCCTTTCAATTATGGCACATAAAAAAGGAGTAGGTAGTTCGAAGAACGGACGCGAATCAGAATCGAAACGATTAGGCGTAAAGATCTTTGGTGGTCAGGCAGCAATTGCCGGTAACATCATCGTACGCCAACGAGGTATGGAACACCACCCGGCCGAAAACGTATATGCAGGTAAGGACTTCACTTTACACGCTAAGGTAGACGGTACCGTGAAATTTACTAAGAAGAAGAACAATAAGTCTTACGTTAGTATTGTTCCTAACGCAGAGGCATAAATCTTCCTTAGATAGAAATTAAAAACCCCAACCGAATCGGTTGGGGTTTTTTTATGTCCGTTAATTTTCTGGGACTTAATATGTGCCCGACAGGATCTGTATTCCGTCGACCAACCACCAGATGCCAAGTCCTCCTGCAGTGACTATAAACAAAATGTTCCAGCCAACAGGGCTGCCAAGATACCAACGGTGTCCAGCTGCCCAACCCAGGAAAAACCATAATAGTATAGAAACGAGCATGTCGTCTCCTACTGCTGCAGAGGCTGCCGGAGATTCCAGGACTACTTCATCTGCATTAGTGTTGGTTATTTCTGTATCGGCCGACGCGGTTCGCGGTACCGGAAAAGACGCATAAGACAATTGAACTGTCATGAGCACAAAAAGCAAAGAAAAAATAATTTTTAACTTCATAAACGATTGGATTATAGTTATACTTGTGTCTTCATAAATATACCTTTTATAATGCGTTTTTCCTTGTGTTTTTCCCTTATCTTTTTTCTTAGCCTCGTAAATATCTGGAGCCAAGAAGATTACGAGTATCTGGGAGTTATACAATTAAACGATTCCTCCTTTATTTCGTACAAGATCGCTTTTAATGAAGAAAACGGTTTGCTAAGGGGATATTCTGTTACCGATATGGGAGGGTCTCATGAAACCAAATCTTTTATCAGTGGATATTATGAGGCTGAAAATGACAAGATCGATTTTTACGAAAGCGGGATCCTTTATACTAAGTCGCCTTACACTCGTGATGATTTTTGCTATGTGCATTTTGAAGGGCAGCTAAAAAAACTGGATGATCGTCAAGGGATAGAAGGTGATTTTAAAGGCCTTTACAACAATGGAGAGACCTGTATAGACGGCAGTATCAATTTACTGAACTTCAGAAAAGTACTAAAAAAGGCCAAAAAACTGGATCGCAAGATAGATCGTACTGTGTTGGTAAGTAAGGAAAAAAGGGATAAGATCAACCTGGTGCGAGATCTGGACAGTCTCAATATGAATATAGTAAGGAAGAATGAAACCTTAAATATCTTTACTTCAAACGATACGGTAGAACTGGTTCTATTCGATGCCGGAAAGGAAGATAATGACCGTATCTCACTTTATGTAAATGATGAGGTGCTTTGGGAGGACTATGCGGCTATGCGTTCCGAACGGAGTGAGCGTATTCCCCTGGAAAGCGAAGCCACTGCCATTAAGATCGTTGCTTTGAACAACGGAACCATTGGTGAAAACACTATAAAATTCCACATCATTCTGGAGGAAACCGTTGTGGAAAGCCTTACCAACCTGAAGGCCGGGGAAGAAGCGACCTTCATAATCAGGAAAAAATAAACCCTCATCTTTCAATGAGGGTTTTTATGATATATGCTGAATAGGTATTTACAGAATCAGCTATAGTATAACACAGAGTTACAACTAGTATCTGTAGTATTCTGGCTTATAAGGTCCTTCTACTTTAACACCTATGTATTTTGCCTGTTCTTCACGAAGTTCGGTTAATTCTACTCCGATCTTCTCAAGGTGTAATTTCGCAACTTTTTCGTCCAGGTGCTTCGGAAGCATATAAACCTTATTCTCGTATTTATCGCTATTCTTCCAAAGTTCGATCTGAGCCAGGGTCTGGTTTGTAAACGAATTACTCATCACAAAACTAGGGTGCCCCGTAGCACAGCCCAGGTTCACCAATCGGCCCTCGGCCAATAGGATGATGTCTTTACCATTTACATTATACTTATCTACCTGAGGCTTGATCTCCACTTTTTCGTGATTGTTGTTTAACCAGGCTACATCGATCTCATTATCGAAATGCCCAATGTTACACACGATAGCCTTGTCTTTCATAGCTTCAAAATGTCTGCCCTGGATAATATCTTTATTTCCTGTGGTAGTGATAAAGATATCGGCTTTTTCAACTACTGTTTCCAGACGTTTTACTTCAAAACCGTCCATCGCAGCCTGTAACGCACAAATAGGATCGATCTCGGTTACGGTAACTATAGATCCGGCGCCACGGAAAGAAGCAGCTGTTCCTTTACCTACATCTCCATAACCACAAACCACTACGCGCTTACCAGCCAGCATCACATCGGTAGCACGACGGATCGCATCTACGGCACTCTCTTTACATCCGTATTTATTATCGAATTTAGATTTGGTAACACTATCGTTCACATTGATCGCCGGCATAACCAAAGTGCCATTTTTCATACGGTCGTATAATCTGTGAACACCTGTGGTTGTTTCTTCGGAAAGACCTTTGATCCCCGGAGCGAGTTCCGGATATTTATCGAATACCATGTTGGTAAGATCTCCACCGTCGTCAAGGATCATATTAAGTGGCTTGCGCTCCTCGCCAAAGAACAAGGTTTGTTCTATACACCAGTTGAATTCCTCTTCGGTCATTCCCTTCCAGGCATAAACCGGGATACCTGCGGCAGCAATTGCAGCGGCAGCCTGATCCTGTGTAGAGAAAATATTACAGGAGCTCCAGGTAACTTCGGCACCTAATTCTATTAGCGTTTCAATAAGAACGGCAGTTTGTATGGTCATGTGTAAACAACCTGCAATACGAGCTCCTTTAAGAGGTTGCTCATCTCTATACTCTTCACGCAGAGACATAAGACCCGGCATTTCTGCTTCGGCCAATTCGATTTCTTTGCGTCCCCATTCGGCCAGGGAAATATCTTTTACTTTGTAGGCTACGTACGGCATTGTTTTCGTTGACATATTAGTATCTTTGATTTAATCAATTTTTCTTCCGAAGTATTTCGGTTTGCAAAAATACGTAATATCCGTTACATATTTATGCCACTTTACAAAACAATAACAGTTAATGAGCAGACTAAAGTTCTCATTTGGAAGATTGAAGAAACCTTCGAACAGCTTTCCAATGGGATCGATCTTACCCAAAATTGCCGCGAAAGGGTAGATGGCATGAAAAGTGACCTTCACCGTCGCGGATTTATGAGTATACGGCACTTACTGGCCGAAGAAGGCTATACAGATCATGATCTGTATTACGATGATAACGGTAAGCCGCATCTTTCGGATGATAAGCATATTTCCATTACCCATTCGTTTATTTTCTCGGGTATAATTATAAGTACTTCGGAAGTGGGCATCGATATAGAAAAACAACGCCATAAGATCCTGAAGATCGCTCACAAATTCACTCCTATTGAAGAATACCGTACGTTGGCTAACGAGGATGCGATCATGCGAAAACTAACCATGGTGTGGGGTGCGAAGGAAAGTCTTTATAAGAGCTTTGCAATGCCCGGGCTTAGTTTTTTGCAACATATATATGTAGAGGATTTCAGTTTTGACGAAATGGCGACTACAGCAAGTGTTTGTTTTAATGGTAAGCAAGAGATATATAATGTGTGGATGGATGAATTTGAAGGTTTCACCTGCGCTTATGCTTTAATTTCGGAGGCCGACGAATGAAATATCAAAATGTTTACTCCGCGATTTTGGACGCAGTGTCCTTACGGAAAAAGCTGCTGGCAATTTTGGTCGACCCCGATAAGTTCGATCTGGATCGAGTTCCTGAATTCCTTCGGAACCTACCATCCAGGACCACCCATATATTTGTGGGGGGTAGTTCTGTTCCTTTTGGTCTAACCGAAAAGGTAGTTGAGGCTATGAAGCTGTATACAGCCAAACCCATCATTTTGTTCCCCGGAGATGTGAGTCAGATCACCGCCGCGGCCGATGCTCTATTATTTCTTACGTTGTTTTCGGGGGATAATCCCGAATACCTGGTAGGACAACAGGTAAAGGCCGTAAAAATACTACGCCCTATAGATCTGGAGGTAATACCCACTGGTTATTTACTTATTGATGGGGGCATCCATTCGGCTGTTGCTGCGGT
The DNA here is from genome assembly GCF_002966125.1 of Pukyongia salina. Lineage (GTDB taxonomy): Bacteria > Bacteroidota > Bacteroidia > Flavobacteriales > Flavobacteriaceae > Pukyongia > Pukyongia salina. Next base: position 1,484,646 of record NZ_CP027062.1, read on the forward strand.
TACCAAAACTCGACCTATTCCACAGGAAGAAGTTCGTCGAATTGTTGATACTTCGGTGGCAGCTCGACTTTCAGGCAAAAAGTTAATATATCTCGAAGCGGGAAGTGGAGCACGCAATATGGTAAAACCTGAAATTATTTCCGAAGTAAAAAAAGAAATTAACCTGCCGCTCATCGTGGGCGGAGGTATCCGAACCGAAGGACAACTGGAGGCAGCCTATAATGCAGGCGCAGATATGGTTGTTATGGGTACGGCTTTCGAGAAAACCCAGGAATAAAAAAAGTAATGGAGAAAATAATTGATTTCTTTCTGGAACCATATTATTCCCGGGCAACCTATCTTATCATTCTGGAAGCGATCGCTTTTGTTTTCGGGATCGCCAGTGTGATCTACGCCAAAAACCGAAACATCCTTGTCTACCCAACCGGGCTTATTGCCACCACGATCACTGTGTATCTGTTCCTGTACGACGAACTCATGGGCGATATGATGATGAATTTCTATTATTCTGTGATGAGTATCTATGGCTGGTGGAACTGGGCAAGAAAAAAGAATGGCAGTCCCGTAGTACCGGTTTCGCGTACCAATAAAAAGGAAAAATTTATCGGCTTTGGGATGTTCGTCCTTACCATGTTGGTTACCTATATAGTCTACAAGGCCTATGGCAGCGTTATAGAGTTCACCAATTATATAGATATTTTTACTTCAGGCCTTTTCTTTACCGCTATGTGGTTTATGGCGAACAAGAAACTTGAGAACTGGACCTTGTGGATTATTGCCGATATCATTACAGTACCGCTATATGCTTATAGAGGATGGGGGATGCTTTCATTACAATACCTTATTTTTACCATCCTTGCCGTTCAAGGATATATCGCATGGAAGAAACACTTAAACAACAACCTTCAAACTGCATAAAGATAGTTCTGTTTGGCCCCGAATCTACGGGGAAAACAACACTGGCCAGAGAACTAGCCGCTCATTTTGGCACAGAATGGGTTCCCGAATATATGCGCGAATACGCTCAGGCAAAATGGGATGGTCGAAAGGAGAAGGTAGACCGCGATGACCTTCTGCCCATGGCAGCCGGACAAATGGCGATGGAAAACCTTAGATCCCGAACGGCGAAACAATTTCTTTTTTGTGATACAGATCTTAGGGAATTGAAGGTCTACTCTCAATATTATTTTGATGGCTATTGCCCGGAAGAATTAATAAATGCAGTAAAGACCAATCATTACGATCTTTATTTGCTTACCGATATCGATACCCCCTGGGAAGGAGACGATTTACGTGACAGGCCTCAAGATAGAATCACCTTATTTCGTATTTTTGAAAACGAATTAAAAGAGAACAGCCTACCTTACGCGCTTATAAGCGGCAATAAGGCTGAGCGATTGAAAAAAGCAATTGAACTAACCGAAAAACTAGAAGGCCGGTAATGCTAACTAAAAAGGATCTTCAACAAATAAAGGAGCACGGCCTTTCCCTGCAATCAATTTACAATCAATTAGAGATCTTCTCCCTGGGGATTCCGGCGGTGGATATAGTAACAGCTGCTTCGGTAGGTAATGGTATAGAGGTAATTCCCGAAAGCAGTCATCAGAAACTTGTAGATCTGTACGAAACATCAAAAGACAAGCTCGACATCGTAAAGTTTGTTCCTGCCTCCGGGGCGGCTACGCGAATGTTCGATTTCTTGCACAAATTCCTGGAAGAATACGATCCCGAAACCGAGACCCTCAACAAATACCTGAAACGAGTTCCTTCGTTCGCCCTGGAAACCTTTATGGATCACATGAAGGAATTCGCTTTTATAAATGATGTACGGCGTAAGATAAGGGAGCACTATCCGGATTATAAGAAGAGCAATAAAGGGCAGCGAATGTACTGGCTGGTGAAGATGATGCTGGAACCGGAAGGGCTTAATTTTTCGGATCTTCCCAAGGGGCTTATTCCGTTTCATAAATACGCAAAATATTACACTACTGCCTTCGAAGAACAATTATATGAAGCTGCTTTCTATGCGGCGACTCGTGATGATGCCTATTTGCATTTTACTTTTTCTGAAAAGCATGTACCTTATTTTAAGGAGGAATTCGAAACGGTTCGAAACAGGGTAAGTAAAAAAACAAAGACCGAGTTCCATATTTCCTATTCTTTTCAGAAACCCGAAACAGATACCATCGCAGTAACCCTGGACAATGTACCCTTGCGTGATGCAGATAGTAACGTGGTCTTTCGGCCTTCCGGGCATGGGGCACTGCTTTCAAATTTAAATGAGGTAGACTCTGATATTATATTTATAAAGAATATCGACAATGTAGTGGCCGAAGAATATGTGGAGAATATCTCGTATTATAAAAAGCTGCTTGCAGGAAAATTACTTTGGCTTCAGAAGAAAGTTTTCGGATATCTGAATATACTCGAACAGGAGGAAGTTGAAGAATCCACCATAAAGGATATTAGAAGTTTTCTTTGGAATGAATTAAGTATTAAGGATATTCCAATGGATCAGGATAAACTTTTCATGGTTCTTAACCGGCCCATTCGTGTGTGTGGAGTTGTAAAGAATACAGGGGCTCCGGGTGGCGGTCCATTTTGGGTAAAAGACCAGGACGAAACCATAAGCCTCCAGATCGTGGAGAAATCTCAGATCGATATGGAGAATCCTCATATGCAAACCATTGTAAACGACGCAACGCATTTCAACCCGGTAGATATAGTATGCGGGGTACGTGACTTTCGTGGTAAAAAATTCGATCTTATGTTATTTAGCGATCCCCGTAGCGGGATCATCACCAAGAAAACGGTGGGCGGTGTTACTGTAAAAGCATTGGAACTTCCTGGATTATGGAATGGGGGAATGGCAAAATGGAATACTGCTTTTGTTGAGGTTCCTCTGGACACCTTTAATCCGGTTAAATCTGTAAACGACCTGTTAAACAGAGAACATCGTCCCAACGCCTGATGGATGCAGAGCAACTCATAAAAGAACTTCAGTTTAAGGCGGTGCGTAGTAGTGGGCCGGGGGGACAACACGTAAATAAGACTTCCTCTAAGGTGGAAGCGCATTTTCATTTAGAGCAATCGGAAGCACTTTCGGAAGAAGAAAAGATCCGTCTCGCTAAAAAGCTGGAAAACAGGATCAATACAGACGGGTTTATAGTTATGCAATGTGGAGAAACCAGATCCCAGCATCGAAACAAGACGCTGGTAATCGATAGACTGCTCTCCTTGTTAACTGAGAACCTGAAAGTAAAAAAGAAACGCAAAAAATCTAAACCTTCCCGGGCAGCCATCGAAAAACGACTTAAAAAAAAGAAACAACAGGCGATGAAAAAGTCGAATAGGAAACCTCCCAATATTGAATAATTGCCTAAATTTGCATTACATCTCTAAGGGGTGCTTTTCCCGAGTTAGGTTTTAAATTTTATAAAAAATAATTCTGGTTAGGCTGAGATCATACCCGTTGAACCTGGGCAGGTAATGCTGCCGAGGGAATAAGAACCGGTAACGGTTCTTTCAATGTACCCCTGTTAGATCAAAGATCTAATGGGTTTTTTTATGTTTAATAATCAGCAAGAATAACAGCCCCTTTTATTCGTATAAAAAATCTTACGAATGAAATTGTTATTATCAATTGGTCTTTTTGCGGCAGGATCCTTCACACTATTTGCTCAGCAAACCTCGATCGATACTACAAAAGTTGAAAGCCTGGACGAGGTCTTGATTGAAGCTGTTCGGGTTAAGGAGGATGCTCCCATCACTCAGTCTAATGTAAAAAAGGAAGAGCTCAATAAGCGCAACCTTGGGCAGGATATACCTATCTTGCTCAACTACCTTCCTTCTGTTGTAACGGCCAGTGATGCCGGAGCCGGGGTGGGTTATACCTATATCCGGGTTAGGGGAAGTGATGCTTCGCGAGTAAATGTTACGCTAAACGGGATTCCCTTCAATGATGCCGAAAGTCAGGGTACCTTTTGGGTTAATTTACCCGATTTTGCCTCTTCGGTTCAAAGCTTGCAACTTCAGAGAGGGGTTGGGACTTCAACTAATGGTTCCGGGGCTTTTGGCGCCAGTTTGAATATTTTAACCGATGGTATTTCTGAAAAAGCCTTTGCGGAGCTGGCTAATTCTTTCGGTTCCTACAACACCAGAAAACACACCTTGCGCTTTAGTACGGGATTGCTGAACGAACATTTCGAAGTCTCTGGAAGACTTTCCAATATAGTTTCCGATGGATATATAGATCGTGCTACTTCCGATCTCAAGTCTTATTTCCTTCAGGGGACTTATACCGACACGAATACTTTACTGAGGCTTATCACTTTTGGTGGGCGGGAAGAGACCTACCAGGCTTACTTCGGAATAGATGCCGAAACTCTTGCCAACGACCGAACCTTTAATCCGGCTGGCTTGTACACAGACGCGAATGGGAATGTTCGATTTTATGATAACGAGGTAGATAATTACGCCCAGGATCATTATCAGCTTTTATGGAACCAGCGATATAACAATAACTGGAGTTCTAACCTAGCACTTAATTACACCTATGGCCGGGGTTATTTTGAGCAGTTTAAAGAAGATGCCGACCTGGAATTTCACGGGATCGGAACTTTAGAAATAGGAGATGAGACCGTAGAAACCTCCGACCTTATCCGCAGACGATGGCTGGATAATGATTTTTATGCTGTGAATGCAAACGTAAGTTATAAAGAAAGCGACCTTGAGATGACTGCCGGAGCCTTTTACAGCCATTACGACGGGGATCATTTTGGAGAAGTGATCTGGGCAAGATTTGCGGGAAATTCACAAATTCGCGACCGATATTATAATGGGAATGGAACAAAGAATGAGTTCTCCGTCTTTTCTAAAGCCAGCTGGCAATTTAACGAGACATGGGAGTTTTTTGCCGATCTTCAGGGGCGGTTTATAGATTATAAAACAACCGGGCTCACATCTGATAAAGTACCGTTGGAAATTTCAGAAACATATAGCTTTTTTAATCCGAAAGCCGGGGTTTCCTTTCAACTGAACCCATATAATCAATTATACGCTTCTTATGGAAGAGCCAACCGTGAGCCTAGAAGAAGTGATTTCGAACAAGGAATTTTTACACCCGAAAGCTTAAACGACTTTGAACTGGGCTGGCGTCTAAATCGAGAAAAGACCAGGATAAGCACCAATGTATATTTTATGGATTACAGGGATCAGTTAGTGTTAACCGGAGCCATAGACGATGTAGGTGCACCTATCCGTGCTACCAGTGGTAAGAGCTATCGGCTGGGGCTGGAAGTGGATGCAGAATTCATCCTCACGGAGAAAATAAAACTTCGCCCAAATATAGCCCTAAGTACAAATAAAAATATAGATTTTGTAACCTCCAGAGACGGGGCCTTGGTAAATTTGGGGAATACCAATATTTCCTTTTCTCCCGAAATTGTTGCAGCAAATAGTATAGAATATTCTCCTGTGAAAAATCTACAGCTCGCGTTTTTATCGAAGTACGTAGGGGAACAGTATATGGGCAACACCGATAGTGAAGTGTCTAAACTGGACGCTTATTTTATTAACGATCTCAATGTGAGCTACCGTATGGAAAATGTGCCTTTGGCAAGGGAAATAGTTATTACCGGACTGGTAAATAACCTGTTCAATGTAGAATATGTGGCCAATGGGTATTATTTCACCTACGATGACGATTTTAGTAATCCCGGAACCATAACAACCATCGAAGGAGCAGGGTTTTACCCACAGGCAACAACAAATTTTCTACTTGGAGCAACAATTTTGTTCTAATTAGTGATCTGTAAATTGTCTCCGGTTCGTACCGCCCGGTATTGCTGCATGGGATAGGCATTTGTATTGGTCTTATGCTGGCCGGTAACAATGTCGTATTCGTTGGCGTCTGCTTCGCAGGGACAGCTGGCAATAATCCCTTCTATGGTCATTTTAGAGCAGCTACTGGGCACGTGATTGGGGTCACTTAGATCGGAAGCGGTGTAGAGGTCGTTATTTACATTATAGATCACTATTCCCTTGATCCCCTGTTGGTTAATTATAATGCTATTTCCCGGAAATTTTAGCGGATTGTACTGTGGAAGATTAAGATTGAGATTAAGACTTACCACCGGATCTGTTAAATATGGATTATTATCGAGAACTCCTCCATCATCACTTTTACAGGACGCCAGTAAAATCAACGCGCACAGCGCGATTAGCTTTATTTTCATCAATAGCAAATTTTAATTTTACAAAGTACAAAAAATCGGTAAAAACTATTTTTTAGTATCTTTGACAAACAAAATCCCGTCGTGTATGGGATTTTTTGTGTTTTAGTTAAAACGATGAAGTTATGAGTAAAGTATCATATTATACTGCGGAAGGACTAAAAAAATTAAGAGACGAACTTAATCAGTTAAAGGATGTAGAGAGGCCAAAGGCCTCCCAGGCCATTGCAGATGCCCGCGATAAAGGTGATTTGAGCGAGAATGCCGAGTACGATGCCGCTAAGGAAGCACAGGGATTGCTGGAGATGAGAATTTCGAAAATGGAAGAAATCCTGGCCAATGCGCGACTAATAGACGAATCTGTACTGGATACTTCGAAAGTATTGGTACATTCGAAAGTGAAAATAAAGAACCAGGCTAATGGAATGGAAATGACCTATAAGCTGGTGGCTCAGAGCGAGGCCGATTTAAAAACCGGAAAGATTTCGGTGGATTCACCTATTGGAAAGGGCCTTTTAGGAAAAAAAGTGGGAGATACAGCAGAGATCGTAGTCCCTAACGGTACTTTAAAATTCGATATACTAGAAATTAGCCGCGAATAAAATGGCATCATTATTTACCAGGATAATCAAAGGAGAGATTCCCTGCCACAAAGTGGCCGAGGATGATAATTTTATTGCTTTCCTCGATATTAATCCCAATACCAAAGGCCATACGCTCTGTGTTCCGAAGAAGGAAGTTGATAAGCTATTCGACCTGGATGAAGCTACCTACACCGGTTTGATGCAGTTTTCTTACAAAGTTGCCGGTGCACTCGAAAAGACAGTACCCTGTAAACGAATTGGTATGGCGGTAGTAGGCCTTGAAGTTCCTCACGTACATGTTCATTTAATCCCTATCAATGCGATGAAGGATATGACCTTTCAGCATAAAACCGAGGTAAGTGCTGAAGAAATGGCTTCACTAGCTGCCAGGATCGGGGAGAATCTTTAGTTTATTTCAGAAAGTATATTAACGCAGCAATAAGAATCGCATCTATCAGGATGATGATATATGCCAATGGTTTTAATTGGAGCCCCGAGGGTTTTGGATTGGCCAATTTTCTATTGTATTCAAAGATACGCTCCAGGTCTTCGGTCCAGCTTACAGGATAGATGGTGGTGTCGCACTTTTTGCAGTGCATGACCGAGTCGATCTCCTTAGAGGCCTTACTATAAAATCTGTTTTCTTTCTCTATTTGGGTGAAAGTTAGCTCTAAACCATTTTTATCGTAGCATTCCGGGCAGTTGTTATTTAGTTTTGCGGTATGTAGCGTATGGGTTGTTTCGGTCATTTATCGAACAATTTTTAACAAGATCTCCATGGTTGTGCCTTCTCCTAGCGAACTTTTTAAAACCCGGATCTTACCACGGTGATATTCTTCAATAATTCGTCTCACAAGGGAGAGTCCAAGGCCCCAGCCCCTGGTTTTAGTTGTATACCCGGGATTGAAAACCTTACGGAAGTTTCTTTTCTGAATTCCTTTGCCGGTATCCGATATCAACAGGCGAGCATACTTGGAGGTGGCTTCTATACTTATAGTCACTCTTCCTTTGCCCTTCATAGCGTCGATGGCATTTTTAACCATATTTTCGATGGTCCAGCCGTAGAGTTGTGAATTTAGTTGTACGTAAACAGGATTTACGGGTAAATGAAGTTCGAATTCGATGAGTTTGGAGGTTCTGCTCTTGAGATAGTCGAAGGATTGTCTCGTTTCGGAAACAATATCCATCTTAGTAAGCGTTGGAGTGGAACCAATTTTGGAGAATCGTTCGGTTATGGTTTTCAGCCTGTCTATATCCTTCTCCATTTCGGCAATATAACTGGCATTTACTTTTTCCTGTTTCAATATTTCTGTCCATCCTACCAGAGAGGAGAGCGGTGTCCCAATTTGGTGTGCGGTTTCCTTGGCCATACCAGCCCAGAGTTTATTTTGTTCAGACGATTTGGAGGTTTGAAAAAAGAAGTAAAGCGCCGTAAAGAAGAGTAGAATAATCAATATGAGGGCTATGGGGTAATACTTTAACTTATTGATTATAGGTGAATTACCGTAATAAATTGTTTGAAGTACTTCGTCTTTGAAGCGTATTTCGATGGGTTTGTATTCTGAAGTAAACTGCTCGGCCAGTTGTCTTCTACTGGCGCGCAACTTTTCGGGATCTGTCTCTTTCTCCACAATATTTCGAACGTCGTACGTATCTTCTTTATGACTGTACACCACCATAGGCGTGGTGCTGTTACTTTGTAATACCTGAAGCACAATATTACTTATGTCTTCGTCTTCATTGAGATCGGTTTGCTCAAATTCATTCTGGGCAGCTGCCCAGATATGCATTTTATTACGTTCATTATCCTTCAACTGGTTAAAGAACGCATAGGTATTCCAGAGGATCAATGAGATGATAAAAATGGATAGAAAAACGAAGAACCAACGAAGGAGCGCCTTTTTATTCTGCATATTTTTTTATTTCTTCTCCAGATACCCGGAAGTTCTGGCTGAAGTTCGATAAATATAAAGCAAATATGTTAATATTATTGTGTGCCCAAATTTTTAGAAGCATCGGGGTTTGGGTACATTTGTAGGCTATGATCACGATCGATCCCAGAGAAATACCTACGCCAAAGTTACACGGTTATTTGCTAGGAGCAGTTTCGCCCCGGCCCATTTGCTTTGCAAGCACTGTGGATAAGGAGGGATTGGTGAATTTATCACCCTATAGTTTCTTTAATGTTTTTAGTGCCAATCCTCCGGTGATGATCTTTTCTCCTGCGAGGAGGGTTCGGGATAATACAACCAAGCATACGCTTGAGAATGTTCATCAAACCCGGGAGGTGGTTATTAACATTGTGAGTTACGATATGGTGCAGCAGATGTCGCTTTCCTCTACCGAATATCCCAAGGAGGTGAACGAGTTTGTAAAGGCTGGTTTTACTCAAATTGCTTCGGAAGTGGTAAAGCCCCCAAGGGTGAAGGAAGCTCCCGTACAGTTTGAGTGTAAAGTTAATGAGATCGTAGCTCTGGGAAATGAAGGCGGAGCAGGCAACCTGGTGATCTGCGAGGTGGTAAAATTACACCTGAATGAAAATATACTGGACGAAAACGGGCGAATAGATCCCCTAAAGATCGATACCGTTGCCCGAATGGGAGGCAATTGGTACAGCAGGGCAAAATCGGGCCTGTTTGAAGTAGAGAAACCCTTAACAACCTTGGGAATTGGTGTGGACGCCTTACCCGAGGGAATTCGGTTCAGTAAAGTACTAAGTGGGAACGACCTGGGGATGCTGGCGAACGTAGAACAATTACCGGAAGGCGTGGATGCCACCTTGGCGCCTTCAGAAGAAATTCAGAAAAAAGCAAAAAAGAAACTCCTCAATGGTGATGTTAAAGCAGCCTGGAGTATATTAACAGAATAAGAATCACAATTAATAAAAACGATGGAAGTACAGGGAAAAATTAAAATGATAGATGAGACCAAGACCTATGGGAACAATGGTTTCAGGAAACGAGAACTGGTTGTTACTACCGAGGAGCAATACCCACAGCATATTATGATAGAGTTTGTTCAAGATAAGACAGATCTTCTCAATAACTTTAGAGTGGGACAGAATGTAAAAGTAAGTATCAACTTGCGTGGAAGAGAATGGGTGAACCCTCAGGGCGAGACCAAGTATTTTAATTCCATACAGGGATGGCGTATAGAGAATCTCGAGCAGGCCGTATCTGGAGATATGCCTCCTTTACCGCCGGAAGATGCCTTCGAACCCGCAACCGATTTTAACGAAGAGGATCACGATGATCTGCCGTTCTAATGATAGTTTTAAAATAAGTTAGGATCCCGCTATAGAATTGCAATGTGTATTCTGTAGCGGGATTCTTTTTAAATAAGGAAAATGAGTATTACCCGAGCTATAGAAACCATCTTCAAACGGTTTTTACCATCTCCCTTCGCTATTGCGATCATCCTATCGGTAGTAACCATGGTGCTGGCATTCTTCTTCACTGAAGCACCTAAAGACGAAAATCATTTTCTCGCTATTCTCTCCTGGTGGGAAAATGGAATATGGAACAACGACCTGCTAGTATTTGCCTATCAGATGATGCTTATCCTGGTCCTTGGCCACACGCTGGTGCTTAGCAAGCCTGTTAACGGCCTGATACGCAGGCTTACTAACCTGGTAAATTCCACCCAAAGCGCTGTACTACTTATTAGTTCTACCACCATGCTGGTTTCATTCTTTAACTGGGGCCTGGGGTTGATCTTTGGTGCGATCATGGCTCGCAAAGTAGCCGATGCAGCCCAGGAAAGAGGATTCCCTATAAATTATCCGCTTGTAGGCGCATCGGGTTATGTGGGGTTTATGATCTGGCATGGCGGAATGAGTGGATCTGCGCCTTTAAAAGTAGCAGAAAGCGGTCACCTGGCAAGTTTGATGTCTGGAGTGGGAGATTCTACCCTGGCTGCGCAACTTCCGGATGTGGTTTCCTTTAGTGAGACTATTTTCAGTGGTTTCAATCTTACCCTCTTTCTGGTTATTTTGGTAATAGTACCCCTTTTCCTGTATTTCCTGGGGAAGAAATCAACGGCCACAACAATCAACCTTCCTGTTTACAAAGGGCCCATTTATGAGAGTGCAGACGGGAAAGGAGCAGAACGTATCGATCGCTCCCCTGTTTTTGGTATTTCTTTTGGGATACTTGTTATGATCGCATTTATCTACCAGTATTTCGATGCCATCACACATAATATCATCACGCCCAATATGCTCAATTTTTTTATGTTCGGGCTGGCTTTGTTGCTTCATGGTAGTTTCAGAAGTTTTTTAAATGCGCTTGAAGAAGCTATAAAAGGGGTGGCAGGGATATTGATACAATTCCCTCTGTACTTCGGTATAATGGGTATCATGCGGGACAGCGGGATGATCGTACAAATTTCCGATTTCTTCGTGTCTATCGCCAATGAGACCACCCTTCCCTTATTCACTTTTTTCAGTGCAGGGTTGGTTAATATCTTCGTTCCCAGTGGCGGAGGACAATGGGCTGTACAGGGCCCGGTGGTGATAGAATCTGCTTTAAAACTGGGGGTGCCGTTACCTAAGGCAATTATGGCACTTGCCTATGGAGACCAGCTAACAAATATGATGCAACCTTTCTGGGCCTTACCACTACTGGGAATTACCAGGTTGAAGGCAAAGGAGATTTTACCTTACACTCTAATCGTTATGCTTCTTGGAGGCCTGGTATACCTTGCCGGACTATTAATCATCTAGACCTCGGAAAACTTATGTATTTTCTTACCGAAAAATTATGGTTTCCCGATGTTTCCGAAGCCGATAGTGACGGATTACTTGCTGTGGGCGGGGATCTTTCGGTGGAAAGGCTAAAACTCGCGTATCGCTCGGGGATCTTTCCCTGGTATGGTGATGCCCAACCCATAATGTGGTGGTCTCCCAATCCAAGGATGCTGTTGTTTCCCGATAAGTTACACGTCTCGAAGAATCTTCAGAAGAAAATAAATAAAGGCATCTTTACGGTAACTTATAATAAGAATTTTGCTGAAGTGATCCGCCAATGCGCAAACGTACCCAGGCCCGACCAGGGGGGAACCTGGATCACCGAAGACATGGAAGCCGCATATTTCAAGCTTCATCAAGAAGGTATTGCTACCTCTGTGGAGGTATGGTTGGATGGAAACCTGGTAGGTGGCCTCTACGGGGTTGATCTGTCGGAAAAAAAGATATTTTGCGGAGAAAGTATGTTTAGCGGCGTGAGTGATGCTTCTAAGATCGCTCTTTATCACCTGGTGGAAGAGCTAAAGAAGAAAGCATATAAATTCATTGATTGCCAGATGTATACCGATCATCTTGCAAGAATGGGGGCTGAAGAGGTTCCCAGAGAACAATTCGTAGGTTATTTATCCGAAAGATGACTTTTGTCAAATTAGGTGGAACGGAATTCACTACTTTAGCTTAGTATTCTAATTACTTGTTTTGGAATTTTTAGAAACTTTCAAACAGTGGATGGTAGATCATCCTACTTCGGCGGCCATAATAAAATACCTGCTATGGGTTTTATTTATTGTGGGGCTGTTGCAGTTCTTCAGACGAATACTTCGTCGAAATTTACCCGATTCCAACACTAGATATAAATCTCAGAAAGGGGTGGAAGTGATTGGGTATATAATACTCATTATTCTTAGCCTTTCCTACTTCACGGGAAATATTAAAGATTTCACACTCGCGATTGGATTGCTCACGGCCGGGATCACTATAACGCTACAGGAATTGATCCTGAGTATTGCGGGTTCTATGTATATATTTTTCGTGAAGGTGTACAAGCCTGGAGATCGAATCGAAATCAATGGCATCAAGGGAGATGTTATAGATATCGATAGTATTTACACCACCATGATGGAAATTGGGGAATGGGTTAGTAGTGATAATTACAGTGGCCGGATCGTGAAATTAAGTAATGCATTCGTGTTTCGTGGCCCTATTTATAATTATTCACGCGATTTTCCCTTTATCTGGGATGAATTCGATATCCCGGTGAGATATGGTTCAGATACTGAACTTGCAAAAGAGATCATCATGAAAATTGCCGCCGAGAACCTATCAGAATATGTAAATGCTTCGAAGAATGAGTGGAAGACAATTGTAGAGCGCTATTACATAGAGGATGCCAGGGTGGAACCTTCGCTAGCCATTACATTAACCGATAACTGGATCCAGTTCAATCTGCGGTATATAGTGGACTATAAAAGAAGAAGATTGACCAAGCATCTGTTAAATGAACTGATCATATCTGAAATTGAAAAGACAGGCGGTAAAGTACAGTTAGCTTCCGCTACAGTTGAGATTGTTCGAATCCCTACCATACAGGTTGATAAGGACCAATAACGTGTTACAAGTTAAATTTAAATCAAGTGGAAACCGCCTATCTTCGGTCGTTCGCCATTAATCTGTTCACATATTAATTCACTTCTTTTTTTTGTATCTTTCGCATGCCTATTTCAGGACTAATCTATTTAATATCACTCTAATGAAGCGTTTTTACCCCAATTTTATTCTCTCCATTCTTTTCGGTTTATTTTCAATAGTTGGACATTCTCAGCAAAATGAGGTGTTACCTGCAGGATTAACCGAAGGCGAAAGACAAATCATTGCCCAGTATTCCTTCAGCGGTAACAGGATGACTCCTCCACCCACAGGCCCGGTTCGCGCCGCTGCCGAATGGGAAGAGGTTGAATACTTGCTCATCACCTGGCAACCCAATTTTCCGAACATATTAAGGCAGATCGTAGAAGCTGCCGTACAAGAGTGTAAGGTGATCATCACCACTCAGAACGAAGCTTCTGTGTCTAATTATTTAACTTCCAATGGAGTAGATCTCACCAATGTGATCTTTATGGACGAGCCATGGGACAGTATCTGGATTCGGGATTATGCCGGAAACACGATCTATTCAGACGATGTAGGGGAACGCGCATTAACAGACTGGATCTACAACCGTCCGAGACCCCAGGATAATGTGATGCCATCGGCACATGCAGCCTTAACAGGTATTCCTATCTACATTACCGATACCGCTCCCAACGATCTTGTAAATACAGGAGGTAATTATATGTCGGATGGGTTGGGTAACGCCTTTGCTTCAGAGCTGGTATTAAATGAAAATGCAGCCGGAAATCCGTATGGTGTTTCTGCTAAGACCGAAGCCCAGATAGACGACATTATGATGGATTATATGGGGATAAGCAATTATATTAAAATGACCCCCTTGCCTTACGATGTTATTAATCACATCGACATGCATATGAAATTGCTGGATGAAGAAACTTTGCTGGTGAGTAAGTATCCCGAAGGTGTAGCAGATGGGCCACAGATAGCAGCTAATATTGAATATGTGCTAAATAATTTTCAATCGGCTTTCGGTACTCCTTACCGTGTAAAATGGATTGATGCACCTCCAAGTACTAGTGGGGCTTACCCGGATAATGGTGGATACTATCGCAATTTTACGAACGCGATCTTTATCAATAAAACTATCCTGATCCCGTTCTATCGCCCTGAAGTTGATGGTCCTGCACTGGCCCAATGGCAGGAGATGATGCCGGGTTATAACATAGTGGGGATAGACGTAGACAATTCGGGGGAGAATCTTATTGCTCTTGTAGGCGCAATACATTGTATAACACACACTATTGGTGTTGCCGATCCGCTGTGGATCGTGCATCAACCGGTTTATCAGGCCGATATCAATACAGACGTAACCCTGGATGCAATGGTTAAACATATCTCCGGGGTTAGTGCTGTGGACGTGATGTGGCGCGAAGAAGGTACAACCACCTGGAATGAGACCGCCATGAGTAATGTTTCCGGTGATAACTGGACTACCGATCTTTCTATAGGCAATACCAATGTAGAATACTTCATCGAAGCTGAGGCTAACTCGGGGAAGGTATTATCACGACCCATAGTAGCGCCTGATGGTTACTGGACTATCAATACCGAGGTTTTGGGAACTGGCGACCTGATGACAAACAGAATTTCGGCTCCTTATCCTAACCCTACTATGGATGCGGTTTCCTTCAACCTGAACAACATCCCGGGGAGTATTAATGTGAGTGTATACAATTTGCTGGGACAGCAGTTAATGACCGAGCAACTGGAAAAGGGGAACGGAGTCTTTACCTTAAATCTCAACCCACAATGGAAGGGAACCCTTTTCGTTAGTTTTGAAGGAGAATTTGGTAGCAGCACCAAGAAAGTGATCAAATTGTAATTTTTAAAAGTTACCGTTAAAGCCGCAATTTTTTGCGGCTTTTTCTGTTTATATGTGTGGAAATATCGGCTTGGGAGCAGTGTTTCGACGATTTTATTTGGTTTTTATGCAGATAATGAGCATCTTAGCTTCCGAATTTTCTTACGCCCCACAGCATGAAAAGACATTTATTACTTATCCCTGTACTTATCGTATGCTTTACGATGAGTGGTTATTCACAATCTTCTACAGATGTTAATAAGGATGTAGACCGTACTGCTGTTTACGAACAAGTGGTGAAAGAAGGATATGGTACACCCACTATCTACAAAGAGTTGGGGAACGGCCATTATTTTAAAGGAAATTACGCCGAAGCCAAGAAATGGTTCGAAAAGTTATTTGAAACAGAAACTCTGAAAGATCCTATGCTGAAGTTTCGTTACAAACAAACGCTGAAAGCTTTGAAGCTAGATATCGAGACCAATACCTATCTAAATCCGGCTGTAGCAGGGTCTAACTAGCCTTTTAGCTTATTATTTACTTCATTATATCTGAAACAATCCACAACATGGTCGTTTACCATGCCCGTGGCCTGCATATGGGCATAAACAACAGTAGTTCCTACAAACTTGAAGCCGCGTTTCTTCAGATCGGCACTAATTTCATCACTTAGAGGCGTATTCGCAGGAATGTCATCCATGCTCCTGCATTGGTTCACAATAGGTGTATGATTCACAAAACTCCATATATAATCGCTGAAACTTCCAAATTCCTTCTGAACCTCCATAAAAGCGATGGCGTTGGTAACTGTAGCTTTTACTTTTAACTTATTTCGGATGATACCTGCGTCCTGAAGCAAGGATTCGATCTTCTTTTCATCGTACTTAGCCACTTTCTTAAAATCGAAGTTGTTAAACGCCTTTCTGAAATTCTCCCGTTTTCTAAGTACTGTTATCCAGCTCAGCCCTGCTTGAAAGGTCTCCAGAATAAGGAACTCGAACAACAAATGATCGTCCTTAACAGGAACACCCCATTCGGTGTCGTGATAGGCAACGTACAACGGATCTTCTCCACACCATGCACATCTTTTCTTCGTCATAATTGTGGTATTTTTGTGTAAGGAAAGGTAGTAAGTTTTTAAAACTTTTCCGACTTATTTCCTATGGAAAAAATCATGCAAATAACACCAAAATACAAAGAGGAACTTGTTCGTGAGAAACTAAAAGTTGCGTTTACTTATCAAACCTACAGAAATGAAGTATCCGAGATGGCAGCTAATGGGCTTAGCTCAGGTTTCCCGCTAACCGAAGCGAACGCAGATCACACTCGCCTGAACGACGCAAGAATGCGGCGACTCGATAAAACCATACGAGTACCGGAGAAGATCGAAGCGAGGTTTAAGGACTTTGAGGGCGATCAAACCTGGCTGGTGATCACCGAGAGCTGGTGTGGAGATTCTGCCCAGTCGATCCCGGCTATGAACAAACTCGCAGCTTTGACAGCCAACATCGATCTAAAATTAATTTATAGGGATACACATCCGGAGCTAATGGACGCCTTTCTAACGAATGGAGCGCGCTCTATCCCTAAATTAATAGCTATTGATAACCCAAGTGGAAAGATATTGAACGAATGGGGCCCCAGGCCTTCAACCGCCACTACAATGGCAGAAATCTACAAGGCTGAGCATGGGACGTTAACTCCTTCGTTTAAACAGGATCTTCAGGTTTGGTATAATAAAGATAAGGCTCAAACCACCTTACTGGATCTGGCTGAACTGATTTAATTATTGTTGCCCCGGGAAGTTATAGGTGATGGTTCCTTTCTGATTTTCAACCGAAGGAGCCGTAGTAAATCGTGCTTTTTCGGCGTACATGATCGCACTTTCTACCAGGCAACCATTCTGGGTAGTGGAAGCTCTTTTGTTGAAATGGGTTTTGGTAACTTTACCAAGGGCATTAACCTGTATATCGATAACAACGATGCCTCCTCGGTCGCAGGTGTATACCGGGTTAGGAATATACATTCCACCCCTGTTCACCAGGTCGAAACTAATGGTTGTATTCCGATTCCCGGAACCCGACTCTCGTTTTTTCTTCTTTTTCTTTTTCAGAGCGGTTTCTCGCGTTTCCTTAATCTTTTCCCTGGCTTTTCTAATACCTTCTTCTGAAACGAATTCCGAATCGTTTATCGCTTCGTCCAAAGCCGCCAGTGTTTCGTCTATTTGATTTTCGGAAGTTTCTAGCTCCGAAATGAACTTTTCGGCCTCATTAAATGCCTTATTCGTTTCGATATTGAGCTTTTCGGCTGCAGTTAACTGCGCCAACTCTTCTTCGGGAATGGTTATTTCATCTGTATATTCAACGTCGTATGAAGAATCGTCTACCGGAAATCCGGCTCCTAATTTGGCCGAATAAAGGATAAGGAATAAGCAGCCAAAGATAAGTGACGTGAGTAAGAAGGCACGGTATGAATAATCAATTTTCATGGGGCAAATGGTACAACAATGATACAAAAATATTTGAAATGGTCTTAGAAACCAGAAGTTTAAGAGCTTTTTAACTTGTTATACCAGCTTCAAAATCTTCAATAGAAAGCGCATTTTCAACTTTAAATTCTCCAATACGGGTGCGTCTCAGTTTTGATAAATGCGATCCGGAACCTACAGCTTTTCCCAGATCATGGGCCAGGGTACGGATATATGTGCCTTTGCTGCACACCACCCTAAAATGAATGTCTGGTTTAGAAAACCCGGTTATTTCGAATTCGGATATATGCACAGTACGAGTTGGAATTTCAACCTTCTTACCTTCCCGCGCATACTCATAGAGTCGTTTCCCATCTTTCTTTAATGCCGAAAAAACCGGTGGCCGTTGTTCAATGTCCCCGATAAAGCCTAGTACAGCCTCATTTACCATTTCCTCGGTCACCTTCGAATGATCGAATTCCTGGTCGAAGTTAGTTTCTAGATCGTAACTGGGAGTGGTAGCTCCCAGGGTTATGATACCCGTGTATTCTTTTTCCTGCCCCTGATATTCTTCGATCTTTTTGGTAAACTTCCCGGTGCAGATTATCAGGAGACCGGTTGCAAGTGGATCCAGGGTGCCGGCATGGCCCACCTTGATCTTTTTTATGCCGTACTTTTCTTTAATTATCCATCTTAACTTGTTCACCACCTGGAAAGATGTCCAATCGAGAGGTTTATCAATTAAGATCACGTGGCCGTTTATATAGTCTTCGGCTGTCATTAAGCGAGATAAAAACTGGTTATTATGGCAATAATACCCACTATTAAACAGTAGATCGCAAAATAGGAGAGTTTACTTTTTCGTACCAGGCTGATCATCCATGTACAGGCTATTAAGCCACAAATAAAAGCGGCAATAAAGCCTATTCCAAGGATGGTAAAGTCTGCACTCTCTGACGAAAGTTCACCACTCCAGATGTCCTTGGCGATCTTCCCAAAAATAAGAGGTACAACCATAAGAAAGGAAAAACGCGCCGCCTTACTTTTATCGTTTCCCAGTAATACCGAAGTAGAGATGGTAGCCCCACTTCGCGAGATCCCGGGCAGCATGGCAATTGCCTGGGCGATCCCTATCACGAAGGCGTTGCTGTTCGAAACTTTTTTACCTGTGTTTTTTGCGCGGTCTGCCAGCCATAAAAGTACGGCCGTTACTATAAGCATGGCACCCACAAATGCGATGTTTCCACCAAAAAATGCCTCCAGTTCTTCTTCAAAAAGTACGCCTACTATTACGGCCGGAAGCATGGAAATAATGATCTTAAGGGAAAATTTCGTCTCTTCGTTCCATTTAAATTTCAGCAGGCCACTAAGGATTTCCCATACATCTTTGCGGAAAACCACTATGGTACTAAGTGCGGTGGCGAAATGTAGGACCACGGTAAAGAGAAGGCTTTCCTCGGGAACAGATGTATCTCCCAGGATCGCTTTCCCCAATTCGAGATGTCCACTGGAAGAAACGGGTAGAAATTCGGTGAAACCCTGTACAACGCCAAGGATAATAGCGTCCCAAATGTTCATGGGTTATTTCTCTTGGTTCGGATTCAACAGAATGGCATACACTTCAAACCCAAAACCAATAAGGATAAGTGCAGGAGCCAGGCGTATGCGTCGCCAGTTGTATATCTCCGGATTGAAAACATTAGGATCGTCGCTACCACCACCCGCCATAAGGATGAATCCCAGGGTGATAAATGCCAATCCGATAAGCATGAACTTATAATTCTTTTTCTCGAAAATGAAGCTGTGAATCTTCGCTGCTTCTTTGCGTTTTTTCTCTCCCATGATTATTTGAATTCAGTAAAGATAATTTCGTCATCCATGGCTAATTGCGCAATATGATTGGAAGTTCCTGTTATCACTTTAGCCAGGTGCAAGGTAACTTTTTTATTTAAAACCGTTTCTTCCAGTTCGGAGAGGGTATAGCCTTGTTCTAACCCTCTGTTTATGTAGTAAAAATCTCCATTTTCTTCGGCAAAGACTATATCCAGGGTGCCGCCTTCGTAGATTTTGGCGACTACGATTTCTTTTACATCACAATCCTCGGGTTTTGGATTCTGAATAATACAGCTTGAGAAAAGCAATGGGAGTACAAGTAATACGGTAATTTTCTTAATAGTACAATTCATCGGTACGTAAATTTAAAAAACGTTGAGTGGCGAAAAATGTACTGATCCAGGTGATGATAAGCCCCATCAGAAAAATAAAAACAAACAACGACACAATTAAAGTACTGTCTCGTGTTAATCCTAATTCGGGGAAGGTTTTGTTGAGATAATATAATACCAATGCCATGCCTCCCATGGCCAGGACAGAACCTAACATCCCTAATCGAACACTCTTCCATATAAAAGGACGCCTTATAAACTGTTTGGTTGCGCCTACCATCTGCATTGTTTTAATGGTAAATCGTTTGGCATATACCGAAAGACGGATAGAACTATTTATAAGAAGGATGGCTATAATAAGGAAAACTGCTGCTATTATAAGCACCCACAAACTAATGCGTTTTACATTTTGCGTAAGCTTCTCGATAAGGGGTTTATCATACCCTATGTCGTCTACAAAAGGTTTGCTTTTTAATTCGGCAATGATCTCCTCAACTTTTTCGGGAGTGACGAAATCTGCATTCAGGCGTACGTCAATGTTGTTCAATAACGGATTATCACCCAGGTAATCTACATAATCCTCTCCAATTTCGGCCATGTGAATTTCGGCGGCTTCTTCCTTGGACACATAGTTTGCAGAACGTGTATAATCGGCCATTTGTAAACTTTGCTTCAATTGGTTGATTTCAACCTCCTTGGCTGTGTCCTTCAGAAAAATAACTATAGGAACCTGTTCCTTAAAATGATCTGCCACCCGTTTCGAATTCAACACAAGTAGTCCCAGTATCCCTAATAGGAATAGCACCAGGGAGATGCTAATCACTACCGAGAAATAAGAAGAGATTAAACGTCTTTTTTGATACTTTTCGAATGCTGTAGCCATACATTAAGCCTTATCGACCGTAAAAATACAATGAATTTCAGTTCAATTACCTACTAACGAAGAAAGTTTCAACAATCTTATAAATAGGCTTACTTTTGATAGATAAATTTAAGAGCGATCAAGTTTAAACTTCTTCAGGAATTGAAAATTTCGCGGCCCGGATTGTGGTTTCCAACTGTCTGGATCTACCTGGTTCCTTTTAGTTTTGCCACCCAATTCTGGAGCCAAGCTGTATTTTGGATCGGACTCTTCTTCGTCACCTTTCCTTTAAATTATCTTGTCTACGGCCTGAACGATTTTAACGATACCAAGGCCGATGCCTACAATAAAAGAAAGGGAAATTTCCTCTTTGGCGCGCGTTTTTCGAAAGAACAACTGAGAGGAACTCCGCTAAAGATAACTATAGTGGTACTACCGTTTATCATCTTGTTTACCGTATTGGCAGGATATAAGATGTTCTTGTTACTTCTCTTTATGGTTGCCATCAATGTACTATATAATTTCAGGCCCTTTCGCTTAAAGGAAAGGCCGCCCTTCGAGATCATTATCCAGATTGGCTATGTATTTACTGCTTTGTTCAGTGTGCTTCTGAATGACATTGAAATGATCCCCTGGCAAACACTTGTCTACCTGTGTCTCTTTGCTTTTCAGGCGCATCTGGCGGGGGAGATCATGGACATAGAACCCGATAGACAGGGAGGAAAAAGAACAACCGCCACCGTTATTGGCAGAGTTCCTTCCAAATTGATCATGCTAGGTTTGCTTCTCTCCGAAGTATACATACTTTATTTTTGGTTTAACGATCATGTGCTTTCTGCCTTCCTTGCAATATTTTCCAGCTGGCTGGTGATCGATCTGCTGTTTCTATTCAGGGCGAAGCCGTATTCGGTGTTTCAGATGAAACTTTTTGGAATCGCCATGAACGTTTCGGCTATTTTATCCATGTTATGGATACTGTATTCGGGAAACCTCTTACAGCCTAATTTTTAAGGCGAAACGGGCGTACTTCTGCTTAGAAATCTTAAATTTGCTCCTTCGCACTAAAACAAATTATGAGTCAGTATCATTTTAACGATATCGAAGCCAAATGGCAGCAATTCTGGGCCGAAAATAAGACCTTCAAAGCCGAAAATAAAAGCGATAAGCCAAAGTACTATGTGCTTGATATGTTCCCCTATCCTTCTGGAGCAGGGCTGCATGTAGGGCATCCGCTAGGCTATATTGCCAGCGATGTTTATACCAGGTACAAGCGCCATAAAGGTTATAATGTTCTGCATCCTATGGGATACGATAGTTTTGGTTTACCTGCCGAACAATATGCAATTCAAACCGGGCAGCACCCTGCCGAAACCACCTTGGTGAATATAGAAGGAGGCGTGGATAAAAGCGGTACCACCATCAAAGGCTACAGAAAGCAGTTGGATAAGATAGGTTTTTCGTTCGACTGGAGCCGGGAGGTACGCACCTCCGATCCCAAATATTACAAATGGACCCAGTGGATCTTTATTCAGTTATTCGAAAGCTGGTATGATAAGGATGCCGATAAGGCAAAAGATATAAATGAACTTATCTCTATATTTTCTTCGGAAGGGAATACACAGGTAAATGCCGCTTGCGATGATGATGTTGCTATGTTTACGGCAGACGAATGGAATTCATTCACTTCAGAAGAACAACAACAAATACTCCTTAAATACAGGCTCACCTACCTGGCCGAAACCGAGGTAAACTGGTGCCCCGAACTGGGGACCGTACTGGCCAACGATGAGGTAGTGAACGGGGTTTCGGAACGAGGGGGATATCCCGTTATACGAAAAAAAATGATGCAGTGGAGTATGCGGATCACCGCCTATGCACAGCGCCTGCTGGATGGTTTGGAAACGATCGACTGGCCACAGCCGCTAAAGGATTCGCAAACAAACTGGATAGGCCGCTCCGAAGGTGCCATGGTCTCTTTCAATCTGCAAGGATTTGAAGACACGATAGAGGTCTTCACTACCCGCCCAGATACCATCTTTGGAGTAAGCTTTATGACGCTTGCCCCGGAGCACGAACTAGTGGCTAAAATTACTTCCGAAGCACAAAAAGAAGAAGTGAAAGCCTATGTGGAAGCTACTGCCAGGCGTAGTGAGCGGGAACGTATGGCCGACGTGAAAACTATCTCGGGAGTATTCACCGGAGCCTATGCGGTACATCCTTTCAGTGGGGAGAAGATCCCTGTATGGATTGGGGATTATGTGCTAGCCGGTTATGGTACAGGAGCCGTGATGGCGGTACCTTGCGGAGATCAACGGGATTACGATTTTGCCAAACATTACAAGCTTCCCATCCCCAATATTTTTGATGGGGTGGATATTTCCGAAGAGGCTTTTGCCGATAAGGAAAATACGGTGATCGCTAACAGCGATTTCCTGGACGGTCTCACCTACAAGGAGGCCACACGTAAGGTTATAGAAGCCTTGGAAGCAAAAGGAGCCGGATATGGAAAGGTGAATTACCGTTTGCGCGACGCTGTATTTTCTAGGCAACGCTATTGGGGTGAACCCTTCCCGGTTTATTATAAGGACGGTCTCCCACAGATGATAGAAACCGAACATCTGCCTTTAGTCCTTCCCGAAGTGGAGAAGTACTTACCTACCGAGGATGGTGATCCACCCTTGGGGCGTGCCGATGTATGGGCGTGGGATACAGTCGGGAAAGCGGTGGTAAGTAATGAGCTTATAGATCACAAAACAGTATTTCCTCTCGAATTGAATACTATGCCGGGCTGGGCAGGAAGCAGCTGTTATATGTTCCGTTATATGGATCCGCATAACGAACAAGAGTTTGCCAGTAAGGCGGCTTTAGATTACTGGAAGAACGTAGATCTATACATTGGGGGTAGTGAGCATGCTACCGGGCACTTATTATACAGCCGTTTTTGGACCAAGTTCATGTACGATCGTGGCCATCTGCCGGTGGAGGAACACGCAAAAAAGCTCATCAACCAGGGGATGATCCTGGGGGAGAGCGCTTTTGTTTATCGAGTTGAAGGCGAAAACACTCTTGTTACGGAGAGTAAAAGGAATGATTTATCTGTTCAGCCAATACACGCAGATGTATCCATAGTAAATCTATCAAACGAACTAGACATAGAAGCCTTTAAAAATTGGCGACCGGAATTTGAGAATGCCAAATTCATCACCGAAGAAGACGGTACGTTTAAAGTGGGCCGGGAGGTAGAGAAAATGTCCAAGTCCAAGTACAATGTAGTTAACCCCGACGACATTTGTAATCGTTATGGAGCCGATACCCTGCGAATGTACGAGATGTTCCTTGGCCCACTAGAACAGGCCAAGCCCTGGAGTACAGCCGGGATCACCGGAGTACACAGCTTCCTTAAGAAACTGTGGAAGTTGTATCACAGTGGTGCTGAAGGGAGTTTCAATGTAAGCGAGGATGCAGCGACGAAAGACAATTTGAAGACCCTGCATAAAACCATAAAGAAAGTAGAAGAAGATATTGAGAACTTCAGTTTTAATACCTCGGTTTCTACTTTTATGATCGCAGTGAACGAACTCACTGCCCAGAAGTGTGCCTCGCGTGAAATATTAGAACCTTTACTCATCCTCATCTCACCATATGCACCTCATATAGCCGAGGAATTATGGAGTAAACTGGGGCATAGTGAAAGTATTTCAACAGCCGAGTTCCCTAAGTTCGACCAAAGCTATCTGGTGGAAAGCATAAAGGAGTACCCTGTTTCCTTTAATGGCAAGATGCGATTTAAGATGGAGTTGCCACTGGATATGAGTAAAGATGACATCGAGGCTGCCGTAATGGCACATGAGCGAACAGCCCATTATTTGGAAGGTAGAACGCCAAAGAAGGTAATTGTTGTGCCCGGGAAGATCATCAATATAGTAGGTTAAAATTTAGCACACTTTTTGCTAATAAGATTGTATATTAAAACAGTAAAAAATTTATAAGCTATGATGGGATATTATATACTCGCGGGTGTGATCTTTTTAGTGAGCATGTATGTGAGTAACCGCTTAAAGAGTAAATTTAGAAAGTACTCTAAAGTGCATTTGCAAAATGGAATGAGCGGAAAGGAGATTGCCGAAAAGATGTTAAGTGATAATGGTATTTACGACGTTGAGGTAGTATCTACCCCGGGAATGCTAACAGACCATTATAACCCGAAAACTAAAACAGTTAACCTTAGCGAAGGGGTTTATATGCAACGTAATGCTGCCGCTGCTGCGGTCGCAGCGCATGAATGTGGTCATGCCGTACAGCATGCCACGGCATATGGTTGGTTGCAGATGCGTTCGTCCATAGTCCCTATGGTAGGTGTAGCCAGTAAGCTGTCTAATTTCGTGATCATGGCGGGGCTTGTACTTACCTTTTCAGGGCTTGCGTTTGGGAATTGGGTGTTTTTAATTGGGATAGGTTTGTTTGCTATGACAACCGTGTTTTCATTTATCACCCTGCCTGTAGAATACGATGCCAGTAACAGGGCATTGGCCTGGCTTCAGAATAACAATATGGTAAATGAGCAGGAATACGCCGGCGCGAAGGATGCGCTTAAATGGGCCGCCAGAACCTATGTGGTAGCCGCCCTGGGTTCTTTGGCTACGTTGCTGTATTTTATAAGTATCTTCCTGGGAGGAAGGGACTAACAAGATATTTCATAAACCCGCTTTAGAGCGGGTTTTTTTATCCCGCTATATTATCCGGATTATAACCCAGGTAATCGGTAAATTTTTCTTTAAAATTAATTCCGAATGATTCCAGTTCCTTAAGAATAGGCTCGTAAATTTCCCTGGCGATAGGCCTTAGCACTCCTGGAGTTGTAATTTCTTTATTCAATATTTTAAGGGCCGCTATGGCCACTGGTAGTCCAACGGTTTTCGCCATGGCAGTATATGTTTGGTCTTCGCCTTTTACTACCATATTACTATCGATCTGTTTCTTAACGCCATCCAACTCGTACCCAAACTTATGGTACATCACGATCATATCCTTGTCGTGTTCCTTCAAGGTCCATTTATCCATTAATATCTTCTGAAGCGCCTGAGCCGGGGTTGCATCTTTGAGTCCGATCTTTTTGTCCTTATTGAAAATATCAAGCTCGAGTAATTTGTCCCACATAAGATCATCCTGATCGATCTTGAGGTTATGGCGTAGTTTAAGTTCTACCGAATCGGTTGGCGAATATGGAAGAAAGAGATTTACAAACTGGCGATAGGAAAGCTCTTCCGAATTAGGAATGATATAACTATCGTCTGTCATTCCCAATTGTACAAAGCTATTCCAGGCTTTACTGAAACCAACCCGTCGGATGGTCCCTCTATATAACGTAAGTATATCTTCAAGGTCGTAAATGCTTCTGTATTTTAGTGAGTTTCGGTTGGCGTAGGCTTCAAATCGTCCATACCCTTCAATTTCCAGGAATTCGGTTCTTCGGAAAAGTCTGTGATACGGAATATACTTATATGTTCCTTCCTGTATGAACTCTGCAGCACCTCCCTGTCCCGCAAGCACTACGTTTCTCGGGTTCCAGGTGAACTTGTAGTTCCACAGATTATCGTCACTCTCGGGAGCTACCAATCCGCCGGTAAACGACTCGAACATCAGCATTTTTCCTCCATTGTCCCTTATGCGGTCTATAACCTGCATGGCGCTCATGTGATCTATCCCGGGATCCACCCCGATCTCATTCATAAATACCAGCCCTTTGGCTTCTACTTTATTGTGCAAGCTCTGCATTTCGTCACTTACATAAGAGGCGGTCACCATATGAATTCCAAATTCTAAACAGTCACGAGCTACTTCTATATGGTAACGTGCCGGTAACATGGAAATCACCAGGTCGCTGTTTTGCACGGCATCACGACGTTCTTGTTCATTATGTACATCCAATACCTCGGCGACGGCATTGGGGTGCCCGGCGGCCAATTTCTTTGCATTATTGATAGAAATATCCCCTATAGTGAGGAAAAGTTCTTCTTCCTGCGATTTATTTAATAAATATTGAACCAGGCTGGTTGCCGAACGGCCGGCACCTATAATTAATATGTTTCGCATCTAACGGTTTTTCGTAATTTTAGGGACTTCGTTATTCAAGGACGAATGTACTAAAATGTAATATCTATCATGATACAATTTGATAAAAAAATAACGGTCACGGCCTCCTTATTAGCTGCTTTAACTATTGGTATTGGGGCCTTTGGAGCACACGGACTTGAGAAACTGGTTGAAGGTGATGCGCTTGCGAGTTTCGAAACCGGAGTGAGATATCAGATGTATCATGTAATTGCCCTGCTAATATTGGGATTTGCCACAGTGATCCCCGCCCGTATTCGTAAATGGGTGTTCTGGTTATTTCTGGGTGGGATTGTCCTCTTTTCGGGATCGATCTATCTGCTTGCACTTCGCACTTTGTTTTCGTTCGACCTTTCATTTTTAGGGCCTGTTACCCCGGTTGGAGGGTTATTATTGATAATTGGGTGGCTTAGACTGGCTTATGGATTGTTAACAATTAACAGGGGATAATTATCTTAATCTTACGGTCTATCTGTTACGATTTTGTTATTTTTGTAGCCTACAACAACAACATAATAATGATCGATCACAATCAAATTTCGAAATCGATTTCGTTAGAAAATTACGGAATCGCCGATGCGAGAGTTAAGTATCAATTATCTTCTGAAAAACTTCATAGTGAAACATTAAGAAAAGGCCAGGGTACGGAGGCAGATTCCGGAGCTTTGGCGGTTAATACTGGTGAATTTACCGGAAGATCACCACTAGACAGATTTATTGTAAAAGACGAGATCACCAGCGACAGGGTGTGGTGGGGAAAGATCAATATTCCATTCGATCCAGATAAATTTGATGCCTTGTACGATAAGATCACCTCCTATTTATCCGGTAAGGATGTGTATGTTCGCGATTGCTACGCATGTGCCGACCCTAATTACCGTACTAATATCAGGGTTATCAACGAATATCCCTGGAGCAACCTATTTGTATTCAATATGTTCCTTCGTCCTGAAGAGGAAGAACTGGAAGGATTTGATCCTGAATGGACCGTAGTGAACGCACCAGGGTTTATGGCCGATCCGGAAGTGGACGGTACCCGACAGCATAATTTTGCTATTTTAAACTTTACGAGAAAAATTGCCATCGTTGGTGGTACGGGTTATACCGGAGAGATTAAAAAAGGGATCTTTTCAGCCCTTAACTTTGAACTCCCTGTATTTAAGAAGACTTTGCCGATGCACTGTTCTGCCAATGTGGGTAACGACGGTGAAACGGCGATCTTTTTCGGTCTTTCCGGAACAGGAAAAACAACTTTATCTGCAGATCCCGATCGAAGATTAATTGGAGATGACGAACACGGCTGGACAGCAGAGAATACGGTCTTTAATTTTGAAGGTGGATGTTACGCCAAGGTTATCGATCTCACCGAAGAGAACGAACCGGATATTTATCGGGCAATAAAACCAGGAGCCATCCTCGAAAATGTGATCATGGATGAAAACGGGAAAGTAGATTTTTCCGATACTTCGATCACTCAAAATACTCGAGTGAGCTACCCAATATATCATATTGACAATATCCAGGTCCCTTCTATAGGGCATAATCCGAAGAATATTTTCTTTCTAACGGCCGATGCCTTCGGGGTGCTACCTCCTATCTCTAAACTTACACCCGGTCAAGCTGCTTACCACTTTATAAGTGGTTATACAGCAAAAGTTGCGGGTACCGAAGAAGGGATCGATGAGCCGTTACCAAGCTTTTCAGCTTGCTTTGGGGCTCCATTCATGCCCTTACACCCAACAAAATACGCCGAAATGCTTAGCGCTAAAATGAAGGATGCAGGAGTAGACGTTTGGTTGGTGAACACCGGTTGGACCGGAGGACCCTATGGAACCGGGAAACGTATGAAATTGAAATATACCAGGGCTATGATCACTGCTGCCCTGGAAGGCAAACTGTCTAATGTTAACTACCATGTTCATCCTATTTTTGGTTTGAACATCCCACAGGAATGTCCCAACGTGCCATCCGAAGTTCTTAATCCAAGAGATACCTGGGCGGATAAGGAGGCCTATGATAGAAAAGCAAAACAGCTGGCCCAGTCCTTTAAGAATAACTTCGAGAAATTTGCCGAATACGCAAACGAAGAGATCATGGCCGGGGCACCCATCTCTGAGTAGTTTAAGATTTAACATAAAAAAACGCGCTGGGAAACCAGCGCGTTTTTTTTATATCGATACGTGTTATTTCTTATTGACCTCTTTTATGTATTTCTCGAGGGCCATAGTCATACTTGGCGTTTCCGGTGTTGGCGCCTTGATGTCTACCCGCAGGCCATTATCGGTAGCCGCCTGGATGGTAGTATTACCAAAAACAGCGATTCGCGTATTATTTTGTTCGAAATCGGGGAAATTCTCTAAAAGAGACTGTATCCCACTTGGGCTAAAGAATACAAGGATGTCGTAATAAACGTTACGCAGATCGGACAGATCGCTCACTACGGTCTTGTAAAATGTAGCTTTTTTCCAGTTTACTGTCAACTCATCCAAGATAGTGGGAACTTCCGGTTTTAGTTTATCGGAAGAAGGCAATAGGAATTTTTCTGTTTTATATTTCTTGATCAGAGGTGTTAATTCCTGGAATGTGCGTTTTCCAACATAGATCTTTCTCTTTCGGTAAACCACATATTTCTGAAGATAATAGGCTACAGCCTCACTCTGGCAGAAATATTTCATGGTATCGGGAACCTTAAAACGCATCTCATCTGCAATACGGAAGAAATGATCTACCGCATTACGACTGGTAAGAATAATGGCCGTGTAGTTTACAAGGTCGACCTTTTGCGAACGTACCTCTTTACTGGAAACACCTTCTACATGAATAAAAGGCCTGAAATCAATTTTCACCTTTTGTTTCTCGATCAAATCGAAATACGGTGAATTTTCAACTTTAGGCTCCGGCTGTGATACCAAAATAGTCTTCACTTTCATAGGCTACACTTTTAAAGTCCACCACCATCTATAAATACTTTGTAAAGAATAAAATAGGGTGAAATTTCAAGTGCGCAAAGATACAAAATAAAATAGAAGAAATTTCTAAAAATAAGTTTTCCATTTGTTTTATAACTATAAAACATACTCACAGCGTTCAGCAATATCAAAATTCCGAAGAAAACAAGCAGCACCAGCAAGCTTGGTTGCAATATGTAGAAAAACACCAGATTGCCAAGGAAAATAGCCATTGCGAGTAAATTCCTGTAGGTGATCTTCTCATATAAATACTGGTTAATATAAGATTCCAATGAAAAAACGGTACTGATTATCTTTTCCAGATAATATTTAACCAGTACAAAACCTGCATAGGCCGTACAAATTTGAATGAAGATCCACTTGTTAGCGCTTATTAGGTCAGGGTTTGTGGTGCTAATGAGTAAGTAAATGAATAATGAAACCGAGATGATCTGAGCGATAAACAATATAATATTAAAAGGATGTTGAATTTCGTTATTCTTACCCTGTACCAGGAAATATTTGTTGGTAATAGGAAGCAAAATAAACTCCTGAAATCGCAGTGGATAGAAATATTTCGTTATAGTATACAGGACCACACATCCCACTAATAAAAAAGTGATCCAATCCTGCGAAATGATATCTCGTGTAATATAATCCAAGTGTTCTCCTTTGGCAGTAAAGTTAGCGGTTTTTACCCTTCGGAAAAAGTATTCTAATGGCTATAAATGCGCAGTTTATTTTCATAAAAAGAGGTACATTTGCCGAAAATACAACCTATGTCGAATGCCCTTGTGGTAATACCTACATATAACGAAAAAGAGAACATAGAACGGTTGATCCGCAATATTTTTTCTCTTCAGCGTGCATTCGATATTTTGGTGGTAGATGATAATTCGCCCGATGAGACCGCAGTTGCAGTAAAAAACCTTCAGCAAGAATTCAAGGATCGATTGTTCATCCTTGAAAGAAGTGGTAAACTGGGGTTGGGAACTGCATATATAGCGGGATTTCGTTGGGCATTGAAAAGGGACTATGCATATATTTTCGAAATGGATGCCGATTTCTCGCATAATCCCAACGATCTAATAAGACTGTACAATGCATGTGATAGAGAAGGCTTCGATCTTGCTATTGGTTCGCGTTATGTGAGAGGGGTGAATGTTGTTAATTGGCCCATGAGCAGGGTTTTACTGTCATGGCTGGCCTCTAAATATGTACGCTTCATCACCGGAATGAGGATCTACGATACCACAGCCGGTTTCGTTTGTTATCGCAGACATGTTTTGGAAAAGATCAAACTCGATAAGATCCGCTTTGTAGGTTACGCGTTCCAGATCGAAATGAAATTCAAGGCCTATCTGGCAAAATGTAAAATTATAGAGGTGCCGGTAGTTTTTACCGATCGTACCAGGGGGGAATCGAAGATGAGCGGAGGAATAATTTCTGAAGCCATCTTTGGAGTAATAAAAATGAAATTCAGGAGTTTATTCGGTAGTTCAGATTTTAACGAGATTTAATGAGCACAATTCTTATAAAGAACGCCAACATTGTTAATGAAGGCAAAATAATCCAGGGTGATGTAATGGTTGAAGGAGACCGCATTGCCGAAGTTGGAGGGAGTATTAGTGTGAAATCTGCAGACACCAGGGTGATCGATGCAGACGGACAATTCCTAATTCCCGGAATGATAGACGACCAGGTCCATTTCCGTGAACCCGGCCTTACCCATAAGGCCACTATAGAGACAGAGTCGAAAGCAGCGATAGCGGGAGGGATCACCACCTTTATCGAAATGCCAAATACCGTCCCGCAGGCAACTACTATAGAGCTGCTGGAAGAAAAATTTGCCATAGCCGGAAAAACATCATGGGCTAATTATTCGTTTATGTTTGGTGGCACAAATGATAATCTGGAAGAAATCCTGAAAGTGGACAAAACCAAGGTCGCCGGCCTGAAACTGTTTCTTGGATCTTCAACAGGAAATATGCTGGTAGACAACCCCAAGGTTCTGGAGGAGATCTTCAGCAAGACCGATTTACTTATCTCGGTGCACTGTGAAGACGAGGCGACCATTAAAAAGAACATGGCCGAATACAGGAAGATGTACGGCGATGATATTCCCGTAGAATTCCATCCGAAGATCCGCAGTGAAGAGGCCTGTTACCTCTCTTCCTCACGAGCTATTGCCCTGGCAAAGAAGACAGGAGCGCGCTTGCATGTGTTTCATCTTTCAACAGCCAGGGAAACCGAACTCTTCGACAAGAAGAAACCGCTTGCAGAGAAGAAGATCACTGCCGAGGTATGTTTACACCATCTGTGGTTTTCGGAAGAAGATTACGCGGCCAAAGGAACCCGGATCAAGTGGAACCCCGCGGTTAAAACTGCCAAGGATAGGGAAGGCCTTTTAAAAGCTCTGAACGACGGGCGTATTGATGTGATCGCAACAGATCACGCACCTCATACCCTGGATGAGAAAAATAATAATTACGTTAACGCTCCTTCGGGAGGACCTTTGGTTCAGCATGCACTTGCTGCCCTATTTGAAATGTATCATAACGGGAAATTAAGCCTGGAGACCATAGTTCGGAAAACTGCACATAACCCGGCTATCCTCTTTGAGATCAAGGATAGGGGATTTATACGTAAGGGGTATAAGGCCGATCTTGTACTTGTAGACAGCAATTCACCCTGGACGGTTTCCAGGGAGAACATACTTTACAAATGTGGCTGGTCTCCATTCGAGGGCCGAACATTCAGATCGAGGGTAACACATACCATCGTGAACGGTTGCCTGGCCTATGAAAACCTGAAATTTCCTAACAGAAGTAAGGGCGAACGAATTATCTTTGATCGCTGATGTTGAGAATTTGTACAGTTATATCGTTGTTATTGCTCATGGGATGCCAGCATGTTGAAAGGCCGGAAAAGCCGGACGACCTCATTGCCAGGGATAAGATGGTGGATATACTTACAGATGTCTATTTAAGCAATGCTGCGAAGAGTGTGAACAATAAGGTTATTAGGCAGAAAGGGATTAAACTGGATTCTTTTATTTATACGAAATACGATATAGACAGCGTACAGTTTGTGAGGAGTCATAATTGGTATAACGCAGATCTCGACACCTACAAGGAGATCTTTGTTGAGATCGAACAACGTCTCGTGGAAATGCAGCGTAGGACAGACAGCCTTAATTTTAAGCCTAAAAGTAAGATCCAGCAAAAACAGGATAGTTTACGAAAAGCCAGGGAATTGATCGAGCCTGCATCTTCTGAAGAGTGATCATTTACGAAAATTCTCTCCTATTCTTGCCAGCGTTTCATCGGCGGGAGTATACTTAAAATCCAGGTGTCGCGTAATCTTCCCTCCATCGTAATACGATTCTTTATACATCGAATTTACCGTCGCCTTTAACAATCGCCTCCTGCTTCCCGTTAGTTTTGCACTAAGCCAGTCCAGGCGTCGAACAAGATCCAATTTCCATTTTGGAATCAATTTGGATGGCGGTTTTACCTCAAGTGAGGCCGCAAGTTTGGAGAGAAGCTCCTTATATCTTAAATTTTCCCCTGCCAGTATAAATTGGTCATTTCTTATCTCACTCTCCATTAGCATGATCATGGCATTCACAACATCCTGTACGTCCACAATCGCCACTCCTCCCGAGGTGTAATATTTCGCTTCTTTCGCCACCATGTTCACTATCACCCCGCTTCCCGAACGCCAGTGGCCCGAACCCATGATCAGGGCCGGATTCAATATCACCGCGTCCACCCCTTCCTGGGTGCCACGCCAAACTTCCATTTCTGCTCCGTATTTGGTGATGGCATATACGCTGTTGTTAGCCTCGGGATTCCATGCTACCTGCTCATCGATAAGGGATCCGTCTGTAGTACTTCCAAGCGTAGCTATGGAACTTACGTGGCACAGTTTGGAAACCTTATGTTCTATACAAAGATTTACAATATTAGCGGTGCCTTCGATATTGGATTTTTTTAGTTTCTGAAAATGCCTGGGGTTAAAACTAATATATGCCGCCGAATGATAGACGTGTGTTACCCCCTTGAATGCCTGTTTTAGCGCTGGGATATCGGTAACATCGGCCTCCATCCATTCGATCGAATTATAAAGGAAATCCGGATCTTCGGCATAAAATTTAAAAACCTCGCGTACCGATTCAAGCTTGCTACTCTTTCGGTGGATAGCACGAACTGCTACTCCTTTTTTCAGAAGAAAATATAATAAATGCGAACCTACCAAGCCGGTACCTCCGGTAACTAGAACCATTTTATAAAAATAGTCTTTTTTGAAGTATTCTTTTATCTTTTGGGGGTTCAACCTATATTTGCTGAAACTTTAAAAATGGCGTTGAAGAACTTTGTAGAAGAACTTAGCTGGCGGGGTATGATCCATGATGTGATGCCCGAGACCGAGGAACATCTTTTGGAACAAATGCGTTCTGCTTATATTGGTTTCGACCCAACTGCAGATTCGTTACACATTGGTAACCTTGTGCCCATTATGATGCTGGCATTTTTTCAACGTACAGGACATAAACCTGTGGCCCTGGTTGGAGGAGCGACGGGCATGATTGGTGATCCTTCGGGCAAATCGAGTGAACGAAATCTCCTGGATGAAGCAACCTTACGCCATAACCAGGAATGTGTTAGAGAACAGTTGTCACAATTTCTGGATTTTTCCTCCGGGAAGGAGAATGAGGCGGTGATGGTGAACAATTACGACTGGATGAAGGAGATAAGCTTTCTGGATTTTATTCGTGATGTAGGAAAGCATATCACGGTTAACTATATGATGGCAAAAGATTCTGTAAAGAACAGGATAAAGGGAGAGGAAACCGAAGGTATGTCCTTTACCGAATTCACCTACCAGTTGGTACAGGGCTACGATTTCCTGCATCTTTTCAGAAACTATAACTGCACCCTGCAAATGGGTGGGAGCGACCAGTGGGGAAATATCACCACCGGAACCGAACTTATAAGACGTATTGGCGGAGGAAAGGGTTATGCACTCACCTGTCCGCTAATCACCAAGAGTGATGGCAGCAAATTTGGTAAGAGTGAAGGGGGTAATGTATGGCTGGACGCGAATCGGACCTCGCCATATAAATTCTATCAATACTGGCTGAACACCAGCGATGAAGACGCCGAAAAATATATAAAGATCTTTACCTTCCTCGACAAGCAGACCATCGAAGCACTTGTTGAAGAACATCGGGCGGCGCCACATATGAGATTACTTCAGAAGCGATTGGCTGAAGAAGTGACTACCACAGTTCATGGGGAAATAGAATATGGCAATGCCGTGAAGGCTTCCGAGATCCTTTTTGGGAGATCTACTTCCGAAGACCTTAAGTCCCTTAATGCGTCTACTTTTCTTGATGTATTCGATGGGGTAACGCAGGCCGAGGTAACCGCTGCGGATATTTCAGAGGGACTGGATATAGTTTCTGCTTTGGCCGAACGAACAGGCTTTCTGAAATCTAACGGCGAAGCCAGACGAGCTCTCAAGGAGAATTCGATTTCAGTAAACAAAGAAAAAGTAAAGGACGATTATACATTAACTTCCGAAGACCTTATCAACGATCAATTCATCCTCCTGCAAAGAGGAAAGAAGAATTACTTCATCATCAAGGTTGTATAAATAACGAAGCCCCCAAAGCAAAAGAGTGTTCGAGGGCTTCAAAATTAACTAACCAACCAATAATGAATCTATCTTTTTCATAGCTTCATTGTCTTGGAATATTGGTCGGTCCAGGCCTTTAAACCTTACAAAATCCTTACAGATAATTTGTTAGCTCTGGATAAGGGATGAGAGCGCTTATCAATAGCGCGATACTCTCCTTTACAATAAGGGTTATACTCAGCAGAATGGTCACTACCAGAATGGCTACAGATACATTATTTCGCTGGATCTCCCTAAATTCATTAATGCCTTTGGTTAACATTGAAAAGAGCAGAAAAGCCGTTGCATTTATAAAGACCGCCATAATAAAACCAATGGCCAGGTATAGTCCCGAATACGAAATGATGGTAGTGCTATCAACGGTTTCGGTTTGAGTTGTGCTTAGCCGGATCACATTGGTGATGGAGGGAAGAATTTCGCTTAGGATGAGGCCTATGGACAGGATGATGCCCGAGGTGAAAATAGTAAATGCCATGTTATCGCCTCGTAGATCGGAGCTGCGAAAGAAAAGCAATTTCAGGATCTTAAAAGACACAAAGATTATCGCCACGGTGATCCCGATCGATATTATAATTTCTAGAATTGCGAGTGTGAACAGTTTGGTATTCATGGTTACTTATTTACTGGTTAAAACGACATCCCAATAAGAAATATCGCTATAGGTTGCCGGGATGTTTCCGGCTGCATAATATTTCGCTGTGGTTTCCCACAACATATATTTTTTGCCGTTGTATATCTTAGCTAGTCCCGATGTGGGAAGGTTGATCCCCAGGATAGAATGTCGGTAAAAATCGCTGTTCAGGATCGCTACATCGTACCCAAACGATTTCAAAACGGAGTATATCATAACGGTACGAGTATCGCAGTCGCCTTTCAGATTGCCCATGAACGAGACCGGATTTTGTATGCCATAGGCGATATTTCCTATACAGCAGTCGGGACATTTTTGCAGTAGTTCCCGTATAGATTCTTCGTAGTTATGTGGTGCCAGGCAGGCTTCCTGGAATACGAAGGAATAAGGGATGTCTTGTATACATGAAACGACCATCTCTGCGAATTCCATTCGGTTTAATTTTTTTTCTTTCTGAATAATTCTGAAACTATCCATAATGATATCGAGGGCAGGCCGGTCTGTTCGTTCGATATAATCGTACAGGTCTCCCCAGAAATTCCCGCTTCTACCCGGTTGATAGCCAGAAATATGATCGCGCAGCCTGGTGTAATCCCTCACCCGAACGGTTAGGGTGGTATTGAAATCGTTACCGAAGTTATCCCGCCAAACTCGATTTGAAGCATACACCTCGACAGAATCTGTCCCTTCAAGTCTGTACGTTTTCTTAACAAATTCTTCTACTTTAAAAGCAGTGCTTTCACTTCGAGGTTGTAACAGCGTGAAGAGAAAACTCAAGCCGGCAGTAAGTATACCCAGGATCACCACGGTGATCACGATTCCGGTTATAATTCCTTTTAACCGGGGTTTGCCTACCAGTTTTAAGGAGATGAAAATAGCGCCCCCTATCGAAATGAACAGGGTGATCAACACAGGTGGATCCAGGGAAACGGTAATCACTCCAAAGGAGATGATAAGTACGATCATCATAACGATTAGCCACAGGCAACCGTTAGCTCGCTTTTCGGGGGTTAGATTCATTAAATGACCATTAAATTACATCCTCTTATATCGCTGGTATCAAATCTACCTAAAATTTCAAAATTACCTTGCGCATCTAATTTGCCTAGGTCCTGTGTAGCGATAAACGAACAGGAATAGCGGTTGGCAAGGTCGATCACGTTAATACCTCCTGTTTTATTATCAACATAACTGAGCGCATCTTCCGGATCGCGGGTAAGGATCTTCATCCAGGGGGGGCAGCTAAAGAGTCCGTCGCCCTTACTGTAAGCTTGTGAGAGGAGTTCGGTCA
The DNA here is from genome assembly GCF_002966125.1 of Pukyongia salina. Taxonomy (GTDB): domain Bacteria; phylum Bacteroidota; class Bacteroidia; order Flavobacteriales; family Flavobacteriaceae; genus Pukyongia; species Pukyongia salina. The sequence goes on from NZ_CP027062.1 coordinate 1,521,857, forward strand.
TGCCGTATTCACTATATATTCGAGAAACCCCAAAACCCATTTTCAAGATGTGATGTAATTCTTCCCTAATCATTTCCTTTCGCCGGCCTTTCATGCCGCCGGTTTCCATAACGAAGGTGTTTTTAAGTTCGAACCTGTGGTTTTCAACCAGATCGAGCAGGGCGTAGGACACCCCGATCAGTAAGGTTTGCTGCCCTTTTTCTTCCAGGTCAAGCAGGGTTTCTCTCAGTTCGTCTGTGTTGTGCAAGTAAAATCCGCTGTGCGGATTTGCAGTTTTATTAATGAGGGTGTCTACCATATAGATAAGTGAAGACCCTTTTTGTTCCAGGTAGGAAGGCAAGAGCGCTAAAATGGTAAGGTCCTTCAAATCGCCGAAATTCATCTCGAAAGCTTTCAGAAAACTTTGGCTGTATAAATTGAGATCGGCCACGTAATGCTTACTCCTGTTAGTTCCGGTAGTGCCGCTACTATAGAAGATGATCTCTTCCTGTTTACCAGAAGCTATGATCGGTTCCCGTTTAAAAAATTCGATGGGTAGGAAGGGAATATCGGTTAGTTTGCTAACCGCTTTTACATCGGTACCCAGGGCATCGCAGAAATTTCGGTATAAAGGAACATTCTCGTATTGAAACAGGAAGGTGTATAACGCCAGATCAAAGAATTCTTCCTGATCCTTGATATTGAAAATATGAGATGCAGACATGTTAAAGTTAACGATGAGCACTTCAAAAATAAACAAATATTAAACGGAAGTGCCAGACATTTTCAAATTGTTCGAACCGCACTGCATGTTACTTTATTGTTAACAATTACCTCAGGAGATATAGCAAAATGAATTAATAGTATCTTTATCTTTTGATAACACAGGACTCGAGAATGAAGAAAAGAGATACGCGTATTTTGTTAGTAGATGACGAACCGGATATCCTGGAGATCATCGGTTATAATCTCTCCTCGGAAGGCTATCAGATAAGCACTGCCGAAAATGGAGTAGAAGCAATTGCGAAGGCCAAGAAACATAGACCCCATTTGATCGTTCTGGATGTAATGATGCCCGAAATGGATGGTATAGAAGCGTGCGAAAAGATTCGTGCTATCCCCGAACTATCCGAAACCGTTATTACCTTTCTTACTGCCCGCGGGGAGGATTATTCGCAGGTAGCGGGATTCGAGGCGGGAGCAGACGATTATATTACCAAGCCCATAAAACCAAAGGTTTTAATTAGTAAGGTAAAAGCACTTTTAAGGCGATTTAAAGAAGATTCGGAGGCAGAAAGTACCGTGAAAATTGGTAACTTGACCATCAACAGGGAGGAATACAAGATCCTGAAAGGAAAACAGGAGATCATTCTCCCCAGAAAAGAATTCGAATTGCTTGCCCTATTAGCTTCCAGGCCCGGTAAAGTATTTAAACGAGAGGATATATTAGACAGGGTATGGGGTAATGAAGTGGTTGTAGGCGGCCGAACCATCGATGTGCATATTAGAAAATTGCGCGAGAAGATCGGGGATGAACGTTTTAAAACTGTGAAAGGGGTTGGCTATAAGTTTGTAGTCTAATGTCCACGAATTTTAAGAAGGCCTATAAATTTGCCGGGTATACATCGGCTGCTATCACTGTTGTTCTCACACTCAGCCTGGGTGTGTTTTTTTATACAACGAATTCCCTTAATATTTATATCCTTATCGGTTTCGCAATTTTGTGTTACCTCAGTTCTTTTTTTATCATTCAATACCGGGTGGAACGATTTATCTATAAGCGTATCAAGAAAATATACGACGATGTTTCCTTACTAGAGGCTTCTTCATTTAGCAAGAATCAGATCACCACAGATATGGCCACCCTTACCAAAGAGGTAGAACGATTTGCGCAGGATAAAAAACTGGAGATCGAAGGCTTGAAGATCAGGGAGAATTACAGAAAAGAATTTATTGGAAACATTTCGCACGAACTAAAAACACCATTGTTTACGGTACAAGGATACATTCTCACCTTGTTAGACGGCGCCATGAAGGACAAGAGTGTTCGAAAAAAATATCTGGTGAATGCCAACAAAGGGGTAGAACGACTCATTTACATAGTGAAGGATCTCGATATGATCACTAAGCTGGAAGTAGGGGACCTAAATATTTACAAAGAGGAGCACAACATTATAGAACTGGTTCAAAATGTATTCGACCTTTTGGAAATGAAGGCTGCTAAGAAGAAGATCGAACTTGCTTTCGATAAGCCCTACCCAGACAGTATTATGGTGATGGCAGACAGGGAACGCATTCAGCAGGTGTTGTCCAACCTGATCGTTAATTCCATAAAATACGGAAGAGAAGGCGGAACTACCGAAGTAAGTATTGAGGATCTTATAAAGAACAAAGTGATAGTGCGGATCTCCGATAATGGCGAGGGCATAGCAAAAGAAAATATTCCAAGGATATTCGAACGTTTTTTCAGGGTTGATAAAAGTGGTTCCAGACGGGAAGGCGGCAGCGGTTTAGGACTTGCCATTGTGAAACATATTATTGAAGCCCACGCCGAGAAGATCTATGTTGAGAGTCAGTTAGGTATCGGCTCCGAATTCTCATTCACGCTCGAAAAGGCGAAATAAATGTTCGAGGTTTTTATTGCTTTGATACCCTTGCAAGCCTTTATAGCTTGATATCATATCCAGTTTTGCCAGCTCGAATTCTTCCTGTTTACAAAAGGGAACCACATTTTTTGAAGCAAGTCGTTTTGCAAGATATTGCTGTTCGTACTGCCCGGGTGTGGGGATAAAGAAGGCTTTCTTACCCATTACAGCCAGATCCATAATTGTGGTGTAACCAGACCTGCAAATTACGAGATCACTTTCATTGATAAGTTTTTCAAGCTCTTTTGAAGGTAAAAAGTTTATAACAGTTAGATTAGAGTCTTCCTGTTTACGGACTACTTCCTCTACAATTCCGCGTACAATAACTACCTTTTTACCAGAACCCCGAAAGATTTTTATAAGCTTTTCTTCCAGTATACTACGCTGAGGTTCGGGCCCCGAAAGCAAACAAAGAATGTCGTATTTTATAGGAAGCTGTTGAGGCTTCATTCTGCTGAGAGGACCAATATACTTCACCGGGATCCTAAACTCCTTTAGATGGCCTAATTTCCCGCTTAAACTCCCCGGGCCGTCTAAATCTGGCACCCAACATTCGTTAAATTTCATTATTATCCGTTGGTGGGCCTTGCTGCTTAGCCAGGAAGTGCTCCCCGAGAGTACGTTTAATTGATGTGTTATAAAAACCGACGGCACCTTTTTCGAATTAACTCCCAAGCGGTTATCACTAATAATACCATCGATCTTCCCTTCCTTTACCAGGCCGCTTATAAATTTTTTTTCTTCTGAAATGGTTTTTCGTATTTGAGGCAGTGTAAAGAGCAGTTTCAATTTAAGGAAAATGCCTTTTCGTGTATATTGAATGTTGTAAGAGGGTAATTCTAAACATTCCAAGCGGGGAAATTCAATCCTCAACAGGGCCAGAGCTGCACCATCTGAAGCTAGAGTTACACGATAACCGCTATCCAGTAGGGCATGGATAATAGGAATGCAGCGTGTTGCGTGTCCAAGACCCCAGTGTAATGGGGCAACCAGGATGTTCTTCTTTTGCTTCAACAGGGAGTGATTGCCAAAGTGTTCGTTCACCTTTAAAAACAAAAGTACTCATAATAATTACAGGCTTTAATTCCTTAATTTTACCGAAAACACAAAAACGTCACTTTTGGGAAGTAAGAATAAATTAAAACGATTCAGGGAGAATGAAACCTTTTCCAATGTGATCCAGCCGGAACGCGATGAAATACTGTCCAACACCTTTGATCTAAAGGGAAAATGGGGCAAACAATTTTTTAAGAATGAACACCCCATAGTCCTGGAACTTGGATGTGGTAAGGGCGAATATACCGTAAACCTGGCGAAGAAGTATCCCGAAAAAAACTTCATTGGTGTAGACATAAAAGGTGCCAGGCTATGGCGGGGCGCCAAAACAGCTTTAGACGACGGACTACCTAATGTTGGATTTTTACGAACCCAGATAGAGCTACTAGACCATCTCTTCGGGCAGCACGAAGTAGATGAGATTTGGATCACCTTTCCAGATCCGCAGATCAAGTACAAACGGACTAAGCACCGGCTTACCAACGCGAAGTTCCTTGAACTTTACAAAAAGATCCTGATCCCGGAGGGCATCATTCATTTAAAAACCGATAGTGAGTTCATGCATGGGTATACCCTGGGTCTTCTTCAAGGGCTGGGACATGAGGTTTTATATGCACATCACGACGTTTACGGTAACGATTATACGCCGGAAGAAGTAACTTCCATCAAGACATATTATGAAAGCCAGTATCTAGAAGAAGGAAAAAAAATCACCTACATCCGGTTTAAATTGAAATAGCTTTTATAATTTAACCCATCCAACCATTTATTAATGACCCTAGTAACAAATTTCCTCATTGGTTTTCTGGCAGCTTTTGTAGGGGTGATCCCCCCAGGCCTCCTTAATATGTCGGCCGCAAAGATCAGTATGAAGGAGGGCAGGAAAAAGGGGTTAATGTTTTCCATTGGTGTATGCGTAACGGTGATGTTACAAACCTATGTTGCCCTTATTTTTGCAAGATTTCTCGACAAGCATCCCGAATATGTGGATATGTTACAAAAGGTGGCCCTGGGAATCTTTATTTGTATTACCATTTACTTTTTCTTTATTGCCAAGGATACACGCAGGCCTCTGCCGGAGGATATGAACCGATCTAAGACGAATCGTTATTTCGCAGGCATGTTGCTGGCGGTGCTCAATTTATTACCCTTGCCTTATTGGGTCTATATTAGTATAACATTCGCAGGTTTTGGGTGGTTCACTTTCGAACAACCCGGGATCTGGGCTGCTGTCCTCGCATCGGGAATGGGTACTTTCGCCATGTTGGTAGTATATGTGCAGTTCTTCAGAAGAAAAGAAGAACCTAAAAAGCGTAAATGGAACATGAATTATATAATTGGTTTTATCACCGCTGTGATTTCAGTGATCACCTTCATTAAGATCTTAAACGACTTTTAACATGAAATCTGAAGGCTTCTTCACACAGGTTTACCAGGTGGCTAAACAGATACCTTACGGGCGTGTTACCTCCTACGGTGCCATCGCAAGGTACCTGGGCGCGGCAGGGAGTGCACGTATGGTTGGCTGGGCGATGAATGCTTCCCACAATGATCCCGATATCCCGGCGCATCGGGTTGTTAACCGCAAAGGATTGCTTACGGGGAAACATCATTTTGACGGGACAAACCTTATGCAGCAATTGCTGGAAAGTGAAGGAGTAGAGGTTGAGGACAACCAGATCCTTAATTTCGATACCCTGTTTTGGGATCCGGGAAAAGAGCTTTAGTGGGTTCTGCGCGACTGAAGGTCGTGAAATAAAAAGTCTTTAATTCTGCCATAAAGCAAATCGATATCTACCCTTTATTTTACAAACTTTAAGGCGTATATTTGCACTTTAGAATTAATCTAAATTAGTTGATACAGAACAGTATGAGTTTTAAGAAACAAGATATACTAAATGCACTGGAATCGGTTACCATAGCTGGCGAAGGAAAGAATATGGTGGAGAGTGGTGCCATACGGAATGTTATGACCTTTGCCGATGAGGTAGTGGTGGATATTGTTATGTCCACCCCTGCCATGCACATTAAGAAACGGGCAGAAGCCGATATCATTAAAACTATAAAAGAAAAGGTTTCGGAAGAAGCCAAAGTACAGGTAAATATCAAAGTGGAAGCCCAGGCCAAGGCAAATCCTAACCTCATCAAAGGAAAGCCTATTCCCGGGATTCAGAATATTGTAGCCATTGCCTCGGGTAAAGGAGGTGTGGGTAAATCTACAGTAACTGCAAATCTAGCCGTAAGCCTTTCAAAAATGGGATTCAAGGTAGGGGTGCTGGATGCCGACATTTACGGCCCTTCTATCCCTATTATGTTCGATGTGGCCGAAGCTCGCCCTTTATCGGTAGAAATAGAAGGCAAGAGTAAGATGAAGCCCATTGAGAATTACGGGGTGAAAGTATTATCCATAGGGTTTTTTACCAAGCCGGACCAGGCAGTGATCTGGAGAGGTCCTATGGCGGCGAAAGCACTTAATCAGCTTATTTTCGATGCTGCCTGGGGGGAGTTGGATTTTATGTTAATCGATCTACCTCCCGGTACGGGTGATATTCATTTGAGTATCATGCAATCCCTTCCTATCACAGGGGCGGTAGTAGTAAGCACGCCACAGAACGTAGCGCTAGCAGATGCCCGTAAAGGGGTGGCGATGTTTCAGCAGGAAAGTATACAAGTTCCCGTGTTGGGCATCATAGAGAATATGGCCTATTTTACTCCGGCCGAACTACCGGAGAATAAATATTATATCTTCGGAAAAGAAGGTGCAAAGAATTTAGCCGAAGATCTTAAAGTGCCGTTCCTGGGAGAGATCCCGTTGGAACAGAGCATCCGTGAAGCCGGCGATGTAGGACACCCGGCAGCACTGCAGGTGGCAACCTCTACCGAAACCGCTTTCGAGGAAGTAACACGCAGAGTGGTGGAAGAGACTGTTAGAAGAAACGAAGATCTTCCCCCAACCGAAGCAATTAAGATAACAACTATGGCCGGATGTAGTGCCGTAAAGAAATAAAGATGACAGATAAGGAATTACAAGTAAAGATCGAATTAGCCCTGGATGAGATCCGTCCCTTTCTTCAAAGTGACGGTGGGGATATTTCTTTGGTTTCTATCGATAATGGAAAAATTGTGAAGGTACAATTGGAAGGAGCTTGTGTGGGATGTAGTGTGAACCAGATGACCCTGAAAAGTGGTGTGGAGATGACCATTAAAAAACATGCACCTCAGATAGAAACCGTACTGAGTGTATAAATGAGAACTGTCATTTTTTGAAAGATAAAAAGCGAATAAGTTTGCGCTTCAAATCGAACGATTTTTTTTATGATCAATACTGATATTTTAATAATAGGAGCTGGCCCCACGGGGCTTTTCACCGTTTTTGAAGCAGGACTACTAAAACTTAAATGTCATCTTATCGATGCGCTGCCACAGGCAGGAGGACAGTGCTCCGAGATCTATCCAAAAAAGCCTATTTACGATATACCTGCCTTTCCCGAAATTCTGGCGGGGGAACTGGTGGATAACCTGATGAAACAAATAGAACCTTTCCAGCCTGGATTTACATTAGGTGAAAGAGCAGAGACTATAGATAAACAGGAAGACGGCACCTTTATAGTAACTACAAATAAGGGAACAAAGCACCGGGCTCCTGTGGTGGCAATTGCTGGTGGCTTAGGAAGTTTCGAGCCAAGAAAGCCTCCTATTGCCAATATCGTAAAATATGAAGATCACGGGGTTGAGTATATAATTCGTGATCCCGAAATGTACAGAGATAAAGATGTAGTGATAGCAGGTGGTGGCGATTCTGCACTGGATTGGAGCATTTTCTTAACAGATGTGGCAAAAAGCGTGACTCTAATTCACAGGAGAAATGAATTCCGTGGAGCGTTGGATAGCGTAGAGAAAGTTCAGGAGTTAAAAAACCTTGGGAAAATAGAGCTTATCACTCCGGCAGAAGTGGTGGATATAACTGGTACCGAAAAAGTAGAAGCTGTTTCTGTAAAAAGAAATGGCGAAATTTTTAATCGGCCCTGTGATCACTTTATACCTCTTTTTGGCCTGGCTCCAAAATTAGGGCCTATAGCAGACTGGGGACTTGAAATAGAAAAGAACGCCATTAAAGTGGATAACTCCCTGGACTACCAAACCAATATTCCTGGTATCTACGCCATTGGAGATGTAAATACCTACCCTGGAAAACTCAAGCTGATCTTGTGTGGTTTTCACGAAGCGACCCTAATGTGTCAAAGTGCCTATCAGCGAATTCATCCCGATAAGCGCTATGTTATGAAATACACAACCGTGGGTGGGGTTGAAGGTTTCGACGGAAGTAAGAAGGAGGCCCCTAAGGCTGTTGTAAAAGCCATAGAATAATGCAGGACATAAAAATTACCATAATCGACCGTGAAGGAGAGGAACACCTGGTCGATGCTCCCACCGATATGAATATGAACGTGATGGAGATAGTTAGGTCCTATGAGCTCGCTCCTGAAGGCACCATAGGCGTTTGCGGAGGTATGGCTATGTGTGCTTCCTGCCAGTGCTATGTATTGAGCAACCATGAGCTACCCAAAAAAAGTGATGAAGAAGAGGCTATGCTCGCCGAAGCGTTTTATGTGGAAGATAACAGCAGATTAGGCTGCCAGATTAGGATCACACCTCAATTGGACGGTCTAAAAGTACAGCTGGCCCCTGAAAGTTAATTGGTCTTATAGGAAATAAGCTTTTTTGGTCCTTCCAATAACTTCCTGTTCACCTTTAATGTACCGTCTTCTGTAGTGGTTATGTGCCACTTTATAAGCGAGATCTCCCCTTTTTCTATCTCAATTCCTGTTATACTGCGGGGATGTACGCAACTGCCATCGTTAAAGAAAGCGATCTCACCCGGTTCGGGGAAACGAGGTCTATGGGTATGGCCTGTGATGGTGAAGATATTATCGTTCTCTATGATCCAGTTCTTGGTACGGCGCTCTACTTTCTTTAATTCCCTGTAGTTCTTTGCCGGACTCGTTGGGTCTCCAATCCCGAAGATCTGCAATTGTCTCCATAAGGCCCGAACCATAAATCGGTTGAACTTCCAAAACGCATAGTTCATTAGATCCGCCTGATGACCGTGAAGCATAAATATTTCCTGCCCTGTATTGATGTGTTCCAGGATAAGGCCCTCTGTGAATTTAATTCCCGGAAACAAGGGCACATCCTTCCCGGTTATCTTATCGAAATAGCTATGCAGGTGTTTTTCAACATAGCGTTCGTTTTTATACACCATATCATGATTGCCAAGCAAGCGGTAGAGGCGGCATTCCCGATAGAATTGCATCATGAGGATGTACACATTCTTATGAGCCTCGAAGATGGATTTAAATTCGAGGTTTTCCCATAATTCGTCTCCATCCCCTAGTTCGCAATAGGTAAATCCTTCGTTATAATAATGTAATAAGGCGTGATAGTATGTGTTTCGGTTATTGGCAAAATCGTCTGCAAAACTATTGTCTCCGCGATGGCAATCGCTAAAGATTATAAATTTGGAAGAATCGTCGAAGGGGATTCGAGGAGCTTCTTTGAAAGCCCTCGCAAAGCGTTTTCGGGATGACATGCGATTTCTTTTGCTAAAGATACAATTTGAAACTGCTTTCGCAAACCATAAAAAAAATGGCTCCCGAAGAGGAGCCATTCAGAAACAATAATCTATTATTATTTAAAGGCATTATGCCCTGTAATATCCAATCCGGTAATAAGTAGGTGAATATCATGTGTCCCTTCGTAGGTGATCACACTTTCCAGGTTCATCATATGTCGCATGATGCTGTATTCTCCGGTAATTCCCATACCTCCTAGAATTTGTCTGGCTTCACGTGCAATTTTTATGGCCATATCCACATTATTGCGTTTTGCCATGGAGATTTGAGCGGAAGTTGCTCTGTCTTCATTTTTTAGCTGTCCTAATCTGTACGCCAGCAATTGTGCTTTTGTGATCTCCGTGATCATTTCTGCCAGTTTCTTTTGCTGTAGCTGAAAGGCTGCAATAGGTTTTCCAAATTGTATTCTCTCCTTGGCGTAGCGAAGGGCGGTGTCGTAACAATCCATAGCCGCACCAATTACACCCCAGGCAATGCCATAACGGGCAGAGTCGAGACAGCCAAGTGGGGCTCCCAATCCGGATTTGTTTGGTAAAAGGTTTTCCTTCGGAACCTTAACATCCTGGAAGATAAGTTCGCCGGTTGCCGATGCACGAAGCGACCATTTATTGTGAGTTTCCGGGGTGCTGAAGCCTTCCATGCCGCGTTCTACTATAAGTCCGTGAATTCGTCCTTCTTCACTTTTAGCCCACACCACCGCTACATCACAGAAAGGCGAGTTGGAGATCCATAGCTTAGCACCGTTAAGCAGGTAATGATCACCTTTATCTTTAAAGTTGGTAACCATCCCCCCTGGGTTACTCCCGTGGTCCGGCTCCGTGAGACCAAATGATCCCATCCATTCCCCTGTAGCAAGTTTAGGCAGGAACTTTTTTCGTTGCTCCTCTGTACCGTATTTCCAGATAGGATACATAACAAGCGACGATTGTACCGAAGCCGTGGAACGAACGCCGCTATCCCCGCGTTCTATTTCCTGCATGATGATCCCATAAGAGATCTGGTCCAGGCCGGAACCTCCGTATTCCTCAGGAATGTAGGGGCCAAAGGCACCAATTTCTGCAAGACCGGGAATGATGGATTTAGGAAATTCGGCTTTTTGAGCTGCTTCTTCGATGATAGGAGAAACATCCCGCTTCACCCAATCGCGGGCTGCGCTACGAATAAGTTTGTGTTCCTCGGTTAAAAGGTCGTCTAAATTATAATAATCGGGAGATTCGAAAAGATCGGGTTTCATGGAATGAAATTTTGGTCTACAAATGTAAAAATAGCGGGGGGATTGTCCTACATTTTCAGATAAAAATCCTTCACTAGTTGTATATAGGATTGGGTGTAGTTGTGCCGGCCATTTTCGATAGTGAGTTGCTCTGTTACCGGCGATCTGTATTTTTCCCGGCCAAATTCCATAAGGATTCTTTTTACTTCTGAATTTGGTGTGCCACGAACTTCGCAGATACGCTTAGGGTGTAGCCCGTGCTGCGCGGCAATACGCACAACGTTTTCATGTTCTTTCTTCGGAACAATAACCGAAAAAGTACCTTTTAAAGATAGTAGCTGGATAGCACAGAGAAATAAATGTTCGAACGGAAGGGTGTCTGTAAATCTCGCCTGGTCTCGGGCCGGATCGTTCGTTTTATATTCATCGGTATAAAAAGGTGGGTTAGATACGATGAGATCATATTTTAGATCCATTTCTGCTGCGAATTCCTGAACAGATGCGTGGTAACAGAAGAGCCTGTCATTCCATGGGGAGGCTTCGAAGTTCTCTGAACACTGCTCGTAAGCATCGGGGTCCAGTTCGATGGCGTCTATGGTCTCTGCTACACTACGTTGTGCCAATTGCAGAGCGATCACTCCGGTACCGCTACCAATGTCCAGGATGCTCTCCGGGTGGGTTTCGAGAGAGGTCCATGCGCCCAATAGCACACCATCTGTACCTATTTTCATGGCACAGCGATCCTGTTCTACCACAAATTGTTTGAATTGAAAGGCGGTGCTCATTACAGGTAGATATCGATGAGGCCTTCGGGTGCCTGGATGTGGATGGTTTTGGCCTTTCGATCTACCTTATCGATTATTTCATCCGAAATAGGGATGAGGATCTGCTTCCCGTCACGTTCTATCTCGAAAAGAGCTTGAGCTGTGCTGTCATTAACTCCCGAAATCGTTCCTACCGTTCCGAAGTTTACATCATTTACCGAGAAACCAATGATCTCGTGATAGTAGAATGTATTTCCGCTTAGCTGTGGTAACAGGTTCAGGGGGAGGTAAAGTTCTGAACCTAAAAGGGAATCTGCATCCTCTTCGCTGTCCACTTCTTCAAATTTTACTCTAAGGAGTTCGCTTTTATGTAGGGAAAGAGAGTCAATAAAAAATGGAATCAGGTTTTTGTGTTTTTCAACAAAAACCGATTCCATTTCAAGAAATTGTTCGGGCTCGTCTGTATCTAATTTTACAAGTAACTCGCCCTTAAAGCTATATTTTTTAACGATTTTGCCAACGAAGAAACAGTCCTTCTTTTGCATCGTTTAAAGCTTATTCTTCTTCTTTTGCAGCTTCTTCGGTAGTTTCGGCAGTAGCTTCAGTAGCCTCTTCCGTAACTTCTTCTACGGCTTCGGTAGATTCTTCAGCCGCTGCTTCTACAGCTTCAGGAGTTTCTTCAACTGCCTCTTCGGTAGCTTCTGCTTCTTCTGCAACCGCTACACGAGCTTCGTTCACTGCTTTTTCAGCAGCAAGTGCTTCGGCTTTAGCTTTTGCTTGCGCATCGGCAAGATTAGCGCGTTTAGCCTCTACAGCTTTCGCTTTCTCTTCCAGCCAGTTGTTGAATTTCTCTTCGGCTTGCTCTTCGGTAATAGCACCCTTACGAACACCTACTGCAAGGTGTTTTTTCAGCATAGCACCTTTGTAAGAAAGGATAGCTCTTGCTGTATCGGTTGGTTGTGCCCCGTTTTGAAGCCATTGTACTGCACCATCAATGTCGAGATTGATCTCTGCAGGGTTGACATTAGGATTGTAAGTACCTAATTTCTCAAGGTATTTACCATCTCTTTTCGCGCGGCTGTCGGCCGCTACGATCCAGTAAAAAGGTTTCCCTTTCTTACCGTGTCTTTGTAATCTGATCTTTACAGGCATATAGTAATTAAATTGTGGGGTACGCGACCCCGGTTATAATTAAGGACGGCAAAGATACTATATTTATTAGTTGAAATACAAAAGATTAAACTTTTCTTTTATATTTGTCGGGAACCTATTTACCCAAATAACCATGAAACGGATTATTTTAACCATATTCGCAGCAGTAGCCTTCTTAGGCTGTGAAGACACCCAGTTGAATTCACCTGCCATGCAGGGATCGCTGGACGATGTCTTTTTCAAAGCGACCGATGCCCGGGGAGCTGAGACTCCCGGAGGTAATGGCATAATATTACAAGGCCTTACAGCCGATGAGGTCCTTACCCTGCGAGTACCTTCTACAGAATTGGGAACTTATACAATCGAAGACAGTCCTAATGTTTATGCATCATTTCAGGACTTCAATGGCAGGCTGTACCATACAGATCCCGATGGAGAAGGTGTAATAGTGATAAATAATAATAATACCGCCCAAAGAACCCTTAGTGGAACGTTTCGATTTATAGCCTATATCCCGGGAGTGGACACATTATACGCCCAAAGAGGAGTGTTCTATGAAGTTCCTTATGATCTTGGCTTCGAGATACCAGATCCCGGCCTGGGAACAGGAACCCTTTTCGCACGAGTAGATGGTGAGGATTTTCTTCCACCCGATGTTGTTGGGTCCAGGGACGAAATTAGTATTCGTATACAGGGTATCAGTGGAACCGAAATGATCGATCTTAATATAGCGGTAGATGCCGGTACTGGAAATTACGATATAACACTTGATGGGTTTTCTGGAAAGTATACAGATCCGGAGGGTGTTACCCAGGACGCCAGTAGTGGAAATATAACTGTAATAGAGCATGATACACAAGGGCGTTCCATAAGAGGCACATTTTCTTTTCTCACCATGGATCATGTGATATCCCAGGGGCAGTTTAACGTTACCTACTAACCGATAATAACCTATTAAAAACCGGACAACTAGTCCGGTTTTTTTGTTTATAAGTGCATCAAACTGTTTACAACTTTACTTCGCTTTAAGCGCTTAAAATTCTATTTTTACCATATCATTTCTCGCCGAGGCTTTTCGGCGTTCCATTGGCTAAGTATTTATGTTTATAATCTTCGACACAGAGACCACCGGGCTTCCTAAACGCTATGATGCACCTTTAAGTGACAGTGATAACTGGCCACGTTGTATACAACTCGCCTGGCAGTTGCACGACGCCATGGGAAATCTTCTGGAGAGCGGGGATTATCTGGTACAACCCAGGGGATTCAATATCCCTTACGACTCCGAGAAGATACATGGTATTTCTACAGATCTTGCCATGGAAAATGGAAAACCACTGGAGGAAGTAGTTAACCACTTCCTGGAGGCAGTCGCAAAGGCGAAATTCCTGGTGGGACAAAATGTGGATTTCGATCTCAGTATCATGGGAGCCGAATTCTACCGTTTAGGGGTGGAGAATCCTTTTCCCGGTATGCCGGTACTGGACACCTGTAGCGAAACAACAGCTCAGCTTTGCCAGTTGCCCGGAGGTAGGGGCGGAAAATTCAAATTGCCTACGCTAACCGAGTTACATCAGTTTCTGTTCGAGCAACCTTTTGCCGAGGCCCATAACGCCACAGCCGATGTGGAAGCTACTGCACGTTGCTTTTTCGAATTGGTACGCAGACAGATCTTCACTGTGGAAGAACTGGATGTGCAACCGGATTATTTCGAAAGGTTTGGGGAGGAGAACCCGGGCACCATCGAATTAATAGGTTTAAAACATATCAACCTGAAAAAGGCTTCGGAAGCCATTAGAAAGAAACAACAGGCAGCGGCAGAGCCCGCCGAGATAACTTCCGAAGAGATAGATGAGAATATCGCTGTACTGGAGGAGACCAGCTTTGCTCATTTACACAATCATTCGCAGTTTTCCATACTGCAGTCCACCTCCTCTACCCAGGACCTGGTGAAGGCAGCAGTGGAGGACAAGATGCCCGCAGTCGCCCTAACCGATAGCGGTAATATGATGGGAGCCTTTCATTTTGTGAAGGCGGTGAACGATTATAACAAATCTCTGGCCAAGGACGAACAGCATAAAGCCTTAAAGGCCGTTCTGGGGTGCGAGTTCTTTGTATGTGAAGACCACACCAATAAATCTCATAAAGACAACGGCTACCAGATAGTATTTCTGGCGAAGAATAAGAACGGCTACCACAACCTGGCGAAAATGGCTTCCATTGCTTATACCGATGGTTTTTATTATGTCCCCAGAATAGATAAGAAAGTGGTGGAAACCTATAAGGAAGACATCATCGTCCTTACCGGTAGTTTGTATGGGGAGGTGCCTTCGAAGGTCCTCAATATTGGTGAGAAACAGGCGGAAGAAGCCTTGCTTTGGTGGAAAGAGCAGTTTGGGGACGATCTCTATATGGAGATCATGCGTCACGGACAGGAGGACGAACGCAGGGTGAACGAAACTTTGATCGCCCTGGCGAAGAAGCACGACGTTAAACTTGTAGCCTGCAACAACACTTACTACATCAATAAGGAAGATGCCAATGCTCATGATATCTTGTTGTGTGTGAAGGATGGTGAGAAACAGGCAACGCCCATTGGCCGGGGCCGGGGCTATAGATATGGCCTTCCAAACCAGGAATATTATTTTAAGTCGCAGGACGAAATGAAGCGGCTGTTTGAGGATCTTCCCGAAGCTATTAGTAATATCGCTGAAGTGATCGAAAAAATTGAGCCTTTCACACTCATGAGAGATGTGTTACTACCCAATTTTGATATCCCGGAGGAGTTTTATGATAAAGCCGATGCCGATGGCGGAAAGAGAGGGGAGAATGCCTACTTGCGACATCTTACTTATGAAGGAGCAAAAAAGCGATACGAAGAACTCACTGATGAGATTAGACAGCGCCTGGATTTCGAGCTGGAAGTTATAGCAAATACAGGGTATCCGGGTTATTTTCTAATTGTACAGGATTTTATTGCTGAAGCTCGTAAAATGGGCGTTTCGGTGGGGCCAGGTCGTGGATCGGCGGCCGGAAGTGCCGTGGCCTATTGCCTTGGAATAACGAATATTGATCCAATTGAGTACGATCTGCTATTTGAGCGCTTCCTGAATCCGGACCGGGTGAGTATGCCCGATATCGATATTGATTTTGACGATGAGGGAAGAAGTAAGGTAATGGACTATGTGATCGAAAAATACGGTTCGAACCAGGTGGCGCAGATCATCACTTACGGAACTATGGCAGCGAAGTCGTCTATACGCGATACTGCCCGAGTACTTGACCTGCCGCTTAACGACGCAGATCGCATTGCCAAGCTCATCCCTAATATGACCAAGCTGAACAGGATCTTTGGATTGAGTGATCAGGAGCTGCGTGCAAAGTTTAGAAGCGATGAACTCCCGAAGGTGAACGAACTACTTAACCTGGCTGAAGGAGAAGACCTGGAAGCCGAAACCATCAAGCAGGCAAAAGTACTGGAGGGATCGGTGCGGAATACCGGAATACATGCCTGTGGGGTAATAATCACGCCCGACAATATTACCAATTATGTGCCTATAGCGACGGCAAAAGATTCCGATCTGTACGTCACCCAATTCGATAACTCGGTGGTGGAGAGTGCCGGATTGCTGAAAATGGATTTCCTGGGCTTAAAGACCCTTACCCTGATAAAGGATACGGTTAAGATCGTAAAACACAAACACGGTATAGAGCTGGATCCCGATAATTTCCCTCTGGATGATGAAAAGACCTACGAGTTGTTCCAGAGAGGGGAGACAGTGGGTATCTTCCAGTACGAATCTGTTGGGATGCAAAAGCATATGAAGGAGCTCAAACCAACGGTGTTTGCAGATCTTATTGCCATGAACGCCTTGTACAGGCCAGGTCCCATGGAATACATCCCTAGTTTTATTAGGAGGAAACACGGGGAAGAAGAGATAAGTTACGACCTGCCCGCAATGGAGGAATACCTGAAGGAGACCTACGGAATTACGGTCTACCAGGAGCAGGTGATGTTGCTCTCTCAAAAGCTGGCTAATTTTACCAAGGGTGAAGCCGATGTCTTGCGAAAGGCCATGGGGAAAAAGCAAAAGGCGGTACTGGACAAGATGAAGCCAAAATTCATCGAGCAGGCAGCAGCCAATGGTCATGATCCGGAAATTCTGGAAAAGATATGGAAGGACTGGGAAGCCTTTGCCAGTTATGCCTTCAACAAGTCGCATTCTACCTGTTATGCCTGGATAGCATACCAGACAGCCTATCTCAAGGCCCATTATCCAGCCGAATATATGGCGGCTGTGCTCTCCAACAATATGAACGACATAAAACAGGTAACTTTCTTTATGGAGGAATGTAAGCGGATGGGGCTTGAAGTTCTAGGCCCCGATGTGAATGAATCCTTTTACAAGTTTACTGTAAACGACCAGGGCGCGATACGTTTTGGGATGGGAGCCATAAAAGGTGTTGGAGGAAACGCGGTGGCCACTATAGTGGAGAACCGAAAAGACGGTAAATACAAAAGCATTTTCGATCTCGCGAAGAGGATCGACCTGAGGGCTGCTAATAAAAAAGCCTTCGAAAATCTGGTGCTGGCCGGGGGCTTTGATAGTTTCGATACCCATAGGGCGCAGTATATGCATGCAGATGGGGATGGCGTGATGTTCTTTGAAAAGGTACTGCGATACGCCGCACGATACCAGGAAACTCAGAATTCGTCGCAGGTTAGTTTATTTGGCGATGCCAGTGAGGTGCAAATACCTGAACCCGAAGTACCACCCTGTGAGGAATGGGGTACTATGAAAAAGCTCAAGCAAGAGAAAGAAGTGGTTGGGATCTATATTTCCGGACATCCGCTGGATGATTTCAAGACAGAGATTGAGAGTTTCTGTAGTTGTAAGGTGAGTGATTTTAACGATCTGGAGCGGTTTGTAAATCGCGAATTAACCTTTGGTGGAGTGGTGAGCGAAGTACAGCATAGGGAGAGTAAGGCGGGGAAAGGCTGGGCTATTTTTACCGTGGAAGATTACGAAGATAGTTTCGAGTTTAAGATCTTTGGAGAGGAATACCTCAAGTACAGGCATTTGCTCATCCCAAATTCGTTTATCTATGCCCGGGTTTACGTGAGAGAAGGATGGGTGAACAGAGAAACCGGAAAGAAGGGAGAACCTAGATTGCAATATAGCAATATACAGTTGTTGCATGATGTAATGGGGATTCAGGCGAAGAAATTAACGCTTCAGATCCCTATAGAGGAGTTAAAAGAGGATAAAATAAAAGACTTAAAGGATCTGCTGAAAATGCATGAAGGGGATAAGCAGTTGCATATTACCATGTACGATGTAGAGGAAAAGGTAAAACTGAATATGCCCAGCAGGAAGCAGAAGGTGGAGATAAGCAAGGAATTGCTTGTTGAGCTGAAGGAAATGGAGCTGAAATACAAACTGAATTGATCCTACTGTGATACCAGAGTGATCGCGGGAGGATGTATTTCGGGCAGGGATTGCAGCGGCATCCCCTGTAGTGTCGCAGATATAGAGCGAAGTTCATTTCAACACTACTACAGGGATATAGCGTAAAGCCCAGCCGTGTAGTGTCGCTGTAGTAGAGCGCAGCTCACTACACGATTACTTCACGGGCCCGCATAATAATAAATGCTAATACAGGCATTAACTAAAGTAATGTTATGGTTGTAAGGAATGCTTTAAAAAATGACTACTTTTGCGTAACATATTAAAATTAAGACAATGGCTTTAGAAATAACCGATGCAACTTTTGATGAAACCGTATTAAAAAGTGATAAGCCCGTAGTGGTAGACTTTTGGGCGGCATGGTGCGGACCTTGTAGAATGGTTGGCCCGATCATCGATCAAATAAGTGAAGAATACGAAGGCAAAGCAGTGGTTGGAAAGGTAGATGTGGATGCGAACCAGGAATTTGCTGCGAAATATGGGGTACGTAATATCCCGACCGTATTAGTTTTCAATAAAGGAGAATTAGTAGGACGCCAGGTTGGTGTGGCACCAAAGAACGTGTATACCGAGGCGATTGATTCTTTGTTGAACTAAACAAGAACTTAAATTATTGATAAAGGCTTGGCGTAATGTCAGGCCTTTTTTTATCTTAGTGAGATTGAAAATTTAAGATTTTCGCAATCGAATTAACCCCGCCAGGCTGCGGGGTCTCACAATTAATTAATCATCCGGGGTCGCGCGCAGCCAAACCCTTTCACCTTTAAAATTATGTACCCTTGTAACTGCGCCGGAGGGACATTTTACGGTTATGGAAAGAATAAATAAAGTACAGGACCAGATAGACAATCAATTATTGAGCGAACGCAAAGTTTTTCTTTGGGGCATGGTGGACGACGAAAGTGCCAAGCACGTGGTAGACCGTTTACTGTACCTGGACTCGCTTAATCACGACGAGATCAAATTGTATATCAATAGTCCGGGTGGATATGTTACTTCCGGATTCTCTATGTACGACACCATTAAAGGAATAAAGAGTCCTGTATCTACCATTTGCACAGGATTGTGTGCTTCTATGGGGAGCATCTTGTTATCGGCAGGGGAGAAAGGGAAGCGATTTATACAACCACATGCCAGGGTGATGATCCATCAGCCCAGTGGAGGTGCCCGCGGACCTGCCAGTGATATTGAGATCACGGCCCAGGAGATCCTGAAGACCAAAGAGCTAAGTGCGAAGATTCTGGCCGACAATTGTGGTCAGGAGTTCGAAAAAGTATTAAAAGATTTTAACCGCGATCACTGGATGGGTGCCGAAGAGAGTGTAGAGTACGGTATTGTTGATGGTATTGTAGAGTGAATGATGAATCGTGAGTAGTGAATTGTATAAGGTTCATTCAATTTCCACGGTGCAATTTTGTTTGATTGAACTTTATGATTGAATTGGGCTTGGTACTTGACATTTGAGATTTTTTATTTGAGATGAATTTAGAAAAGGAAATAAACGAGATTACCGGGTTTAAGAATCTGGAGTTGCTCGCTACCCAGGTAGTGGAGGGGTTTATTTCCGGGCTTCATAAGAGTCCGTTTCACGGTTTCTCTGCCGAATTTGCCGAACATAAGATCTACAACACAGGTGAGAGCACCAAGCATATCGACTGGAAACTATATGCGAAGACGGACAAGCTTTACACCAAACGCTACGAAGAAGAGACCAATTTACGTTGTCATTTGGTCATGGATAACAGCAGTTCCATGCATTATCCGAAAGTGAAGGAATTTAGTATTACTTCTCTGAATAAGATTGGTTTTTCGGCACTGGCAGCTGCGGCCATCATGAATTTGCTAAAACGGCAGCGGGATGCGGTTGGGATGAGTATATACAGTGATGAATACGAATTCTATGCCTCTGAAAAAGGCAGTGAGCGCCACCACCAGATGTTGTTAGGGAAATTGAATGAGGCAATTGTACGGCCTAAAGAATCGAAGCAGACCCGCACCTATGCTCATTTGCACCTGATAGCCGAAAAATTGAAACGTCGTTCGTTGGTATTTCTGTTTACCGATATGTTTCAGAGTGATCTGGAGGAAAAGAAATTGTTCGAGGCGCTTCAGCATTTGAAATACAACAAACATGAAGTAGTATTGTTCCACACCTATGATAAGGAGAAGGAACTGAAGTTTGATTTCAGTAATCGTCCCAAGCGGTTTGTGGATGTGGAGACCGGGGAGCATGTAAATTTATATGCCGATAATATTAAAGAAAGTTACGAAGCGGCCGTGGCCGGGTTTTTTAATGAGTTGCAGCTGAAATGCGGGCAGTATGGTATAAAGTATGTGCGAGCCGATATTAATGAAGGGTTTAACAAGATCCTTACTACCTATTTGGTGGAGCGATCGAAGTTTGGTTAGTTGATGTGATCAATGAGCAGTGAGAATTGATATTGTCACTTCGAGTGATCCCGCATCGCGGGATTGTATCGAGAAGTGGACGATAGGGCGCATTTGAAATACATGATCTTTTTTAATTATTTTGTTTGCAACAACTAAAAATCGTCTTATATTTGCCCTCGCTGAAAAGCAATTTCTTCGAAGCCCGGCTGTTGTCGGGGTCCTTGTAAAAGGGCAGGAAAATTGGTCTGGTAGTTCAGTTGGTTAGAATACCTGCCTGTCACGCAGGGGGTCGCGAGTTCGAGTCTCGTCCAGACCGCAACAAGATGTTGTGTTGTCTCTGTGAAAGCAGAGAAGTGGTTTAGATTCTGAATCAAGTTCAGAATGACAAACCGATGAGAAGCTTATCCTTAGTTGGATGGGCTTTTTTTGTTTTCAGAGGTTTTATTGAGCAGACTAAACATAGGTCCCTGAGCCTGCGATGCACTGAGCATGTCGAAGTGTCGAAGGGGGCTCTTTTTGTTTGATGTCGCGATAGGTCCTTTCATTTTCATTCTACTCACATAGGTATTGGATCTTTACCTTCTTGCGCCCCCATTGCCTGGCCGCTTTTACATCGGTGCCAAAATAAATATCGATTTTATTGCGCCATTTGGGATGCATCTTATCGTTCACCACAAAAATACCCTCGAATCCTTCGATCTTTACTTTGGTGTGATGAGTAAGCCCTTTTTTAATTAGATCCCTCGAAACAGCAATGGACTTAGTAGTAGGATATAAGGTGTCTCCCCAGGCAGTGATGTTTGGATTCGCGTCGGTTTGTGCTCTGGTGGAATTATAGGCTGAGGCCATCACTTCCATACTCACCCATTGCTCCTCATTCTTACAGGAGAGGACACTCATAGTGAAAAGGAGTACGATAGTAAGCCGTATTATACCCATATCAGATCTAATTTTTCTTCGCTGTTTTAATAAAAATAGTGATTTATATGATTGAGTTAGCTAAACAAAGGAGCGGATGTTTGGTTAGTCTTTTGATATATTGTGTTGGGGGCTAAAGTGTGGCAAGCAGGTTAGATTCTGAATCAAGTTCAGAATGACAAAGTTGAGGAGGCTCAAATTGTCTAATAAAATGTTGTCTTGACTTTATGAGGTGGCTGAGGAAACTCGAAGCCCCGAGTAAAGTGAAGGGGTTTAGTTTCTGAATTAAATTCAGAATGACAAACCAATTAGAAGCTTTTCCTCAGTTGGATGGGCTTTTTTTATTTGCTGTGGTTTCCTCCAATTGACTCCCGTTTTACTAATAAAAATGTATAGATTAATATGGTTTTCATATATTTATCAAAACACTAACTTCCAAGTATGAAAAAGCACCTGTTATTTCTAATTATATTTTTTCCATTTGTAGTGTTATCACAATCTTATAAATGTGATATTGTCTATAGTTATTATGATACGGATTTTAGTCCTAGTTTATTTAATGTTGATTTTAGTAAGGGAGAACAATCAGTGCAGTCAGGCGATAATTACAAATTTGGCTTTAAGATAGAAAAAGGACGATCCTCCACGGATAATTTTAGTTTATTTTTGATTTTATATGATAATGATATTAAAGTATATAGGTCAATTATCAAAGGGATTGAATTTAATGCTGATTATTTTGAAGGAGCCGTAGAATATGGTGACCACAAATATTCTTGTAAGTGTAAAAAAGAAAATTAAAGATTCATATGAAAAAATTAATACTTCTATTTGTTTTAATATCTTATTTTAATATTCATGCGCAATATTGGACATCTCCTGATGGAATAACTGAAATTGCAAGTACTTCTATTAATGACATAGCTATTGCCAAATTTGATAGCAAAGGGAATCCAATTATCATTTATAACCCTATAATTGCGAATAAATTAGGTGCTGAAGTATCTGCGTTTTTTAGAGCTCACGAATACGGGCATCATTATTTAGGTCACGTTTTAAACCAAAACCATCCTAACCCTAATATCCGATTATGGCTTACACGAAATGCAGAGAGTGAAGCAGATGCCTACGCTGTTAGATATCATATTAGTATGAATAATATTAATGTCCTTAAAAAAACATATAATACTTTTATGAATCAGAATCACCCAGGAGATCGCACTCATCTACCGTCAAGGATAAGGGCACAAAATATAGCATCTCTTTATTTTAATATTACAGGTAATCAACTTTAAGTTGAACTTAGTAATAAATTAACGTTAAGTAATAGATCAATAAGAAGCTTATCCTTAGTTTGATGAGTTTTTTTTGTTTGGAGGATTAATTACATTCTCAAAGGAATACGAATCCTTTGCTTCAATCTAAATACGTGTAAACTTCAGATTAAAAGTTCCGTTGGTTAGCTGTTTGATATCTTCCGGATCACCGGAGTTGCGTATCGCAAATTGAAATGTTCCTTCCACTCCGTCTTCGGTTAAACTTGATATGGTAACAGATCCTGGATTACTGTCCATTCCGTTAGTTAGATATGTGTCTCCCTCTGCGTTATTGGTTGCGTAAAACCCCCGCATTCCCGGATCGGTGATTGAAAAGGTACCTGGTCCGATACCCGCTTGTTTAAAAATTGTAAGTGCGAAACTCGAACCATCGGCAGAATATGCTTCGATACGTACCATGGTTTTATCATCTGTTATGGCTTCTTCTTCGAAATTCATTTCGGGATGACCTGGTGGTCCGCTCACCCACTCAACTCCGTCAAGTATAAACCGTACTTCGCCATTGTCTTTTGGATCTGAAGTTGAAGATAGTTTGGTCGACGATTCGGTGGCTTCGGTAATTAGATCTGTAGATTCAGCAGTAGCGGTAGTAGTAGCATCCTTACAACCGAAGGAAACAATTGTAAGAAAGAGTATAAACAATATCCTATTAGTTATAGAATCACTTTTCATTTCGTTTGATCTTTAGGTAGTTATCTTTTAAAGTTACATAAAAAGACTTAAATCAAGCCCTTCCTAATCTTTAAAAAAATGGCTAAAAGAGAAAAGGTTTTTTCTATTAGGGAACAGAAAATCGATCATGTAGATTTTAAGGTCAACCAGAAGCTTGTCCGTAGTTGGCTGGGCCATTTTTGTTTTGTAATATTATCGTGACGCATTCGTTAAGCAGCACCTGTGCCTGCAGAGCAAGCGTAATGGATGGAAATAATATTATAAACTACAGTTTCCATTAATTAAATCCTGAATTGATGGATTATGGGCATTGCCGGTAACCGTATAGTAATCGAATAATAAATTTATGATCAATTCTTGCCTCAGGCTGCAAAAATCAGTCAATAACGAGTTGTTATCAATCTTGAACTGTCTCTCAACATTAATTAGGTTCCCTAGGCCCGTAAGACTGGTTAATGAAGGATTAGCACCAATTCGTATATTTTTAGCCGCAGATAAATTTTGTAGAGCGGCAATAGATGTTAAGTTATCATTGTCTACAATAAGAAGTTGTATTTCTATGCTGGATAGATTTCCAAACCCTGCTAAACTCGTTAGGCTAGAATTATTTCGGATTTCCAAAGACCTGTTTGCATGCGAAATATTTCCTAAACCGGATATACTGGTTAACGAAGGGTTATTTACAATATAAATGTCGGACACAGTAGAGGAAGTTATTTGCATCATTCCAAAATCTATAAGTGCTGGGTTGTTATAGATATTTATGTGCGATGTACCAATGTTAATATTTCGAAGACCGTTAAGGCTTTCCAGCGAGGAGTTATTTCTAATGATAAAACCGGTTAGAATTTCAGAAACACTCTCCAATCCTACCAAATCGTATAACGAATTATTATCTTCGATTATTAATCTTCCGCCAATGGAGTTAAGGTTGTCCAGTCCGGTTAAGTTGGTTAAATTTTGATTGTTTTCAATATTTACACCAGCCGACACATTCCTCAGGTTGTCCAATCCAGATAAACTAGCTAATGAATTATTATTCCATATTGTTAATTTACCCTTTAAAGTGGATAAGTTGTTAAGTCCGGCTAAACTTTCTAGTGAGATATTAGTAAAAATATCAACACCCTGAATCCCATTGCCTCCCACGACACCGGTAAGCCCTTCCAAACCAATTAGATTTTGAAGCGCGGCATTATTAGACAATCGAATTATTCCGACAGTAGCTAAACTCTGTAAACCTTCCAGGTTGATTAACGATTCGTTACTGGAAATTTCTAAATAATTTGTGAAGGAAAGATTACTTAGCCCGATCAAATTGCTTAGTGAGTTACATTCATAGATCTCGAGATTGCCAATAGTTGTAATGTTATTGAGGCCATTTAAAGATTCAAGATACGGGCAGGTGATTTTTAATTCTCCGCTAATCTCTATTAAAGATTGCAGTGGTTGAAGGGACGTGATCTGATTGGCATTATCGGCATCAATTATTGAGAGACTACCTTCAACCTTTGTATAATTATTGGCCCCAAATTCTGCGATTTCTTCTGGTGACGTTAAAACTATACCACCTGTAAACACATTTTTATTGGCTTCTTTTGAACATGAAGTAAGCAGAAATACAATCGAGAAGAATGATAGAATTAAATGTTTCATTAATTTTTTTAATAATATTACGAAATAAATATTATTTGGTCCAGGGTTACCGGTGTGGATATCCATTCCCAATTTTATCAAGTCTTCTCCAGGCTGCATAGATTCTGAATCAAGTTCAGAATTACATGTTTAGTAAGCTCAAATTGTCTAATAAAATGTTGTGTTGACTTTATGAGGTGGCTGAGGAAACTCGAAGCCCCGAGTAAAGTGAAGTGGTTTAGTTTCTAAGATAAAAGCCGCATGATTCGCCATTTCCGAGTGAGAAAAATTTCGATTCCTGCTAAAAATTTAATAAATTAGAAAAGTAAGAGTACCCATCTTACTAAATAGGAACATATGGTTAACATTTCTGAGCTGTTGTATTTTTTTGATTATTGGTAATGAACTATTTTAGCCGGCTCAACTAACTTCCCCTTGTAGCGTCTATTAGACGTGCATTTGATTTAAATAATTTTTTTGACGTACCAGGAAAAATTGCCTTGCGCTATTTTTTGATAATTACATTAAGTAATGTACTGACACCGATGAATAAACAAACCGTTCAAAATACCCCGGGGCAGGAATTTTTTAATAGTGATGCATTCACTCAACTCTTCTATAGGAGTCCGTTGCCTAAATGTGTGCTTTCGGCCGAAACAAAGCAATTTATCACCGTAAATAAACAATACCTCAAACTAACCGGGTTTAATGAGGACGAATTACTGGGTGTGGATTCCAGAACGATTGGACTAGTGGGTTTTGATGAGGCCGATACTACCATCGCAGCAGCAACGGAATCTTCGTACGAAGTGGCTATTCCACTTGTGATCTCTACTAAAAACAACGAAAAACGTTCGGTTTTGGTGTACATCTATGAGTTCGATATTGGATTAAGTGATGAATCCTATATCATAGCCTCTCTTGTCGACCTTACCGAGCGAGAACGTATAGCTAAACTTTTTAGACAGGAAAAAGAATTTAAGGAAAAGGTAATTGAATCGATCAACGATGGAATGGTTATTACGGATTTGTCTGGTACATGTATAGATGTGAATCCTGCACTCATTGGAATGACAGGCTTTAAGAGAGAAGAGCTAGTTGGTACAAAGGCGCCTTTTAAATATTGGCCACCCGAATATCACGACGAAATTCTATCTTATTTCTATAAGGCCAGAGAGGGGAAACAAAATACTTTTTCCGTAAAAATAATGCGTAAAGACGGCGAACGATTTCCAGCTTCGGTGGTTACATCCAGGATTAGAGACAAGGATGGTCGATTAATTGCTATGCTTGCGACTATAAAAAATATTACGGAACAGGTGCAGGTTGAGAGTATGCTCCGGGAAACTGCCGAAAAATCGTATCAACGTAAAAAAGCAATCCTCGAACTTGCGAGTTTAGTGGGGTCCGATTATTACGAATCCCTAAAAAAGATCACGTCACTTGCCTCCAGGGTACTTAATGTGGAGCGGGTGAGTGTATGGAAATTTAACGAGGGCCGTAGTGAGATCGAATGCGAAAAATTATTTAATAAAAGTGATAGTTCGTTCGAAAAAGGAGCCATTTTAAAAAAAGAAGATAACCCTGCTTATTTTGAAACACTTTCAAGAAATAAGACCATAAACGTATCAGATGCGGTAAACGACCCTATTACCAAGGCTTTTATAAAAGAATATTTAACACCGAATAAAATTACCTCCCTACTGGATGTCTTTATTCAGGGCCAGGGTGAATATTATGGGATAATTTGCTTTGAAAACGTTGGTTCAATACGGGAGTGGTCTGCAGATGAGGAAGAATTTGCCACTTCGGTAGCCAATCTGGTGTCTCTTATGGTTCAAAGCAGAAATAGGATGATTGCCGAAGAAAAATTACAAAAACTAAATGTAACCTTATCCAATACGGTGACCGAACTTAATGAACTGAAGAACAAACTCGAACATGAGAACGTATATCTTCGGAAAGAAATAGAGATGGTCTTCAATTTTGAAGAAATGGTGTACGGAAGCGATGTCTTTAGCAAGATATTAAACGAGGTGGAGCAGGTAGCGCCCACTAAAGCCACCGTTCTCTTACTTGGAGAAACCGGAACCGGAAAGGAACTACTGGCCAGAGCCATTCATAATTTAAGCGACCGGAAGGACTTTCCTCTCATTAAGGTTAATTGCGCCGCAATTCCGCAAGAACTTATCGAGAGCGAACTCTTTGGACATAAAAAAGGATCGTTTACAGGGGCAATAGCCGATAAGATAGGGAAGATAGAATTGGCAGATGGGGGTACTCTATTCCTTGATGAGATTGGCGAATTGCCATTGACCATGCAGCCTAAGCTTCTCAGGTTTCTCCAGGAAGGCGAGATCGAAAAGATTGGAGATCCAAAGGTGCGTAAGCTTGACGTACGTGTGATTGCGGCTACAAACAAGAACTTAATAAAGGAAGTGGCTAAGAAGCGATTTCGAGAAGACCTTTATTTTCGGTTAAATGTATTTCCTATTGTAGTCCCACCCTTACGGAAAAGAAAGGAAGATATCCCTATCCTGATTGAACACTTTGTAGATAAGTTCAGTAAGATCTACAGGAAGAAGATCAGTTTTATATCCGATAATTCGATGCGGGAAATGCAGAGTTACCACTGGCCCGGAAATATTCGTGAGCTGGAGAACTTGATCGAAAGAGCGGTTATTCTCTCTAACTCTACCACCTTAAAGATCCTCGAATTTGAAACAGAAGCATCAAGTGGAAAACGCCCTGTAAAGCACTCTAATTTATCCCTAAATGAAGCGCAGCGAATTCATATTTTAAATGTACTTGAAAAAAGTAATTGGAAAATTGATGGGCCTAATGGAGCAGCTGTTATGCTAGATATCAAGCCAAGTACGCTTCGCGATCGCATGAAAAAATTAAAGATTCAAAGGCCTCACTAGGCACACGGAATACCGTGGATGTATTGCTTATTGGCATTCAGGCATCGCTATTCCGAGAGAATAAATTTCTGTTCACTTTTCAGAAAAAAATATAATTAACACACGCACAGTGTTTTAGAGAATTAATTAGACTCTCTTCTACACTTTGGCATATAGATTGGCTTAACCTTCTAAACCGATCTAATATCATGAAAGGTCCTATTGTGGTTGATAATGTTAAATTCTGGTATACCGACGGTATACTATTTATAGAAATTATCAATAAGGACCAATCTACCAGATTATCTAAACTGTATTTGGAAAAATATTTACTGGCGATTGAAGATTTGTGTGAAGGCAAGATCACCCCATTTTGCATAGACTTGAGAAATGCGGTTGGAACATATAGTATTGAAGCGGCAAAGTTGTTTTCAAATGAAAGAACATTAAAAAATATAAGAATTGCTGAAGCATTTATTTCACATAAGATTGGAATTAAACTGTCGATTAATTCATTTAAACGCATTTACGATGCCCATATCCCCTACGAAATATTCGACACCAAGGAACAGGCTCTAGCTTATTGTAATTCGTATGTAACTAATCTCCCCCCAAGACAAACCTGAACTTAATGCTATGAATCATCAGTTAAAAGAATTGCAAACCAAATACCAGGCGATACTTAAATCTGGTAATATTGCGATGATCGTTGTGGCCAATACCAGAGGTAAGATTACCGAATGGAATTCCAGTGCCGAATATACCTTCGGCTATTCGGCGCCTGAAGTATTGGGGCGACCCCTCACAATGTTATTAGATGCAGAAGACGAAAATAAGTCTATAAAGAAGTTGTATCAGTCGGTTAGAACCGTAAATAAAAATGGTGCCGGGGAAATTGTAGAGTTAAACGGACTTACCAAAGCGGGCAAGAGATTTCCTTTAGAATTAGAAATACGAAAGTGCAAAGCAGGTCCAGACACCTATTACAGCGCGATTATGGTAGACATATCACGGCGCAAAAGTCTTGAAAAAGATCTGGACAACAAATCGCGGGAATTGGACTTGTTGTTATATCGATGTGCTCACGATCTAAAAGCCCCTTTTAGCTCTGCTGAAGGCTTGATCAACCTACTTAAAGAAGAATCTATTAGCAGCAGTGCCCTAGCTCTAATAAGGATGTTGGAAACTAGTTTGGAAAAAGGAAAACAACTTCTGGATGACCTGGCGCTTGTTTCGATCATATCCGAAAATAATCGCGCAATTGGTGAAATAGACTTCAACATGATCTTGCAGGATGCTTTTGCTTCCCTACGGGAATATGACGATTTCGAGTTGGTGAAATTTAATGTGGATATTAAGACAGACCACATATTTTATAGTAATTCGCAGCTACTCACTTCCCTTGTAAAAAATCTATTGCAATACGCCATTAATTATAGTCATTTAGATTGTGGTGAACAAGATTGTATCATAAGGTTGAAGATATGGACAACCAAAACCACGGCAAAAATTGAAGTGGATTATAAGTCGGTTACACTGGCCGATTTAGAAACGCATAAAATTTTCGATCTCAATCAGTTTGTGAACGATTACAGTATGTCCTGTGCCGGGCTGGGAATTTATGTCTTAAAAAATATTGTGGATATCCTACAAGGCAGAATAAAAGTAAGAAGGGATGATATTTCGACCACCAGGGTTAAAATAAAACTGCCTAATTCTCTTGTAACAACCACCGGCTTATGAAGTCAAGAAAGTACATAATGCTCATTGATGATAACAAAATCGACCTGTTTGTGAGTCAGCAAACTATTCATAACCTGGGGAGTGACATTTTTGTGAGCATGTTCTCAAGTTCAGTATCGGCTTTGCGATACTTCGAGAACCTGGAGGGTAAAGCGAATTCAGGCCATGACAAGCTTCCCGATCTTGTGTTCCTCGATATCAATATGCCCGAATTAAGCGGGTTTCAATTACTCGAAAAGTTCGATACGATGGATTTGTTTAAGAAAAATAACATTGAAATAGTGATCCTCTCTTCGTCTAGGAACGATTCGGATATAGAGAAAAGTAAGAAAAGTGGTTTGTGTTCCAGTTATATCACAAAGCCACTAACAAAAGATAAGTTAGAAAAACTATTATTTGAGGCTACTCAGCTTCAGAAAGAATTAAAGAAATGACAATAATTATATGAACTTAACCAGTTTAAAAAAGTCGATTGACACTGTTTTCACAAATCCGATCCGTAGAACAATGATAGATCTTCATTTTGGGCAAAAATGTAAAGATTGCGGACTGAACTATGAATACTTGGATTTACTAATGGTTAGTTAGTTTTTGTTAATTTGTGTTAGTTGATCGATGCGCCCTATTTCTAATAGGGCGTATTTTTTTTGTATTTCTGAAGCCACAGATGATGATTTGCCAAGATGTAATAAAGCATTGAACAGTGACTCCACCACAAATTTTTATCTATAGAATTTTCATTTATAAATCGATTTATTAAAGTTTTCTAAAGACAATTCTTAAGACTCTTAACATATCTATCCATTTCCGTTAAACTACTGCTAAACCCTTGTAAATACTTGCTTTTCTCCTTTCTGAAGGTTATGTTATATACATATTATTAACCCTAAAAAACAAAAATAGATATGAAAACGACTAGAGAGATTGCAAAGGAAAACATTCATGATAACGTTGTAGATAGTCTACAAGACATACTGGAAAGAAACTACGATGCCGAGGCCGGATATAAGAAGGCGATGGAGCATGCAAAAAGCGATTATTTGAAACAATTTCTGAAAGATCGCGCCGTTCAGCGAAGTCATTTTGCCACAGAGATCGATCGTGAGATAAGAAGATTGAATGAGGAACCGGTAGATAGTGGAAGTACTAAAGCCGCCTTACACAGAAGCTGGATGGATGTGAAGAATTTTGTAAGCAGCTCAACAGATGAAGCCTTACTCGAAGAGTGC
This sequence comes from Pukyongia salina, assembly GCF_002966125.1. Lineage (GTDB taxonomy): Bacteria > Bacteroidota > Bacteroidia > Flavobacteriales > Flavobacteriaceae > Pukyongia > Pukyongia salina. The sequence goes on from NZ_CP027062.1 coordinate 1,552,595, forward strand.
ATCCGCGGTGAAAAAGCCAGCGTGAATACATATGAGAATGTTCTTGAAAATCAGAATTTCACTCCTGAAACCACCAGTATGCTGAACAAGCAGCTAATGCGAGTGAAGAACAGCTTAAATGAAGTGAAGCGCCTGGAGGACATCGAAGAAACCGTGAACTCCTAGTTGATTGGCAGCCAATATATCAAGCCGGAACATTTGTTCCGGTTTTTTTTGTTTGTACCATCATGACCAAAATCATATTTCATCCTGAAAACTACCGCTAATTTAGTGACCTCAATATCGGCTATCCATATTGGTTTGTATGGCCGAACCTAACATATTTACCATGAGATCACGTACTTCTCTTTACATGGCCTTACGAATTGTTTTGGGCTTATTCTTAATTCTGTATGCCCTTAATCGATTCTTTCATTTTTTACCCTCCACCTATGGAACCATGCCCGAGCTAACCCAGGATTTCCTGGATTCGGTGGCAGTATATTTACCGGCGCTCTATATATTTGAGATCATCATTGGGCTATTTCTGGTCTTCAACAAATGGACACCTTTTATCCTGATAGTATTAGCGCCCTTATCGGTGGCCTTTCTCATCTTTAGCATTGCCAATGGAGAATTCGCCAAGGCCTGGCCCGCTTTTGTAGTTGGGTTTATCAACCTGGTGCTGGTGATACGTTGGTGGGGGTTGTATCGGCCTTTGTTTAAATAAAGTTGAAGTGGATTCATTGATTTGCTATTCCGAGATTGCTCACAGCAATAAAGTTGTTTTTGTACTTTTTACCATTGCCGTAAAAAGTACCAAAAAGTTCTAGCGCTGCACCAACGATTCCTAAAATTACTACTTCATCTCCACTACGCTTGCTGAACTCGGTGGCAAGCCACCTCAAACAGCACCAAGCGCTTAACGTTTCCCTTCATTGAATTTTAAGGAATCGCCGCTGAGGCGCAATTACTGACGTACTAAGTAGATTATTATTCACTACTCACATTTAACAAATCACAAATCACAATTTTCAAAAAACAAATAATAATCAATTACCAAAGTTCAATTTTGACTAATTGAATCTTAAATTTTATTTGTGATTTGGTACTTGGTAGTTGGAATTTATTTATGATTTGGTGCTTGTTATTTGATCTTTCAATTTCCGTCCTAGAATTTTGTTAATGTAAATAGATTCTCTTTTCACCTCTAACTACTAACTACTAACTACTAACTACTAACTACTAACTACTAACTATTCACCATTCACTTCCCTTATGTAGATCAGTTACAGTTAAAACAGCGAAGAAAGTCTTTAGGGAGGGTAATATCGTCCGAGCCTTTCAGGGGTTCGTTAAGGTATTCCTTCTCCTGCAGGATTTTATGAAACTCTAGAGCGTATTCCTGGATTTGGTCGCGTCGCGATCTTAATTTCGACCGGATCTCGTCGTTATTCAACTTGTAAATAGGTTCCGGCCAGCTGCGTAGCGCTTCCTCTATTACCTCATCGGTAAGCTGCTGTTGTAAAAATGCAGCCTGTTGTGCAAAAGTGCTACGGGGTACTTCCTTCAGAAAATATATATCGAAAGGGTATACCAAACCCGGCAGATAGTCGATGTCTTCATCGAAAGGCCGTACATGAGGTTCTACATATTCGCTGGAGATTATGGTAGGGATCACACCATCTAAGCTAAAAAAGGCGTTGTCGCGGTCACCGGCCACCGGAATGGCGAATAGGGTATCATTTCTCTGCTGAAGCGCCCAACCCCATTGTTTAGTGTGACGGTCCCAATCGCCGATAATTAGGTCGAATAGTCTGCTACGCACCAGTAGATTGTAGTCGATCTGTAGAAGATCTTTCTTTTGAAGCTTGAGCAATTGCAGGCTATCGGTATCAATTAGCGCGGTAACTCCGGAGTGTTTTGTCCAGTTTACCGGGCCTTCAGTTTCGTATTCCAACAAGTAGAGCGCGTCTCCGAATTCGTCGTTAAGGCTGTCAAGAGCTTTTTGCTGCGGCACGTAAACCAGTTGCGGATGAGTATGAACAACATCGGCTTTTTCGGCCAGGGCGGCGGCCAGTATTGCCCCATAGGGGTGTTGTGCCGAGATACCGTCGGTAACGATATTTTCCAGTTTCAGAATACGGGCAAATTCGGGGACGACGGAGTCTGGGTATTTATTCACGCTGCGCAGGGTATAAACTGTGTTATCGGGGGAAATAAGGTCGAGGGAGCGTGTTTGTTTTCCACCGCCAACCTCGGCAGGTGTGAGTCCGCCCTTATAGGTATCGAAGAATAACACCGGAACCTTTACCGGCGTTGCCCAGGCTTCACGGTAGTGAGCGCCTTGCATGATGTTTTTCAGAAAATTGCTTTGATAACCCGTATTTGCGGCAACCAGTATACTATCTCCATGTTGAAATTGAGAGGGTGGATTATCGATGACTATATTGGTAGCATCCTTTTCGGGCTCACTGTTAACCGAGATATAAGTAAGCAGTAGAAACAGGCCAACACCAGCTAGAATAATGAGGAAGATCCTTTTTAATAGTTTCATACAGTTGGTATCTGGTTAGTACGACTGGTGTGTGTTTGTACAAAAATACAGGTTTTTTAAGTGGAGTAGGTTATTGGGGTTTTTTCTATTCTTTTTTGCATTACCTTATTATTTAATTCTCACTATATAAAACAAAGTTCCGGCGTAGCCGGAAAACTCCTCTTCGTTAGTATAGGAGAACAAAAGCTCCGAGATTCAGGAGCGAAGCGACGCGGAGTTTTGGAACCGGTTTCAAAACGCGAAAGCCGTTTTGAAAATACCTTAGAAGAGGCCTCCTTTTTACTCCTTTTTTTGGAGGGGCAAAAAAAAGGAAAAAAACAAAGATGATAGTTATTATCGTTCTATTAATTATTCACTACTCACCTCTCACCCTTCACTGCTCAATAAAAAATAGTAATAAACAATAGTAAATAGCTCAACTATATATTCTTCTCACTACTAATTACTCACATTTCCGGACATAAATGCTCGCGGATCATATGCCAGGTGATTTTTTTCAAGGCGTCCTCGTTAACGGGATGTAAAGTGAGCATATTAAATAATTCAAGGTCTTTATCGCCCTTTTTATAGTAGTACACCTTGGCGTGACCCTTTTCATCGAAAAAGAATTCGGAGGAACATTCCACAGTTAGTTTTCTGAATTTTTTAAGCTTTATTGGGTCCACCTCTTCTGAACCTTCTTGTGTACAGCTACATTTTTCGTACCTGTCTTCCACCCAGATCATACATTTATCCCGAAACTTATCAAAAAGTAAAAACCCTATTACAAATACCATCAGTCCCATAGCATAGATATAGCGTCTGTTGTTTATTTGTTTTGTTTTCTTCCTTTCGGTATAAGCCCTGAAATTTTTATCACCCAAATAAACAGCAAGGTCATTTTTTGAAGCTTTCGACATGGAGATAGATTCACCGTTCCTCCACCTGGTGTAGAACGAACGAAGGGAGTCTATACCTATAGGTTGTCCTTTTATTTTTTCCTGAAGTGATTCGTGGATATGCGAAGCAATCCCATTGGCAGACTCAGATGCACCTTCATCCAGGGCCTTTGTAAAAACCTCCTCGAGTAAGTCCTGAAGCATATTTAATATTGGTTAGTCGATGTGAAGTTAAAAATAATCTTCTGTAAAATCATTGGGATACGGATTCCCGTAAAGTTCCCAGAATCTTCCCAGTCTATTCCCAATAGGTTTTCATTTTTCTTCCCTTCATTTATCCCGTAATGCCTTTGATCCTGTGGTTGCAACACAGGTTCTGCGCAGAAGGTGTTACTGGAAATCTTCCCTGCGGCTTTCCGGAATGCCCGGGAAGCCTTTCGGTTAAGCCGTACAAGATTTCCGCTTCCCACACATGGAATATTCCCACAACCCTTAACGGGGTGAACCTTCCGAAAACTTCGGACAGCCACCCTTATGTCGAATTTAATTTTCAGAAATAATGAAAAGAATACCCTATATATTTTTAACATTACTGCTAGCCGGAGCACTATTTTCCTGTACTCCGGAGCAGGTGAGCCAAAGCGCCCAACCTTATGGTTGCTGCGATGACGACGGCCCAATTCCGCCACCACCCCCACCACCCCCACCACCTCCCGGAGGAGATTAATTGTATGCCGAATTGTTAGTACCTTAGAGGAATGAAAACTGGGAGATTTTCATTCCTCTTATTATTAGGAGTAGTTTTTTCGTGCAATGCGACCACTGCACAACAACAAGCTGTTAAACTTCAGGACAGCTCTCAATTCTATTATAATTCGGTTAATGAACTTTCCAACTACGGCACATTGCCAGCCGCCATTTCGTACATCCATAAGGTATATCAATCGAGACTTAAAATAGGCGATACCCTTAACGCCATCGGCGATCTGTGGTATGTGGCCTCGGGTCAGCTGGCTTTAGACTTCTACGTGGAGAGTGAGATCACAGCGGTAAAGGCGTATAATCTGCTTCAAAACTACAGCAAAAAAGAAGATGCAGGTCCTTATCAACTTTCACTTTACAATCTTTTGGGGCGGATTTTCAGAGCCAGGGAAGACTATCAGGCTGCTATCGATTTCTATACAGCGGCCCTTGAAAATAATAACGCTTCCGAAGTAAAACTAATTCTATACAACAACCTGGGGAATGTGTACAAGGAACTAGACGAATTAGATCAGGCCTGGAAATTTTATAGCCAAGCCTGGGAGTTGGCGGAGAAATCTATAGACACTTTAAATATTGCACGTGTTCTCGATAACAAGGGGACGATCTTACTTAAAAATAAACAGGATGACGCTCTCGATTATTTTCAACAAGCCCTAATGCTTAGAAGGCAGAAGAATAGTAAGGTGGGATTAAAATCATCCTATCATTCTTTGGCAAAATATTTCAGCACGCGAGATCGGGAAAAGGCGATCGCCTACGCCGATAGTATGAAAACACTCGCAGCAAGTTTAGGTCCGGAGGATCGCCTGGAAGCATTAAGACTTCAGCTGGAGCTAGGGGTGCTGACTTACGGAAAAGAATTTCAGCAGTTGTCTGATAGCCTGCAAAGAGCCCGGAAGCTAGCCACCAACAAATACGCTTACCGCTTGTATAGCCTGGAGGAGGAACAGCGAAGGTCTAGAGAACTACAGCTCAGCAACGCGAAGTTTAAGAACCGGATACTACTGCTCCTGCTTGTGATAATTTTCATGGCGATCATCGCCGGGTTAGTGTATGTAATTATACTCTACCGCAATAAGAGAAAGCGTATCCGCCTGGTTTTTGAAACTGAAAGCAGGATCTCCAAGAAAGTACACGACGAAGTGGCCAACGATCTCTACCATTTAATGACTAAAATGGAGAGCGGGAAGCAGGAATTACCTGCTACTGTAGATGAGTTGGAACGCATCTATGAACGAACCCGCGATATTTCACGGGAACTCACAGACCTGGATTACAGGAATAATTACGAATTGCTCCTGGTAGAATTACTACAGGGCTATACGTCCAACACGGTGCAGGTGATCACCAGGAACCTCTCCGGCATAAAATGGGACGCCCTCTCTAAAGACCGCAAGGCGACCTTGTACCGAGCCCTTCAGGAATTAATGACCAATATGAAGAAGCACAGCGAGGCGAGTCTGGTGGCGGTGAGCTTTGAGCAACAGGGAAAAAGAGTGTTGGTGCATTATAGTGATAATGGGCGGGGTAGTAAAATTTTATTAAAGGGAGGATTGCTGAATACGGAAAACCGTATGGATGCCATTGGTGGAGCTATTAGTTTTGAATCGGAACCCGGGAAAGGCTTTAAGGCCACCATAACGATTTAAATATGTTCAAGAAGGTTTTAATTTCCGATGATCTAGACAGTGTGAACCACGGCGTACAGGCAGTAACAACTTCGCTGGATATAGCCGAAGTTGAGCAGGTGCAGTATTGCGATGACGCCTATTTAAAGATCAAGAAAGGGATAAATGACGAAGCTCCCTTTGAATTGTTGATCACCGATCTCTCCTTTAAAAGCGACCATCGCGCCCAGACCTATACTTCGGGAGAGGCTTTAATAAAAGTGCTTTCCAAAGAACACCCTGAACTGAAGATAATTGTTTACTCTATAGAAGACCGGCCCCTGAAGGTGCGTTACTTTTTCGATAATTACAATATTAGGGGATTTGTGTGTAAGAGCAGGAGGGGGATGAACGAATTGAAAGAAGCAATAAAATCTGTTTACGCCGGCCGACATTATCTCTCACCCCAGATACAGAGCTCCCTGAACCACCAGGCCGATCTGGAAATAGAGGAATACGACATTGAACTATTACGAAAACTGGCTGCCGGGAAATCGCAGGAGGAAATTAGCCATGAATTCAAGCAGCATGCCATTGCTCCCAGCAGCCTTAGTTCTATAGAAAAAAGGTTGAACAAACTCCGCATACAATTTAGGGCGAACAATGCCATCCAGCTGGTGGCAGTAGCGAAAGATCTGGGGATTATTTAAGTACAGCACTAAGGTATACCGTAAGGAAATAACTTAAAAAGGTCATACTATGCACCGATGATTCGTTTTTACGATCATCGGAGGAGAAAATGGGCGTAACCGAAAGGCTGCGCCTGTTTAATTTAAGCAGTTACGGATTTCCGTAAGGAATTAAAAGTTAGGGTGTTTAGGTTTGGGGTATAAGTAACCTTAACCATGAAAAAACTTCTAATAAGCTGTATCATCTTACTTACTATTATTCCGGAAGCACGAGCTCAGGACGATGGCGCTGCGGTTGCCGTGGTTGGTGGCTTGCTGGCTATAGGAGCCGGTATCGCTGCTGTTGAGGCCATGAAAGAACAGGCCGAGCTTACGGCCACGCAGTGGGTGCTTGGAAATCATCCCGAAATGACCAGTTTCTCCTTAAAAACCCTGGATTTCGATGGGAAGAAATTAAAAGATATGTCTAATGTTTCGGTGATCACCTACAAAATACAGGAGTTCACTCCAGCAGACAAGCCCGAGCTAGACGGTAAAAAGCAAGTACTCTTTATGTTCACCAGCAGGGGTTGGATTAATGAATATGGGATCGATTTCAGCAAGGTGCGCTGGCATTTAATCGACGGGGAGGAATGGATGAATATGATGATTTCGTATACGGTGGTAGCCTCGGGTGAAAGTAATTTATCTGAAGTTCGAGAAACGCTGGAAGAGGGAAAGATCGTGAACAGAGGTGTAAAAGTAAATAGCAAAATGGCTATCCCTTTTTACAAACTGAATGGCGACATGTATGTGGTGACAGATTATTCAGATTTTATGAAGCTATTGTATAACGAGCGCTCCCTGGGGCTTTTTATAAAAGAAACCGGCGACCTGGTACAGATAGGCAGGGGCAACATCATCGAGATCCATGAATTTTTTTATGGGGAGGGGTGAGGGATTAAATTTGATTTTTTAATTTAGTGCATAACAGGACATTGTCTTGCGGATTTAAAACAAAACTAACCCATGAAATCACTACACCTGGCCATTCTGGCCCTGGGGTTTTTGGTGGTAACTTCTTTTACCACTCATACCGTCTTTACCGATGTGTATATCTGCAAAGGCCCCTATAGTAAAAAATATCATTACAATAAAAATTGCCACGGACTTTCCAATTGCTCTACCAGCATCTATAAGGTAACCCTTACCGATGCTAAAAAAATTGGCAGGACGCTTTGTGGGTGGGAGGATTAAACTGATGAATGGAATTGTTATATTTGGATTCTCCCCGTTCACCTTCTTTGAAGGGTGAATGGGGTTTGCTTTTTATATAACTAATTCCAGACACAAAATTAATGCGACATGAAAGTAGTTTTAACAGAGAAGATGCTTCAGGATGTCCAAAAAAGCCTATGGGATTTCAGTAATCAAATCCTTTACGATCTATGTCGAGAAAATTTTAAACATGAAAAGGACGGCCCCATATTGGCTAAAGTCTTGTTAATTGGACGAACTTATGCTGCAGCTGTAGAACGGCGAAATACGAGGGATGACCTAATTAATGATGACTTTTATTTCAAAAAGATTGTACCTACTTTTAAGAAATCCAAACTGGATCAAAAACTTAGAACTTTAAAAGGATACAATAGCATCTCAACTGAGAATATTGCTGATATTTTAAAAATACATTATTATCTCATCGAACTTCTTCGTAAGGATACCAGTATGGAAAAACGCTCCTTCAGCTCAAAATACTTGCATTTTCATTTACCTGATTTGTTTTTTATATACGATAGCCGTGCTGAAAGCGCATTAAGGAAATATACAAGTCGGATTCCCAAAGATTTAAAACAATTTACTCAACTTGAAAGTGTGGACGAACAATACGCAAAGTTCTTTTGTAAATGTCTTGATGTTAAAAGACAGATTGAAGAAGAACATAATATGCAATTAACGATTCGGCAATTCGATAATTTATTGATTAATATGGCGAATAAATTGGAAGTTGAAAAAAGAAAGGCTTCGACTAAAAATTTATAACTTCGAGGACAAAGTTACGATAAGAAATGGCAAAAGCAGATATCGATTTTGAAAAGGAATTATGGGATGCAGCGAACGAATTAAGAGGTGCTGTATCGGAGAATAACTATAAAAATTACATCCTGCCGTTAGTGTTCTTAAAACATCTTAGCGAACGATATGACATAGTGCACGATGAACTTAGGAAACAACTACAAGATCCGAAATCCGAGTATTACACTACCGATAAGGAAGAAATGAATTATGTTTTGGAGGATACAGACGAGTACCGCTCAAGGAACACTTTTAGAATACCTTATAATGCGTCTTGGCAATATCTAAAAGAAAATGCCGAGCAGGACGACATCAAAGTAAAGGTAGACGATGCCTTCGACGTTATCCAGGAATTACTAACAGAATACAATCCCCAACTAAATAACCTCTTGCCCAGAATTTTTGTGCGTAGTGAGTTGTCTCCGAAACAAACTGGAGGAATAATAAATCTTTTATCCCATCCTAAATTTTCTGAAAAGGAAAATCCGGAAACGGATATACTAGGGCGCATTTATGAATACTACATCGGCCGCTTCGCCATGGCGGAAGGCTCCGGTGCCGGACAGTTCTTTACTCCGGGTAGTATTGTGCGCTTATTAGTGGAACTCCTTGAGCCATATAAAGGACGTATTTTCGATCCAGCTTGCGGAAGTGGTGGAATGTTTGTACAAAGTCTAAAGTTTATAAAAGAACACGACGGAGATAAAAGCGATATTTCTATCTACGGACAAGAAATGACTGCACAAACCCTGCGCTTGTGTTTAATGAACTTAATGCTACGCGACCTGTCGTTCGATATTAAATTAGGAAACTCACTGCTTGACGATAAGTTTCCTGACTTAAAAGCCGATTATGTCATCGCCAATCCACCTTTTAACGTAAGCAACTGGCATCCTGAAGACCTGCCTGATGGCGATCCCCGATTGTTTGGCCCAAAGGAAGAATTCACCACCGATGGCTCTGCCAATTATATGTGGATGCAGACCTTCTGGCATCACCTTAGCGATACTGGCACAGCGGGAATTGTAATGGCAAATGGAGCGATGACATCCAGTACGAAGGGAGAGAAGAATGTACGCCAACATATGGTAGATAATAGTATGATTGATGCAATAGTGCGATTACCGGATAAATTGTTTTTAACCACAGGAATACCAGCCTGCTTATTTATTTTAAGCAAGAACCGGGATGGTAAAGACGGAACTCATAGAGAACGCACCAACGAAATCTTATTTTTGGATGCGTCCAAAATGGGCACCATGGCCAGCCGTAAATTACGGGTGTTTACCGATGACGATATACGGAAAATAGCGGACACCTATCATAATTGGCGCACTGTTGTCACTTCGAGTGATCCCGACGATAAGTCGGGGTCGTATCGAGAAGCTAACGAGATCTACGAAGACATCGACGGCTTCTGCAAAGCTGCCACCCTTGAAGAGGTTCAAAAACAAGATTACAAACTTACACCGGGTATTTATGTCGGCACGGAAGCGGAGGATGATGATGGTATTCCCTTTGAAGAAAAGATGGAAACCTTAAAAGCCCAGTTGCTGGGGCAGTTTGAAAAAGGGGAAGAGTTAAAACAACAAATACTCGAAAATTTTGACAAATTCTAATGGGAACGCCACCACCAGAATTAAGTATTAATTATGAGTTGATCCAACAGATTCTAAATTATGAATTTGATTTGGGTCTTCTCAAAGACATTCGTGTTCAAAATAGTAGTGGTTCAAAACAAATTGACTTTCTTGATGATGATAGAAGGGCTGCAGCGGAGATTCAATCTGGCTATAACACTCGAATTCGTGGTAATATTGTAAAGAATCTTAAATCAACTCGTAGTTTACTGCGACTTCATTTCCAACAGCGCTATCGATTTATTCTAGTGGTATTGAACGAACTAACCGATAATGATAGAGGTTTTCTACAGAATGAGTTAAAGACAAGTGGTGAGATTGAACAAATCATTTTAGATTTAAATGATCTGAAGCGCCTCGCAGCAAAGTTTAAATTTGATGGAGAATTCTTCATACAACGTAATATTAAGACTGAGTATGAGGAAGAAGTCTATGTGAGCAACAATCCTTTAAATATATTATTGCTAAGGCTAGAAAATAATAATCTATTTCTAGGCGGACATTTATGGGGGGCGAATCAGGATCAAACAGAACGGTTTCTAGCGGATGCCATCTGGGAGAATGGCCATGAAACAAACGACACTAACGCAGTTAACTCAGTAAAAGAAGGTGATTTGGTTTTTTTAAAATCTACATATCAGAGTAAGGGAAAGAGTTTTCTTCGCATTAAAGGTGTCGGCTACGTGACAAAAAATTACATGGACGGTCACAAATTGGGCATAAACTGGAATCTATTCAATTCTAATATAGATATTGAAGGCTTAGGTAAATATCGGAGGACTTTTCAGAGAGTTATGCCAACGGACAGGAATATGCTTCTAGATAAAATACTTGACGAGGTTCCAGATTTTCTTGCTCGAATTGAACAATTTCAATCAATTTTTACACCTTCAATAACTTCGGTAAATCAAGTACCGATAGATTCTGCGAACAAAATATATGTTGGTCTCGAAGTTGGTGAAGAAATTAAAGAATATGATGTAATCTTTCTGCCTAAAAGTTCTTACGGCCCGATCGGGAAAAATGGCATTGCCTCGCATATTTTGAACATATTAGGTGCAGATCGTGAAGCTTTTAGATTTTCTGATCATGATTTAAAGGAACTAAATTATAAATGGGATGACACCGATCTACCAGATAAGCGAGTGGAGTTAGGATTTATCGTAACTAAAGGTGAAGATAAAAATGATTTTAACTTTAGAGAGAATTTACAAGCTGCAGTAAACAACTTTCCAGGTCCAATAATTAAAGGAGGGGAGATTAATCCACCAGTTAAAGTTTTTATTCCATTGTTAGGGACAGGTCAAGCTGGTATGTCCGTTGAAGATAGTTTTAAGATAATTATAGATGCAATTCCTATGATTCTAAATCAATTCAGGAATTCTCAGATAAGAATTAATTTTCCAAGAAATATTGAAAGAGAATCACTATCAGCATATGCGAGAAGGATCATTCGAAACAGTACATCCCGAGAGATACCAAATCTAAATGAACAAATCGGACTACTTTTTGGAGAAGACTTTGAAAATGAAGATGATATCTTCTCTGAAACTAAGGATAAGATCCCATTCCGACTTGATCAGGTAGTTGATGAAGATAAACTAGGCAGAGAACCTGTTGCCAAAGCATTTGTTGATCTTATAAAGAACGATATTTTTACTGAACATCTAAATCATTCTTTCATGGTGCATTTACAAGGAAAATGGGGAGCTGGAAAATCATCATTTTTAAATTTTATAAAGAGAAATTTAAACTCAGATGATGAGAAATGGATTATCGTAGAATATAATGCCTGGCAGAATCAACATATAAGACCACCTTGGTGGTCTTTAATTGATCAAGTATATTTAAAAAGTAAAGATCAATTATTCTTGATCGGGATTAGAACGAGTTTACACCTTAGGCGGAAAGAGTTATTCAGACGTATTTGGCGTTATAGTGGCTGGGATAAAATAACAGCTTTTATTGTTTTCTTAGTCAGTATACTCTGTATTATATATTATGGCGAGGATATCCTCAATATATTCAAAACAACTTCAGATACAGGTGAGAAAAAAAGTTTTGTCTCGAACTTCGGTGATTTTTTAAAATTAATCCTAACCCTAGTATCAGTTGTAGGTACTCTTTTTGCCTTTGCTAAATTTATCACTGTGCCATTCTTTATAAATTCGTCTAAAGAAGCAAAATCCTTTGTATTAAGAGCTTCAGATCCAATGAATAAAATTAAAGAGCATTTTAATGATTTAGTTGATGATATAAATTCTAAAAAGAAAAAGAGACAACTAGCTATTTTTATCGATGATATCGATAGATGCGATAAAGAATTTATCGTGCAGCTACTGGAAGGCATACAAACCCTTTTTAAGGATAAACGAGTTTTATACATAGTAGCTGGAGATAAAAATTGGATTTCAACAAGTTTCGGAAATACTTACCGAGATTTTGCAAACGAACAAGTTGACAGAGAACAATTGGGTGAGTTTTTTATTGAAAAAGCTTTTCAACTGTCGTTCCGCTTGCCAAATATTTCTGAAGAATCCAAACAGAATTATTGGAATCATATATTAGGAATGGAAAATAAAGACGAGGACATTAAGATTAGTTCAATTGAAGAATTAACAGAGGATAAGAAATCTGAATTACAGGCTGATTTAAAAGAATCAAAGACTAAACTTACTAACCCCGTATTTGTTAGAGGATTGCAAGAAAAATATAATCTTTCAGGTGACACGGCATCAAATATTGTCATTGAAGAAAAAAATAAGGATACAGAAGAATTAAAGCATTTACTTCATGAATATCATAAATATATAGATACAAATCCTAGATCGATAATAAGGTTGGCTAATAACTATACTATGGCTCGTTCAATACTAATGGCTGAAAGAGTGACTTTTGACGAGCATAAATTATTTAGATGGCTGGTGATAGAAGATTTGTGTCCTAAGGTAAAATCAATGCTGCCAAATGCAGAGCATCTCTCATCTGTGGAAGAAATGGTGAAATCTAGTTCTGATGTACTTAAACGCGATAAGTGTCTTCAATTATTGGAGGGAGAAGCAGATTTTATGGGAGGTAAAATTGAAATAGAAGAAATTAAAACTATAAAAGGATTCTAATGCCCCAAAACTGGAAAACATATAAACTTGGAGATGTAGCAGTTCTTAATAAAAAGAATATTAATCCAAAAAATTTCAATGATGAAATTTATATAGGTCTGGAACATATTGGGAAAGGTAGCTTTCTAATTGAATCAACTGGATCCGCTAGTGATGTTACAAGCAATAAAGCCATTTTTGCAAGTGGCGATATTTTATATGGCAAAATTAGACCCTACTTTAAGAAAGTGTACCGGCCCAAATTCTCAGGTATTTGTTCAACAGATATATTGGTTATTGGTCCTCGAAACGAATCTAATGTAACTCAAGATTACCTTTATCAATTAATAAGAACACAAGAATTTACGGACAGAGCTACTGAGACAAGCACTGGAACAAAAATGCCAAGAGCAGATTGGAACAGTTTAACTAAATTAAATTATAGCTTCCCTCCACTCTCAGAACAAAAAGCCATCGTCTCCATCCTCTCCGCACTCGACGATAAAATAGAACTCAACCTCCAGCAAAACAAAACACTGGAAGAAATGGCCATGGCACTCTACAAACATTGGTTTGTGGATTTTGGACCCTTCCAAGATGGGGAATTCGTGGACTCTGAGTTGGGGATGATTCCGAAGGGGTGGGAAGTCAAGTCGATAGGTGAATTAATTGAAACTTTGGGTGGCGGTACTCCGAAAACAAAAGTCATCGAATATTGGCAGAATGGAGATATAGATTGGTATTCACCTACAGATTTAACCAGCGCCAATTCTCTTTACTCACTCGGTACGGCAAAAAAAATAACTAAACTAGGACTCCAAAAAAGTTCTGCAAAGTTATTTCCAAAGAATTCTTTATTGATGTCAAGTCGAGCGACAATAGGAGCAATTACCATTAACAGAAAAGAAGCTTGTACAAATCAGGGTTTTATTACTATGCTCCCAAATGATAAGCTGAGTTTATATCAACTCCACGGTTGGACAGTTTTTAATATGGATGTTATTATTTCAAAGGCAAACGGAAGTACATTTAAAGAGATAAGTAAAACCAACTTTAGAAATTTACCTATTGCGTTGGGAATTAAAATTCAAGATTATTTGACGGAGGTAAGTAATTATTATTCATTGATTGAGAGCAATATTCTAGAAAACCAAACTCTCACACAACTCCGAGACACCCTCTTACCCAAGCTCATCAGTGGCGAAGTACGCTTAAAAGAATTCGAAAAAACTGCCGAAGCTGCCTTATGACCTACCTCTTAGAACATACCGTACAAAAAGCGGCCATAGAATGGTTGCAGGAATTGGGGTATACTTACCAAGAGGGAAACTCGCTTGAGCGAGACCTTAAAAAAGTAGTACTGGAAAACGAGTTACGCTCCTTTTTACAAAATACTTATCCAAAGGTACCTGCCACCGCTATCGATGAAGCCTTCGCCGCCTTCACCCAAAACCAAGGCATGGATCTGGATCATCGCAACAGGGATTTCCATCGTAAAATGACTCAGGGGGTTTCAGTCACCTGGAAGGACGCCCAGGGTAAAGAGCAGGCCAAACATATTTACCCCATCAATTATATCCAACCGGACAAGAATAACTTTCTATGTACCGATGAGGTGACCATTGTTGGTAAAAACACCAGAAGGACGGACCTGCTTATTTATATCAATGGGTTACCGCTTATTGTCTTCGAGTTTAAAAATATGTTCGATAAGGAAGTTGATATCGACAACGCCCACCGGCAGATAGGGCATTATATGCTGGACATCCCTCAATTGTTCGACTACAATGCCATCACCGTAATTTCAGATGGGATGCAGGCCCTGCACGGTATGTACAGTTCGTCCTTTAAATGGTTTGCCCCCTGGAAAAGTCTTCATGGGGACGATCTGGTTCAGAAAAGCGAACTACAGCTTGAAACACTCTTAAAAGGATTATTTCCTAAAGAAACACTGCTTAACTATTTACAAAACTTCATTTTCCACGAAGACCACAATGGTAAGATCATAAAAAAAGGAGCCAAATACCATCAGTTTTGGGGGATCAATAAAGCCGTAGAGAGTGCAATAAGAAACATTAAACCTATAGGTGATGGTCGTTTAGGAGTCATTTGGCACACACAGGGGTCAGGGAAAAGTATTTCTATGGCAATTTTAACCGGAATACTGAGGCAACTTCCTGAGATGAAGAATCCCACCATTGTGATACAAGTTGATAGATCGGATCTTGATCAGCAGCTTTACGAGAACTTCGTGCTTTGTAAAGACTTAGTAGGTGATGTAGGTCATGCAGATACCACCGATGAGCTCAGAGATTTATTAAGTGCCGAGGGTGGTGGTGTGATCTTTACAACTATTGAGAAATTCCGTTTAAAGGAGCTAGAAGATGGCAAAGAAGAGCAGCATCCGGTGCTTTCGGAACGATTTAACCTAATCGTCATGGCCGATGAGGCCCATCGCACCCAATACGGGTTTAAAGATGGAGGATTTGCTCAAAACATTCGTAGAGCCGTACCCAATGCCTCTTTTATTGGTTTTACCGGAACTCCGGTAGATAGTAAAGATGCCGATACCGAACAGGTATTTGGAAAAACCATTCATACTTACGATATCAAACAGGCCGTGGAAGATGGTGCAACCGTTCCTATTTATTACGAGCCCAAAATGGTTCCGCTAAATATCAAGGAAAAGTTCACAAAGAAGTTAGAAGAAGTAGCAGAAACGGAGGAAGAAGAAGGGACCAATGCCGTCTGGGCGGCCATCGAAGATGCCGCTGGTGCGGAAGATAGAGTGCGGCGAGTTGCTAAGGATATTTTAACGCATTTTAAAGCAAGAGAGGAAACTTTAGAGGGCAAGGCCATGATCGTTTGTATGAGCAGAAGAAATTGTGTAAAAATGTACGATGCTATTTCGGTTTTAGAAGGTTGTCCGGAAATCGCCGTGATCATGACCAGCAATATCAGTAAAGATCCGAAGTCATGGAACCCTCATGTGAGAACAAAGGATGCCATGGAAGCGATAAAAAAGCGGTTTCGAAATCCCGATGATCCTTTAAAGATGGTAATAGTTCGGGACATGTGGCTGACAGGTTTTGATGCCCCCTGTGCGCATACCATGTATGTAGATAAAATCATGAAAAGCCATAACCTAATGCAGGCCATTGCACGGGTAAACCGGGTGTTCGAGGACAAGCCAAATGGGTTAGTAGTTGATTTTATCGGAATCTCAGATCATTTAGCAAAAGCAACGAAAAAATATACAGGCAGTGGTGGTGAGGGAAAACCGACCATCGATTTAGAAGCGGCTGTAAACTTGTGCCTCGAACAATTCGCGGAAGTTATAAGGTTGGTAGGGGGATTCAATATTGATGAGGTTAACACAAAGTCCGATGCTGAAAAACTAAAATGGTCGAATGAGTTGGTAAATAAGTTGCTTGAGACCGATGTCATTACAGACGAATTCCTAAACGAAGAACGAAAACTATCGGAATTGGTGGCTATGACGAACTCAGACAAGCGTATTTGGGCCATTCAGGAAGAAGTGAGTGTCATTCAAAAGATAAGACAAGTAATTAGGAAGATTAAAAATCCTCCAGCGATACAGCGTAAAAAGAATGATCGTATAAAGGATTTAATCAGCAAATCCATAGAATCCAATGAAATTGTGGATTTGGCCCAGATGTTCAATCTGGACAAGATAGATATCTCAATCATCGATGATCGTTTTCAAGCCATTGTAAAAGAAAAGGGTAGCGAGAATATTAAAGTGGAACTGCTAAGGAGAATCATTAATGATGAGTTGAAGGTGCGCATGTCCAAAAACATCAGGCGTATGTCCACTTTAAAAGAGGAATTGGAGAGTGTTTTAAGCAGGTATCATAAAAACAGTTTAGATTCGATTGCGGCTATTAAGCATTTGCTGGATATTGCCAATGAATTTAAAAATGATGACCAGCGCACAATAGAATTAGGCTTAACCGAAGACGAACTGGCCTTTTACGACCTGTTGGCGGCTAATAAAAAGATTTTAAACGAAGCTGGCCCCATTCAGGATTTAGTACATAAAGTAGTTGCATCAGTAAAGAAAAACCTACAGTTGGATTGGTCAAAAAAGGAAAATGCACGAGCAGCGATTCGGTTAGCCGTAAAGAAAGAATTAAAAGGCAAAGTGCCTTTCTCTTCATTGGACCAATTATTAAAA
The DNA here is from genome assembly GCF_002966125.1 of Pukyongia salina. GTDB lineage: Bacteria > Bacteroidota > Bacteroidia > Flavobacteriales > Flavobacteriaceae > Pukyongia > Pukyongia salina. The sequence goes on from NZ_CP027062.1 coordinate 1,570,061, forward strand.
GAAGTCATCGAACAGGCTGAAGGACAGTATAAGGATTGGCCTTTGGTGGGGTAGAGCTATAACTAGTTGTAAAAAAATCAAGGAAAAATGTATTTCGAACATAAATTGCGATTACCAGACGACGAAACTTTGAAAGGAAGACTTAATCAGCTTTGTAGAATATACACAGCTGGCGTAAATTATGAGTTATTCTGGGGAATAATATCTAATCGTTGGAATGATAAACCAAGTAGTACAAGACCAACTGATTGGAATTTATTCGATGTAGAAGGATGGGTTGTTTTTTACAAGAAACATGGTTTTAAAACAGACGTGTATCAACTTGAGCTAGTTTTTAAATATTTAACCACCTATTATTCTGGCCCCAGCATATTTATATCACAATCTGGCACGAGATATCAGGCAAATCATAGAAGTCATGTTAGTCATGACGATTTAATAATTGAAAGAATAGCCTTAATGGCCTTGGAGTGTTAAGATAGACGAAACTTTTTCTAATTAGTAATAATATGAGAGCATTTATTTCTTACAGTCATAAAGATGAAGAATACCTTGAGAGACTACATACTCATCTAGCTCAATTGAAACGTGATGGATTAATACACACGTGGACAGATGAATCTATTTCACCGGGAGGTAATATTGAAAAGGAGATATCTACTTCCTTAAGTGAATCGGAGCTATTTATTGCGCTGTTAAGTCCAGATTATATTAATTCGAATTATTGTTACGAAAAAGAATTTGAAGCTGCTTTAAAAATGCATGAAGAAGGTAAATTGATAATTATTCCTATCATCCTAGAGCCCTGTGATTGGCTCACTACACCTTTTAAAGTATTTAAAGCTATGCCAAAAGATGGTAAGCCAATATCTAATTGGAGCAATAGTAACACGGCTTTTCTAGGTGTTATACAGGGGATAAGAAGCCTAATGGAAGGTCATAAGGCAGAAGTAGTAGTGGCAAGTCAAAGTAAAAAGCCTGAAACTAACTCGCGCAGTTATAAAGTTCAAAAAGATTTTGACACTATCGAGAAAATGGAATTCGTTGAAACTGGCTTTAAAGAACTAAGATTGCATTTAAGAAACTATATTGATGAGGTTTTGAATCTTGAGAATATCAAGGCGAGAATTTTAGTCAACGATGATGAGAGTTTTAAATGTGTTATTGTTAACAAGAACAAAATTGCTACGGAAGCAAAATTAATGCTTACGAAAACAGATGGCAAGCCTCAAATTGGAATCCAGTCGTATACAGGTTCTGATTTTTCGATTAATTGTAGTATAGATCAAGGTAATCGAGGTAATGAACATTTTTCTTTCAACTTAGAACTTGATGAATACAATATGTATTGGACTATGGGAGGATATAGTTTTAAAGGTGGATCACGTAAATTATCTGTAAAGGAGATTGCCGATATAATCTGGGAGAAATGGTTAAAAAGTATTGGGATAGATTTTTGAGAAAATTAGGAGATTAATTTGTAATATTCATCAATTAAGCCATTCAACACCCACTAATGAAAAAACTCAAATTCCCCACCGCACTATCTACCACCTTACCCCTCACCCTTCACCTTTCCCCGCGTTTTATTACCTTTATGTAACATATTCAAACACAGCCTTACTAACCAATAAAAACAAACCATGATATACTTTTTAGCTTTCTTAGGGGGTGGCCTCGTTATCATCCTGCTACTTATCTCCATCTTCAACCGTTTTGTGAAGAACCGAAACACCGTTAAGGACGCATGGAGCAATATAGATGTGGCCTTAAAACGTCGCTACGATCTTATCCCAAACCTGGTGGAGACCGTGAAAGGCTATGCTGCCCATGAAAAAACCACCCTGGAGAATGTGATCCACGCCCGAAATGCGGCCATGGCCGTGCCCAAGGATGATATCAATGGGCAAATAAAGGCAGAGAATGCCTTACAGCAAACCCTTAGATCTATTTTTGCGTTGGGTGAAGCCTACCCGGACCTGAAGGCAAATACCAATTTTATCAACCTGCAGGAGAAGCTCAACGAGATAGAGGAGAACCTGGAACGCAGCAGGCGCTACTACAACGGTACGGTGCGTGAGAACAACACTTATGGGGAAAGCTTCCCCGGGGTTCTCTTTGCAGGGATCTTTAACTATACACACTTCGATTTCTTCGAAGCAGAGGCAGCTAGCCGTGAGAATGTGAAAGTAGACTTTTCGTAAAACGGGAGTCGGCCATGAAACAGTTCTTTTTATTTCTTGTTGCAGTATTTTCACTAAGCTTTGGCTATGCCCAGGGTTTTGTGGTAGACCAACATTCGGTGGATATTTATATAAGTGAAGATGGGTATTTCGATGTGGAGGAGCGATATCAGGTGAATTTCACTCAGAATAAACACGGGATCATCCGTACCATACAGACGCATTATAATTTGGTCACTTCCGAAGGGAAAAAAGAAAAGCGGAAGATCGAGATCGACAAGATAAAGGTAGAGGGCCATAAGTCTGATATCAGCGGGAAGTTCTCCCAGCGTATCGAAGGCAACCTGAACATCAAAATAGGCGATGCCAATAAATGGGTAACAGGGCCGCAGGAGTATGTGATCAAATACAGAGTGCACCAGGCTTTCCTTTACGAAGAGCAGTTTACTCGTTTCTACTGGAACCTGAAACCCACCCAATGGTTTGCACCCTTTAATGCTATAGAATTTAACGTACATCTGCCGGAGGGTGTGACTGTGGAGTCCGGTGATATATTTGTGTACTCCGGCAATGAAGGGAATACTTTACCCACAGACGAATTCAACCTGGAGTATACAGGCAATGTCTTTTCAGGGAGTAGTAAGGAAGGGGTGATCTCGTCTTACGGACAAGCAGTAACAGTCCTCATTAATTTTCCGAAGGGCAGTATAGCCGAGGTAAAACCCTTCTGGCCTTTCTGGTCACGTTATGGCTATCTTATAATTATCGCGGCACTTTTTACAGGGTTCTATCTGCTATGGAAAATGTTTGGTAGGGACAGGCGAGTGGTTGCTACAACAAGCTATTATCCGCCAAAAGGAATAGACCCCGCCATGGCTGGATTTCTAATTAACGATATGGACGATACGTCCGATCTTATCTCACTCATCCCGTATTGGGGAACACATGGCTATATCAAGATGGAGGAGATCGACAAAAAGGGCCTGTTTGCCAAAGACGATGTTAAGCTTTACAAGCTGAAGAATATCCCCGATGATGCGCCGGACTATGAGCGGAAGATGTTCTATGGTCTTTTCAGTGGAGGCAAGGAAGAGGTTTTGGTAAGTAGTTTGAAGAATAAGTTCTATACCACTTTGGGAGTGGCAAAGTCGCAATTGGTGAAAGCCGCCCAGGTGTATTATCATAAAGAATCCCGGAAAGTGCGAACCACATTATGGTTTGTCATGTTCCCACTCATACTGGTTCTGGTACCGTTAAGCCTCTATTTCTGGGGATTTATAGCGGCTATCTTGATGTTTGTGAGCTTTGTTGTTCTTTATATTCTGAATATTTACATGATCAAGAAAAACCGCAAAGGCGATGCGGTTTTAACCGAATTGAAAGGTTTCAGGCAGTTTATAAAAACCGCCGAAGAAAATAAACTAAAGATGTTGCTGGGGGAGAGTCCCGTTTACTTCGAATCCACTATGAGCTACGCCCTGGCTTTTGGAGTGTTCGCTGTTTGGGCGAAGAAATTTGCTGCCCTTGAAGTACCTCCGCCCAGTTGGTATTCGTCACATTCGCACAGCCATTTTAATATGAACCAGTTTTCGAAATCCTTTTCCTCATCGATCTCTGCTGCCAGCTCTACTATGGTAAGTTCACCCTCCAGTAGCAGTTCGGGCGGTGGTTCCTCCGGCGGCGGCTTTGGCGGTGGTGGTGGTGGGAGCTGGTGATTTGAAATCGCTTTCTTGGTTAATTTCTTCTTTTTTGCATTGCCCAAATCGGAGATTCACGAACACCGAAATATTTACTTTGAGAGTGAGTAAAAAAGAAACAAAAAAGTCTAGCGCTGCACCAACGTTTCCTAAAATTACTACTTCATCTCCACTACGCTTGCTGAACTCGGTGGCAAACCACCTCAAACAGCACCAAGCGCTTAACGTTCCGATTCATTGAATTTTAAGGAATCGTCGCTGAGGCGCAAAAACTGACGTACTAAGTAGATTTTTATTTACTTCTCACTATATAAAACTTAGTTCCGGCGTAGCCGGAAAACTCCTCTTCGTTAGTATAGGTGAACAAAAGCTCCGAGATTCAGGAGCGAAGCGACGCGGAGTTTTGGAACCGGTTTCAAAACGCGAAAGCCGTTTTGAAAATACCTTAGAAGAGGCCTCCTTTTTACTCCTTTTTTTGGAGGGGCAAAAAAAGGAAAAGAACAAAGATGATAGTTACTAACGTTCTATAAATTATTCACCACTCACCATTCACTCCCCACCACTAACCTTCAAGCCATTCTTCAAAATCATTACTCCCATAAGCGCTAACCATAAAGCTTTCACATGGAACATAGGTTTGTAGTACTCAAAGTACTCCGGGATAAAGAGTATAATCCCCATAGCTACTACTCCTAATAGAAGTGTTAACCAGCCCATACCTGAGTGCATGATCCTGCCTTTTAGCATACCGGCTCCCAGTAATACCAATCCTACCCCGCTAAATATGCGTCCGAAACGCATAAAACAGGTTACGTACTGATTGATGTTTAGAATACTGTCCATAAAGGCCTGTACTTCCTCGGGAGATTTTCCCTGTGTCATACCTACTCCCCAGGCACCGTAGTTGTAGTAAAAGGCCGAACCAAGTGCCAGCGTAAAGGTACCCACAACCACCATTCCTACTCCGGGGGTGATTAAAATACGATACGGCATTTTGTTAGCTATCATCGCCAGTGCGATCACAGCTATGATCATCATTACCCAGCCAAAAATATGTACTCTGAAAACCCAGATCCAGGTCCAGAGACTTTCGCCAATCGCAGGGAAATCTGTTGCCACAAGATATTCGCCTACATTGTGAGGGGATAGCATATAACCTCCCCAGAGCATCAAGGCTGCCAGTATAAATACCCAGCCGGTAAACTTGGTTTCAAAATCTTTTTTCATAATGTTTCATTTCGGGAAATTCCGGCGACTTTTTAAGTTGCTTTCCTTTCCAAGTTATTAGTTAGAAGGTTGCTTTTTCTTTGGTTTTACAAATCCATAGGTGATCTGACTCCAAAAGGTCTTCGGGAATTCTTCATCCCCCGGAAAACCCAGTTCTATAGTACCACTGTCTTCGGGTACATAATTGGTTTTAAAAATATAGTCCCATAAACTCAGGCTGATACCAAAATTGATCCCATGTCGGTGCCCGTCTGGCAACGCCTTTACATGGTGGTATAAGTGCATCACCGGGTTGTTGAATATATACTTCAATGGGCCCCAGGTGATCTTGATGTTGGAATGATTCAGGTGGCCGATGGATATTGCTATAAAATGCACTACATAGGCCTGCTCGGGCTCAAAACCACCCAGTATCATCACCCCAAAAGTCTTCAGAGGCTTATAGAAAATGTTCTCCATCCAGTGATATCGCAGGTGTGCTGCAAAGCCCATTTCCTTCACAGAATGGTGCACCTTGTGGAATTGCCACAAAAATTCGTAACGATGCAGCAATACGTGGGTAAACCACTGTACAAAATCTATGATGATGAAGAATACGAGCAGCTGTGCCCACATTGGCCAGCTGGCTATATCTATAATGGCGAAACTTTTGGCGGTTATTCCAAGATCGTTGAATAACACCCCCAGGATCTCGTACACTCCGCTAATCACTATAGCGAAAATGAAAAAGTTAAAGTACATATAGAAGGTGTCCAGCCAGAAATCTTTTCTGAAAATAGACTGGTCTTTACGCCACGGGAAGGCGATCTCCAATAGCCAGACCAGTAGTGATATGGCTGTAAGTCCCCAAAAGAAATTGGTGTACCAGGGGACATCAAATGTCATTGCCCGCCAGGTATAATCCAAGGTGTTCAATAACGAATCTGTAAATGCGTTAATATATTTTTCCATAGTTTTTTATTTTTTTTATTTCTTCTGAAGCCAATAAAGAGGCCTTATCAAGGGTCGAGTTCGTACCACTCCACTCCGGTTAATATCTGTCTTCGTCCTATCTTTTTAGGCGGGTAGTTTTTCACCAGATAATCGATGATTATCTGTTCGTTCTTCCCCAGGTCCCATAAATTCTGAGTTTCCTGCATCCAGTCGATGGTGGCTGCCCATCGTTCTTCGTTCATTCGGTTCTGAATTATGATCTTCGCCGAATGACAATTGGTACAATTGTTCACCACCTCCATTAATCCGTCTGCATCTACCAGTCCCGTCCTTACATGAATACCATCTACTATGAGGTCTTCATCTACAACTTCTTCTACTGCTTCTACCGTTTGGTAGGCGGTAAGATCTTCAGATCTGAGAGATGATAGATCCGGATCTACCATCAGGAACACCAGCGCGCCGGAAATTAAGACCAAGACCATAAACACAGCTAATAAACTGCGGTGTATGGCCTTTACCATCTTCCTGAACTGATCGTGCTCCTTCATCTATTTTACCTTTACGGCGATTCGGTGACAGGCGTTATTCAGGTATCCTTTGGGATTCCAGCCGGGTAAAAGCATGGGCTGACTTATCCCTTTCGTGTCTGTGGCTCGCGCCCAGACTTCGTAATATCCTTTTTTCGGGAAGCTAACCGCCGCCGAAAAATGCTGCCATGCTAGTCGGTTGGCCGGTTTTTCCACACTTGCCACCTGCCATGTGGCACCGTAATCGATAGAGTACTCCATCTTTGCGACCTCCAGTTCACCCGCCCAGGCATGTCCGCGTATGTTCAGCTTTTTGCCCTGATCGATCATCGCTCCCGACTTGGGATAGGTGATCAGCGATTTTACCGGCATGGACTCGATGATACACATGTCCTCATCCTTTACTTTTTCACCCGGTGCAACCGGTTCGCAGGGAACCCGGTAAGCATCGCCGGTCATCTTGGTGCCATCGTGAACCTTGTTCCGCACGCTAATCCTGTTGATCCACTTTCCCGAAACAGAGGCTGGCCAGCCCCCGGCTACCAGGCGTAACGGATAGCCATGTGCCAGCGGAATATCTTTCCCATTCATTTGAAATGCCAGCAACGTTTCCTCCTGCATGGCTTTATCCATAGGCATTCCTCTCGAAATAGGCTCTTTCTTTGGGTCTCCGCTCAAGTGAGTATCGGCCGCGTGATATCCAATATATACCGCATTGTTTTTTACGCCTACCTCTTTCAGTACATCACTTAATCTAACCCCGGTCCAGGTGGCGCAGGAAACAGCCCCAACAGTCCACTGGTTCCCTTTGGCAGGAGGATCGAACTCACTTCTTCCGTTCCCACCACACTCAAGGGTAAGCTGATAACTGTAATGCGGAAACTTGTTCTTTAATTCCTCCAGGGTATATGTTTTTGTTTGTCCTACAGACTCCCCGTCGAAAGTGACCGTCCAGTTCTTCACATCGATATTTTCGGGTATCTTTCCATTATTCCGGATGAACATAAACTTATTTGAAGTCACTTTTTCATCCAGCAAATGCGCCTGAGCTTCCATGTTCCATGGCCTGTCATTAAGCACCACCATCTCCTTATCTTTGTTGAACATCTTAAACGGATCGGGATCCTGCAAAGCCAGAGGTGTATAGCCGGCTGGCATCAGCTCTCCAAAAACTATATCGGTACCCACAACGATAGTGAGGGCAGAAAGTGCCGACTTCTTTATAAATGATCTTCTTTTCATCGGGTTATATCATTAAACCGGGTTGCAAATTATACTATTTACTTCTGAAAGTCTGTAACAAAAGTTACACCCGCGTTCTTATTCCCTAAAATTAAGGTTTTGTTCCTTAGTTTGAAAAGCAATTGTATTAAGTAATTACCGAAGGTTTTTCAGAAAAAACCCGGAAAAACAGTTAAATAAAGGCACCTAAAATACTTAAGGTCAGTGTTTTAAGTGATTTTAACAAGGAGCTGAGCTAATTTCCATTAAATTTGTGTAGAACGCTCTATATTGGCGTATACAATTATGGCGACAAGGAAGTACCAGGGCAGGAAATATAAGTTGGAAGCGCAATCATCTATTGTGGATGCGCTTACCGTGGAAGAGGCATTGCAAATTGATATCAATGGGAAGCCTTTCACAGTATCTATGCGAACGCCCGGAGAAGACAGAAGCCTGGTACGCGGACTCCTCCATGCGGAAGGAATTATTAACGATATTACCTTCATTCCCGATATTGTTTTAAAGAAGGAAAACGAGCAGGGAATTGTTACCGTTGTAGACCTTTCTATCCCAAAAAGCAAATTAGGCGAAGGCTATGCCAACAGCCGCAGTTTACTATCTGTGTCATCCTGCGGGGTGTGTGGTAAAACCGAATTGAGCGATCTGGCCTTCATTGGGAAGACCATAGACGACGAAGACAAACTGGAGGTTGCAATGCTCGAGAAAATGTTCGGGCGTATGAAAAGTAAGCAGAGCGATTTCAAACAGTCTGGTGGAACGCACGCCGCCGCGGCTTTTAGCCTGGACGGTACTTTGCTATGTGCCATTGAAGATATTGGAAGACACAATGCGGTAGATAAAGTGGTGGGTAAACTTATCCTTAGTGATAGCTTGAAAGAGGCTAGTGTACTTACCGTAAGCGGACGAATCTCTTACGAGATCGTAGTAAAATGCTTTAAGGCCAGGATACCATTCCTTGCAGCAGTTTCGGCACCATCTTCCCTGGCAGTGGATTATGCCAAGGAATTGGGCATCACGCTCTTTGCGTTTTGCAGGGACGACAGGGCGACCTGTTATTCGCATCCGCATCGTATTAAAACAGACAATCTAAATTCTAAAGCCGGTTAATAAAATATGTCCGATAACTTAAGTGAATTATTAGGCCGTAAAGGTATTCAGGAAAACCTGTTCGATAAAATGGGGAAACTGGCTGTGCCCGATGGCAGCCCTTCCGATGAGGCCCTGGCGCAACTGGCAGAGGAGTTCTTAATTGGCAAGGCAAATACCTTCGGAACTGCGACTTTCTACGATTTCCTCAAACCGGAGAATAAGGGTAAAAAAGTATACGTGTGTAATGGTACCGCCTGTGTATGTGCCGGTACCCAGGAAAAAGTAATAGAAAAGCTAACTAATACCTTCAGTAAGGAGGAGATCGGGCATATGACCTGCCTGGGGCGATGCCACGAGAACGCTGCCTTTCACTACGATGGCAAAAATTATTCAGGGGATGCGATAAACCAATTGAATAATATCGTAGAAGGTTCAGAAAAAATAAATAAAGATGCGTATAGAGTGGCGGCAACAGGTCCGGCTATCCTAACTCGCGATTTTACCAATATAACAGCATACTATCAACCTTTTCTCGATGCCTTGAAAAAGGATTCGGCAGCGGTGCTCGAAGAAATAAAAACCTCAAATTTAAGAGGCCGGGGCGGAGCAGGATTTCCTATGGGGATGAAACTGGAATTTTGCCGAAAAGTTGAGAACAAAGTTAAATTTATCATCTGCAATGCCGATGAGGGTGACCCCGGGGCGTATTCAGACAGATATTTACTGGAACAGCAGCCACACGCTGTACTATTTGGGATGCTTATTTCGGGATATGCTACGCATGCTGCTTACGGTATTGTGTACATCAGGGCCGAGTACCCGGAATCGGTAGCCATCGTGCAGCAAGCTATCGACCAGCTGAGAGCTCATGGGTTAATTGGTGAAAATATTGGGGTTAGCGGCTTTAATTTCGACTTTAAGATTATACAGGCGCAGGGTTCTTATATCTGTGGAGAAGAGACCGCACTCATAAATTCTATTGAAGGGCAACGCCCCGAAGTACGGGTTAGACCACCTTATCCCGCCCAGAAAGGACTGTTTAACAAACCCACGGTGGTGAACAATGTAGAGACCCTTGCTGCGCTTCATTTTATTATTACTGAAGGGGGACAAGCCTGGAAGAATATTGGCACCGAACGATCTTCCGGTACCAAACTGGTGTGCCTCGACAGCTTTTTTAACAATCCAGGAATGTACGAAGTTGAGATGGGTACCCCGCTTTCGGTAGTTGTGAATGAACTGGGAGGGGGATTTAAAGCTCCTGTGAAAGCACTACAGATAGGCGGTCCGCTTGGCGGCCTTGTTCCGGTTGAAAAGATAAAGGATCTTACCGTAGATTTCGAATCATTTTCGAAACAAGGATTTTTATTGGGGCATGCTTCGGTAGTAAGTGTTCCTGAAGACTATCCCATCATGAAATTTATTGAACACCTCTTCGATTTTGCCTCTTATGAAAGCTGTGGAAAATGTTTCCCGTGTAGATTAGGGACAAAACGGGGTCAGGAACTTTCAGAAAAAGCCTTAACTTCAGAATACAAAATAGACAGAGCCCTGTTTAATGACCTATTAACCACCCTGGAAGAAGGATCTTTATGCGCCCACGGGGGTGGAATTCCGCTACCTGTGCGGAATGCACTTCAGTATTTTGACGATGAACTAAAACAGTACTTCAATTAACTTAGCACGAATGAAAACAGCCTACATAGATAACGAAGCATTCGAAATAGTTGAAGGGGAAACCGTATTGTCCTTTATCAGACGTTTCAAGGCGAAGGAGCTGGTGCCCACCTTGTGCGATGCGCCTAACCTCGATCCTTTTGGGTCCTGCAGGGTGTGTAGTGTGGAGATCGCCCTGAGCAAAGACGGCCCGGTAAAGACCATGGCGTCCTGCCATACCCCGGTTGCCGAAGGACAGTATATCTATACCAGTACCGAAGCGGTGAAAGCCTTACGCAAGAACATCATAGAGCTGGTACTTACAGATCATCCCCTGGATTGCCTCACCTGCGAGGTGAACGGTAATTGCGAATTACAAACCGTTGCGGCGCAAGTAGGCATTAGAGAAGTGCGTTATCCCGAAGGCGACACCCATTTAGATAAGACCAAAGATCTAAGTCATCCTTATATGACCTCCGATCTTTCCAAATGTATAAACTGTTACCGCTGTGTACGTGCCTGCGATGAGGTGCAGGGAGAATTTGTACTTAGTATGGCCGGCCGTGGTTTCGACAGCCACATTATAAAAGGACTGGACCAATCGTTCATGGAATCGGATTGTGTGAGTTGCGGGGCCTGTTCGCAGGCGTGTCCTACTTCTGCCATTTCGGATGTATTTCAGAGTAAAGCTATCCAGGCCACCGATACCACCCGTACTATTTGTACCTATTGTGGTGTGGGCTGTAATCTCGAAGTGGCCACCACAAATGGGAAGATACTATCTATCACGGCACCATACGATGCCGAAGTGAACCAGGGTCATACCTGTTTGAAAGGCCGTTATGCCTTTAAGTTCTACGACCATCCCGAGCGGTTGGATTCGCCTATGATTAAAAGAAACGGCGAATTTGAAAAAGTAAGCTGGGAGGAAGTGTACGATTATATCACAGAGAGATTTAAATATTTTAAAGCCGAATTCGGGCCGGATTCCCTGGCCGGGATCTCTTCTTCCCGATGTACGAACGAGGAGAATTACCTGATGCAGAAATTCTTCCGTGCGGTGATAAATACCAACAATATTGATGGATGTGCCCGTGTGTGTCATTCGCCCACAGCTCTTGGGATGCAGCGTACCTACGGAACCGGTGCGGCAACCAATTCTATAGACGATCTTAAGGATACCAATTGTATCATGGTAATTGGTGCCAATCCTACCGATGCACATCCGGTTACCGGAGCAAAGCTGAAGCAATTCGCCATGAAGAGCGATAATGTGTGTATCGTGATCGACCCTCGCAGAACCGAACTGGCAAGATATGCCACCCATCATCTGGCACTAAGGCCGGGCACCAATGTGGCCCTGCTCAATATGATGATATATTATATCATTACTGAAGGACATGTAGATAAATCGTTCATTGAAAGCAGGACCGAGGGCTACGAAGCATTTGAAAAAGAAATTCTGAATATAGACCTCGATGCTCTGGAAGCAGTTACGGGAGTAGACAGAAACGATGTAAAAGCTGCCGCCCTTGCCTACGCTACCGCACCAAATGCCATGTCTTTTCACGGACTGGGAGTGACCGAACATTCGCAAGGAACATTCACCGTGATGCAGATCGCAGATCTTGCCTTGCTTACCGGGAATATTGGTAGACGCGGGGTGGGTGTAAATCCGCTCAGGGGCCAGAACAACGTACAGGGTTCGGCAGATATGGGCGTTCAGCCGCATCAGGGAGCCGGTTATCTGGATGTTACCAACGACGAAGTAAATAAACGATATAACGAATTTTATGGGGTCACAGTTCCGAAGGAAATTGGCTATAAGATCCCCGAAATGTTCGAAGCTGCCCTTGATGGTAAACTAAAGGCCATCTGGATCATTGGGGAAGATGTGGTGCAAACCGACCCCAATACCAAGAAGGTGATCAGGGCATTGGAAGCAACAGATCTGGTGATCGTCCAGGAGTTGTTCATGACCGAAACAGCCAAATACGCCGATGTGATCTTACCCGGAGCTTCATTCCTGGAAAAGAGTGGAACTTTCACTAATGGAGAACGCAGAGTTCAAGCCGTACGCCAGGTAGTTGAACCCATACCCGGCTCCAAACCGGACGGGCAGATCATTGTGGATATCATGAACCGTATGGGTTATCCACAACCAGACTATACCCCGGATGGAATGCTGGAAGAGATCTCCCAGATCGTACCTTTCTTTGCCGGAATTAGATGGGAGCGGTTAGGAAAGAACGGACTGCAATGGCCGGTAGCCGAAGATGGAACCGATACCAAGATCCTGCATCAGAATGAATTTAAAAGAGGGAAAGGTTATTTTGAGTATAACGCCTTTAGAGAAACCATGGAGTTGCAGGACCACGCAAAGGATTATCCGTATATCCTTACTACAAATAGAGAACTGGAACATTATAATTGCGGGGCGATGACCCGTAGAACCGCGAATGAGAAAATACTTTCAGACGACTACCTAATGATCAATCCCGAAGACGCCAAGACACATCTAATCCATGAAGGCGATTATGTATGTGTGGAATCACCAAGGGGTAAGGTGGATGTAAAAGCCAGGATCACCGATGAGGTGAAGCCCGGCATCCTGAGTACCACCTTTCATTTCCCGGAGATCATGATCAATTTAATTACCGGCGATATACACGATTCGGAAGCGAAATGCCCGGAATATAAGGTGGTAGCAGTGCGCATACGAAAGAGCAAAGGAAAATATAAAAAGCAACTGGTCTAGCATATGACGCATGAAATAAAGGATATTCTAACCGCTCATCTGCGCGCCGCCGAAAATGGAGTAAAAACCGTTCTGGCCACGGTTGTAGACCTGGACGGATCCTCCTACAGAAAACCGGGGGTGCGGATGTTGATCGCAGAGAATGGCCAGATGACGGGTGCTGTAAGTGGCGGTTGTGTGGAAAAAGATATCGCCCGAAACGCGGAAGCAGTATTTAAGGATGACAAACCTATCATGATGACCTACGACGGGCGCTACCGTCTGGGCTGTGAAGGGGTGCTGTATATCCTTATTGAGATCTTCAATCCGGATAACGAACTTATCAATGCATTTCATCAATGCCTGCAAAGTAGAGATCACTTTAAGGTTTTGTCACACTACAAGAAAGAGGAGGGAGCTGCAGAAGGTCTGGGAAGTCTTATAGAGATAAATGAAAAACAATTTCCAGTGAACATGGAGAATCGATCTTCGCCCGGGGTCGATAAAGACCTTCAGGTTTTTGAAAGAGTTATGCCTCCCTGTTTTAAATTAATGATCTTTGGCGCAGAACACGACGCAGTGCAACTGTGCAAATACGCCGCGCTTAATGGCTGGGAAGTATCTGTAATTGCGGGTCCGCTTGAGGCAAAGACCATCGAGAATTTCCCCGGGGCAAGCGAATTTCATTCGGTGGCTCCCGATGCGCTGGTACTGGATAAGATCGACAACCAAACCGCCATTGTGATCATGTCTCACAATTTTGCTAACGATCTTCGTTATCTCATCGAACTAAAAGAAGCAGATCCTGCTTACATTGGTTTGCTGGGCCCGGCACATAGACGTGAAAAACTCTATGTCCAGTTTATAGAATATTATCCCGAAGAGGCCGAAAGGTTGATAGACCGTATTCACGGGCCTGCCGGCCTTAATATTGGTGCAGAAACCCCCCAGGAGATCGCAATTTCTATCCTTTCAGAGATCTTGTCGGTTGTGCGCGATAAAAAGCCCATCCTTCTGAAGGAGAAAAAAGGGGGCATACACGCTTGATCCTATACTCGCTGCTTGTCTGAAACTTCAAATATCGCCATCATAATTCCCGCTGCGGGAGCCTCCAGCCGTCTTGGTAGCCCGAAACAACTGCTTAAATGGAGAGATACAAACCTGCTTACTCATTGTTTACAGACTGCCTCATCGGCGGCTTGTAAAGAGATCTTCCTGGTGTTGGGTGCCCATAAGGACGAAATTAGAGAACAGCTTCCTGCCAATAATGCGATCATCCTGGAAAATCCCAATTGGGAATTGGGCCTGGGAAGTTCGATCGCGCTGGCGATGAAACAGATTATAACATCTTCTCATAAAATAGAAGCCGCCCTCATTATGCTCCCCGATCAACCTTTGGTGGATTCAGGTTTTCTGAAGAAGATGTTGCAAACATTCATTCCTGGTCATGAACAGATCATCGCTTCGGTTTATGAAGATGGAAGAATAGGTGTGCCGGCAATGTTCGATAAAACCTACTTCAAAGAGTTGAGCGCATTAAGGGACGATAAGGGAGCACGGCAACTGATCACGGAACATCTCAATAAAGTGACCGCCATTCCGGGTGAGGGGAAACTTAAGGATATCGATACCCGGGAAGCCTACGAGACTTTATATCGTGCTAACCACCAATAGTGATCATACTTCGGTTTTTTCCGTGTAGTTCGGGTTGCTGAAGTTTTTCCAGTGTATCCATACCACCTCTTACCTTAAACTTGGAGCGCATGGCCTTGGCGATGAGCGGTTCTATTGCTTCCCCTGCACGAAGGGCCTGAAGCAGATCTGTTTCAGAAGAAGAAAATAAACAATTCTTAATTCGTCCATTGGCCGTGAGTCGAATTCGGTTACAACTATCACAGAACGGATTGGTTACCGAGCTTATAATTCCAAAACTTCCCTTGTAGTTCTTGATCTTGTAATTCTTTGAGGTATCATTGGGCGCATCCTGCAGTCGTTCCAACTGGTCTTCGGTAAAATGATCCCGTACTTTATCCATGATCTCGGCATAAGAAACGGTCTTGTCTATATTCCATTTGTTGCCATCAAAGGGCATAAATTCTATAAAGCGAACAGACACCGGAAGATCCTTCGTTAGTTCGATAAAATCGATGATCTCATTGTCGTTCACATCCTTCATCAAAACTGCGTTTACCTTCACTTTAAAGCCTTCAGAAACTAATAAATGCAGGTTGTCCCAAACCTGGGTAAAATTGTCTCTTCGGGTGATCTCTCGGAACTTTTCGGCCTGGAGTGAGTCTAAGCTAAGGTTGATCCCGTTGAGATTATATTTTTTAAGATCGTCTATAAACCGATCTATGATCACCCCGTTAGTGGTAAGGGTTAAAGAGACATCAAGCGTAGCTAGTTTCTCCAAAATAGTGGTAAAATCCTTTCTAATTAGCGGTTCACCTCCGGTAAGTCTGATCTTCCGTACCCCGTGATCTGCGAAGACCTTTGCGATGGTGTAAATTTCTTCGTAGGTCATTAAATGGCTCTTGGGAGAGAGTTGGATCCCTTCCTCCGGCATACAGTAATTGCAGCGCAAATTACAGCGCTCAATCAGGGAGATCCGTAAATAGGTATGTTCCCTGCCGTGGGTATCGGTTAATATGGGGGAGTCTTTTTTCATGGGTCGTGTCTTTCTCCTTTAAATATTCTGAAAACATGCAGGATGTGTGGAAATATGGCTTCCATCGATTCCCTGGCGCCTTTGGTGGAACCTGGTATGGCAAGTACCAGGCTGTCCCGAATGGTGCCTGCCACACTTCGTGATAACATAGAATATGGGGTGCGTAACTGTCCGTAACTTCGTATCACCTCTTCTACCCCGGGGATCCTACGCTCCAGAATTTCCTCCAGGGCATCTGGCGTAACATCGCGAGCAGATAGACCGGTACCGCCCGAGAAGATGATGAGGTCGATCTTGTTATTAGCTAAATCGTTTACTTTTTGTTGAATGATCTCCTTTTCATCGGGAATGATCTGGTAGTCACTCACTTTTACATGGCAGGATTCCAGTTTGGCGATCACCTCTTTCCCGGCCTGGTCTTCCTTTTCTCCTTTGGAGATCGTATCTGAACATACGATCACAGCCGCGACCAGATCCTTTCGGTATCTATCCTGGAAATCGGTTTTGCCACCTCGTTTTTTAAGCAGTTTTATATGGTGGATCTCAACGCCTTTGTCGATGGGTTTCAGCATATCATACATATTGAGAGCCACTACACTGGCACCGTGCATGGCCTCCACCTCGACCCCGGTCTTGTATATGGTTTTTATGGTGCAATTCACAATAATCTCCAATTCATTTACTTCAAAATCGATTGCTGCATACTCCACAGGGATGGGATGACAATCGGGCAACAACTCCGGGGTTTTCTTTATGCCTAACAGGCCGGCAGCCTTACTCATAGCGAAGACGTTTCCCTTGGGAACTTCGTCCTTTTTTATCGCCTCAATGGTTTCGGCTTTACTCACTTTAACGATAGCCTGGGCTGTGGCAATGCGTAGGGTATTGGCTTTATGTGTGATGTCTACCATAGATTACGTATTTACTTTCCATTGATGCGACTCGTCTTCAAAGATCTCTCTGCCAAAAACCGGGACATTGGCTTTTATCTCCTCAACCACATATTCCAGTGCTTCAAAAACCACTTTTCTCCTGGGAGAAGAGACAAAGACAAAGAGGCAGATCTCCCCCGCATTCACTGTCCCAAGGCTGTGATAAATGTGCATACAACTAAGTTCGTATTTCCCGAAGGTCGCCTCGCGGATCTCATGAAATTTATTATTGGCCATCTCTTCATAGGCGGTGTATTCAATAGCCTTTATAGTCTTATTATCAACCATATCTGCTCGTACCTGTCCCAGGAAAATATCGTGTGCACCTATGGAGGTTTTACTTTGATGTTTTGCAATAGAAGTTGCGATAAACTCCGGGGAAATGGCTCCCTCTACAAATACATTTTTAGGTTTTTTGTCTTTCATTTTATTAAAGATTTTATCGCTGGCTCCAGGGCGAGAGCACCTCCTTTCAGGGAGTAGCAATTCGTTATATTGTTTTCTATCAATAGTGAGACGGCTTTTTTACTTCGTATGCCCGATCTGCAGAAGGTTACTATATTTTTTTCTGAATTTATTTCTGAAATGCTTTGCTCTAAAGACCCCAGTGGGATCTGGATACACTCAGGAAGTTGAATAAAAGGAAGTTCTCCCGGCTCCCGAATGTCGATAAATTGAACATCCTCCATCTTCAAGGCATCTTCCACCGATATTTCCATCGGCTCACAACTATAGTTGCTTCCCGAATGATTTTGCACGAAGGAGTCTCTTTCATCAAAAACCTGCTTTATCCTGTCCTCATTTCGGGCAATGGATATAAAGCTGGTACCGGCCGAACGCGCATCATAGCACAGTAATTTTCCCGATAGCACTTCTTCCATTCCCAGGATCATCTTTATAACTTCGTTCGCCTGCATACAACCAATAATTCCAGGCAGCACACCCAGTACGCCCACTTCCGAACAATTAGCTACCGAAGACCCCGCCGGTGGGGTGGCGAACAAACATCGGTAACTGGGCCCTCCTTTGTAATTGAACACGGTAACCTGGCCTTCAAATTTATAGATCGCCCCAAAAACCACGGGTTTGTCCAGCAAAAGGGCAGCATCGTTAATAAGGTAACGGGTTTCAAAATTGTCTGTGCCGTCCAGGATGATGTCGTAACCCGATAAGATATCCAGGGCATTCTGTGCCTGTAGTTGTATGGGATAAGCATTTATGGTAATGGAGGGATTGAGGTCGGCCAATCGTTTTTTAGCAGACACTGCTTTGTTGGTGCCTAAGGAAGAAGTGCCAAACAAGATCTGGCGTTGCAGATTGGATTCCTCCACAAGGTCGTGGTCTAATATGCCGATAGTGCCAACCCCCGCAGCGACTAGGTATTGGAGAGCTGGACAGCCAAGGCCGCCTGCACCTACTACCATTACGCTGGCAGCGGACAGTTTTTTCTGGCCTTCCGGGCCAATTTCTGAAAGAATGATATGTCTACTGTATCTGTTCATATTCTAGCCTCCCGAGAATGGTGGTAGTAATGCGATTTCGCCACCTGTGATCCGGGCATCTTCCGTAACCAGTTGCTGGTCTATAGCAACCCGGAAATCCTTTTCTTTTAATCCCGGATATTTTTCAAAAAGCAACTCTAACAGCTCATTTACCGTGCTAGGGCTGTTGCCAAGAGATTCTTCCCGGCAGGAAGTGATCTCTGCCAGGAGTCCGAAATATTTAATGTTCGTACTCATTTTTTAATAGTTCTAATTGTTCCCTGGTATTCACGTTTGTTGTATAATGACCCAAATGCGGTGGCAACTCGATCGTTTTGGTTTTCGACGCTTCAACGAATTTTGTTAACCGCCGTTCTCCCTGTTTCAGCAATGATTCGCATTGAGGCAAACAGTTCTTGTGGTAAAGACCTATAAGCGGAATAGTACTGCCGTTATACGCCAGCTGAATAATATCGTATTGAGGGTCGTATCCCTGTAGCAAAGTTGAAACTACTTCCTCTTCTATTAGTGGAATATCGCAACTTAGAACCAGGTTGAGGTCTGTGTGAGAGTGCGTAAGTGCGGCGTGAATCCCTGCCACAGGCCCCGAATCTTTCACAATATCCTCCACTCGCCGGATCAATAGTTTGTCGTATCGGGTATGATCGCTTACAATGATGATCTCATGTACAAAAGGCTTCATGGTGTTGATGATTCGATTGGCGAAGCTGAGACCTTTCAGCATAACAAAACCTTTATCGGTTCCCATCCTGGAACTCCTGCCTCCTGCGAGTAAAATACCGGTGATATGTTTTTTTTCTACGGTTACCATAAGAAAAGTTTTATTGAAGCAATAATTAGTACAAAAGCGAGCATATATCTTAGAAAGGCGTTGTTAAATTTCTTACTCCCGAAATAACTACCAAAATATCCTCCCACCACGGCGATCGCTACCAGGATCCATGCCTCCGAAGATATGGAAACACCCCCGGTTAATTGTCCTAACAACCCCGATGCCGAGTTTACCCAGATAAACAGGGCAGAGACGGCTGCTGCTTCTTTCATCTTTCCCCAGTGGAGCAATAATATTACGGGTGTGAGGATAATACCGCCCCCAATGCCGATAAGGCCCGAGAAGAATCCAATGATGGCACCTAGTATGAGGCCCTGCCAGATCTTAACTCGTTTTATTTCTTCGGTTTCCTTACCAAAAACATTCAGCATTTTAAGGATGGCAAAAATGAGCAGTACTGCCAGTATTTTTTTATAAACTGAAGCGTCTACTTCTAGCAAACCGCCTAGAAAGGCCATGGGTATAGAGGCCAGGGCAAAAGAAAAGAACAGCCGTTTGTTGAAATATCCGGCCTTGTAATAATGATAAAACGCCAGACCGGATACAAATAGATTGAGCAGTAAAGCTGTAGGTTTCATGACCTCCGGGCTAAATGAGAATAGGGCCATTAGTGCCAGGTACCCACTGGCGCCACCATGGCCAACACTGGCATACAGGAAGGCTATCACCGGTAAGGTGAGTAAGAAACCCCAGATATAATCAGACTCTAATAACATTATAATTTGTATTGCTTTATTTCTTTATCGAGAAAATCCCAGCAGTGGTGATTAATGGCATCGAAGGTGCTTACAAGAGACCGGCCGTAATCGGTTAAAGCGGTGCCGCCACCACTTTTACCACCAATACTGGAAGTAACAACAGGTTTTTTTGCACGGGAATTCACGGTGTCTACTAATCGCCATGCCTTTTTATAAGACATCTCCATGCATTTGGCTGCCTTGGTGAGTGAACCGGTTTCCTCTATTGCCTTCAGGAGGTTAACCCGACCTTCACCCAGTAAGATCTCTCCATCTGCTTCAATCCAAATTCTGCTTTTAATAGTGTATTTCATAGTGGTTAGTTTATAGGAAGCATGATCACTTCTACTTCATCTTTTATTTTTATTTCGAAGGTATCTTCCGGTAGATATACCAGGGCATTGGCAATCGCAAAAGTATGCAGCATGGACGAACTCTGGCCGTCCAGGATGGTCACTTCGTCCTGTTGATAACGGGCTTTGAGAAATTGAGCCCTGTCACCTTTTTTCTGATAGTTTGATGTCGATCTTGCCCGTATTCTGGGAAGAGAAAAATCTGTATTCCCGCTCGCTATTTCCAGACCAGGTAATACATAATTATAGAAACAACTTAAAGAAGCCGCGGGATTGCCGGGAAGTGCAAATATGAAGTTCTTTTGGGTTTTGCCAAAATACAAGGGCTTACCGGGTTTCTGTTTCACTTTGTAGAATAAAGGGGTTACTTCCAGTTCTTCCAGGGCTTTCCCCACAAAATCGTAATCCCCAACCGAAATCCCTCCGGTAATAATTATAAAATCGAATTTCTTATTCAAGTCTCGAATGAGAGATACCGTATTTTCGAAGTTATCCTTCACTTTAAATGTGGATACGTTAGTGTAGTTACATCTTCTCATTGCCGACTCCAACATGAGTGCATTGCTCTCGTATATCTCGCCATGTTTTAAGGGAGTCCCGGCAGGGATTAGCTCGTTTCCTGTGGTTACAATTGCCACAGAAGGTTTGGTGTGTACCGCAATTTTGGAGATGCCAAGGGAAGCCAAAAATCCGATGGCAGCAGGATTTATCACGCTGCCTGCTGCGAGTGCTACCTGGCCTTTTTTCACCTGTTCACCCTGTCCCCTGATATTAGCCCCGATCGCAACCTCTTTTTCCAGGGTTAACATGGTATTTTCTGCTGTTACGTGTTCCTGTATGGCGATGGCATTAGCCGAATGGGGCACAGCGGCTCCCGTAAAGATTCGTGCGGCCTGGCCCTTATTTAGTTGAGGGAGGCTGGTGTCGCCGGCTTTTATTTCGGCGATGATCTCGTAGTTATTTGTATCGCCAAGATTAAGTGCGTAGCCGTCCATGGCCGATTGCCTGAAGGGAGGCATATCAATAGGAGAGACTACATCCTCACTCAGCACATAGCCCAAAGCAGAACCAAGGGATATCACTTCCGTTTCTGAAGTTTTTACTATGGAATTTTTTACAATTGATATTGCTTCTTCAACAGAGATCATAACAAAGCGTTATTTCCTAGTAAATATAACGACTTTTCGCGGAATTTCAGAAACAAAAAACCCAACATTTACGTTGGGTTTTCAGAAACCGAATTAGGTTTATTACTCCTTAGGAGCAGATTGTTAGGTTAAAAGTACAACAAATAAATAGTCATTTTGGGTATTCTAGTTGTCACACCCGGCTAGCACGGCAATTAACTGGTCTGCCATTTCCCTTGCTTTTATGGAATAGAAGGTTCGGGTGGCGTGAACAGACTCTACTTCGAGTTGTTCCAGAGTGCGCGTATACGATTTCTCGGTTAATGGTTCTACTCTATCGCAATCCATGAGCCGGATAAAGCGGTTAATGGCAGTTTCCATTTCCAAAAGGTTGGCTTCTGCTTCAAACTTGATACGTTTCTGTTCGCTTAGTTTTATCTCTTTTTCGCGTTGTAGCTTTGCCTGCAATTCTTTTTGTGCCTTTAGCTGGGCTTCCAGGGCCTTCTGCTTTCGCAAGAGTTGTTCCTGTTGTGCGAGAAGCTCCTGTTCTTGTGTGATCAGGTTGTTTTCGTCTACGATAAGGCTATAGGTTGGATCGGGTTCGTTACAAAGATCAAGCGAAATAAGGATGGATTTTATGCTACTTAGCGCACTTTTCACATAGAATCTGGACACCTCAAATTTGTCCTTTTCGAGGGCTTTGCTTAAATAATCCAGGGTGTCGTAGCTGGCATTATTTGCTTCGGTACAGCCGCAGTTTTCTGTAGCGGCAAATACTTTTTCCACAGCTTCCTGTGCTCTTAACGAGTATTGTTTCAGGTGCTCCAGGTTGTTCGATGCCAGCGCTTTTTCCGAATGCTCTACCGCATAGGTAGCATTTTGATAGGCATCGCCACATCGCATGGCATTGCCATATATGGAACAGAAACCAAGAAGTAGGAGTAGGGTAATTTTACTTTTCATACGCAGATGGAATTTTATAAGTCGGAAAAATGCCAATAAAATCGATAAAAAGCAAAATAATTCGATGAAATACCTTTAAATTAACATTTCAGCAATTTAAATTCTTAAAATTACCAAATTTAGGAAGTGTTACCAATGGCTTTTAGAGTTTTGAAATATGAGTTATCATATAATTTATCGCCAATTTATTACTTATTTACCTAACTTACACTGAGTTATCATGGGTTGAGATTTGAATCTGTGTTAATGAAGTTTTCAACTAACTAATAAATTATGAACCTCACTACGCGTCTCACTGTTGCGTTGCTGTTTATGGTCTCAACCATCTATGGACAGACTTCCTATACTATTTCGGGCAGGATATTAGATTCTAATAATGATGCCATTACTTTTGCCAATGTACTCCTTATGAAGGTTAGTGATTCCACCTTTGTAAAAGGTGCGGTTACAGACGAGAGCGGCGCCTATATTCTTGAAAGTATACCAGCTAACACATACTACGTAGAGGGCTCTGTAGTTGGTTTTCAAACAGCCAGATCTGAAGCCTTCACCCTTAATGCGGACTATACGGTTCCGGTACTTGTGATGACTGAAGGCGAAGAACTTGGCGAAGTTGTCGTTCAGGCAAAGAAGCCTTTATTCACGCAAAAAGTAGATCGGTTGGTGATCAATGTGGAGAATAGTATTGTCTCGTCCGGAGGGACTGCTCTGGAGGTGCTTGAACGTTCTCCGGGAGTGGTGGTAAACAGGCAGAACAATGCCATATCCGTGGTTGGAAAAGATGGAGTGGTGGTGATGATAAACGGAAAGACCAGCTATGTTCCCGCATCATCACTTGTACAGTTGCTGGACGGGATGAGCGCCGATAATATCGAATCCATTGAACTGATCACTACACCTCCGGCAAATTTTGATGCTGAAGGGAATGCCGGTTTCATCAATATAGTACTTAAGAAAAATGCCAATCTGGGTCTAAACGGGTCCTATTCGCTTTCGCTGGGGTATGGAAAAGGGTTGGTGTCTAACGACAATATTAATTTTAATTACAGGAAAAATAGATTTAATGTCTTCGGAAGTTATTCGTACCGTGTGGACCAGAGAGAGCAGCTGTTTAAAACCAGCAGAGAATATCGGGAGGATGGCGACCTGCTGTCTACTACCTCCAGGACCGATAGGGAACCAGATCAGCAAAATCACGGACTCCGATTGGGAATGGATTACCAAATTTCAGAAAAAACAATTATAGGGACCATTCTCACGGCCTTCGATAACAAATGGCAGATGGATGCCTTTAATAGTAGTTTCGATGCTGTGAACGGGATGCCAACTTCTTTCGTGGAATTAGCAAATACCGAAACCAACCAGTTAAAACATTTCGGAGCTAATTTCAATATAAAACACGAATTCACTAAGGATGAATTTGTGAGCATGGATATAGATTATCTCTTTTACGAATTCGATAATCCAACAGATTATACCAATACCTTTTACGATGCAAATATGATGTTCTTACGAACCGAACTTTTGCAAAGCAGGAAAGAAACGCCACTTTCAACCTGGGTAGGAAAGCTCGACTATAATAACAAGATCAATGATAACTTAAAGGTGGAGGCCGGAGCTAAAGCAACCAAGAACGATTTCGAGAATGATGTTTCTGTGGCCAATGAGATTGATGGGATGTTTGTGTTCGATCCTACTTTAACCAATTTTAGCGTATTGGATGAGAAAATTCTGGCGGCCTATGGGTCTGCAGAGTATACTATCGATGAAAAGACTTCGGCTAAGGCGGGCCTTCGATATGAGTATACAGATTCCAGGCTGGATGTGGATACGCAGGGCAGGGTAGTAGACAGACAGTTTGGGAAATGGTTTCCATCTATCTTTCTAAGCAGGACCCTTACCGAGAATTTAAGCATGAACCTATCCTACTCCAAACGTATTACCCGGCCAACTTTCAATGATCTGGCTCCTTTTGTGATATTTTTCGAACCCAATACGTTCCTCTCGGGAAATGCGGGTCTTCAACCGGCCATTTCGAATACCTACAAGTACGATATTACGTTTAAATCGTATTTCCTGTCCTTTCAATATACCGATGAGGATGCGACCATTGCCAATTTCCAGGAACGAATAGATCCGGACACCGGGAGATTGATCTTCGAGGCAGCAAATCTGGACTATACCCGAACTTTTTCCATTATCGCAGGGATACCGGTAAAACTCACCAAATGGTGGCGAACCCAGAACAATTTAACCTACGTACGCCAGAAAGTTCGATCCTTTTACCTGGGAGTACCCATTGAACAGGAACTGGGAATCTTTTCGGCTAACAGCACCCATTCGTTCAAGGTTTCGGATAGTTTTTCGGCCGAATTATCCGGATTTTACAATGGCCCGGGATTCTTCGGAAATGCGCGTTACGATGAATTCTACGCTATAAATATTGGGCTTCAGAATAAATTTAGCGACAAGTGGGGATCACTGAAGTTCTCCATCAATGATATTTTCGATTCCCTCGAATTTAATGGAGGGACCAACCTTCCTGAGCAAAATATCAATACCAGGAATACCTTCGATTTCAGCAACCGTACCTTTACAATTACCTATAGCAGGAATTTTGGAAACAGAGACCTTAAATCTGCCAGGAATCGCGAGACTGGTTCGGAAGCCGAAAGAAGACGGATCAACTAGGGCAACGCAACCGCCGTATGTACTTATTACTGGCTTATTTTACTATATTTAGCCCATGAAGCGGTCGATTCTTACTTTTATCTTGGCACTAATGTTACTGCCTGTTTCCGGTATTCTGGGACAGGAAGAGATCAATTGGATGGATATAACCCAACTGGAAGCCGCTATGGCCAACGAGTCTAAACCGGTGTTTTTCGATGTGTATACAGATTGGTGCGGATGGTGCAAGCGGATGGATAAGACAACCTTTAAGCATCCTGAAGTTGTGGCTCTCATCAACGAAAAATTCCATCCTGTGAAGTTCAATGCCGAACGCAAAGAGAGTTTTAAGTTCCAGGGTTTCGATTTTAAGTTTGTGAAAAGCGGAAGGCGGGGTTATAATGAGTTCGCTGCCGCCCTGCTGAATAAAAGCATGAGTTACCCAAGCTATGTGGCGTTAAACGAAAAGTTTGAGCGGATCACCATCATAAAAGGGTACCAGACTTCCGAAGAATTATTAAAAATACTGGATTACCTGGGGAACAAACATTACATAGATAAGACCTGGCAGGAATTTAAAGATGCCAGGAATGGGGAATAACCGGAACACATATTTCAATTTAAAGCATAAAAAAGGAAGACGTAGGGTCTTCCTTTATAATTTTTTCTGAAGGAATTATTCTATGCGGACATAGTTTTCGGAAGATTCCGGGTTTCCTTTACTGTCCCAAACGATCTGGCTGTATCGTTTTTCTCCCAGATCGAGTTCGAATTTAAATACCTGAACCGTATCTACAATACGCATCATGGCATCGGAAGCATATTCCAGTTGCTCATGCAGCATTCCGTCTTTAACTTCGTATGAGCCATAGCCGAACCACTCGTTAGAATCGGCCGGATTAAAACGCGTCCACATTACTTTTCCCTTGGTGTAGATCTTAACTTGTCTGTAACCATTCAAATTCATAATTGTATCCTTCACCTGACTGTTTTCGTAAAGAAATTGATGTTCGAGCTCCCAAACTCCCTCAATGGACAGAGCGTTGTCCTGGGAATTGTTTTTGTCTGCAGAAATAAAGGCGAGCGCCCCAATTACGCAACAGACCATTAAAATTACTTTTTTCATATGAGTGCCGATTTAGTTGATGTCCTAGAAATAACTCAATTAAGGTACGAAAAAACAATCAATTTAATTAGTAACAATTTGGAATAATTGGCAAGATCAAAATAATAGGATTGTATCAAGGAGAGCTAAAAAGAAGTATTTTTGCATCTTCAAAGCAGCACTATGATAGAACAAATTCGAACCCGACGAGCCGTATATCCCACCCAATACAATTTGGAAGAAATTACTAAAGCCGAACTCAATACCATACTGGAAGCCGCTAACTGGGCTCCAACACATCGCAGGACCGAACCCTGGCGATTTAAGGTATTCTATGGGGAATCGAGGATCGAATTAGGCGAATTCCTGGCTAGGAAATACAAAGAGACCAGTGAAAATTATAGCGCCTTCAAACATATGAAGATATTGGAAAAAGCAGAACGATCCGGATGTGTAATGGCTATATGTATGCAGCGGGATCCTGCGGGATCGGTTCCGGAATGGGAAGAGATCGCGGCTACAGCCATGGCCGTACAGAATATGTGGCTTACGGCCCATTCGATGAAAATTGGAACATACTGGAGCAGTCCGGCGTATAAGGAATTTTTGGGAGAACATGTTTCTTTGTCGGAAGGGGAACGATGTCTGGGGTTCTTTTATATGGGTAAATACGACGGGCAATTACCTCCAGGGGAACGAAAAACCCCGATCGAAGAGAAGACGAATTGGATCTAATAGATCTGGCGTTCATAAAGCTGTTCTCATACTTACAAGAAACAAACCCTTTTAGGGAAGAATAATTACACCAACAGAACGTTATGAAGTTCCTCATTTATGAAAATGATTCTATATTTGCAGGAGTTTAAAAAACAGTAGATGAAGCATAGGCGGAAGATGATGATTATAGGGATTTTAATCCTGGTAGTTCTTATCGTTGATCAGGTATTAAAATTTTACGTAAAAACAACATTTCCACTGGATGGTGGGTTCAGGATGCTGGGTCTGGATTGGGCGCAAATTAAATTCACCGAGAATTACGGGATGGCTTTTGGTCTCGAATTAGGTGGGAAGGCCGGGAAGATCATTCTGGGCGTATTCCGAATTATAGCCGGCTCGGGTCTATTGTATTACACCTATAGCTCGCTGCGACAGGATAAGAGATTCTCCTTTGTGATTTCCCTTGCGTTGATCACGGCAGGAGCCATCGGGAATATTATCGATGGATTATTTTACGGAGTAATTTTTTCTGAATCGACTACCATTACAACCGCCAGTTTTATGCCTGAAGAAGGAGGATATAGTACCTTTTTCGACGGTCATGTAGTGGATATGTTCTATTTCCCGATCATTGAGACCTACTGGCCCGAATGGGTTCCCTTTGTAGGAGGAGAGCTGTTTAAATTCAATAACTATATCTTCAATTTTGCCGACCTCTCAATAACCGTGGGAGTTATATGGATCATTTTCCTGGGTGCTTTTTCGAAGAAATTCTCCCTATAGCCTAAAACAACAGCGATCGAAATTCCCAGACCTTCCAGCAGAACAATCCAAGGAAGACAAAGGTGGCGAAAAGCTTCATAAAGGTTGAGGCCAAAAATCCAATAAACGAACCAAAAGCTGCTTTAATAGCCTGAGGCCCCTGAGTTTGATTGAAAGCAAGCTCGCCTACCAGGGCTCCCACAAATGGCCCTATAAGTATCCCGAAGGGAATAGGAGCAAGAATCCCCACGATAAGCCCAATGAAGGTGCCCCAGGCACCAGCCTTGCTGCCGCCAAACTTCTTGGTTCCAAGTGCAGGAATGATATAGTCCATTATATAAATACCTATTGCCACAACTCCGGTAATGATAATGAAGGTCCAATCGAACTCTATAGAAGGAGCCAGGTACAATACGATAAGGCCCAGCCAGCTAATAGGAGTACCGGGAATAACAGGTAAGATGCTACCAACAATACCTACCAGCATTAAAATAAAGCCAACAATCAATAAAATAATATCCATAAGCACTCATTAGAAGATAAAAATACGCTTCTGTTACATTTTTATAACTAAATAATTAGTTTAAACTAAAAAATTAGTTATATTTGAAATGTAAAACTAAGTGATTATGAAACAACTTACCAAGGCAGAAGAGGACATCATGCAGATACTATGGGATCTGGGAGAGGCCAACGTAGCCGCTATCATAGACGAACTACCCAAGCCAAAACCAGCCTATAATACCGTATCGACCATTGTAAGGATTCTCGAAAGTAAGGACTTTGTGGACTATAGGAAAGAAGGCCGGGGGCATATTTATTTTCCCAAAGTAAAGAAGGAAGAATATAGTAATCAGTCTATAAATAAACTGGTAGACGGATACTTTCAGGGTTCTTTTAAAAGCATGGTATCCTTCTTCGTTGAGAAGAACGACATTAGTATTAACGAACTGGAGGCGATAATGAAGGAGATCAATAAAGACGAAACATCATGATACATTATATCTTACAAACCATAGCATTCCAATTACTATTTTTATTGGTTTACGATCTGTTTCTAAAGCGAGAAACTTTCTTTAACTGGAACAGGCTTTATCTGTTATTTACTCCATTATTGAGTTTGCTATTGCCCTTTGTGCAAATTGGTGGGATTAGGGAGGCTATCCCTCCGTCCTACACAGTACAACTACCAGCCGTTTTGGTAGGAGGGACCCAAACATCTAATGCTGCGGCGACTGGCGGATTCGAATTTCCCTGGATGGCTCTATGGCTTACCGGATTGCTTGTGAGCATTGGTTGGTTTATCTTCAAGTATTTCAGGATACGGAAGATCAGGGTTCAAAGCAGTGATTGGCAGCATCCTAAAATGAGGGTTAAACTCATTCCCGGGAGCAATTCGGCTTTTACCTTCTTTAGTACTGTGTATTTAGGAGCGGAACTTTCAGAAAAACAAAGAGAGCATATTCTACTTCACGAACAAATCCATGTAGAGGAACATCATACCTGGGACCTCATCCTCTTCGAGGTGCTGCGCATTGTATTTTGGTTCAACCCCTTGGTATATGTATTTCAGAAAAGAATTGCCGCCTTACACGAATTTACTGCCGATAGAAAAGTAGCTATGGCAAAAGAACGAAATGCTTATTACCAGCAGATGTTGTCTCAGGTTTTCCAAACCGATCATATTTCATTTATCAATACATTCTTCAATCATTCATTAATTAAAAAACGAATTATTATGTTACAAAAATCAAGATCAAAACGAATTTTTCAGTTAAAATACTTACTTATTCTACCCGTAATATGTGGAATGTTAGTGTACACTTCCTGCGCGCAGGAATCGGATATCGCAACTAACGAAACGGACAATGCGAATAATTTCGTAAACGGTACCAACAGCGAAATACTGGATAATATAGCCAGTTTACAGGAAGCTATCGCTTCGCAGGGAGAGCTTACCGCCGAAGAGAAAAAAGCGCTTAAACTACTTTACGTGAATGCAGGTTCTAAGGGGGCAGATAATTTGCATTTCGACAGTAAAGGAGGCGATCAGGATAAACTGGCCTTTGCCGCCATAGACAAGGTTCCTACCTATCCGGGTTGCGAAGGACAAACTAACGAGGCGGCCAAGAAATGCTTTACCGAAAAAGTGGCCGGATTTGTGGTTCAGAATTTCAACACCAAGGTTCCTAAGGATTCTCCCATAACCGGGAAACAGCGTATTGCGGTTCATTTTACCATAACCAATACCGGGAATATAGAGAACGTACGCGCCAAGGCCGAATATCCACAATTGATCGATGAAGCGGTGCGCGTGGTAAAAATGTTACCTAAAATGGTTCCAGGGGAACACAAAGGAAAGAAAGTGAATGTTGAATTCGCCTTACCTATAGTCTTTGAAATGGACTAATATTTATAGCAGTGATTATTACAGGCCGGACTCTCCCCAGTTCCGGCCTTTTTTCATATACATGTTTCGTTAAAATTTGTACTTTCGGAGGGTATTCAAAAACAATGAGAACAATCCTCTCCATATTGACACTCTGTATCCTTTTTTCTTCTTGTGATTATTTTGAAACCAGGAAAATTTCTTCTGAAACGTTTTACGATGAAGAGCTAAAAACGATCAATTGGAACGATGTGGACCAGTACCCGGTGTTTAAAGAGTGTGAACAGATTTCAGAAAAAAAAGAACAACAAATATGTTTTAGCGAGGTACTGAAAAATTCACTTAAGCGGGTAGCATCCTACAGTGGGATTGCAGTAAGTCGAGAAGTGAATGATACTGTGTGGCTTAAATTCGATATTTCCGAAACAGCCCAATTAAGCGTTAAGGAGATTGAAATGGATAGTGTAACGTCTCAAACGTTTCCACTTCTCAAACAAGCTTTACTGGATATGACAGACTCCCTTCAATTGATCGCTCCGGCCACTAAACAAGGAATACCTGTTAGAACTGCGTTCAGCCTGCCGATCGTAATAGAAACAGAATCTTTATAGACCGAACTTATACCCTACGGTAAGATCTATTGGAAATTCTCCGTTGCTATCCACACCCAACCCAACAATATCATTGTAAGTAATAAATAGCTGTCCGTTCCCTAAGGCAATATCTGCACCCAATCCAAAAGTGGCCGGTGCCGAAAGATCGCCACCGCTTTTTGAGAAGAACTCAGGCTCACCTGGCATCCCGAAGTTCTGGTTGGGAAGGTCATCCCTCGAAGAATGAGTGTATGCCACAAATTTTCCATTTACAAAAACATCGACCGTGCTGCTTTTTACAAATTTAAACCTGTAATTAAGTGAGAATTGTGAGGCATTGTATTTATAATCGCTGTTCTCGAAGGTTTGTTTAAATCGCAATACCACCGAGTGTCTGCGCAATTTAACCTCGTCTATGAGCTCTAGATCTGCCCCTACAACCAGTAAACTGGCATTGGTAGGATTGTCTGTAAATATAGCATTCGAAATACCGGCAAACGGTCCTAACCTTAGTTTTAAAGCTATACTCTCGGTAGAATCGTTATATGCAGGATCTACTCTTTTGTTATAATTTCTGAAATAATTCCTCAGGCTGGCTAACGTAAGTTTGGTCTTGTCTATGTCACCCGGCGAATCTTTGGTGAACAGCCGTAATACATCCTTGTACTCCTCACTATACCCATTATCGTTACGGGTATTTTTCAACTCGGCGATGTCATTCCCTTTTTTTATGAAATAACGGTAGTCTTCGCCAATAGTATTCCATAGAAGTTCGATGGTACCATCTACTTCAGTCTTGAGAGAATACGTTTCACCATCGACCGTGTATTGCTGTTGTGCAAAAGCGTAGGAACAGCTGGCCAGAATAAATCCGAAAATAAGGAGTAGGCGTTTCATATGGGCTAGATTTGATTCGGTTAAAGGTAAAAAAAATATTGAATTAGCGCTTAAATTCACGCCCCTTCCAGGTGTAGCCACCAAAAAGGCTTCGGAAGGCTATATAGGTGGTTATGAACGGGTAGAGCAGATATGCAAAGAAAAACAACTCCAGATTCACCTTTTCGGGAGCATACTTCACCTGTTCTTCTATAAAAACCTGATCCATAAAGAATTTTATCATGTAGATGATGAGGTAGACGGCAATCCCATCCCAGTTAAAGATCATAAAATAGACAAGGCCTGCCAACATCCAAAGGTTCATTAGGGTAACAATGATCCCAATTGTAGTTAAATGGGGACTACCTACATTAGTAGTCTTCGATGCCCACCGGGTACGTTGTGAGATCATTTCATCCCAACTTTTAACGGCCTTTGTCTGTACCACAGACCTTGGATCATTATTGAAGATCACATACTTGGGGTATTGTGAACTAATCTTGTGCAGTAAGAAAAGATCGTCTCCACTGGCGATATGGTTGTTTTCTGCATACCCTCCCAATTCCCTAAATACTTGCTTTGAGAACGCCAGGTTGGCACCATTACACAGTAAAGGCCTGTTCCAGCCAAAACCTCCTTTGGTGACGCCCTGCATACTTAAAGTCTCAAATTTCTGAAAGGCCAGCACCATATCTTCACTTTCCGGGATCGCAACAGGGCCGCAGACCATTTTTGGGCTATGGTTGTGGATGATGGTATTAAAACCATGGAGCCAGTTGGCAGGCAAGAGGCAGTCTGCATCGGTAGTGGCGATCCATTGGTAAGAGGCGATCTCTACGGCTGTGGTGATGGCGTCCTTTTTAGGTGATTTACTTTTCCGCACATTTTCTATCACCTTCCACGAGACAGGTGAATGGGTAAGGCTTTGAGAGATGATCTGCACCGAATCATCCTCAGATTGGTCGTTCACCAAAATTAGTTCAAATTTATCGAGGGGGTAGTCTATTTCGGAAATAGACCGTAACAAGGCAGGTAGATTTTCGGCCTCATTTCTAAATGGTACGATAATGGAAAAATGTTCAAAGGGAAGGGATTTTTCAGAAGCAGAACGTTTCAGTCTCCAATTTCCTATTGCCAGGAAGAGAAGTACGAATCCGTAGAGTGCGATCAATATAAACCCCGCGTAGATCATGCTGCGACCGGTTTAAATTTGACTACATAGTAAGTCCCTATTAGGGCCGGGATCACAAAATTGAGCACCCACATGGCGGTAGCAGCGCCCAATACCGGTAACTCATCCACGCCAGCGAACGAAAATATCCAGATCGCAACGCCTCCTTTAATAGCTACATCCAGGAAAATAAATGTGGGAAGTACCGAAGCCAATAAATACATGGCAGTGATGAGCGGGATAGCCTTGAAGAGATCCAGTTCAACTCCCAGGAAGAGCAGGATCAGGTAGAATGCAGACGCAAAAACCAGATAGCGCAATACCGATAGTAAAAACACCTGCAACTTTATTGCCCCTGGTATATTCTTTACATATTTGATGATCTTTTGCAGGCTCAGTCCCTTTACGATGAGTTGTGTTTTTCGGAAGTAATAACCAGAGACGATCAACAGCAATACCAGTATAAAAATTGCGATGGGTTTCCATAAACTTACAGCTACTCCGTATTGATTTAGAAAATAAATCAGGCCGGGTATCCCAAAAAGTATCGTGACAAACATTTGCGCCGTATTGGACACCAGCTTGAGCAGCATCACTTTTTTTCGCTTCTCCGGGCTATAGAAGAGTGGCTTTACTCCATATTCTCCCAATCTGTTTGGTGTCCATAATGAAGCTGTAAGTGATGCCAGGCATTGTTGCATCGATGATTTAAAAGAGATCTGCTGAAGCGGCTGTACCAACAATTGCCATTTTCGTATCTCCATGGCCCAGTTGAGGATAGCCATAAAAAAAAAGAGAAGTATATACAATAGATCAGCATCTTTCATTTGATTTGTAAACGCACTGATGGTTTGATTGTTGGTGTCTGCGAGCCGATCGAAAATAAACCAGAAGGTGGCGGTTAGTATCAAAACTTTTAGGGCAATCAACCCATAATGCTTAGATTTGTTGGAAAGGTGCATCATCTATGGCTAAAGTAGTGAATTCGGAAAAAATTATTCTTGGAATTGACCCCGGAACTACGATCATGGGTTTCGGACTCATCAAAGTTGTTGGTAAAGAGATGCAGTTTCTTCAGCTAAATGAACTAAAACTATCCAAATACGACGACCATTACCTACGGTTAAAATATATTTTCGAGCGAACTGTAGAGCTCATCGATAATTATCATCCCGATGAGATCGCGATTGAAGCACCCTTTTTTGGTAAGAATGTTCAGTCTATGTTGAAACTTGGGAGAGCGCAGGGTGTCGCAATGGCAGCGGGCCTTTCCAGACAGGTTCCTATCACCGAATACTCCCCGAAAAAGATAAAAATGGCCATTACCGGAAACGGAAATGCCAGTAAAGAACAGGTGGCGAAGATGCTGCAAAGTTTGCTTCAGCTAAAAGAACTCCCCAAGAACCTGGATAGTACAGATGGTCTGGCCGCAGCCGTTTGTCATTTCTACAATGCCGGCAAGGTGGATGTTGGAAAGAGTTATACGGGTTGGTCTGCTTTTGTAAAGCAAAATGAAGATAGAGTAGAATAGTCGTGAGTGAACGATCCACATATTGTCACAATTGCGATACCCCAGCCACCGGGAATTATTGTTCCAGTTGTGGACAAAGGACTACTATCCATAAAGTTACGTTCAGGGATACTTTTCAGGATTTTTGGGACTTTATCTTTTCTGTGAATGCCCCTTTCTTCAAGACAATAAAATGGTTGATTATAAACCCGGGAAAATTATTACGGGAATACCTGGCGGGCAAACGGAAAAGTTATTACAAGCCCGTGGCCTTTTTCCTGGTAATGACGGTGGTCTACCTGTTGTTTCGATCTCTAATTGGGTACGATCCCTTTGGTAATACAACCTTGAATGTTACCGATGAAACACAGCGGCAATTGCTTACCGAGGCACGGAATTTCATGCTGCTTAATATCGATAAGCTGCTCTTTGTTTTTGTATTTACTATGGGCTTTTTTCTGAAATTGTTTTTTTATAAGAAACGCAGTCTTGCCGAATTCCTTGCCGTTTCGTTCTACCTGATCGCTGTGTATACGATCATCACCACCCTGAATATGTTCTTTATTCAATATGTAGATTCGCAGGTGCAGTACCTGGCCATACTAGTGATGTTGATCTATTTCTGCTACGCGCTTATCTCGTTCTTTCAAAAACAGAAAATACTGGTCCTTCTGAAAGCCATTATTGTGTATTTCATTAGCTTCATTTCCTATGGCTTACTGGCTTTCGCTATTTCGTTCCTTTTTGTTTACCTCAAGCAATTATAGATTTTGGGAATCTATATCCACATACCTTTTTGTAAGCAAGCCTGCCACTACTGCGATTTTCATTTTTCTACCTCCCTTAAGAAAAGAGATGAAATGGTAGAAGCTATTTGTGAAGAACTACGGATAAGAAAAGCAGAAATAAATGGAAGTGTGGAAACCATTTATTTTGGAGGCGGGACACCTAGTTTACTTAACAATGATGAATTAGAAAAGATTTTCGCTGTAATTAGCGAGCATTACAAACTTGCCGAAGAGCCGGAAATTACACTGGAAGCAAATCCAGACGATCTTACGCCGGTGCGAATACAGGAATTGGCAAGATCTCCGGTAAACAGGCTTAGTATTGGGATCCAATCATTTTTCAGGGAAGACCTGGAATTGATGAACCGTGCTCACACAGCTGCTGAAGCCCTGGAATGTATCACGGAAGTAAAAAAACATTTCACAAACTACAGCATAGATCTTATTTACGGTATTCCGGGGATGACCAAGGAACGCTGGAAAAGCAATCTTAAAACGGCCTTTAACTTCAACATCCCCCATTTAAGTTGTTATGCCCTCACGGTGGAGCCTAAAACCGCACTAAAAGCCATGATCGCTAAGGGAGAAGTGGCAGCTGTTGATGATGAAATGGCTCAACTACATCATTCGATCTTAATGGAAACCTCCGAAACCCTGGGATACGAGAATTACGAATTTTCCAATTTTAGCAAGCCAGGTTTTTATTCGAAGAACAACATGGCGTACTGGCACGGGCGATCTTACCTGGGGATAGGCCCTTCGGCACATAGCTACAACGGGAAAGTGAGAAGTTGGAATGCAGCCAATAATAACCTGTATCTTAAGAGTATACAATCAGGGGAATTACCGTTGGAAAGAGAAGTACTTTCATTGGAAGACAGGTATAACGAATATGTGATGACCCGTCTGCGAACGGCCGGGGGAATAGTGATAAAGGAAGTAGAGAAAAATTTCGGGATAACGTTTAAGAACTATCTCCTGAAGCAAGCCGAAATGCATCTTGCAAATAAATTATTGTTGAAGGAAGCAGACGTTATCAGGGTGAGTAAACAGGGAAAATTCCTGAGTGACGGGATCGCGGCCGATTTATTCTTAGTAAATTTATAGACCGGAATGGCAATAACCCCTGTTATGAATGCAACTTACGATCTTATTGGGTTAAATTACAATGCGAGCAGGAATGCAGACCCTCAAATATTTGAAAGGCTGCTTTACCATCTGTCTCCTGCAACCAACGGACTGTACCTTGACATTGGATGCGGCACGGGAAATTATACAAAAGAATTTGCCAAACGTGACTTTCAGTTTATCGGTGTAGATCCCTCTATGACAATGCTTTCTGTAGCAAATGCTAAAACTTCTAATGTGACCTGGCAACAGGGTTCTGCTGAAACTATTTCACTGCCTTCCGAAACTATCGATGGGGTAATAGCCACGCTCACTATTCATCACTGGGATAACTTAGAACAAGGATTTAAAAGGCTTTCTGAAGTCCTTAAACCTGAAGGTAAAATTGTGATCTTCACCTCAGATCCTGCGCAAATGAAAGGATATTGGTTATGCCATTATTTTCCTGAAATGATGGAGGATTCTGCGTTACAAATGCCCACTCTTGAATTAATAGAGCAATTACTTCTGAAATGTGGTTTGACGCTCGTAACCATCGAAAAGTATTTTATCGATCCGAATTTACAAGACCTGTTCCTTTATTCGGGCAAGCACCATCCCGGGAGATATCTCGACCCGAATTTCAGGCGAGGAATATCGTCGTTTTCATCCCTTGCAAACGAGACCGAAGTAAAAGAGGGTTTACTTCAATTGGAAGCAGATATTGAATCGGGGCAGATCGATGAGATCATTTCTAAGTACGAGAACAACCTGGGCGATTATTTATTTATTTCAGTAAAAAAAATAGTATGATAGCATCTCTGGAACATGAAAACATTACCTACACAGTCGACCTGTCCAAACCCCTGGACATTTCCATTCCGTTGGAGGGTTCATCACGAAATCCAATAGCATGGAATCTTGAAAAGCCAAGGATCGAACCGGTGACTACAGAAGAATGGACGGCCAGCGTTGCGAAAGGAGCAGCAATTAATTTCAATAATATTTATTTTAATCCGCATGCACACGGCACCCATACGGAGTGTCTGGGGCATATTACCGAAAAAGTGCACTCGGTTCAGAAATCATTAAGCTCATATTTCTATTTGGCCACGGTAATTTCGGTGGCACCCGAATTGAAGAAAGGTGATTTAGTAATTTCCAGAAAACAATTACATGGCATACTCAAAGGGAAATCAAACAAGGCACTTGTATTAAGAACCCTCCCTAATACAATCTCAAAGAAATCTCAAAAATACACAGATACTAATTGGCCATATCTGGAAGAAGGTGCCGCAAAGTATATTAGAGAGATGGGCGTAGACCATTTGTTGATCGATCTGCCATCGGTTGACAAGGAAAAGGACGGAGGTAAATTAAAGGCACATAAGGCCTTTTGGAATTACCCCGAGGCACCTCGATTAAAAGCGACCATTACAGAGTTTATTTATGTGTCGAATAGAATCAAGGACGGGACATATCTTCTCAATTTACAAACCGCACCTTTTGTGAATGATGCCACCCCAAGTAGGCCGGTACTTTATAAAATAATATCGCAATGAAAACTGTATTAAAAATAGAGGAACTGGCCCAATTTATACTGGGGATCGTTTTGTTTAGCTTACTGGATTTCTCCTGGTGGTGGTTTCCGGCTCTAATTCTCATACCGGATATTGGCATGTTAGGATATCTTATAAATAGCAGGATCGGTGCGGCCACGTACAATATTTTTCATCACAAAGGCATTGCCATAGGGATCATTCTGGCAGGCTATTATCTGTCGATGCCAATTTTAAGCCTTGTAGGGATCATACTGTTCTCACATTCGGCTATGGATAGGATGTTTGGATACGGACTGAAATTCGCAGACAGTTTTAATAACACCCATCTGGGTACTATAGGTAAGAAATAATATGGAGCAACTTTTCTTAGGATTGGCAATAGGGGCGATAGTAGCTTATTTCGTCTTTGTACGGTTTAACAGCGACAGGAAAAAAAAGAGATCCCAGGCCCAATCGGTTGTGCTGATGGAACGTATCCGAACCGTATGTAAGCTAATAACCGTGGAGGGAGATTTTTCGGAGATCTATCATTATGAGAATTTAAAAAGTAAATGGGTGAATCTGCTGCTGGGTAAGAAAAAGGCCTTGGTAGTAATTGAAGCAAAAGCCTATGTGGGTTTCGATCTAAGCAATCTTAAGATAGAAGCTGACGTGGCTAAAAAGACAGTTACGCTAAGTAATTTTCCGAAGCCAAAATTACTAACAGTTGAAACAGATTTTAAATACTACGATAAGAAAGACGGTTGGGCAAATCCGTTCACAGCAGCCGACCTCACCGAGATAAATAAAGAGGCTAAAAATCATATAATCGAGAAGGTACCCGGCAGTGGATTATTGGAAGAAGCGTCCAAGCAAGCTATAGACACCATACAGCTAATGGAGAAACTTGTAGAGACAATTAGTTGGAAATTAGACTATTCTGCCTTATTATTGGATCAGAATGACCCTAAATCACTACAAGAAACTAATGAAGAATCTTAGCCTGATCCTTTGTTTACTGGCCTTTCCCTTGGTTTTTGGCCAGGATTACGCTCGAATAGACGCCACCATCGAGCTTTACCCGGAATCTTTTGAAGATATAGAGGATCTTTCGGCTATGATAAGCCGCGATTTTCATAGCGATGAAGAAAAGGTGAGAGGTATCTACAGCTGGATCATAAAGAACGTGGCCTACGACCCAGACGAGTATAAAAAATTCAACTACAACTTTAAAAATTACAGGGAGCGGAACGGTAAAGAAGAAAAAGTTCGCGAACAGACCATCGAACGAACCCTAAAGGAAGGTGTTGCTGTATGTGAAGGTTATGCGATGCTGTTCGAAAAACTCTGCAATATGCAGGGGATATCAAATTACCTGGTGCGTGGAGATATTAAGACCCATTTTAACGATATAGGGCGGCCTTTTAAGAAAATACATATGTGGAATATTGCGGTGATCGATGGCCAGGCCTATTTGTTCGACCCTACCTGGGGAGCGGGAAAATACCAGGGAAAATTTATCAAAGAACCCACTTATTTCTATTATAAGACTCCGCCTAAATTATTTATCAAAACGCATTATCCAGAATTGGAGGAAGATACCCTTCTGGGGTCCATGATCTCCAGAGAAGTGTATGCAAACTGGCCCCTGGTAATAGTGGAGGAAATGTCGTTGGATGATGTTGAAATGCCACTGTCGGGTATCATTGATCCCGAATCCAGCTTGGGGCAGGTAGATTTTGGGGTACGTTGGGATGAAGATGTGGTGGTGTCTTATTCCTTCGGAAGCGACCCTAGGGAGGTTGAAGCGGAAAACCAAAACGGACTAATACGATTTAGTATTCCTTTTGAGCTGGGACAGCAGAATTTGCTGATCTATTTTGATAACGAGCCGGCTCTGGCCTTTAAAATAAAATAAAATGAACATTGAGGAGTTTCGGGATTACTGCCTGGCGAAAAAAGG
Source organism: Pukyongia salina (assembly GCF_002966125.1). GTDB lineage: Bacteria > Bacteroidota > Bacteroidia > Flavobacteriales > Flavobacteriaceae > Pukyongia > Pukyongia salina. Next base: position 1,609,664 of record NZ_CP027062.1, read on the forward strand.
TGTAACGGAGTCTTTTCCGTTTGGTGAGCAAACTCTGGTATTTAAGGTGATGGGAAAAATGTTTGCGCTGGCAGGTCTGGAAAGGATCCCCGCTCAAGTGAATCTAAAATGCGATCCCGAACGTTCTGCAAGTCTTAGGGAACAATACGACGGCCTTATTTACGGAGCCTTCCACATGAGCAAGTTACATTGGAATACTGTGGAAATCGATAGCAATGTTCCAAGAGATCTTATCCTCAACCTGATAGATCATTCCTACGATTTGGTGGTAGGCGGACTTACCCGAAAACTCAAAGACGAACTATCAGGCCTGTAATTATTGTTTTATTATTTTCACGGCATTGGTAAGTCCGGAAAGAACAGGAAGAAAATAAGAAGTGAATAGTGAGTGGTGAATAGTGAATAGAGGCCTTATTTAAACCAACAAAAGTCTGGGACCAATTTGAAAAACCAAATAACAAGCACCAAATCATAAATAAATTCCAATATCCAAAAGTTTATATATTAAGTATTCGTCATTGATTATTATTTGTTTTTTGAAAATTGTGATTTGTAAAAATTGAGTAGTGAAGAGTTAGTAGTAAATAAAAAACATATTATTAAAATTAAAGTCAGGGCGCAGCCCTGCAAGTCTTCGGTGCAGAATATGCGAAGAAAACTTCGAGATTCAGGAGCAAAGCGACGCGAAGTTTTCGAGCGGTTTTTGCTGAAAGCAAAAAATTCCTCAGCGAAGTGCCCTTTCTTTTGCTTCGTTTTCTTTAGGCATGTAAAGAAATTGAAGAAGACAATAAAGGCAATGGTAAAAAGTACATGAAATAACTTTTTTGATGTGAGAAGTGAGTTGTGAGAACCAAAAAGAGATCTAAAAATAAAAGAAACTTAAACCAATCACCATCCCTACCCGCAAGACATATCGGCAACGATCTTCCATTCTCCGTCGATCTTCTTGAATATGATCATAAAGATTCCATTGGCATCGCCAACTGGGCGTGTAAGGAAAAATTCGCCCATCACCCAATAACTACCTTCACTTATCTTACTAATATCGTTCAATTTAAAATTGAGTGTTCCCGAATGATCTTTGGTGGGATACCCTTTTTTATAATTGGCAAGGGTTTGTTCCCAGCCATAGGTAATACCCCTGCTGCCATAAAATTTTAGACTGTCACTTTTCCAGTAACCCTGCATAAATCCTTCCAGATCGTTATTAGACCAGGCCACACGCTGCTTTTCGAGCACATCACGAATTGCCTGTTTATCGTCCATTTCAGACTGTGAATACGTATTGAGGCTGATAATTGCGAATATTAGTAAATAGAAATATTTCATGATCTCAAAATTTGATTCAAGATACGTAATTCCACATTTTTATGATGTAAGGGGGAAGTTAGAAGTGAGGAGTGAAAAGAAATTAATTCCAAGCAAATAAATTCCAATATCCAATAGTTTAAATATTAAATATTGATCATTATTTGTTTTTTGAAAATTGTGATTTGTTAAAGGTGAGTAGTGAAAGGTGAATAGTGAGAGGTGAGTAGTTGATAGAACGATAGTAACTATCATCTTTGTTCTTTTCCTTTTTTTGCCCCTCCAAAAAAAGGAGTAAAAAGGAGGCCTCTTCTAAGGTATTTTCAAAACGGCTTTTGCGTTTTGAAACCGGTTCCAAAACTCCGCGTCGCTTCGCTCCTGAATCTCGGAGCTTTTGTTCACCTATACTAACGAAGAGGAGTTTTCCGGCTACGCCGGAACTAAATTTTATATTGTGAGGAGTAAATAGAAATCTGCATAGTATGTCAGTAATTGCGCCTCAGCGGCGATTCCTTAAAATTCAATGAATCGGAGCGTTAAGCGCTTGGTGCTGTTTGAGGCGGCTTGCCACCGAGTTCAGCAAGCGTAGTGGAGATGAAGTAGTAATTTTAGGAAACGTTGGTGCAGCGCTAGACCTTTTTGGTACTTTTTACGGCAATGGTAAAAAGTACATGAACTAACTTTTTTGATATGAGAAGTGAGTGGTGAGGAGTGAATGCTGAATAGAGGCCTTATCTAAATCAAAAAAGTCCGGGACTGAAATTGAAAAATCAAATACCAAGCACCAAAGCAGAAATAAATTCCAACTAACAAGCACCAAATTTCAAATAAATTCCAATATCCAATAGTTTAAATATTGCAAATTGAATATTGATCATTGATTATTATTTGTTATTTGTTTTTTGAAAATTGTGATTTGTTAAAGGTGAGTAGTGAATAGTGAGAAGTTAGTGGTAAATAGTGAAAAGAGAAACTATTTAAACTAATAAAAGTCAGGGCGCCGCCCTGCAAGTCTTCGTAGAACATTAAAAATCCTTCCGGCTGGATTTCATCTTAATAAGCCAGGCGGGGATGAGTACCCATAAAATGAGAACGCTCAGTGATAGAATCACCCCGAATGTGGTTCCGAAGAATTTTTGAAACAAAGCTCCGGTGTATCCCATAAGGGCAGAGATGTCTAATTTGAGTAGTATTAACACCCTGGATAGGTCGATGGGATTGAACATGGTGGCTGTAAGAGAAAAAGTGTCCAGGGGATAATCTTCAAAGATCATGAGTGACATCAAAAAGAAACCATCGTAAATAACAGCCATAAATAACCACAGCAATATCGCGTAACCAAATCCTTTAATCCGGTTTTCATTACTTAAAGCTATGTTGAACGACAGGGCTGTAAAGATGAGCGTTAGAAAGGTGCCGGTAATTAGCAATAAAGAAAAATCCCAGATAGCGTCGGAGCGAAATATCCCATAGAAAAGAAAGGGGATTCCCAGACCAATGATAAGGCTCATGGAGAGCGAGAGGGCCACTCCCAGATATTGCCCCAGGAATATGGACGACCTCTTTACAGGTTGGGCCAATAACAGGCCGGTAAATTCTTTCGAATTATAATAATACATCACCCCAAAGATGGTCCCTATTAGCGGTACTAGAATGATGATCACGTTCATTAAAGTGATCACGGCCTTGCTAACATTGTTATTTAAAAACAGCAGCACAAAACCAAGGAGTAAATAGAATACAAAATAGACGTAGCTCCAACGGCTGCGCATGAGATCGTAAAAGCTGTATTTCAATATCTTAATCATAACTCTTGGTTAAAATAGACGCAATTGCGTGTTCGAAATCGGGTTGTTGGGTTTTTTCCTTTAAGGCTGCTATGGTTCCTTCAAAATAGATCTTTCCTTCCAGCAGGAAGACAAGTTCGTCTGCTACCTCTTCCACAAAACTCATGATATGAGAGGTGATAATAATAGTCTTTCCTTTTTCTTTTTCTGAAGCGATTAATTCTTTGAGTCTAATGAGGGAGATAGGATCCAGACCCGAAGTGGGTTCGTCCAGAATAACGATTGGGCTGTCGAACATAAACGTAAGCAGGATGTTTACCTTTTGCTTGGTTCCCCCGGATAGATTTCCTAATTTCTTATTTAAGAACGGTTGCAGCTTGAAAAGCTCGATAAGTTGGGCCTCATTGGCTTTTCTGCTTCGCCGGAGATCTTTGATCATTCGTATTAATTCCTGCACGGTAAGATTATGAGGGAAATTGGCAATCTGGGGAAGATAATCTATCGTCGACCGGTATTTCCAATCCTTTTTTATGGATTTTCCTTCCAGGAATATATCCCCTTTATTAGGAATCACCATTCCCAGTATGCTTTTTATAAGAGTGGTCTTTCCAGATCCGTTTGGGCCCAGAACAGCAAGAATTCGGTTTTCCCCAATGGCGAGGTCGACACCCTGGAGCACCTCGTTCTTCCCAAATCTTTTATGTATATTCTTAATTTCTATCATGTACAATTTGTTTCATCCTGGGTCTAATATCCAATAGGTTGTCGGGTGTGAATACCGGGGATACTTTTTCAGAAAAATCTATAATATCCACAAATAAACTTCGAAGGAGAATGATGGCTTCAGGGGTTCTGTTTACAACGTAAGAGAATAATTTCACAGGGCGATAGGGGATATCTCCCACACCATCCTTGTCCAGGTCGTAACCGGTATAACTGCTCCAAAAGTTCCCTTCAAACTTATTGTCGTTTAGCTTGCTATTGTAAGAGAGATCGAACGAATTGTAAAGAAAATTGTTTTCCTTAAAATTGTTTGTATAGCATGCCCCGCGAAATTTAATTGCCCAACCGTTCCCTATAAAATCGTTGCTGCTGTAGGTGACTCTGTTAGATCCCTCTATGTTAATTCCAACCGTATTTTGCTGAAAAGTATTTCCCTTGATCTCCGAATCGTTGATCTCCTTTAGTAACATGCCGTAGGCTGCAGCTCCCCAGTTGTTTTTAAAGGTATTTTCATACATTTTTATTCCTTTTGAAAACATTACAGCCACGCCAGCACCATTGTCCTCGAAGGTATTGTGTGAATACAGATCGTTATTTGAGAACATGAAGTGTAAGCCGTAGCGAAGGTTTTCCGAACTCCTGTTGTTGGTAATGGTGCAATCGTCTGAAAATTCCAAATAGATGCCATCCCGAACATGTGTGATGATGTTTTGGTCTATTTCGATATTATTGCTGTACCAGAGTTGTATTCCGTTTCCCGAATTATATTCTTCCTCCGCATCGCCTATGATATTGTTGTGGTAAACACGTCCATTCCTGGCTTTTTCCAGGTAGATTCCGAAGAAGAGTTTTTCCAAGACTAGATTCTGTATTAGAAAATTCTCGCTTTTTATCACACGCACTGCCGCATAATCCACGGTATAACTGGTGCCCACATTGATAATAAAAAGACCGTCTACTGTTACATTATCAGCAGTAATAGTGATGATCTCCCCCTTAAGCTCGCCGTCGATAACCGGATAATTTTCCCCTTTTAATACAAGAGGTTTATCTATAAGGATATTCACCTCTTTATAAGTTCCCTTTCGCACCAGTACAGTATCATACTCCCGTGCCATCTTTACACCTTCCACTATGGTACTGATCTCGCATTTCTTACATACAACGATCGTATCGGCCAGCAGGATATTAGCTGTAAGACCTATGAGGATAGTTACTATGTAATTTTTTAAATTCACTGTAGAAGGCAGTTGCTTATCTTATAATTAAGAATTTCGAGTTCTCTATAGCTAAGAGATGGTGAGGTTCATTAGCAGGGAAGGAAAAGGTTTCCTGCCGTTTTATATTATATTCCTCGTTTTGTATAAAAAATTTAATTTTTCCCTCGAGCATAACAAGCAATGCATCTCTGGGGGAGGTATGTTCGGGGAAGTTATGTCCCTTCTCCAGGGTAATTAGTAGGGTTTCAGCAGTTTCAGTTTTAAATATTTTCTGAACTGTGAGCCCATTGTGGCTTGCTTTCTTTATCCGGTCCTTTATTTCTAACATTTTTACAACTCTTTAAAGTATTGGAGTAATTCATTCCAGGAGTAAGTTTCCCCTTTTTTATTCTGAAGTATCGCCTCTGCTTCGGCCTTTGTACTAAGGGCCGAAAGATTTGCACCCATCGGGCTTGGCATTTCTTCAGAAATAATAAAGGTTGCAGATTCTGCCTCAATAAGACTTTCGGGAAGGTTGTAATCGCTTACAAGTAATAACCCCACATCTTCTTCGTCTACACCACTCAGGTAATTTATAAGGCATTCGGTAGCATCAAAATTATAGGTCTTCCCCTTATCGTTAACAAATTGCGCCGCGTGTTGCCTGTCTACAATGGTCATTCTACAAAAGTGACAGGATTGCTCTCCGTAGGCAATTTTACCAGGGCTAACCTGACAAGAAAACAACAAAGCTATAACAGGTATAAAAAGAAATTTTCTCATGATGTGGCGTAAATTTTAGATTTTTCAATAGACATGGCTTTCCTGTTCTTCCACCCTATAAACGCAGCAAGAAGTGTTAACATCATTCCTATAAACATCATCCATGCGCCGGTAGCAGGTAGGGAAGTAACATCAAAATTCAACATCTTTGTATGTCCAAACAAAGGAGGTTTATACGTCATTGGGGTACCGTCCGGATTGGCGAGTTTCATGATCGCATTTGGGTCGAGATTGGTTCCATAATCTACCATCCAGGCGTTGAAGTCGTACATGCCCAGAATTCCCAGAACAGACATTAGGACAAACCACCCCAAAAACCATTTGTAGTTCACTTTTTTTAAGTACCCCAATAGTCCGGTAAGAACGCCAAGAGCGATCATTACTCCTATCACCATAGGAAAGGTGCTAAATTCCCACATTTCTTCTGGTTTAGGGAGTGTTTTCATACCGATATAGTGATTGAGGCCGTCTATATTTTGTATATCGAACTCGTTAACATCACGAATTCCGTCTATATGTATATGTATACCTAACGGATCTGGATATTGTGGGGCTCCTAGCATTATTGTCCATAATGGGAATGTATAGAGACCTAGTAAGAAAAGCGGACCGATCATCATGATCAAACTAGCTTTTTTCATGGTAATTCAATTTTAGTTACATGCATTTTAGAGGCAGGTTTAGTAATTTTAGAAAGAAGGCGGAAGTGATAAACTTCCGCCTTTAGGAAATAGTACCAATCACTAATTAATAAATATTTCCTATTCAAAATAAACTAATCATCTCCGAGTGACCAGGATAATTTAATATTGGATGATGCAGGAGAAACTCTTACATATCCTTGCATTTCCTGGTGAAGTGCAGAGCAGAAATCTGTACAGTAGAATGGCCATACACCCACCTGTTTTGGTTCCCAGATCGAGGTTTTAGTTTGTCCAGGCATTATGAGTAGTTCGGAAGTATTCTGGCCTATCATAGAAAATCCGTGAGGTACATCAAAGTCCTGTTCGTGATTTGTAATATGGAAAAATACCTTGTCGCCAACCTTTATACCTTCAATATTATCTGGTGTGAAGTGGCTGCGAATCGTACTCATATAAATATGAACTTCATTTCCTTTACGTTCAACTCTGGCATCTGCCGGGTTAGTTACAGCGTAAGGGTGTTTGTTCTCATCCAGTCTATAGATCTTTTGAGATTTTGGCGCCAATAGTTCGGCAGGGCAACCTGCTGCGTAGTGAGGCTCACCGTGCGTTGGGAAATCATAGATCAACTCCATTTTATCTCCGGAGATATCATAGATCTGTGCCGAATGTTCCATTTCCGGTCCGGTTGGCAGATAGCGGTCCTTGGTGATCTTGTTCATTGCTACCACATACTTTCCAAATGGTTTTCTCGAATTACCTCCGGGGATCATTAAGTGACCAACAGAGTAATAAGTAGGCTTCCTGTCGATTACTTCCCAGGTACCTAATTTCCATTTAACTACTTCAGAAGAAATAAAGAACGTAGTATACGCATTTCCCTTGCCGTCGAATTCTGTGTGTAATGGGCCTAAACCACCACTTTTCACTGTACCTGCAAGTACATCCTCGAATTTTAGGATGGGAATACCGTAAGCTTCTCCATCGTATTTCTTACCATCGATAGCCGCGATCATCTTGTCGAACGAATGCACCGTTAGATCTGCCGATAGTTTACCATTCCCAATAATATACTGTCCGGATGGATCTACATCACATCCATGAGGAGATTTTGGTGTAGGTAAGAAGAATACCGCACCCGGTACTTCCAAAGGATCTACAGTTAACACCTCTTTTTTCATAGTAGAAGTTCCTGTATGTGTGCCTTCGTCGTACACATTATGTGCATAATTAGCAGGCATTTTGGTTCCACCGCCATTGTTCACATATTCTTCTATTTTCTTCCAGTTTACTGCGGCAATGAAATCTTTATCATTCTGAGATGAATTTACTTCCATTAGCGAGTTTGCCTCTTCGGTATTATAGGTTGTAAAGAAGAACCATCCGTGAGATTTACCCCGACCGGGATGTGAAAGGTCATAGTTAAATCCGGGCATCAATAGCTGGAATTTTATATCCATATGACCGTGTTCCGGCTCTACGCTAATAAAAGACAGCGCCCCTTTGAAGTTACTTTTGTACTCATTAATAGGCATATCGCGTTGCGGTACAGGTACCGAAAAACGAGTTCCGGCTACCACATATTCTGTATTTTCCGTAATAAAGGACGAACTGTGGTTACCTGCACTGTTAGGGATTTCGATGATCTCTTCAGTTTCGAAAGTTTTTAAACTAATTCTGGCGATCCTGGGAGTATTGTTCCCATTGATAAAGATCCATCGCCCGTCAAGTTCTCCATTAGTTTGCGAAATGTCCGGGTGGTGAGCATCATCCCAGGGAATGAAACCATGAGACGTGTTCAGCATGGGTTTGGTTTCTTCAGAATATCCATATCCCGAAGTTGGGAATTGTGAGAAAACAGGTATTTCCTTAAACATTCTACCCGATGGCAGGCCGTAAACTGTTAAGTTTCCGCTGTAACCTCCGGATAGGAAAGCATAAAACTCGTCCTGTTCGCCTGGGGCTACATATACTTTTTCAGCAGCGCTGGAGGCTAATGCCCCTTTGCCCGAATTATTCGCACCTTGCTGGCATCCAACAAAAAACAGAGCCAGAGCCGCAATTGCACCTAAATAATATTTTGATTTATTCATGTTGTTTTTTTTAGTTTTCAATTAGTTTGACGGGGGTAATATTACTGCGTCCACTACATGGACGATACCGTTTCCGGCCGGGATACTTGCCACTATTTTAGCACCACCTACATAGACGTCCTCTCCTTTTACTTCCACCGTTGTATTTTGATCGTTAGCCTGACCGAGTTTCTTGAATTTCTTTAGAAAATCTTTAGAGTAATTCCCCGCGGTAACGTGGTGTTTAAGGATGTTAGCCAGGGCATTTTTGTTCTCGGGTTTTAACAGATCGTCTACGGTTCCTTCCGGCAGCGCGTCGAATGCTGCATTGGTAGGTGCAAAAACCATTAATGGCCCGGCATTTACCAGTGCATTTTCAAGATCGGCAGCCTGCACAGCAGCAACCAATGTGGTGTGATCGGGCGAACCCATCGCAATTTGTAGTACATTAGGCACAGACTCATTGTCCTCTATAAACGCCTGTCCCTGTTCCTTGGTTTCCTCGGTAGTCGCCGTATTTACAGACGATCCGTCATTGGCAGTCTCGTTCTTACATCCGAACAGTAATAAAATGCCGAATAAAGAACCCATTATAAATTTTAGTTGAGTAGTTTTCATAGGATTTATTATAAGGTTCTGAAATATTCAAGTATGTCCCTGGCCTGCTCGAACGTCATATTCTGATTCGCCATAGCAGCCCCGTTGAACTCCACAAGAAGGTCTTTAGCACAGCGATCTTCTTCAACCATTAACTGTGGATCGAGGATCATGTTCATGATCCATTCCGGACTTCTACGCTTGGTGATCCCTTTAGGAGAAGGGCCTATAAATCGTTTATCCACCTTATGGCAAGCAGAGCAATTGGTCTTAAATAGTTCTGCCCCACGTGCTACCATTTCCTGGTTAATTGCCGGATCTAGCGGAAGGTCCTTTACCTCTCCCACACCTTTATTATCCAGGGTGATCCGCTCTGAGGCAGGAACTTCATCGGTGGCAGATCCTGTGGTCGTAGCTTCTGCTTTTACTTCCTTTTTAGTACCACCAATTTTTATGCTATCGTCTTTTTTCTCTTCTTTCCCACCGCAACTCAATAGTAAGGCCGCAGTAAATATTAATAGAAGTTTGATCGTGTGTTTCATGTTAGTTCAATTTTGAATTCGGATCAAAAATATCTCGCACGGCCTTGTTAAAAAATGACAATTATCATAAAAAAGACATTTTTATCCTTTTTTTATTTATCTATATTTGCTTCTGAATTTAGAGACCTTACTATGCTTTCAAATGCTTCTAAATACGCCGTAAAGGCTATAGATCATCTGGTTTTAAACTCTTCTGAAGAACATAAGCTATTAGTGAAGGATATAGCCGAAGATCTCGACATCCCAAAACCGTTTCTGTCCAAGATCCTGCAACAACTAGCGGCCGTGAACTATATATCCTCCGCCAAAGGACCGGGAGGAGGTTTCTATGTGACCGCAGACCAATTGGATCGTTCCATCCTAGATATTATTGTAGAGATTGAAGGAAAAGACCAATTTAAGCGGTGTGCCCTCAACTTCGACAACTGCAACGAAAGTAAACCCTGTGCGATCCATCATCTTATTGCCACCAAGAAAGATGGTTTAAGGCAGGCATATAAGGATATCCGGTTAAAAGACCTGAAAATTCGAAATTAGATTGTCCTAAGGAGTAAATCTCATTAACTTCGCCCATTAATTTCTTAGAATGGTAGACATTACCGTGTTAACAGATCAACGCTATCACGAACCAGAAGTGATAACCCCATATATTCAGAATATTCTCGATGAATATGACTTACTGAAGAACGCCCTGGAAGAAATGGGTTTTTCGGTAGCACGAATCAACTGGGACAATCCGGATTACGATTGGGCTGGAACCAAAGCTGTTGTGTTCAGAACTGTTTGGGATTATTTCGAGCGATACGACGAATTTCAGAAATGGCTTTCCGAAGTGAGCCGACAAACAAAACTCATTAATCCATTATCGCTTATTCAATGGAATATCGATAAGCATTACCTCCTGGATCTTCAACGAAAAGGAATTGACATAGTGCCCACAGATTTCATAGATAAGGGAACTCTTAGGTCCTTGTCTTTGGTTTGTGAGACAAACAACTGGAAGGATGTGGTGATAAAACCGGCTATTTCAGGAGCCGCTTTTCATACCTATAAGATCACCAACGATAAAATGTCTTCAAGTGAAACACTTTTTAGTTCCCTGGTTGCTGAGAGGGATATGCTGGTTCAGGAATATCTCCCTACAATTACAACTCGGGGTGAGGCGTCCCTTATGGTATTTAATGGCAAATTTACGCACGCCATTTTAAAGAAAGCCAAAGCAGGTGATTTTAGAGTGCAGGACGATTTTGGCGGCACCGTACATCCTTATGAGCCTACTGCCCCGGAAATTGCATTTGCCGAAGCCGTCTTCGCTGCTTGCGATATTCTACCTGCATACGGGAGAGCGGATATAGTTTGGGACGAAGACGGAAACCATCTTTTGTCTGAACTTGAGATCATCGAACCTGAACTTTGGATGAGAAACCACCCTCCCTCAGCCAAACATTTTGCAGAGGGTATAAAAAGAATGCTTCTTTCTTAATTTATTCAGCAGCCGGTAGGTATTCCTCGAACATCAGGTTGGGGTCCGGACAGATGGTTTTCCATTTTTTTATTTCTGAAGGAAAAGCCACCCCGTTAAAGTTTTCTGTGTTGCCCAACAGATCGGTTATTAGCTGAAAATGTAAATGTGGGACCCAATGCCCGTTTTCTATTTCATCACCGATATATCCAATTTTTGTTCCTTTTGAGATGGTTTTTCCAACCTCCGAAAGTTCAAGAGAAGATCTACTAAGGTGTCCATAGAGCGTATAAAATTGAAGATCGGAAAACTGATGTTCAAGGACCAGGGTGGGGCCATAGTCTTTGTGGTAATCGTTATTATGCGAAATAACCACTTTCCCCTCGGCAGGCGCATGTATCGCAGTACCGGCAGGCACCCAGAAGTCTGTTCCAAGGTGGATATTCCGGTATTCGATGGTACCGTTCAATTTGCGTTGGAAAGTCGGGGTGTTATAAAACGATCGTTGTTCAAGGTAGCCATTAGCGAGCAAGGCTGTTGGATGTTTTTGCTGAAATTTCTTTAATCTCTTTGCTGCTTCCTGAAGATCATCGTGATCTGTGTCGCCTCCAAAAAATGAACTACCTATGCTCATGTTAGGCGCAATTACCTTTTCGAATGCTATGGTGGGAAATAGAAACCGGAGTGAGGCCTGGTACTGTTCAATATTTCTTTCAAAGGAGTTCACGGCGTATCATGTTTATGAGGATTTCTCGATCTTCAAACTAAGTGGCCAACTGAATTTCTTTCCGGGCTGGAGAACCTTCAGCCCTATTCTGTTGTTAAAAGCATCCGCAATGCAGGAAATAGGTTCTATAGCCACAGATCCTCGATGATCCGGGGTGAAAAGTTGTAGATAACTGTCATCGGGTACTTGTAGTTTAAGTTTATATTTAGGAGCTATGAGTCTCACATCCGTGTTATTTAACTGAAAAGCATTATCGATCTCGGCTTTTTCGAGCTTTAATTCTTTGAATTCTTCCTGCTTGGAACGAACGGGGATCATTTGGTCGTCCACCTCGTAAATTGTATCACTGGAGAAACGAATTATAGTCTCACTTTGATCTTCGGTGTGAAAGTATGGATGCCAACCTATCCCGAACGGAAAACTGGAATCGCCGGTATTTCGCACCAAGACTTTCAATTCGATATTTTGTAAGTAAAACGTATAATGTAATTCAATACTGAAGGGAAATGGGAATCCCGTGCTGCCCTGGTGGATATAGCTCAGGCTGATGGAATTTTCGGTAAACGAGATCACCTTGAAGGATTTCGTATATACGATCCCGTGAATGGCGTTATTGTTCGTGGGTTCATTTACCGGCAGGGAATGGGTCTTATCCATAAAGCGATACCTGCCATGTTTTATTCGATTTGGAAAGGGGAAAAGAATGGCCGAATTACACATTTGCAGGTATTTCTTCTGCCCTGCCTTGTTAGAAGTAACCCCCTCTATAATGGGCTTATTATTCACCACCAGTTCCTGAATACTTCCGCCAAAGGCAGGCACAATTTTGCAAGAGAATCCGGCTGCCGAAAAATGGTAGTATGGGAAATCCGGGTCTTTTTGGTCGTAAAACTTACAGGTCACTTGCTTGTCTTGCCACTATTGTTGAACGGCTAAACTAAAGTACGCTTTTTTGTTTTTCGTAAAAGGCATCCGCCTGCATTTGCATAAGTTCCCTGGCTTTTTTACGCTTATAGTCGTATAGTTCTTGTTCTTCGGCGATATCTGCGTAGACGCGGTTATTTACATCGCGGTCTGTGGTAACAAGCACGTCCCGTTGAGTCTTTTGCTGTGCAACCCAGGTTTTTACAGCCCCTTCCTGCTCGGCCAGTTTTAGGTCGTAAGCCCCTTTTGGCGACAATAATTTAGCAATAATTGGAGAGGTTTCTATTGCGAGAAATAGAAGAAAAATAAATAATGATGGCAACCAGGGAAGTTTGTTCAAGGCGTTTACCCGGGCCATCAGCCCATCGAAACCATCGATCACGGGTTGGGTTTCGGCCACTTTTGTATTGTATTGTTCGGTGAGGCCGGCAACCTGGGCTTCGGCCGTTTCTATACGTGCGGCGTTTGCAGTGCGCATTTCCTGTAAGGCAGCAAGCTCTGCATCGTGCTTTTCCCTTTTCTCTTTGTACACCGGGCCTTTGCCTACCAAAAGAGTTCCTTCCCGGCCTTCGGCTTCGGCTATAAAGGTTTCGTAATAATTATTTACAGCGGTCTCCTTATCGATCACTTCTTGCTTTAAGGCGGCGATCTCGGTATTAAGTGCTTCTATGGAAGGTTGATACTGAAGGGCAAGCTGATCCTTGTTCTCCAGGGTCATGGCATTTTTTTCTTCAAGTAACACCTGGTTGATCTCCTTTTCGAAGATCTTTAGCTCCAAAGGCTTAGAGATAACTATGGCTATGATTATCGCTAGTAGTATCCTGGGCGACGCCTGGATAAGCTCATCGAAGAAATTATCACTTTTTTTAATGGTGGACACAATAAAACGGTCGAGGTTGAAGATGAGTAAGCCCCAGATAAATCCAAAGAAAATGGCAGTGTAATAATTGTCGAATACCGTATAAAGGGCATAGGCCGAGGCAATGGTCGCCATCACGGCGGTAAAGAAAACAGTGGCGCCTATCCCGGCATATTTGGTGCGTTCTCCGGGGGAGCATTGTTCCAAAATCTCGGTGTCTGCCCCGGAGCAGAAGATAAAAAAGCGTTGTAACATAATGGCTTACGTTTTTGAGTGATGAACTATTAGAACGTGCTTTTTGTAAAATTGTTACAAAAAAAAGCCCCGATTTCGAGGCTTTTTATCTTTGGGTATACTTCTAGTTTAGCTTTATAGGTTTGGTTGAAATCTTTACGACCGGCTTTCCCGAATTGGACGAGGATGATTGTACATTAAGCTGATCGTTGGCTTTAATTAATTCAATGGCCCTATCGCTGCTAATTTTTTCGCCTTCATAATAGAAAGTTGCGCCATTCTTCGCCATTTTAATTATATGGTCTAATACAGGTTCGGGTTTTGGTGGAGGCGGAGGAGGAGGAGGAACAGCAAGATCTCCATCATTAACTCCGGCAACAACCTTTACTGGTTTTGGAGCCCCTACCGCATTGGGAGCGGGATTAGGATTCGGAATTTCTGTATTTTCCGGAGCTGGTGGAGGTGGAGGTGGAGGTGGTAAGTTCACCGGGAAGGGCTCGGCATCGGTTTTTTGTTTGGGTGACATTTTGTGATAGATGTACTCCATCCGTTTAAGGTCCTTTTGTTTTATGTTCATGTTATCATCCGTCATGGCGTTGTATTTTTTAGCCAGACGGTTGTATTCTTTCATTTCTTCGCGGGTGGCACTGGTTTGTGCGCTGTTTAATCTGCTAGCAGGAATCCAGTTCGCATTTCGATTTATTTTTGCCAGCCTGGTTTTTAGATACTCCAGGTGTAAGGCATTAAGTACCCCGTTGTCTGCTTTATCTAAAAATATATCCCATTTAAAACTATCTATCTCCCTGTCGGTCCAAGCGGCTGTAATTTTGTCCAGGGAAGTTGCGAACTCGTTCGGTGCAACTTGCTTATTATTGAGAGAAACCTGTTTTCCGGCAACCATGAGTAAGATTTTCTTTGCTTGTGTCTTTACTGAAACTTCGGTAGTAAGTTCATCGGGTTGAGTGTAGATGGTTTGTCTGTCTGTAAAACCATAAAGTACAAATAGTACAAGTGGGATTAGCAGGAAGGTACGTAACGAAGCTGCAGATCTTGATGTGTTTGTTTTCATAACTGTAAATCGTTTTTTAAATAATGAATAATTGATTGAATGTGCCAATTGGGGCGAGCAGGCATTTGATGAGTATGCCAGTAATGTCTTTTGATATACGGTAGTATCGGTTCCCGTTTTTAAAACAGATCGGTCTGCCAGGAATTCGTGATTTAATTTTATGGCCTTCTTTACAAAATGGAACAGCGGATTGAACCAAAACACAATGAGACAGATCTCAATGAGCAAGATATCCAGGCTGTGCCTCTCTCTGGCATGTGTCCTCTCGTGCTCGATAACCTCCTGCGGGATACTCCCCGATTTAAAGTTTTGTCTATTAAAGAAGATGTACGAAAAGAAAGTATGTGGTACTATAGTTTCGTTTAACAAGACGTAAAATATGTTACGAGATCGCTGTTTTGGATTCCTACGTATTTTCGAGATCATGTTCCCGAGATTTCCGATAAATTTTAGCAAGAAAAACATAGCGCCGGCAACATAAATGATCCATAGTGCCATTCCCAGGTAATTAAATTGAGTTTCTAAAGCTACTGCTGAAGCTTCAGGTTCAAGTAGCTGAAGAGCAGCGGTGGGCTCGATCTCGCGGTAGGTTGTAAAGGTGATGAAGGGAATTGAGAAGGAGATCACTACAGACAGCAGTAAATAGAATCTTTTAAAGCTGTGCAGGCTAGTGTTTTCCAGAAGTGCCTTATAGAACACAAAGAAAATGGCGAGGCAGAGAGCCGATTTTAATATATACATCTCCATGGCTATTTCTTTTTAATTTGCTGATCGATGATCTTTTTTAGTTCTTCCAGTTCGTCTTTAGACAGGTTTGTGGTCTCTGTAAAGAAGGATGCGAACTGCGAGGCACTGTCGTTAAAAAAGTTCTTTATAAGTCCGTTTACATGTTTAGAAAAATAGTCTTTCTTCTTTACCAGGGGAAAATATTTTCTCGATCTGCCCTGCTGTTGGTAATCCACGAAGTTCTTATCCTGCATACGCTTTAATAGTGTGGCCACTGTAGTTGGGGCGGGTTTAGGCTCCGGGTAGGCGTCGATGAGGTCTTTCATAAAGGCCTTTTTCTGCTTCCATAGGATTTGCATGAGTTGTTCTTCGGAATTGGATAATTGCATGAGACTGGTAATTGTTTCTACAAATGTAGAATAATTTTTTAATTCTACAAGTGTAGAAGTAATTTTTTATAGAAAATTGAACATTTGGGTTTCTTGATGATTGGATTAACTTAGCCGAAAATTTAAACAAATGAGTCTGGAACGCAGTTTAAAACAGCGAAGTAATTCGCAATGTGAATTATGTACCAATACCGAAAACCTGACGGTGTATGAATTACCAGCTTCTCCGGGAAAAGGAGAAGAGGCGAGTATTCTACTATGTTCGGTATGTGAAGGACAGATCGAAAACCCCGAAACTGTCGATCCCAATCACTGGCGATGTCTTAACGACAGTATGTGGAGTACGGTTCCGGCGGTACAGGTAATGGCATGGCGGATGTTACAACGCCTGAAAGCCGAAGGCTGGCCTCAGGACCTGCTGGATATGATGTATATGGATGAGGAAACCCGATCGTGGGCGGAGGCCGCTGGTGATGGTAAGGACATGACAGACGCGGTGGTTCATAGGGACAGCAACGGTGCTATCCTGGAAGCAGGGGATAGTGTGGTACTCATTAAAGATCTGAAAGTAAAGGGTAGTAGTATGGTGGCGAAACAGGGAACGGCCGTAAGGCGGATCTCTCTGGATCACGATAACCCGGAGTATATAGAAGGCAAAGTGGATGGCCAGCAGATCGTGATCATTACCAAATATGTAAAGAAGATCTAGTTCCTCCCCTCCTTTTGAAGGAGGGGTGGCTGTAGTATAGCCACAGTCGGGGTGGTTCGGGTTAGGGATTGCAGCGGCATCCCCTGTAGTACCGATAAAGTAGATGAAAGTCACTTCACGACTACTACAGGGATATAGCGGAAAGCCCGCCCCTGTAGTGAGGAACTCTACTACAGGGGAACCCCCTCAAGATTATTCGCTCATTTGGGTGAAATAATGATAGAACTGCGGAATGGTCTCGATGCCTTTAAGATAATTCCATACCCCAAAATGCTCGTTTGGCGAATGAATGGCATCGCTATCCAGCCCAAATCCCATCAGGATCGTCTTACTTTTTAATTCCTTTTCGAATAGGGCCACAATAGGGATACTACCACCGCTTCGCTGCGGAATGGGGGTTTTGCCAAAGGTGACTTCGTAGGCTTTTTCGGCGGCGCGATAGCCCAGGCTGTCTATAGGCGTGACGTATGCTTGTCCGCCGTGATGCGGTTTTACCTTTACCTTAACTCCTTTAGGAGCGATGCTTTCGAAATGGTTTTTAAACAACTGAGTGATCTCCTCCCAGTTCTGATTGGGCACCAGGCGCATACTAATCTTGGCATAGGCTTTACTGGCAATAACCGTTTTAGCGCCTTCACCGGTATAACCTCCCCAGATCCCGTTCACATCCAGGGTAGGTCGGATAGAATTTCGTTCGTTGGTGGTATATCCTTTTTCCCCGTAAACATCTTCTATATCCAGGGCTTGTTTATAAGCTTCCTTGTTGAAGGGAGCTTCGGCCATTTTTGCCCGCTCTTCTGCGGTAAGCTCTTCCACATCATCATAAAATCCGGGAATAGTGATGTGGTTATTCTCATCATGGAGTGAGGCGATCATTTTGGTAAGCACATTAATAGGATTGGCAACGGCACCGCCATAGAGGCCGCTGTGCAGGTCTCGGTTAGGGCCGGTAACTTCCACCTCGACGTAGCTAAGTCCGCGCAAACCCGTGGTAATGGAAGGAATATCGTTAGCTATCATCCCGGTATCACTAATAAGGATGACATCGTTAGCCAGTTTCTCCTGGTTGCGAGCAACAAACCAGCCGAGGCTTTCGCTGCCCACTTCTTCTTCTCCCTCGATCATAAATTTCACGTTACAGGGCAGTTGGCTGGTACGGGTCATATATTCCAGGGCTTTTACATGCATATACATTTGCCCCTTATCATCGCAACTACCCCTGGCGAAGATGGCGCCGTCCGGGTGTAGTTCGGTTTTTTTGATCACCGGATCGAAGGGAGGGCTATGCCACAGGTCCAGCGGATCGGGCGGTTGCACATCGTAGTGACCGTACACCAGGATGGTGGGCAGCTTGGGATCGACTAATTTTTCCCCATAGACGATGGGGTAGCCTGGAGTTTCGCAGATCTCCACCAGGTCGCAGCCTGCTTCTTCGAGGCTGGACTTCACTTTTTCGGCCATGGCACGGACGTCCTTTTCGTAGGCCGAATCGGCACTAATTGAAGGGATTTTTAGCAGATCGATCAATTCTGAAATGAACCGATCCTTATGTTGTTTAATATAAGATTTTGCGCTATTCATAAAGGTTTTTTCTGAAGAAAGGCTAAGGTACGAAATGAGGGGTAAAAATTTAATTTTTAATGATTGTCTGTTAAATTAATTTTAGATATGATGGCTTTGAGGTTGATTTTTGCGGGAAATCATTGTTGGATCGAGGGACGAAAAATGATAATTTTCAAGGATATGCGACGCAATAATTTTTCAGGAAAAGGTATTTGTAAATTATAAATCTTATGTATATTTGCCACCCATAAAAGTGGTACCAGCGGCTGTGATGGAACTGGTAGACATGCTAGACTTAGGATCTAGTGCCGCAAGGCGTGGGGGTTCGACTCCCTTCAGCCGCACTTCAAAAACCTCCTGTAAAAACAGGAGGTTTTTTTGTTTGCTTCAGGCAGTCGAACCGCAGCCGCATCGTCTGGCAGTTTGCTTCAAAAGATCCACAGGATCTTTCTTCGCAACCTCCCCCTTCAGCCGCACTGCGAAAATATGCTGTTAAACAGGAGGTTTTTTTGTTTGCTTCAGGCAGTCGAACCGCCGCCGCATCGTCTGGCAGTTTGCTTCAAAAGATCCACAGGATCTTTCTTCGCAACCTCCCCCTTCAGCCGCACTGCGACAATATGCTGTGAAACAGGAGGTTTTTTTGTTTGCTTCAGGCAGTCGAACCGCCGCCGTATCGTCTGGCAGATTGCTTCAAAAAGAATCACTGGCACATTCTATGAAATTTCCGCTTCGGTCTAAATTTCAAAAGATCATATCATTTTTTATTTACATTTAAAAACAATTGTAATTATCTAAAAAAGAGATAATTACAAAATTTAGTGTATCTTTATAATACTTCCCAATTCTCCTTTTACTTTTTTACACATTTGAATTTGTTTTCATTGTATAAGACCGCTTGTGTCTGTTAACCAGTAACTTTTTACTAACCAAACATAATGAATCATGAAAACAAAAAATCTAACCATCCCCATTGCCATTATTTTACTAATGCTGATCTGTTCTCCACTGGCCGCACAGGACGAAAATGCGATGCCGGCCTACATCTCTGTTACCACCTTGTATTGGAGTATGGATAGGGAGGCCTCCGAGAATGAAGACGAAAATAAATGGCTCGAGATCGAGAAAGAATACCTGGAGAAGGTCACAAAGAAAAATGAGTACGTACAGACTGCCGGTTTCTTTATGCACCTGTATACGGCAACAAGTCTCGAATCTAAGTATGTACAAAGTTATGCTTCCTGGGCCGACATAGAAAAGGCGCAGGGCAGAAATGTGGAACTGGAAAAATTAGCATGGCCTGATGAAGCCACGAGAAAAGCGTTTCTACAAAACAGACAGTCTTTTTATCAAGATCTACATTCGGATGAGTTATACGTGCCTTTAGCGGGTGCCAAACCGCTAACTCAAGCTACGGATAAGGATTTAGTAGCATACATTCGTGTGAGTAAAATGGCGTATCCGGATGACGGATCGAACGAAGAGTTTATGAAACTTCATAAACAATTCCTTGAAGCTACAGTTTACAACAATGATAAGATAAAGGCTTATTATCCCAATGTGCACGGTTGGGGGGCAGACAGAACCGAGTTTGTAGAAGCGTTCTATTTAGAATCTCTAGACGACCTTAATGATATGACAGCAGGAAATGGTGACGCGATTAAAGCTAAATGGGTAGACGAGGCTGCGAGAACCGAATTTTTTAAAGCATACAATAAATACTTTACTGGTGATCATGGTGATTATCTCTATACAAGGATTGCCGAACTATCAAAATAAAAGATGATACTATCATAATCTCGATAGATCGAAAAATAAAACCTCCTGTTTTCACCGGAGGTTTTATTGTTTGGATTAGGCAGTCGAACCACAGCCAAATACAAAGCCATAATACCAGGTTTTTTAACAATCATCAATAAACTCCAAGCTTTTATCGATAAGGTGAGGGCTTGAACTTTTTAGTTCAATTACTTTAGAATTTTCAACAAATACATCGAAATTTATTTTTTCCTGAAACAGGTCTTCATGTCTTTGTTTAACCATCATGGGTTCTGAAAGCCATTGAGAACGTTTTTCCCAATCCCTGTTGCCTTGTCGGGACCTATTATAAATTCTTTTTTCCATGATCGTTATGTCATCATTAAGAAAAATAATTCCATGAGGCGGTGGAAATAATTGAGCAGTAGATCTAATAAGATCGAAGATGAGAAGCTGATCGTTTTTATCCTTAAGGGTATCTAAATAGAACAGATTGGTTAACCAGAAGGTGTCTAAAAGGCACACTAACCCATTTTTGTATTGCGTTTCTGCTTCTATGTATTGTTTTATCCAGTGGTTGTGAAAGTAAATAAAGGACCTCAAACGAAATTCATTAGAAACAAAAGCATCTGTTACAAACTTCGGAAAGTTTTCACCTTCGTAGAAGCCTTTGATTTCCGGTCGCACTTTTGTCAAATTCCGAACCAGGGTGGTTTTGCCAGACGCCTGGGCACCAACTATAGCTATAATCTTACCATCCGTTTTCATTTTCAGGAAGAAATCTCTTCTTGTACGAAGCAAATATTTTAAGTGTTACAAACCAATCACACTAACATTTTCAGTACGTGTTAGTCGGAACCTATACCATTTACTCACGTTAAATGGAAATATTTTATTTTAAATAACGCAACTGTCATTAGTACAGAATTTTTCCTGGAGGACATCTTCGTCCGTATTCAGAAATGTCATGGGCGACAAATTTTCTATCATTTCTTCGTATTGTGCTTTCGAAATCGCCTCGTATGGCATTTGGGCGTAGGCACCGGCTTCTAATTTTGGTAAGAAGCTGATCGATTTCAGTTTATACTTGAAGAAATCCAGGATAGGAGCAATTTGATCGGCCTCATCAGGGGTGAATGTTACGGTACAGGACACCTGGTTGTCTGACCAATACGTTTGGAGAAAACTAGCCAGGCTTACTTGCTCCCAAATACTTACTTCTTTAAGACTTCGGCCTTCACATTTTACCGGAAAAGAAATAACCATAGATGAAGGATCCATGATATCTTCTTCAATATCCAGGCCGGCTGCTACCAATTCCGGTAAAAACCGAGTAGTTTTCGCAATTCGAACCCGGCGGATATAATATTCGAATTCCGGGAAATGACAACCGGGATTAACGCCTGCGAGTAAGCTCACAGTTCCGGAAGGTTTTACACTTGTTGTTTTAATACTACGAGGCACACATAACCATGCAGAATATATTTCGTCCCACTTTTGGATTTCGTTATATCCTTCCTCCAACCATCCTTTTAATTTATCAAGGGAGTATTTTTCGATAAAATTAGTGACCCCGGTTACAGAGGTGCCAATTCTGCGATTGCGTTTTTGCACGCGATTGGTCTGGTGCCAGGTTGTACTGGCAAGCGTTGCTGTTTTCCCAACCAGATAAGCGAATTTTAAGGTTCGGAGATAATCGGCTTTCGAATCTGCTTTAGAAGGAAATGTTTCAACCAGGCAACACAGTTCGTAGCTTTCGAGCGACTGCTCCCCACACGGATTGGTGCCTTTCGCCTTAATGTCTTTATGGTCAACAGGATCGCACATTCGGGAATACGACCGTATATTATCCATGAAAATAAACCCTGGTTCGCCATTTTTTGCTGTTTGTTGCGCCACCTCTGTAAAATCTGTTTTATCGTCTACCAGAACACTATTATTCGATGCCCAGCCATAAGCAGCTCGGTTTGCCCTCGACCCGGTGTATTCGCCAACAGAATTATCCCATTTGTAGTCCTTTAATTTTCTATATTCTTCATTATAAACATTGCCCAATGCAATTTGAGCAGTACGCCGCACATTGCCCGCCACTACACATTGGCCTATCATGTTCATAATGTCTGCGATAGCGGTAATACTAATGTATTTATTGTTTTCCTTATCCAGCACTTTGCGAATTTGTTCGTGTAAATTCTCCAGGGGAGCAGGTCCACTTGAAATCCCACCGAAGCCTTTAATTAGCTCTCCAGCAGGCCTTATTTTACTGTAGTTGAAGCGTACAGTAGTTGCCGGTTGCCCGTTAAAGTGAAAGGAAAAATAGGAGGCTAGCAACCTTTTCAGACTTTCTACCCAACCCTCTCGGGTATCGGGGATTTCGTATGTATCTTCAGCTTTTTCCGGATTGTGTACAATGAGTTGCTGCGCTCCTGCCACGTCAAAGCCAACACCAACTCCCACCATGCTCATATCCATCATAAAGGCAAATGGCATCAATGCTTTATCTAGGGATTGACCTAGTTTTTCGGTCGATACAAACGCACAATTAAAAAGAGCTTGTCCTACTTTCTTCTCATGAATTAAAGGGGTGCCCAAAGCCCACAGCATTCGCCCCGGAGGGAGAAATTTCATCTTGAACATTCTGTCGTACATTTCCTGAGCCGAATCCTGCGCTTTGTGGTCGTTCCACCCCAAGTGATTATTTAAGATATATTCTTTTTGAAGGGAATAGCAGCCTTCCACTACTCTACGGATCGTTTCGAACCATTGTTCGTTTTCGCCATCTTCTTTTAGACGAGAATAAGTGCGGTAATAGGTTAAAAGCCCAAGGCCATTAAAGCCAAACTGGGGTTCTCGGTTGCGATACTGATTTACGAAATTATCCGATAGTTTAAAGATGAGCTGCATAGTTCACAGAATTTAAAGTTAGAAATGATTATAAAATTATTCCGATACGCTCGGTTGAGGAATGGAAAATTACACAATAGAATTACAAAAAAATACTTTTAAGTCTTTTTTTATAAACATTATATTGTTGATTAAATTATCTTCTGTGTAGTGGGTAACTGGAATGTTCTTTTAACCCACTGTCAAGTATCCATATTTAATTCGGATATGTTTGTCCGAAATAAAATAATAAGTATCTTTGTTTTTCAAAATAAATGCGCTAAGATGTTTTCGAAAGCATGCGAATATGGAATAAGGGCTGCCACATATATAGCCTCACAATCTAAACTTTCCCGAAGGGTTAGTCTAAAGGAGATAGCAGATGAGATCGATTCTCCTGTCGCATTTACCGCCAAGATTTTGCAACAATTGTCACGTAATAAGATTATCGATTCGGTAAAAGGTGCCTCTGGTGGTTTTGAGATAAGTAGGTCACAGATCGATCATATAAAACTCAGTCATATAGTATATGCCATCGATGGAAATAATGTGTATGTGGGCTGTGGCCTGGGATTGAAAAAATGTAATGCCAGTAAACCTTGCCCTGTACACGATAAGTTCGTTCAGATACGAGAGGATTTAAAAAATATGCTTGAAAATACAAGTCTTGATGAGATGACCACGGGACTAGAAGTTGGACTAACTTATTTGAAACGATAAAAAAATTTGATATTAAATCGGACAAAAATGTCCTATTACATTATACATTTAATAACAGTAATTAAAACCAGAAGAATTATGAATACAACAGAGGAAAAAACAATCGGGCAATTGGTAGCCGATGATTATCGTACCGCGCAGGTATTTAGAAATCACAAGATAGACTTTTGCTGTAAAGGGAACCGAACCATACAGGAGGTTGCTGAAAAGAATAACCTGAGTGTCGATTTGATCTATAGGGAAATTGACGAGATACAAAGACAAGGGGCTGCAGAAAATATAGATTTTAAAGCATTGCCGTTGGATCTGCTCGCCGATTACATTGAGAAGAAACATCACAGATACGCTGAAGAAAAGATACCGGTGCTTAAACAGTATTTAAATAAGTTGGAGAAGGTACATGGGACCACACATCCGGAGTTGTATAAAATAAACTACCTATTTACGGCAAGTAGTGGTGAACTAGCTATGCATATGAAGAAAGAAGAACTGGTTCTCTTTCCGTATATCCGTAAAATGGTAAAGGCAGAACAACAGAGGTTAACGTTGGATGATCCTCACTTTGGACTGGTTAAAAATCCCATCCGCGCAATGATGCAAGAACATGATAACGAAGGGGAACGTTTCCGGCAGATAGAAGGTTTGAGCAATGATTATACACCTCCAGTTGATGCCTGTAACACGTATAAGGTGACTTTCGCCTTACTCAAGGAGTTTCAAGACGACCTGCATTTCCACATTCACCTGGAGAACAATCTGCTGTTTCCTGGAGCGATAGAATTAGAAAAAGCACTGAAGGCCTGATAAAAATTTCTTGGGGTTATTTCAGAAAATCGCTTCCGAAGTACAATTGAATATTATCATAAATCAATAAACCGATGAAAATTTCAAGGACAATTCACATGACGAACTCTGGACGTAAACATAAAACAAATAAGATTAAATCGATTTATAATAATATGTTAGCTGAATTCAAAAGGGGAGAAATAGGCTATTCTACAATCGCAATCTTAGGGCAAAGTTGTTTAGGCTCCATTGCTGTTATTTTATTGCTTATGAATGATATGCCAACCATGATAAAAATGGTGCAACTTTTTCTTGTTACTGTATTCTGTATGGCGTTTAATGGTGCAGTTCTTGCTCAATTAAAATCGAAAATTACGTTCGATCTATTGATCGCAACTATTTTGTTGAGTGCTTGTGTTATTGTTACGAACTTAGTCTAAGCAGTACACTTGAATAATAGGAAGTTGCACATGCTAACGCTAGGATGATCTTAATTTGTTTCAGGCATCCGAACCGCTGCCAAATTTCGCTGTGTTGAATTAATAAAGAAACCTATTAAAAAAAAGGCCCGTATTTTATATACGGGCCGATGAATATTTATTTGCTCGGGGTTGTTTTGGCGTATACTAATCCGACGAGCAGTCCCATTACCAGATAGAATACAAGGTAGATCCCAAAGTTTACCAGGGTTCCGGTAAGATCCAGCATATTGGATGTGGCAAAATTTATTAAGCCATCTCCCAAGCCGTGCATAACGGCTAGCCAGAATCCAAAAGCGAGCCCACTATTGGCTCCGTAATTACCCGATCCGAACGACCGGTAAATAGTACAGAAAGCAAAGGCGGCGATGATACACCCAAGGATAAGATAGGGCATGTCCGGCATATCCTTCATTATACCATCGGTAAGTGCGTTTTCACGAAAGTACGGATCGGCCAGAAGTCCCCATAAAAGGTAACCTCCACCAAACCCCCAAATAGTAGCTACCAGGGTGCTAACAATGTTTGATTTTGAGAACATAATAGAAATTTATTGGTTATATATCAGCAAGTTACAAAATAATATAACCTGAAAAGTAAGAATTTACTCACCACTTTGAAGTTCGTTTATCTCCCGGGAGGTTACTTTGCAATTAGCCCCACTTTTCGATGCAACCAGGGCCCCGATCGCACAGGCTTTGTCCAAGGCAGTTTCTGTATTCGTTCCCGAAAGCAAGTGAAATATCAAACCTGCAAAGAAAGAATCGCCGGCTCCTACTGTATCGGCCACTTTTACCTTATAACCCGGATGAGATACATATTCTTTTTCATACAACAAAACAGCTCCCTCATCACCCAGGGTAACACAAATGTTTGGAGTAGAGGTTTTTTCGGCAATAGTGACGACTTGTTCTCGCAGATCGTTTGTATTGATATCTAATAAACGACATACGTATAAAAGCTCTTCATCATTCATCTTCACCAGGTCTGCCCGTTTCATCAGGTCGAGGATGAGGGCATCTGTATAAAAGGGCGGGCGTAAATTGAGATCGAAGATAGAAAAGTTGCTGTTTTCGAGTAGCGCATTTAAGGTTTGCAGATTGTGCTCATAGCGAAGCGCCAGGGAACCAAAAATGAGAGCGTCTGCCTGTTTTAACTTAGGTATCAATCCCGGATCTATCGAAATGTGATCCCAGGCCACATCTTCTTTGATGGTATATTGTGCTATTCCGTTGGTAAGGGAGACCAAAACCTGCCCGGTTGGCTTATTGGCCGAAACTGCAATACCCTCAGTAGATAAACCCTGAGCTTGCATCTCCTCTAAGGCTCTATGACCCAATTCATCGTCTCCTACAGTACTAAGCATGGTTACCTGAGCACCCTGATTGTGTAGTCTCATGGCGACATTTAAAGGTGCGCCACCCAATAAACTCTCCCCGGGAAATACATCCCAAAGTACTTCACCAAAACTTACTATACGCACGGTTTTACTCGTCATCGGCAATTAATTGTTTTTCCAGATCTTCAAGACTAACACCTTTGGTTTCCGGCATTTTAAATATACCCCATAACAGTTGCAGAACCATCATTCCAGCGAAGAAATAGTAGATCACCTCCAAGTTGTCCCTAAACAAGCCTTCAGCAGGATCTATAAAGAAGGGTGTAACCAAAGTGATCAAAGCTGCGAACACCCAATGAGTACTTGTACCCCAAGATTGTCCGTAGGCACGAACGCGGTTGGGGAATATTTCGGAAATGAAAACCCAAATAACCGCTCCTTGTCCGATAGCGTGCGAGGCTATGAACATACATATAAAAATGAGCAATAAGGTTGGACTTAGAGATGCCTGGAAGCAATACCCTACCATAAATAAACTGGTGATATATCCCAGGGAACCGATAATAAGTAACTGCCTGCGTCCCAGGCGATCTATGAGTCGGATGCCTATGAGGGTAAATACCAGATTCACTACTCCAATGGCGATAGAATTAAAAAGGGATTCTTCGCCTCCAAGCCCGGCCTGTTCCAGGATCTGTGGTGCGTAATAAAGCACAAAGTTTATACCCGATAACTGGTTGAAGAAAGCTATTAAAAATCCGAGCCAGAGTACTTTTTTATATTTTTTCTGAAATAATTTATCGTTGCTTTTCGGAAGCGCGGCATCTGTCTGAATCTCTTTAAGGTGAACTAAAGCTTCGGCTTCATTATACATTCGTTTAAGAACCGAAAGTGCAGCTTCAGCATTTTTTTTCTGAAGTAAGAGCCAACGCGGGCTATTAGGTACATTCAGTACCATAAGCGTATAGGCAAGAGCAGGAATGCCTTCCACCCCCAGCATCCAGCGCCAGTCCATGTCTCCACCAACACCTTTCAGCAGCCAGTTGGATACAAAGGCGATCAATATCCCGAAAACAATATTGAACTGGTATAATGCTCCCAAACGACCCCTGTTTTCGGCTGTGGTGATCTCGGAAATATAAATAGGGGCAGCCACCGAGGACACGCCAACGCCAATACCTCCTATAAACCTGAAGAATGAAAAACTATATGGGTCTGGGGCAAGGGCGCTTCCTACTGCCGAAATAAAGAAAAGGATCCCAATCCAGAACAATGTCCTTTTACGACCAAGTCGTTTTGTGGGGATCCCGCCAATTAACGAGCCTAACACCGTACCCCAAAGGGCCATGCTCATGATAAAGGTTCCGTGAAATAAAGGAGAGGTGTTCCAGAGTTCTTTAATGGGCTGATTGGCACCACTTATAACTACCGTATCGAAACCGAATAAGAATCCGGCCAGAGCAACGGTTATGCTCCATTTGGTAATGTCTTTCATTAAAATTGGTTTATTAGTGATTGGTAAGTTACCAATTATTATTATTATTCATTTTCAGGTCTTCTAATAAGTTCCTCTACTTCTTCTACTTCTTCCACTGTAAGATCCGGATTCTCAGGGGTCTCCTGGGAAGCTTTATAATGAATCTCATAGTACATTGCAAAATGATCACTGCCGAAATATTGGGAGCGGGTCATTTTTCCCACAAGGAGATCACGAGTGTGAAACAAATGATCAAGTGGAAATCTTAAAAAGGAATATCGGGCATGGAACGTACTGTAAAAACCCCTTCCTATTCTGGGATCGAGCATTCCGGTTAATTTTCTAAACAGCCGTGTGGTTCTGCTCCATACCACATCGTTCATGTCGCCACATACCACCGCCGAACAATCCATATCCCTGATCTTCTTCCCAACGATCATTAATTCGGCATCGCGTTCTTTAGCTGTTTCGTTCTCGGTAGGACTTGGAGGAGCCGGATGAAGACAGGTAAAAAAGATTGGATTTCCGGCTGCGGGATATTTAAAGAAAATTGATGGAACATCGTTCTCCACAAGAAAATTGGTTTCTACACTCTCCAGTTTCACCCTGGAGTATAAATGCATACCATAGTAATTCTCCAATGGTATCTTAACTGTAAAAGGGTAATTGTTTTCGATCTCTTGCAGCGCGTTTTCCCAATGGCTGTCACTTTCCATGGTTAGCACCAGATCAGGATCGAATTTGCCTACCAAACCTATAAAGTCGTTGTAATCCTTATTATCCTGCAAAACATTGGCAGCGAGGATGGAAACATGACCATCACTACTAAAAGGATTTTTCTTCCTGGGATAAACAGAGGTGTAGGGAATGATCTTTACCAGTTGATAGATGGTTGATATTCCAAGCGCAGCCAGGAGAATAAGTATTTCTGTGGAGAATGTTTTTATTAATATTAACAGTAAAACAAGTAAAATAACCTGGATCACAACGGTTTGTGCCCGGATAAAATCCGGCGTGCGGAAGAACCAATGCGGATTCCTGGTCGCCGGAAAGAAAGGCGAAATGATAAAGATCACTGTTACTATATAAAGTGCTAACATCATCCCTTAAAGTTAAAAGAATCCATTAGAATAATCCATACTTTTAGAGCGTGAATAATCATTACGACGTTTTAGTTATCGGGGGAGGGGCCTCAGGGTTCTTTACGGCGATCAATGCCGCCGAGATGGATCCGGGCTTGAAGATTGGTATCCTGGAACGTGGTAAGGAGGTGCTAACCAAAGTGAAGGTATCCGGCGGTGGCCGCTGTAATGTTACTCATGCCGAATTCGTCCCAGACCAATTGGTAACACAGTATCCCAGAGGGGAAAAAGAGTTGTTAGGACCATTTAGCAGGTTTATGACGGGAGATACAATAGAGTGGTTTGAACAAAGAGGGATTGCTCTAAAAATCGAGGAAGACGGCAGAATGTTTCCTGTTTCAGATTCGTCTCAAACCATAATTGATCTGTTTTTAAATGAAAGTAAGAGATTAGGTGTTCAGCTAATGTATAACAAGCCGGTAAGGAATCTTCAAAATGTAGATGCTGGCTGGGAAGTTTCTACAAAAGACGAGACCTTCACAACCGATGTGGTTGTTATTGCAACGGGAAGTAATCCGAAGATCTGGAAGATGCTACGAGAATTAGGACATAGCATTGTAGAACCTGTCCCTTCATTATTTACATTTAATATCAGCGACCCGAGAATAACCGATCTGGCCGGGATAACTGCCGAAGTAAGTGTGGAGGTCCTGGGGAAAGACGGGAAAGCCATCCTGTTTAGCGAAGGGCCTTTACTAATAACCCATTGGGGTATGAGTGGCCCGGCAATATTAAAATTATCTGCCTGGGGAGCGCGCATTCTGGAACCTCTGGATTATAATTTTAAGATCAGGGTGAACTGGTTGGGCGATGCCCATGCCGATGAAGTGCACGAACAAATAAAATCCCTGAAATACCAGTTTGCCAGAAAGCGAATTGGCAGCCTGGCACAATTTGGTCTTTCTAAAAGATTGTGGCGCAGGATAGTTGAAGCGTCGGGAATAGCGGAAACAGAAATCTGGGCAGATCTCACCAAGTCCCGGCAAATCGAATTGGTAGATCAGCTAACTGCGGCGACTTTTCAGGTTGAGGGTAAGAGTACTTTTAAAGAAGAATTTGTAACCGCCGGAGGGGTGGATCTAAAAGAAGTGAACTTTAAAACTTTCGAAAGTAAATTGTTCCCGGCTATGTATTTTACAGGGGAGGTATTAAATATTGATGCCATTACCGGCGGATTTAACTTTCAGAATGCATGGACCGGGGGATATCTCGCTGCCAGGGCTATTGCTAAGCAAAGATGAGTATGTATCGTTATATTGCATTATTACGAGGTATTAACGTAAGCGGCCAGAAGAAAATATTGATGGCCGACCTGCGCGCGCTCTTTGAATCGTTAGGTTTAATGAACGTACAAACCTATATTCAGAGTGGGAATGTGTTATTTCATTCTGAAAAAGAAATTGCTTCGGAATACCTTTCGGAAGCAATTGAAAATCAATATGGCTGGCACGTTCCTGTTTTACTAACAACTGCCAGGGAATTACAAACTATACTAGACCGTTGTCCCTTTCCGAAGGAAAAAAAAGAAAAGAGCTATTTCGGACTACTGTATGACCCTCCATCTACAGTAGCGGTTGAAACAACCCTCTCTTATAATTTTCCCAATGAGGAGTTTCACATAACGCCACATTGTGTCTATCTTTTCTGTGCAAAAGGTGCCGGAAATGCTAAAACCGGTACGGCATTTTTCGAGCGACATCTAAAAGTTGCCATTACTTTTCGAAACTTCAATACAATGCGTAAACTTGTTGCACTAGCCGAAGATTAACGAAATTTGGTTTCATCCATCTGTTGAAACAGCTAAACAACAAATGAATCGAATTTTAAACTAAGTCTTAGATCTACCCGTTAATACACTCACTCCAGACCAACCTGCTCCTATAACCATAAATAAGATCCCACCCAGCATCATTAGGTTTATGCCACCGGCCGAATTTTCCATATCGAATTTAAAGATGGAATTACCCAAAGCATCTTTGTCTACTTCTATATTCTCGGCCTCTGGCGGAAAACTTATCGTAAACGTTTGTTGTATGGTCCCTCCAAATTCTTCCGGACTACTTACCAGCATGTATTTATGATCGGTAAGTTTGGTTAGGTTGGCATTCTTCTGGTCCGTATCTATGGTCCACACACCGCGCTTGTTGATCTCACACACTCCATAGGCGTTCAGGCTAAGGGTGAAGGATCTGTTCATTTCGTCTTTTTCAAGTTTAAAGTCATCTAGAAAATAAGCTGGCATAGACCGCTCTACCTCGCGTTTTAATGCTGCCGGGTTATTCCCCAGAGTGCCCACCCATACCTGCCACTGCTGGGCGTTCATTGTCATTGAAACATTGATCTTGGCATTCCCTACCGCATCAATATCCATGTCTATTTTCTGTTGTGTTTGCTGGCCGTATACCCATACAGTTGAAAGTAATAGGAATAGGAGCATTATATTTTTCGAATTTTTCATTTTAAAATTGTTTTGCGTTAACGAATACTATTAAAAACCTGGGTTATATAACCCGAACTCTGGTTATACAGATAATCGGGCGCACCTACAGCCACCAATCGAATACCTCCGTTTCGGCCCAAGGTTTTACCTACCCAATTAAATACTCCGCTATTAGAATATGTTTGTCCGGTAACCTGGTTGCCATTCAATTGGTATTGCATGGACATTCCATAGTTTTGAAAATACTGGTTTATTATTCCCAGAGCTTCCTGTCCACTGGATGCGGGTACATCGAATACGGTAACTGTGGTGGATTGGTCCGGGGCAACAACCTGAGCTGTGATTATAGGGATTTCAGGGACAGGACGCATAAAGGTTTGCCATCCGCCCGGGATTGAAAAGGATAAAGATGAGCCTCCACCAGAGCCTCCGCCACCACTATTCGAGCCGGTATTTCCACCACTTGCAACACGGCTGTTATTGCTGGTCTTTGCGATAGTACCTGTGCTTCCCCATGATGTTACGATATCGTCTACTTTTTTTCTAAGGAAATCATCGTCTTTAAGTACCATGGGCGTAACGCCTTGTTGGTTTACTGCATGAATGTCCACCACTGTGTATCTCGGGTCACCTGTTTGAGCCTTCTGCATAAATTCGTTTAGCTGCTCCATTCCTTTTTTAAAGGCATCTTCGGCACTCATAATACCGCCAATTCCTTCACCACCTATTCCGGTAGATTCGATGGCGTAGTATTGTCCGTTGAGACGAAAACCCGGATAAGCATGTCCGGGAACTAGAAATATCATGGGGTCCAGACCTGCATTAGACAGGACGCTTGCGTACAGTAGGCTGAGCTCCAGACACAACCCGGTATTTCCGGTGATCACTTCTCTGGGGAGCCTGTTGTGCTGTGAAAATTTGGATACATCCTGTAAATTTTCCGGGATACCTTTGGTTCCGCTATACACCATATGAGATAACACGGTAGCGTTGTAGATCCCGGCAAGAAAACGTACAGCTTCGTTAGGGTCTTTGGTGACAGAAGCTGTTTCCCCCATTAATATTTTCTCCTGGATGTTCTGAGTATAATATTTAACTATGGGATCGTTTGGGGTAACGAAACAAGCCAGTAAGGCGTCGTTGTTATAAACATCTCCCCATCCGGCGATCTCTTCGGCCGGAATATTGGTGAAGAGATATTCATTCCTGTCGGAGATCCTGAAACTAAATTCCTCATCGATGATATCGTCTTCCTGGGCTCCATCCCAGGATATTTCGATCTCTACTTTCTCCGTAGATTCGGTCATTTTTTCTGAAATATCATCTTTGAATTTAGGATAGCAGCGCACCGAGGCGGTCTGTCCCGGAAACATTTCTCCAATCACGTCCAATTCTGTCCACTCAACATAGCCGGGAATCCGGTATCGAACCGTTACATCTTCGAGGGTGTTGTCTCCATTATTGGTCATTTTAGCCTTAAAGAGATAGTACTTTCCGTCCAGTGCCAACTCATTGGCGTATACATTATGCGCCGCAGGCATGATCGAGTTAGATTTCACAATGGAAATGTCGAGATCTCCAGAAGCACTACCGAAACTTAGAAAACTAAGTGCAAATAGTACGGCTCCTACAAAAAATAGGCTTAAAGGTATTAGTAGTTTTTTCATGACTGTTAGTTTTAATTGCTAAAGGGTTGTTTGGTAGTTGCTGTCACTTTCGTGTCGATTGTACTTGAGGCTATTGTTTTATAATTTTTACTGTTGAATTGCTTCCTTCTGAAGTGATAACCTCCGCCAGGTAGATTCCGCTGTCTCCCACGATTTCCATGGATAGTTCATTCGTATTTCTGAAGACTTCCGAGTTAATGATCTGTCCAAGAATATTTCTAACAACTACACTAACTTCTGCATAGGAATTGTCCAGATGAACTTTAAAAAATCCGGGAGTAGGATTGGGTACGACGGCAAAATTCTTAAACTCGTTTTGCCCTATACCCAGTATTCGTTCGATAGCAGCAAGGGCGTCCAGTTTTCCATAACCCCAGGTGTGGTTAGGAACACTACCCGTGAACGAATCCTGCCGGGCGGATTGTTGTAAAATGGATTTTATCTCGGCGGGTGTTAAGCTAGGATCGGCTTCCAGCATCAAGGCGATGACACCTGTAGATAAAGGCGCCGCAGCACTCACCGCATTTTGTATTCCGTATAACCCATTACTATTTTGCAGTACATTGAAGGTAAAGCTCTCATAGTATGTATTATCTGCATAAGCCGCATGGCACACTTCACCCGAGGCTACAAAGTCGATTCCCAGACGACCGTCTTGAGTAGGACTACTACTGCTGCCTATCCACAATTCTCCGGTTTCACCCTGACCCGTAATGTCTCTTGGGATACCGTTAATATCCACCCAGTCGTTCTGTACCACATAATCTCCCGGAGTGATCACAAGGTTGGCACTAGCATAGTCATTTATGCTATATCCGGGCGAAACGAAGGAGGTGAATCTGTTATTATTATAATAGGTGGATGGGTTCAGGACTGCATGAAATTCTCCCGAATTGATCTGGGCTCCTTCAAGAATTACTTTATAAGTTCCCGTAGTTCCGGTAAAGTCGATCATTAATTCTCTTCTGTTGGAAGTGGCCTCATAGAATTCTGTATTTGCTCCGCGATGGTATATCTGGATATCACCCAGATTCTGGTCGTTACTTCCGTTAGGTCCTGCCGGGGCAATAAAAGGCCCGGAAACATTTCCATTGGGTCGTTCTACACTTACAGTGAATCTATCGTCCTCACTATACCACAGGTCGAATCGAAGGAAACCGGCTTCCCCTTTCATTACATCAACCTCTATAGTTTGATTTTGAGCAACCGTTCCGGAAGCGTGGTTATCGTTTCCACCATCGTCACCTACGCCACACACAAAGGTGTTTCCATTGCTTACAAAATCATCTATTGCACGGGCTATTAGACTGGTCCCATCTGTAGGTCCTCCAATGGAACCAATGTTCATTAATGTTACGGCGGGGAGCCCTAATTCGGCGATCTTATCTTCCGCAAATTGCATCGCAACAGGCAAATAGGCGGGATTAAAAAAGCCAGCTTGTCCCGGCTCTGAGCCAAATGCCGGGAAAGGATCATGTGTTATTTTTATACTTATTAGAGTTGCATTTGGTGCTACCCCCTGAAATTCTAAACCGGTAGTTCCACTGCCATTTCCCGCTGCGATACCACTCGTTGCCGTACCATGTCCGTATCTGTCTGTAGACAAAGGCGGATCATTATTATCGAGGGCGATATCGATCGCATTTCTATCGAAGATGGTACCTATGCCATAGGGGTTGTTCGGGTCGTTTGCACCGGTGGGGTCTATCATATCGTAGATATAGGCCAGCCTGGTATTTCCGTTCGAGTCCAGAAAATCGGGATGCCGGTAGTCTATCCCACGGTCCAGGATCACAATAAGTACGTCTTCTCCGCTTAAATTGTACTGAGCGTAGACATCATCCAGATTTGCTTCAACCCTTGGAGGAATTCCTTGGGCTACAACACTTAAACAGAAGAAAAGGAGAGTGTAAGTAGTAAGGATTGTTTTCATAATAGTTAGTTTAATGATGAGTTGTATAATCACATCGGCTAACTATCGAAATGTCATCAAAAGGTTGAACGTCTTATTTTGTAGGATCTTTTTCCCTGAAAACGAAAAGCATTACGGCCAGGATCACCAGACCTCCCAGAAACCATGGCCAGAACGGAAATTCGGAATGAAGTTCCAGTGGTGACGTATCTCCCATCAGCACCAGTCCGGACCAATACTGCGGAGCGAGAGTACGGCCCTTGGCAACCGCCAGGTAACTAAGTTTAGCCTGCCGTAGTGCTTCATCCTTGGGCATTCCATCCTTTAGATTATCGTAGAAATATCCAAGGATCTCATTACTGGACTTTTCGTCGATCTTCCACAAACTGGTGAGTATACTTTCACTTCCAGCATAATTAAATGCGTGGGCCAGCGAGATCATTCCTTCTCCGGGTTCGAAGGTGGGTTTGCCTGTTTCACACGCGGTGAGAATAGTAAGGTTTGATGCTACGTTATAATCGTAGATCTCGTAAGTGAACAGGGAGTTGTCTTCACGCTTCGCCTCTTTGGCTACGTCCTTGGCAAAGATCAACCTTGAAAATTCAGGGGTAATATTGTTCGACTCTGCATGTGTCCCAATATGAATGATCTTGTGCTCCCTGGCATTCAATTTAAAAACCTCTTTGGTAGAGTGTTTGTTCAAAAAGGATTCGCCATCGAAAATGTTCGCATATTTCTTCACCAGTTCTGTACTGAAAGGTTGAGGAAGTAACTTGATATAGGTTTTATCGAGATCCAGAGAATCGGTAATGGCAAATCTGTATTCCATCTTCATATCTTCATTGAATTCGGGCGCAAAGGCCACAAAATTCTTTGGATATACATAGGTTGGTGCCGGTTGTTTAAGTAAGAACAAGCTATAACTGTAGGAAATCACTTTTTGAGCCAGTAAACTTTGGGTGGCAAGTTGTTTAAAGTGGGTTATCTTAACAGGAGAAAGTGTTTCAAAGCTTAAATTGAACAAATCCCTATCGGGAATAATGACCACCTTCCTGGTAGAAACCAGATCTTCAATAGGTCGCCAGAGTTTGTCATAAAGTATCGCTAAGGAAGTTGAGGTGCGTTCCAGGTCCGACTGGTCTTCAGCTAGATTTAAAATATGTTCCTTAACATGGTCGTAATTCAATGTTCGTATTTCGCTGGTGTTCCTGTTCAGAATAAAAACAAAGAGGTCATTTTCAATGAAAAAATAACGTACAATTGTAGTGTTTTCAGGAATTTTTTGCTGAATATCCCCAAGATCTTCCTCAATGGTCGCATAACGCAAGTCATAGTATTTAGGGTATTTCTGCTTTAGGGTATCCAGAAAAGAACGCCAGTTTTGGGAGGCTTTTAAATAATTTTCCAGTCTGTTAGAGCTATCACCTGATAATGCACTGGATATAGACGTTTTAAGTTCATTTTCTTTTTTTAATACCGAATCGGGCAAGCTTCCAAAACTGATATCGTTTTTAACATTAAACTGCGTTCTAATTCGATTGTAAATACCCGATTCATGGATGGCCACAGTCTTATCCAGATACTTTTTATCTCCACTAAGCTCGAATAATTCGAAATACATTTTTTTAGACTCGGTACTCAAGGCCTTGTACTCTTCCAGGATCATATTGACGTCCTCTGGGCTAAAGGTGGTTGTTTTACGCTTTTCAAGCGACGCAACCGCTTTGTTCAATTTTTCTATTTGCCGCTTTAAAAAAAGTGAGTCTCTGGACGTGTTCGTACGGTATAAAGAACGTACCTCCATTAGTGTAATAGCTGGACGTCTAAATTCTACCTGTACCGAATCAATATCAGATTTTGCATCTTTGAGTTTCAGATCTAATATTTCCTTCCCTTTTTGCGCCCATTTCTGGGCGTTTTCATAATCTGCCGCTTTATAGTAGATTTCAGATAGATTGGTAACTTCCTTGAGGGTGGAAAAACTCGCCGCACCTTCATTCTCAAAAATATAACGGTACGCATCCCGGGCAATGTCAATGGCCATTTGAGCTTTTCCATGATCGGCCAGAAATTGAGAATAATCCCTTAGAAAAATAAGAAACTCCTGGCTGTATGCTTCGGGATATGCTTTTCTAAAAAGCTTGAGACTGGTTTTAAAATAGGAATCGGCTTTTTCAATTTCACCTATAGCTGCATGGCTCTTTCCCAGCATAGCGTAAACATCTGCCTCGACAGAGGGATATTCGCTGGGTGATTTTTTTAAATTCTCCAACGCCAAAGTAGCTGTAGCTATGCTCTTATCAAATTCTTTTAATTCGAACTCCGCCAGGGCTATTTGTGTTAAGGATGTTGCCAGGCGCGGACTGTGGATCTCGTACACCTCCTTCTTTTTTTCGTGGGCGAAGAGCAGCATCTCATAAGCTTTGGTAAGATAACCCGTATCGTTGTAAAAGGCGGCCAGGTTTGAAATAGCTGAAGCGAGCAACCGCTTCGATTTCTTTACCAGGAAGTCGTCCTCACATTCGTTGATGATCTTCTGAAGCTGTTTTATAATTTCCTCCTTCATGGCAATAGCTTCGCCAAGTTGCCCCTGGGCGTCGATCACCAACGCCAGATTAAATTGGAACGCCACGATATAATAAGTGCGATTAAATCCTGTAAGATCACTTTCTTCGGTTGCCGAAATTGCCTTGTTGAAATAGATGCGAGCGCTGTCTAATTTATTCAGGGTCCACATGGAAACGGCTACTCCATTGTATGCATCTGCCAAAATATCCTTCTTCACAGCCGCCGATCGTTCATAGGCTGAAGCAGAAGCCTTAAAATATTTCAACGCATTGGCAAGGTCGTAGAGGGCATAGTAATTACCACCTATGGCGTAGTTGATCTTACCCAGTTCTTCCTGAGTTACATCCGGAATGGTGTTAGCATACTGCAGGGCAGTAAGAGACGATTTCAGGGCGTTTTGATCGTCTACAAGGAATACATACAGGTTGTCTATGTCCAGGTACGCTTTGCTGAGGGTGCGGGGATTATTGGTTTTGGTTTTCAGATAACTAATAAAGGCTTCAGCTTTGGCGGCTGCGGTTTTGGCGTCATGCTGCAATTTGGCAATACGCCCA
Source organism: Pukyongia salina (assembly GCF_002966125.1). Lineage (GTDB taxonomy): Bacteria > Bacteroidota > Bacteroidia > Flavobacteriales > Flavobacteriaceae > Pukyongia > Pukyongia salina. Next base: position 1,647,703 of record NZ_CP027062.1, read on the forward strand.
ATTTTTCCAGGAAATTGATGTAGGGAATCCAGTTGCCCTGCCTGAAGGAAGATCTCCCGCTGTTTTTGCAGAACCGAATCTGCCTTTTTTGGCTGATTGGCATCAATGTAGGCATCAACAGTCTGCTGCCAGGTATTTCTTTCGGATTGCGAATGCAATTCAAATATTCCGAAAATACACAGCAGTAGCAAAACCCCAAAATACTTGCCGGGTATTGGTTTCATGAAAAGTTAGTTAGTCTTTGATTTCAGAAAGTATCTCCTTCGCACTTTCTTCTTTACTAAAGGTAAGATAATTTATGGCTTCTTCAATATCGCCAATTTTTAAATAAGCCAGACCCAGATAATGAGCCGTTTCAGCGGAAAAACTATTGTCCTCCATATTCCATAGAGGTTGCAGATATTTAATAGAGTTATCGGGATCGCCTTTTGCCAGATAAGCAACACCCCGGAAATAATGTAAAGTGTCCATGCCCATGGCATCATCCCTTATAGTTTCCCACTTGCTAAGAGCAGTTTTGTAATCGCCTTGTTTATAATTTACCATGCCCTCATAAAACTCGTAATTGGCTGTGGAGCTCATGATAGTGGGTAGGCCGGGATCCGGACTAAAATGTTTGGCGTAGAGCTTTTCGTAATCGTTATCGCTTTTTAGCATCCAGAACAGGCCAAATGCCACTATGAGGATGGCGGCTATTGACCATCGCCAGATTACGGTACTTCGGTTTCCGCCACCAGAAGCGATGTCTCTTACCGGAGTGAGATCTGCGTGAAATGCCTCCATTTTATCTTTAAGAACAGCTGTTTCCACACCCAGAATTAACACTCGCAGCTCCTCCAGCTGTGCGGCAAGTTGTGGATCTGTGGTCAGTTCAGATTCGAATCGGGATCTTTCATCTACGCTCATTTTCCCTTCCAGGTATTGCTCAATACGCTCAAAACGTTCCTGTGATATGTTTTCTGAATTATTCATTTTTAAAAATTGGGGTCTTTGCTAATTCTCTTAATTTATTGATACAACGATATTTTTTATTGCGCGCAGAGGCTTCACCAATTTCGAAGGCCATCGCAATTTCCCGCAGCGACTTTTTCTCAAAATAGAAATGAGTAAGCAGTTGTTTGCATTCATTCCCTAACTGCCGAAATGCTTCCATCGCATTGTTGAGTTGCTCAATATTATCGGTAGACGTTTCGTCGAACTCGTCCGGAATTTCGTATCCCTCTCCTATGGATGAGGTCTTCTTAAATTGAGAAGATCTCAAATAATCCGTCCATTTGTTTTTCGCGATCCTGTACAAATACCCTTGTAAAGCAGTTTCGTTAGTAGGTACGAATTTTCCACTTTTCACGTTTTGCCAGGTCGCGATAAAAGCCTCCTGGTAGGTGTCCTTTGCCTGGGGTTTGGTTCCGTTATTCTTCAAAATATGTACTTCAATTTTACCATAACATTCCTGGTATAACTGTTTCAGAACTAATTCATCATTGTTCTTTACAGCCTCTGCCATATGCAATTGCGCCGTTATTTGATTAGTGTTCCCCATCGTACGTAGATAGGGAAAAGATACAATTTTTTTTCAATCGTAACTTTACTGAAATCTATAAAGCAGCGCCTTTCACACTCACATCGTATTAAGATTATTTTGTCATCATTGGATTCAATAATTTTTAAAGTGATGACAATTTTGTTTTGCTTCGATGTAATAATACTAACCTTAATTCTTTTACATTATGAAACGACTATTATCATTTGTATCGGCATTACTACTTGGAGTCTGCAGCATTGCTCAAAACGGAATACCCGTCCCACAGATGAGTAGTTGCGATACTCAGGTTCAAAATTTAATGGCCACTTATAATATACCCGGCTTAACTTTTGCACTCGCAAAAGATGGAGAGTTAAAATACATGAGGTCCTTCGGAAATGCAGATATCTCAGCGACTCAACCCACGCAGCCTTATCATATGTTCAGGGTAGCAAGTGTATCGAAACCCATAACCAGTATTGGAATAATGAAGATGATAGAAGATGGCGATATCGCACTTGGCGATAAGGTGTTTGGCCCGGGAGGACTTTTAGAGAATCACTGGTATTTTTCGGGAAGTTCGATCATCGATAACCGCGTTTACGACATAACCGTTCAACACCTCCTGGAACACAGTGCAGGATGGGATAGTAGTGTAGATTGTTTCCCAAACCCTACATCTCCATATCCCTGGTTCTTTTCAGGATGTGATCCTATTGCGGTTCCCTTACATGTTACACAAACTCAGGGACAACCTAACCCTGTGAAAGAAGAATTCCTTATTAATTATCTATTAGAAAAGAATCTGAACTTCACCCCGGGAACGGCCTATGCATACTCCAATATGGGTTATCTAATCCTTAGCGAGATCATTGAAGAAGTTTCGGGTAAATCTTATGAAGCCTATATGCAGGACGAGATTCTGCATCCACTGGGGATTTACGATATGTATATTGGAGAGAATTTACTTGAGGACAAACGCGAACGTGAAGGCGAATATACAGGAAACGGATTCACAACCCTGGATCTTTATGGAAGCGGTAACCTGGTTCCCTGGCAGTACGGAGGATTTGCAATAGACGCCATGGATGGTCACGGAGGTTGGATAGCGACTGCCCGCGATTTGGTAAGACTACTCGTGGCTGTGGACGGCTTCAATACCAAACCCGATATACTTTTGCCCGCTACCATAACCAATATGGTGACTCCTTCTGTAAATAATGCGAACTACGCAAAAGGATGGGCAGTGAATGCCGGTAATAATTGGTGGCATTCCGGAGCCGTAGATGGTACCGCTACCTATTGGGTAAGATCTAATAGTGGTTATACCTGGGCGATCTTGTTAAATAAGAGAATCGTTGATGGAACAGCACCCGCTTTTTGGGCGGCATTGGATGGATTGGGATGGAATTGTATTTCGGGGGCATCGGGGTTTCCAACATTCGATCTTTTAGACGCTCCTACTGTTAATGCCAGTAACTTACTTGCACAAGGCGATGGTATTTCCACAATGGATCTAAACTGGACCAACGGAAATGGTACTTCCCGTCTAGTGGTTATGAAGGATATAACCAATAATACAGATCCCTATAATTTTAGTGCTTACCCACTTGATGGAACAGATTATAATGCCAATGCAGCATTTGGCAGTGGTGATGACCTGGGTGATGGTACCTATGTGATGTATAACGGAACCGGTACAGCAGTTACAGTTACCGGACTGGATAACACTAAACGCTATGCGATAAGGGTATACGAGTATAAGAAAAACACGAATAATGGGAATAACGCCCTCTATCTGCTTGGAAATCCGGCAGAAAGAGAAGCACTTCTTGGTTTCGAAGAGAACGAATTACAATTTGCAGTGAAAATCTATCCTACTATCACTTCAGAATTGCTCCATGTCTATAACGAATTACCAGAGGAACTTAAATTTAAAGTATTCGATCTACAGGGAAGAAGCCTTGTTGCAGGAATTGTGGAAAGTGGAGAAAATACCCTCGATGTTTCACGCCTTGATTCCGGCTTATATCTTATAGAAATTACTATAGGCAACAGGCGTACCACAAAACGATTCGTAATTAAATAGAAAGAAGCCCTTGAAAAAGGGCTTTTTGTTTTGAATACGGCGGTGAATGATAGATTAGATCATAGAAATTAGATATTCGTAGGAGGGGTATCAATTTTATTGCTTCTGAAATATCTTGCTTTCCAACCGAAGGGGTTTTCGCTATCTTTGTGCTGAAAAATTCTATACATGCCAGAAGCTCAGTTCCTTCCGAAGAAATATTCAAATCAGTTCCCTGAAGGTAGCGTAACCTGGAAATCTCCCAGCAACATTGCTCTGGTTAAATACTGGGGAAAATTCGAGCATCAGTTACCCTGTAATGCGTCGGTGAGTTTTACCCTGTCTAATTGCCATACTACAACTAAACTTTCATATAACATAAAATCTACAGAGGGTTTTGAGTTTGAAGTCTACCTTGACGGAGAAAGAGAAACGGGGTTCGAACCTAAGATTATTCAGTTCTTCGAACGAATTGAAGCCTATATGCCATTTCTTAAGAACTACGCTTTTCGAATAGAAACCTCAAATTCCTTTCCACATAGCAGTGGTATTGCCTCTTCTGCCAGTGGGATGAGTGCGCTAGCATTGTGTTTAATGAGTGTGGAGAAAGAGCTATTGGGGGAGCAGATCTCGGAAACGGAGTTTAAGCAAAAAGCCTCTTTCCTTGCACGTCTGGGTTCGGGGAGTGCCTGCCGAAGTGTGGAAGGCCCGCTTATTGTGTGGGGAGAACACCCGCAGATCGAGGGGAGTAACGATCTGTTCGGAACGAAATATCCTTACGATATTCATCCAAATTTCTCCAACTACCAGGATACTATTTTATTAGTGGATAAAGGCGAGAAACAAGTGAGTAGTACGGCAGGTCATGGTTTAATGCGGGATCATCCCTATGCGGAAGATCGTTTTGGAACCGCGAATCTCAACCTGAAGAAATTAGTGAATATATTTAAATCGGGAGATCTAAAGAGTTTTATCGAATTGGTAGAATCTGAAGCTCTTCAGCTACATGGCATGATGATGACCTCAGTGCCTTACTACATCCTTATGAAACCCAATACACTGGAGATTATTAATCGTATCTGGCAATTCCGCAAAGAAAACGGTTCTCACCTTTGCTTTACGCTGGATGCGGGGGCGAATGTGCATGTTTTATATCCGGAGAACGAAAGTTCGATCGTAGTTCCTTTTATTAAGAGCGAACTGGCTAAGTTTTGTAAAAATGGATCTTTTATTGAAGATCGGGTTGGTCTGGGGGCATCTCAGGTGTGATAAGGCAAGGTCACTAATAAAGGTTTTTCTCTTGCAATGGGTTTAATGCCAGACTGTTGATAGTGACTATTTTTAAGTATATTTTCTGAAATTTCCTAGCTGGAAAGTATATCTTTGCGATGAACAATTAGATTTAAAGGTAAAAAATGTACCTTTACTACTGAAAACGTACACAATTTATGCGTGGTCCCCTGTTTTATTCAAAAATTCTTCTATTCGGGGAATATGGTATTATAAAAGATTCCAAAGGGCTTTCTATCCCTTATAACTTTTATAACGGTGCCCTGAAAATAGATGCGCACAAAACCCCTTCAACTCATAAAAGCAACGAGAATCTAAAACGCTTTCTGAAGTATCTTGAAGACTTGCAGCAAAGAGAACCTGGGTTGGTTTCTTTCGACCTCGACCGATTAAAACAAGATATTGAGCAAGGATTGTATTTCGATTCCAGCATCCCGCAGGGTTATGGAGTTGGTAGTAGTGGTGCGCTTGTAGCAGCTATTTACGATAAGTACGCCAATGATAAAATTACGGTCTTAGAAAACCTTACAAGAGATAAATTGTTACAACTGAAGGGTATTTTTGCCGAAATGGAATCTTTCTTCCATGGTAAATCTTCCGGCCTCGATCCATTGAACAGTTATTTAAGCTTACCCATTCTCATTAATTCGAAAGATAATATCGAACCGGCCGGGATCCCATCTCAAACCGAATCGGGGAAAGGGGCGGTGTTCTTACTGGATAGTGGTAGTACAGGAGAGACGGCACCTATGGTGCAGATCTTTATGGAGAACATGAAACAGGAAGGTTTCCGAAAGATGTTGAAAAATCAGTTTGTAAAGCACACAGATGCCTGTGTGGAGGATTTCCTTAATGGCGATGTGAAATCACTCTTTGGGAATATCAAGCAACTTTCTAAAGTAGTTTTGGAGAATTTCAAACCCATGATCCCAAAAGAATTCCATAAGCTATGGAAGAAGGGAATAGACTCTAACGCCTACTACCTCAAATTATGTGGTTCTGGCGGGGGAGGATATATGCTGGGATTCACCGAGGATCTTGCCCGGGCCAAAGAAGCTCTAAAGGATTATAAACTGGAAGTGGTTTATAATTTCTGAAATAATTTTCATCCACATATGGTATGTTAAGCAGAAGGCAGAAACATTTTCTTTTAAAATCTTTCAGCTTGATTTCTGTGATTAGGGGGTATAATATTCTTATTATAATCCTTGCACAATACCTTACCTCCATTTATATCCTCGCACCAAACCTGCCCTTACGAAAAGTATTGTTCGATCCTAACCTGCTTATGCTTGTACTGGCATCTGCCGCTGCTATCGCCGGAGGTTATATCATAAACAGTTTTTACGACAGGGAGAAGGATCTAATCAACAGACCGCACAAGACCATGCTGGACAGGCTTGTGAGTCAGCGTACCAAACTCACAACCTATTTCGTTCTCAATTTCATATCGGTGATCTTTGCCAGCTACGTTTCCTTTAGGGCTGTTATGTTCTTTAGTCTCTATATTTTTGCTATCTGGTATTATTCGCACCGACTTAAAAAATACCCCTTTATTGGAAATATCACAGCAGCCATCCTGGCGGTGATACCATTTTTTGCCGTGTTTATTTACTACAAGAATTTCGATCTGGTGATCTTTGTGCATGCAACCTTTCTTTTCCTGGTGATCTCCATGAGGGAGCTTGTAAAAGACCTGGAAAACATCAAGGGTGATTTCGCGCAAAATTACCGCACCATCCCGGTGGTTTATGGAGAACGAACTTCTAAACGAATGCTTACCTTGCTTGCCGCACTAACATTGATCCCGGTATATTTCCTACTCACAAAATTTGATATAGGTTATATGGTACTTTACTTTTACGCCAGTATACCCGGATTAATACTATTCCTTGTCTTTTTATGGATTTCAGCAAAAAAACTACACTATATATTACTGCATACCATATTGAAACTGGTAATCGTGGTGGGTGTGTTTAGTATCGTATTGATAGATGTGAATGTCCTGCTCAATAGAATATTCTAACCTGAAGTACAACTAGTCACAAGCAGATAGTTGGGTTTTATCTTTATTCTGAAAAGAAGTTATCCAAGCACTTTTGAGGGATCCGTGGTTGATGAAATATAAAGTATTCTTCAAAAATTGAACAAATATTGAATTTAACTTTTATCACTGAAAACCAATGGCTTTGTATATCTTTGCCGAAAATTTAAAGGCTGGCAGATCAGCAAAATTAATATGAGTAAACAAGGGAACAGAGGAGCAGGAAAATCTACTGCAGGAAGAGAGAATAAACGCAGTGGCCAGGGTGCCAAAGGCAAAAAACCTCCATTTAAGAAAGATAACCGGCGAACTACAACTAATAAGGCGGGTAAAAAACAATCGGCAAATCCTGCCGATGGGATTAGACTCAATAAATATATCGCCAATAGTGGGATATGTTCAAGAAGAGAAGCAGACACCTATATCGCAACAGGACTGGTGACGGTTAATGGCAAGATCATTAACGAAATGGGATACAAAGTGAAGCTGGAGGATGATGTACGCTTTGATGGCCGCCGTATCAACCCCGAACCAAATACCTATGTGCTTCTAAATAAACCAAAGGGAGTTGCAACTACCACCAGCGAATCTAAAGGCCTTACAGTAATGGACCTGATCTCTAATGCAACTTCAGCCAGAGTAAAACCGGTAGGAAGATTAGGGAGAAATGCTACAGGATTGTTGCTTTTTACCAACGACGACGCCCTGGTGAAAAAGCTTCACTCTAAAGGGATGGATCGATTATTTCACATAGAGCTGGATAAAAACCTGAAGGCCGCAGATCTTCAGAAGATAAAAGAAGGACTAAAGATCGATGGGAAAGAGATCATGGTAGAAGAAGTGAGCTATGTAGACAATTCCCCTAAAAAAGAGGTTGGTCTACGCTTAAAACATATGGGAAATAGCGTGATTCGCGATATTTTCTCCCATTTGGGCTATGATGTGATCAAAGTAGATTGTGTTACCATCGCTCACCTCACAAAAAAGGATCTTCCCAGAGGCAGATGGAAGCTATTAACGCAGGCGGAAACAGAACTTTTCAGGATGTTATAAAATTAATAAGGAATTAACTTGTAATTCAATTTTTTTTATTTCATTTGCACCCGATTTAGCTGAACAAATTGAAATATGTTTTTAAGTTCGGGTTTTTGAAAAATAGGAAGTTATATTCAAAAACAGGATTCCAGGTAATCCGCCGAAATTTAAAGCTAGCTTCCGAAGATATATCATACAACTGGCATCTGATCATTTCCGCATCAGTATCTTCGCCCTTACCTATTCGTGTATAGTATTCATTGATTGCGCGTAAAGTGCCCGAACCGGCATTACTATCAAACTTTCAATTTAAAAATTACAATGAATACTAAATACATAGATCTAATAGATCAAACCTACGATTTCCCACAGAACGAGTTCTCTCTTGACGGGTCCCAACTTAATTTCCACGATGTGAACCTAATGGATCTTGTCGAAAAATACGGGGCTCCTCTTAAATTTACTTATCTGCCGAAAATTTCGGAAAATATCCAACGGTCGAAAACATGGTTTAAAACCGCTATGGAAAAGCACAACTATAAGGGTAAGTATAATTATAGTTATTGCACAAAAAGTTCGCATTTTAAGCATGTGCTTGAAAAGGCTTTGGAGAACGACATACATATCGAGACTTCCTCGGCTTTCGATATAGACATAGTGGAACGCTTGAAAAAAGATGGCAAAATAACCAACGACACCTTCGTGCTTTGCAATGGTTTTAAAAGAGCGCAATATGTAACCAACATCGCCAGACTCATTAATAACGGACATCTAAACTGCCTACCTATCATCGATAACTACGACGAGGTAGAGTTACTTTCGGAAGAAATTCAGGGAGATTTTAATATCGGGATTAGAATTGCATCGGAAGAAGAACCCAAATTCGAGTTCTACACTTCTCGCCTGGGAATAGGCTATAAGAATATAGTCCCCTTTTACGAAGAGCAAATTAAAACCAACGAGCGGGTGAACCTGAAAATGCTTCACTTTTTCATCAATACCGGGATTAAGGATAACGCGTATTACTGGAATGAATTACTGAAGTGCCTGAAGGTTTACGTGAAGTTGAAGAAAATATGCCCAAGCCTGGACAGCCTCAATATTGGTGGGGGATTCCCTATTAAGAATTCGCTCACTTTCGACTATGACTACGAATACATGGTAGACGAGATCATTAATCAGATAGGTCTGGCATGCGCAGAAGCCGAAGTTCCGGTTCCGCACATTTTCACCGAATTTGGAAGTTTTACAGTAGGAGAGAGTGGTGGTGCCATTTACGAAGTATTGCATCAGAAACAACAGAATGACAGGGAAAAATGGAACATGATCAATTCGTCATTTATAACCACCCTGCCAGATACCTGGGCTATCAATAAACGTTTTATCATGCTGGCTGTTAATCGCTGGCACGATGAATACGAAAGAGTGCTCTTAGGTGGTTTAACCTGCGATAGCGACGATTATTACAACAGTGAACAAAACCTGAATGCCATTTACTTGCCAAAATTTAAGAAGGAGAAACCTCTGTATATTGGGTTTTTCCACACAGGGGCATATCAGGAGACCATAGGTGGTTTTGGAGGATTACAACACTGTTTGATCCCTACCCCTAAACATATTCTTATAGATCGGGATGCCGATGGAGAGATTATCTCTACCGTATTTGCCGAACAACAAACCAGTGAACATTTGCTGTCTATTTTAGGGTATAAACCTCTTGAGGTTGATAGCTCGGAAGAAGCAGAAGTGCCTATACATCAATTATCTAAATTTTAACTACATGTCTATTAAAACCTATGCGGGAATACCCGCACAGTATGCGACTTCCGAAAATTCGAAGATCGTATTGATCCCGGTTCCTTTTGATGGAACCAGTACCTGGCAAAAAGGTGCCGATAAAGGCCCCGAGGCCTTTTTACACGCTTCAGAAAATATGGAGCTCTATGACATTGAAACCGAAACAGAGGTGTATAAACACGGTATTTTCCTTGCTGAACCCATCCTTGAAAGCAGCTCGGCTGAAGCCATGGTAACAGCGGTTTATAAACGAACCAAAGACTACATTTTACGTAATAAATTTGTCACCATCTTTGGCGGAGAACACAGCATCTCTATAGGAACTATTCGCGCCTTCAACGATTGTTTCGAAGATCTATCAGTACTACACATAGACGCACATGCAGATCTTAGGAAATCATACGAAGGTTCTGCGTACAACCATGCCTGTGCCGTTCATGAGGCGAGCCAAACTACCAATCTTGTTCAAGTAGGAATTCGTTCTATGGACATATCGGAAGCAGACTACATGGATGACGAAAAGACCTTTTTTGCTCATGAAATGGCCAGTGACGAATACTGGATGGACAATGCCCTTGATGCTTTGGGAGAAAACGTTTTCATCACCTTCGACCTGGATGCTTTGGACCCATCTATCATGCCGGCTACCGGAACACCGGAACCGGGTGGAATGCTGTGGTACGAAACCCTGGAATTCTTAAGAAAGGTTTTTAGCGAGCGAAACGTAGTAGGTTTTGATATCGTAGAACTTTGTCCGAAAAAATACGATAAATCGTCAGATTTTCTGGCCGCTAAACTATACTACAAAATGTTGAGCTATAAATTCGAGTTGGACGAATCTGAGGATGAGTTTGAAAGCAATTTCAAGCAGGAGAAAAGTTCACTTCAAAAATTCCAGATAGACCATGACTAATTCAAAAGGAAGTATTTCTCAATTTATGGAGCATTATTATCTCCATTTCAACGCTGCGGCTGTTGTTGATGCGGCCAAAGGGTATGAGAAGCAGCTTTCAAAAGGATCCAAAATGTTGGTTTCCCTTGCCGGAGCCATGAGTACAGCAGAACTGGGGAAGATCTTTGCGGAGATAATCCGTCAGGATAAAGTACAGATCATTTCCTGTACCGGAGCGAATCTGGAGGAGGACATTATGAATCTTGTTGCTCATTCTCACTATAAGCGCATCCCCGAATACAGAGACCTCACTCCACAACAGGAATGGGATCTCCTGGAGAAAGGACTCAACCGGGTTACAGACACCTGTATCCCGGAGGAGGAGGCCTTCAGAAGGCTTCAGCAACATATAGTAAAAATATGGAAGGACGCCGAAGCTAAAGGCGAACGTTATTTTCCTCACGAATTCATGTATAAAATGCTTTTGAGTGGTGTCCTTGAGGAATATTACGAGATCGACCTGAAAGATTCTTGGATGTACGCAGCAGCAGAGAAGAACCTGCCAATGGTAGTGCCGGGTTGGGAAGACAGTACCATGGGGAACATCTTTGCGAGCTATGTGATTAAGGGTGAACTGAAGGCAAGTACCATGAAATCGGGGATTGAGTATATGGCTTTCTTAGCAGATTGGTATTCGGATAATTCTAATAACGGTATCGGATTTTTTCAAATCGGTGGAGGAATTGCGGGCGATTTTCCTATCTGTGTGGTTCCAATGCTATACCAGGATCTCGATCGGACAGATACCCCTTTCTGGAGTTATTTCTGCCAGATATCCGATTCGACAACCAGTTATGGAAGTTATTCGGGAGCCGTGCCCAATGAGAAGATCACTTGGGGAAAACTAGGTATTGATACGCCAAAATTTATTATTGAGAGTGATGCGACTATCGTTGCCCCGCTAATATTTGCATACTTATTAAATATGTAAGGAAATGAAAAGAATTATAGTTGATTATTCGAAACTTACCGACGCGATCCTGGACCTGCTGGTGGAAAAATATCCATCTGGATACGACCCAAAGGACATTATCGTTTTCCGGAATGCACAGAACGAAGTTGTGGAATGTGTTGAAGTGAGGACAGACGATACCATCTACCTCGTAAAGGTGAGTAAGCGCCTGGTGGTTGCCATGGAAGATTATGAAGACGATCAGAACGACGACTACGAGGATGATAATGAGGATGAGGTTTTCGAAGAGACCGCAGATGAATTTGACGACTGATGTATCCTGTTAGGTCAATTCAGATCGCCCGTCGTATCAATATCCGGGCTACCAAAGATAGTTTAAAGCACGAACTCATTTTTAATGACAGTGATGAACTATTCTATAAACTGGACGAGAAACAATATCTCTATATCTTTCAGTTTGGGATTGTCTGTTTTTTCAATGTGAACAACGGATCCATTCTTAAACATATAGAGCGTATAAAACCTTTTTCCAACGGGGAAGTACGCAGTTCCCTGTCTGAAGATTTCCTGGTTTTTGTAAAAAAGGATGGATTCGACGTTTCGTTTAATAGTGTAACCCTTCCGTATCTGGATCAGGAGATGGTTCGTCTGGTGATGCTGCACACCTCACAAAGTGTAGCCTTAGACCGTTATGCAGAAGTAACAGGGGCTTTATTGGAAGAAGCCAGTATTCACACTTCCTATCTGGAAAAAAAAGGGACCTTGAATATCTCCAAATCTAAATTAAAGCGATTAATTGGTAAGAATCTAAGGTTGAAGAATGGTATATATGAGAATCTATACATTTTCGATGCTCCCGAAAGTACCTGGGAGGACGAAAAACTCGCGGTTCTGGATAAGAAACTTAAACATACCTTCGACCTGAAGAACCGTTATCGCTATGTACAGGACCGTATAGATATTATTAAAGAGAATCTGCAATTATTTAAGGATATATGGGATCATAAAGAAAGTAGTACCCTGGAATGGATCATTATTATTCTCATTTTTGTTGAGATAATTGATCTTTTCGTGGGTAAAATATTTTAATTTCAACATGTTCAGACTAAATAACGATTCATCATGCAACAAAATTTTCACCTTTCACTTCCTTGTCTGCACGTAGAGGCGACTAGAAAGTTCTATAAAACCATTCTCGGTGCCGAGATTGGTAGAAGTGCTCAAAACTGGATAGATGTAGATCTCTTCGGAAATCAGATCACCTTCGCAAAAGTTGGAAAGTATAAATTCGATTATCCGAAGTACAGCTTTGGGAATACCGTGTTGCCTTCATTTCATTTTGGAGTGATCCTGTCTGGTGACCTCTGGAAGAAAATGCATAACAGAATTAAAAAAGATGGCAATTTTCACATCCCCGAAACAATGTTTCTCGATGGAAAGACAGGGGAGCATAAATCGTTCTTTGTGCAGGATCCCAACGGGTATATAATCGAATTCAAGTGTTTTAAAGAAGCGGCAGACGTATTTAAATCTTAAGTAGCCGATAGCCGGGTTTGAAACGATCTGGTGATCTCCCAGATCGCGAAACTTAGCAACAGGATATATTCTGTTGCTACCAGCCACATATTTTCCGAATAGCCCTCTGCTCTATATGCCGAGTAACTTAAAAATACCAGGCCACTCCATAGGATGGGAAAGCGGTATTTGGTGAACAGGCACAACAATAAAGGTGTGGCAACATACCACGGATGTACAGTGGTTGAAAGCAGGAAATAAAAAGAGATCGCAAATAACATTCCGGTAAATAGTTGCTTGCCGGTCTTATTTCTTCTGAAGAAACTAATACTTAGAACAAAGGCGATGACAATAAGCGGTAGGATCTTCCCAACCGTTTGGATAGGGTCCCAGCCGTTCACCTGAAAACCAATCCATCTTATTACATAGAATACGCTCGCGTTGAATTCGAAATCCTGAAACCACAGGGAGATCGTCTTCAGGAAATTTCTGGCAAATTCAGAAGAATAAAAAGGGAGGAAACTCACAATCACAGTGGCCAATACCATCCAGTAGAACTTTTTTAGTTTCCAGAAACCTGTGCCGAACAAACCCTTATCTACAAAATATTGATAGTAAAGTGGAAGGAAAATTAACGGAATGAGTTTTACCGAAATTGACAATCCGAGTAAAACCGCAGAAAACAACCATTTTTTATGGATTAGGAGGTACAGGGACCAGATGAGAAAGAATAACATAACGCCTTCAAAATGAAGGTTGCCACAAAGCTCAATGATGATAAACGGATTGAGAAAAAACCAGAAAATTCTATGTATAGGCAACTTGAAGTGCTCGAGCAATTTCTTTCCAAAATACAAGATCCCGATATCCGCCAGGATGATGATGAGGCGTAAAACAATTACCGAAGCCATAATACTTTTACCGGTAAAGAATCCGGCAATGGCAAAAAACAGCTGATTTACAGGTGGGTAGTTGCTAAAATGACTACCGTTCAATTGACCCATGCCGGCATAAAGTTCGGTCGCCGTGGCGATCTCGACACCGGGGAAATTAGTCGGATTGGATATGAACATCTCGGGTGTAAAGATGTAGGGATTCACGGCCTGACTTATCAACTGACCGTCCCACAGAAAGCGATAGAAATCCTGGGATAGATTTGGGATTGCCGGGAGAAACAGGAGTCTGAAAACAATCCCCATTCCCGCTAAAAGCCAGAAATTCCAGCCAAATATCTTTATGAGGTAATATGTGAATACAAAGAGAGCTGTGTAAAGTGATATGAGTTTTATAAAATCACTTCGCAGCAGATCGTATGCAAAACTACCGTAGAAAATTGCGCATAGCAGCGCAATAACCAGGGGAATACGATAATTCTTTATATACGAAAACATGTTTTAGTCCTGCCATTCGGCAATGAACAGATTGGTGTCACGGGTGCCTCCGTTATTTCGGTTGGAGGAAAAAGCCAGGTATCTCCCGTCATTAGAAAATACAGGAAAGGCGTCGAAGGTCTCGCCATGCGTTACCCGTTCCAGGTTTTTCCCATCCAAATCTATTAGGTATAGGTTAAACGGAAATCCTTTTTCGGCCTCAAAATTGCTCGAGAACAAGATCTTTTCACCGCTGGGATGAAAGAACGGACTCCAGTTTGCGTTCCCCAGGTTTGTAAGTTGTCTCAGGTCGCTACCGTCTGCATTACAAATAAAGAGCTCCATTTCGGTGGGTTGTACCAGCCCCTGGGCAAGCAGATCTTTATATTCCTTGATCTCTTCTTTTGTTTTAGGTCTTGAAGCACGGAAGATCAATTTTTTTCCATCAGGAGAAAAGAATGCGCCACCATCGTATCCCAGTTCGTCTGTGATTTGTTTCACATCGGTACCGTCTATATTCATAGTGTATAATTCCAGGTCGCCGGAACGAGTGGAGGTAAAAACGATCTTATCACCTTGAGGGGAAACAGTGGCTTCGGCGTCGTATCCAGGCTCGTTGGTAAGCTGTGCGGTAATATTACCTTCCAGGTCCGCAACAAAAATGTCGAACGAATCGTAAACGGGCCACACGTATTTACCGTTCTTACGCAGTGGTACTTCCGGGCAATTCTCATCGGCCAGGTGAGTGGATGCATAGACAATATGTTTGTTATCAGGAAGGAAATACGCACAGGTGGTTCGTCCCATCCCCGTACTGATCATTGGTGGTTTTTGGTCCATGAAGGAATCGGTGATGTCCATGAGAAACATCTGGTCACATTCCAGGCCCCAGTCTGGATTATTGGACTGAAATACCATTTGCTTATCGTCGAAGCTCCAGTAAGCTTCAGCATTATCCCCGCCAAAGGTGATCTGGCGTATGGATTTGAAATGAGTTTCTTCGGGATAAATGAGGCTATCACTTGCCGTAGTCTTTATTTCTTCTGAATTTATTTTATCTATAGATTCTTTTTCCGAACTGTTTTTACATGAAATAAGTGTAGAAAGTAACAAAAGTGGCAATAGGTATTTCATATTTAGATTATTTTTGTGCAAAAATAACGATATGCGCTCAATTCTCATTCTATTTCTTATGCTTATTGCATTTTCCTGTAAGCAAGATGCCAAACAAATGGTTAGCATGCAGGAAGATGTGGCTTACCTGGCTGCTGATAGCTTGATGGGCAGGGAAACAGGAACATCTTACGAAATGCTGGCTGCCTCATACCTGGCAGACCGTTTTAAGCACCTTGGCCTCGAAGCCAAAGGAACCGATGGGTATATTCAGGAGTTTACCTTTAAACCTACCCTAAATCCTCATGAACAAGCAGAAGTTGTTGAAGGCAGCGGTACCGGAACACTTACCGGCAGGAATGTAATTGGGTACATAGATAACAATGCAGAAACTACTGTGGTCATTGGAGCTCACTACGACCATCTTGGGATGGGTGGCCAGGGATCCCTTCACCGTGGCGGAGATGCTATTCATAATGGAGCAGACGACAATGCGAGCGGGGTCGCAGTAATGTTAAAACTGGCCAGAGATCTCCGTGAGAAGAATACCAACAATAACTATCTCTTTATCGCATTCTCGGGCGAAGAAATGGGTTTACTGGGGTCTAATTATTTTGTGAAGAACCCTACTGTAGACCTGGCACAGGTAACGTATATGATCAATATGGATATGGTGGGTCGGCTTAATGAAGAAAACACACTTGCCGTACATGGTGTTGGAACTTCACCGGTATGGAAACAAACGCTTTTTGCCAATAATGACGCAGGACTTAATATCGCCGAACACGAGAGTGGTATTGGCCCTAGCGACCATACTTCCTTTTATATCATGGATATACCCGTATTACATTTCTTTACAGGGCAACATGGCGACTATCACAAACCCACAGATGATGCCGATAAATTAAATTATACCGGGATGGAAACCATCGCTAATTATATACTCAATATCATTACAGATCTGGATGATAATGAAAAGCTGGCTTTCAGAAAGACAAAGAATGAAAGCGAAGATGTTCCCAGTTTTAAAGTTACCCTTGGTGTTGTTCCGGATTATCTCTATACCGGAGAAGGTATGCGGATCGATGGGGTGAGTGAGGATCGACCGGCTGTAAAGGCAGGACTTCAGAAGGGAGATATAGTAAAGAAAATGGGCGAACACGATGTTACCGACATGATGAGCTATATGAAATCCCTTTCCAAATTCGAGCCTGGGCAGACTGCCGTAGTTACTGTAGAGCGCGACGGGAAGCTCATGGAAGTTAGCGTAACTTTCTAGAAGTTTCTGGCAATAGATAATGTTATCCAGGTATGCAACAATGTAGTTCCTACCCTGGGTGAGGCATAGTTGTAGCCTGCTTTGTATTCCATTCTTTTTTTTCGATAATACCCTTCGAAACCGTAGGTAAAGAAATGATCCACCGGATCTACGGTAAAAATGGAGCTATCTCCTGTGATAAAACCCTCGAGTAAGGCATCATAGATCACGTATCGGTAGGCAAACTTCAGAGAAAAGAAAAATTCGGGTTGAATGTTGCCTATCTGGTGATAGGCCATGGTACGGTGTATATCGGCACGTCTTCCAAAAAAGAACGCAGCCTGGTTCTCTATAAACATGTCTCTGGTGCCGAGAGCAACTGTTGGTGTCCAGGCCATGTGTACGCCAAACTTGTCGTCTAATAATTTCCAGTCCCTTATATAACGGGCGTAAAGATTGATATGTATCGCGTCTTCTATTTGTCCTATCCAGCTAGCCTCGGCAGATTCGTTACTTGAGTGAAACCAACTCTGAAACCCTTCGGCCCCCGAAATGGAACCAGAAGCGCCCATTTGTAGTGTAAAATCCAGTAATCGCCTCTCGTTGGTAAGAGCCAGGGAAGTTGTAATAGCACTAAATCCGGCATAAGGCCTGTCGAATAATCTTACGTTTGTTTCGGTAATATTTGAAGGCGTATAAAAAATTTGTAAGACCCCTATCGTTAGCTGCCTTCGGTCGCGATTCTCTTCCTGTTCGTTCAAGAGAGTGCGATAGTTAATAAATGATCCGGTGGTATAGAACCAATCTGTAAAGAGTAAAAAGTCGTTATCGTGATGTAGCTCGATCTGCCGTTTGTAGAAAGTATTTTCAACTTTTGTTTCTGAATTGTCCTGAGCCGGAAGTTCAGAAAAGAAAAAAAAGAATAAAAGCAATAAAAATAAAGGTCCCTTTGGTTGGCGGATCATACATCAAAAATAGGAAAAGAAATTAATTGTACTTCATAGTTATTTTTTAAAAACTGCGAGCGTAGGAAAGAATAATGTATTGGTGGGTTTGGGTAGCTTCAGTTTCATCCGAATTAAAGCGATAACCTACCGTGTAATCGTTCTTTTTATAACGGTGTTTAAAATCGAAGCCCAGGTGTAAAACCACTGCATTTGGTTCGACCAAATACACCGAATCATCTCCCCATTTGTTACCTTCCAGAAGTCCGTTATAACCCACGAATCGATATCCAAATCGCAACGCAAAAAAGATCTCCCTTTCGGTACTGCCTAGTTGATCGTATGCAATGCTGGAGTTGATTGTGTTTCTTCGTCCGAAATAAGCTGCTACCTCGGGTTGAAAGAATTGATCTTTGCTGCCATAGGCTGCCCAGGGCTGCAGCGCGATATGCACGCTGAAGGGATTGGGAGCTAATTGCCATTCTCGCGCATAGCGTGCATAGAGATTTAGGTGAAACGAATTGGACAGTTCTCCAACCCAACTTTGGGGGTCCGAAATCACGACTGCATTGTGGTACCAACGTTGAAGTGCTCCAGCTCCCGACGATTTTCCTGTGATCCCCAGTTCTAGCTGCAAATTGTAAAAACTATGATTGGTGGCGGCAGACCATCCGTTGTTGAGGCCAAGATATCCTGCGTAGGGCCGATCCATCTGGTTAATTTCCTCTGTTGCGGTATCGTCGGGTGTAAATGCCTGGATTCCCAGGCTAAATTGTAAATGTTCGGAGGTATTTGGTAAGATGCCTTCGGTTAGCTTGTGGATGTAATTTATATATAGGCCAAAGGAATAATACCTATCAGTTAAAACGATGAAATCATTGTCGTGCCTGATCCCTATCTGATCGCTGGTCGATACCGATTCTGAATCCTGTGCATTTACGTCCTCGATGGGGTTCAGTAGAAAAACAAATAAAAAAAACCAGCTTAGGACTCGAGCCTTGCAATAGTTATTTTTCCAATGGTAAAACGGATGGTTGATCTCTACACTTTGCTGGTTATACTCTTGAAAAATACAAAACCAAAACCAACAAAAAGCATTAAATGAAAAGGAAATAGCCCGAAATCGCCCCCTTGATCCCCTACAACGAAAGCACTGTACATTCCGAAGGCAAAATATAGCATAAGCAAACCTTCTATGATCACGTTCGGACTAAGTTTGCTTTTTAGGTATTTATTACCCCTCCAGCTGTCCTTTAGAGAGTTTATATTGAATTTGGGCGTACGGATAAATTCACTTTTCTTACCAAGATGGCCTTCAAGAACCGCGATACTGTTGTGCAGTGAAAAGCCCATAGCGATAGAGAAAAAAGTGAAGAACATCCCTGTGTATTTTAGAAACTGTTTAATGCCACCTCCGTAGATGATCTTATAAGTGAACCAGTAACAAAAGAAAAAGATAAGCGTACTTATCACAAAAAAGCTCATGATAAAGAAGTATACCTTCAAATGCTCATATTCATTTTTTATATACAGCATTGGTATACTTAACACAGCCACTATAAGGATATTGAGGAACATAGTGCTGTTAAGTAAATGCAGGATACTGTGTACTTTAGTTTTAAATGGAATATTGTCCTTCTTTAACACACGAAGCGCCATTTTCTGAAAATTCTCGGCTCCACCTTTGTTCCACCTGAATTGTTGAGATCTTGCGGCACTAATTACTACGGGTAATTCGGCCGGTGTTTCTACTTCTTCGAGGTATTTAAATTTCCAGTCTTTTAGTTGTGCACGGTAACTAAGATCAAGATCTTCGGTTAAGGTGTCACCTTCCCAGTTACCGGCGTCTAGAATACATTCCTTTCGCCATACACCAGCAGTTCCGTTAAAATTGATGAAATGCCCTTTACTATTGCGTCCCACTTGCTCCAGGGTAAAGTGAGCATCCAGGGCAAATGCCTGAACTCTTGTAAGCAGCGAATAATCGCGGTTTATATGGCCCCAACGGGTTTGAACTACCCCTATCTCTTTATCCTTAAAGTAGGGGATTGTGTTGAGTAACCAGTTTTTCTTCGGAAGAAAATCTGCATCAAAGATCGCGATATATTCCCCTTTGGCAGTTTTTAGCCCTTCCTTTAGTGCTCCCGCCTTATAGCCCTTCCTATCGTCTCGTGTTACATGTTTTATATCGAGACCTGTTTGTTGAAGTTTTTTTATGTGTTGGGCGGTTCTTTCGAAGGATTCGTCTGTAGAATCGTCCAATACTTGTATCTCCAGTTTATCTTTGGGATAAACGATCTCACCCATATTATTTAATAGGCGTTCCATCACATAGAACTCATTATATACAGGTAGTTGGATCGTAACGTAGGGAACTTCCTCCGGGTTATTCAGGTCGAATTTTTCACACACCGCCTTTTTTCTGCGTCTGGAACGTAAATAATTGAACAGCAGATTGAGCTGCGCCAACGCATACAGGAAAATAAGTATGAGGGCGACAGAATAGATAACCATTACTACTGTTTCCAGTATCATTTTTTAATGCTGTATTTAAAGATCCAACTTAAGATTTTAACGCCTGCAAAGATAGCACCTTTTACGGTTCCCGAAACTTTAGAGACACCTATTCGGTTTCTATATTTCACCGCAACCTCTTTATAAGTGTATTTTCGTTTAAGTGCCTTTAACTGCATTTCAACGGTCCATCCATAGGTTTTATCTTCCATGGAAAGCGCTATCAATTTCTGGTATTTTATTGCGCGAAATGGGCCAAGGTCTGTAAACCTGGAACCAAAGAACAATCGCATCAATCGAGTGGCGAGCCAGTTACCAAAGATCTGCGGCCCCGTCATAGAG
Organism: Pukyongia salina; assembly: GCF_002966125.1. Classification (GTDB taxonomy): domain Bacteria; phylum Bacteroidota; class Bacteroidia; order Flavobacteriales; family Flavobacteriaceae; genus Pukyongia; species Pukyongia salina. The sequence continues at coordinate 1,668,380 of NZ_CP027062.1, forward strand.
CCATCTTCCCTTAGTTCCTTTACACGCGCACCTATCACCAGGTCGATATCCTCTTCAATGATGGGAGCAACTATGACATTTAGTTGTTCCGGATAGTCACTGTAATCACCATCCAGAAAGACCACGATATCCGGTGGTTGCTGGTTCTTAGATAGATATTCGATACCTTTAAGACAGGCATAACCGTATCCACGGCGTTCTTCAGAAAGCACAGTAACCCCGGCTTTGGTGGCAACTTCTACTGTAGCATCTGTGGAACCATTGTTAACCACAATAATTTCAGATACCGTATTGGGGATATCCTGTATAACTTTTCCAATAGAATCTGCCTCATTGAATACAGGAATAATTACTTTTATTAAGGTCATAAGCTCCGGCTAACCCAGCAAAAATATGATTAAATTTACTGATAGGGTAGACGTTTTAAATTAACAATCCTAACGTTTGTCTATTACAAGTGCTCTCTAATTACACATATGGATTTTATAAACAAGATTCCCGAAAAACCTTTAGACACTTATATACAGGGTATAGTGTACTACAAAGGTTATAAACCGGAGCATGACAAGGATCGCTTCCTGCCTGATTGTACTACAAATCTTATAATCGATTTCGGAGATGAACCTAAGTTTATTTACGATAATGTTACCCTAAAGGAAAAGCAGCAATGTGAGATCGCCTGGTTTTCGGGTATGCATAGCCGCTATCTCACAATAAGCAGTGGATTCGATTCTGAAATGATGGTGATCACCTTTAAACCGGGCTTCAGCTATCCATTTATCAACCAATCTCTGCATCAGCTAAATAATAAGGTTCTGCCGGCCACCGAAATTTTTGGTGCCAGTGTTTTACAGCTTCGAAAGGAGTTAATGAACATAAACCCGGGCGATTCAAAGATCCGTTATGCGTCTTCCTGGCTAATGTCTATCCTTACAGATGTTTCCTTTTCAGAAGAGATCATTAGACACTTTGTAAGTGAAATTCAGGCAGCCCCCGATTTGGTTAACCTTAACAATATTGCCAAACGATCTGGTTATTCTCAAAAGCAATTCATACACTTATTTAAAAAATATGTAGGATTAACTCCAAAGCAATTCCATAAAATTGTTCGTTTCAACGAGATCTTACTTGCAATTCACAGTAAAGAGGAGATCGACTGGATCAAGATCGCAGTGGGCTGTGGCTACTACGATCAGGCTCATTTCATAAAGGACTTTCAGGAGTTTTCAGGATTAAATCCTGAAAAATACATGGTAGATCAAGGTGAGTGGGCCCATTATATCCCGATAAGGTAAATTTTTTACAATCCGTTTGCAATCTAAGCCAATACATTTGTTTGTATAAAACAGATGATAATGGAAAATCTTGTAATTAATCATTGGGCAGTCCTCTGCTCGGCTTCTTTAAATCTCGTCTTAGGTGCAGTGTGGTATTCACCGGTATTATTTTATAAAACATGGAAAACGGAAAATGGTCTTACAGACGAAAAATTTAAAAATGTGAACATGGGTAAAATGTACGCTATCAGCTTTATTCTTGCCCTGGTTATGAGCTACAACATGGCCTTTTTCCTCGGTGATACGCAAACCAACTGGATTTGGGGCCTTACTGCCGGATTTTTAACCGGTTTCGGTTTTTCGGCCATGATCTTCACGGCTATAGCGCTGTTTGAACTTAAATCTCTTAAATATATTTTGATCAACGGTGGCTATATTATTGTATATTTTAGCTTAATAGGCTTTATCATTGGAATCTGGAGATAATTGAATCTAAAAATAAAATTATGAAATACGTTATTACCTCGATTATTGGGCTGTTATTTATTAATTGTGCCGATAAGAAAAATGACCAGAACACTATTCCTGAGAAAAAGGATGTCTATAAGATCGCTTATAACGTACTATCGGATACAGCTATAGATAATTATGATGTGTTTGTTATGGATATGGATGGTGGGAACAGTAAGAATATCACCAAATTCGACGGCGTGGAGTGGACGTATAATGCTGCCGGATCTGATCTGTATGTTATATCCGACAAGGATACCATTCATAGGATTTACTTTTTATATCGCACAGATTCGGAAGGGTCTGAATACGAAAAAGTCTCCAACTTTCGACTAGCCGATAGCTGGATCGGTTCCAGGTATGATGGGAATGAGCTAATCGTTCGGCCTCACAGAACGGTGGATACCGCTTTTTATATTATCGATCGGAAAGGAAAAATACTAAAGAAGCTCAAACCAGCTTTAGCATATCTCAATGATCCGCATTTCTCTCCTGATGGATCTCAAATTGTTTTCAGGGGTGCTGATAAACCGTTTAAGAAAGATGTTGGCTATGTGGACGAATTATACCTTATGAATGCAGATGGAAGTGAGTTAAAGCAACTCACGCATTATCCAGTCACAGATACGACTGCCAAGTGGTATAATTATCATGCGGGACCGCCCAGATGGCATCCAACCGAAAACTTTATATCCTATAATTCAAAGCAAGGTGGAAAATCTTCCTTGTTCGCCATAGCACCGGATGGAAGTGGAAAACGGGAATTATTTCCTCAGGATAGTTTACATCAGGGCTGGCACGAATGGAGTCCGGATGGGAAATGGCTAGCTATCGAGGTGTTCGACTCCAATGGCAAGCAATATCACCTGCAGTTGGTAAATTGGGAAACCAAGGAAGCCAAGATAATCACCGGCACCGATTATAGATTTCAGCAGGCTCCTGTATTTGTTAAAGTGGATTAGTTCTTGTTAACCAGAGTCATTAGGTCTACATCGTTCCCTAGCAAGATCTCGTTACCATCGATCCGGCCTTGCATCGGGCCGTTCTCAAGTTTCAATACCCCGCGAGGACATACCGCCGAACAGATACCACAACCTACACAGCTGGCTCGTACAATATTTTCACCTTTTTGGGCATAGGCTCGTACGTCTATTCCCATTTCACAATAGGTGGAACAATTCCCACAGGAAATACACTGGCCACCATTAGTTGTAATTCTGAACCTGGAAAAAAGGCGTTGCTGGAGTCCGAGGATTGCAGCCATCGGGCATCCAAATCTACACCAGACCCTACTTCCGAAGATGGGATAGAATCCCGTTCCTATCACCCCGCTAAAAACAGCTCCAATAAGGAAACCGTACCAAAGCCTAAGAGTTGAGGCTTCGAATATGAAGATATTATTACTTCCGCTAAAGGAGTGAATTAGAAAAAGCCCGATGATGATCACAAAATAACCTATAGCGCCATAGCGGGCATCTTTTTTCAGTTCTTGCTTTTTAAAGATCCAGATCAACACGAAGATCAAGGTTAAAAATATGGCCACCCCAATAAGGAACACGTCGCGAGTTAACCAATAGGCATTGGGATCACTTCCCAAATATGTACTTACCATAGCAGTAGTCATGAGTACAGCGAAGACCAACACGCTGTGAATCACCCAGCGTTCTACCTTCCATGCAAACTGACTTTTATCTGATAAATGCCTGAAAGGATCCCCGGCGGTTTCGGCAAGGCCTCCACAACCACATACCCAGCTGCAATACCACCTTTTACCGTATTTGTATGTTAAGATAGGGGTGATGATAAAAATACTCACCACTCCAAATAGCAACATATAAAGCCCCAGATTACCTGAAGATAAAAGGCCGTCCAGAGAATAACTATCAAAAAGATAATAGTTTAAGGGCCATATACTTTTTAGATCGTAATAAGGAAGATTGTAGGCCTCACTGTCGTTAAGCCTGGCCATAAATTCGGGAATGAGAAAGGCAAATGCAGTTTGAAAGAACATCACACTCATAGTGCGTATCTTTTCGTACCTGTTATGTCTGTATTTCCATATAAATTTGATCCCGAAAGCAAAGATTGCTATGGTATATAAAGTTCCATAAACAAACCATTGGCTAGCCGGATTTCCGCTAAGGATCCTGCTCAATGGATCGAATAGTGCAATTATCCCGGTATTTTCACCTTCGGAATTAAGTCCTAAATAAACCGGGTAGAAATATAAGATCACATAAAAACCGGTTAGGGATATCCCGGAGATCCAGGCGAGAAAACCCCGGCTACTTATCGATTTAAACCATACCCCGTGGTTCTTGATTCCTTCCAATTCGTTACTGTAAGCACCTTTAGCGAAAAGGATGATACCCGATGTGATCGAGAGAAGGGCGATACTAAGCCATAAACCTTTATTGGGGAAGTTCACATTGAATGTTGCCAGTAGGAGGATCGCCAGGCCAAACATCCCGATAAAAGTTGCGATCTTCTGCGTACGGTTAATCGTTTTAGGAGGTTCGCCGGTAAGGCTCATATTTCGTTGTATGGTATCCATAGCTTAGATGTTCACAGTTAGTTTATTATATGCTGAAAGGATTTGAGGTTCGAAAGTCTTGTAGAATTCCGGGTCGAAATTTGCGTAACGCAGGTTTCTTATTACATGATCTGTACTAACGCCTTCTGTTAACCACTTGTCGAATACCTCATGGCGCATTCTAATTCCGAAGGTATTTATCCCTAAAAATTTACCACTGTCCTTATGAGTGGCGATAGTAATACATTTTGTGTCGTCCTCATGGATCCAATGGAAATGTTCTTCGTATTCTGGCTTGCGCTTATCACTGTTCACCCAGCCGTAGGTTTGATATTCTATATCGAAGAATTTGGCACTATTAAACCAATGTCCGGGGTTATAAGCGGTCCTATGTCCACAAATGGTTTGTGCCACTGTTTCGCCCATCATTCTCCCCGTATACCATACCGCCTCCACATTTCGGCGATTGCCAATTGGTTCGTGTTGTTCGGCACAATCTCCTATAGCATAAATTCCTTCTATATTGGTTTCCAGAAAGCGATTCACCTTTATTCCTCTGCCCAGCTCGATACCGCTGTCTTTTAAAAAATCTACATTAGGACTCACCCCGGCAGTTAAGCCTACCAGATCGCAGGCGATCTCCTCGTTAGTTTCAGGGATAACCACGGCACGTGCCTTACCCGCATCATCGGCCAGGATCTCCTTCAAGTTCACGCCAAGCCGGAGGTCTATATGGTGATTTCGTATATGGCGATTGATCATCTCACTTTCCCCACTTGGAAGTACACCATTCCAGAAACTAGTTTCACGTACCAGGAAAGTTACAGGGATATCACGAGTGTGGAGCATCTCGGCTAGTTCTATACCAATGAGTCCTCCACCCACTATAACAGCACGTTTACACTTCTTCTTGTTAGGTGCGTTCTTCTCGAGATTTTGCAGATCCTGAAAGGAATACAAACCTTGTACCCCATCCAGATCCTGTCCCGGCCAGCCAAATTTATTCGATTTGGAACCCACGGCAAGAATTAGCTTATCATAGCCTAGCTCTTCGCCATTGTCCAGAATTAGACTTTTCTGCTTATGGTCCACCTGCTTAACAAAGGCACGTTTGAGATCGATACGATTCTTACTCCAAAACCAGTCTTCATAGGGTTTGGTGTGCTCGTATTTCATATGCCCCATGTAAATGTACATCAGGGCTGTTCTTGAGAAGAAATGATCTGTTTCTGCCGAAATGATCGTTATACGTTTGTCGCTTAATTTACGAATGTGCCGGGCGGCGGTGACTCCCGAAATGCCATTGCCAATAATAACGATGTGTTCCATAAATTGGGATTGCTTAGTACTGTGTCGTATTTAAAGTTACAAACATTACAAACATATTCACTTACACGTTGCATAAAACAATTTTCGAGGATGGGTAAAACTTTAAGGGTTTGCCTGTAAGCACAGTATGGGGGCGTCCGACTTATGCCGTATCAATTTCACTAGATGTACAGAATATTTCTTTTTTTTATCCTTACGTTTAGCCTGGGAACTACACCATTATCCGGGCAGGAAACCAAAACTTTCTTCCAACAAACTAACGAGTTTTTATCGCAGAATGTGAAAGGAGGCAAGGTTGATTACAAAGGCGTTCACAGTGATCCTACACACTTGAACGAGCTTATGGCGCTTATGTCCACAATGAATGTTTCCTCTGTTACTAAGAAAGAATACCAGGCATTTTGGATCAACGCATATAATATAAGTGTGATAAAAGGCATCATAGATAATTATCCCTTAAACTCCCCTCTTGACGTGAATGGCTTTTTCGATAAGACACGCTACTCTATTGCCGGGATGAATATTACTCTTAATGAGATCGAAAATGACATATTGCGCAAAAAATTCAAAGATGCAAGATTTCATTTTGTACTGGTTTGTGGAGCCAGAGGTTGCCCACCTATTATCGCTCGTGCATACACCGCGGAAAATCTGGAGCAATTACTGGAAAAACAAACAATAAAAGCATTAAACAATAGTTCTTTCATTAAGGTGTCTGGAAACGATGTGGCACTGTCTGAGATCTTCAAATGGTATAAGGAAGATTTTGTTGATAACGAGACAAGCGAGATCGACTTCATTAATAAATACCGTAATGAAAAAGTATCTGTGGGAGCCAATATATCGTACTATCCATACGATTGGCGCCTGAATTCTCAATAAGTAAATTAGTCTTCCCGCTTGTCAAAACATTCTCCGAGTTTTGGCAAGCAGCGGAAGCACCAACTTTCCGGCATCATTTTTTTTAAGTTTTAGCTCGAATTAAATTAGTATTTTGAGCAGTGTATGAACACATCATTTCTGAAACTAATTACGTTACTGTTTTTTTGTTTCCTGGTACATTCATGTACCTCTCAAAGCTCCAGGATCAATGGAGTTAGTTTTGTTGCATCCCGAAATCCTGTTGATCAGCAACATATAGACCCCGTAATAAAACATCAGGCAAATCATGCTGCAGTTATGCCTTTCGGTTTTATTAGAAGTCTCAATAATCCAGAGATCATATACAACACAGAACGGCAATGGTACGGGGAGACCAGGGACGGGGCTCTTCAGTATATCGAAATGCTACACAAAAATAATATTAGGGTAATGCTAAAACCTCAGATCTGGATTTGGCGGGGTGAGTTTACAGGTTATTTAAAGATGGAATCTGAGGAAAAATGGGTAGAACTGGAAGAATCCTATTCAAAATTTATCCTCGAATATGCCGCGCTTGCCCAAACTGCTGAAGTGGAAATTTTCTGTATTGGGACCGAGTTGGAACAGTTTATTGTTCACAGACCCGAATACTGGAGAGAACTTATTAGTAAAATAAAAAAGGTCTATAAAGGAAAATTAACCTATGCGGCAAATTGGGATGAATATAAACGTGTTCCGTTTTGGGATCAATTGGATTTTATTGGTGTGGATGCTTATTTCCCTATCTCAGAAAGTATAACCCCTACTATTGCTGAAGCACGGGAGGGTTGGCATCGATGGAAGAAGGAATTGAAAGCTGTTTCCGATAGTAATAAAAGGAAGATCCTTTTTACCGAATATGGCTACCGTAGTGTAGATCATTCTGGGAAAGAACCATGGCAAACGAGTAGAGAAGAAAAAAAAGTTAATCTCGATGCTCAGGCCAATTTACTCACTGCACTTTACGAAGAAATATGGAGTGAAAGTTGGTTCGCCGGAGGTTATATCTGGAAATGGTTTATAGATCATGACAGAGCAGGGGGAGAGGACAACAACCGTTTTACTCCACAAAACAAACCAGCCGGGTTGGTAATTCAATATTATTATTCAACAGATTGATAAAATATAAAAAGCTGTCTCACGCCTGGCGAAACAGCTTTTTCCCAAAAAACAACAACACTAATGATTCCCTGACATTACCTAAAACAGGGTCGTGTTCTGCTCTTTCAATGGGATTATATCATATTATTATAAATCGTATGCGATGTTTCGTATTAACTGAATTGTTCCTTATACGTAAAATCCTACAAGACAAACATAAGACAAACCAATGCTGCCTTACAAATAATTCGTACGTAAAACGATGAAACACAATATATAATAGATAAAGTGTAAAAAATTGAAGACAAAATGTGTTTTCTGAAGAAGTTTTAATTAGAAAATTGTAGGAAAAACTATAGATAAATCGATAAAACTAATTTTTATTAATACCGATATAGGAACTTTTAACCGAACTGAAACAATTAAGTCTGAATATGTTTCTTGTAATATCTGGACAATGCGGCGGCATCTGCACCTAGCCATTTCCTGATATGTATCATTGTAAAATGATATTGCAGTTTCATAGTGCCGTTTCTGGCATATTTTCTAGCCGAGGTAATCACATAGTCATTGATCACCGTAAATTTATACTGATCGTAGATTTTTCCTATAAAATCACAGTCTTCATATATTTCGAACTCTTCATCGAAACCATTTAATGAATCGAAGATTCTACGCTCAACAAAAAGAGATTGATCTCCACCACGACAGGCTTTGAAGTTGAATCGGGTGAAGTATTGGGAAAAGATAAGTACAGGATGTTTGGAGTCGAATTTCATACGGAAACATCCGGCGTTATTTCCTTTTTGAACCTGTTTGAGTATAGCATCATCAAATCCCGCGGGAGGGAACGTATCTGCATGTAGAAAGTATAATACGTTGCCCCTGGCTAAATTGGCGCCAGCGTTCATTTGTCGCGCCCTGCCTTTTTCAGATTCACAAATTACTAGTGGAAGACCGCTGCCATTTTCACTAAATGACCTCGCTAACGGGATTGTCTCATCTGTGCTTCCGCCGTCTACGATAATTACTTCAGTTATCTTGCCCGACTTACTGTGTGTGTCCAGATGATGCAGAAGACCGCTAATTGATGCCGCTTCATTGTATACCGGGATAATAACGCTAATCATGTTTTAAAGATAGTAAAACTGCCTACTGTTCGTTTAAATTCCAGTTGTAGTTTTTATAGGTGATAGACGCTGTTTTATCAATCTTTTTGGTTGTATACTTATTAATGTAGGCAATTACATCCACTTCTCCGTCCACGGTAAAATCCTTTCGGTACCAGTCGAAGATGGATGACAATTTTGGATTCGATTTATTCAGATCATTTTTATCACTGTTGATAAATTCCCTGGTAGCTTTGTCCAGTTGCGCTTCTATCCTTGAGGCAGTAAAGGCTTCATTAAGTAGCTTTGGACAAGATATCGATGCACAATTAATAGCGAAATGTATCCTGGGTTCGTTCATTTTCCGAAGTATTCCATTTTCAATTCCACCCAAAGAAAGGGTCTTATCGCCAATGGGTACAATAGCACTTGTCCAGGGACCACTAATGTCCTTAATACTTTTCACCGGGTAATTATCCAGGATCAGCTTAACTGTATAAGCGTTATAGGTATTTATATAATAGGCAAGTAACTCCTCAACACTCCAACTTTCCAGGGGCTGGGTTTTAGACAACATGGTGAGATACTCTATGAGAGTTTTTTCATCCTTTTGGAATCCTTTATAATTCACCATCCCGTTGGCATCAACATGCTTTTTCAATAATTTATCCCAAGTGCTGTGATCTACAATTTCTTCGGAAGCGGATATCGTATTTAGGGTGCCACTTACTTCTTTGGTAGGCTGTCCCTGGCTGGTAAGTCCGGCAGCAGAGAAAAGGGAACACTGATGAAAGAATAATGAAAGTATTCCAATTGAAATAAATTTTAAGGTTTTGTGCATAACTGACTATTTTTTCTATTTACGTAAAAATTTGCGCAATGGATTTCATTTAGATTGGAAAGTCCAATAAGAGGTCGAATAAAACGGTTTATGCTTACACTGCTTATTTGAGAATATAAAAGACCATAGCACTAAATAGGGCGGCTACAGGTAAGGTAAGCACCCAAGACATTAATATCTTTTTGATCATCGTATGATTGGATTTTTTTGTGATAGTTCCAATACCAAAAATAGACCCCACCGAAACATGAGTTGTGGACACCGGCAGACCATGAACACTGGCCGTGGTAACCAATAAGCCCGTAACAAGATTAGATGTAACCCCCTGGCCGCTGTTCATAGGAGTAATTTTCTTGCTAATATTGATACCTACTTTTCTGGCGTTGAGCATGCCTCCAATCGCCATGGTAATGGCAACTGCAATCATGCCCCATTTTATCTCCAAAGCGTTAATGATCAACAGTAAACCCACTATTTTTGGCGTGTCGTTCAGCCCTCTTGCGAAACTCACTACCCCGGCACTAATAAAATGAAGTGTATTAACAGCTTTTTCAGCCGATATACCAACTATTCTGCCGTTGTAAGACTCATCACATTTCTTCTTACACTTAGATAATTGTATTGATCTATGAGATTCTATGGGTACATTAGTTTGTGTTTCCTTTAGAATGACAGTAGCCTCTTCCAAACATATACAGCTGTTTCTTGTGATCCCTAATTTTTTTCTAAAGTTTCGGAAAATGAGATAAGCAAGATAGCTCAGAAGCCCTGCGATTAACGGACTTACGATTAGCGGTATTAAAAAAGCCTTACTAAGTTTTCCGAAGTTAAAATCTGCCCCAATAGCCATTATGCCGGTTCCCACTAAGGCACCCACAAGGCTGTGCGTTGTAGAAATTGGCATTCCTATTTTGGTGGCGAGAAAGACCGTTATGGCAGCTCCTAATGCAATTGAAGTAGCAAAAATTGGGTTTTGAATAAGATCATTGGGAACTAACCCCTTTCCCGAGAAGTTTTTAACAAGAGTTTCTGCCAGAAAAATGGCTGCTACTGCACCGACGAAGGTTGTTAAAGTCGCCCAGTTGATAGCAGTTCTAAATGCCGTAGTTCCACTACCATACAAAGTAGCGACCCCCTTAAAATTATCGTTCGCACCGTTGCTGAATGATAGAAAACAGGCTGCAAGAAAAAGTAGGATATAGATCATTCAAAAAAGAGATATATACTTAGCAACAACCTCCACCATCGTAATGAAAGGTAGAGTCGCTGATAAAAATATCTTCTCTCTCAAGGTCGGCCAGATTGCCTGCCGTTTTATCACAAACCGCTATGGGTTGGTTCTTCAGAAGGATATGTCCCTTGCCATCATCCAGATATTCATCTTCCCCATAGTAGATCGCTGCTTTCCCGGTAAATACACAGGGGCCGTCTTCAGGCATGGGATCTTTGATCGCTGCCACCTCAATAGATTCTATATAAATGAGTTCATCTGTGGGGTAATTTTTTGGGTCCAGTATACGATAAGGTTTACGGGCCCTGATCTCAATGGTGCCGAAGCCCACATCGGTAAGCGCTTTCACATAATCCTTTATTGGAAGACTACCGCTTAGACATAGTGCTCTTAGTCGCGCATCGTTGCGAAGCGTTTCATTCATGGATTGTTCGCAAGTTGGATCGCTCATCACCAATCTACCATGCGGTTTTAAAACCCGGTACATTTCTTCGATCGCCTTTTTAAGATCTTCCTCCTTAAAAATATTGAACAAGCAGTTTTGAGCAGCAACATCTATACTGTTGTCCGGGACAGGAAGATTCATGGCATCTCCCTTGCGCAATTCGACGAATTCACTCTTAAACCACGGATTTTGCTCTTCGGCTTCAATAAAATTCTTTTTGGAAGCTTCCAGCATCTCATCTACCACATCCACGCCAATCACGCCTCCTTTTTGCCTTGAGAAATAGGAAAACTGCAGTAACTCCATACCGCCGCCAACGCCTACGTAAAGTATCTTAGGATTGTTAACGAGGTCTCTGGCATGTACAGTACTTCCGCAACCGTAATTCATTTCCTGCATGATCTTAGGGATCTTAAGCCCAGGTAATTCCCAAATTGGGTTGGTAGTACAACAGAGTCCTACATCTGGTGTTAGTGCTGCATCTTTATAAAGATCATGGGTGGTCTCTAAATAACTCATGAGTGAAATTTTTAAAATTTAATTAAAGGGATCTAATTAGCTCGGTAAATAATGTAATCATATCGGGTTCTGCTTTTGCAGCCATTGCGAGTATGTCTACGATTTCTACCGGTTCGAGATGATCCGGATCACATTCGTCGGTTAATACCGATAAAGCTGACACCGGAATCCCTAAATGATTAGCGACGATTACCTCCGGTACTGTACTCATACCAACAGCATCTGCGCCAATGATCTTAAGATATCTGTATTCGGCACGTGTTTCCAGTTGAGGTCCCACTACACTGGCATACACTCCCTTGTGTAATTTTATGTCGTAATTTATGGCTATTTCTTCTATGAGTTGATTCATCTCCTTGTCGTAAGGAGCACTCATATCTACAAATCTTTCTCCCAACTTTTCTACCCCTCTAAAAGCCAAAGGTGAACTTCCCTGTAAATTGATATGATCATCTATAAGCATGATCTCTCCTTTGTTGAAGTTTAAATTTATGGCACCGGAAGCATTGCTCACCAGTAATCTTTTTATTCCCAGCCGGTGCATAACTCGTACCGGAAAGGTTACATCCTGAAGTGAATATCCTTCATAAATATGAAATCTTCCCTGCATTAGGATGACTTTTTTACCACCCAATTCCCCGTAAATTAACTTTCCTGTATGAAATTCGACCGTGGCAGTGGGGAAATTAGGGATATGATTGTAGCTCATTTCAGCTTCTACATCGACATATTCCAAAATCTTTCCTAGGCCCGTACCCAGGATGATCCCGATTTCGGGAACGCCAAAACCACGTTCTTCTAAAAATGTAACGGCTTCTTCAATTTGTCTGGTCATATAGGTTTCGCTTCATTAATATGCGTTAAAAAGTGTTTAAAGGCTGGGACATCTTTTATATCGTCATAGGTGTCCACATCGTTCTTTACGGTTAACAACCTGGTAGGTTTGTCATATAATTGGGCAAGTGTGTCCTTTAGGACAGAGTCACTACCCCATTCTTTATTTTCAAATAATTCGGGAATAAGTGTTCTCATCCCAAGCAGATAATATCCACCATCTGCTGCAGGACCTATTACCACTTCATTATGGTCCAATGCAGAGAAGGCATCTTCAATATCGGCGGTATCCAGCTCGTAGATATCACTCCCTATGATAATGACCTTTTCGTATCCTTCTTTCAGCCCCATTTGAAAAGCATGCTTCATGCGGTCACCCAGGTCTTCACCCTGCTGTAAACGTTTATCGAAAAGCGAATTATCCCAGGCATCCTTGGTGTGAATTTCTTCCGAATAATATAAATGACGAGAAACGTCTAATTCCATCGAGATCTGCCGGGTGTGCTCCAATAGGAATTTATAAATATTAAGCGCGATCTTGTTACCAACCGTAGCAGCCAACCGGGTTTTTACTTTACCCAGCTCAGGATTTCTCGTGAAAATTATCAAGAGTTCTTTATTCATAGACCTTTTCTCCGTTGGTGAGCCATTTACTCCAGGCTTTTGAGAATGAATGCACTTTTTCTGTTTCATTTCCTTCGGAATCTACTATCGGGTATCCATTGTTTTTCCATTCGAATATACCTCCGTATAGATTCCTGATATTTGAGTAGCCTGCTTTCCTGAGTTTTTCACCTATCTCTTCAGAACGTATTCCCAGCGAGCAATACACAACGATAGTTCGATCACTGTCAGGAATTTTTTCTGTGATCATTTCCGAAGAAAAATCTGAAAAACCTATAAATAAACCTCCAGGTATCCTGCTTACTTCATATTCTTCAAATTCGCGTGCATCCAGGATGTAAACCTCATCATTCAACTGAAGCATTCTCAATTCTTCAACCGAAATATAAGGAATGGACCGGGTGTTATAGGTATTGAGTAACTGCTGCAGTGATTCCTGCGCAGAGCTTTGAAGGCCCAATAGAAATAATATAATATAAACTAATCTCAACTTCATGACTAATAATCTCAACAGGCGTTATGCAACACTCCCCTGGCAACTGCTTCCGGCTCCGGCGGTACAACCAAAACAATGCTGGGAAATAATGATATTCCTGTCGTTCAGCACTGCTTCGTTATAATCCTTTATATGTTGCACTTTACTGGCCACTTTTAATTCGAGCATCTGGTTAAAGTCGCAGTCGTACAGATATCCATCCCAACTCACCGAAATTGTATTAGTACACATTACATTAGCGACGGCCTCAGGATTGTAGGCATCTACCAATTGATACATATAATCCTCGTAATTTTCGGAAGCTATCAAATAATCAAGAAAGCGAGATATAGGAAGATTTGTAATAGCAAACAGATTGTGAAACTGTATCCCGAAATCATCTAGCAGGGCCTTTTTAAAATCTTTTTCCATACTAGCCTGATCCCCTGGTAAGAAGGCACCACTTGGGTTGTAAACGAGGTCTAGCCTTAGATCACTGCCTGGCATTCCATACCCAACATCGTTCAGCATTTTCAGGGCTTCGATAGAAGCATCGAAAACACCATCCCCGCGTTGCTTGTCGGTTTTACCACGTGTCCAATGTGGCATGGAACTTACCACGTGTACATTGTGATCCTTAAAAAACTGAGGCAGATCGTAATATTTTTTATTCGCACGTATGATAGTGAGGTTACTCCTAACTATAAAATCCTTTATTCCCGCTTTACTTGCCTCATCTACAAAACGCCTGAAATTTGGATTCATTTCCGGGGCGCCTCCTGTTAGATCGAGGGTGTGGGCACCGGTGTTTCTAATTACATCCAGACAAAGTTCCATGGTTTCCCATGTCATGATCTCTTTTCTGTCGGGCCCTGCATCTACATGGCAGTGGTCACAAACCTGGTTGCACATGTAGCCCACATTGATCTGTAATACTTCCAGTTTATTGGGTCGCAAAGGGAATTGTCCGCTTTCCTTGATCTTCTGGGCGAATGTAGGAAGTTCGCCATCACGAAATATCCCATTAGAGAGAATCTCAAGTTGTCTGTTCGACTTCGCGAGGTCGCTGTTTCTTTTGTGAAGTGATTGGGTTTTTAATTTCGTCATAAGTGGTTTTTACCTTATCCGTCTAGTTTGTTCACTTTGTTCATCATCATTACTCCATGCACTAGCGTGGCACCACTTCTGATAGCTGCACCTACATGTATAGCTTCCATCATTTCCTCTTTGGTGACACCCCGTTGCAGGGAATCCTTGGTATATGCATCTATACAATATGGACATTGTTCGGTATGAGAAACAGCAAGGGCAATGAGTGACTTTTCCCTGGCTGTTAAAGCCCCTTCTTCAAATACTTTTCCGTAGTAATCGAAGAATTTAGTGCCAAGTTCTTCACTCCACTGAGTGATATCTCCAAACTTACGCAGGTCTTTAGGATCGTAATAAGACATAAGTGATTTTTAATAGTTACGAAATCGAAGAATTATCGGTTTTCCTTCATCTTCGTAAATATAGCGAAGTAGTCTAAAAAATAGGGAAAAGCTTACGAAAGAATTTAGATAACACTATAACAGTAACTTATATTAAAAATTAAATTTACTAATCGAAACTGTAAGTAATTCCCGTACTGAAATCGTATTGCGAATTTGGGATTCCTATAGCCGGGAAGGCGTCATAAGTGAACGTATAGGATGTTTTCAGCGCGAAATTTTTAAACAGGTCTACCACTAAGGAACTCATACTCGAGATTCGATAGTCATGAAACTTGTCGATTCGCGGCTGATAATAGGTTGTACTAATAATCGTAACATGGTCTGAAGGGTATAGACTGAAGGATAAATAGGTGCTTGCCCTGAAATCCTTTTGGGTGGGTGTGACCCCGTCAATTACGTTTTCATGTTCGTACATGGCGAGTAATCCTAAATAGAATTTGTACTTCTCGGAAGTAGTTAATTTTATACGCGGACCTGTACCTACTAGCCCTCTGAAATCGATTAGATTCACTTTATTATATTGCCCCTGTAAAAATATCTCCCAGGCCATTCTGGGATGGAAACGGTAATTATACCGAATATGTGAAATAAGGCTGTTGTCGAAATTTTCACCTTCTATCTTCTGAAATGCCACATCGTTCTTAAAGAGTATAAGGTGGTCTTTCATTTTATACTGAATATGGATATCACTACCAATGGTAAGGAAATCGTTTACATTGCGCTTAACAGCAAACGAAGCGCTCATCGATCCCGAAAACCCCGAAGTATCCGTCACTTTGCGAAGTGATTCGGCATTTAATATTTGACATTCTGCGGATATTGAAATAAGAAGAAAAAACAGGAAGGCGAAGTATCGCATAGCTATTACAAGATGGTTAGTTTGATTAAAATTAAAAATAAAACAAGATCCCACAAAAAAGTTTTGCGGGATCTTGAGGACCGGTCTTCAATCTTCTATTTTTTACTGAAAATAAATGTAGGTAAATACTACGATCAACACTATGGCAAGACCCACAGGTTTAACGTATTTCCAACCCGTAATATCAACTTGTTTCGTATGTAATTGAACATAATCTGTTGTGCGCGGATAGAACTTCCCTATCACGAGCATGACCAGGATATTGAATACAAATAAGATCGCCATCACATGTAGGAAATGAGGATAGCTATCGCCATACATGGGCGCCAGTACAAACTGACTTATAGTATAAAGAATTACACCAGACAAGATCGCGACCTTGGCAGCGATTGCCGGAACGCGCTTAGTTAAATACCCAACTACTATTATGGTTAGTATAGGTATACTGTAACAGCCGTTTACTTCCTGAAGGTAACCAAACAATCCGGCCGGAGCATTTGCGATAAAAGGGGCGATCAACATGGAAGCAACTGCCAGTACTATCCCAAAGAGCTTCCCTTTTTTTACAATGGTTTTTTCGGTGGCTTCCTTATTGATATATTCCTTGTAAATATCTACACCAAATAAGGTGACCGAACTGTTCAAAGCAGAATTAAACGAACTCAAAATAGCCCCAAATAAAACGGCAGCAAAGAATCCAACAAGAGAGGCGGGCAGCACCTCACGCACTAGAGTGGGGTAAGCCTGATCTGCATTGGTGATCTCACTTTCATACAAATAGAATGCAATTATCCCAGGGAGAACAACAATGAGCGGCCCCAGGATCTTTATAAATGCGGCAAGCATTAGACCCTTTTGTCCTTCCTTCAGATTTTTAGCCGCCAGGGCTCTCTGTATGATAGCCTGGTTAGTTCCCCAGTAGAATAATTGTACTAACATCATACCTGTGAAAATAGTACCAAACGGGATAGACGATTCGCTATCTCCGGCAGCCACGAACTTTTCGGGTAGGGTTGTCATTAATTCATTGATCCCGGCACTTACACTTCCATTACCAACTTCCCAAAGTCCGAAAACAGGGATCATCAATCCTCCAATGAGCAAGCCAACAGCATTTACCGTATCAGAGACTGCAACTGCTTTCAGCCCTCCGAAAATCGCATAGATCGAGCCTACAATACCTATACCCCA
This sequence comes from Pukyongia salina, assembly GCF_002966125.1. Lineage (GTDB taxonomy): Bacteria > Bacteroidota > Bacteroidia > Flavobacteriales > Flavobacteriaceae > Pukyongia > Pukyongia salina. The sequence goes on from NZ_CP027062.1 coordinate 1,685,651, forward strand.
AACACAGACCCATAAAGCCGCGGTATCGGAAATACCAAACGCTTCAGAAACATTGAACATAGTGCTAATTGCCAGTCCGCCGGAGTAAAGAACTATGGGCAAAAGCACGATCATATAACCAGACAGGAACAGGCCCGAAGTAATAGCCTTGGTGCCTTTATCGTATCGTCGTTCCAGGAATTGAGGGACGGTTGTAATACCACCCTTCAGGTATCTGGGCAGTAAAAATATAGCTGTTACAACAATGGCAATAGCGGCCAAAGTTTCCCAGGCCATTACTAAGATTCCTTCCGTATACGACTGCCCGTTGAGACCAACAATTTGTTCGGTAGATAAATTGGTGAGGAGTAATGATCCGGCGATCACAACAGCGGTTAGACTTCTACCACCAAGGAAGTAACCGTCTGAACTTTGTTCATCGGTCTTACGTGTAGCGTAATACGAAATAACTCCAACGAGAATGGTAAAAGCCAAAAAAGTAATAATGGTCATAAGTTCTATATGTTAGCTATTAGATTTTTAAAACATCAGAGATCACATCGGCGAAATCGGGTATTCGTCCCACATTCTGTAATTTAATGGCAGCCATTTGCAGGGCCGCTTCCATACATTTTTGTTTAGGTTTTCCTTTTAGCCACGCGAATAAAAACCCAGACCAAAACGCATCTCCGGCTCCCGTAGCATCCATGATCTTTTCAACTTTCAGTGCCGATAGTTCCAGGACAGGATGATTTCGTTCACTTAGCTTTGCACCATCTTTTCCAAGGGTTAGGCACACCAGATCCACACCAAGATCATGAAGATAGTTAAATATTTGTTCGTGACTCATTCCTTCCCCAAACAACCTGTCTACGTCATCCTGACTCACCTTAACTATGGGATTAAAACCACAAAACCTCGTTATGGCCAACTTCGCCTCCCGGGTATCGGGCCAAATCTGTTCAGAATAATTTATATCGATACTTAACTGGCATCCCAGGTTGGCAGCTCTTTCGGCTGCATCGAGTATGGTATTTCGTGCTGGCTGACGGCTTAGAGCAAAGCAAGATGTATGAAATATTTTAGCTTGTTTAAGCTTTTCATCAGTGATCTGGAGCGGTAAAATTTCGGCATCTGCCCCTCTAAGGGCAACAAATTCAGGCGTTGCCACTGTTCTCGAAACGAAAATCACTGTAGTGGGTTCAGAATCCGAAATTCTAATTCCATCGTGTTTAACTTCATTTTCACCAAGTCGGTCACGAATATATTTCCCAAACCCATCATTTCCAACCGCGGAGATCATTTCCACGTTCAGTCCGAGTCTGGCCATATTCATCGCCACATTGGTAGGGGACCCACCGAGATACCGGTGATAATCTTTTATTTGATGTATTGGATGCTCGGGCTGTGTGCCAATAAAATCAATTAGAGATTCACCAATACAAATAATATCAATAAGTCTGTTCTTCATTTTAACAAATTAAAAGAGTTGATCCGGGGGAACCAGATCATTTAAATTTTTAATCAATCCTTCGTCTAAGAGTGATACGCCATATTGAAATGAGGCATTCATCCACCCAAAGCCTTCTTTGGTAATATATTGAAATTCGGTCCCCACATTCCCATATTCGGCAAATACCTTATGGGTGGCAATTACCACATCGTATTTCTCCGGGATGGTCCCATTGTAATCTACCGCATTTCTCGTGATCATATAGAGCCAGCGATAGACTAGCTCTTGCAATTCCTTTTCAAATCCATATTGTTTCAAACCTTTCCATATCATCATTTGATGGGGTGCCCATCCGTTGGGGTAGTCCCACTGTTTCTGTGGCCGATGTTCGCTAATAGCCCCCCGGCTGGCTTCATCACAAGATGCAATGCCTCCTTTTTCTTTCAGAAGTGCAATTCCATTTTTTACCGAAGAAGCCGCTTGTTCTGCATCACAGATCCCTGCCCAGAGTGGAGTAAATAGTGTAGCCGACACAAACTTGGTTTGCGCTCCTGTAGCGATATTGAAATCGAAATACATACCTTCAGTATCATTCCAGAGCAAGGAGTCCATCAGTTCTTTTCTTTCCGAAGCCTTATGCTCCCAATATTCGGAGGTGTAGTTTTTACCGTTGTAGTTGAAGCTATTGTTAAATTCACCTTGGATCAATTTGGCAAAATCTGTTTCGTATTTATAAAGAAAGGCATTCAATTCTACGGGGATAATATCGGCACAAATTCCTTCCAGGCGATATGAAGTATCATGCCCAGACTCCCTAACACTTCTGTCATGGACAAAATACTTGTCAAGAGCCGGGTTTTTTATGTCCCCTTTCGAATAAGCCTCCTCGTATTCTAGAATACTCATACCTGCTTCCTTGGCATAACCGGCAAATACATGGTTAAAGTGTCCTGCCTCTGCCTCGGGGGGTTTACCCAGACCTTCCGCCAGATATCGGTTGAGTTTAAAACCTGTAAGTCGTTTTCCCGGCACCATCCATACGGTTTCGTATTCGCGAATGGCAGTTTTTAAATGACTCTCCAACCACGATTTGTCTTGAGTCTTTATATAGACTTCAGAAATTAAACTAGAGTAGAAGGGAGGTTGAGTTCGGGTTAAATAGTACGATCGATTGGCATTTAATATCTTTCCGTAATGCTCGATCTCGTACTGAAAGTTATCGGCCATTGCCCTGGCCAGGTCAATTCGATCATCCAGGATAAGCCCGATCGATTCGAAATAACTATCCCATCCGTACATCTCGTTGAATCGTCCGCCGGGAACAACAAAAGGCACCCCTTTTATTTCGCCATTTACCAGTTCGAGTTTTAGAGACAGTATCCCTGGTTTGTCGTTCAGGCCTCTCACATACTCCGGGCTGATAATTTCCGGTAGGCGAACTACTTCCAGGGGTAATTTTTTTTGTAATTCTGAATAATAGGAATAGGCTTGCTCGTCGTGGTAAGGTACATATACGATCAGAACAGCGATCTCGTCCAGGGTTTCATTCTTAGAATCCTTTAGCAGTGATTCGATCCCGGAAGCATCCATGGTGCGAGTGAGACCGTTCCAGTAGTATTCCCGTATCATCCTGGAAATTCTCTTAACAGGTGGTTCTTCGAGATGATCCAGGCTAATAAAAGCGACGGTATCACCATTTTCCTTGGCCAGAATGAGTTCCTGCAAGAGATTGGAGAGATGATAGGTTCCGCTTAATGTATGTTGGTGTCCTTCTTCAGAAGTGATCGTAAAAGATTTAGGACCCTGGTCTTCAACGGTTATTTTTTTGTCATTATCGGTATCCTCCTGAGCCAGGAGTTTTTTCAGAGTGGCTTCTATGTCTAGTTTGAAGGTCATGAGCTCTTTCCAACAATTCTATTCAGAATGAACAAAGCAACCAATATAATAGACATCGGGATCAGGGAAAGATAGAATACTTTATTTCCACCCAGAAGATCAAATAAATTTCCAATGATTACCGAGCCTAAAGTTCCTCCCAGAGCTGAAACGAAGGTAAGTATACCCGCTAATGCACTGTGGTCTGTTTTTTTTGTAGCCGACAAAACTGTAGAACTTATCAAGGGATACAATGGAGCCAGAAAAAGACCTATCATTGGGAAGAGAAACGAAACCAGGGGCAGATCACCCAGCTTACTTGCCTGCATCTCGGGCACATTACTAGCCATAGGCAATACCACGAGTACCAGAACTGCCGCCCCCAACAATCCAAACAAGGCTATATAGATCCATTTGATCTTTTTCACAAGCATTCCCGTAATAAACCGTCCAATAGCAAACGAAGCCATAAGGATAACGGCCATTTGGGTAGCCAGTTTAGCATCCATATGAAGCGTTTCCTTATTAAAGGTTGGAAGCCAGGTCATGATACCCTGCTCTGTCATTACATAGAAGAAGGCAAAAATAGCAAATACATAGATCACGGGATTGAGAAATAATCTGAGCATAGCTCTAATATCCTCGCGTATACTGGTATTTTTTTGTGCAACCTCGATATTGAACTTTGAGAATAAAATTATAGTAAATGCCACCGCGATTATAGCTGCCATGAGTAAATATCCTCGTAGCCATCCATTGGGGTCGTCATTATAGAATAGTGGAAATACCACATACATAAAAATGATCCCTATCATAAAAACAGTCTCAATAAAACTCATGAGCCTTCGATGGTCATCTTTCCCATCGGTTACAAAGCCAATAAGAGCGTAAACTGCTACTTTAACTATGGCAAAGCCAATACCGGTTACGGCAAACAAGATCTTAACAGACCAGAATGAATTTCCGTAGTACATCCCAATGCATCCAAAGAACACCAAGGCAAGGCTAATGAGCATACCTCGCTTGTAACCCAGTTTGGGTAGAAATGTCCCAATCACAAAGGAAACCACGGCTATAGACAGATCTTTGAAAAGTTCCAGGAAGGCTGCATCACCTTTGGCTACTTCATATACTTCCTGGGATCGTTCTACCAGTATTCCAACACTATTAAGCAAAGCTGCGAATACAAAGTAGATTAGAAATAACGATATTTTGATCCCTAGATTTTTCATACCATTTTAGCTTTTTTCACATTGAGTCGCAGAGCCAGAAAAGCGGCGATAGCAAAGAATGCACCGGCAAATAACATAGCGTTTATTGCATTGTTTCCTAGTAAATATTTATAAATAGAACCAAAGCTTAAGGTTTGAATGAACATTGGGATTACGATCATCATATTGAGAATTCCCATGTAAACACCCCGTCTTTCCTGAGGAACTACCTTAGATACCATGGTATAGGGTATTCCCATCATAGCAGCCCAACCAATACCAAATAATATCATGGGTACCAATACCATATAAGGATCGGAGATATAAGGAATGGTAAATAAGGCCAGTGCGGTACCTAGTAAGCTAATTGCATAGATCTTTTTCCCTCCAAAACGCAATGTTAATGGCACGAGGGCCAGGGCCACCAGAAGGGTAACCGTATTGTAGGTGAGACTCATTTTAGCCGCCTGGGAAGCTGCCTCGGAGGTGTTATACCCCATTGTTTTCATAAAAAGTGGCGTTGTAAACTGCCAGTATATAAACAAAGCATACCACTGGAAAAGATATACAGCGCCAATTTTCCACATAAACTTCGGCATTTCCTTTATGGCATCAACAATTTCCACAAATGGTTTCGCAATCCGTTTTCCTAGGGATAATCCCTTAAGCTGATTTATCTCCTCCATTTCCTCTTCAGATGGAGGGATCTCGGGTGTTTTAAGTACAGAATATAAAATGGTGGTTAAAGACAGAAATGCCCCTATATAAAAAGAATAGTATAACCATTGCGGAATTGTACCCGCTTCTTCTACAGATGTTCCTCCAAAGAGATACTGAAATAACACGATAGAACCATTGGCAAGTAATATTCCGGCGCCTACAAAAAGGCTTTGCATCTGATATCCCAGGCTCAATTGTCTTTCGGGTAGTTTATCTCCAACAAAAGCCCTGTACGGCTCCATCGCCATATTATTCCCTACATCGAGTATCCACAGCAAACCAACCGCAAACCATAATACCGGACTATGAGGAAACGCAAATAGACACAAACTTCCCATAAGGGCTCCGATCAAAAAATAAGGTTTTCGTCTTCCCCAGCGTGCCGACCAGGTTTTATCGCTCATAGCACCAATGATTGGCTGCACGATCAAACCCGTTACCGGGCCTGCAATATTTAAAATAGGTAGCATATCTTCTGAAGCTCCCAGGTAAAGAAAGATGGGATTGATCGCTGTTTGTTGTAAGCCAAAACTATACTGAATTCCGAGGAATCCAACGTTCATATTTAGAATTTGCCAGAATGAAAGCCTCGGCTTGAATACAGTACCCATAAATGAAGTATTAGCGTTTTAAACTGAAATGCTAAATTGATTATTTAGCCACTGTAATATCTGCAAATTTTAGCAAATTGCAGAACAACCTGTTAAATAATTACCGAATCTGTAACGAAATCGTTATCGATATCAAGAGTACGGGTTACAGCTGTAGGCTTAGCGCAAATTCGGGGTTGTTTAAAGCCGAATTCATGAACACAATTCCCGAAGCTGTATAGCCCATTTCTGTTTTACCACCGGTATTGAAATCAACCGCATTGAAATACTCCTGGAAGTTCCAGTTTTCGGAAGCTGAAACCATTTTTTCGAATTCCGAACAAATTTGGTCAACCTCCTCCTTTAATCCAATTTTACTTAATCCCAGACAGTAAAGTCCCATCCATACCGGCCAGATGCCTCCGTTGTGGAAATAGCCCGGATGATTTTTAAATTCGAACGAATAGTTACCAGCCAGTAAATTCCAGTCACTACTCTTACTAGTGATCATCGGCCAGAAAGCCGGGACAGCATGCCTTCCAACTTCACTGCTTAGTTGTGATAAAAAAGTTTTAGTTGTTTCTTTCTTATTCGGCTCGGACTCGAAGATTAGATGGGCCAGGGCATTACCGGCTGCATCAAATCTGAAGTCGTAAATACCCGGCAAAATAAAGGCTGAATAATGCATTATTTTATTTTCCAGCGCCTGGTTAAAGGCAGTAGTGTGGTACACAGTTCGAGGATCGGTATTATGGGTAGGCCAGAAATTCAAGCGGGTTTTTTCTACTAATTCGTCGTATTCGGTAAATGGTTCTCCGGTTATCTTAATCCATAGTTTTTCTCCCCAAAGGCGGAGACAATTGTCATAAAGGGTATATCCGTGCACCGGGTACTCATCGGCCCAGTTACCACTTAAAGGAGTATAGGTCCAGCCTCTGTCGTTAAACTCCACCGTGTTTAAAAAGATCCTGCATTTTTGAACAGCCGGTTGAAGTTCTATCCAGGTTTCATTGTCTTCAGTAGTTAAGAAATAAAGGCAACTACCTATGATAAACCAGGTATTGGCATCTATCCTTCCGGCCAGGCTTCCGAAGGAAATATCTTTAGAATCTCCGGGAAGAACATTCGAGGGGATCATTCCCAGTTTGTGCTGCCCTCGGGATAGCGTGAGCAGTGAATTCTTTAACCCATTCAGAATTACCGGATCGTTCAATAATATGCCCGCGAGTCCACATACTATACTGTCGCGAGCCCAGATCCTTTTGTAGTTATCGGCTTCTATTGTGCTGGCCAGAATACCGTCATTAGTACAGAGCCGGTGGAGGAGGTTGACAGCATCATTATGTATGGCTGAATTATTTTTCATCTATTTTTTAATCAGGCTGATTGCGAATCCGCCACCGGGCGCAAGGTCGATGTCCAGTTTTTCTCCTTTTCTCACGTCCATTTTCTCGATTTTATAAGCTTCGGGATTGGTGTTATAGTGTGCCTCTGCTGCATCCTTATAAACGGTAGCTTCATAGACCGTGTCGTTATCCAGAAAATCGAAATTCACACTAAGTGTTCGATTGTTTTCATCGGTGACTCCTCCTACAAACCAATTCGCACTGCCTTTTTCTTTTCTTGCAATCACTACATAATCCCCTATTTCCCCATCGAGCACCTTAGAGGTTTCCCAATCTACACCTACATCGGTGATAAACTGAAAGGCAGGATGAATCTTCCCGTCGATCATATAATGTTCGGGTAGGTCGCAGGCCATTTGTATAGGGCTGTAAATCACCACGTAAAGGGCAAGTTGATGTGCGAGGGTAGTATTTACCTGGTTGCTCTTTTTGTACTCGTCGAATTTAATATTAAACACGCCGGGGGTGAAATCGATAGGGCCGGAGAGCATGCGGGTAAAGGCTACCGTTGCGATATGATCGGGTGGATTACCACCATCTGTGGCCCAGGCGTTGAATTCCTGACCTCTTAATCCTTCCCTTGATATTGCATTGGGGTATGTTCTTCGTTTACCTGTATCTTTTATTGGTTCGTGAGCATTGATGGCTATTTTCTTCGCGGCAGCTTCTTCCAGTACTTTTTGGTAGTGGTTCACCATCCATTGTCCATGGTGATATTCTCCTTTTGGAATGATCTTTCCTACGTAGCCCGTCTTCACCGAATTCATACCATTTTCCTTCATGAAATTATACGCTACCTCCATTTGCTTTTCGTAGGTACGCGGGGCCGCTGAGGTTTCGTGATGCATGATCACTTCTACGCCTTTTTCCTTTGCATAGGCCATTACTTCGGCAAAGTTATAATCGGGGTAAGGGGTCATAAAATCGAACACGCCTTCTCTGTCTTCGGTATTGATCCATTGATCCCAACCGGTGTTCCAGCCTTCAACCAACAGGCCTTTAATACCATTGGCTGCAGCAAAATCAATATATTTCTTTGCATTTTCGGTAGTTGCTCCATGCCGGCTCGAGCCACGTTTTCCTTCTGTATACGTATTCATATCCTGAGTCCCTTCGAGATCCCAGGTAGATTTACCTATATGCATTTCCCACCAGATCCCCACATATTTCATAGGGGTGAAATAGCTCACATCTCCAATGGCATTTGGATCATTGAGGTTTAAAAGTAGGTTGGATTCTAATAGATCTCCTACACGCTCCGCGATCTGAATGGTACGCCAGGGCGTGTTAAAAGGAAGGCTAACTTTTGCCTTACCACCCAATCTTTCCGAACCAACCAATTCACTTTGCATTTTCAAATTGTTGGGATCTACCTTCAAGGTCATTCCTGCATAATTGGTGAGATCGGCTTCGTGAAAACTAAGATATAGTCCTGTGTTACTTTTCATGGTCACGGGCGTATTTACTGCATTTTCGGGAATATAGGTCGCGTTGAGATTAGGGTGATCTCTTTTCGAAATGGCGTCAATTTCAGAAAATGAAGTCTCGTTGTATAAATGTTCGTAGATATCCCAGTCGCCTGGTATCCACCATACTTTATGATCGCCGGTTAGGTTGAATTCTGTGTTTTCGTCTGTAATAAGTATTTCAGTTACACCTTCCATTGTGGGGATCTCATACCGAAATCCTAAACCGTCGTTATAAACCCTGAAACAGATATTGAGGTTACGCCCCAACTCACCTTTCTCTTTGAGATTAAATGTTAGTTCATTGTAATTGTCCTTTACAATGGTTTGCTCCCCCCAAGGCATTTCCCAGCTAGTATCTATGGTTCGCATACTGGAAGAGAGTAGTTCGAAGTCGTCTTTGAGCGAAGGGATATCTTTAAAATCGAAACTCATAAACGAAGTGTCTATCACCTTTTCGTTTTTGTGAGTTACTATATATGCCGGTAGTCCGCTTTCAGATAAAATAAAATTAACTTCTATATTTCCGTTAGGTGAAGTTACCGAGGTAGTCATTTGATCTGACGAGCAACTAAAGAAAACAGCCGATAGAGCGATCGAACATATTAACGTGAAAAAAGTTCTTTTCATAACAATAGGGTTAATCTTTTAAAGGTAAGAAAACCTGTGCTTTCCAGGTAAGAGGATCGCCCCCGGCGTGGGGGTCGTTTTGGTAAATTTCAAGCGGTTTTGGCTTCACATCGATACTATTTTCATTGGCGTGATCCAGGAGATAGTACCAGGCAACCTCCGAATCGCGATAATTTCCGTTGAATTCGGCTTTGATTCCTTCAACCGTTTCGGTAGTTTTAAGAAGAACTGAGGGATGCGGTGGTATCGAATCCATCGGTTTGATAGGAAAACAAAAATCGAAACTTATCATTTCCTGTTCTTCATCCCATTCGGTTACCTGAAGAAAGGGGTCGCCGGTCAATTCGATCTCATTTCCTTTTATGTATTCCATGATCAGGGCGATACCTTGTAACATGGCAGGAGCTTTATCGTTTATTGAAGAACGCAGGGGTAGATAGGCGCAATATTTTTGCTGAATTGTGGTATCGGAGATACTGTGAACCCTGTAAGTTGAGGCTATTAATTTTTGCGCCTCGGCCACATCCTTTACGTTTTTTATACTCCTTTGAACAAAATCGTTGGCACCAAAAGGTACGCTTAGCTGCTGCATGAATTTGTTTCTGGTGTCACTAATAAAGGCGGTAATTTTGGTGCCACCATCCGGGTTTCTTTTCAATTTCCATTTATAAACGAAGGAAGAATCTCCGTAGTTCAGGCTTTGTACTATTTCCGAATATTTTTGCTTTTCGATCAACGATATCTCTTCGTTGTCACGCTTGTACGAATCCCAATCCAGGATATGTTCGAACATAACCGCCGGGGGTTCATTTGTGTTAAACGAAACCTGATATTGATAATCCTTCAGAAGAAAATACCAAATCCCAATACCTATAATACCAATTCCCAGGAACCACTTTAGCCAGCGATTCATACTATTGTTTCATTTGAAGGTTGTCGATCACCCATTGTCCAACCTGCCGGCCCTGGGTTAATCCTTCGTCGATTGCTGCGCGATAATGAATACCTCCGTACAATCGACTTACTGCGGCTTCTTCCGCAGCCTTATTAAAGGAATCGAAACCGCGAACAGGGAGTCCGAATGGTAATTCGGTGTCGTCCATAAAACTAAAATTATCCCCAAAGATATCGGTTAAAACAGTTGAAGCTGCTCCAGAAACAACCGAATGGCCGCTTACATATTCGGGAAAGGGAGGTGTTTGTAATATGGGTTTCCAGTTTTCGTCTATATGTTGGTTGATCAACGTTTCGGGTCTGATTAGATTGGATCTGTATTTTTCATCCCAACAACTAATAAACGCGTCGAACATCGCTATCGAACTCTTCGTATAGGCATAGACGGTCTCGTTGAAATTAGCTTCTGTATCCTTACATGCGATCTCTGTGATACCCATCCAGTGTGCTCCCGGGGTTATCTTTTTAGTGGCGAACATCAGGTGGCCACGGGTAACAGATACATAGGGATTGCAGTCCCAGAATTGTGCGATCTCCACTTCTTCAGATTCGTCACCTTTTTTGGTAATATCTTCGCTTACATCGTAAACTTCCTTTAACTCCTTAAAGAAGTCGCTGTTCTTTTCCAGGGAGAATGGTGGTGGAGGCTCTGGTTTAAATTGTGAAGCAGAGTCCAGCACCAATGGCCTGATCTTATTCCAGTGAGGTTCGATTCCGTCCATATAGGCAGGTGGTGTGGGCTGCCATCTTGCCGGATCATCGATGTCTACCGTAAATTTAGACATGGTACGGGTTTGCTTATAGTTGTCTTTTCCTATCCATTCCTTCATATGCTCTACAACTTCCATAGCATAATTCATGGAGGCATCGAACTGAGGTTTGTTCTTCTCACTCCACATATCATATAAACTGTCGCTGTAGGCAGTCATCTTCTCTTCCGAGAACACCAGGCTTTTGCTAAGATCCATATGGGCTATCATCGCTGCCATGGAGTAATTAACCAACGAATCTGCTGCTGTTGGGATCTCGGTAAGATCGGTAACTTGTCCTGCAAGACTTTTATAAGTTGGATCGTTTTGAGCAATGATCTCAAAAGCGGCAATATTAGGATAGGCATATATCCTGCTCGCTTGAGGTGGTGAAAAAATGTCATGGATCATGATCTCGGTTACACGATCAACTGCGTTTTGGAAGTCTTTAGCGCTAATTTCAACATGCTGAAGATCGGCCGTACTAACTTTCGAAGGGTCTTGTTTGCAGGAATTCAGAAAAAATAAGACCAGAAGGAAGGCAAATACTCGAATAGGGATTATTTTATCGTTTAATTTCATAGAGAACAGCATTGTCATTATTGTTTAATACCAGTAAATAAGGTTTGTCGTTATGTTGTATCACTTTCAGATGTCGCACCGAACGCATCGACATGTCCAGTCCGAGGGAATTTGAGAGTGAAATATTTTGTTCAGATCGTATCAACGCCCCGGGAAAACCATCATAACGTCCGTGAAACGGAATTACGCCAAAATAGTTTCCTCCTGCCAGTACACTTTCATTACCGTCTCCATAAAAATCGAAACTTTCGAAGGCGGTGATCGGTGCTGTTTGTAACATTTCCGGAAACGCAGTAAAAGTAAAGCTATTGTTGTTATTTCGCAAGAATCCAGAGGCTAGTGTACTTACTTCAAACCTTTTAGCTTTCGATAATGCTTCTTCCCCAAAGATCTCTGTCATAGTCTTCCCTGCAAATGATCTGAAGGTGGTAAATTTTTTCCGAAGAAAATTCATTTGAGCAGATAATTCGTTTAAACCCATTAAGGGATAATAGTCTCCATTCTTGTAGGTTGCTAACACGGTTTCGGTAGTTCCATTATCATCAAAATCATCGTAGTACATGACCATAGGAAACTCCCCAGACGCGGTGAACTTTGAGTTCAGTCCCCAATTTCCAAGAAGATAATCTGTGTCCCCATCCTTATCAATATCGTAAGGAATAATAGCCTGCCACAAGCCCTTGGGTAATTCTTTTGGCAGGTCGACTTCCTCGAGTTTATTTCCTGAGTTCTTAAAAAATCTGGGTGCCATCCATTCTCCAACCACAATGAGATCGGTTTTTCCATCCTTATTAAAATCGTCCCAGACAGCACTTGTCACCATTCCTAAAGCGCCAAGCGCCTGTTCGGTTCCGTTAGGAAATATCACCCTGGAATCTGGGATGTTTCCAAAATCATACCTGGTTGTATAGCCCCCAATAAATTTTAATACTTCGCCGGTGGAAGTAAAACCGTCGATATAGCGCATGCTGTTATTTCGATTAGTAGTGCGATCCGGCCGGACAGCAACACTATCTGGTAGCACTGTTTTACTGAAACCGTCTTCATTTTGCAGGAACCCAATGGCGTTATTTTGAGACGTAGCCCGTATGATTATATCTGTTAATGAGTCCTTGTTTAAATCGGTCATTTCCATATACGGACCTCTGTCTGAAACCTGGTAGGGAATTAGTTTCTGGTAATCGAAATCGGTTTGTCTACCTCCGTCATGTTTATAATCTATGCCTAGATTTCCTTCCAGTTTACTAAACAATCGATCCTTTTCCGGATTTAGATATTGATAGGCAGTGGTATTTGTAGGTGTGATTGTGAGGGTCTTATTGGTTTCTACTGCTGAAATGAGCTGATAGGTTTTATCGGGCCAGATGATCTTTAAAGAATCGATAGTGGTTTCATTTCCAAAGCCAAAGTGGATCATCGGTTCGCTGGAAGCCTGCCATCCCTTACAAGGGAAGAGCTCTTTGTACCGAACGACCCCCTTGTTCCAGGCTTCGACCTTAGTGCCTATTCCGAAGGGATTACCTCCCGTATACTTAAACCTGACCTTAAGAAAGCTTGCTTTATCGTTAGTGTTGTTTATATAGATTCCCGCAGCTTCATTAATGTTATTGGTGACAATATCCAGGTCGCCATCTCCATCCAGATCACCAATAGCGGTGGCACCCGAAACAGTTGGATTTCGAGGGATCCATTCTTCACTCATATCGGTGAAACCAAGTGCTGCGTCCCCTTTGAAAATGTAATTGGGTACTGCACCGGAGGGCATCATATCTAAGGCTTTCTGGTCCATTAGTTTTGTCTCGACCATACTCTTTTTTATCTCCTCACTGGAAACAAAACGAATAAAGTCCAGGTCGTTGGGGCGTTTCGGGATACCATTCGAAATAAAAAGATCATCTTCTCCATCCTGGTCATAATCGCCAAAAAGTGCGCTCCAACTCCAATCGGTTGCCGCTATCCCGCTTAATAGAGCTGTTTCTGTGAAGGGGCCGGCACCCTGGTTTATATAGAGCATATTACGGGTATACTGATAATGGTATCCAAATTGTTTGGTTCGCATTTCCAGCGTTTGGTAGGTATCATCGCCCTCCGAGGTCTTTAAAACTATCTCGTCTTCTGGAGACATATCCAGGGAGATGAGATCCGGCCGCCCATCGTGATTAATATCTGCAACATCATTTCCCATCGAAAATCGGGAGGTATGTCCAAAATAAGTTCGTAAACTCTCGGTAAAGGAACCATCACCATTATTGAGATAGAAATAGTCGTCTTCGTGAAAATCGTTGCCCACGTAGATATCGGGATACCCATCTTTATTAAAGTCGGCTATGGCCACCCCCAGGCCATAGGCATTGATACCACCATAGATACCAGCTTCTTCGCTAACATCTGTAAAGATGTCGCCGTCGTTTCGCATAAGCCGGTCGCCCGTCATTGCGTTGCGCTTATAACGAAGTTGCACCCGTCCAAAGGACTCCTCGGTGTGCACGGCATGGTTTAAAAGATATACATCCAGGTCGCCGTCCAGGTCGTAATCGAAGAAGGCGGCAGTAGTGCCGTATGATGCCAGGTCGAGACCGTAACTGGCAGCGCTTTCTGTGAAAGTATTATCTCCGTTATTGATAAACAGCTCATTACGGCCTTTAAAACCGTTTATATCTACTACGGTGGTTACATAGATATCCAGCCATCCGTCTCCGTTTACATCGGCCATGACTGCACCGGTATTCCAGGTACTATTTCCTTCTACACCAGCAGAAGTTGTAATGTCTTCAAATTTCAGATTTCCTTTGTTGAGGTAAAGTTTGTTCTTTTTCTGATTTGCTGAAAAGTAAAGATCCGGTAGACCGTCGTTGTTTATATCACCCATCGCCAGGCCGCCGCCATTGTAAAAATAGAGGTAGTCCAGGATGTTAAGTGAGTCATTTTCGGTTATTGTATTTTCAAAATCAACGCCCGATCGGGTAGAAGAGAGAAGCTTAAAAAGCTGTTCGTCCTCACTACAGCTCCAAAGGAGGGTAAGGGATAAAAATGGGAGAAGATATTTATTGACCGATCGCAAAAACTCTGGGTTTTTCATCATTTATTGCCACAATGATATAGGCATTTCCTGCTGCATCATGAAACTGACGGATGTGTTTTATTTCTTCTTTAACCATGAAACCACTCTCATTATAGTTCTGCCAGTCGAAATTAAGGTTCCCATCGTTCAATAGAACCGAACCATAATTGGCATCCAGGCGCGAAAACTGTGGTTTGAACTCGAAATCGTTTCCACCCATTATAATGTCCAGGGAACCATCGTTATTCACATCGGCGCAGGTTATTCCGCATACGCAGGACAGTTGTGTCTGGGCAGGCAATTCGATGGTTGAAAAGCTTCCATTACCATTATTTACGGCGATAATCGTAGCCGAGGTGTTTACCTCCCTAACCAGGGAATTGTTTATTATATTTTCTGAAAAAAGTTCCTGTATAGATCGGGTAGCGTATTCGGATGCTTTCAAATTTTGTTTTTTAAGGGAAACGAGTTGGGTTACGATCTCTTTCTTCTGATGCATAGGCATATCTCTGCCTTCGAGCCTCTGGGTGATTATTTGCTCGATAGTACCGTTGTTGTCGAAATCGTTTACCCACATTTTAATGCGTTGCTCTTCCGAAGGCTTATAATGAAGGTTCTTCCCTTCGTTTCCAATAATAAAATCGAGGTCGCCATCTTTATCTATGTCTACCGGAAGGATGGTATTCCACCAGCCATTCAATGCTTGTAGATCCGTTTGCCAGATCTCGAGCTTGTTGTCCTTGAACTTATAGATATTAGGTGAGCCCCAATCCGATACGGTAACGAGTTCTTTGATAGAATCCCCATCTATATCTGCCCAGGTAGCATCTGTGATCATCCCGCTTGCCGTTACAGCGGTAATTGCTTCTTTTTTACTTCTGAAATTTCCATCACCCACATTTTCAAGGTATGTATGCGTAGGGTTCACACCATAAATTCCTATAATACTTCTTGCACCAACAAATACATCCATATCGCCGTCTCCATCCATATCGTGTGGTGCAATTACTGCAATATTCATAGTATTTGGTGGTAGATCCAGTATTTTTTTGCTGAAGCGTCCTTTGCCATCATTTATATAGAGCCTGAGGCCTTCGTTATTTATTTCATTTACCTGGTTTCCACCCGAACCTACGATCAGGTCGAGATCGCCGTCTCCATCTGCATCTAAGAATGCGGCTGCTGTATCTTCGTTAAATTTGTCCTGAGAGAATACGTCATTCTTCATTTCACTTAAAACCCCTTTACCTTTGTGAATATATAGGGTTGCTGCCTGGTTCTTTGCACCTCCAATAAAAGTGTCTTCGTGTCCGTCTCCGTTAACATCGCCCACAGCGATCGCCGGCCCTTCCTGAGACAGCATACGGGCAATTAAGCCTTCATGGTCAAAATCTGAATAAGAATTCTCATCGTGCTTCTTCAGGCCTGCATTGTCTACTTCGGTAAGCAGTGGTTTAATATCGGCGGGTTTTGGAGGGATATATTTCCCGCTAGCCTCTTCCTGTTTTAATACCAAGGTCTGATTTGCGGCAATATTTTCGAGCTTTGTCGTGCGATCATCCGGCCAGATCACCCTGATGGAATCTATTTTATCTTCTTTTCCCAAACCAATGGTCATTGGATATTCCATAGACGACTGAAAACCGCGAGATGGAATCAATTCCTGTAAAACGATATTGTCTTTATAGTACAATCTTACAGTTGTACCCACCGCGAATTTGTTCTTGTCTGTACCTTCGAATTTAAGTTTGATATAGTTGTTGTTTCCAGTTTCCCTGGCGTTGTTCTTATACACAAAGGCCTCCATGTTCACATTATTCACAACCAGGTCGAGGTCGCCGTCATTGTCAAGATCTCCATAAGCTGCTCCGTTGGATAGACTTGGGACGCCGAGGCCCCATTTTTCGGCTTCATTGCTAAAGGTAAGATCGCCGTTGTTCTTATAGGCGTAATTAGGTACAGGTACAACCGGCATTTTATTGATGATAGAATCGATGGCTTCCTTTTTACCTGTCATAGCCATTTTCTGGATAATTTCATTGGCAAGGAAGTCTACGAAGTCGAGATCGGTGAGATCGTGATTGATACCGTTGGTAACAAAAATATCGCGCAGGCCGTCGTTGTCCATGTCGAAAATTAGTCCCGACCAACTCCAGTCTGTTGCAGATACACCACTGTAATAGGCTATTTCGGAGAACGTTCCATTTCCGTTGTTCAGTTGTAGGGTGTTCTGTATGTATTGTTGATAAAAGTCCTTGCTTTGCTTCAGCTTAAAAACATTATATCCTTCAAATTCCATGACCGATTTAACACGCTGGTCGCCATCAGGGAGCATATCGGTTATAAAGATATCGGCATTCCCATCATTATTGATATCGGCCATATCGATACCCATAGCCGAGAGACAGAGGTGCGACATCCAGTTCTTAATATCTTCGGTAAAAGTGCCATCCTGGTTATTGATATAGAGGTAATCGCGTTCGTAGAAATCGTTAGAAACGTAGATGTCCGGGTAGAGGTCACCATTGATATCACTTATCATAACCCCCAGACCAAAGCCTATTAAACTGCCATAGATACCTGCTTCTTCGCTTACTTCCACAAAAGTTCCATTGTCATTACGAAGTAACATATCGCCAACCCCACGAAATAATTTTGGCACATCCCAATCCTGAGCCCTAACATCCCGTTGATGCGCAAAACCGAGGCTACTAACCGGGATATTACTATTGTTCAAGATATAGGCATCCAGGTCACCATCCTTATCATAATCGAAGAAAGTAGCGTGGGTGGTAAAACCACTGGTGGCTAGATTGAATTCTTTTGCCTTTTCGGAGAATGTTAGGTCGCCATTGTTTATGTAAAGGTCGTTGTCGTGATTGTCGCCTTCCATGTTTCCGGCATTGCTCACATAAATATCCAGGAGACCATCGTTGTTTACATCTACCATGGTCACCCCGGTAGACCAGGGTTTATGACCTTCAACCCCGGCAGATTGGGATATGTCCTTAAATTTAAAATCGCCCTGATTGAGAAATAGTTTGTTCTTCCCCATGTTCGCCGTCATATAGATATCGGCCAGACCATCGTTATTGATATCTCCAATGGCAACACCACCACCGTTATAGAAATTTCTGTATTTAAAGATGTTGAATTCCTTTTGGTTTTCCACCACATTATTAAAACGAATGTTCGTTTGTTCCTGCGACATCAATGTGAATAATGGGCTGGTTTCACCTGTTTCTTCTTCTTTCTCGTTCGAGTTACAGGCAAGGAGAAGAGTACTTAATACTAAAACAAAACTATATTTTGAAAGATTCATGTAATCTATCTTTTATTTATTGATCTTTAAAAAAACGGGTTGGTCGTTATTACGGGTAATTACAAGATATTTTTCGTCCTGGTAATTTAAAAATTCGATGCTCCGGCAGGCTCCGGCAATATCAAAGAACCTATTGCTAGATGCCTTAAAATTCCCGTTTGAATCGTTTAGTAAAAGTAACCCGTGCGAGGCGTCTAATCTACTTAATTGGGTGCTAATTTCAAAATTGTTACCCACCAAAAGAAGGTCCTTTTTGCCATCATTATTAAAGTCGTAAACAGCGATGTCGTTCACCGATGAAACCTGAGCTTTAAATGGTAAACTATGCCTTCGGAAGGTATTATCTCCTAAATTTTCGAAATACGAGCTTTCCAGAGTATAGACTTCTCTCTTGAAGGCCGAGTGGAGCTTGTCCTTCGGGAAGATCATATCGATTTTTGCATTAGCAAAATCTGCATAGGACAGGTACTTTTTATTAATACCGGGGAGTTGTTTCACTAATTCGTCTTTGGAGGCGAGTGTTGTCTCCTCACCCTGGTAGTAATACGTCACAATCGTTTCGATATTGTGGTTGTCGTCTGCATCCATACGGTATAGACGAATTGGTTCCTGTGGCGATGCTTTTAGCCTTGTATTGATCCCCCAATTTCCTGCGATCAGGTCCAGATCTCCGTCATTATCCATATCAGCGGCTTTCACAACGTTCCAAAAACCATGGGTATCGTCTAGTCCATTGTTCTTCTGAAGTTCGAGTTGTTCTCCCGTATTTATAAAAATGGTTATCGGCATCCAATCCCCACTAACAATGAGATCAGGTAGGGAGTCGCCGTTAAGATCGGTCCAGGTTTGGGAATTGCAGTTTCCTATTTCTGAAAATTGTGGGGCGAATGAGTTGGTTATTTCTTCAAAAGATCCGCTACCGTCGTTTCGGAAAATATACTGTTTCGGGGTCTCACCAAATTGTTGAGGTACGGCTCCGGAGGTGATAACGATGTCCTTGTCCTTATCGTTATCAATATCGACTGCCGCCACCGAAGAAGCGTTTACAGGAATATTGAAATTCACGCTGTCTTTTTTAAGAACACCACTATCATTAAAGTAGAGCCTTGGAAAAATTGGAACCCCTTTTCTAAATTCGCTCCCTCCGCTCACTACGAGCAGGTCATTATCTCCATCACCATCGGCATCGAAAAATATATGATCCACATCTTCACTAATCTTATCCAGATCAAAGAGATCTTCCTGCTGTGAGCTAAAGCCACCGCTTTTATCTTGTACAAACAAACGGGAAGGTTGGTTTTTTGCGCCTCCTATAAAAATATCATCCAATCCATCATTGTTGATGTCGGCCACGGAAATAGCCGGACCTTCGTTTGCAGTTCCATAGGGAATAAGTGGGTCCCGGTTAAATTCGAGTGCATTGTTCTCCTGGTGCTTAAAGTGGAAAAGTGGTGGAGTATTAGTAAGCCAGAATATCTTCTTTTCTTTTAAATCTGAATAATAATCTCCCGAAGCCCGCTCCTGTACTATTTTGTGGGAGGTATTCACTGCAAGGTCCTTTAAAAGCTGATAGGATCTATCGGGCCATATAACAAGTAACGAGTCTACCGTTGTTCGCTTGCCTACGCCCAAATGGATGCCAGGCCTTACTGCCGAGAGGTAACCTCTGCTAGTATAGTGTTCTCTTAGTAGTTGTAAGGTGTCGGCATATAGAATAACTTTCGCACCTATACCGGAATTATTTCCTTTTTTCCCTACAAGTTTTATATCGATGTAATTAGAATTTTCCCTCCCTGCGCTTCTATTTTCCATCACTATAGCTGGTTGATTGGTGTTATTTATTACCAGGTCGAGATCCCCGTCATTGTCCAGATCACAATAAGTGGCGCCATTGCTATACGTGGGTTCCGTAGATCCCCATTGGGCGGAAACATCTTCGAATTGTTGTCCACCAGTATTTCTGAAAAAGTAATTTACGGTCTTCTTTTCAGGAATTTTTTTGATGAATTCCATATCCTTTTCATCCATTCCTTGCCCTAAAGTTTTCTGAATCTCCTCATTGGCAATGAAGTTAATGAAGTCCATATCATTGGTTGCTCCTACTATTCCGTTGGTAATGAAGATATCGTTGAGGCCGTCATTGTCGAGATCTGCCACCAGTGGGCTCCAGGACCAATCGGTGGCTGCTATACCACTTAGAAATGCTGTTTCACTGAAGGTATTGTTACCATTATTAAACTGAAGGGTATTGTGCATGTACTGATGCGCATAGCCGTTCTTGATATAATTTTGATAGATCTGATAATTGAATTCTGTACCGGAAGTTTTATAAGTTTCGATATCCTCAGGGAGCATATCTACCGATACAATATCGGTTAACCCGTCGTTGTTAAGATCTGCTATATCATTTCCCATGGAAAAATGAGTGGTATGTCCAACGGCATTATTTCCTTTATGTATGATCTCCTCGAAGGTTTTATCTCCCAAGTTGATATACAGATAATCATTCTCGTAAAAGTCGTTACCCACATAGATATCCGGATAACCATCGTTGTTGAGATCACTTACAGATACTCCAAGTCCATAGCCGATCTTACTTTGAATGATCCCTGCTTTCTCTGAAACATCCACATAAGATCCCGAAACATTCTCAAAGAGTTTGTCGCCCGATTTTCCATCGGGAAGATGGCGTTTATTTCCACTGCCATAGTTTTGATTGGGATTCACCGAATGATTGAGAAGATATACATCCAGATCACCGTCCAGGTCGTAATCGAAAAAGGTTGCATGGGTTGAAAAACCTTTAAAGTCGAGACCATATTCTGAAGCTCGTTCGGTAAAGGAAGGGACATTATTCTTGTCCGGACCATTATTAACGAAAAGCAGATTTTTCCCCTGGACATTATTAAAGTCACCTAGTCTGCATACATAAATATCGAGAAAACCATCCTGGTTTATATCGACTGTGGTCACTCCCGTTGTCCAGTTGGACTGATTAGAAATGCCGGCTGCCTTGGTGATATCCTGAAATTTGAGATCGCCTTTATTGAGATAAAGTTTATCGGCTGCCTGGTTAGCAGTAAAATACAGATCGATATACCCATCGTTGTTAAAATCTCCAGATGCCACACCCGCACCGTTATAGTAATAGATATAGTTTAGAATATTAAGTTCGGGAGTAGGTGTGAGCTTATTTTCGAAAGTAATGCCGGTTTCGTTTGCGGATCTTGTTATGAAGAGTGTATTACTGTTTGTTTCTGAACATGAATGTAGTAGAATAAGGAAGAACACAGTTGTTCCCCAAAGAATTATCCTATGCTGAGAATGGATCATTTTAAAGAATTTCGATACCATATTTTGTGGAAGGACTGACATATAAATATGGATACAAAAGTAATCTAAGCGATTGATATTTTACTTATTAATATAAAGAAAGACCGCCTTACATTAAGACGGTCTTTCCTATTATTCATAAACTAGATCTCGGGTTTAGTAACCTTCGTTCTGAACTAAATTAGGGTTCGATAGTAGCGCATTAATTGGAATAGGATACAGGTTTCTGTAATCTTGTCCAACAGATTCTGCGTTCTTGAATTCCCAGTCTCTGGTGAATTGACCAAATCTAAGCAGGTCATTTCTTCTCCAGAATTCTACGTATAATTCACGTCCTCTTTCAGCCAGAAGATCAGCTTCCGATACATTTCCGAGGGTAGAAGCACCACGAAGTGCTCTAAGCTCGTTCACCATTGCCGTAGCGTTTCCGCCACCAGAACGTAACATTGCTTCAGCTTTCATAAGATGTGCATCTGCGTATCTGAAAACGATCTCGTGTCCGGTGAACGCACCATTAACAGGGTGATACTTAATAATACGAATACCAGTTTCTTCGGTATTTCCAGAAAGACCTGGAAGGTCTCTGGTAAACACCAATGGAGCACCAGAACGGTTTGTAAGCGGAGATCCGTCTTCGTTGTACTGCTGTCCAATTAAGAATCCGTAACCAATTCCAAGGTTGTCCGGACCAGCGTTACTTGCATCAGGAACCCAACCTCTTCTTTCATCAGCTGCGTCACCAACATAGTTGGAGTTAGGATTTCCTTCGAAAGAATCGTAAAATTCGGCAAGGGTTGTAAATCCGTTCCAACCACCACCTTCGTTATCAGGTGAGTTTTGGTTGTAGTGCAGACCATTCCATATTCTGTTACCTACAGATGCAGGTACGAACCAGATTGTTTCATTGTCTACATCTTCCTTGAAAATATCAAAATATCCTGTTTCAAGTGCATAACCATCTGCTGCAATTGCATCCACAGCCGTGATTACACCCTGATAGTTAGGATTACCATTGTATCGCTGAGCGTTTAGGTAAAGTTTCGCCAACATGAAGTTAGCAGCAGCTCTACTCGCACGATTATTATCTGCACTTGGTCCGCGAACCGGAAGATTATCGCGTGCTTCGGTAAGGTCCTGAAGGATAAAATCGTAAGCTTCGGCAGCTGATAATACACGAGGATCAACATCGGATCCTTCATCTACTTCACGGAAAGGAGCTACGCCCCACATATCAAGTACGAAATACATACTGAAAGCGCGCAGGAACTGAGCTTCTGCTTTTTGCTCTGCAGTAGGTCCACTACGTTGATCGATGATCTGAGTTGCACGGAAAACGTTTTGGTTAAGGTTATTCCATGTGCTCAGGATGTACTGGTGTGTTGGGCTCCAGGTGTGCGCGTGTAGCGTTCTCCAGATACCGTTATCACCCCAGTCTGTACCTCTTGTTGGAACAAGAGTTTCATCTGTAGATACTTCGTTAAGGGCAAAGAAATTACCCTGGTCTTCTAACTGTCCCCTTACATCATTGTATAATTGGTCCAGTGCGGCTCCAACGTCGGCTACTCCAGCAAATCCTTCATCTGTATCTTCCAGGAAGATCGAATCAGATTCGTCGAGCTCTAAATTGGTACAAGCTGCCACAACAGTCGATAGCAACGCGATCGCGAAGATCGACTTCAAGTACGTCATAAAAGTTTTTTTCATAATCATTTTTTTAAAATTTTGCATTAAGTCCTAACGTAAAAGTTCTCGGTCTAGGGAATGAGGTATAGTCAATTCCGAAGATTGGTAATCCATTCAGAAGATCACCTCCACCTGGAGTAACACTCACTTCAGGATCAAGACCAGAATAATCCGTTATAACAAATAGGTTTTGTCCGGTAAGTGAAAGAGCAAGTGCATCGAAAAGAGAGTCTTCTTTCAATGGCCAGTCAAAACCAACAGTTAGGTTCTGCATTCTTACAAAGTCACCTTTTTCAAGGAAACGAGTAGAAACTTCAGCAGCAGCGGTAAGAGCTTCACCATTTGTAAGGGTAGAAGCTAGTACGTTTCTAGCACTGTTGAATGATCCAGCAGTAAAGAATGCGTTTTCGGTGTTATTGTAGATGTAGTGTCCAAATTGTCCGGCTAGGAAAGTAGACAATGACCAGTTCTTGTAACGGGCGTTCAAGGAGAACCCTCCGGTAAAGTCTGGTAAAGCACTTTTCCCAACGAATTTCTGTACGTCTTCCTGGATAGGTTGACCTTCTGCATCGAAGCCTTCGAACTCACGTAGGAAGAATGAGAATAACGGCTGTCCTTCCTGAAGCTTTTGAGCAAAGGCGTTAGACAGACCCTGACCTCTAATAGTACCGGCGTTAAATTCACCTTGAAGTTGGTCGATCACGTTATCGTTATAAGCAACGTTCACACTAGCTCCGATATAGAAATCGTCTTGATCTACAAAATCATAGCTAAGCGCAACTTCAAGACCTTCGTTAATTACCTTCGAATCTGGTAAGTTTAAGAAGATGAACGGTTGTACAGCTGGTTGAGCAGATAGTACTCTAAAGAGAAGGTCTGTTGTTTCTTTACGATACACATCAACACTTCCTGTAAATCTGTCGTCTCCAAATCCGAAATCAAGTCCTACAGCATACTGTAGAGTTTCTTCCCACTTAAGAGAAGGCTCGGCGAAGGCAACATCGGCTATACCCGGGATATTGATATCACCACCATCTGTGATAACATCACCTCCTGTATAACGTTGTC
This sequence comes from Pukyongia salina, assembly GCF_002966125.1. Classification (GTDB taxonomy): domain Bacteria; phylum Bacteroidota; class Bacteroidia; order Flavobacteriales; family Flavobacteriaceae; genus Pukyongia; species Pukyongia salina. The sequence continues at coordinate 1,709,733 of NZ_CP027062.1, forward strand.
TTCTAATAAAGTTTCCATATCCAACTCCATCCTGGTTACCGGTAATACCAACACCAACACGTAATTTTAAAGTTGAAACGGCGTCTCCTACGAAATCTTCGTTATGAATCTTCCATGCGATAGCACCGGAAGGGAACACACCATACTGGTTATCCTCACCAAAACGAGAAGAACCATCCGCTCTAACGGTACCTGTAAACAGATACTTGTCGTTCAAACTAAAGTTCACACGACCAAAGAAGGATTGTAGCTCATCTGTAGTATCGTAAGTGTCTGCAAATAACGACTTAACTCGTAATCCGTTAAAGATTGGAAGCATATCTGTGGTTGGCGAAGGGAATAAACGGTTGATAAATACACCGTTGGTATTTCCTGCGTAACCATATTGCTGATAGCTACCTTCAATTCTTGATTCAAGAAGGTTGGCAGTTATTTCCAGGTCGTCGACCATCTTATTCATATCCTCTGTAAAGAATCCCCATCCACTGATATCTCTACCTTGTCTGCGGAAATCCTGGAAGGAGTAACCTGCAACGATATCTAATTGAGAATTTCCAAAATCCTTGTCGTATCGAAGTGTAGCTTCAAGAAGCTTACTTTCGGTATCAAGGTCGCTAATTGCTCCGGTACCATTTCCAAAAGCACCCTGGTCGAAGTTTCTCGCATTAGGAGAAGCAACCGCACTACGGGTAGACTGAGAGTCGTCAATACCTAAATTAACTTTGGCAGAAAATTCATCTGTGAAATTGTATTCGGCAGAGAAGTTTGCCAGAATTCTATCTGTATGACTTAGATTTTCGGTATATGCCAGAATTGTTGCCGGGCTTAACTGTCCACCTGTATCGAAATTAGGGTTTGTAGGCCAGGTTGGATTTGCAGAGTATGCAGCACCCAAGAGGTCACCTCTAAAACCTGCACTACCACTAAGCGGTGCAGTTTCATCGTTCACTCTTGAAATTGTAGCCTGTAGGCCTAATTTCAGTTTATCATTCAATAATCTGTGATTTATATTCAATCGACCTGTAATTCTTTCAAGCGAAGAGTTCTTGATCACACCAAATTGTTTTCCGTAGCCAAAAGTAGCGCGAACGTTACCTCCATTGTAGCTATGAGAATAAGACAGGTTGTTATTAGTTGACATAGAAGTTCTAAAAACTTCATCCTGCCAGTCTGTACTGCTTCTAAAGTTTCTTTCAGCAACAGGGAATCCTAGTCTTTCACTTTCCGAAAGGAATTCGGAAGCTGTAAGTACATCGAAGGTAGAACGAACACTGGACATACTCACGCTAGAGCTCCAGTCCCAGCTTCCTCCGGTAGCTCCTCTACCAGATTTGGTGGTGATGATAACTACCCCGTTTGCACCACGAGAACCATAAATGGCTGTTGCAGATGCATCTTTCAAGATACTGATACTTTCAATATCGTTAGGGTTAAGGAAAGCCAATGGGTTTTTGGCACCTGAAGTACCAAGACCAACGTTAGCTCCTTCAGCAGTAGTACTTTCTCCGGAAAGAGGCACACCATCGATCACGAATAACGGGTTGTTATTAGATCGAACAGAGTTGGCACCACGAATACGAATATCGATTCCTGCACCTGGTTCACCACTACTTTGTGAGATTTGTACCCCTGCAGTTTTACCTTGAATTAATTGTTCTGGGGATGAGATAACACCTTGGTTAAAGTCTTCCGCAGTTACGGCAGTTACCGCACCTGTTGCATCTTTTACCGTAGTAGTACCATATCCAATTACAACAACCTCGCTTAAGGCTTCAATATCTTCCTGCATGGTTACGTTAACAGTTGACTGGCCATTTACGCCAACCTCCTGTGTCACATAACCAATATAGCTAAATACCAGTGTTGCATTAGAGTCTACATTATCTATGGAATAGTTTCCGTCGAAATCAGACTGTGCTCCATTGGAGGTGCCCTTCACAATAATATTTACCCCGGGAACAGGACCATTCATGTCGGACACTGTTCCACTAACGGTATTTTGTGCGTAGGCCGATCCACCTATAAGTAAGAGAATCGGGAGCAACAAGAGTTTAGTTAGTAGTTTGTTTTTCATATAGTTCCTAGTTTAAAGTTAATTTTCAATTAATAATTCTTGTGTATGCAAAAGCTTATATTCTCCAATAGGCCGGAGAACATAATTTATTCTTAAATAATTGTTATAAAAATGTAAACTTCTGCATGGAAGGTACAATATTTTAGGCAAAATATTAAGTTTTTTATTTGAGATCGAAATATCTAATATTCTGCTTGTAATCATATTAAATTTACCAGTGAAATTTACTATGACAGGGTTGTGTTTCAAATGAAAATCAATCCCCTGAGCAATACGGCTAATTCCCTGAATTCCTTTTAAAAGCATATCATGGGTAATCTCAAAGTCTAAGCTCTGAAATCTTTCTTTTACTCGTAAAGAGGATTGATTTGCAATTCTTCCCGAACGGCCCTTGACGGTGGCCATTAGGATGCTCTTAAGAGTTTCGGGAAAAATAACCCTATTGTCATAGGATCGGTCTTCTGTATACCGAACCGTGGAGATAGGAGAGATAAGACCCGACAGGTTCTTAGTCAAAATTTTAATAAATTTCATTCCAGCCAAATTGTAATTGCTTAGAAATGCTAACACTTAAAGTAAACAACTATCTTAATTTGTTAAAAAATTAACATATGAGCATTAAGCTACGAATTTCTATTATTTTTTTCAATTTTGTAATAAAACCACACCAAAATAACGAAATTAGTAGCCGAAAACGTTTTCGTTTATTAATTTGAAAATTAGCGTACTGTTGAAAAAATCGTTGTATTTTAGGCAAGGAAATTTTAATACTATAACATAATAATCATAGTTACTTCCTAAGTTAGTTTTGAATTTCCCCGCTTACCCAACGAATCATTATATTAAATTTATACAGGGGTAAATATTTCAGAAATTATGAAAGAGGTTACATTAAAACAGATCGCTGAAAACCTCGGAATATCGATCACTACGGTTTCGAAAGCATTAAAGGATTATCCGGATGTAAGTAAGAAGACCAAGACTTTGGTTAAACAAGAAGCTAAGAAACTTCGTTATAAGCCCAATGTATTTGCCGTAAATCTACGTACCAGAGAATCTAAAACAGTGGGCCTGATTATCCCGGAAGTAGTGCATCATTTCTTCTCCAGTGTTATTAATGGTATCATTGAACAAGCCGAAAAAAAAGGTTACCTGGTTATTATACTTCAATCCAACGAATCTTATAAGCTGGAAAAAAAGCAGGTAGACCTCCTAATAAGCAAGCGAGTTGATGGTATTATGATATCGCTGGCCAACAAGACGGTGGATATCTCTCACCTTAAAAGGGTTAAAGAGTTGGAAGTCCCGCTTGTTATGTTCGATAAGATATCAAAGCTAATGGATTGTTCGAAGATCATTATCAACGACCGGGAAGCGGCCTATACCGCCACCAAGCATCTTATCGATTCCGGTTGTAAGCGAATTGCACATTTTAGAGGGGCCTTACTGCCACAAAATTCTATCGATCGTTTCCTGGGGTATAAAAAGGCGTTGGAGGACCATGGTATCACCTACGATTCGTCCTTAGTATATATATGTGAGAATGTAGATTATGAAGACGGGATCAATGCAGCCAAAAAATTATTAGAAGATCACGACGATGTGGATGGAATATTTGCCATTACCGATCTGGCAGCGATAGGTGCTATTTCCGTATTTAATGAAAGAGGTATCCGCGTGCCGGACGATATCTCTATTATGGGATTTAGTAACTGGTTTGTTTCTTCGGCGATCACACCATCCCTAAGTACGGTGGACCAACCGGGGTACGAAATGGGTGTGAAAACGTTTAAGCTTTTGTATAAGGAAATGAAAGCGAGACGAAAAAATAAGGAGTTCGAACCAAAGACTGTCGAACTTGAGACCCGGCTGATAAAACGAAATTCCACTTAAATTCTATCTTTATGTTTCTATCCAGGATATCCCTTTTACTTTTATTATTAGTTCTATTTACCCAATGTAAGGAAAATAACCAAGCTGTAGATGAAGAGAAAATATCTACAAATGAGTTGGCTTATAGCGAACCTTTTCGGCCACAATTTCATTATTCCCCTCCCGAAAAATGGATGAACGATCCCAATGGCCTGGTATATCATGATGGTACCTATCATCTATTTTACCAGTATTATCCAGAGGACATAGTTTGGGGCCCCATGCACTGGGGACATGCCACAAGTAGTGATATGATCCATTGGGAAAATAAACCCATAGCCCTTTATCCGGATGAGCTCGGACTCATATTTTCGGGGAGTGCTGTAATAGATACTAAAAATACCTCGGGCTTTGGAACCGAAGACAATCCTCCCATGGTGGCTATCTATACCTATCATTTAATGGAAGGTGAAAAAGCAGGACGTAAAGATTTTCAAACCCAGGGAATAGCATATAGTCTTGATAATGGTAACACCTGGTCTAAATATGAAGGTAACCCTGTAATAGGGAATGAGGGTATAAAAGATTTTAGAGACCCCAAGGTTTTCTGGCATGAGGAGTCTTCAAAATGGATACTTGTGCTTGTAGCCGGTGATCATGCGAAATTTTACAATTCAGACGACCTTAAAGAATGGACATTACTAAGCGAGTTTGGTAAGGATATAGGAGCTCACGGAGGTGTGTGGGAATGTCCGGATCTGTTCAAATTAAAAATTGATGAAACCGGGGAAGAAAAATGGGTTCTACTTATAAGTATCAATCCGGGAGCTCCTAATGGAGGCTCGGGCACACAGTATTTTGTGGGTGAATTCGACGGAAAGAATTTTGTTACAAAGCAGGCCGGCACGAAATGGCTCGATTACGGAATGGATAATTACGCAGGAGTTACCTATAATAATGTACCGTCGGGAGAAAGGATATTCATTGGTTGGATGAGCAATTGGAATTATGCACGCAACACCCCAACAGAAGTTTGGCGAAGCTCCATGACCCTACCCAGAAATATAAGCTTGCATAAAAATAAGGAAGGTTATTTCATTAAGAATTATCCTTTGAAAGCGTTCGGTAAAATAGGAGAAACTGCCTTTGAGAGCGTGGAAAGTATTTCTCTAGAAAAACCTTTTGAAAAAGAATTGGATCAATACAATGATACTGATATTAGTTTCATGGTGGATAGTTCGAAGAACTACGCTATTACCTATTCAAACAGTATCGGAGAACAGGTTTGCCTTCAGTTATTAGGAGAAAGCAAGGAATTATTGTTCGACCGAACCCGATCCGGTATAGTAGATTTCGAAGAGAGCTTTGGAAAGGCAATTCAGAAACAAAAATATACTACCGAAAATAAAAAGGTAGAAGTGCGTATCATAATAGACGCCTCCTCTGTGGAAGTATTTATCGACGGCGGAAAACACGTATTTACCAACCAGGTTTTTCCGAAGCACCCTTATACTAGATTAGAGATTGCCGGCCCGGCCAACGGGACTGTGGATAACCTGAGGCTTAACAAACTGGCGTCTATATGGCGGCCATAAATCTTACTCATACAGCTATAAGAAAGCTATATTCAATTTTGTGAAATTTACCACACTTTTTTACGACTTTTAGGATGTTAAATATTTGTTTATGCTTATGGACTAATAACCGTTAGTTTGTAAGTTTACCGCAAAAGTTGAACTAATTCTACGTAAACCTCATGGAAACAGACCTGATAAACGAAGCGTTGCAATTTGAGCAACAGAAGACGACCTTCAAGACAACGAGTGATCGTATAATTGCTTCCAGGAAAGCCAAGGATCTTATTTTAAGTTTGAATGAGATCTATAAGCAAAACAAGGATGCCGCGATCATGGATCTTATGAAAAGGCTTACTGAAATCAAACGTAAGATTGAAAAACGATTGAAAGGCAGAAGAGACCTTACTGTATAAATTGAAACCCGGAGCTAAAGCTTCGGGTTTTTTATTTCCAATATAATGTCTTGGCGTCGCCCATTTTGCCTTTGTTCCCAAAAGTCAAAATACAATCCACGCTCCTTTGAGCTTCTGTCTTCAGTCTTCCTACTTCGATCCACTTCGCGATACAATAAATAATAGAAATAATCAATATCAAATAATTCCTCCAGGATTCAATTTGTTTTCACAAATTGTTCCTTTGTTCCCAAAAGTCAAAATACAAACCACACTCCTTTGTGCTTCGGCCTTCGGTCTTCCTATTTCGATCCACTTTGCGATACAATAAATAATAGAAATAATCAATTACAAATAATTCCTCCAGGATTCAATTTGTTTTCACAAATTGTTCCTTTGTTCCCAAAAGTCAAAATACAAACCACGCTCCTTTGAGCTTCTGTCTTCAGTCTTCCTACTTCGATCCACTTCGCGATAAAATAAATAATAGAAATAATCAATTACAAATAATTCCTCCAGGATTCAATTTGTTTTCACAAATTGTTCCTTTGTGCCCAAAAGTCAAAATACAAACCACACAGCCTTCGGCTGCTGGTTTTTTGTTCTCAAAAATTTCTGAAAGTACACTTTCATCATTTTCTCAAACAAAAAACCCACTCATCTCTGAGTGGGTTTGTATTTATTGTGGTACCTCCAGGAATCGAACCAGGGACACACGGATTTTCAGTCCGTTGCTCTACCAACTGAGCTAAGGTACCTTCCAGATCGTTAATGATCATTATCTCCTTTGGTTATGCCCTACAGGCATAGCATAGGAGGGTGCAAATATAACCGATATTTACACTTTCCAAAACATAAATTTAAAAAAACTTCGATTGATTTCAATTTAATAGCCCCTTAACAACTCCTAAAGGATACATGTTGTATTTTTAGCCCTTTGGAAGCTGCAATGAACCTCATAATAGATGTTGGAAATACGCGTATTAAACTCGCGGTCTTTAATGAAGGACAGCTGCTTCACAACTTTGTATGCGATGCAGAAGATTTTACCAATACCCTAAACTTGATTCATCGCGAATATCCTGGCATCACGCATTGTATCCTGGCCAGTGTAGGCAAATTTTCTGAAGCAAATATCTCCTTACTTCAACAACACTACACCGTAATTAAACTGGATCATAAAACAAAGGTGCCCTTTAAAAACAACTACGGAACGGCATCTACACTCGGGGTAGACCGTATTGCGTTAGTGAGTGCGGCTGCCGTAGAATTTCCGAAAAAAAATGTTCTCGTGATCGATGCAGGTAGTTGTATCACTTACGATCTTATAACAGCCAACAACACCTATTTAGGTGGTGCGATATCACCAGGGATCCTAATGCGTTATAAAGCGATACATACGTTTACGGCCAATCTTCCGTTATTGGAACCAAAACTACCTATCATCCAAACCGGAAATAGTACCGAATCGTCTATTCATAGCGGAATATTACAGGCCGTGGTTTTCGAAATAGAGGGCTTTGTACGAACGTATAAGGAAAAATATCCCGATTTAACAGTTATTTTAACAGGTGGAGATGCTCATTTTTTGCGAGATAGTCTAAAAAGTGACATCTTTGCGAACTCAAATTTCCTACTGGAAGGTTTGAATTTCATCTTAGAACATAATAAACATTGATGTTAAAACGAATTACAGTTTTTGTATTTCTGCTTGTGGCAGGACTGTCTCAGGCACAGGAAGGTACAGTTTCACCATATTCTTTTTATGGGATAGGAACATTAAAATTTAAAGGTACCGCAGAGAACAGGGCGATGGGAGGTATCAGTGTTTATTCAGATAGTATACATCTTAGTATTCAAAACCCGGCGGGAGTGGCAGGCCTCCGACTTGTAAACTACACCGCGGGAATAAGCCATAAGTACGAGACCATTAAAACAGCCGAAGAGAGTCAGAAGGCCAGTACAACCTCTATAGATTATCTGGCTCTGGGAATCCCTTTAGGTAAATTTGGCGCCAGCTTTGGGCTCATCCCCTTCACATCGGTTGGTTATAATCTTAGGACTGAAGACGCCGGGATCGAGACAACCTATACGGGATCGGGAGGTCTTAATAAAGCATTCTTCACCCTGGCCTATCAGGTCACGCCTGAATTAAGCGTAGGAGTGGATGCTAATTATAACTTCGGAAATATCCAGAACAACGCCGAACGCAGAGAGGATGATATACAATACGGTACTTCCGAATTCAACAAATCAGACCTGCTCGGATTCAACTTTAACATTGGAGCCATTTACAAAAAGAAGATAAGCGAGACGTTAACTCTGTCTTCATCACTAACTTATACCCCCGAAACCGACCTCACCTCGGAAAATACGAGGACTATCTCTTCGTTTTTGGTGCTGCCTTCCGGGTCTACAACCCCTATAGATGAACGGGACATTGACGTAGAGGACACCAATTTCACTTTTCCATCGCAGTTTACGATCGGACTCGGTCTTGGGAAGGAAAAAAATTGGTTTGTAGGAGGTGAATATTCGGCTGTAAAAACAAGTAATTTAACAAATCGTTCTTTTGATATAGATTTTGTTACCTTTACTGATGCCTCCAAATTCAGACTTGGAGGGTTCTATATTCCAAACTATAACGCAATTGGAAACTACTGGAATCGAGTAGTTTATCGTGCAGGAGTTAGGTTTGAAGAAACAGGAATTAATATAAATGGTGAAGGAATTAATGAGTTTGGCATATCTTTTGGACTTGGTTTGCCTGTAGGGAGATTATTCTCGAATATTAACGTGGGATTTGAAGTTGGAAGACGAGGAACTACAGATTTTGGGTTGGTTCAGGAGAATTTCTTTAATACATTTATAAGTCTGTCACTAAACGACAGATGGTTTGAAAAACGATATTATGATTAATACAATAAACATTAACACTATGAAGACGAAAGCTATTATACTTTCAGCTGTACTTTTTGTGGCTTTTGGAAGCAAATCCCTGGCACAGGAAAAATGTGCAACATTAGGTTCCTTGTTTATAGAACCAGCCAAAGCAAAAAATTATGAAGGTGCACTGCCTCATTATGCTCAATTAGTTGCTGAATGTCCTACGTACAGTATGGCGACTTACCAGTATGCCGAGAAAATGTTCAAACATTTTATCGAGAATGGAGATAAATCCAAGATAGCAGATCTGGACCAGGCATATAAGTACAGAATGCAGTACTATCCATCAAAAACCAAAGAAGGTGAATTGATGATGAAAATGGCCCAGGTGAAGTTCGATAATAACATTGGGACAAAACTTGAACAATTTAATGCGTTCGACGCCGCCTTTAAAAAGGACGAAGATGAGTTCACCAGCCCTAAAAGTCTATATACATACTTTTCATTGGCAGTAGACCTTTTTAATAGTGGCGAAAAACCCATCGATGATGTATTCGACCTTTACGATGTGGTAATTCAGAAGATCGAAAAAGAAGAAGGTAAATTGGCTATTGGTCTTACAAAATTGATCGACAAGCAGGAAGCTGGAACCAAACTAAGCTCAAGGGAAGAACGCAAGGTACATGCGTACGAAAAAAACCTGGCCGCTTACGGTACAGTAAAAGGTAGTGTTGATGGAAAATTGGGACAGTTAGCAGATTGTCCTAATCTAATTCCTTTATATGAAAAGGATTTCGACAACAAGAAAAACGATGTAAGTTGGTTGCGTAGAGCCGCCGGTAGGCTGAGTGCCAAAGATTGTGATACACCACTATTCTTTAAATTGGTACAACAGCTACACACCATGGAGCCTTCTGCAAAATCTGCCTACTATTTAGGTAAACTAGCCGATAAGGACGGAAAAAGCAGTACAGCCCTCGATTACTATAATCAGGCTGCCGAACTGGAAACTAATCCGGCCGATAAGGCTAAAGTATATTACAGTATAGCCGAGAATTTCCGTAAGAAAGGAAGTTTTGGACAAGCGCGTACTTACTACCTGAAAATGGTAGAAGTAAAGCCTTCAGCAGGTATCGCTTATCTCAAGATAGCCAATATGTATGGTAGTAGTGCCAATAGTTGTGGAAACACAACTTTCGAGAAACGTGCTATCTACTGGAAGGCAGCCGAGATGGCAGATCGCGCAGCTAGAGTGGATGGGTCTATCGCCTCCAATGCGCGTAGCACTGCTAGCGCGTTTAGAGGAAGAGCTCCTAGTAAGAGTGATATCTTTTCGGAAGGAATGGCGGGAAAAACCATTACCTTTAACTGCTGGGTAGGCGGAAGCGTAAGAGTACCTAGTCTATAAGAATGAACATAATAAAACATATGCTGAAGAGCGTGATGACAATATCGATTGTCATCACGCTTTTTTCATGTGAAAGTAATTATGAGAATATTCAGAAACTGAATCTGAAAGATGGTGCACCTATTGGGGTGGCGAAGAATATAAATGTGAAATACACAGATTCGGGCAAGGTAGTTGCTAACCTCATCTCGCCCTTACGCAACGATTATACGAACCTGGAGTTTCCCTATCAGGAATTTCCGGAAGGTGTTGAGGTAAAATATTGGAACGAAAATGATGAAGTTAGTACGGTGACCTCAGATTTTGCAATTAGATACGATGAAACAAATATTGTAGACCTTCGGAAGAACGTCGTACTGGTTACCAGTGATAGCCTGGTGTTACGGGCCGAACAACTATACTGGGACCAGAAGCACCAGTGGGTTTTTACAGACGAACCCTACCGTATCATTTTTAAAGACGGCTCATATAATGATGGAGCGGGATTCGACTCGAGCGAGGATTTTACCAATTTCTTATCGCGAACTAATAGCGGAGAGCAATTAATAGATAGAAATATAGATAACGAAAATAGAGAAAACACCGATGGGGAATAAAATATATCAACTTTTTGAATACGCTTATTTGGCAATGGCAGGTTTTTCGATCTACCTGGTTATAAGTAACTGGGCAGACAATAGAAACCGTGCTTATTTATTTGCTTTCTTCACGGTTGTAGCTATCTTTATGTTCTTCTTTAAGCGAAAATTTAGAAAGAAGATGGAGGAGCGCAACAAAAACAGATAATGGAATTTAGTATTCTTATCATTGTTATTATGCTAATCCTGTCCGCATTCTTTTCGGGTATGGAGATAGCCTACGTTTCATCTAACAAAGTCCACATAGAGATCGAAAAAAAGCAGACCGGTTTTCTTGCCGGAGTGCTGAACAAGATCACAAAAAGACCGTCTAAGTTTATCGCTACCATGCTGGTGGGCAACAATATTGCCCTGGTAGTATACGGTTTCTTTATGGGTGATCTGCTTATGCGATACATCCCATTAACAGGCTTTAGCGGTTTGCTGGTTCAAACGGTGATCTCTACCCTTATCATTCTGCTTACGGCCGAGTTTCTTCCGAAGGTGTTCTTCCAGATATACGCCAATAAACTGGTGAAAGTATTTGCTGTACCGGCCTATATGTTCTACCTGTTGTTTTCGGTTATATCCGAATTCGTCATCTGGATCTCCGATATTGTATTAAAAGTGTTCTTTAAGACCAAAGGAGATCATGTGCAGCTTAGTTTCAGTAAGATCGAACTGGGTAATTATATCAGCGAACAAATGGATACCCTGGAGCGGGACGATGATGTGGATTCGGAAATACAGATCTTTCAAAACGCCCTGGAATTCTCGGAAGTTAAATCCAGGGAGGTCATGGTGCCGCGTACCGAAGTTATCGCAGTCGATCTTGAAACCGAAATCCAGGAACTTACAAAAATATTTACAGAGACGGGCCTTTCCAAGATCCTGGTATATAAGGACAACATCGATGATATAGTGGGTTACGTACATTCCTTCGAACTCTTTAAAAAGCCTACTTCCATAAAGAAAATTCTTATTCCGGTTGTCTTTGTGCCGGGTACCATGCTAGCCAAGGATGTACTCAATATCTTGATCAGGAAACGCAAAAGTATTGCCGTGGTTATCGATGAATATGGAGGAACCGCAGGAATTATGACCGTAGAAGACATTATCGAAGAACTTTTTGGGGAGATCGAAGATGAACACGATTCCATCGAACTCATTGAAGAGGAACTGGATAAAGGACATTTTAAATTCTCTGCCCGTTTGGAAGTGGATTATATAAACGAACGCTATAAGATCGATCTGCCTGAAAGTGAGAACTACGAAACCCTGGGCGGTATGATCGTAAATTTTACCGAAGAGATCCCCGAAAAGAACGAAACGGTTATCATTGAAAACTTCATATGTAAGATACTGGAAGTATCGAGCACCAAAATAGAACTTATCGACCTAAGGGTTAATCCCGAAGCATAGATTTCTGTTATTTACCGTTTTTTTTATTCCGAACCTTTTATAAATGAAGGGAAAATGCTATTTTCGCCCCCTAGAAATTTGACAGACAGATGGCAATATTAAACAGTATTAGAAAAAGAGGAATATTCCTCATTTTGATTATAGCAATGGCCCTTTTCGCCTTCATCCTTAGTGATGTACTAACCCGAGGGGGTGGTTCGAGCGTAGAAGATACCGTTGCCACAGTGAACGGCGTGGATATTGATCGTACAGAATTTGCGCAACTTGTTGAGAACACGCAAAAGTCTATGGGTCCCAATGCATCTACTTCTCAGGCAGTAAACCTGGTTTGGGATCGTGAATTAAGACGCGTACTTATGGAAGAGCAGTACGAAAAACTTGGCTTACGGGTTGAAAGCGAACAGATCAATAACGCTTTGAGTGTTTACCTTGCAAACGATCCTACTTTTCAGGATGAGAATGGTAACTACAGTGAGCTGAAAATGCTGGAATATGTTGCCGATATAAAAGCGAACGCTAAGGTGAATCCGGCTCCACTTGAGAACTGGGAGAACTATATCAAGAATGTGAAGCAAACGGTGCTTGAGAATACTTATCTGGGAATGTTAAGAGGGGGACTTACCTCCACCATCGCAGAAGGAGAGCAACAGTATCGATTTGAGAATGATAAGATCGATATCGAATTTGTTCATATTCCATATACCTCAATTGACGATGCCAGCATCACAGTTTCCGACGAAGAAATTGCTGCTTATATAAAAGCAAACCCAAAGAAATTTGAAGTAGAACCTGAGGTAGATTTTCAATATGTACTCATAGAGGAAACAGCTTCTCAGGAAGATATTGAAGCTGCGGAAGCAGAGATATCTGCTTTGATAGACAACAGACGGGAAATGAATAACCTGTCTAACAAGATAGATACAATCCTGGGATTCAGAGAAACTCAAAATTACCAGGAGTATGTGAATTCGCATTCAGATGTACCTTATACGGATCGCTGGTACACTAAAGAGCAGTTACCTGCCGCTATCAAGGACACCATCTTCGATCTTAATGAAGGTGATATCTACGGGCCTTACCAGGTTGATAAAACATTAAACCTAACCAAGGTTATCGAGAAGCGTCAGTTACCAGACAGTGCGCGGGTTCGACATATCCTTATTCCATTGGGATTAAATCGTACAGATAGCATTACTCGTACCGATGCCCAGGCTAAAAAGACAGCCGATAGTTTATTAACTATCCTGAAAGGGAACAAATCTAAATTCGCAACTTTCGTGAAGCAGTTTTCTTCAGACACCGGAAGCATTGAGAACGACGGAGTGTACGATTGGTTCGAATATACCAAAATGGTGCCTGCCTTCAGGGATTATTCCTTCGAGCAAAAAACCGGAGATATGGGTATCGTAAAGACCAATTTTGGATACCATATCGTTGAGGTATTGGGACAAAAAGACTTCAAGGATGTAGTGAAGATCGCTACCATTACCAAAGAGATCGAGCCTTCAGAGCCAACGATCAACGAGATTTTTGCCGAAGCTACCACTTTCGAGATCGAAGCTGCCAAAGGAGATTTCTCCGAACAGGCGAAAGCCCTGGGACTAAGTGTACGTCCGGTGAATAAAGTAGGGAAGATGGATTCTCAAATTCAGGGGATAGGGACTAACAGACAGATTGTAAACTGGGCATTTAATGAAGAGACCGAGGTTGGTGATATCAGCAGGTTTAATGTTAGCCAGGGTTATGTGATCGTGCAATTAACTCGCAAGGATCCAAAAGGATTGAAGAGTATTGCAGAGTCTTCTGCCGAAGTAACTCCTATTCTTCGAAATAAAAAGAAAGCCGAGCAGATCATGAACCGTAATAGTGGAAAAACTATGCAGGAGATCGCTACCGGAGAAAATGTAACAGTTCAAACTGCTTCTGCCATGACGATGTCTGCGCCTACTATTCCGGGAGCCGGAAACGAACCAAAAGTTGTTGGTGTTGCCTTTGGAAAGGACGTTGGAGAAGAAACGGGTCTTATTGAAGGAAAGACAGGAGTGTTCAAAGTAAAGGTGACTGCCATTAATAAGGCACCGGATCTGGACAACTATGCACCTTATGCCAATGAGTTGAATGCTGGTGTTACCCAGGGCTTGAACAGCAACGTATTTAAAGCGCTTAAAGAATCTGCAGATATTGAAGATAATAGAGCTGTATTCTACTAAGAAAAGGCTTCTAAATAAAAATGAAATCCTCCCAGCTGGAAAAGCCCGGGGGGATTTTTATTTTAACATCTCTGCAAAAGGAATAATAGTAGTATAACCTTTATTCTTGAAATATTCCATGTCATCTTTTCTTCCACTCACCAGTATAAAATCACCACCCCAGGCACCGAGACTCTTTACAAGTCCGTGATAATCGGGAAACAATTCGTCTTTTATCTTCGGAAGTTGCAGTAAACTGGAAATAATGGTTTCGTGCTGCTCCATAAGGTTACGAAACACCTCCAGGTCGTGTATGGCAGTAATTTGTTCGGTTATCAGGTCTATCTTGGCCAAGGCTGTCTCTTTGTGTCTTGCAACGTCCTTGTATCTGGAAATGCCTTCCTTGCTATCCTGTTTCTTATTCAGAAAAATAAAAAAAAGCCTGTCTGTAAATTCCCAAGGTAAAATTATAGGTCGGATTTGAGGTTTCTTACCTTTATTCGAAAACAGAATAGGGCCATCGTTTTGGGCAGCTGCTATATCATATCCGCTACCTCCAAAGCTTCTCTCTAGGAGTGTAAACGCATCTACTTTTGCCCATTGTGCAATGTTGTTGATGAGCGTGGAGGAAGTCCCCAATCCCCAATCCCTGGGAAAACTAAGGGAAGTTTCTACCAGAAATCCGGACTCCTCATCCAGAAATTCGGGATTTAATTTCATAGCCTGATGCAATATCTCACACAGGGTAACGGAGGTATCATCTTTTTTTTCCGAAGTGATACCAGCCTCGTTTATTTTAAAACTACCTTCAAACCATAAAGAGGAATCTGCATTAAAGCTTTTCCACTGTAATCCTTTTTCTTCGGTACGATGTACGTAAAGTGCCTGGCCGTAAGAAGTGGGGATTGCGAGCCCAAAACCTCCATCCAGCACTGTATATTCGCCTGTGAGTAGTAATTTTCCGTTGCTGTGAAAGCGTTGCATCCTAAGCTCTTAATTTCTCGATGAATTCCACAGCAGCACTGTGTGAAACCGTGTTTTTTACAAAATGGCGTACCGCCTTTTCTTTTTCTTCTGAAGTGGCCTCCAACTGGTTGAGGATGTTCATCAAATGCATTTTCATGTGTCCCTTCTGTATGCCAGTAGTCACCAGGGATCTGATTGCTGCAAAATTCTGAGCCAGGCCGGCTACGGCCACAATTTTCATCAATTCCTCTGCTGAAGGTTTGTGCAATAGTTGTAAGGCGAATTTTACCATGGGATGCAGGCTTGTAAGTCCGCCAACTGTGCCCAAAGCCAATGGGATCTCAATACTAAAAGTAAACTCATCGTTTTCGATAGTGGCGTGAGTTAAACTACGGTATGCACCGTTTTTGGCAGCATAGGCATGTACTCCGGCCTCTACTGCCCTAAAATCGTTACCGGTTGCTACCACAACTGCGTCTACACCGTTCATGATGCCCTTGTTGTGCGTTACCGCTCTTCTTACTTCAGCGTTGGCTATATCCACCGCCCTCACAAAATCCTGTGCAAAAACTTCGGCATTGGTGGCATTTTTCAATAAGGCGCTAACGGGACAGCTTACCCATGCCTTTACAAGGCATTCTGGGACATAATTTGAAAGGATGCTTAAAACAACCTTCGGAGACTCCGTATTCTTTAAAAATGGCTCAAAACCCAGGCTTTCTTCCTCGAAAGTAGTAGCGATGGCTTCAAGGCAGCTATTAATAAAATTAGCTCCCATAGCATCCTTGGTATTAAAGCTGCAATGAAGCTGATAATATCCTTTGAGGGAGCCGGAGGAGTCTATTAATTCAATGTCTTTGAGTCCGCCACCTCGTTTCTTCATGTTCTTTTCAATTTCTGAAACAGCTTCAAAAAGACGCGGTTTAATCGCTTCAAAGAAATCTATCAGTAATTGTTTGTCTCCGAAGTAATCCAGGTGTACCTGGCCGTTTTTTTCGGTAGATAGTACTTCCGCGTGAAATCCCCCTCTGTTCAGCCAGAATTTTGCAGCATTACTGGCTGCAGCCACCACCGAACTTTCTTCGATCACCATTGGAAGGGTATAAAGCTTATCGTTGATAAGGAAATTGGGCGCAATTCCGAAGGGTAAATAGTAATTGGAGACCGCGTTTTCGGTAAAATCGTCGTGTAATCGCTGTAATTTGGCGTCGCTATTCCAGTACTGCATTAGGATGTTCATAGCTTCGCTATTGTTACTGAAATAGTTGCGTGCCAACCAGTCGATTTTTTCTTGCTTGGACATTTTCGAAAATCCGGAAACAGGCTTATGCATGCAGTTTTTAATTTGAAACACAAAGATAGTATTTCTCACGAAGCTGAAAGCGGCATAGTTACTAACAAAAAGCCTGTATTTAACATAAAAACTACCGGATTTTCGTGAAATTTTAGTAAACTTGACGTAACAAAAATTTAACGTTTTGAATCGAATTTTTTCTATTCCCATCCTAACGCTGTTCCTGGTCGTTAGTTTTTCCACTCAAGCTCAACAAAAACAGATCACATTAGAAGAAATATGGGGCGGTACCTTTCGCTCCGAACGCATGGATGTATTGCGTTCTCTGGCTAATGGAAAAGAATATGCCGTGCTGGATTACAACAGATCTCAAAGTGCTTCCACGGTCGATGTGTATGATTATGCCAGCGGCAAGAAAGTGCGAACCCTTGTTAACTCCAACGATCTTGATGGGATTAACTATATCATTTCTTACGAATTCAGTAATGATGAATCCAAGTTACTTCTCGCTACTCAATTAAAACAGATCTATAGAAGATCCTCCCTGGGGACTTACTATGTGTACGATCTCACTACAAAAGAACTTACTCTGGTTTCCGAAAAGCAAATTCAGGAGCCAACCTTTAGCCCGGACGGAAGTAAGATAGCCTATGGTAATAACAATAATCTTTATGTAAAGGATCTGATTAGCGGGGTAGAAAAGCAGATCACTACAGACGGAAAGAAGAACAGTATCATTAACGGGATCACAGACTGGGTTTACGAAGAGGAATTCGCATTTGTACGTGCTTTCGATTGGAGTAAGGACGGTAAACGGCTTGCTTACATTCGTTTCGATGAGACCAATGTTCCGCGTTTTTCAATGGATGTATATGGGGAAGGGCTGTATCCTACACAGCAGGTTTTCAAGTACCCAAAAGCGGGCGATCCAAATGCAGAAGTTTCGCTTCATCTCTACCAATTGGACTCCGGACAAACGTCGCAAGTAGATCTATCGGGTTATAATAGTTACTACATTCCACGCATTAACTGGACCAACGATCCGGATATCTTAAGTGTTCGATTAACGAACCGCCACCAAAACGTGGTGGATCTCGTATTTGTAAACGCTGCTACAAATACTTCAAAATTAATTCTACAGGAGACAGACGACGCCTATGTGGATATCACAGACGACCTTACCTTCCTAAACGACAACAGCTTTATCTGGACCAGTGAGAAAAGTGGCTGGAATCATATTTATCACTACGATCGCGATGGGAAACTTATTAACCAGGTAACCGATGGAGAATGGGAGGTAACCAATTATTATGGCTTCGACCCCAATACCGGTAGGATCTATTATCAGAGTTCGGAGGATGGAAGTATTAATCGCGGGGTGTATTCCATCACCCAAACAGGAAAGAATAAAATAAAACTTTCGGATAAAACAGGAAATAACAGCGCTTCTTTTAGTGCAGATTATTCTTATTTCATCAACACCTTTTCAGACACAGAAACGCCGCACGTCTTCACCCTTCACCAGGCGAAGAACGGAAAGAAGATACGTGAGATCAAAAATAATAATGCGTTAAAACAAAAAGTTGAGCAGTATGTTACTTCCCCCAAGGAATTCTCAACTATTCGAATCAACGGTGAAGATCTCAATATGTACATGATCAAGCCTAAGGATTTCGATCCGAACAAGAAATACCCCATGTTTATGTACCAGTATTCCGGACCCGGATCCCAGAATGTAGTAAATCGCTGGGGTGGTGCCAACGATTATTGGCACCAGATGCTGGCGCAACAAGGTTATATCATTGTTTGCGTAGATGGTCGAGGGACGGGCCTCAAAGGACGAGATTTCAAAAAGATGACACAAAAAGAGCTGGGTAAATACGAGGTTGAAGATCAGGTAGCGGCAGCTCGGAAACTAGGCGAATTACCGTATATAGATGCAGACCGGATCGGGATCTGGGGATGGAGTTATGGCGGATTCATGTCTGCCAATTGTTTATTCCAGGCACCGGAGACATTTTCGATGGCGATTGCAGTTGCACCAGTGACCAGCTGGAGGTTCTATGATACTATTTATACAGAGCGCTATATGCAGACCCCACAGGAGAATCCTTCCGGTTACGATAACAATTCACCCATTACTCATGTGGACAACCTTCAGGGAGATTTTCTGCTTGTACACGGAAGTGCAGATGATAATGTGCATGTTCAAAACACCATGCGACTGGTAGAAGCACTTGTTCAGGCCGATAAGAATTTCGAATGGATGATTTATCCGGATAAGAATCATGGGATCTATGGTGGAAACACTCGCCTGCATCTCTACAAGAACATGACGCGGTTTATCAATGAATCTCTGGGTAAGCCAAAATCTGAAAATCTAATTCAGATAAAAAACTAACATAAAAGCAACTAATTTATAACTAACTCTTTCAAATATGTCAAATAGTATGCAGCATAAACAAAAAGAACTATTCGGACACCCGGTAGGTCTGTATGTATTATTCTTTACCGAAATGTGGGAGCGATTCTCATATTACGGGATGCGAGCAATTTTGGTACTTTACCTGGTTGCGGAAACTGTAGGTGATAATGCGGGTCTGGGATGGTCTAATGCAGAAGCCTTAGCCTTGTACGGATGGTATACCATGCTGGTTTATGTAGCATCTATACCCGGAGGATGGATAGCCGATAAATTTCTGGGACAGAAAAAATCTGTGTTATATGGAGGAATACTACTGGTTGCAGGACATAGTATCCTTGCAGTGGAAGAGATGTGGGCCTTTTATTCTGGTCTTGGTTTGATCATCGCAGGAGTAGGTATGCTGAAGCCCAATATCTCCACTATGGTGGGAGGATTATATAAGCAGGGTGATATAAGAAGAGATAAAGGTTTTACCATATTTTATATAGGAATAAATATTGGTGCATTTTTATCGAGTTTAATAGTGGGATATGTAGGGGAAGTTTATGGCTGGCATTATGGATTTGGTTTAGCGGGAATTGGAATGGCACTTGGATTAATTCAATATCTGGCAGGTCAGAAACATTTGCGCTATGTAGGGAATTACCTGGGGCAATCCAAAGATGAAGAAGAAAAGGCGGCTATGAAACGTCCATTGACCAAGGTAGAAAAAGACAGGATCATTGTACTGTTTATTTCCTTCCTTCTTGTAATTGTATTCTGGGGAGCCTTTGAACAGGCCGGAGGACTCATGAATATATATGCAAAAGAAAACACCAACAGAATGTTACTTGGATGGGAAATCCCTGCTTCCTGGTTCCAATCACTAAACGCCATGTTCATTATTTTCCTGGGTACGACTGTTGCGGCTTACTGGGCCCGAAGAAAATTAAAAGGTAAGATCTCTACTTCCTTATTTAAAATGATCTTAGGACTGATCATTATGGGAACCGGTTTCTTCTTTATGTCTGCGGCATCGGCACAATTCGAAAGTACAGGTGCTTCGGCTATGTATTGGCTGGTATTAGCCTATTTATTTCACACGATCGGCGAATTATGTATCTCGCCTGTGGCATTATCTTATATCACAAAACTGGCTCCACTTAAGTACGCTTCCATTATGATGGGTGTGTATTTTGCTATGACAGGTTTTGGTAACAAATTAGCCGGTTTACTTGGAGAGTCCGCTTCAAACTTTGGGGAGTTTACTGTATTTACTGGGATAGCAGTTTTCTGTGTGATCTTTGGGGTCTTGGTGCTGATCTTCAGAAAGAAGTTGGAACATCTTACTCATGGTGCAGAAGACAATGAACGAGAAATGAATACAGATGAAACCGAAGGTTTCGAACTAGCAGATCACGATTAAAAAGAAATAAAGACACTATGAACTCAAATACAGAGAATTTCTTTAAAGACAAAGTACTGGGACATCCCGCCGGCTTGTTCGTACTCTTTTTTACCGAAATGTGGGAGCGGTTTTCCTACTATGGGATGCGCGCCATCCTGGTTATCTTCTTAACCGGAGCCATCATTGGAGATAACCCAGGCTGGGCTTGGTCTACCGAAGCTGCACTTTCTTTATTAGGGACTTACGCCATGTTCGTATATCTCACCCCAATTCTGGGAGGGTGGTTGGCCGATAATAAGATAGGTTACCGAATGGCTGTTGTTATCGGTGCGTTATTAATGACTATTGGACACGCTTCTATGGCGGTTGAAACACCTACTTTTCTCTATATAGGTATTACATTCCTTATCCTTGGTAATGGAATGTTTAAGCCAAATATGACGGCTATTATTTCGAAGATGTATGAAGGCCATGACGAAAAGAAAGACGGTGCCTATAATATCTTTTATATGGGTGTTAATGCGGGTGCGTTCATCGGGATCATGCTTTGCGGATGGGTTGGAGAAAAAGTGGGTTGGAGCTACGGTTTTGGATTGGCTGGTATTTTCATGTTGTTAGGAATGCTTCAGTTTGTTTTTGCACAACGACTTTTTGGATCTGTGGGAGATGTTCCGAAGAAAAAAACGGGAGAGGTGGTGAAGGAAATAGTTATGGATGGGGATGAAGAGGTTACTGTAAAGCGCAATCCATTTACACTACTTGATTTTACCTTGATAGGAATATTCGTCGTTTCAGCTTTGGTTTTTATATTCAATGATCCAATGAGTAAGATTGGGGAGATCAAAACATTGAATTTTGATATTCTGGGATTACCCGATTCGTTATTCTTTGCCTTACTGGCTGCGGTTTCGTTCGTGTTACTATTAGTAATACGATTGAGTAGGTATGTAAGGTTAGAACGAGATAGGATGATAGCATTTACTATCTTCTGTATCTTTACAATATTCTTTTGGGCCGCCTTTGAACAAGCGGCAGGTTCACTCCCTATTTACACACGCGATTTTACCAACCGAATATTGGAAGGTAATGCAGCTATGGGCTTTAAGATCGTAGATTTGATCGTTACAGTAGTTCCACTTTTAATCATCACCTATGTGCTGCTAAGCCTGTTTAGAAAAACGTTTAATCGCATTGGTTTATCGAACGTGATCCTGGGGATAAGTTTTATTATCGTTTGGGCGATTGTAATTTTTAAATTATATACCGAATTCCAATCTACAGAAACCGAAGTACCGGTAACCTGGTTCGCTATACTTAATTCTCTGTTCATTATCATGTTCGCACCTTTATTTACGAAATGGTGGGATAGTAAGTATAATCCGCCGGCATCGGTAAAATACTTCCTGGGACTCGCCCTATTAGGCCTTGGTTTTGCCTTTTTGGCTTTTGGTGCAAGACACGTACCTGCTGGCGCAGATAGTGCCAGTTTAAGCATGGCATGGCTCGTATTTGCGTATTTGTTCCATACCCTTGGAGAACTCTGTCTATCACCCATGGGACTATCTTATCTCAGTAAGTTGATCCCGGCCAGGATGATCGCGTTTATGTTTGGGGTATACTACCTGGCAATCGCCATTGGAAACAAACTTGCTCATTACGTAGGTGGGGACATTGAGAAGATCGCACAGGAGTACAGTCTGTCAACGTTCTTCCTCATATTCACCTTTATTCCTATTGGGCTCGGGCTTGTATCGCTAATGCTGCATCCTTTACTAAAGAGGCTCATGCACGGCGTACATTAATAAACAATACTTTTCACAAAAAAACGTTCCATTATTTGGAACGTTTTTTGTTGCTGTTAGCTTAGAATTAATTTATTTAGAATGAAACACTTTATACTATTAGTAGCCTTATTGATCGTTGGTACGGTGTCGGCCCAGGAGATCAATTGGATGACCATGAACGAAGCCCTGGAGGCGCAGAGCAAGAATCCTAAGAAAATCCTAATGGATGTTTATACCACCTGGTGTGGCCCCTGCAAACTAATGGACAAAAAAACCTTTGGCAATAAGAAGGTTATAGACTTTGTGAATAAACACTACTACGCCGTAAAATTTAACGCCGAAGGTACCGAAGAGATCACCTATCAGGATTTTACTTATACCAATCCTAACTATCAGCCGGAACGCAAAGGGCGAAATGCAACACATTTTTTTGCCGATGCCTTAAGGTTACAAGGGTATCCCAGCATTGTATTCTTTAAAGCTAACGGAGACCTCATTCAGGCCATTCCCGGGTATAAGACCCCGCAACAGTTCGAGATCTATTTAAAGATGATCGCCAATGATGATTATGCGGAGATCACTACCATGGAAGCCTGGGAAAACTATCAGAAGAATTTTAAAGGCACGTTCTAGGAGTAGCTTTAAGTTAAGTGTTTCACTACTCCAGGATGAAAGCTCCCCGTTCGCCGGTAAAGTGAAAGGTGAGCTTTCTTTTTTTACAGGTTTCCCGCCATCTGTTTACATTCGTCTTATAATTTGATCCGTCTGCAACCAGCAGAGAAGGCTGCAGGCTATCGATGATCCGCTCAAGATGAATCCTCGGATTTCCCCTTAGTAATACAATATCAACTTTTCGAGTAAAGGGATACACCGAGCTGCTATCTACAATAAGCATTATTTTATCTGCATAGGAAATTATATCGGGTATTTTTTCTTCGGAATAGACCTTGCAATCCATCCCAATTCGGTATGCCTGAATAGGAAAGGAACTTCCATGTCGCGATGAGGTATCCGCTTTCAAAAGTTTCAGTTCTTTTCCCTGCCTTATCCCGATGAGGCTATGCCCGGTTTTATGAAAAATGGTTAATTGAGATCTGGTTGTCTCCAGCGAATTCAGAAATAAAAGAACCTGAAAAAATAATATACAAATCAAAGCCACTTTTACTCTTCTAAAATTGAATGGCTTGCTACACTGAAGAATCCCAATGATAAGTACATATACCCCCACTAACATTATAAACGGAAAGTGAATATCTGTAATTAAAAATGACTCCTGTGAAGCGATCCAGTTCACAAATTGATTCAGTAATTGGATAAGGTTATTGTACAATCCAGCCATCCATTCTGGCAGTATTTCCAGGCTTAACAGGATGATAATTAATATTCCGAAGCAAACCACCACACTTAGAAAAGGAAGAATAACCAGGTTGGAAAGCAGGAACAGGCCGGGAAACTGATTAAAATAATAGATGCTCAAAGGAGCCACCCCCAGCTGGGCAGCGATGCTGACAGTGAATATTCCCCAGATCAACCTGTCCGGATAAAATCGTGGGGAGTACAGGTTATAGAGTAGCGGTTGAAGCCATAAAATAAAGAATACAGCTGCATAACTCAACTGAAATCCTACGTGGAATATCCATTTGGGATTCCAGATCAATAAGAAGAAAAGTGAAAGGAACAGAGTGTTGATCGAATTGGTGGGCCGATTTAGCAATTGTGCCAGTGCGAAAAATGAGAACATGGTTACCGCACGGGTCACAGAAGGAGATAATCCGGTAAGTAAAGCATAACTCCATAGAAATAGTACCAAGATCACTAATTGCATCTGCTTTCCATGGGATAACCATCGTAAAGGTTTAAGAACATACAGCAGTAAAAAATAAATGATGCCAACATGAAGACCCGAAACTGCCAGGATATGAATGGCCCCTGCAGCTGCGTAAGACTGGTACAGCTCGGGCTGTATATTATTGCGCTCGCCTAGGATCAGGGCCTGGATGATACTCTGTTCTTCCTCACCAAAGCCTGGAACATCCAACTTATGGATAAGATGATCTCTAATTTTAGAACTATATCGCTTAATGGAAAACCGATCGGTAGCCACTCTTTGAATGAAGTTCGGATCGGGTCGCATTTGGTGGTATACATCCTGAATTTCGAGAAACTTAGCGTAATTGAACTGGTAGGGGTTTAAAGGAGGTGGCACAGCCGAGGCTTGTCCATCAACCCAGAGTCGATCCCCAACCGAAAATAATTGAAGGGTATCATCCTTCCGTACATAGAGAAGAATATTGCCTACCAGGGATCGTTGGCCGTTGGAGACTACTTTTGCTATATATTTTTCTGAAAATGTACTAGGTTTTAAGATCTCCTTTACCTCTACTTCGAGTAGTGCAGATTTTTCTTCGGAAATAAAATGTCTGAAATGATCTTTTTGGAAACGCGGGAGTCTAAGCTGATAGTTCGCCAATCCCAATCCGAAAAAGCAGAGGTAGGCCGCAATTCCGAAGTAAACTTTCTGAAACAATTGCCTTCGTGCGATCCTCCACACAACGATAAGTACCAATAAAGCTGCCGGCAGGAAATAGAACCAAAATTGTGATTGAATAAAACGTGCTGTCGTAATCCCCAAGATAAGGAAGAACGAAAACCGAACGATGGGAAAATTTATAAAATGCATGCCGATCGACTGTAAAAATCAACCGGGGAGAAAGAGTGAGGTGAACGCTAAGTTAAATCACCCGCCGCACTTCTACAAATGCCTCGTTCCAATAACCTTCGTCCAGGGAAGAAATAATAACACCTCTCGAGGTGGTAGAATGAATAAATTTTACGCTTCCTCGCTTCGATTCTACCACGAGACCTACATGATTAATTACCTTACGGTTCTTATTGGTTCTAAAGAAAACCAGGTCGCCTTCTTCCACCTGATTTAAATTGATACGCATTCCCTTTTTTGCCATTTCACGGGAAATTCGAGGTAAGGCTATGTTTTCCTGTTTGAAGGAAACATAAACCAGCCCGGAGCAATCCATTCCCTTTCGTGTTGTACCTCCAAACTTATATCGGGTACCCACGAAGCCTTTCGCATGATTAACGATCTTATTTACTTTCTTATTAGAAATAGGGTGTGTGGTTTCGCCTATAACAACGGTATCGGTTGGTTGTCGTGAAGCACCACAGGATGCCAGGGCTGCCGCTAGCAGACAGAGTAGTAGAACTCTTTTCATGTGAGATTTGGTTTGAATAAAAGTAGAAAAAAAATGCTAAATGCAAAATATTTCCTTTTATCCGGCCTTTTCCAGGGACGATACGATCAATTGGGCCGTTTTATCACTGGCTCCCCGACCGCCTAATTCTTTTTCAAGATCGTAGTAATCCAGGAACAGGGTAGCGCGTTTATAGGGGTCGAGAATGATGTTGAGCTCGTCATTTAGGTATTCTGAAATAAACTCTCCCTGGATCAGTTCCTTTACAACAGGTTTGTCCAGGATGAGGTTTACCAACGAAATATATTTTAATTTAATCACTCGCCTTGCGATCTGGTAGGAGATCCAGCTACCTTTATAACATACCACCTGTGGTACTTTGAACAAGGCAGTTTCCAGGGTAGCAGTTCCTGAAGTAACCAGGGCAGCATAGGAAATACTTAACAGATCGTAGGTTTTATTCAACAGAAGGTGAACCTGATCGTTATCTATAAATTGCTCATAAAAACTGCCTTCCACACTGGGCGCTCCGGCGATAACAAATTGATAGTCCTTAAAATTTGAGGTAACAGAAAGCATTACTCGTAGCATCTTGGCAATTTCCTGCTTTCTGCTTCCCGGTAGCAAAGCGATGATGGGTCTGTCGTCAAGTCCGTATTCTTCCCTGAATTCGCCCGGATCAACCTGGTGACGCTTGTAAATTGCATCGATAAGCGGATGCCCCACAAAATGTACCGGCATCCCGTGTTTCTTCTGGTAGAAGTCCTTTTCGAAAGGGAGGATCACATACATTTGGTCCACATCGCGTTTTATTTGTTTGATCCTGCCTTCTTTCCAGGCCCAGATCTGTGGAGATATGTAGTAGTGTACTGCAATTTTTCTATGTTTAGCCCATTTGGCGATACGAAGATTAAAGCCGGGATAATCAATTAAGATAAGAGCGTCCGGTTTATAGCTTTCAATATCCTTCTTGCAAAAAGCGATATTCCGAAAAATGGTTCGAAGATTAAAAAGTACTTCCACAAAACCCATAAAAGCCAGGTCCCGGTAATGCTTTACCAGGGTAGCTCCAGCTTCCTCCATTAGATCACCACCCCACACGCGGAATTGGGCGCTTTCGTCTCGTGAACGAATGGCCTTGATCAGGTTTGCCCCGTGCAGGTCTCCCGATGCTTCTCCGGCTATGATGTAATACTTCATTTAATTGAAATATATGATATATGAGATAATTGCCGTCAAAAATGTTGCCAATAATACACCCCGTGCTCTGTATTCCCTGTTAATACGTAAAAATCCGAAAAATACTGCCAGGTTAGGTAATGCGCCCAGCGTAATGATCATCCAGAGACTGTCTGTGCGTCTGTAAAATGAAAAGGTCTCTGCAAAACTAAAATCCTTTATAAGAGATATAATAAAAATACATAGAACGATCCCCAACGAATTGGCGATGATTCCGGTAATAAACCCTATGCCGATCTCTTTTTTCATTTCAGATCCCAGGAATTAATATCTTTAATAGCATGGTGAGCGGTTAGATCGAACTGTACCGGCACAACAGATACATAACCATTATCAAGTGCCCATTCGTCTGTGTCTTCTCCCTGGTCCTCGTTCACAAATTCCCCTGTAAGCCAGTAATAGTCCCTTCCCAACGGATTCACTCGCTTATCGAAATTCTCTACCCAATGTGCGTTTGCCTGCCGGCAAACTTTAATGCCCTTTAATTCATTCTCGGGTAGTTTTGGAAAATTCACGTTAAGAACTACACCTTCAGGGGTTCCATTTTCTAGTGCCTGCATGGCGATTTGCTTCACGTATTTTCGAACCGGATCGAAATTAGCTTCCAGTGAATAATCTAATAACGAAAATCCTATGGAGGGGATCCCTTGAGTTCCTGCCTCGACGGCCGCACTCATGGTCCCGCTGTAAATTACATTTATGGAAGAATTACTCCCGTGATTGATACCACTTACACAAAGGTCGGGTTTGCGTTTTAGTATCTCGTTCACCGCGAGCTTTACACAATCTGCCGGGGTACCGCTGCAGCTATATTCAACTTGTGGGGCATCTTTGTCTACCACCACCTTATCTACAAACAAGGTATCGTTTACAGTAATGGCGTGTCCCATCCCACTCTGTGGTGAGTCCGGGGCAACAACACAAACATCCCCCAGGGTATTCATAACATCGATAAGGGTTCTTATCCCGGGTGCGGTTATCCCATCGTCATTAGTCACTAAAATAAGGGGCCTTTTATCCTTCATACCTTGGGTTTTGCATAGCAAAAATACACATTTTACGCTCCATTCAGTAATTAGTTTGTTTAACAAAAAATTAGTATCATTATAGACCCTTGGCACGGTTTTTTATATATTTTAGAAGATTGAAAAAATGTTGATAGCTATGAGATTAATGAAAAAGAATTTTAAAGTATTATTCCTTGCAGTATTTGTAGCCGCCGCTTCCTGCAGTTTTACAACCAAAGAATTTAACGATCCGGATAAAGATAAACTCCTTATAGATCTAATTACCTATGTCCTTCAGAAAGGACATTACGACCCCGCCGAAATGGACGATACCTTCTCTGAGGCGGTGTATGTTGATTTTATTGACGCCATGGATCCACTTAAACGTTATTTTCTTGCTTCAGATATCGAGGAATTTAGTGTTTACCGAACCCAGATTGACGATCAGATAAAAGAAAAGGATTTAACCTTTTTTAATTTGGTCTATACCCGCTACAACGAGCGATTGGAAGAAGCCAGAAAACTTTATGAAGATGTGCTTAGTCATCCGTTCGATTATTCCCAGGACGAGATCATTAACGTAGACTATGATAATCTGGAGTATGCTAAATCGAAAAAGGAGCTGAAAGAACGCTGGAGACAACAATTGAAGTTCACAAGTTTATCCTCGTATTACGACGTGGTGGAGGATGACAAGTCGAAGGTTGAAAATGAAGAAGGTTATACCGCCATGACCGCTACAGAACTGGAAGAAAAGGCCAGAGATCTTACGCGCACTTCCCTAAAAGAATATTTCGAGTTTACAGATGATCTTCAGAGGAAGGATTACTTCGCTGTATTCCTTACTACTGTGGTAGAAGAATTCGATCCGCACACAAATTATTTTGCTCCTCCGGACAGAGATCGGTTCGATCTCCGAATGAGCGGGAAGCTTGAAGGAATTGGTGCTCGACTTCAGAAAAAAAATGACTATATCAATGTTGTAGAGATCATTAGTGGTGGTCCGGCCTGGCGTGGTGAACACATCGAGGTTGGTGATATCATCATGAAGGTTAAACAGGCCGATGAAGAAGAAGCAGTAAGTGTGGTTGGTATGCGTATAGACGATGCCGTTAAGCTTATTAAAGGTCCGAAAGGAACCAAAGTTACCCTTACAATAAAACGTGTGGACGGAACCATTGAGGAAGAAACCATTACCCGTGATGTGGTAGAACTGGAAGAAACCTATGCCAAGTCGACCGTGATCGAGAAAGAAGACAAGAAATTCGGGCTAATCAACCTGCCGCAGTTCTATTTTGATATGACCGATTATAAAAAACGAAATGCAGCCAGTGATGTAAAGGATGAGATCCTTAGGTTGAAGGAAGAAGGTATGGAAGGGCTGGTACTCGACCTACGTGATAATGGAGGTGGTTCGTTGCGTACGGCTGTAGACATTGCCGGTCTCTTTATTAAAGAAGGCCCTGTAGTGCAGGTGGCATCTACCGGACAGAAAAAAGAAGTATTAAAAGATAAAGATGACGAAGTTGTTTGGGATGGCCCTCTTGTGATCCTGGTAAACGAATTGTCTGCTTCTGCTTCCGAAATTCTGGCGGCAGCCATGCAGGATTATAAACGTGCTATCATTATTGGTAGCAAACAAACCTACGGGAAGGGTACCGTTCAAAATTTGATAGATCTTAACCAGTGGCTGCGTAAAAATGACCTTGGTGATATGGGTGCGCTAAAATTAACCACTCAGAAATTCTATCGCGTAAACGGGGGGTCTACCCAGCTCGAAGGAGTGAAAAGCGATGTAGTAATGCCCGATCGATATAGTTACATCGAAGTAGGGGAGCGGGACTATGATAACCCACTGCCATATGACAAGATTGAGCCGGCAGATTACGAGGTGTGGAATGGTTATATTGATTTCGAGGAGACCATCAAGAAAAGCAAAGAGCGCATGGCTAAAAGTGAGCAGCTTGCACTAATCGAAGAAAATGCACAATGGATAAAGAAGAGAAGGGATGAACTGGAAGTAGACCTTAATTACGAAAGATATGCCGCCGAAATTGAAAGGAGAAAAGAGGAGACCAAGAAGTTTGATGCCATTGGCGAATACGACAATAAATTGAGCTATCGATCCCTACCTTCGGAAATTGAGATGATGAAACAGGACACCACCTTGAGAGAGAAGCGTAAGCGTTGGCATAAGAGTCTGAGTAAGGATATTTATGTTGAAGAAGCCGTGAATGTTCTTGAAGATCTGAAATTGAACAATATAAAAGCAGGAAAATTAGCTAAAATTAAAAACTAGGCTGAGATCTTATACCAATGAGGATTTAATTAAATTTACGATGTGAATACATCGACCTCATTAACGAAAATAGCGCTCCGAAAGTTCCGAAAGAACTTTTGGGGCGTTTTTAGTTTGAGTTTTCTGGGTCTATGTGTACTTGTGGCTGTCTTTGCCTATGCCCTGGCGCCGGACGACTCGAAGAATGCAAACCAGATGCATTTGTCCATCCATTCCAAGAACCCGGGATTTAAGGTTAGCATGATCACCATTCCGGGGAACACGGAACAAGAGAGTAGTCTGTCTACGTTTTTCTTCGGAAAGAAAAACGTGGCTACTGAGATCCCGATCAATAGCTACGAGATCACCGGAGAAGGGATCGCTATTACCGAATATACATCCGATGGAACTGCAGGACTTCGGAAAGATTACCCCCTGCGATTATTTCCGAAGGCAAATTCGGCAGAAGAAATTCCCGGAAAATACATTTCAGAAGAAAAATTTCTACTGGGAACCGATAAATACGGAAGAGACCTCTTAAGCAGAATGCTCATAGGGATACGCATTTCCCTGGCTATAGGTTTTGTTGCAGTATTTATATCCCTTATTATTGGGATCACCCTGGGAGCCATAGCAGGTTATTTTGGAGGTAAAGTGGATGCCGCGATAATGTGGCTTATCAACGTGACCTGGTCCATACCAACCTTATTACTGGTAATTGCCATCACATTAGCACTAGGGAAAGGATTCTGGCAGGTTTTTATCGCCGTGGGATTAACCATGTGGGTAGAGGTGGCCAGGGTGGTGCGAGGACAGGTAATGAGTGTGAAACAGATGCAATATGTTACCGCTGCAAGGGCATTGGGATATACCGATTTCAGGATCATCTTAAAACATATTCTCCCCAATGCTTTAGCCCCGGTGATCATTATTTCGGCAGCAAATTTCGCCGGTGCGATCCTCATAGAAAGTGGCCTGAGCTTTTTGGGGATTGGGGCACAGCCTCCTATGCCTAGTTGGGGAGGCATCATTAAGGATCACTACGCATACATCATTCTTGGGAAACCTTACCTGGCCGTGATCCCGGGACTGGCGATCATGAGTTTAGTGACCGCCTTTATGCTTATTGGGAATGCACTTAGGGATGCGCTGGATGTGAAGGCTTAACCAGCGAACATACCTCTTAATCGATAAAAGAATCTCTCAAATAGCCGGAGATCTTCGGTGATGATCTCTGCAGCCCCGCGCATTTTGAATTTTATTGTACTTTTTCATACGCTTTTTTGCACCACTTTTATTGCAACACTGTACTATTTATTTAAAAATTTAGGATACCCCCGTATTGCATAAAAATCTCTCAAAAAGCAATACTTTTGCCTGTAACCTGAATGCATTCCATGAACCGAAAATACCTTTACCCATTTCTGCTTATACTGGTTGTAACTGTCTTGTTTTTCGCCGAAAAGTATATCGATCGGCAAAATGAAGCCTATCCCGAAACCAACTCTCTTCCACAAGTAGAGAATGTATTTGATGATCGCTTTCTCCCCAGTTCCACCACAGGGGTAATGGTGCGGCATTCGTATTTCAGCCTGTCTTATTCCGAAAAACACGAACAGGCAGAGTGGATCGCCTACGAACTTAAAAAGGAACATCTTGCCAAGGCCGAATTCGAGCGGCCCTATTTCGTGCAGGACAGAAAGATAAAGACCGAATCTGCTCACTGGCGCAACTATAAGAATTCCGGCTATGATCGCGGGCATTTATGTCCGGCAGGAGACCGTCGCTTTAATTACAATGCATACCACGAAACATTCTTAACCAGTAATATCAGTCCGCAGAATCATGATTTCAACGCGGGGATCTGGAACCGTCTCGAACAAAAAGTTCGTTACTGGGCCGAGAGAAAGGACGAACTTTTTATCATTACGGGTGGGGTGCTAAAAAACGGACTCGAAACCATTGGCGACGAAGGGGTGTCGGTACCGGAAGAATTTTACAAGATCGTGATAGATAAAGATGGTGGTTCTTTGAAGGCTATTGCCTTTCTGATCCCAAACGAAGGCACCTCAGATTCCTTTTACAACTTTACCGTGAGTATCGATTCTATAGAGAAAAGAACAGGCTTAGACTTCCTTCGGGGATTGGAGGACGCGGTGGAAGACAAACTGGAAAGCAAAGTAGACAGAAGTGGATGGTGATAATCCCTACGCATAGTGCGAATTTGAAGCATCCAGCCGGATTAGAATAAATAACAGTATCGTAAAACCCCAAAGTCCGGAACCTCCGTAACTAAAGAAGGGTAGCGGTATACCAACCGTAGGAAGTAATCCGGTTACCATGCCTATATTGACAAAGAAATGCAGAAATAATATTGCCCCTACACTATAGCCGTAAACCCGGCTAAACTGACTCTTTTGTCTTTCGGCCAGGTAAAGCACCCGAATGATAAGGGCAACAAATAAGATCACCACCACCATACTACCTAAAAACCCCCATTCCTCTCCCACAGTACTAAATATATAATCGGTTTGCTGTTCTGGGACAAAGTTTCCCTTAGTTTGAGTTCCCTGGGTCCAGCCTTTGCCGGTCCATCCGCCGCTTCCAATGGCAATTTCACTTTGGTTGGTATTATATCCTATTCCCTTAGAATCGCTTTCTTTTCCCAGGACGATATTAAAGCGGTCCCTGTGTCGTTGTTCAAAAACGTTATTGAATATATAATTCACCGAGAACACAAAACCCATACACAACGCCGCAACGAAAATATACTGGAATGCTTTCGTCTTTCTTTTTTTTCTGTTTCTGAAATAGATCAAAGCGGTGATAACCAGTATACCCACACTTACCCATACTACACCAAATGCCAGGGTTGAGATGAACAAAGCCCCCAGGAAGAAGCCAAGTAGCAGGTAGACGAAATGCAGGCCTTCTCGATACATTGGGAAGATGAAAGCCACATAAACCAGCGCACTACCAGGATCGGGTTGGGGGATGATAAATAAAGCCGGAAGAGCGATGATGATAAAGGCCCGTAATTGATGCTTAAATTCTTTGATATTGGTTTGCATATCCCCAATATACTTGCCTAAAGCCAGGGCAGTCGCAGCTTTTGCAAATTCACTGGGCTGAATGCTAAAACTCCCTAAGGCATACCACGAAGTCGCTCCGTTAATGTTTTTTCCGAAGATAAATAAGCCAAGTAATGAGGCCAGTGAAATTATGTAGATGATACTGGAGAATCGTTCGTAGAATTTGGCTTCGATGGCAAGTATGAAAATGATGAGTACAATACTGAGGCAGATCCATACCAATTGTTTAAAATAAACCTGATTTAAATCGAAGAATCCTATTGCAGTATTGTCCAGAGAGGCCGAATAAATATTGATCCATCCAATTCCAACCAGGGCAAAATACAATATGATCGTCACCCAATCGAATCTCACAAATCCTCTGCCAGCTGCCATTATTGGTTTATTTTAAAGGGTTCGCCGCTGTAAGGTTTTGCGTATTCTTCTTCCAGGCTGCCATTGAGAATAAAGGTTTCCAAGTCTTTCCGGCTAATCTCTCCTTTGAGGTATTTTTCTATCATCAAACTGGCGATTCGCCCGGCCCAGCGACTTCCCCAATACCCATTCTCCACAAAGACTGCAATAGCGATCTTAGGATCGTCTTTAGGTGCAAAAGCGATAAAAACCGAATGATCTGTTAATTGCATTCGCTTACCATTTACCCGGGTATAATTTTCGGCGGTTCCTGTCTTTCCGCAAATTTCAATTCCCGGGACTTTCAGGTGGGAGGCGGTTCCATAATTATATACGTCGAAAAGGCCGGCTATCACAGGATCGAAATGCTCCCTGTCTATAGTGGTCATGTGCTTCTCTTTGTATATGGATGGTATGGTATCTACACCTCCAATATTTTTAATGATATGTGGCTTATAATACCATCCCCTGTTTGCGATGGCAGCTGTGAAATTTACCATCTGCATTGGAGTGAGTAGTACCTCTCCCTGTCCTATAGCATTAGAGATAGTTGCCGGAGCATACCATTTGTAAGTGGGATATTGGTAGATGGCGTTGTAAGTCTTCGAACTTGGGATCTTACCAGGCCTACCACTGGGAAGGTCGTATCCCATATAATCTCCTAAACCAAAGCTTAACAAATGATCTCTCCAGGTATCGATACCTTGTTGAGGGGTAGGATATTTTTCAATCGTACGTTTGTATACTGTACAAAAGTAGGCATTGCAGGAATTTGCAATACCTGCTTGCATGGAGAGCGGACTTCTATGCGCATGACAACCTAGTATTCTGCCTCTGCCATAGCGATATCCGCCATTGCAATACACAGTTTCCTCTGTATCGATCACCCCTTCCTGAAGTCCGATAAGCGCCGTTAACGCTTTAAAAGGTGATCCAGGTGGATATTCTCCCTGCAATACCCTGTCGAATAGCGGTTTTGAAATAGTATCGTACCAAAGTTTAGTGAAATTCTTAGATCGTTCCCTTCCAACCAGTAAGGCAGGATCGTAATTAGGGGCAGCAACCAGTGCGAGAATCTCACCTGTGGCCGGTTCGAGAGCTACAATACCTCCGCGTTTATTCACCATGAGCCTTTCTCCATATTCCTGGAGTGCCCCATCTATGGTAAGGGTTATGTCTTTTCCGCGTTCGGGGATGGTGTCGAATGCGCCATCCTTATAGGGTCCAATTTCCCGGTTGAACCGGTCTTTCTGAATATATTTTACACCTTTCACACCCCGGAGGATTTCCTCGTACTGCATTTCCACTCCTTGCTTCCCTAACAGGTCTCCCATCTGGTAGTAGGGGTTCTCCTTTATGATCTTATTATCGGCTTCGGCGATATATCCCAGTACGTTAGCCGAATGGTCTATCTGGTAGTCGCGCAGCGATCGTTTCTGAATATAAAACCCTTTGTATTTGTGCATTTTCTCAGAGAGGTAAGCGTATTCGGCTTTTGTTAACTGCGGAATTACGGGCGAAGGGAGGCGGGGAGAATAAGCTCTGGCCTTCTCAAGGCTTTTAACGAGGTCTTCCTTGGTCATTTTCAGAAGGCCGCAAAATTCGAGCGTATCAAAAGGCTGAAGATCCCTGGGTATAACCATCACATCGTAAGAGGGTTGGTTACTTACAAGTAATTTACCGTTTCTGTCGAAGATATATCCTCGTTGGGGATAATCGTAGATGATCTTAATAGCATTATTTTCAGAAAGTTTCTGAAAGGAAGTATCGTAAACCTGTAAATAAAACAGCCTGCCGGCAAACACCACGCCGGTGATCATTACCAATACAAGTAAAAGTAGTTTTCTCATCAATTCTTCCTGCTAAATAACAACACAGCGCATAAGATCAAAACAACGCTGAATATCCCAGAGAATAACGTAGATTTTAGTATTAAGAGTATATGCCTAAAGTTAAAAATTTCGAGGGAGAAAAGTAAGAGATGGTGGGTAAAAACCATTAACGCGATATAGGTAATTCGTTCTCCCATCGCTGCTTTGCTTATTTTCACCATATTATACTCATAGCTCACTCCAAAAGACACCTTTAAGAAGGCGGGTCGGGCGTATGCAATGAAGGTAGACGCAGCCGCATGAACTCCGCCCGAATCACCAAAGATGTCGACCATGAGTCCCATGAGAAAAGCCAGAAAGATTAGCAGGCTTTTATTGCCGGTAAATGGAAATACTATGATAAATAATACATAGAGATAGGGATTGATATACCCAAACAAATTGATGTTGTTGAGCAATATTACCTGAACCAGCAATAACACTATAAAACGGATGGTATTTACAAGGTATTCGTTATTGAGCATTCTCCAGCGCGTTTTCCAGTTCCCTGATTTCTCTAGCATCTTTATTGCCAACCACATAAACATGGCGAAGGTTGGTCATATCGTTGAACAACAAGATCTGCAATTCGTAATAATCTTCATTTGTCGCCAGTTTGTAATCTTTTATGGAACCAATTAGGATCCCTTCAGGAAAGATGGTAGACTTTCCGTCTGTAACGATCGTATCACCCACATTAAATTTAACCTGCCTGGGTATATCGATCAAGGTTGCCTCAAACGGACTTCCTGTTCTCCATACGAGGGTACCAAAGTGATTCGTATTTTTCAACTTCGCATTGATCTGGCTATTGGTATTGAGCACAGATTGTACTGTGGCGTAGTTTGCCGATATACTGTTTACAATTCCCACAACACCTTTAGAGGAGATCACACCCATATCGATCGCGACACCATCATTCCTTCCAGCGTCTATGGTTAAATGATTCTTGGTTTTCGAAAATGAGTTATTTACCACCCTGGCTCCTACATAATTATATTTCCAGATAATATCGGTACTATCCGGAAACTGCAATAGCTGGGAGTTTTGCATATTGGAAAGCAATCTTCTCAATCTTTTATTTTCTTCTGAAAGTATTGTATTCTGTGTTCTCAGGTTGAAGTAATCCTTGATGTCCTGCTTCACCGAGTAGATACCGCCACTGAAGAAATTGGCCGAGGTGGCCACCTTGTTGCTATGAAACGAATGCGAATTTATTGTGAGAAAAACAGATACCGTAAATAGAAGTAAAAACAACAGGGAATTTTTATTCCTTATGAAGAAAAATATAATCTGTTGCATTTGTTGTTATTTCTATTTTATCAACACACTCTTGTATTTGTTGAGGTTTTTCAAACAGATCCCTGTTCCACGAACCACGGCTCGTAAAGGATCTTCGGCTATATAGACCGGGAGATCTGTTTTCTGAGAAAGTCTTTTGTCCAGTCCGCGCAGCATAGAACCTCCACCGGCAAGATAGATCCCGGTATTATAGATATCTGCAGCCAACTCCGGGGGAGTTTGAGACAGGGTTTCCATTACAGCATCTTCTATTCGCAGAATAGACTTATCCAATGCCTTTGCTATTTCCCTGTAAGAAGTTTGTACCTGCTTCGGTTTTCCGGTGAGTAGATCCCTTCCCTGTACGGCAAGGTCTTCCGGAGGAAGCTCCAGGTCTTCGGTAGCCGCTCCTATTTGTATCTTAATCTTTTCGGCGGTTCGCTCTCCTACATATAAATTATGCTGAGTGCGCATATAATAAATGATATCGTTTGTGAAAACGTCACCTGCGATCTTCACAGATTTATCACAAACTATTCCTCCTAAAGCAATTACCGCAATTTCGGTTGTTCCTCCTCCAATATCTACCACCATATTTCCCTTGGGTTGCATGATGTCAACACCAATCCCGATCGCCGCCGCCATGGGTTCGTGAATAAGATATACTTCTTTTCCATTTACACGTTCGGCACTTTCTTTAACCGCACGCATTTCAACTTCAGTGATACCGCTGGGGATACAAATCACCATCCGTAGGGAGGGTGTGATCCATTTTTTCTTTAAGGCTGGAATATCCTTGATAAACATACTGATCATCTTCTCGCTGGCATCGAAATCTGCTATAACGCCGTCTTTTAATGGTCGGATAGTCTTTATGTTCTCATGGGTTTTTCCCTGCATCATATTTGCCTCGCGCCCCACAGCGATGATCTTTCCGGTGGTTCGGTCGCGGGCAACAATAGAAGGAGCATCGACAACCACCTTATCATTATGAATAATTAAGGTATTGGCGGTACCCAGGTCGATTGCTATTTCTTCGGTTAGGAAATCAAAAAATCCCATAAGTTTTATTGGCGGTATTGAAATTAAACGTGTTAGCGGCTTTTATCCTTCACAAATGTAACAAAATTTAATGCTTAAAATGACGCGTTCCGGTAAATACCATTGCCATCTTATTTTCGTTGCAATAATCGATGCTTAATTGGTCTTTTATTGAGCCTCCCGGCTGAATAACCGAAGTGATCCCTGCTTTGTTCGCTATCTCCACACAATCGGGAAAAGGAAAGAAAGCGTCACTGGCCATTACGGCTCCATTGAGATCGAAATTGAATGACTTAGCTTTTTCGATGGCCTGTCGCAATGCATCCACCCTTGAGGTTTGCCCCGTTCCACTTGCGCACAATTGTTTTCCTTTGGCCAGAACGATGGTGTTAGACTTGGTATGTTTACAGATCTTGGAGGCGAACAACAAATCTTCTAACTCACTATCGGTTGGTTTATTGTTGGTGGCGTGAGATAAATTTTCGGCACTGTCTGTTATGTGATCCCTGTCCTGAACTAAGGCACCGTTAAGGCAGGTACGAGTAATGGTTTCGGGCAATTTTGCTGCTTTTTGAACAAGTATGATCCGGTTCTTCTTTCCTTTTAGGATCTCAAGGGCTTCTTCGGAATATGACGGTGCGATAACCACTTCGCAAAATAGGGTATGGATCTCATTTGCCGTTGCCGCATCGATCTCTGTATTGGAGATCAGGATCCCTCCGAAAGCCGACACCGGGTCACCCGCCAGGGCATCCACATAGGCTTGTCGAACTGTATCCCGCTGTGCGATCCCACAGGCGTTGTTATGTTTCAGGATAGCAAAAGTAGGGGCTTCGCCTTCAAATTCCGACATTAAATTCACCGCAGCATCAACGTCCAGTAGATTGTTATAACTAAGTTCTTTCCCGTGCAATTTATCGAACATCGCATCGAAGTCCCCAAAGAAATACCCTTTCTGATGCGGGTTTTCACCGTAACGCAATACCTTCCCCTTCATCTCGCTTATCTTAAGCGATGCGATCGAATGGTCGCTATTAAAATAATTGAAGATCGCTGTATCGTAATGCGATGAGATATTGAATGATCTGGCAGCAAATTTCCTGCGATCTTCAAAACTGGTTTCCCCGTTTCCTTGGTTGAGTAGTTCAAGTAGGTCATCGTAGTCTTCCATGGAAGAAACACAAAGAGTATCTTTAAAATTCTTAGCTGCTGCTCGTATCAGGGAGATGCCGCCAATATCGATCTTCTCTATAATATCCTGCTCAGCAGCCCCGGATGCAACTGTTTTTTCGAATGGATAAAGATCCACGATCACCAGGTCAAGCTGGGGGATCTCGTATTGTTCCATTTCGGCAACATCACTTTCATTATCCTGCCGGTTTAAGATACCTCCAAATACTTTGGGATGAAGGGTCTTTACTCTTCCACCGAGTATAGAAGGGTAGTCGGTAACTTCTTCTACAGGAACAACCTCCACACCAAGATCATTTATAAACTTCTGGGTTCCACCGGTTGAATAGATCCGTACACCCAAAGCATCCAGCTTTTTTACAATTGGCGCGAGGCCGTCTTTATGAAATACTGAAATGAGTGCCGATTTGATCTTTTTAGAATTATGCATGAGATTATTTTGTTAATTGGAACCTGAATTAGCAGATACGCGCAAAAATACATAAATAGACAGAGAATTTGTAACATAAATTAATCGAAAACGTCATATCTTTATTCTGAAAAATCCCACTTAAAAGTACTGCATGCTTATTTACCTTCGGATAATCAAGGAAAGTTTTAATTTCGCTATTAACGCTCTTAAAAACAATAAGTTGCGAACATTTCTCTCTTTGGTTGGGGTTACCATCGGGATATTTTCCATCATTGCCGTCCTGGCCGCTGTAGATTCGTTAAAGAAGGAGATAGAGGGAAGTATCAGTTCCCTGGATAACAGTACGATCTTCATGGGAAGATTTTCGTTCGGACCTACAGAAGTTCCTCGATGGAAGTGGGAGCAGTTCCCGGATGTTACATACGAAGAATACCAGTTTGTAAAAAGAAGCGTTCCGGATGTGATGGCTGCGTCCTACACCCTCAATGTTCCTTCAGAAACCATAAAATACGAAGATAACTCTGTTAGCAATGTAGAGATTGGGGCAGTTACCGATGAGTATTATGAGATCGAATCCCTGCAAATCGCCAATGGTAGGTTTTACAACGAATCCGAATCCAATAGTGGTAGCCATGTGATCGTTTTGGGAGACGAGATCGCGCAGACCTTGTTTGGTTCCGGAGAAGCGGCAATAGGAAAGAAGATCCGACTTTACGGCAGGAAATTTACCGTAATTGGGGTGCTAAAGAAGGAGGGTTCCGGGCTGTTTGGCGGATCTAAGGATACCTCGGTTTTCTTGCCCGTAAATGTGATTAGAAGGATCTACGGAGATAGTAACAAGAATTTGTTTCCCTTTATCATAATAAAACCTGAACAAGGTGTTGATAATGCCGAATTCATAGCTATGTTAAAACAGAAAATGCGTGTACATCGTGGTTTAAAACCAGATGAGATCGACACATTTTTTGTAAACCAATTACAGGGTTTTGCCGATTTTATTGACAATATCACAGGCCAGATGAATATTATCGGTCTGGTAATAAGTGGCTTTTCGCTATTGGTGGGAGGATTTGGTATTGCCAATATCATGTTTGTGAGTGTGAAGGAACGTACTAACATCATAGGAATTCAAAAGTCCATGGGGGCAAAGAATCGCTTCATTTTACTTCAGTTTTTGTTTGAAGCAATAATCCTTGCAGTAATTGGTGGATTGATAGGCCTGGTTCTTGTTTTCTTTGGATCTCTTATTGCTTCGTCGTTTAGCGGAGATTTCCAGTTTGTACTGTCACCCTGGAATATGTTCATTGGGACAGCAATTTCCGCAGCTATCGGTCTAATATCCGGTATTCTCCCGGCCATTTCAGCATCGCGACTGGACCCTGTAGAAGCTATTCGTACAGGAATGTAATTACAGATCTAAGAAATTGTTCAGGAATTATTCAATTGTTCGGCGTACCATTGCCGCGCCCCTTTACTGTATAGTAATAATAAGGCGATAAGAAGTAATATTCCAAAGACTGTAGATAAACTCCCAAGGAACAAAGAGCTGGCAAATTCGTGCAGCACCACAAAAGGAGCCGTCACCAGAATACAGAGGGCCGTAACAGCAAAAGTGATTCGGGCCCAGTTCTTTCCTTTCAATATATTCATGGCTAGCCAGAGTAGTAAAACAATCACCACCCCGTATAAGGCGAGATTAAGATAATCTGATTGTTCCAGCATTTCGATACCACTGTATAGACGAGCAACTCTAACGATCCCAACGACAGCAGCGATCATGATAAAATAGGCCGCCAGCTTAAAATCTTTATGGACGGGTGCGTTCTCCATAAAGCTAATTTATATATTTTTCGCCACATTTTCATTGATCCATTCCAGAAAACGTTCATCTTCAACTGTAAAGGGATCAGGGGTGTGGGAGTCGATATCTATCTGCCCGATATTAACACGGTCCTTGAATAATGGTACCACGATCTCTGCTTTTACATTTAGACTACAAGCAATATAATTGTCCTGTGACTTTACATCCGGCACCACAAAATTTTTATGACTCTCGGCTACCTGACCGCAGATACCTTTCCCAAATGGAATGACAGTGTGATCTGTGGGTTCCCCGGCGAAGGCCTTTAAATGCAGGGTTTTTGTACTGTGTTCGGCAAAATAGAAACCAACCCAGTCGTAATGATCGATCTCTGATTGTAGTAATTCGCAAATGTTGGTAAGCCGTTCATTGAGCTGTTTGTCTGATCGACTCAGAATATGTTCTACTTCTTTTTTTAGGATATGGAATGACATATAATTTTTTTGGTAAATGTATTTTAAAACGGAGCTTTTTGCCAAAATATATTCCTGTATTTTTGTTAAAAGTCTATAGGCATTTGAAAGCACTTCTTTTTAAATATAAATCTGTTCTTCGATTTGTCGCATTATTCCTTGGTTCCTATCTGGTGCTATCGCTGCTTTATGGTTTATATCTTAAAATAGCTGAAGGAAGTGAGTATCCCCCCGATATTATAACGCATCTTGTAGCCAGACAATCCAGTAGTGTGATCAACTCTCTTGGATATGTTGCCTCTGTTGTACCAGGCTCTTCAGAACCTACAATGCAGTTATATGTGGAGAATAAATTTCTGGCACGAATCATAGAGGGCTGTAATGCCGTGAGTATAATTATATTATTTACAGCATTTGTAATCGCTTTTGCCGAAAGATTTAAAAAGACATTTCTCTTTATACTTGCCGGAGCCGTTCTTATTTACGCAGTAAACATTTTACGTATTGTTATTCTGGCAGTTGCTTTGTACGAGTATCCCCAGCATAAGGAATTACTACATGGAGTTGTATTTCCCGGCCTTATCTATGGGATGGTGTTCGTACTATGGATGATGTGGATCCGTATGCTGAAATTAAAAACACTTTCGGATGAAAAACAGGGTTAAAATAATACTTATCGTGATT
Source organism: Pukyongia salina (assembly GCF_002966125.1). GTDB lineage: Bacteria > Bacteroidota > Bacteroidia > Flavobacteriales > Flavobacteriaceae > Pukyongia > Pukyongia salina. The sequence continues at coordinate 1,751,998 of NZ_CP027062.1, forward strand.
TTAGCCTTTGGCCTCATTCTAATAAGGCAGTTTGAGGATAAACTATTCTATGATCCTTTGCTGGAATTCTTTAAGACCGATCACAGCACCCAACCTCTTCCTGAGATGGAATTATATAAATTATATGCGAACATTATTCTGAGATATTTATTGAACACTATTTTGTCGCTGATCATTCTTTGGGTGGCATTTGGTAGTAAAAGTATTTTAAAACTATCGGCTTTACTCTTTACCGGACTTTTCTTCCTTTTCTTCATTGCGTTTGTGCTTCTTATCAATACCTCTGCCGCGGGCGATCACATGGCGTTGTTTTACGTAAGGCGTTTCCTCATTCAACCGATATTTCTTCTTTTATTATTACCTGCGTTTTACTTTCACAGAAGAAGTTAGCTGCGTATATTTGTGAACTAAATTTTGAAAAATGAGGACTTCAATTTATACCGCAATCTTACTATTGGCATTCTTAAACTACTCCTGTGGAGACGAAAAGAAAGGAAGTGATTCTACAGAGCCGGAAGTAAAAACGGTAGAACAAAAATTTGAACATAAAGCAGAGAAAATCGAAGCTAGTTTTAAGGACGAAGATCTATCGATGATCTTCTCGCAATATATCGATCTAAAAACGGCTTTGATAAATTCGGATGCGGCTGCCGCATCTCAATCGGCTGCTGTTTTAACCAAAGCCTTCGCCAATAAAGGTGTTGATGAGGCATCCCTTTCAACAGTTAAAAAGATCGAGGCTACTAAAGATATCGAAGCCCAGCGATCTGCTTTTGTTGGAGTGACCAATACAGTTGAGGAATTGCTAAAGGACGGGCTGGAAAGCGGAAAACTTTTCAAGCAATATTGCCCCATGGCCTTTAAGAATACAGGAGCGTACTGGCTTAGTGAAACCAAGGAGATCGCGAATCCTTATTTTGGAGAAAAAATGTACAGATGTGGCAGGATAGACTCCATCATCCAATAAATTTTAACGCAATTTTTAACATTTGCAGCATCTAATCGCCTAATTTTGTAGTCCATGCAAAAAATGATCTCCATATTACTTTCCCTCCTCATGCTGGCCAGCAGCAGTGGGATAGCCTATGCAAAGCATTACTGTGGAGATTACGAAATGCTCTCCGAGATCACACTAGGTGAAAAAGACCTTTCCTGTGGAATGGTGATGGAGATCCCAGCCTGCGACCAGGAGGAGGAAAATGAGCACAATTGTTGTGACAATCAATATACCAAGGTCGATACAGATGACACCTTTAATAAGTCTTCTTTCGAAGTAAATCTAAATCAGGACTTTGTTCTGGCTTTTGTTTCTGTATTCGTACTTAGATCGGTAGATAACTTTCCTTCAGAAAACCATTTCTTTATAGATTATATCCCGCCACCCCTCGATAGAGACTTTCAGGTGCTATACGAATCTTTCCTAATTTGATTTTAAGAGTAGGGGTTGTATTTTCGACCTCGGTTACTATGATCTACTTTTAGTAGTGAATAAACTATATCATTAAGTCAAATCTTTTAGAATAAATCTCAGCACGTTAAATGCAGAGGTAGATTCAGAAAAAAAAATATAAAAAATGAAAATATTAATAGCAATTAGCACTGTAGCAATATTAACGTTTCAGGGCTGTAACCAGCAGACAAATAACACTGTAAAAGGTGTACAGTATGCTGGCGCATTGCAAGAGATAATGGGTGGGAATTTAGATGCCTCTATTACTCTTAAAGAGTTGCAGGAGACACCAGATCTTTATGCGCTGGGCGCTGCAGAAGGCCTTAAAGGCGAGATCCAAATCTTCAATTCGAAACCTTATGTGAGCAAAGTGACTCCTGAGCAACTGGTAGTGGAAAACGATTTCACTAGTAACGCGGCTCTCCTTGTTTATGCCCAGGTTCCCGAGTGGCAGGAGGTTTCCATACCAAAGGCGATCCTTACTTTAAAACAATTTGAAGATTTCCTTGAATATACAGCCTTAAAGGCAGAAATTGATACTTCAAAGCCGTTTCCTTTTATGATAGAAGGACACATTCGAAAGATCAACTGGCACGTTGTTAACTGGAATGAGAACAATGTAAATCACTCCAGGGAAGCCCATATGGCTTCCGGACTCAACGGGATAGTTGTGGAAGAGAATGTGGAGATCATCGGATTCTATTCTAAAGATCACAAAGGTGTGTTTACGCATCACAATGCCAACTGGCACATGCATTTCAGAGCGAAGGACCAGAACCTGGCAGGCCATCTCGACGATCTTTTATTGGGAGAGTATATGACACTTAAGCTACCAAAGCAGCTGTAAGATGAAACATACATATACTATTACCGGTATGACCTGCGAAGGATGCAAGGCATCGGTAACGCAGGCACTTAATGCCCTGGATGAAATTCAGGATGTTAAGGTGGATCTCTCTAAAGGAGAGGCCGAAATAACGATGATGTCTCACGTGGATACTTCAGTGCTTCAGAAGGCACTGGATGACAAGTACACGATCACTGAAAAGAAAACCACCAATATTTTTGGGGCCAGTGAAGCGAGTGAATTAGATACTAAAAAATCTAAATTCCAGCAGTTGAAACCCCTTTTCATCATCTTCGGATATATATTAGTGGCAGCGGTATTGCTCAATTATAACAGCTGGAATACGGCAGATTTTATGCTGGACTTCATGGGGCTGTTCTTTATTGTTTTCAGTTTCTTTAAGATCCTAGACTTAAGAGGATTTCCATCCTCGTTCCGAATTTACGACCCCCTGGCAAAGGTTTTTGCGCCCTACGCCTGGAGCTATCCTTTTATTGAAACAGCTCTCGGACTGATGTTTCTTATGCGATATGAGGTGAATATTGCTTTGATCATCACCCTTGTTATACTTGGAATTACGACAGTGGGTGTCTTGCGCACCTTACTCAGCAAAAAAGCCATCACTTGTGCTTGCCTGGGTACTGCACTCAAATTGCCTATGACAGAAGCCACTTTCATTGAAAACGCCATCATGATCATCATGGCAGTGTATATGATCTTTAAAAACGGGATGCTATGAAGAAGTTAATGATGATTTTGTTATGGCTCCCACTGTGTGCCTATGCCCAACAGCAATTGGAAGGAACGGTAGTGGAAGTGAACAATAAGAACGAGGAGATCGGTCTGGAAGGGGCTAGTGTATACTGGCTGGATACCTCGGTGGGCACGATCACAGATTTCGACGGGAATTTTGAAATTCCGTATAAAGATGAATATACCAGGCTTGTGATAAGCTATGTAGGATTTAGAACCGATACGATCTCGGTTTCAGGACCTGAGAAGATCAAGCATCGCTTGCAACTAAAAGGTGATTTGGGAGAGGTAGTGGTAAAATCGAGGCGTAAATCGAGTGCGACCTCTTACCTGCAATCCCAAAATGTGATCAATGTAAGTAGTGCCGAACTCTTGAAGGCGGCCTGCTGTAATCTGTCTGAAAGTTTTGAAACCAATCCGTCTATCGATGTAAACTTTGCCGATGCGGTTTCCGGGACCCGCCAGATCAAAATGCTTGGTTTAACCAGTCCATATATCCTTATAACTACCGAAAATGTCCCTTCCATACGAGGTGCTGCGCAGGCATATGGCCTTAGCTTTATTCCCGGTACCTGGGTGGAGAGTATTCAGATCACCAAGGGAGCGGGGAGTGTAGTGAACGGGTTTGAGAGTATCACCGGGCAGATCAATGCAGAGCTTCAAAAGCCTACGCTGGACGATAAGTTCTTTGTAAATGCCTATGGCTCTATGAATGGCCGTTTGGAACTTAATACTCACCTTAACACTCGGGTAAGTGACAGATGGAGTACCGGCTTGTATGTGCATGGCAATCTAAGAGATACTAAATTCGACAAGAACGATGATGGTTTCCTGGATACGCCACTTGCACAGCAGATCAACGTAATGAATCGTTGGCAATACACAGATACTGAACATGGGTTTGTGAGCTTTTTTAATATACGTTTTCTGAATGATGAAAAGCAAACCGGACAGGTTGATTTCAACCCTGATACGGATAAGTTCACCAGAAATGCCTGGGGGAGTGAGATCGATACCCGGAGAATTGACCTATCAGGGAAATTGGGATATGTAAACCCTGATATTCCTTACCAGAGTGCTGGTGTTCAGCTGGCCTTTAGTAATCATGATCAGGAGTCGTATTTCGGCTTTAATCAATATGATATCACTCATAACAGTTTGTACGCAAATGCCTTGTATAATAGTATTATTGGTGATTCAAGGCATAAGGTTAAGGCAGGGGTTAGTTTCACCTACGATGCTTATGAAGAATTGGTAAATACTACCCAATATGGTAGAAAAGAGAATTCGGTGGGGGCATTTTTCGAATACGCCTACGATAACCTCGGCGATCTCAATGCGACTATGGGTATTCGTATCGATCAACATAACCTGTTGGGAACTTTTATAACACCACGGTTGCATGTTAGGTATACTCCCTGGGAGAAATCTGCCTTCAGGATCTCGGCAGGCCGTGGAAAACGTTCGGCTAATATCTTTACCGAAAACCAGAATTTCTTCTCGTCATCGAGAAGCATCACTATTTTGGATGAAGGAGGCAGCATTTATGGACTGGACCCCGAGATCGCATGGAATTACGGATTTTCATATTTACAGGGTTTCAATCTTTTTGGAAGGCAGGCCGACATTACGTTCGACTTTTATCGCACCGATTTTGAAAACCAGGTGGTTGTGGATTGGGAAACCCCTGGAGAGATTCGTTTTTATAATCTGAAGGGTGAAAGTTATGCCAATAACTTCCAAACAGAATTTAATTATGATATCACAGAACATTTGGACTTACGGATGGCCTATAAATATTATGATGTAATGACAACCTATGGAAATGAAAAACTCGATAGGCCCTTAACTCCTAATCACAGGATTTTTGCAAATAGCTCTGCAAGAACCAATATAAAGGAGAATGGTAGCCATTGGAAATTCGATGCAACCTACAATTGGCTTAGTGAGCAAAGATTTCCATCAACCGTTGGGAATCCTGTACAATACAGGCTTCCAGATTATTCACCTTCTGTAGGAACGTTAAATGTTCAGGTTACTAAGGTATTTTCTCCTACATTTGAGATATACGTAGGAGGTGAAAATGTAGCTAATGTTAAACAAAGTGATCCTATAGTGGCTTCTGAAGTCCCTTTCGATCCGGCCTTTGATACAACTTTTGTTTATGGTCCGATCTTTGGTAGTATGTATTACACCGGATTACGTTTTAAAATTGAATAAAATATGAAACGATTATTAGTAGTTACCCTGGTATTCTTTACGATGGCCACCACTTATGGTCAGAATAAAAGTGCACGTGCCGTCATTGAAGTTGATGGTGTGTGTGGTATGTGTAAAGAACGTATAGAGAAAGCATCCATTAGAACCAAGGGTGTGAAATCGGCAGTGTGGAGTATAGAAACTCACGAGTTAAGCCTTATCTATGATGAAAGGAAAACAAACCTGAAGACCATACAGGCGAATATAGCTGCTGTTGGTCACGATACAAAAGCAATCAAAGCAACCGAAGAAGCTTATTTATCGGTTCATGAATGCTGTAGGTACAGGGACCTGGCCGTTAAGAATGAACACAAGAAAAACTAGATATACCTACGAGAATTCGTAACTGAAAACCTCCGATTATTCGGAGGTTTTTTTTTAGTTAAATTATAGCCAATAAAATTATCACGAATGTATTTCTTAGCTACCTTTACTTCGTCATTTAAAACTTATAATTATGGCAACAGTTAAGTCTAACGGTAAACCTAAAGCGAAAACTTCTGCAAAGAACACTAGCGCTAAAAAGGTAGCACCGACTGCTTCTAAGAAGAAGTAATTGATGTTGGGTTTATTTCGTATAGACCCCTTTGAATTTGAGGAGAAGCCACCCCTAAAAAAGGTGGTTTTAGTTTTTATAGAAACAAAAAAAGCCTTTGCAAACGCAAAGGCTTTTTACTATTAATTTACAGTCGATACTACATCATTCCGGGCATTCCACCACCACCCATTGGCATTGGAGGAGTATCCTCTTTTATATCCACTAGTGCACATTCGGTAGTTAGGATCATTCCCGCAACCGAAGCAGCATTCTCTAATGCTACCCTAGTTACTTTCTTTGGGTCTATGATTCCTTCTTTCAGCATATCTACATAGGCATCGTTCTTGGCATCATAACCGTAGTTCTTCTTGCCTTCTAGTACCTTATTCACTACCACAGATCCTTCACCGCCTGCATTTTCAACAATGGTTCTTAGCGGAGCTTCGATGGCTTTTGCTACTATTTGAATTCCGGTAGCTTCATCCATCGTATTTGTGGTAAGTTTTTCAAGTACTGCTCTCGCGCGAACCAGGGCTACTCCACCTCCGGCAACTATTCCTTCTTCCACGGCTGCACGGGTTGCATGCAAGGCGTCGTCCACACGGTCTTTCTTCTCTTTCATTTCTACCTCACTGGCAGCACCTACGTATAATACTGCTACTCCACCTGCCAGTTTAGCAAGGCGTTCCTGTAGCTTCTCTTTGTCGTAATCTGAAGTGGTAGTGTCGATCTGTGCCTTGATCTGTCCAACACGTGTCTGGATATCCGATTTCTTGCCGGCTCCATTTACTATGGTCGTGTTGTCTTTGTCTATTGTTACGGTTTCGGCAGAACCAAGCATATCTGCGGTTGCATTTTCCAGCGTAAAGCCACGTTCTTCCGAGATAACTGTACCTCCGGTTAAGATCGCGATATCTTCCAGCATGGCTTTTCTTCTGTCCCCAAAACCAGGAGCTTTTACTGCAGCTATTTTAAGCGATCCTCTTAGTTTGTTCACAACAAGAGTTGCAAGTGCTTCACCATCTACATCCTCGGCAATGATCAATAAGGATTTACCCTGCTGAGCTACTGGCTCAAGAACAGGCAACAGATCTTTCATAGAAGAGATCTTCTTGTCGTAAAGAAGGATCATAGGGTTTTCGAGCGTGGTAAGCATCTTCTCACTATCGGTAACAAAATAAGGAGAGAGGTACCCACGGTCAAACTGCATCCCTTCCACCACATCAACATAGGTTTCGGTTCCTTTTGCCTCTTCTACAGTGATCACGCCTTCCTTGCCCACTTTATCGAAAGCCTGGGCGATAAGATCCCCTATCTGAATGTCGTTATTAGATGAGATCGCAGCTACCTGCTTTATTTTTTCGGTTGAATTACCAACCTTGGTAGATTGTTTTTCAAGGTCCTTTGTAATTGCAGCAACGGCAGCATCGATTCCGCGTTTCAGATCCATTGGGTTGGCTCCGGCCGCAACGTTTTTAAGGCCTTCTTTTACAATGGCCTGAGCCAATACAGTAGCTGTAGTGGTTCCGTCTCCGGCCAGGTCGTTGGTTTTGGAAGCAACTTCCTTAACCATCTGAGCTCCCATATTCTCGAGTCCGTCTTCCAGCTCTATTTCTTTTGCAACTGTTACTCCGTCCTTGGTTACCTGAGGGGCACCAAATGATTTACTAATAATAACATTTCGGCCTTTAGGCCCCAGCGTTACCTTTACTGCATTTGCCAAAGCATCAACACCGCGTTTTATACTGTCGCGTGCTTCTACATCGAATTTTATATCTTTTGCCATAGTTTTATTCCTTTTAGGCTATATAACATAAGCAGGACGCTTACGCAATAGCTGATTGATTAATACTTTCCGTTTTAATTAAATGATTGCAAGAATATCGTCCTCACGCATGATGAGATAATCTTTCCCATCAAGTTTTAATTCACTTCCTGAATATTTACCGTAGAGAACCACATCTCCAACTTTAACGGTCATATCGTGATCCTTTTTGCCTTTTCCAACAGCCACAACTTTCCCTTGCTGAGGTTTTTCTTTAGCAGAATCGGGGATATATATTCCCGAAGCAGTCTTTGTTTCGGCTGCCTGTGGTTCTACCACAACACGGTCTGATAGTGGTTTAATTTTTAAAGCCATTTTGTGTGTAATTTTTATGGTTAATTATAAATAATTTAAACTTGTTCGAATCCTTTCAGGCAGAAATTATGCCAACGCTTTATAACTGACAATTTGAAACAAAAAATGCCAGCTTCTGACAAGCTGACATTTTATATTTTCATTTCATTTTTGCTGTTGTTATTGAGTAGGTGCTTCTCCACCACCCGAGGTATCTCCACCTGAAGTATCTCCCCCTGTGGAAGGGTTAGGTAATGTTGCTTCTATACCTTCTGTGTCGATTAGATCGGCATCGGTCGTTCCGGTTCCTCCCAGAATAGAAATACTGGAAAGCAGGATAAGAGCCAGCATAATAGTAGCCAGCGTCCATGTACTTTTGTCCAGAAAATCTGTTGTTTTCTTTACACCACCCAATTGCTGGGTACCTCCACCACCAAATGAAGAAGAAAGTCCACCACCTTTAGGGTTTTGCACCATGATCACCACCACCAAAAGGAAGGCTACAAATATGATGAGAATTAGAAATATTGTAAACGTGTTCATTATTCTTCTGTATTAATCAATTTTTTTATTGCTCGAATTTGGTCTGCAAAGAAACCACTTTTTTCGGGATATTTCAAAATTAATATGTTATAAGCCTGTAGGGCTTTTTTATAATTTTTTTGCTGAACATAAACCCTTGCCAAAGTCTCTGTCATGAGGGTGTCCGGCGTCTGAATAAACGGCTTAGCCAGATCTTTGTTCTTTTCAGAATCTCGTGTAGGCTCGATTTTAGGTTTTTCCTGTATAAATTTTTCTATCAACTCGAACTTCCTTACCCTCGCATCCTCGTTATCCGGATCGGGTTTTTCTGTTCGCTCTATGGGAACAGCCCTGGTGAGTTTTAACCACTCACTAAACGAATGAGTGTCTTTCTTTTCAAATTCCAACGGCTTGTCAACCTCCAACACCTTTTCTGCAGCGGGTGTTTCTGTTTCCTCAACCAAACTTTCAACAGAGCTTAATTTTCGCTCGAAAAGATCAGGATTCAGGATTGCTTCCGCTTTTTTCATTTCGGCTTTTAACTGTCTGTCAATTTCAACACTAACCTGTTCGGTTACGTTTTCAACGTCTACGTCAATTTCTTTTACAGACGGATCCAACTGTTTGATCTGTTCAGATATGGAATTCTGCACAAACTCTTCCGAAGTAATATATTCGAACAATATATCCCTGTCTGTTGTATAGGCCGCTGTCTTACGTAATGCGTCGTTATATTGATAACTGTTCCTATTCTTTAAGGCTTTTAGTTGTAATGCCCTCGCACTCTGAAAATAGGGATAGGCCTCGATCACACCCTGAAGACCATCCAGATGTTCGTCCCTGATTTGCTGGGGATTATCCAAAAGGTATGTATAGGTTTCGGTGTTCACGTTCTTACCAGTTGGCCAGGGAGGCATTAAATACATCCTGTGTTATGCGTTCAAATATTATAGCCAGCGCGTCATCCAGTTGAGAACCGGTAAGCTGAGTCTGGCCGTCGTAATCGTAATAGAAGGAGAAGCGCTGCTCGAAGTCCTTAGTGTCGTCGTCTGTATTGATAAACCGAACATTAATAGCTACCGTAAGCCTGTTTTGAGCAGCCGTACTCTGGGAGGTAGCCGTGATAGGGGAGGTATAAAACTGGACGATCTCCCCTTCATAGATTAGGTCGCCATCATTGTTTACCAGATCGAGACTGGTCTGATTGAGGATGAGGTCCTGCAAAAGGATTGTAAAATCCCTTGCCGCTCCGGGTTCTACTAAGGGGGCATTATTCTGAAAATAATTAACCTGAAAGGTCCTCGCATTTCCGGTATCTGCTCCTGTGAACGAATAATTCACTTTACATCCCTGCATGAAAATGGCGGCAAAAAAAACAAACAAGAATGGACGAAGGATTATTTTCATAAGGGTTTATAGTAGCTGATTCCGGCTACAAGTTATATTGTTTTATTTTCCGATACAAGGTTCTTTCAGAGATGCCCAGTTCTTCGGCGGCATCCTTTCGTTTACCGTTGTACTTTTCCAGCGATTTCTTGATGAGTTCCAGTTCTTTTTCCTGAAGGGATAAATTCTCTTCTTCCTGGATCTCTTCAGCAAAATCATAATTAGCTTTATTTGCTTCTGAAACAGATTCCGGAATACTCAATACTTCCACGTCCTGCTGGTCTGCATCGTCATCTTCAACAAAAGAGGCCAGGGTCTCCTCATGATCTTTGTCTTCACTATAGATCTTTTTGATGAGGGTGGACTGTTCTTCCTTCACATCGGAAGCATTCCCGCTGTTCATCAATTCCAGTGTGAGTTTCTTCAGGTCGTTCACATCGCGTTGCATGTCGAACAAAACCTTATATAAGATCTCACGTTCACTGCTAAAATCGCTTTCTCGTTTTTTACTGATCACCGCAGGCAGATTGCTGCCAATATCTGGTAAATAACTGCGTAATGTTTGATAAGAGATATTTCTTTCTTGTTCCAATACCGAAATTTGTTCGGCCACGTTACGCAGCTGCCTGATATTTCCGCTCCAGCGATATTGAAGCAATAAGGCAACGGCATCCTCCTCAAGCCTAATGGTTGGCATTTTATATTTCTGGGCAAAATCTGAAGCAAATTTTCTGAATAGGAGATGAATATCTTCCGAACGTTCCCGTAATGGGGGCAAGTGAATATCGACCGTACTCAAGCGGTAATAAAGATCTTCTCTAAATTTTCCTTTTTCTATGGCCTGGATCATATTCACGTTGGTGGCGGCGACGATCCGGACATCAGTCTTTTGTGCTTTCGAGGATCCCACTTTCAGGAATTCGCCGTTTTCAAGTACACGAAGTAATCGAACTTGCGTAGGTAGCGGTAGCTCACCCACTTCATCCAGGAAGATGGTTCCGCCATCGGCTACTTCAAAATAACCGCTACGTGTAGCAGTGGCTCCTGTGAAGGCTCCTTTTTCATGGCCAAACAGTTCACTGTCGATAGTTCCTTCGGGGATAGCACCACAGTTCACTGCGATATACTTGCCGTGTTTTCTATGCGAAAGTGAATGAATGATCTTAGGGATACTCTCTTTCCCAACACCGCTTTCACCCGTAACAAGTACAGAGATATCCGTAGGAGCCACCTGTATGGCTTTTTCTACGGCACGATTCAATTTAGGGTCGTTCCCTATAATTCCAAATCGTTGTTTTATTGCCTGTACGTTTTCCATTGTTAAATTGCTTCAGAATAATTTATAGCATTACCTAAAAGAGTAGCACTGGTACAATCGTCTACTTTAACCATTACCAGGTCTCCCACTTTATAATTTTCCTTCGGAAAGACTGCAACTGTATTATACTGGGTACGTCCACTCCAGTGCTGGTCACTTTTTTTCGACTCCTTTTCTATTAATACTTCCAGGGTTTGCCCCACAAATTGTTTAGTCCGGTAGGCTGAGTGTTGTTGCTGAAGATCGACGATCTCGGTCAATCTTCGCTTCTTAACTTCCAGAGGAATATCGTCCTCCAGTTTTCGCGCGGCCATGGTTCCGGGTCTTTCCGAATACATGAACATAAATCCGAAATCGTATTTTACATATTCCATCAGGGAGAGGGTGTCCCGGTGATCTTCTTCCGTTTCAGTAGGGAAACCCGTGATCATATCCTGAGATATGGCACAATCCGGAATGATCTCACGTATTTTATCTATTAGTGCCATATATTCCTCCCGGGTATGCTGTCTGTTCATTTCTTTCAGGATGCGGGTGCTACCGCTCTGCACAGGAAGGTGAATATAATTACAGATATTCTTATGTCTCGCCATACTGTGAAGCACATCTTCGGTCATATCCTGTGGGTTACTTGTAGAGAAACGTATTCTCATGTGAGGCTGGGCCATCGCAACCATATCGAGTAAATTCGCGAAATTGGTAGCGGTGGCTCGCTGAATTTCAGAAGCATTTTTAAAATCTTTCTTCAAGCCGCCTCCGTACCACAGGTAACTATCAACGTTTTGTCCTAACAGTGTTATTTCTTTGTAGCCTTTTTTAGCGAGGTCATTAACTTCGGACAGGATGCTCTGTGGATCCCGGCTTCGTTCTCTTCCTCTTGTGAAAGGTACTACACAGAAGGTGCACATATTATCGCAACCACGGGTGATACTTACGAAGGCAGTTACTCCGTTTCCTCCTAACCGCACCGGAGAAATATCTCCATAGGTCTCTTCTTTCGAAAGGATCACATTCACTGCGTCTCTACCGGCTTCTACTTCTTCCAATAAGTTTGGAAGATCTTTATAGGCATCGGGCCCCACAACCATATCGACGATCTTCTCTTCTTCGAGAAACTTGCTTTTCAGGCGTTCGGCCATACAACCCAGAACCCCCACCTTCATATTTGGGTTGGTTCGTTTAACGGCATTGTATTTCTCCAGCCGTTTCCGTACGGTTTGCTCTGCTTTGTCTCTGATAGAACATGTGTTCACTAAAACAAGATCGGCCTCTTCCAGATGTTGAGTTGTATTATATCCTTGTTTGGCAAGGATCGATGCAACGATCTCGCTATCCGAGAAATTCATCTGGCAGCCATAGCTTTCTATATATAATTTACGCGTATTGCCTTGCTGTGATTCCAGCAAAAGGGCCTCACCCTGCTTATTTTCGTCTATTTTCTTTTCTTCTGTCATATCCATTCTGGATCCCTGTGAATTGGTAGATCAATGAACGTGCAAAGATACGATATAATTCTGTTTTATGTCAAAATGGCAGGTTACTTTTTTGTACATTTAACGACCTATTAGCAAATAAACAGCGATCATGGAACATCCTATCTTCAAGAAAATAGAAAACTCAAAGAAAATCGATTTTGGCGATGTACTTACCCAGAGTTATAACCTATTCTTAAAAATTTGGCAGCAAGGTGCGATGCATACCCTGATCGTGATGCTCTTTGTGATACCGTTCCTTATACTAGTGTATGTACCTATAATATTTATGTCGTTCGCAGCTCAACGATATTCGGATCCTTACTATTATGAATACGGTAGCGACTATGGTTCGGCCATGGATTTTTCCATTCCTTTTATTATAATTTATTTCGTGGTTTTATTTGTGCTTATCTTAATAGTACAGACTATATCACTAGGAGTAAACGCACATTTTTACAAAGTGTGCAGGATCGTTGATATGGAGACCGGAGAACCGGAAGGCGGTTATTTCGATTTCTTTAAAAATGGAGGCTTTGTAAAGATCTTTGTGCTGTCTCTGGCTACCTTCGGAATCGCTATTGCAGCCATCCTATGTTGTTATTTACCTATATTCTATGTGATGGTTCCGCTACAACTCATCCTTCCTATATTTACGTTCAATCCAAAGCTATCGGTAAATGAAATTGTAAAAGCGGCATTTAAACTTGGCCATAAGCACTGGATCTATGTTTTTGGTCTTGCATTGATAGCGGGTAACGTGGCTCAATTGGGAATCCTGGCTTGTATTGTTGGGTTTATCTTTACGGCCTGTATTGTATACCTGCCAATCTATTTTTTCTACAAGAATACCATTGGATTTGACGATGTTACCTCTACCGAAGTGGCCGAAATCGAATAGCTTTATACCATAGCAGAAGCCGTTAATACGCGGTTAAATTTTAGGCTTAAAAAGTTCGGTTTAAAAAATTCACATACTTTTGTAGTCCAAAAAATTGAGAGTATGGCAAAGAATTTAGTGATTGTTGAGTCCCCCGCGAAGGCCAAGACCATAGAGAAATTTCTAGGTAAGGATTTTAAGGTTGCATCTAGTTTCGGACATATAGCCGATCTTCCTTCCAAGGAATTGGGAGTAGATGTGGATGGGGATTTTACACCTAAATATATAGTATCACCCGATAAGAAGAGTTTGGTAAAGGATCTTAAGGCCATGGCAAAGAAAGCCGATACGGTCTGGCTGGCTAGTGATGAGGACCGGGAAGGAGAGGCAATTGCATGGCACCTTGCCGAAGAGCTGGACCTTAATGATGAGAACACCCGGCGAATTGTATTTCACGAGATCACGAAATCTGCTATACTTAAGGCGATCGAGAATCCCAGAAAAATTGACTACAATCTCGTAAATGCCCAACAAGCACGGCGTGTACTGGACAGGCTGGTGGGATATGAGCTTTCACCGGTGCTATGGCGAAAAGTTAAAGGAGGACTTTCGGCCGGACGAGTACAAAGTGTGGCAGTAAGGCTTATTGTGGAGAGGGAAAGAGAGATAGAATCTTTTCAGCCGGTTGCATCGTTTCGTATTGATGCCGAATTTATTACTTCCGAAGGAAACAAATTCAAAGCCAAATTACCAAAGAATTTCGACACTGAAGCGGAGGCTCGAGAGTTCCTGCGTAAAAACATAGAAGCCACTTACTCTGTGGCAGACCTTACCAAAAAACCGGCAAAAAAGTCTCCGGCGCCACCGTTTACTACTTCTACCTTACAACAGGAAGCCGCCAGGAAACTATATTTTTCGGTAGGAAAGACTATGACCATAGCGCAGCGATTATACGAGGCCGGTCTCATTACCTATATGAGGACAGATAGTGTAAACCTGTCTAATGAAGCACGAAATGCCGCTAAGAAGGCCATAGAAGAAACTTTCGGAAACGAATATAGCCATCCGCGCAATTACAAAGGAAAGGCTAAAGGGGCGCAGGAAGCTCATGAAGCGATTCGTCCTACAGATATGGGACGTCCATCCATTAGCGGTGACAGGGACCAGGAGCGTCTCTACGATCTCATCTGGAAAAGGACCATTGCCTCTCAGATGAGTGATGCCAAGTTGGAACGGACAAATGTGAAAATAGGCGTACATGCAAGTGAAGTAGTGGAGGAGCAGTTTGCGGCCAATGGTGAAATGATCAAGTTCGATGGTTTTCTAAAAGTGTATCTGGAGGGAACAGATTTTGAAGATGAGGAACAAGATGGAATGTTGCCAAAACTCGTGATTGGCGATGCACTTACTAACAATTATATAACCGCCACACAGCGTTATACACGGCCAGCTTACCGTTATACTGAGGCATCTCTTGTAAAACAACTTGAGGAGCTGGGAATAGGGCGACCATCTACCTATGCACCAACCATTTCAACGATCATTAGCAGGAACTATGTGGAGAAAGGCACTGTGGAAGGAGTGGAGCGAAAGTATATCCAGCTTACCCTGGAAGATTCTCAGGTAGAGGCTAAGACACTTACCGAAACTGTGGGAAGTGATAAAGGTAAATTGGTGCCTACAGATATTGGGATGATCGTGAACGATTTCCTGGTAGATCATTTTGGTGATATTCTGGATTACAATTTCACGGCAAAGGTAGAGGAGGATTTTGATGATATTGCCGAAGGCAAGGAAGAATGGACCTCTATGATGAAAGATTTTTATGCAAAATTTCATCCACATGTAGAGGACGTTCAGGAAAATGCAGATAGGGAAAGTGGTGAGAGGATATTGGGAGACGATCCCGAAACAGGGAAACCTGTCCTTGTAAGATTAGGTAAATTCGGGCCTATGGCCCAAATTGGCGCACCTGATGATGAGGATAAGAAATTTGCCAGCTTACGCCCCGACCAGCAATTACACCTGGTAACTTTCGAAGAGGTTATGGATCTCTTTAAGCTGCCAAAGACCCTGGGAGTATATGATGGGGAAGAGATAGAGGTGAATAACGGGCGTTATGGCCCTTATGTTCGTTTTGGGAAAAAGTTTATCTCCCTGCCAAAAGGTATGGATCCACTGGATGTTACCATGGATGAGGCCAAAAGAATGATAGAAGAAAAGAAAAAGGCAGATGCACCTATATATATGTATGAAGGTTTGCCGGTTCAGAAAGGGAAAGGAAGATTTGGGCCATTTATAAAATGGAACAATATGTTCATCAATGTGAACAAGAAATACGATTTCGATGATCTATCTGAAGCTGATATCATCGAACTGATAGAAGATAAGAAGCAGAAAGAGATCGATAAGCTGATCAATGAATGGCCGGATGAAGGCATTAGGATCGAAAAAGCCCGTTGGGGAAGATTTAACCTTATAAAGGGAAAAACAAAGGTGGAATTACCCAAATCGACCAAGGCAGAAAAGATCACCCTGGATGAGGCGAAGGATTTGCTTGACAAGAAATCACCCAAAAAGAAAACTACACGGAAGAAGAAAACCACCACTAAGAAAAAATGATAGAGTTTCTTTCACCTGTCTCCAAGCAGGTTTTAGCACACCGCGAAATATTACCGGAGGGTGTCCTTGGAAAACAAATAAAGATACATTCTAAAGAAGGATCGCTACCGGCCATGGATAAGGCTGGGTTTGCACTACTGGGAGTACTTGAGAACCGTAATGATGTAGATTATATTGGTACCGAGGTAGACCTGGATGCTTTCCGAAAGTCGTTATATGCTTTATATCCCGGAAATTGGAACCGCGAGATCGTTGATCTTGGGGATATTAAGAAGGGAGATACCGTGGAGGACACCTATTTTGCAGTTCGAACCGTGGTAGAAGCCTTGCTGAAAAACAAGATCATACCTATAATATTGGGTGGCAGCCAGGATTGTGCTTACGCACAGTACCGCGCCTACGATAATAGCGGAAGTATGGTGAATATGGTGAATGTAGATAGCAATTTCGATCTTGGAGATGCCGAAAAGCCTATATCCAATAAATCTTATGTTGGTAAGATCATTGTAGATAAGCCTTACAATCTATTCAATTACAGCGCTCTGGGGTACCAGAGCTATTTTAATGCGCCGGAAGAGATATCTTTGATGGACAAGTTGTACTTCGATGCGTACAGATTGGGAGAGATAACTGCCGATGTTACCTTGGTAGAGCCTATCATGCGAGATGCAGATATAGTTATGCTGGATGTCTCTGCAATAAAAAGTGCCGAATTGAGTTATAAGAACAACAGGAGCCCCAATGGTTTCGACGGTAGAGAGATCTGCGCGATAGCCAGGTATGCCGGTATCAGTAACCGAGTTAGTTCGTTTGGAGTATATGAACTAAAGGATTATAAGGACGCTGAGAGTGGTGCTATGCTGGTTGCACAGATACTGTGGTATTTTATTGAAGGAGTGAATTTCCGGATTGCTGACGAGGATTTTAGCAATGAGAATGAATATACCACATATAAAGTCCCTATCGACGACGATATTCTCGTGTTTAAAAAGAGCATAAAAACAGGAAGATGGTGGATAGAATTGCCATTTATTTCAAATGTTAATAATAAATTAAAAAGAAGAACGTTATTACCTTGCACTTATGGCGAATATTTAGGTGCGACAAATCAGGAAATTCCTGAAAGGTGGTTTAAAGCCCGCCGAAAGAATGAGGTATAATCCAACAAACTAAGTAAAACTGGGTTTAAGGGTTTTTTAAGAAAATTGTTGTTTTTTTAAAATTTTATAAATAGGTTTACGCCCTTGAATCTCGAAAATTTAACCTAAATACCTATGAAGAAGCTAATTGCATTAACTGCGATCATTGCCTTTTTATTCAGTTGTAACTCCGGTGATAGGGGTGAGCTCGTTGGAGCAAAAGGCAAGAAATGGTACCCTCAAAAACCTTACGGTATGACCCTTATCCCTGGTGGCTCTTTCATCATGGGTAAATCTGATGATGATTTTGTAGCGGTAAATGATGCACCAACCAAAACCGTAACTGTACGTTCATTCTATATGGACGAGACAGAGATTACCAATTCTGAGTACAGACAATTTGTTAATTGGGTTCGTGATTCCACGGTACGCCTAAAGTTGGCTATTTTGGCTGACGAGGTAGGTGCCACACCCGGTGATGGAGGAATAGGTGAATTTGCCTTTGTGGATCAGGAAAACGAAGAAATGACTCCCTACGAGCAGTATATGTATGATAACTACTACGGAATGGGAGAGGATTTCTACGCCGGAAGAAAGATCAATAATGACGTAGATCTGATCTGGGATACCAGTGAATATCCCGATGAATACTATTCGGAGGTAATGGATACTATGTATATTCCTGCCGAAGAGTCTTATAATGGACAGCGGACTATAGATGTTAGTAAACTGAAATTCCAATATACCTATATGGATATTCAGGCAGCTGCACGAGCTAAAGGAAAAAGCAGAAAAGATTTTATAAAGAAAGAAGAGATCCAGATCTATCCGGATACCACGGTATGGATCAAGGACTTTAATTACTCATATAATGAGCCTATGCACAATGATTATTTTTGGCATGAGGCTTATGGAGACTATCCTGTAGTAGGAGTTAACTGGAAGCAGGCGAAAGCTTTTTGTGCCTGGAGAACCCTATACAAGAACTCATATCAGAAATCCAGAAGACGTAATCACGTGAATTCGTTCCGTCTTCCGGGTGAAGCAGAATGGGAATACGCTGCACGAGGCGGTCTTGAATCTGCAACTTTCCCATGGGGAGGGCCTTATGCGAAAAATGACAGAGGATGTTTCTTAGCGAACTTTAAGCCTTTACGTGGTGACTATGCCGCAGACCAGGCTTTATATACTGTAGAAGCAGATGCTTATGAACCAAACGATTATAACCTGTACAATATGGCAGGTAACGTTTCGGAATGGGTGGCATCGTCTTACGATCCT
This sequence comes from Pukyongia salina, assembly GCF_002966125.1. Taxonomy (GTDB): domain Bacteria; phylum Bacteroidota; class Bacteroidia; order Flavobacteriales; family Flavobacteriaceae; genus Pukyongia; species Pukyongia salina. Next base: position 1,770,584 of record NZ_CP027062.1, read on the forward strand.
GCTTCTTACAATTACACATCTACAATGAACCCCAATGTAAATGACGACGAGAACATGCGTAAAGTAGTACGCGGAGGTTCCTGGAAAGACGTTGCATACTTCTTACAGGTTAGTACCCGTGACTACGAATATGCAGATTCTGCTCGTAGTTATATCGGTTTCAGAACTGTACAGGACTATATGGGTACTGATGTGGTATTGAACCAAAACTTTGGAGACGCCCGATAATCGCGTCTTACTAAAAAGTCAAATCTTAACTTAACTTAACTTAATTAAACTATAGTATTATGGCACAATCAAAATCATCTAAAAAGTTATTTAACATGGCCTATGGCCTTGGAGCTTCTATCGTTATCCTGGGAGCCTTATTCAAAATCCTTCACTGGGAGCTAGGTCCCCTAAACGGTGGGTTGCTATTGGCGATCGGTCTTATTACCGAGGCGATTATTTTCGCAATCTCAGCCTTTGAGCCGGTAGAGGATGATTTAGACTGGTCTTTGGTATATCCTGAATTAGCAGGAGGCAAAGGCAAAGGAAAGAAAGAAGAGCCACAAGACGCTCAAGGTATGTTGTCTCAGAAATTAGACGAGATGCTTAAAGGTGCTAAGATCGATTCAGAATTAATGAGTAGTCTCGGAGACAGCATCCGTTCTTTTGAAGGTGCTGCCAAGAGTATGGCCCCAACTGCCGAAGCTATGAATTCTACTAAGAAGTATAGCGAAGAAATGGCATTAGCTGCCGCTCAAATGGAATCATTAAACAGTCTTTATAAAGTTCAGGTAGAATCTACCAGCCGTCAGGCAGAAGTGAACGAACGTGTTGTTGAGAATGCAGAACAACTGAAAGCTCAAATGGAGCATCTTGCTACTAACCTGTCTTCGTTAAACGGAGTATATGGAGGTATGCTATCTGCAATGGGAGGTAAAAACTAAGGTTTTCCAACCAATTTATTAATCTTAAACAGCATTAAAAATGGCACAAGGAAATTTATCCCCGCGGCAAAAGATGATTAACCTGATGTATCTGGTTTTCATCGCAATGCTTGCGCTGAATATGTCCAAGGAGGTATTATCTGCCTTCGGACTTCTTAATGAGAAAATTACCGACGCGAATGTTGCTGCCACAGAGCGTAACACGGCCTTCATGGAAAGCCTTGCTACAAAAGCTGCGGAGCAACCCGAACAATATGCAGAGGTAAAACTGAAAGCTGATAAAGTATCTGAGATTTCAGACGAACTAAATACCTATCTCGAGGAATTGAAAACCGAGATGATGGGAACATTGAAACCTGAAGATGCAGAAGATTACGAAGTACAGGATAAACCTGACTTCCTTGATCGCAGATTCTTTCAGGGTGATAAGTTAAAGGCGGAAGGGCAGGAATTTTTGGATAAGATCAACACGTACCGCACCGAAATGTTAGCAGTACTTGGAGACAGCTATCCTGATATTAAAAGCTCTATCGAATCTAATTTTAACACAGCTCCTGTTGAGCGCCGAGACGGCAAGAAGATCGATTGGTTAAATTATCACTACGAAGGATTCCCGATGGTTGCGTCTAAGACGAAACTAACATCTCTTCAAAATGACATCAAGGTTACCAAGAATGAACTATTGTCGAAAATGCTGGCCGGTCAACAAGCTACCGCCCTGTCGTTTACACAATACAACACCTTGTTAGAGCAATCTAAGTCTGCGTTTTATGCAGGTGAAAAGTTCGAAGGTGGAATTGTACTGGGACGTAAGGATCCAAATACAAAACCAAACCGAGTTGAACTTACACTTGATGGAAGACCGCTTACCGAAGATCAATATACTATCGAGAATGGTAAAGTGAAGCTGAATATCAATGCAGGTGCTGCCGGAGATCACAAGATCGAAGGGAACCTTATCTTCCTTCAGGATGGTAAAGAAGTTGAGATTCCTGTAAGCAGTAGTTTTGCAACCATTACAAAACCTAATTCGGCGGTTATTTCAGCCGATAAGATGAATGTTGTGTATCGTGGTGTTGAAAACCCGATGACTGTATCTATCCCAGGTATTCCAGATAATAAAGTTACCGCTTCAGGTTCTGGATTATCTAAAGTGTCTGGTAGTAAATATGTAATGCGTCCGGGTGGAGGTAGAGAAGTTGTTATCACTGCAAGTGGTACACTTCCCGATGGCCAAAGGATCAGTACACCAAGTACCTTCCGTATTAAAGACATTCCACGTCCAACAGGAACCATTCGTGGTGAGGACGGAAATGGTGGATGTGTACGTATGCAGCGTCAGGGTCTTGAGATCGCAAGTATTGGAGCTATTCTCCCAGACTTCGATTTCGATATCAACCTAAACGTTACAGGATTTAAATTCAAAGTATCCGGACAACCAACGGTTGTTGTTAATGGTCGTAAAATGAACGAGCAGGCCAAAGGAGCTCTTAGAAGAGCAAAACGTGGTGAAACAGTACAGATCTTTGATATTACTGCAAACATCGCTAACAACTCCGGATATAAGCTGAAGAAGATATCTCCGGTTTGTATCGAGTTAACGAACTAAGATTAAAATTTAGAATATGAGCTTTAAAAATGTTGTTTTATTTGGTTTAGGCCTTTTGTTCGGTACGTATACTGCCACGGCGCAGTTGAATGTACTGAATGCCAAAACACCTGAAGATATAGGTAAGAAGACAGAAGCGCAGATTGCCTATGATAATGATGAGCCATTGCCCTATGGTTACACCGATGAGCGTGATGTGTTATGGTCCAGGACTGTTTGGGAGATCATCGATCTTGATGAAAGAGTGAACTTCCCATTGTACTATCCAATCGACACGAACAACATTGGTGCCGAACGTAGATCATTGTACGATGTACTGGTAAAGAATATCAAGAATGGTAACATAGAAGATGTTTATTCAGATTCATATTTTACTGAAAAGCGAACCCTGAAAGATATCGAGGCATCACTAATTTATAGTGATACGACCGATGTTGGTATCGATCAGTACAATGCCGAAGGTAGAGTTGATGAAGAATACATTAGAAAGTTTACTCTTGATGCCGGTGATGTGGAAGAATGGAGAATTCGTGGAATCTGGTACCTTGACAAGCGTCAGGGAGAATTAAAATACAGATTACTGGGTATTTGTCCTGTTGCCAACGAAGCGCGATCTAAAGCTTTCCCCGATGACAATGTCGATAGTAAAGTTGAACTTTTCTGGGTATGGTTCCCTGCAGCACGTGAAGTGCTTCACAAAGCCAAAGCCTTTAACAGAAGGAATACTTCACAACCGATATCATTCGATCATTTGTTGAATTCGAGACGTTTTGGTGGTATTGTCTACAAAGAAGATAATGTTCAGGGAGACAGAGCCGTAAACGAATACATCAACGATAATGCATTGATGCAGTTATTGGAATCAGACAGAATTAAAGAACAAATCAGAAATATCGAGATTGATTTGTGGAACTATTAATAGTTTCAATATTATAGGTATTTTGACCCTCCCTAGCCTCGGCAAAGGAGGGTTTTTTCATTAAGAACAAATCCCGGATAGAACCTATCCATTATTTCTACGATCACCATTCAGGGAAGATTTCTTTTCGGTATCTTTAGTTTATCCAAAAAACAGAATTGAGACATCTAGATTATATCATTGTTGGATGCGGCATTGCAGGAATCGCCATTTGCGAGCGTCTTGAGGCCGATTCTAAAAGTTTTGTGGTATTCGATTCTGGTGTTTACAGTGCAACAAGTGTAGCGGGAGGAGTGGTAAATCCCATGGTGCTAAAACGATTAAACCCTGTATGGAAGGCTGCTCAATTCCTTAACACCGCCAGACCATTCTATGAAGGCCTTCAGAAAAAATTAAATACCAACATTCTGGCAGATCAACCATTACTTCGGATCTTTACCACAGCCGAAGAACAGAACGATTGGACAGTAGCCAGTGATTCGCCGGCCATGGAACAATTCCTGTTGCCAGAGATAATAAAAAATACCAATAATAACATATTTGCTCCCTTAGGCTATGGTGCAGTTCGGAACTCGTTTAGAATAGACACTACTTCCCTGCTGAAATCCTACAAGAATGATTTGCAAAGCAGTGGCAATTTGATAGGTGAGGAATTTGATTATAATGAGCTGAAAGAAACTAACGATGGATTCGTTTACAGGGATATAAGTACGAGGTATGTGATCTTTGCAGAAGGGTCGGCTGTGTTGAAGAATCCATGGTTTACACTGGATAGTATTATTCCGAAGAAAGGGGAATACCTGCTAATAAGATCGCGGGAATTGAAATGCACATCAACCCTAAAAGGTCCTTATTTTATGATCCCAACCGAAGACGACCTATACATGGTTGGCGCCACTTTCGCTCATGGGGATTTCAGTTACGACAAAACTGTTAAGGGACGGCAAACCCTCGAAGAAGCCATTCAAAAAATGGTAAAATGCCCGTATGAGGTCGTGGACCAAATCTGTGGAATGCGTCCAACAGTGAAAGATCGCAGACCATTAATAGGTTCGCTGAATACTAATGGAATTTATTTTCTGAATGGCCTTGGTACGCGTGGATTACTTATGGCGCCTCTATTATCCCAATGGTTGTATCAATTAATTGAGAACAACGCAGCCCTCCCCTCTGAAGTGGATATCAGGAGATTTTCGAATTAAACGCTTATTTCGCTTTTTCTGGGTCGTACTTAAAGAAGAAGTTGATCCATATATTCCTGGACAACCGAAGAATAACGGGTAAGAACACGATAAGGGTACCTGTTATCACAAAAAAGGAACTTAACCTTCCTAGGTTCAGAAAAAAATAGGAGATAATAAAGGCAGCTACCGCAAAGGCAACCCCTACAGCATAACTAACATACATGGCCCCGTAAAAGAAAGACGGTTCGATTTTAAATTTGGTGTGGCAGTGCGGGCAATTTTCATGCATTTTTAAGGTATCTGAAAGTAAATACGGATTTTTGGTTTTATACAGGTCGCCTTCGTGACAAACCGGACATTTTCCTTTTAAAATACTGTATAATTTGGTTCCTTTCATGCGTATTTTTTTGCTGAGCCAAAATTAAGCATCTTTGCACAATTCTTATGTTACAATTGTTACTAAAATGATCAATATCCATAATTTGTCGGTTAGCTTCCAGGGAGATTATCTCTTCGAAGGCATCACCTTTCAACTCACGCCCGGTGATAGGGTTGGATTGGTTGGAAAGAATGGTGCCGGCAAATCCACTTTACTCAGGATCATCGCCGGAGAACAGGAATATGATGAGGGACAGATCGCAACCGATAAAAAGGTCACCACTGGTTTTCTGAAACAGGATATCGATTTCACTAGAGGAAGAACAGTTTTGGAAGAGGCCTATGAAGCTTTTTCAGAAATAAAGGAATTGGAGAAGAAGATGGAGCAGATCACTGTTGAAATGGGTGAGCGTAATGATTATGAAAGCGAGGCCTATCACCAATTGATGGTAGACCTAAATGATCTTCAGCATCAGTACGAGATCGTAGGGGGGTACAACTATCAGGGTGAGACCGAAAGGATACTAAAAGGACTGGGATTTGAGCGTAAGGATTTTAACCAGCCAACCGATACTTTTTCAGGTGGTTGGCGAATGCGTATTGAACTGGCCAAACTCTTACTTCAGAATAATGACGTATTACTACTTGACGAACCTACCAACCACCTCGATATAGAATCTATTTTATGGTTGGAAGAGTTTCTGAAAAATTATACTGGAGTGGTGATGCTTGTGTCTCACGACAGGATGTTTCTGGATAATATTACAAACAGAACTATTGAGATCTCACTGGGGAAGATCTACGATTATAACAAACCGTATACAAAATACCTCGCCTTACGAGAAGAGTTGCGAACGCAGCAACTAGCCACCCAAAAGAACCAGCAAAAGCAGATCGAACAAACCGAGAAACTAATAGAAAAGTTTCGTGCAAAGGCCAGTAAAGCTACCATGGCGCAATCGCTTATTAAAAAATTGGATAGAATGGATCGTGTTGAGGTGGACGAGGATGACAATGCCGTGATGAGTTTACGGTTCCCGGTTTCGGTAAAACCGGGGAAGGTGGTCATAGAAGCCGAAAATATCTCAAAGAGTTACGGAGACAATAAGGTGTTGAGTGGGATAGATCTTTTCGTAGAGCGTGATAGCAAAATTGCTTTCGTGGGGCAGAATGGTCAGGGTAAATCCACACTTGCAAAGATCATTGTAAATGAGATCGATTATAAAGGACATCTAAAACTGGGGCACAATGTAGAGATAGGTTATTTTGCGCAAAACCAGGTGGACTATCTCGATGGGAACAAAACCGTGGAAGACACCATGCTGGATGCAGCCGATGAGAAGACCCGCCCAAAAGTGCGGGACATCCTGGGAGCCTTCTTATTCAGGGGTGATGAAGTGGATAAATATGTACGGGTCTTATCCGGGGGAGAGCGAAACCGGCTTGCTCTCGCAAAATTGCTGCTGCAACCCTTTAACGTATTGGTGATGGATGAGCCTACCAATCACCTGGATATGAAATCGAAAAATGTACTAAAAGACGCCTTGAAGAATTTCGAAGGTACCTTGATCGTGGTTTCTCACGACAGGGACTTTCTCCAGGGGCTCAGCAATAAGGTGTATGAGTTCAAGGACAGAAAGATAAAAGAGTATTTAGGGGATATAGATTTTTTCCTTGAGCAGCGCAACATTCAGAATTTGAGGGAGGCGGAGAAACGTTCGGAAGTCGCAGTAAACAAAAAGAACACTACTTCAGAAGGGAAAAAGAACTACGAGCAGCAAAAAAAGCAAAAATCCCTTCAGAATAAATTAAGTAAGATCGAAAGTAAGATCAATAAGCTGGAGAGAGAAATAAATGCCATTGATGTGGAACTGCAGATCAATTACGATGAGACGATCTCTCAGCCTAACTTCTTCGATAATTACCAGCAAAAAAAGAACGACCTGGACGTACTTATGCAGGAATGGGAAGAGCTCACCCAAATGTTAGAATAATTAAGGTAGAATTTATGAATCTTTTAACGCCTCACTGCTAAGGCATCATTTAAATTTGACCTACTCTAGCAACCTATAACCTTCATGCGAAAAATTATACTGTATATCCTGGGTGCGCTGCTATTGGTGGTAGCGTATTTTGGCGCTCAATATATCATAGCAAATAGTGAACAGCCGAAACCCCAGGCAGAAGAAATTGTTAAAACCGTTTTTGTTGAAAATGTAAAGAATAAAACGGTACCTATAGTAATCACCGCAACCGGAAATCTAATTGCCAAGAACCGTCTTGAACTATATTCGGAAGTACAGGGAGTGTTTAGGTCTAGTGCACGTGATTTTAAAGCCGGTCAACCCTATAAAAAAGGCGAAACTCTCATTAGAATGGACGCCGCCGAATATTATGCATCAGTACAGGCAGCCCGAAGCGAGTTCTACAATTTAGTAACTTCACTGATGCCGGATCTAAGGCTCGATTATCCTGAAGCATTTAAAACATGGGAACAATACCTAACCACCATAGATATAAATAAAAGTTTGCCGGCTCTTCCGCAGGTGACCAATGAAAAATTAAATTACTTTATCACCGGGCGAGGTGTAAATTCCTCCTATTACAATATTAAGAACATGGAACAGCGTCTCGGTAAATTTTCTATCGTAGCGCCCTTTAGTGGAATAGTGACCGAAGCCATGGTAACACGAGGCACCCTAATACGTTCGGGACAGAAATTAGGAGAGTTTATCGATACCTCTTCCTTTGAAGTTCAACTTTCTATTGGGAAGGAATTTAGTGACCTACTGGAAATTGGTGAGAAAGTTTCCTTAAGTACGATCGAAGGCTCCCGGGAGTTTACCGGTACAGTTAGCCGTATTAACGGTAGGATCGATCAAGCCACACAGACCATTTCGGTATTTGTGACCGTAGTTGCTGAGGGATTAAAGGAAGGAATGTATGTTCAGGCCTATGTTGATGCGCGGGACGAGACCGATGCCATCGAAATCCCCCGAAAATTACTGGTAAATGAATCCCAGGTGTATGTAGTGAGAGATTCTGTTTTGGATCTAATACCGGCAAATCCCGTTTATTTTTCGGCTAAGAATGTTGTGCTAAAGGGCATCCCCGACGGAACTAAGCTTTTGTCCAGATCCATACCGGGAGCTTATGCCGGAATGAAAGTTAAATATCTGGAAGATTCCCCACAATCAGCGGGCGATACGCCGGTTAACTAAAGGTACCATGAGAAAACTCATCAGTTATTTTATAAAGTATGAAGTAGCCGTTAACGTGCTAATCCTGGCCTTCGTGATCTTTGGTGTGATAGGGATCTTTAGATTGAAATCGTCATTCTTTCCGCTTCAGGAGGCCGAAATCATTAGTATCAATATTGCGTATCCGGGTGCAGCTCCCCAGGAGATAGAAGAAGGGGTTGTACTAAAAATTGAAGATAATCTTAAGGGCCTTAAAGGCATAGAAAGGGTAACCTCTGTTTCACGTGAGAATGGGGGAAGCATCACTGTTGAAATTGAAAGTGGTGAAGATATAGACGTATTATTAGCCGAGGTGAAAAATGCTGTCGACCGGGTACCCAACTTCCCCACCGGCATGGAGCCATTGGTAGTAGCCAAACAGGAAAGGGTAAGACAAACCATAGATTTCGCGATTAGTGGTGAGAACATAGAGTTGTCTGCCTTAAAGCAAATTGGCAGGCAAGTAGAGAACGATCTTCGGGCTATAGACGGGATATCTCAAATTAGCGTTTCCGGTTATCCTGAAGAAGAAATAGAAATTGCCGTTCGTGAGAATGATCTTCTGGCATACGATCTTAGTTTCACCGAAGTAGCGGCGGCTGTCTCCAGGGCTAACATCCTTACAACAGGTGGAAACATTAAAACCGATGCCGAGGATTACCTTATCCGGGCTAATAACCGATCGTACTACGGATCTGAACTAAACAACCTGATCGTTCGAGCCTCTCCTGACGGTACCTTGGTGCGCTTGCATCAGGTTGCAGATGTGAGGGACCGATTTTCGGAAACACCCAATGCCTCCTACTTCAATGGGAATGTGGCCGTAAATATAGAGATCACTAATACTAATAATGAAGATCTAATCTCCTCTGCAGAGAAGGTTAATGCTTATATAGACGAGTTTAACCAGAAGTACACCGGGGTACATATCGATGTGGTGAGCGATAGTTCTGTGAGGTTGAATCAGCGTACCGAATTACTGGTGAAAAACGGGATCATGGGGATTATACTGGTACTATTGTTCCTTTCTTTTTTTCTGAATACCCGTATGGCGTTCTGGGTGGCATTTGGTTTACCGATCTCATTTTTAGGGATGTTTATCTTTGCCGCCTATCTCAATGTGACAATAAATGTGTTGTCGCTATTTGGAATGATCATCGTTATAGGGATTTTAGTTGACGACGGAATTGTTATTTCAGAAAATATCTATCAGCATTACGAAAAGGGAAAACCGAGGGTGCGGGCTGCCATCGATGGTACCATCGAGGTTTTGCCTCCTATCGTTTCGGCCATTATCACAACGGTACTGGCATTTTCCACCTTTCTATTTCTGGATGGGAGAATAGGTGATTTCTTTAGTGAAGTTTCGGTAGTGGTAATACTTACCCTTGTGGTTTCACTAATAGAAGCTTTGATCATTCTTCCGGCGCACATTGCCCATTCTAAAGCATTGCTACCTGAAGCCGAAAAGAAGAAAGAAAGCAAGACACGTATAGGAGCTGTTTTTGCTAAACTTAGGGAATTCAATGTGTATGGCGACAGATTTATGAGGTACTGCAGGGATAAATTGTACAGTCCTACTTTGAATTTTGCGATGAATAATCGCTTTCTTACCCTCGCTATTCTAGTGGCACTGATGATCATAACTGTGGGGGCCAATCAAGGTAATATAATTCAGACATCATTTTTCCCTAGAATTGCCAGCGATAGGGTTAGTATCGATCTACTGATGCCTGAAGGCACCAATCCAAAGATCACAGATTCTATTATTACTATGGTTGAGAATGTGGCCTGGGAAGTAAATAAAGACTTTACGGCCAAACAGACCGGAAATAAATCTGTAGTAGAAAATGTTATCAAACGAGTGGGTCCCGGGAATAATAAAGCATCGTTGCATGTAAATTTACTACCTGGTGAGGAGCGGGACTTCGGATCTCCTGAAATAACCAATGCAATTAGAAATGCCGTGGGCGACGTTTACGGTGTGGAGCGACTTACATTTGGATCTGGGGGTAATTTTGGTGGAAGTCCGGTGTCTGTTTCTTTATTAGGAAACAATACAGAAGAGTTAAAAGCTGCAAAGGATGAGCTGCGTGCCTATATGGAGAACAATGCACTACTAGCCGATGTAACCGATACAGATCCGGAGGGGATCAAAGAGATCAATATAGAATTAAAGGAAACAGCTTACGCACTGGGTTTAAATCTGCGCGATGTGATGGCGCAGGTTCGTTCGGGATTCTTCGGACTCCAGGCTCAGCGATTTCAAAGGGGACAAGATGAAATTCGAGTATGGGTGCGATATGATCGATCTAACCGGGAATCGATCAACGATCTGGATGATATGCGAATTCTTACGCCTGCCGGCTTACGAATTCCATTTGGGGAAATAGCAACATATTCAATAGAAAGGGGAGAGGAATCTATTAGCCACTTGAACGGATTGCGAGAGATACAGGTTAATGCCGATCTTGCCGACCTGGACGCCAGTCCCACCGCTATAATTGATGAAATTAGATCCTCGGTTATGCCCGATATAAGTTCGAAATATCCAACGGTAACGGCCATTTACGAAGGGCAGAATAGAGAAGCATTAAAACTTACAAGGTCTGCAGAATTAGTAGTTCCGATAGTACTTTTTCTAATTTATATAGTGATCGCATTTACGTTCAGGAGTTACAGTCAGCCACTATTATTAATCCTATTAATCCCATTCAGTTTTATTGCAGTAGCCTGGGGTCATTGGATCCATGATTTCCCAATAAATATACTTTCTGCCTTAGGGATCATTGCATTGATAGGAATTATGGTAAACGACGGACTCGTACTCATTGGTAAGTTCAATTCCTATTTAAGGGAAGGTCTCTCGTTTGATGATGCTTTGTATGAGGCGGGTCGTGCTCGATTTAGGGCAATATTCCTCACCTCCTTAACTACTATTGCCGGGATCGCACCGTTGCTACTTGAGAAAAGCAGGCAGGCACAATTCCTTATTCCAATGGCTATTAGTATAGCCTATGGTATCGCAATTGCAACGGTACTCACGCTTATTATTCTGCCTATCCTGCTTAGCATTACCAACGATATAAAGGCGAAAGGATTTTGGTTGGTATCCGGAACCAAGATTCCGAAGGAAGATGTAGAGAGAGCCATCAAAGAAGTGCGCGCCAGGGAGGAATGGGAAATTCACGAAAATGGAACAAAACAATCTGAAGCAGTATCAAAGGAAGAGGTTACGCATGAATAAAAGCAGTGTTTTTACAGTTATTGTTTTAATTTTTAGTCTAACATCCACCGCACAGGTAGTTGAAAAATTAACTCGCGAAGAGGCCATGTCGGAGACGCTGGAGAATAACTTCGGAATAAAAATGGCGAAGAACGATCTGCGGATAGCCGATAACAACAGGGGCATACTAAACTCGGGATATCTACCTTCCGTTACCGGACTAGCAGGTGCAAATTACAGCATACAGGATCAGGAAGTGACGTTTCGCGATGGCACTACCAATATTGTTGAAGGAGCCGAAACCAAGCGATATGATGCATCTGTCAACATTAACTATACTCTTTTCGACGGACTGGGTCGCTGGTATGATTATAAGCGTTTAAAAGAGGAATACAATCTTAGCGAACTGGAAGTACGACAAACCATCGAAAATACACTGTTGCAAATGTTTACGGTTTATTTTGAAGTGGCTAGATTGACAGAAAATGTCGAGGTGCTCAAGAGCACTTATGAAAACACAAAAAACCGCCTTGTTAGGGCAGAATACAGGTTCGAGTACGGACAAACAAACAGACTTGAAGTATTAAATGCGCAGGTAGATCTGGTGACAGATAGCATCAATCTTATCAACGCTCGCCAGACACTTAGAAATACCAAACGAGATCTGAATGTAGTACTCAACCAATCGATAGAACGAAATTTTGAAGTAGACACCACAGTGAGTTTTATCGAGGGGTTAAGAATGCAGACCTATCTGGAAGAAGCAGATACAAATAATGTTAGGTTACAAATGGCGCGAAGCAATATTGAAGTTAGTACATTAAATTTCAAAGCCTCCAGGTCTGTCTATCTCCCTACGGTGAATCTCTCAGGCAGTTATGGTTGGAATGAGGGACAATTTCCGGTGACGAGTTTTGCGACGGGAAATACAAGTACCGGTTTGGCGGCTGGAGTGAGTTTAAGCTGGAATTTGTTTGATGGGGGTAGTGGTATAACTTCGGTTAAGAATTCGAAAATACAGATCGAGAATCAAACTTTACTAAAGGAACAGCTTCAGGTAGAGGTAGCGAGAGATATTGCCAATGCGGAGGGTAATTATCGCAATCGTCTGGAGATCTACCGACTTCAGGAGCAAAATGTCGTTACTGCCACAGATAATTACGAGCGTTCTTTAGAACGATATAAACTAGGGCAGATCACCTCGGTGGAATTGCGGCAGGCCCAGATCAATTTACTTAATAATCGCACTACGAGAAACCTGGCAAAATATCAGGCCAAGATAGCCGAGTTGGAATTATTACAACAAACCGGTCAGCTACTAAATGTTGCGTTTTAGATCTTATTCCGGTATCTTAACAATACTAATTAACGCGTTATGTGGGAACTCTTAACCTCTACCGAAGCCTGGGCGGCATTTCTTACCCTGGTTATCATGGAGATCGTCCTGGGGATAGATAACATTGTCTTTATCACCATTCAAACCGATAAACTCCCGAAGGAGCAACAGCGCAAGGGCCGTATTTTTGGCCTCGCTTTCGCATTATTTACTCGTGTGATCCTCTTATTATCGATCACCTGGATCATGACACTTACCAAACCCATCTTTAGTTTAGGTGAATTGATAGGGATAACCGGGGAGTGGCATGAACGATTGGAGATCTCGGGCAGAGACCTCATCCTTTTGGCGGGAGGATTGTTTTTAATTTATAAAAGTATTACCGAAATCCATGAAAATGTTGAGGGTGAAGGCCCAAATTTAACGGTTCCCAAGAAAATGGGGTTGGTAAACACTATTATTCAAATTGGGTTACTGGATATCGTTTTCGGGTTGGATTCGGTGATCACGGCCATTGGAATGGCCGATCATATCGAGATCATGGTGGCAGCTGTTGTAGTGTCTATGATCTTTATGGCCTTTAGTCTGAATTATGTTGGGAATTTTGTGAATAAACACCCCAGCATAAAGATCCTGGCCTTGTCTTTCTTATTGCTAATAGGGATCACGCTCATTGCCGAATCTGTAGAGCAGCCTATAGCCAAGGGGTATATATATTCGGCTATGGTATTCTCGATCTTCGTAGAGTCCCTGGTGATACGCGCCAATAGAAAAAAATCTGTGGTTGAAAAGAATGAGTAAATGGATGAGCACTTTTTTCAATGTCCTTATTGCTGGGAGCAGATCTCAATGTTGCTGGATCCTTCTGTCTCACAAACCTATATAGAGGACTGTGAGGTATGTTGTAATCCTATCGAAATAAGTGTATTATATAGAGAAGGGCAACTGGAAGAGTTTGCTGTAAAAATCATGGAATAATAATTTTACCAAGGACGTTGCGTAAACAACAAATCCTTCGTATCTTTGCCGTCCACATCGCGGGATAGAGCAGTAGGTAGCTCGTCGGGCTCATAACCCGAAGGTCGCTGGTTCGAGTCCAGCTCCCGCTACAAGGAAATCCGGTTTTGAAAGAAACCGGATTTTTTATTTCAGAAAACCAGGAGTTTACTCATTGGTTTTCTGAAATAAAAATCCATCATTGCGAAGCAATGCGGATTTCCTTGTAAAGCCACCCCTATTCTGGACCAATTTTCAATGCGCAGCGATGGAAATTGAATCCAGCGAATCTTGACGGTTTCTTTAAGTAAAGCCACCCCTATTCTGGACCAATTTTCATTGCGGAGCGATGGAAATTGAATCCAGCTAAATCTACTAAATTATCAATTCCGAGACACAAAAATTAAGAGAATAACAGATGTTTTTCTAAGAAAAACTAATTTGAACGAGTTAAGATAATTTTAGGTTTTAATGATGTTATTCAGAGTCAATTTTTCTTCCCAAAATGTCATCACGTTTTCAGCCAGTTGAATTGCTTCGAATTTTTGGCCATTTGTTAGTTCTATTACAATCGGGCCAATAATATAGCCATCTTCAATGTATCCAGGTTCAAAGTAATCGTCACTGATATGTTCAATAGACTTATGCTTTGGGGCCGTAGCACTATAATGCTTAGCATTGGATGCAATTTGATCTAGGATTATTAGTGTGTCATTTTTTGTATTAAATTGACTTACCGTATCTCGAATTTTAGTTTTATTTTCAGATTTGTGGTTTATATACCAATCTGTCATGTGATGAGCAGTAATAAAAAAGTCGAATGCGGCATAGGAATCATGGGTGTTTTGTAATAGTCTATTATAATCATGCTTCATTTTCTTCCAATAATCACCGACTGTTTTTAAGCGAACAAATCCCTGCTTGTTTTTCATATGCTTAATAATTAAAGTTTATTATTAAACGATATTGATCAAAATCTGTTAGCTTTTTACATAAAAAGTCTAATTTCCTTGTAAAGCCCCCCTATTCTGGACCAATTTTCAATGCGCAGCGATGGAAATTGAATCCAGCGAATTTCACAGGTTAATCTTAGTAGAGCAATGCGGATTTCCAAGTGAAGGCCTTAACTATATTCTAAAAATAGTATCTTAAACTGTTTTTATAAATGAGTCAATGGCAAAGGAAAAATCTTGGTTATTAAAACTCGTTGAGTTGATCTCGGCAATTTTCGAAAGCTCACGAAGGCAATCCAGGGACAGAACCTGGCATCAGCATGTAGTTCCTTACAAAGATGGATGGGCTGTACGCCGAGAGGGTAATAAGCGAATCACGTCTAAACACAGGAAGCAGAGCACCGCCTTACGAAAAGCCAAAAGTTTGGCGAGAAAATATAAGTCGGACGTCATCATACACCGCGCAGATGGTACGATTAGAGACCGGATTAGCTATGATTGACAATAGGTTTTGTTAAGTATCTTTTAATTTCTGAAGTCTTTAATAAGGAATACCTCACCACATTTAGACCAACATTCAATTTGGTTACCTAACGCAACGTATTAGTTTGTCTTAACAATACCATTTTTATACAAGTCCAGGGCTTTATTGAGTAATAGTTTAATAGTTGACACCGGCAGATCTTTGTTCGGGGGTATTCGAAGGATTTTCATCCGGCTACGGCTACCAACTTCCAGAGAGGGGTGATCCAGGAGATTCCCTTCCACGAACAAAATATAAGGTTCGGTAGTTTTTTTATCTACCCACAGATAGCAGAACATTTTATTCTTATAACAAAAACAAGGCATTCCATATTTTCTTGTTTCTGAAATATGCCTATCCATATCCAGGATCATTTTTCGCAGTGCTAGCAAACAACTTCTGTTGGGTTCGTCTTTGTCTACATAGAATTGGTCCGGACTTATCATAGATCTGTAGTGAAGATTTTATAAGAATTTCGGTCTAAAAATTCAGAAACCGCCGAAAATGACTGTTTTATTTATTTTACACGGGATGGGTCGTCATAGCTCACCATCCATTGTATTCCAAATCGATCTGTTAGCATCCCGAAATACGATTCCCAGAAAGTATCGCTCATGGGCATAACAACCTCTCCGTCCTGAGAAAGAGCTTTAAAGAATGTGTCTGCTTCCTCTCGTGAATTGGCGTTAATAGAAATAGAAAAATTATTGCCTTGCTTAAACTGTTTACCCCATTCTGCACCGGTATCACTTCCCATAAGCACGGTTTCCTGGCTAATTGGTAGGGAGACGTGCATAATTTTGTCTTTATCCTCTTCAGAAACAGGATACTTAGGGTCATCAGGCATATCCCTGAATTTAGAGATCGTTGCAAATTCACCTCCGAAGACAGATCGGTAGAGATTAAAGGCTTCTTCGCAATTGCCGTTGAATGTAATATAGCTGTTTATTGTTGCCATGAGAAAGATGTTTGGTTTAGTTAAAGATAAGAAGTTCAGTTGGAACGAGTTCAGAAAAGATCCTATTTAAACTTAGTCGAACGATTACGGAACTAGCTAATACAGAGTGTAAAACCAATCGCAAAAACAATAACCAACCCGTTAAAAAGTATATCCATAGGGTCGAATACTCGATGAGGGAGAAAATGTTGGATCGCTTCTTCGAGCCCTCCCACCGAGAAACTTAGAATTATGATTTTATCGCGACCACCGGAATTGTAGTCCAGGGTACAAGTTTATTCAGATTTATGAACTTCCAGTTCGATCTCTATCATAAATTCGGGGATGGCGAGTTCTTTTACACCAAGCCAGGATCCTGTAGGATAGTGGTTTTTGTAGATCTCATTTCGGTAGGCGGCATGCTCCAGGAATAGCGGCATATTTGTGGTAAAGATATTTTCTACCACCACATCATCGAAGGTGCAGTTAAAATGATTTAATACTTTTTCCAGATCTGCATAACAGTTCTTCATTTGTTGCGCCAGATCGCCAACGGCGGTAGGATTCCCCGCATCATCCATACTTACAGCTCCCGAAACTTTTATGCTATTCCCAATTTTAACAGCATGCGAATAACCATATGCTTTTTCAACATCGGGGCGGAGTAAGAAGTATTCCGGTTCTTCAGATTTAACGACGACTTCCTTTTCTACTTTTACGTCTTCTTCTTTTTCTTTCTGATCGCAGCTTTGTAGCGAAAAAGCAAAGAGACAAATTAAAATGAGTAATGATGATGGAAGGTTGCGGTTGGTTAGTGTTTTCATTTTTTTTGGTTGTTTAATGCCTACTTAATTCGGATTTCGGCTTTCCCGTACTTTTATAATTCTTCAGGTATAAATGCCTGTGTAAAAGATTAGTCTTATTCTATCCTTACTCCCTGTGTGGTAAAGGATAGACCTTGTTGTCCCATGGTAGAATTCATTATACCTTCAAATAGCGGTTCGGGAGAATTGTATGGTATTTTCCATTCGAATAAAAAATTAGATCCGGTTCCTCCGGTTACATCAATTTCATCGATAATGATCTCGGTGGTTTCCATAGGAGCCAGAAAGATCGGATCTTCAAAATAATTTCGAATTGAATTACCGTGAGTATCGTAATACTCTGCCCTCAGCAGGTAGATGGTATCTCTATCGCTCGTATTTCTCATACTTACCATGGCGGTTAATCCATGTGTGCGGTGTTCCGAAATGCTATAAATTTGAGAGTAGATAGAGAGGTAGGATTTTCCATATTCAAGCGAGTCTTTCTCTATATTTCTTGCCGATCGTTTCGTCCAGTTCTCCGGATGAATGGAGCTTACAGAGCCTTTTTCCTTACAACTAAAAATTAAAAGTAATCCTAATAGAGATAATAACTTAAGATTCATGTAATTATGATTTTTCAAATAAAATATGCGATTATTTAATATACCCGAAGATAGTTGGCATCAAGGCTACATTAGACAAACTAAGATAATCAATTTTATTATGGGTCTTTGCGTAAGATCTTATCCATTTTTCTCCCTCTTGCCAATTCATCTACTAATTTGTCCAGGTATCTCGCATTACGTGTTAAGGTATTATCGATCTCCTCGATTCGATAACCGCATATTACTCCTTTAATAAGGTGAGCATTGGGATTCAGGGTAGCGCCGGCATAGAATTCTTCGAAAGTTACTTTTTCGTCTATTAGTTTCTTAATTTTAGCATCATCATAACCTGTTAACCATTCGATCACCTGATGCAGCTCCTCTTTGGTTCTTCCATTCTTTTCAACTCTGCTTAGGTAATGTGGATAGACAGATGCGAAGGTAAGTTTCGCAACTCTAGCGTTATGTTCGGGTGTAACTTTCATCGTTTCAGTTTAAATGTGGATATATTAACAAGCAACCGAAATAAATTTTCAAGTGTTAAGATAATGAAATTTTGAGCTGATTAAAAACTCACCTTTCTTATAAAGAGTGGTTGTTTTTGGTTCTTCGAATCAGGATAACCCGCTGAACGAATCATGTTAGGTTTGGAGTTTTAGTTTTAATTCCAGGGTTTTGGGGACCTTCATTTTTTTAAGCAGATCCTTATAACGCAATTCTTCTTTTAGATGAACCATATACGGATCGTTCTTTAACTGAAAGTACATATCATAATCGTTCACATCGAGTGCTTTTTCCAGCAATTGATAGGCCTTGTCCTTTTTATTCATGTAGGCATACATTTGTGCCAGTAGATATGGCTGATCATCTGTAAATAGGTGTTTGTTTGTCTCAACTTTAGCGGCTGCATCTTCAACTTCAAGTACTAGAGACGCCATTACATCGCTATATGCTTTAGAAAAATCATCCTCTTCTTTTTCAATTTCCATCATGGCCTCATCCTTACATCCCAGCCAGGATAAGATCTCACCGCGAAGTCCGTGGTCCCCATTCCCATAGGGTTGATATTTTAAGTAGTTGTCCATGGATTCCAATGCCAGTTCAAATTCACTTTGGAAAAAGTAAAAGATTGCTAACATCCTGTAATTGCCTGCGTCTAGTGGATCGATAGTTTGAGCATTTTGTAATAACAAGATACGATCATCCAGAGATATAGCGGGATAGGACGATACATTTCGAAGTACTTCACTACTTTCAGAATTAAGAGACAAGGCCTTTTCGAAATATGAAAATGCATCGGTGAAATTGGAATTTATAACATTAAATCTGCCTAACCAGGCATAGGCCTCGGCAAAGTCCGGGTTTAAGGAAATTGCCTTTTCGGCGGCGTATAAGGCTTTATTAGAGGCCTCGTTATCGTTAGTGTATACTTTTATCTGAAAGTGAAGTTTGCTTTTTAATAACCATGAAGGTGCGTAAGTGGAATCTATCGCCAGAGATTGGTCTATTAGTTTCAAGCCGGCATCGGCGCTTTCTTCAGTATAACGCAGGCTTAGGTTTTTTGCCTGGAGAAATGCAGTATATGCGCCAGGTTGGGTTTCTTCAATTTTTTTTCCGAACAGACTGGTATTTAAATTTTGCATCACATTTCTGGCAATATCTTCTTGAACCTGGAAGACATCGGCCATTTGTCTTTGATAGGTTTCAGACCACAAATGGACGCCGTCATACGCACGTATTAATTGAACCGTAATTCTTAAGTTGCTATCTACCCGTCTTACACTTCCTTCCAGGACGTAATTGGCATTTAATTCTTTACCAATGGTTCGAACATCTACGTTCTTGTTTTTGAAGGAAAAGCAGGAAGTTCTGCTAATTATTCTTAGTTCCGGATTTTTAGATAGATGATTAAGGATCTCCTCACTAATTCCATCGGAGAAATATTCGTTATCACGGTTCGGACTAAGGTCTAAAAATGCCAAAACTGCAATGGATTTTTCGCCCTTCACTTCCGGATTCGTGGTAGCAGTGGCAAGGTTTTCGTTTGTTTTCGGCTCCATATGGAGATAAATAAAAAGAGACGAGAAAACAATCAAGGAAGTAATTAATAATAGAATGGCATAGTTTACCGAAAAGCGACGAAGAAAGGACTTGGGCTTTTCTGAACCGGTGGTACGAATACGTTTTATTCCTCCTGGGCCTATCTCGAAATGCCAGGAGATCGAAAGCCAGATCCCCAGGCCAACTATTAGAACGATCACAAAAAATTGTAACCAGAATTTCGATACGTCGAAAATGGAAAATAAGATAGATGCCGCCTGTATGGAGACCCAGCTAAAGATCACATAGGCCAGGGCAGCTTTGAGAACATTTCGGCTTTTCAATTCTTTAAAGAAAGAACCCATTCTCATGATAACACCACTAAACGAAATTTTTATATTCGAAAATATGGTTCGTAGTGAAGGATAAAATTACGCTTATTTTTAATTCGTAATTACTTTTAAGAGAAAATTGTGAGTTCGTTAATTCACTAATCCCGTGACCCTCACCTATGTATAGTTAAATGGGAAATTCAACAAAAGTATATCAGTCTCTTACACTCCATATTTCATGCATTGGGTCTCCTTTACTGGAAAATCCGGAGTGATGCCAGTTCCCATCCTTCAAATTATAGTTGAACTCTAGGCTCAAACCTGCCTTCGAATCATCTCTGGAAAAGAATTCGATATTTTCGGTGTATAGGCCATCCTTGGTAGTATAAGTTCCTCCGCCTGTTCCCATAAATTGCTTTGTTTCGGTATTGTAAGCTATCCATTGAAATCGGGTTCCCGATAAAACCTTCATAGTTTTCCTAGGTCTGCTGGTGTCACGCAGTTGGGTTTCCCCATCTCTAACTCGGCCAGACATCAACCATGCGCCCTGTAATTTTCCCGGCGTGCCCTTGTCTATTCGTTTAAATCTCATATCATGATCTACAATGGCGAACTCGTCTTCAGAAATATCTACCTGAAAACTTACTTCCTTCCCCACATTTTCGGGATTGGAAGTATCGAATTCTACTTTTTCGGTCATTGTATCTCCCTCCAGTTTCCAACTGCCCCCATTGGTGTAAATAAACTTTCCGGTGCTGGCATCGTAGGTGGTTAAAACCTGGTACCCTTCAGCAAAAATGACCACACTTCTTAAACGATCTCCGTTTTCGGAGGTTGAATACCTTTCCCAAGCCCCAACGAGACTTTGCGCATATAAAGTGACGGAGCAGATCATTAGAACGAGTGATAAAATTATTTTTTTCATGACATGAAGATTTATCGGATTTTGGTTAAATGTATGATCATATAAAAGCCTGCAAGTGGAGCTTTTATAATTTTACAAGTTAATTAAAACTTTGGCGCAGAATTGTTTAAGAAAACTTAAAAAAGATGTCTTTTTATGCCCATTTGCAGTTATGGTCATAGTTTAATCGCAGGAGCAATATTTATCGCTGCTGGCTTTTTCGAAACATTCTTTTCCTTCCTTAAAGGCAAAATAAGCCAGGCCGAGCGTTCCTATACTATCAATATAGGCAAGGCCGGTCAATTCGAAGATTCCGCTGCTTATTAATAATATAACCGACATATATACACAAACCAGGGTACAGTTTGCATCGGCTATAATGGGATCGGACTCCAATCGTCTTCCCACCTTTTTTTTCCAATAAACCAACAGTAACATAACTACAATAGAAATGCCTGAGATCACAACACCAAATAACGTGGTTACTGGTTTATGCCCGGTCCAGATATTATAGGCACTTGTTATAAGCAACACCAGTACTAACAAATAAAATGCAAATCCCGTAATCTGTAGTGCCAACTTTTCGAACCTGTCTCGACTGCTCTCCGGATTTCTTTTTATTCTGTGGACCATATGCACAATTCCAACCCCAGAGATCACCTCGATAAAACTATCTGCCCCAAATCCGAATAGCGCAAGACTCTCATCTTCATATCCGAAATAGGTTGATAACAACCCTTCAATTAAATTATATCCAATTGTAAAAATGGCAAGCCCTAAGGCTATGTTGAATAATTTTATCTCGGGAGACGAATTTGTTTTCACCATATCACATTTTAATTTTTATGCCGGAAGTTAGGCGTAGAGCGGTATTTATAGTGCGTCATCTTAGCCAAATGCATCAATATTTACACCAAACATTGGTGATCCGGACGAAGTTGAATAAACTAATTCTGCCTTATTCATCGTCAAAACCAAGCTATTAGCTTTGTGAGGATAAGGTATTAAAGCCCTGTGCTTTTACACACAGGGCAAATTTAATCACTATCTGTGAATTAAACGGTCGTGAATAAGTTGAGACCATTTTTCGACCGATTGTAGTTCTCCGTTTAATTGAACGTTATCATCTGCGTTGAAAAATTCGAACTTAATTTCACTTTCGCCTTGAACGGAAGGAACAAACCTAAGATCAAGACGTTCGAGTAGCTTTTCTTTTACTCCTTTGTTACTGATAGTCCTGTGGGTTGTTACTACCTTACAATCCTCTATAGCTTTAAGGTCGACAAATTGCTCTATGGTCTGGTCCTCTGTTTGTCTGTAAAAGAAAACCATTTGGTTATTTTCATCAATTCCAATCGCATTGGTGCCCAAGATCTCGTGATGATCTATTGTACACTTCTTTTGCGTGGCTATTTCTAAAAGTGATCGCAAGATCAATTTCTCTTTTTTCTTTCGCCCCCGCATCATCATATAAATGGGTACTACAATAACCAACATAGTAATACCACCAATAATGGCGGTTCCTAAATCCAATTTCATTTTTCATTTTATTAAAATTTATATACAGTGAACAGGCAATGTGTATTACAAAGCCTAAAGAAAACACGTCATTTCCCTTGTAATGGAATGACAGCTTAATTGGATTACCAGAAAAAGTGATAGGGGAAAAGCAGGTCTGCTTTCCGTTGTTGTATAAGAAAGTTTACAGAATAATTATTGTATTGAGTGAATTCTGCACTAAGTACCGATTCTTTTGAATTGTAGAGGCTAGTATCATTATGAGTGTTATCATAGGTATCCGGAGCGGGATCAATGCCTACAATTTCAACCGAAAATTCCGATTGAACTGTGTGAGATAGTAAGTTGTGTGAGGTGGGTGCAAAATTATGTTCCTGTCCTGAGTTCAGGTTATTTTGGAACTCGGTATTTAAAGGTACATTGGCAGCAATACTTACTGCGAAGCAGTAAATTGCCGTTAAGATGAGTGCACCAAAATGTTTCACGCTGTCTTTCACACCGCAAATGTAATTTAATTCGGGATTTGAATTACAATTTTATGATTTCGTTATATTCTGGCCGGCAATTATAGAATTGCTACCGGCATTACGATCTTAGGGCCTTGTGGACTTCATCAAAGACTGCAAATCTATCGGCAAGAACAACCAAGGTGTCATCCTCTTCGATCTTAGTTGCACCATTTGGAGTAATATAACTGTCGCCTCGAATGATCATGGCAATGATCGCATTTTTTGGAAAGCCTAGTTCAACAATTTTCTTATCAACCGCAGAGCAGTCTGGGGTAATAATAATTTCCTGCATTTCGGCTTTGGGATTCTCTGCTAATAGCAGATCGGTTGCGGTAAGTTTCTTTGCCTTTATGGGCAAGGCTACATGCAACCATTTTGCTACCAGGGAAAGGGTGGTTCCTTGTATTAATACAGAGGTCACCGAAATAAAGAACACGATATTAAAGATCATGTGAGCTCGATCTATGCCAGCCAATAGGGGGTATGTGGCAAAAACAATAGGAACTGCACCACGAAGCCCAACCCAGGATATATAGAATCTTCTTCTAAGTTTCATTCGGAAGAATATCAGGCTAAGAAAAACACCCACCGGTCTGGCCACAAGGATTAGGAACACCGAAATTAGAAGTCCGATTCCTATATAAGGAGTGATTTCAGAAGGAAAAACCAATAATCCTAAAGTAAGGAACAACACAATTTGCATTAGCCAGGCCAATCCATCGAACATTTTTAAGATAGTTTTCTTATGTATAATGTTCTGGTTGCCTAAATAAACCGCACAGATATAAATGGCAAGAAATCCATTTCCTCCGATAAAATCTGTTGCAGAGAATGTTATAAACATCAATGTGATCACCAATACCGGATAGAGACCTTCAAAGTCTAGCTTGATCGTATTAATGATGTATTTACTAAGATAGCCAAAAGCCAGTCCCGAGATCGCACCCAGTAACATTTGTTGTAAGAACATGGGGATGATAGAAACAAAACTTTGGTCCTGATTGATCACTAGAGTAAGAAATGCAATAGTTAGGACATAGGCCATAGGGTCGTTACTTCCACTTTCCAATTCGAGGGTGGGCCTGAGGTTGTATTTTAATGCAATACTTTTTGATCTTAATACCGAAAATACCGCTGCGGCATCGGTAGAAGAAACGATCGAGCCTAACAATAAACTTTCATAGATGGTAAAATCTGTGATATAATAAACAAAAGTGCCCAGGGAAACTGCAGTTAAAAGTACACCTAAGGTAGATAGGGCAATTCCTTGCCGTAGAATGGGCTTCACGGAAGCCCAGTTTGTGTCCAGTCCCCCTGAAAACAGGATGAAATTTAAGGATACTATCCCAATAAACTGAGCGAGTTTAGGGTCGTCAAACTGGATACCGCCTATTCCTTCAGAGCCTGCCAGCATTCCAATAGTAAGGAAGAGCAGGAGGGTAGGTACGCCAAATTTATAAGAAGTCTTACCCGCGAAAATACTTACGAGAAGTAATAAGGACCCTACTAATAATATGTTTTCAATGGTTAAATTCATCCCTATTCGCTCTCAAAATTTAGACTAACAAAGGTACAGTTTCTCGATTAAGAAGATAGTGAAAGGCACTGTTGTTTTGAGCATTAAATTCAGGCTTTCCTGAAATATTTTTTCCGAAGCCAAAAAGAAACCCTAACTAACAGGATTAAAGCGGGAACTTCAACCAAAGGCCCAATGACTCCAGCAAATGCCTGTCCGGAATTAAGTCCGAAAACAGCAATAGCAACCGCAATTGCCAATTCGAAATTATTACCTGCAGCCGTAAACGCCACCGAAGCAGTTTTGTCGTAAGTGGCACCCGAGGCTTTGGTCACAAAAAATCCGATAATGAACATAAGGGTGAAATAAATAAGCAATGGGATGGCAATAATTAACACATCCATGGGGATCTCCACAATAAGCTCACCTTTAAGGGAGAACATGACCACAATGGTAAACAAAAGTGCGATCAGGGTGAGTGGGGAGATGGCCGGGATGAATTTTGAAGAATACCATTCTTCGCCCTTCAATTTTATCAGTATTTGCCTGCTTAAAATTCCTAAAAGGAAAGGAATACCTAAGTAAATGGCTACGCTTTCGGCTATGGTTGCAATTGAAATATCTACAATAGCCCCTTCAAAACCGAAATAGGGAGGTAGCACGGTTATAAAGATCCACGCATAAAAACTATAAGCGAATACCTGGAAAATACTATTCAGGGCCACTAACCCTGCACCGTATTCACTGCTTCCTTCGGCCAGGTCGTTCCACACCAAAACCATTGCTATACAACGGGCGAGGCCAATAAGAATGAGCCCCACCATATATTCAGGGTAGTCGCGCAAGAAAGTAATGGCCAGTAAAAACATAAGTACAGGCCCAATGATCCAATTGAGAAGCAGGGAAATAGAAAGGATCCTGGTATTTCTGAAAACTTTCGGCAACAACGCATAATTAACCTTTGCCAGAGGTGGGTACATCATCAGTATCAATCCAATAGCTATGGGAATATTAGTTGTACCCTTGCTAAAGGAGTTGATAACATTCGGAAAGCTTGGAAAGAAATAGCCAAGTCCAACTCCTATCAGCATTGCTACAAAAATCCATAAGGTTAGATTTCTGTCCAGAAAACTCAGTTTTTTTGTTGCCATCGATTAAAGATTGATTTGAGAGAAAACATAAGAAAGTTCGGTCGCGATCTGCAGGCTTCGTTCCAGGTATTTTTCGTCTTGCTGAGGGGTGTTATCGAATTCTTTAGGGTCTTCGTAAGTGATCGGGATGCGTTTTTCTGCCCCCGGGACAAAAGGACAGGCTTCGTTTGCCGAATTGCAGGTCATGATGGCTGCGAATTCACTTTTCGGATTAAAATCATCATCCATTACTTTAGAGAAACCAAGGATTGGATGCGCATTATCTGCATATTTAATAGCGTACACCGGATTCCCATCACCGGAAAGGGTTTTAATTTGAAAGCCCGAGAGGGTTAGCGTATCTGCTATTTTTGGAAAAAGTGCAGTAGCCTCGGTACCCCCAGAATAACAATACACGTTTTTGAGGTTGTAATGGTATGCCAGGGTTTGCGCCCAAACTTGCGAAAGGTGGCTCCTTCGCGAATTGTGAGTACAGATAAAATTGAGGCGTATCTGTTGCTTTTCGGTAGCTTTTTGCTGAATATATTCGATCAGGGGCTGTAAGGCAACTTTGCGGTCCTCCGGTATAGAATAGAGGTCTAACGCTTCGATCTGTTTCGTTATTTCAGGAAACAGTGGAGCTGGTTCTGTGTGCATATTTTAGTAAATAGGATTAATAATTAGCAACAATTTCCATCGGGAGAGCAACAGGGTTCTTCGCTGAGGTCGGCCAGGGCTACTTTCTGTTTTTCGGCTGGGACACCACAATTATCCTTTGCCAGGCAATCGGTATATTTGGTTGTGAGCAGGAATTTTTCGCCGTCGAAATCGAGCCCGAATTTTTGAATAGTCTCTCCCTGGTATTCTACTTCAATTTCAGAATTTTGAAGCTCCAGGACCTTTTCAGATAAATTGATGATATGGAGTAGTTTCTCCGGATGCAATCTGTGATCGTAGTCGTTGGCATCCCAAAGCTGGAAGTTTATCACCTCTTCTTTCCTTACGGTACCGCCACAATCGATAAAGTTCTTTTTGATCTTTCCAACTTCGGTAACGTGAAAATGATTAGGAACTAATTCGCCGTTAGGCAGTTGAAAACTAATAGTATTCACCTCTGATAGAATTGATTTAATCTGTGATAAGTTCATGATTATATTTGTTTATTGCGATTATACAATTAATAATATCAAATTTTTTTAGCAACAGTTTTCCTTTGTTGTGATATCCTGATCGAGAAATTGGGACATTACGGCTTTCATTTCGGCCCAGTTATCGTGATCAATGCAGTAGCAAACACTCGTTCCTTCTACATTTCCCTTTATTAGGCCTAGGTGTTTCAGCTCTTTTAAATGTTGCGAAATAGTTGGCTGAGCTAAGCCTATCTCATTCACCAGGTCTCCACACACACAGTTGTCTGTTTTAAACAAATGCTGTAGAATGGAAACTCTGGCAGGATGGCCAAAAACTTTAGCAAAGAGAGCAATTTTATTTTGCTCATCGGTAAACATCTCGGTTTTTGTTAATCCCATTTTTTTATTTATTACTTCATTGCAATATTACGATTAATATTTATATCGTCATAATTATTTTTCTTTTTTTTCTGAAAATTCTCCGGCTATGATCTTATTCGTTGTACCAGGTCTGCAATAGTACGGTGTTGGTGTGACCACGACTCCCAGACAGATCGTGCCCATCGCCGTGTGATGTCGAAGTGCAATTCGGGATGACCATTCTTCCACGGTTCGGAGATCGTTAGTGGACCGAAAGTCTTGGGGGGATCCAGCCACTTCAGCAGGTCTTTACCCTTGTAAAAGTGCGAAAATAGTTCACGAAATTGGGGTACAGCTTCAAGTGATAATTCTTCTTCAAAGATAGCGTACAAGGCAGCGAGATGTATGTGTACCGAATTGATAGCTCTTTTATCCATTTTCTTACCCACATGTTGCGCGGCGTAGGCATCTACAGTGAATTGATGGCCTTTCCAATACAATGGATGTGAGTATTCTTTTGCCATGACTTCCCCGAACATGGCCCAGCAACCCGGAGATGACAGCATATATTTATGACATTCGCCCTCAATATTGGGCGATATAGCACCGCAGGCAAAACATGGAATATATTCATCCATATCGCTAATCTATAACTGCAAGTTTTACAGTTGATTATTGTATTTCTTTATCGATTAGATCCAGAATAGTATTCAATTCATCCATCAAGGGAAGGTAATGTGCTTCCTCCGTTCCCTTACTGGTGAGTATGAACATTAAAATGTTGTTCTCAAATTCTCTGGAATCCAAAAGTTTGAGATTACTTTCCGGTTGCTCCAATTTTACAATCCCAAGGTCCTCATTCACACCTGTTAAGTCTAAAATAGTCCTTAAGCTGTTTTCGTTTCTTCTAAAAATATCAAGTACTTTCTCCCGTTGGATAGCAAGTTCTTGTTCCTGTTTCGAAACATCTTCGATCGTAGAGATCCAATTGGTCAATCTCACTCTAAGTCGGGTGTTGGAAATATCCTTCAAACTACCCGAATTTATTATTTCATCCAGGAGAGAGTTGTTTGGATTAAAAGAAATATCCGGGGAAAAGGTGTTAAATAAAATTTCGGAAAACATTTCTTCATCGGGAATCTTAGTATTATCAGAAGCATAGCCAATAAGTTTTTTCGCCTCCCTCAAATTCTTTCGGTTAATATCTGTGAGCACAGTTAGTTTTGCTTTACTGGTTTCAAATTCTTCTTTTAATCCCTTTAAATAAACTTGTTCTTTTTCCTCGATAACCCGCCTCTGATTGCTGTTATTTATAGCGAGGGCAATTAAGATCCCTATTACCACAAGCACTATTTCGCCTATGGCATATAAGAGGTATTTACTTATTTTATTTTCTGAAAGTAATCGTTGACGTATTCTTCTAAAAAATTTTATCATAGCATAGATTCAAATAGAGCTAATTGTGATCGATCATCGTATAAAAGTGACGGTGGTTTTTATTTACAAACTATCTATTCGATGTGCTCCGGTAAGCCGGTCATCACTCGGTGAATGAGCACTGAATAGAGATTATTTATTTGCTCGTAAGTAGAGATACCCGAATAAAATAAATTTTCAAGCATTATTTTCTTTTCTTCGTTTTGTAAAAGTATATTGAAATAGGCACATCTTTCCTTTTCGCTTATTGTCAAATTCTCATCTAAGTAAGCCAGAGAAATAGTTCCATCCATCGATACTTTATTATTGAACGCACGAAAATCTTTAACATACATCCAAATAATTTCATCGAAATGGGCGGATAATTGGTAGTAATTGGCAATCTGCGATTTTAATGTCTGTTCCTCAATCTTACTGTAAGCACCCGAATTCACCATTTCGTCGTAAATAGAACGATCTGCAATATTGGTTCGAACCTCTATGAGTTGATTGTAATTTGTAACAAATTCTTTGCAATTTTCTTCGTCCATCGGGGTATGCATCAATTGGATCAATCGCTTCAAATTATTAGCCTGCTTTGTGTTGTATTGAATCAAACCACTAAATGACAAGCTATCCCGATAAACAGATTGCCTTAGCAAACTAAGTTGATTGTCCACATTCTCTTTCAGATTTTTCTGTTGGTTGGAGTTGTTTAAACTAATAGCGATCAAGATACCAATTACCACAAGCACTATTTCGCCAATGGCATATTTAAGATACTTAGCTGTTTTCCCTTCAGAAAGAAAATTCCTTCTTATGCTACTGAAAAATTTGATCATCACTGGTTAGTTAAATTAAAGATATTAATTTTTAATTGATCAAACATTCAACATTTTGAAATACAATTCCCTTATAACTTTATTTAATTCAGCCTAAAAATTTTTCAGGGATACAAGTACCCAGATCTATTTTCATTTTAGTGAGGCGTTTATTTCTCAATATATTCGGGGCAATCTATACGGATGTCTTCATTAAGTAATTCTACTTCCAACAAATTACAGTAGTCAATTTCATTGTTATTTTCATAGAATGTACAGCCAAAACACGTTCGCTGAACAGACAGAACACCCACGCGATTCAATTTGTAGATCAATTGACTTAATGTGCGAAATAAGCTCTGTAATTCTACAGGTGATAACCTATCCACCTGAGTTTTTAAAGGATCTGAAAAATCGTACGTTTTAGAAACTAATTCGATTCCCAGATCGGATAAAATAATGGTATAGCTACGACTATCTGCAGATGAAAAGTCCTTTAAGATGAATCCTTTTTTATCTAAAATTCTAACGGCATCACTAACGGTTGGTTTTGTAACGTTAAACTCTTTGGCAAGATGACTTACGTTGCATAATTCTCTTTTGTGAAAGGCTAAGAAAATAAGGATCTGAATTTGTATAGGACTTAAACCAACCTGTTTTGCTTTATCCCATAAAAGGATCTTAAACACCTCCGAAATACGTTCCAGACCGGCAACGATCTTACTCGAGATATCCTTTTGTTGTTGTTCGGGATTAAAGGTGCTTTCTTCCATAAAAAAGCCTGTCCAATTTGGTTTGACTGGCTAAGTTAGTAATCCTAATTAAATTATGTACAATTTTCCATTTCAATAATGGCAAATCCATACTGTCTAATAGATTGCATTATATTTTCATCGGCATGTTCAAAGTGACAGAATTTACATTCCCTGGCCGTTATTTCTCCTGATATCTGGTGTTAAGAGTTAGGACTCTTAGATAAATAGGAGTCCTAACTAAATGAATTAAAAAATTATCCTTTTACGTCTTCCATGGATGCGCCAAAGTTGATGTGGAGGGCATTACCATTTGGTGTTACCAGGGCAGGAACCGATTTTACACCTGCTTCTTCGGCTTCTTTTATTCGCGCTCTGTTTTCCCCGATGTTGACTACTTCAACATTTTCGGTCCCAATTAAATTAAGGATGTCATTTTCGGCACTTACACATACGGGACATCCCGCGTGATAAAAAATTGATTTACTCATTTCTTGAAGTTTTAAAAGTATTATGCACTATTGCGATTCAAATATAGTAAGGAATCCTAACAAAATAAAATATTTCTGAATTTTATTCTAATTCCTGCTAGTTAGCGCTTGTACAAACGATGATAAGGAAGCCGATTTAAATAATAAGGTAGGTTAGCAATGAGGTTACTTGGTGATGGAGCTTGGACCTCAGTTAAGGTTCACCCTGCGCTGTAATTGGAAAATGACTTTATTCTGAAATTATTATTACCTCACCCTCAACAGAACATGAAGCTTTTACCGTATTAAAGATCGTACCAAATTTTTCGATATTCTTCCTTAGCAGATCAATATTTATAGTGTCATCCAAACTGTAAATTCTCAATTCATATTGTAACTCGTCCATTCTGGGAGGTTTCTCCAGGCGTGTGGCGTGAACTACTAATTCGGCCTTAGTGTAGCTAAAATTCATGAAGTGCGAAAAACGTTCCACATTCTTTAGTATACAGGCCGAGAATGAACCCAGGAATAATTCGGCGGGATTGGGTAATTGCTCTTCCGCTTGAGACGTGATCCCAAATGCTATATCCGAATCCTTAATTTTTACAGAAGCGTTACTATTTGAGATGGAGCTTGCTTTGATACTATACTGCATAAAACGATATTTTATGGTCTTTGTAATTGTCTTGGCTGAAGATGATTTTTATTCTGTGAATAACTGTATTTCTAAAATAATATCCTTGTCTACCAAAGTCTTATCCACCCAACTTCCTTCGTATCCAATATTCCATTGAAAGCGATCGATGGTGAAACCAGTTTTAAAAGTTTTTTCTTTATAGTTTGCGGCAAAACTAATGTTCCGTGTAATGTCTTTGAGGGTTAGATTTCCGGATATGAAGAGGCTGTCGTTTGTTTTATATTGAATGCTGGTAATTTCGAATTTTGAAACGGGGTAGGTTGCCGTATCAAAAAAATCCGCGCTTTTCATATGATCATTAAATCGTCGTCTGGGGACGGGTTCATGAGTCGGAATATCTGTAACTTCAATGGAGTTCATATTGGCTATAAAATACCCCCCTGTTAATAGGCTATTCGTGATTGTGAAGAATCCATCTTCTAACTCGATCTGGCCCTCATGCTTTCCCAGACCTTTCATTTTGGTGCCTTTCCAACGTATGATCGATCGGGACATATCTATTCTTAGAGTATCACTATCAATCTGAACATCCGTAGGCGATGACTCTGTAACAGTAGCTTGCTGAAGTTCTGTTGTGCGCTTCCCATTACATGAGGAAAGTACAAGGAGCAACAAGAGTAAGAAAGAGACATTATTCATAACCCGGAATGTTTTTGCCTAAAATGATATCTCTAGTTCCAATCAAAAGATCTCCTTCTTTCCGAAAAGTTAGAACCCCAGAAGTTCCTCCTCTAGGCGACTTTGGATTTATTTCCTTACCGGTTAACAGACTGTCTGCTTCAAAATAACAGCTTTCCAGATAATAATATTTGCCGTTAGGTTCTAAAACCTCATAATGAATATGTGCCGGTTCGGACCGACTGGGATATGGAGCGGGTAAAATGGTGTAGAAGGAATATCTTCCATCCTTGTTTGTCTTCAGCCAGCTACGATTGTAGCCATGATTCCTTGCCCAACCTTTGGCGTCTGCCGCAGGAGTATACAAGCCTTCCAGATCGGTGTGGTGAATGTATAGGATTACATTATTGGCGGGTGTCTTTCCATCCGTCTCGTATATGGTTCCTTCAACTTTTATTTTTTTGCCCTTTTTGTTGAAGTCGGGTAGCGTATCTGTGTTGGTTAGTTTTGTATCACCATATTCGAATATAGCTTCACATCCTTCGCAGGGAGCACCAACAAGTTTAGGCTTTATTTTTTGCTGAGCATTGGAACAGGACGACAATAAAACAGTGAAGAGTAAGACCGATAAAAAAGTTCTCATATAAAGATCAAATTATTATTTCCGATAAATAAACCTAAAGGAATACTGCTGTCCAAACAAAATAGGCTAAAATGAGTACTTATTGGTCTGTCTGGGGCACTTTTTAAGCAGACCTGAAGAAGGAATTGAAATTGCGACTTACTCTTAGCATGTCGTTATTTTTCATCAGGACATCATAATCTCCATTCTTTCTCGATTGATAAGATTGTATCTGGTCCAGATTAATGATAGTGCTTTTATGTATTTGTTTAAATGTACCGCTGGGCAATTTCTCCATTATCTCTCTCAAGGTACTGTTGTATAGAAACTTCTTTTTCCTGGTGACGATGGCAACATAAGGCCGTTCAGATTTTACATACAAGATCTCTTCGGGTGAAAGTAGTTTAATCTGATTTCTGTGGGTTACTCTTATCTTCTTCAAATTCTCCCCAATTTCTTTGGTAGGTTTTATGAAATTCAGAAAAAAGAAAGTTACTAACCCATAAATAGCAAGGCAAGTGAGCCCGTGATCTAACAAAGTTTCTGCAAAAACAGCGCCCGGGTTGAAAGTATGGTTAAAGAAGATTGCTGATACCGAAAATACCAGTAATGCAAATGCCGAAATATGTAAAAAACCAGAAACTATTGGGAGAACTATTTTATTTAGTGGGTAATTTCCCTTTAATACCCGGTAATTTAAAACTATGAAAGGGATGAACAGCAACCAGAACGAACCGAAAAGTAATGATTCTGAAAAGTAAAAATCATAATCGGCAACTACAGCATGCAGCATATCCTTGCCAAGGATAAGCAAAATACTTCCGAAGAGAAAAAGAAGAATAAACCGTTCTCTACTAATTCCTCCTATTGGGATAATTCTCAAAGCCTTCATTTATATTTCACGTTAGGGTCTAAAATAGTATACTTATCGACTCTAAAGTTAAGCATTTTCGAATAGGATGGTGAAGGTAACAGCTGTTCACGCGATATAAAGGAAGTGGATTTATGTTGTTATAAATAAATTGAGATTATTGGGAGATCGTTAAGCCGTATGTCCGGCTATTTTTCGAAATCTTCCGGGCTTAATCCATTGTTAAATTTAATGTTGGTCCAACTAACTTCGATCCAGGGGTCGTTCGTAACAAGAGCATCCCAATTGGATTTTTTATACTTCCGTTTGGTAGGTATTAAAAGATCCTCAATTTGCTCATATTCAAGTTGCATTAAAAAGGGCGTTTCGATCACGCCAAAATCGGCTACGGTAAATAAAAACTGGTCTACCAGGCCACTTTCTTCATTTATATAAAGCTGATAGATATCTGTTGGCTTGTTGTTTTTAGACTCGAACGAAATGCTAACTATGTCGTAGGTTTTAGGTCCGATAGTTTTTTTATCGAGGTATTCGTAATTCAAGCCGGGGTCCAATAACTTCTGAAACATGGTAAACCAATAGAAATTGGTAGGTCTGGCAAACGCAACCCGTTTTAGTGCTGTAGTGTCGGTTATTGTTTCACCATTTAGTTTCAGCCAGAATTCTTGGCCGTTAAAACCTTGTTCCATGGTTCCCTCTAGATGCGGCAGGGTTCGCTGGTGTTGCTTGTACTCACCATAAGATAATTCACCATCGAAGATGTATTTTTCGGTGGATACATCTGTCTTCCCGTCGGGTACGCGATAGGTGTAGGTATACACCACATCCTTTTTATTTCTAAGGGTTTGGTAGTCTCCTACTTTCTGAACCAGCTTATGGATGAGCTCATGACCTTTATTTTGAAATGTGATCGCGGGTTCGCTAAGGGTTTTAGTCGCTTTTAATTCTTTTTCTGAAGGGTTTTTACAACTTGTTAAAAGCAACAATAGACCCGATGCTATGGCAATAGTTTTATATTTCATCTGTATAGTTTATTGGAGTTAGATTTTTATTTTTTCAACTGAATCATTATTGTCTCTGGTAAAATAGAGGAGTAGGAATAAGAATCCAATATAGGTGGCCTGTAAACCTACCAGATCCCATTTCTGTGCGAATGAGCTTCCTATAACCAGGATATTCATTAATGCTATTGTGATTACCAGGGTTTCTCTGGTTTTAATATTGAGAATTAAAAGTAAGCCAACGATAATCTCGGCGAAGGGAATACCATAGGCTAATTGGGTAACCAAAAACTGAGGCAATGGCGTATCTCGCATGGTGTTTTGCATGCTATCAACAAAGGAGTCGAGGTGGGGGATTCGCACTATGCCGTGAAAGAAATAATTTATTCCGAATGAGATACGGAATAAATGTAGCGCGAGCGCTTTATTACTTAGATTATTAAACATTGTTTAGATTATAATATTTCTTAATAAAATGTATGGAAAGAAGGTGCTGGAAGTAAGCTCCAGCACCTTTCTTGATCACTAATCCCAGGCATATTTCTCAAATGCCTTATCCATAGGTGTTTCAGCAATATGGTTTGTGTAATTACTAATTGTTTTTTGAGCTATGCCCAGAATGATCTCTAACAATTGTCTTTGGGTAAATCCCGCATCATAAAACACTTGAATTTCGTCCTTCGATATATTCCCCCGATTTCTAACCACAGATAGGGTGGTATCTCGCAACACTTCGAGTTTGGATGAGGGTAGTTCGGTTTTATTTCGCAGTGCATCTGTAATAGCATCGTCTACCTTCATAGCTTTTGCAATAGCAGTGTGTGCCGGAACACAATAATGACATTGGTGTTCAACATTAATCGACTGCCAAACGACGGTTAATTCGTCATTGTTAAAGGAAGAGTTTACAAATAACTGATGGATATTCTGATAGGCTTCCAACAACCCTGGGGCGCCTGCTAATGCCGCATGTAGATTGGGGATGTAGCCAAACGCCTTTTTTGACTTTTCAAGTAAGGCCTTACTTTCTTCAGGGGCTGTCTCTATTGTGTGGATTTTCAATGGAGTATTCGCTTCAATTGTACTCATAGCTTAGATTTTTTATGTTAATAATATTATATCTAACCAATTGGTTAGATATAGTTAAAAAAAATATTAAAGGTTAATAAATATGTTCTGTATATAATTGTCTAATTGTGTTTTGGTAAAAATTCGTGTGGCCGAGGATAACCCAAACATCGAAATAATTAAATAGTCTGCTTGTTGTTCAACGGTTACTTGATCTTTAGTAGTATCTTGTTTCAATACCAAGGCGAAAACAGATCTCACATTCTCGGTAAAACTAAACAAGGCTTCTTTGATCGAGTCATCCGCATCCTGTGAGATTTCGTTGGCGGTATTGGTGATCAGGCATCCTTTACCAATTTCATTTTCCTTTGAAAATTCGATAAAATCGTAGAAATATTCCTTGATGCCGTTTATACCCTTATTAGAATCTTTTAAGGTATTTAGGAGCACATTTAATTTCTGTTTGTAACATTTTAAACTTTCCAGAAAAACTCCGTTTTTATTGCCAAAGCTAGAATAGATGGAGAATTTGTTAATTCCCATTTCTTTTTCAAGCATCTGCATAGAAGTGGCCTCGTACCCGTGATGCCAAAACGCATTCATAGCTTTCTCAATCACTTCCTGCTCGTTATATTTCTTTGTTCTTGGCATTGTGAATTAAATTCAACACAAAACTAAACAAACGTTTAGAAATATTCTTAAGTTTAACACTTATTTAATTTTTGCTCATTTAATTTTCCGTGAAAATTCCACCTCAATAATTTAAACTAATGGAATAGAGAAGATCTTTTTGGATAATTTTTAAATCGAAGGTTAGAGTATATAAGAGGCCTCATAACAGCTCAGGACCCGGCTAGGGCTTACGATAGATCCCAAATACAAAATCTGAAGCATGATTGGCTAAATATTCATCTTCTAATAGAAAAAGTTCGTCCAATACCTTACTTTTTTCCGAATCTAATTCGACGAAATGGTGTGAGATATCCTTTAATGCACTCATCAAAATATTCCCACCATAGGGTCTTTCCAGGACAGTTTCAAAATTTGAGTGTATAGCGGGTAAGATGCTGGCAGAATCAATACATTCGGAAGGATCTGCGATTATCATTCTAAAAATACCCGATCCGTAGTATCTGCGTTTTAATAAATTAGACTTGTATCGGGTTCGGTACTTTTTGGGGATGATTCGCAAAGCTTCGTTGATCTTTGCAATTTGATGTTTTGGGAATTGCAAGCGGGTTGCTCCTACAAATTCATTTATAACCAGTAAACCATTTGATTTTAAACTGTCCTTAATTGTGGTTTTTACGAAATTCTCAATTTGGTCGAAATGATGTAAAGACGCATGAAAGAAAACCACATCAAAATACTCTTTGGGTATTTCATAATTGTTAATGTCTGCACAGATAAATTTTATATTTTTTAAATTGAGGTCATGTGCCTTAGCTTCGGCTTCTAACAATCTGTTCTTGGCAATATCAATACAGATAATTTCTTCAAAATTATCGTATTTGGCCAGTTCGATCTCATGATGACTGGCTCCGCTTCCTAGAGATATCA
The DNA here is from genome assembly GCF_002966125.1 of Pukyongia salina. Lineage (GTDB taxonomy): Bacteria > Bacteroidota > Bacteroidia > Flavobacteriales > Flavobacteriaceae > Pukyongia > Pukyongia salina. The sequence goes on from NZ_CP027062.1 coordinate 1,807,562, forward strand.
ATTTAAGCCCGGTTTTGTTTTGCAGATAATTGGTTACAAAAAACTCTTTGTAATCCATATCTGCGTTTCCTGTGGTCAATTCATTCCAGCGCTCTATCACTTTTGGTACAATCCACCAATCTGCACTTTTATAATCTAATTGATCGAATGTTTTCTCGGTGCGTTTTAAGCCGAAGATGTTTAGTTTTGATAAGAGAAACCCAACTCCTCTTTGTTTGGATTTATGTAAGATGTCGGTTATGTCGTCTACTGTTAAGTATCTCTTCATAATTTTTATTTCACGCCAAATTTAAGTGCTTTTTTCCCGACATCCGGTTGTGGCTAATAACAAGGTAAATTAGAAGGTTCGAATTTAGTGGTAAATTCTGCAATAACCGTATACTCTTTAAAAGATTTTCGTACGCTTTAAACTCCAGATTTTGTAAAGGTTTGTTCCGAAATTACACGTGGTTTAAGAGATTTACGGTTCGTAAATTGAAATATTATTAACACCGCCTAATAGGGATGTAATTTCGGGCAGGTGAGTAAATTCAATTCGATCTTTTATACTTTTTCGAATTTGCCGCTATTAACAAGTAGGGGACACCAATGATCATCGAAGCCCAGAAGAAATAATCCAGGAGATGTGGAATGTCGGTTATTTTTTCAATAAAGTATCCCAAAAAGATCATCGTTGCCATCCCGAACATCACATTTCGAAACAGCGTTGAAATCCCCTCAATATCGTATTTCACTTTTTCTTCCTTCGGTAGTGTATTATACCCGGCAATAAGGAAATACAACTTTCCATATTTTATTAAAATTCCAAGGACTATAAAAATAAATGCTGCTACAATCATCTTTATGTATTTCAATTAAAATTAATAAATTTTGGTAATTGAAGTCAAGAGTTTTTACGATGTGGTTACTAGTTGTGAAGCAAGTTTTTGTCCACTCTATAGGATTTCATCGTAGGAGTTGCTAAAAGCACAAAACCGTCATCAGCTATCCTAAAAACCTTTATTGGCTGAATTTATGTTTTAATAATTCTTCCTGTACGACCAGATGTCCTCCTCCTACTAGTACAAAAACCTTATTATATGTTTCTGAAGCACTTACAATTTTATCGATCATATACAAGTTTCTAAACTCATCCGACGCCCGATTTACTTCGTTGAGTTTAGTGAGATACTTATTCGGATAGTAAATGTCTGGATCAAATTTTCTCCACTCCAATTTTCTTTCCAGTTGTTCTTGGTATACTTGCTTCCAATGGGTAAATTCCAGCTGGTATTTATTGAGAGGTAATCCCTTGTCCTTTAACATCCGAAAAAAATAATTCATATTCTGAACGAATTGTTCATCGGTAGTGCCATACGCTTTCGCCAATCTTAGTTGATTATCGATTTGACGGCACATATACATCAAAACAACCCAGTTGAGCTCGAATTTATTCAGTAAATAGGCGTATTCTAACTCTTCTTCAGGTTCTATCGATTCAAAAGGAATATTGTTTTCTTTGGCCAAGTGTATAATAAATCCAGGCTCTCCAGACTGCGCGATGGTACTATCTCTATCTTTAAATATAGGCCAATTACTGCCACCTTCATGCAATATAAAAGTTGGATCGAATTGAGTGAATCGCTTTTCAATTAGTGTAAACAATGAGTCGTTTACCGAATTAGAATGATAGGTGCCGAAATATAAAACCTCCCGGTTGGCTGAGTTCAGGTGAAGTATTTTCGGTAAATTAAAATTATCAATTTCCGAAAACTCTTTATACGACATTAATTTAGGAGAAGAGCATCCTAATAATAGTATGGTCAAAATTAAGTAGTAATATCTGGCAACTCTAAGTTTCAATGAAGGGTAATTGGTTTCATAAAGGACGAAAAGATTTTAATTTGGTTACCTTAAATATAGGATTTTAAATAAAGGATGGAACGGGAAGTGAAAAAGGACGACTATAACTTACTGCTGCTTCACCTATAATTGGATCTCGCCTTCCCCTTCAATATTGTAATACGAAATGATCTCCCTAATTCTATTGCCATCAGTTTTATACCATTCGCTTACGTCCAGCGAAAAATCACCCCGTTTCCCGGTATAACGAACACATGCGGTTGTTTCACCGTACAAGGCGTCGTGAATTTTGAAGGTATGTCCTAAAAATTTATTCTCATTGGCTGCTACCAGGGCTAAATAAGCGTCTTTACCGGCTATTGTCCCATACGGACTCGTATGCTTAAAATCATCTGTAACCGGGATGTCTTTATAGTTGCCTGTTTCCCAGGATTCAAACCATTTTGCGATTAGTTTCTCTGTGTCCTCCATCTTATTTGCATCCAACTAAACTTTGGTGTCAATCTAAAGGTATTTAAATTTTATACTAAAGAAAAACGCCTGTCTATAAAACAGGCGCTTTCAAAGGTTTGAACCTATATAATATCTTTTCTTTTTCATCCACGGGATTTTCGCATACCTTTTCCCATTCCCTGGCCGTTACCCTTACCTTTCATAGAATGATTTCCCTGGCAATTCCCGGAGCAGCTTTCGGTACAATTTCCCATACCTTTTTTCATTTGCTGGTTCATGTGGGCTTCAAACCATACCGGCTGTTCGATCTCATAATCGTACATATACTCAGAGATCAGCCTGATGGCGTCTTCCGGGTATATTTGTTTTGGCATTACACCAAATCGCTGGACTGCGCCAAACATTTTTGCATTAGCTTCAGTGGGTTCATCAAGCCAGGCCAGCATTTCTGTTGTAAATTCTTCCTTGGTGGTACCTTCAGTAATATAATGTTTCTTTATCGCGATCATTGGCGGGCCAATTCTGTCCACCTCGGCCGTTGTAGCATCATGGCAAGCATAGCAATATTGTTCCATTAAGGCCTTGCCTGGGTGTTCAGGTTCGGAAACCGAAATCATTGTTGGGCTCAACACTGCCTGGTAGGGTTCGTTTGGGGTTGAATTACAACCCATCAATAGTAGTAATGCAGATAGAAATGCGAGTGTTTTCATAATTGTGTGTTTAGTTCCACTTCATATAACCACCTTTTAGGTCGTAGATCTCTGTGAAACCCAATTTAACCAGTTGTGCTGCAGCGCCTCTGCTTCTGGATCCGGATCGGCAATAAATATACACGGCTTTGTTCTTGTCCAGTTTTGCAACTTTTTCAGCAAAGACCTGAGGTTGGAAATAATCGATATTCACGGCGTTGGGGATATGTCCTGCCCGGTATTCGTTTGGGGTTCGAACATCCACTAATTGTACTTTTCCCTTGGAGATCGCTGCTTTGTACTCGGAGGTGTTTAAAATTCGAATACTGTTTGAACTTGACCCTGCAGCAGTACCTAAGAGTGATTTAAAAAACATAAGTAATTTATTTTTGGTGTGTTTACAAATTATTAATGAAGCAGCCGTATTTCAGGCTGCTTCATTAAACCTAACATAAAAACCCTTCTACACCAGCTCCTTTTTAGCCAGGTAGAAGTCAACTTTCTCTACTGTATCATCGTTGATCCGATCTTCCATTTCAGCAAGAGTCTTTGGTGGCGGTACGATTACCTTGTCACCTCTTTTCCAGTTTAGCGGTAAAGCCACTTTATAATCATCAGATATCTGAAGGGCTTCAAGGGCTCTTAAGATCTCTTCCATATTTCTTCCCACATTAAGCGGGTAGTACATGATAAGTCTTATCTTTTTAGTTGGATCTATAAAGAAAACGGCTCTTACTGCTGCGGTCTCACTTTCGTTTGGTTGCAGCATTCCATAGAGCTTGGCAACTTTCATATCGATGTCTGCTATGATCGGGAAATCGAAGTAAACCCCTGTATTTTTTCTCACATTGTTCACCCATGCCAGATGAGCATGTATACTATCAATACTTAAGCCAAGCAATTCGGTGTTCATTGCCTCGAATTCCTTCTGATGTTCGGCAAAACCACTCATCTCGGTAGTGCAAACCGGTGTAAAATCGGCCGGATGTGAGAACATCACTATCCACTTGTCTTTGGCATATTCGGATAGTTTTATCTTTCCTTTGGTAGTCACTGCTTCAAAATCGGGAGCATTATCCCCTATTCGCGGCATGCTAAATTGTTGATTCTCTTCAGTTGTCATAATTTCATTCTTTAAATTCATTATAAAATTATAGCTTCCCTATGTCCTGTACAGTAACTTATGTTACATAATGAAAAGAAAAGAGCGGGCAATCCTGCTCCGCTCTTCCTTGTTGTGTCCTATAAAATGAAACAAAAATCAAACAACTTATAGCATAGTAGTTGGACACACATAATCGGTCAATGGAAGGCCCGATTTTTTCATTGCATCTACTCCTCCGGCTATATCGATGACATTGTGAATCCCGCGACTCTTTAAAATGGAAGCCGCGATCACACTTCGGTAACCTCCCTGGCAATGGAGATAGAAATTTTCTTCTGAAGGAAATTGAGGTAAATAGTCGTTAAAATAGTCTAAGGGAGTATTTACAGCACCCTCGAAGTGTTCGGCGTTATACTCACTTGCTTTCCGAACATCAAAAACCTTAGCGTCCGGCTTCATCACATACTGCTTTTTAAATTCCTGTACCGTAACCGAAGTAAGGGTGTCGAATTCTTTCGAAGCTCCCTTCCATGCCTCGAATCCGCCTTTGAGGTATCCCAGCGTATGGTCGAAACCAACTCTGGATAAGCGGGTAATTACTTCATCCTCTTTTCCTTCCGGAACCACCAGGAGGATAGGTTGTTTCACATCTGTGATGAGTGCACCGGCCCAGGGAGCAAAGTTTCCGTCCAGGCCAATGTATATCGACCGCGGAATATGTCCGCTTGTAAACTCATCTCGCGTGCGTACATCAAGGATAACGGCTCCCGTTTCTTCGGCTGCAGCTTCAAATTCATGTGGGTCTAAAGGACGGATAGCTCGTTTTTTTATACTATCAAGACTTTCATATCCTTTTATATTCATTAGCACGTTCTGAGGGAAATATCCCGGAGGAGGGGTAAGTCCGCTTAGTAATTCTTCTACAAATTCTTCTTTGGTCATATCGGCTCTTAATGCATAGTTTACCTGTTTCTGATGTCCCAAAGTATCGGTAGTTTCCTTGCTCATCATTTTTCCACAAGCCGAGCCAGCTCCGTGATTGGGGTAAACGATCAGGTCGTCGCTAAGGGGCATGATCTTGTTGCGCAGGGAATCGTACAGGTGTCTTGCTAGTTTTTCTTCAGTAAGATCTGAAACCACATGCTGGGCAAGATCGGGCCTGCCCACGTCACCTATAAACAGTGTATCTCCGGTAATGATACCATGCTCCTTCCCGTTCTCGTCTATTAGAAGATAAGTGGTGCTTTCCATGGTATGCCCTGGTGTATGGATTACCTTCACCTTATAATCACCAACATTAAAAACCTGGTTATCTTCGGCTATGATGGCCTCATAATTTGGTTTGGCCGTAGGTCCAAAAACTATGCGGGCTCCCGTTTTGGTTTTCAAATCCAGATGGCCACTTACAAAATCGGCATGAAAATGCGTTTCGAAAACATATTTGATCTTAGCATTATCTTTTTCGGCCCTGGCCAGGTAAGGCCCTACTTCCCGAAGCGGATCGAAAATGGCTGCTTCTCCTTTACTTTCCAGGTAGTAGGCGGCATGCGCCAAACATCCTGTATATATTTGTTCTACTTTCATCTTTATCAAAATTTTTAATTGTTGAGGATAAAAGTAAAACCTTGCAGCGTGCTACACAGTAACTTAGGTTACATAAGGATCAATGGGTAAATTCCTTGATGATGATATAAATCGCCATCAGCAAAACAAACCATCCAAACCCTTTCTTTAGTTTGCTTCCATCAATGAATTTGTTCAGCCATACCCCGATAAAGATCCCTGCAATAGAAACTGCGGTGAATGACAATAGAAAATTCCATTCGATACTCATGGTCTCTATGTCGCCAATAAAGCCTATCAGCGATTTAATAGCAATAATGAGCAGGGAAGTGGCTACCGCCTTTTTCATGGGTAGCTTGGCCAATAAAACCAGGGCAGGAATGATTAGAAAACCCCCTCCCGCGCCAACCACGCCGGTAAGCAGGCCTACGATAAAACCTTCTATAAAGATAAGGGGGAAATTGAGCTTTACCGCTTGCCTTGGCTTATCCTCCTTATTATTGTTCCTTATCATGGAAAAGGAAGCAATAAGCATGATCAGGGCGAAAAAGACCATGATACCTGTATTCTTGCTCACTGTATATTCTCCAAGGGAAAATAGTGTATCAGGAATGGCGGGAACTATGAATTTCCGAGTGATATAAACTGCAATAAATGCCGGGATCGAAAAAACAATGGCGGTCTTGAAATCCACCAACCCCTTCTGTATGTTTCTAATAGCACCTACCAGAGCTGACACGCCTACAACGAAAAGAGAATAGGCTGTGGCCGTAACAGGGTTTACGTAAAGCAAGTACACAAAAACAGGCACCGTTAATATAGAACCTCCACCACCGATAAGACCCAGTACGATCCCAATGATCAAAGCTCCTATATATCCTGCAATTTCCGTGATAACGATATTAATTTAGAACTGAATGTTTTATCATATCGAAACAACCTCGATACTATTTCTGTGTAATTGTATTTTTCCTAGTTTTTCCAGTTTTTTCAATAACCTGGAAATAACCACTCTGGAAGTGTGAAGTTCGTAGGCGATTTCCTGATGCGTATTCTTTATAGTTTTACTACCAGTTATATGCACTTTTTCTTGAAGGTATTTTAACAATCTCTCATCCATTTTCAGAAAGGCAATGCTATCTATCGTCTTTAACATTTCCTCCAGCCTGTCGTGATAACTCTGAAAAACAAAATTTCGCCAGGTCTTGTATTTCCCGGTCCATTCTTCCATCTTTTGTATAGGGATCATGATCAGTCTGGTGTCGGTTTCGGCAATGGCCCGAATCTCACTTTTGGTTTGCCCCATACAGCAGGTCATAGACATGGCACAGGTTTCGCCTCTTTCGAGAAAATAAAGCAGGAGCTCGTCTCCATCGTCATCTTCCCTGATAATTTTGATAGCGCCAGAAACCAATAAAGGCATAGATCTTATATAATCACCTATTTCCATGAGCTTCTGGCCTGCTCTTACTTCTTTGATAGTTCCCACCTGGTTTATTTCCGAAAGCAATTCTTCCTCGAATAATCCTCCAAAATTTTCTTTTAATTCTGAGATCATAGAATGTAAAAATACTCACTTCCCGAAAGAACCTCGGTAACATTTGTTACAAATTTTTTAGATTTCATTATCTGTCAAATCAAGGGGGACAGATTATAATTGATGTATCTTTGTCGAAAATTAGTTATGAGTCATAAGGCCGGTTTTGTAAATATCATAGGGAATCCTAACGTGGGGAAAAGCACTCTGATGAATGCTTTTGTTGGCGAACGGTTGTCTATAATTACTAGCAAGGCACAAACTACGCGGCATCGTATACTAGGAATAGTGAACGGAGAAGACTTTCAGGTGATCCTAAGTGATACCCCGGGCATAATAAAACCTGCGTACGAATTACAGCAAAGTATGATGGATTTTGTGAAATCTGCTTTCGAGGATGCCGATGTTTTACTGTATATCGTCGAATTGGGGGAGAAAGAACTTAAAGACGAATCCTATTTCAGCAAAATAAAAAATTCTCCTATTCCTGTACTCTTACTAATAAATAAGATCGATAAAGGTGATGAGGAACAACTTGCAAAAGCACTGGAACTATGGCAGTCCCAATTGCCGAATGCTGAGATATTTGCAATTTCCGCCCTGGAGAATTTTGGGGTGGCAGAGGTCTTTCAGCGCATAATCGAGCTTTTACCCGAGTCTCCACCATTTTATCCAAAAGATCAGCTTACCGATAAGCCGGAACGATTCTTCGTGAACGAGATAATAAGGGAAAAGATACTACTGCATTACAAGAAGGAGATTCCCTATGCCGTGGAGATAGATACTGAAGAATTCTTTGAAGATGATAATATCATTAGGATTCGCTCTGTCATCATGGTGGAACGCGAAACTCAGAAAGGGATCATCATAGGGCACAAAGGCGCGGCGTTGAAAAGGGTAGGAGTGGAGGCACGAAAGGATCTGGAAGCTTTCTTCGGAAAACAAATTCACCTGGAAACCTATGTAAAGGTTAATAAGAACTGGCGAAGTAACAAGAACCAGCTGCGCAGGTTTGGGTATAATCAGGGATGATCGGTTGACGGTTGACGGTTGTGATATATATGAAATTTATTACTTACGCTCTGAAAAGATTTTCATACTCCTCATAAATCCAGGGTCTCTTTCATAAAATTATACAAAACATGCATCTCGTTCCTACCTGCAGTTTTGCCCATCCTTCCGGCGAAATACAAGGCGAACCAGGCAATTACCATTAGTCCCATAAGCAACAACTGTACTGCATAGGGTTCATCGAGAGAAGCCCTGGTGTATGCCCATATACCAAATCCCAGAAATAGGGTTGCTACCACAAAATGGAGAAACATAAACATGGTCCACACCGCAGGTTTAGGGCCAAATACTCCGTGTAATTGTGATCTGCCTTCTTCAAATGATACGATCTCCAGGTCTAGTTGTGGCGACCAAAAGTGTTGTTTCTCCTTCGGTATCTTCAGAAATACATGATCATCAACTCGGGTGATCACAACCTCTAGTGAAGTATTCTTAACAGTGTCGAAAGCAGCCAAAGCATCTTTATTAGTGCGTTCTAGCTCTATTTTAAAACGGGGCCGCAACACCACTTCATTAGTTAACGACATATTTTTTCGGAATAAAACTTTCAATCTAAATAAATTTAAAGAAACTAAAGCTGACAAAGGTCAGCCTTCCTTCAAAAAGCACTATTTTTGCAGCTAAATTCAGCAGGTATGAGTATTGTAGCCATTGTTGGCCGGCCCAATGTAGGTAAATCGACCTTCTTTAACAGGTTGATACAACGCCGTGAAGCTATCGTGGATGCGATCAGCGGTGTTACGCGTGACCGTCATTATGGGAAGAGTGACTGGAACGGGAAGGAGTTTTCCTTAATAGACACCGGAGGTTATGTTGTGGGGAGTGATGATATATTTGAAGCCGAGATCGATAAGCAGGTGGAATTGGCCATAGACGAGGCCGATGCCATTATATTCATGGTAGATGTGGAAAGTGGTGTTACCGGGATGGATGAAGAAGTAGCTCAATTGCTTCGGAAAAGCAAGAAACCCGTTTTCCTTGCGGTTAACAAAGTGGATAGCGCAAACAGGTTACACGATGCGGTAGAATTCTATTCTCTGGGTTTTGAAAAGTACTATCCTATTTCCGGGATCAACGGTAGCGGAAGTGGAGATCTGCTGGATGATCTGGTAAAGGTTTTACCCGAAACCGAGACCCGCGATGATGACGAACTACCAAGATTTGCCGTAGTGGGGAGACCCAACGCGGGAAAATCGTCTTTCATCAATGCCCTGATAGGTGAAGAAAGATTTGTTGTAACGGATATTGCCGGAACTACCCGCGATAGTATAGATACAAAATACAATAGGTTTGGATTTGAATTCAACCTGGTAGATACAGCGGGGATACGAAAGAAAAGTAAAGTAAAGGAAGACCTCGAATTCTACTCTGTAATGAGGTCTGTACGCGCTATTGAACATTGCGATGTGATCATGCTTGTGTTCGATGCTACCAGAGGCTTCGACGGGCAGGTGCAAAATATATTCTGGCTTGCAGAGCGCAATAACAAGGGAATTGTGATCCTGGTGAACAAGTGGGATCTCGTGGAAGGAAAAGACAATCGAACTACCAAAGATTTCGAAGCTTATATTCGCAAACAATGCGAACCTTTTACAGATGTTCCTATCGTTTTTATTTCGGCATTGACTAAACAACGGATCTTTAAGGCCATCGAGACTGCGGTTGAGGTATTCAAAAACAGGAGTAGGAGAATAAAAACCTCCCAGTTGAACGATATCATGTTACCAATTATACAAACAACACCTCCTCCGGCTCTTAAAGGAAAATACGTAAAGATCAAATTCTGTACGCAATTACCAACGCCACACCCGTGCTTTGCATTCTTTGCGAATCTTCCACAATATGTAAAGGAACCTTATAAAAGATTTCTGGAAAATAAACTTAGGGAGCATTTCGATTTTACCGGAGTGCCCGTTACTATCTACATTAGGAAGAAGTAAAAATTTCACATTAATTTTACCTCCATTTATAACAATTATATTATTTTTTAGGTTTATTCGATTCTGCGGAAATTCCATGAGATCTTGTACTAACCTATATTATAATATAATACGAACGTTGGTTTGTATTGCGTTTCTATTTTTTGGAGGCACCTCTATGGGTCAGAATAAGAAGGATTATTCTCATCTAATAGACTCTGCAGATGTTTATATACATTCTCATCCTGAATTAGCTCTAAAATACTTGGATTCAATTCCAACCCCTCCCAGCCGATCGATCGAAGGTCGTCTAGCAGACTATTATTTGTTAAAGGGGATGTTGTATCACAAATCCGGAGAACAAGCTAAGTTATTTAACAGCTTTATTCAGGCCGTTAAATACGGTGAAATGGAGAAGAACTACGATGTAGCCGGGCAGGCAAGCTTAGATCTTTTTTCAAATGCGTACTCGCTAAACAAAGATTCGACAGCCTTTAAGTTTTTAGAACAGGCCAGGGAATTTTACACCTTGGCTAATAACCAGAACGGCTTAGTAGAAGTTGAGCAAATGCCGGCTTATATGGCCTTTCAGGATCATCAGTATGAGGAAAGTAATAGACTGATTTTGGAAAACCTCGATCTATATAAAAATGTAGAAGAGGATGCCTATTACTATCTGTTTGCCCTTTTTATGTTGACCTCCAACTATATCCATCTTGGCGATACAGTAAATAGTGAAAAATATTTTCGAATTTTTCAATCCTTACAAGACAATACGACCATAGCACCGTACAATTACAGATCATACGAAGTTGATCTAAATATTTGCAACAGTCACCTTGCATTAGAAAATAATAATTTCAATTTAGCATTAGATTATCTAGCTGAAGCGTCCAGATCGAAGGCATTCATGGAACATGTTTCAGTAAAGGAATACTATACTTTATACTCAGATACTTATGAGCATATTGGAAATATTGAAATGGCAAATATCTACAGGGATTCTTTACGGGATTATGAAAAGATGTTGTTGGAAGATAACATTTCAGCGAGTTTTGAGATTCACGAAAACTTGATAAAAACTGAAGGAGAACTAAAAATTGAGGAAGCTAAAAAACAGCGAAATCTTCTTTTCGCACTGTCTATGGTTGCTGTCTTAATAGTTCTTATTGTAATTTTCAGTCTTACTTATACCCGCTTATTAAACAAGCTCAAAGGCTTATTTTCTCAATTGAACAAGACATCTTATTTAAATAGAAACCAGGAAAGGCTTAATGCAAAAGTTCAGGGTTTGGAAGATCTTATCAAGGATTATAAAAAGCAAATGAAAAAGATTTCCCTTACTAATGATGTAGGAAAACAAAGAAACATGATCAGGGAATTATACAGCGAACTTAATTTAAAATCCTCAACGCTACTTAGTAACGAAAAACATCTTGAGATTGTAAATGATAGTAACGCAGAATTCTTTATAAATCTACGAGAACAAAGCCCTCAGTTAACAGAACTTGAAACCTTGGTTTGTTATTATTTGTTTTTAGATTTCAAGAATAAAGAAATCGCGGTTTTTTTAAATCGTTCCGTTCGTGCCATAGAAAGTATTCGATATCGTCTGGTAAAAAAGCTCGAGCTTGAAAAGAATGGAGAATCTCTTGTAGACTTTCTTCATAAAGCTGTAAATCCTTAATAAAAATCTCTTCTTCTCTAATAGATCTGATTTCCTGAACGTCGGTTTAAACGTTAAAAATACAAGCTGCGTAGTAAGTGAGTAGTATATAATTTCAATACAAGTCTATTGATTATTAATCTTTGTTCAACTAATTATTCAATTCGTTTTACATATAAATTACTTACTATGAAATTAAAGAATTACTTGTCCTTAATAGGATTTGGTTTTGTTGCTTTTTGGGCACAATGCCAGGAAATAGAAACGAGTGAGGTGATAGAGGTGAGATCACCAGATGGTTTTTTTGTAACAGCGCCGATGACCTCATATCCTCAGGTTGATCCGAGAACCGTTCAGAAACGAGAAGTTCCTAGAAACGGTTTAAGCAAAAAGGCTCTGAAGAAACAGGAATTTAATCAAACTATAGCCCCGAGTTCAACTACCGAAGATCCAATAGCTCAAACCGCTCCGGCAACTCGATTAGGAAACCCTCCAATTGTGAATTTCGATGGAATTAATATAGATATAAGTCCGCCGGACCCAACCGCAGCTGTAGGGCCAGATCATGTGGTTCAAATGACTAACGGGTTGTGGAGCGTTTGGGATAAGAACGGTGTTCAGGAGCCGGGATTCCCGAAAGACATAAATGACCCTCTTGGAGGTGTTGTAGCTGGTGATCCAATCGTGCTATACGACAGGGAGGCCGATCGTTGGTTTATTTCACAATTTCAGTTACCGGGAAGTAATCAATTTAAAATAGCAGTTTCCACAACTTCCGATCCCACAGGATCATATTCAGTATACAGCTATGATGTGCCGGAAAACGACTATCCTCATTATAGTATTTATGGAAATAGCTACATAGTTACCGGGAATTTTAACCCTACAGAATCCGGACGATTTTACGCGTTTAACCGTCAGAAAATGATCGATGGTGACCCTACAGCCGAAATTGCAACCTTAACTCTTCCAAATTACATTGGTAGCGGAGGTTTCCAGGCGCCGCAACCTGCTCACTCGGAAGGTGCAGGAATTGCAGCAGGACCTGCTCCCATAGTTTGGTTTCAGGATGATGCTTGGACCGGAGTAGCGAACGACCACATTAAAGTATGGGATCTTAGCATAGATTGGAATAATCCCGGAGGGGCTGTAGTATCTGCACCTCAGGAGATCATGGTCTCTGCTTTCGATTCGTTCCTGGATGGAACAGGAGGGGACCCATTTGCAGTCCTGGAACAACCTGGAACCGCACAGCGAATAGATGCAATAGTATTCGCCATATATTTCCAAACGCATCGCTACGACTTTGGAACACACGAATCACTACTGTTAAACTTTCCGGTGGAAATCACAGATGGATCTCAGATCAGCGGGATTCGATGGATAGAACTAAGAAGACCAACTCCATCAGATCCATGGTCTTTATACCAGGAAGGTACCTATCAGGATGCAGGAGGTGAAAGTGTATTCTTATCCGGGATGGCTATGGACCAGGAAGGGAATATAGCTATGGGCTATACCAAGACCGGTGCTACAACATTTCCTTCATTATACTATACAGGCAGATTGGCTTCAGACCCTCTTGGAACTATGACGCTGGCCGAAGAACTTATAGTGGCCGGTACAACTTCTGTAACATCTAATTCCAGATATGGAGACTATTCTCAACTTAGCCGCGATCCCAACAATGATCTGGTTTTCTGGTTTACCGCAGAATATTCGGGAGAGCCTAGAAAGACAAGGATCGCTTCTTTCAAGATTTCGTCAACATTGTCGGCCGATGAATTAGACCTGGACAAGTCTGAACTAATAGTGACCTCCTCCGATCAGGAAAATTTTGAGATCACCTTGTTCAACAATACCACGAGGGACATTTTAAGATTATCTGTGTACGATGCTTTGGGTAACCGTGTAATTTACGAGCAAATTGAGAAATCTACACCGTCTTATTACCGTACAAATATCGATATGTCTGCAAAAGCTTCAGGTGTTTATATTGTTGAGCTTGGTAACGCCAAGACGAAAGTTAACTCTAAGATCATAGTTCGATAAATATAAACCAGGTCTCTATTTATAGAGACTAAAAACAAATAATTTAATGAAATTAATAAGAAGTGTTGTACTGGTTTTCATCTGCTCTTTATTTCTCTTTTGTAATTCAACCAAAGAACCCAAGATGGATTATGAGAATGGGGTAATTGTGGAGACTCGATCGGATAAGAAGATGAAGGCTGAAGGATACAATCTTGGCATCATCCTGAATTCAGAGGTTGAGGGTGACTGCCCATATGTGATCCAGTTAGTTTCCGATCCAAATACCATGTTCGACCCTATCGACCTATCAGAAGATCATAAGGTGAATGGGCAGAAGGTTTGGTTTACTTATAACCCCCTTCGTATGAAAAACAGATGCGACAAAGCAAACCCGGTTAGTTTAGAAAAAATTGTGATTAAAGATGATTAGTTTATAATTAATTGGTTTTAAGGCCTCTCCGGAGGCCTTTTTTTGTGACTTTTTTTTATTTCTGAAGATTCCTAAAACCGCCTATTCGGTATAGTATATGGAAACTAAATGAGATTAATTGTTCGGCTGTAAATGACCGTCTAAATTTCAGCAAAAAGTAAAAAGTAAATTTTCGGAAAATAGCTACCTAAGGAAACTATTCGACTGTTCAAATACCCGGATAGCAGCAAAAGATTTACTGAAATATTTAAGACTTAGATTTTTGATCTTCTAAGGATCTGAAATAAAGAGAACTATAAGAAATAATTAACATTCTCGGTTTTGCGTAGCGATTTAAATTAGACTACTTTTATCGATTCACGTTACTTTCCTTTTTATTAATCAATGCGATGCAAATCCCCCACATTTGACTCGATTTCTGCTTATTTTATTTTCTAACAAAAGAATGACTTTTTTAGATTTTCGTATCACTTGCGCATTTATTTTAATGTCAATAGATTAATTAATCTCAGTAAAAAATTAAACACTGTTATTCTAACAAAGGTGTTTTGAGGCACTTTTTTGTAGGATAAAACGCACTATTTGTTAAAAAACCGGCTAAAAAGTTAATTTTAAGTGCATTTTGTCGAAATAATATGCATTTAAACGATGTTTTCTTGTATAATTGTATGAGAGAATTGTAAAGCCCCTGATTTGTAACTGCTTATATAGTTCTTCTTTTAACAATTTGTTTCGCATTAGCGATTATGTTTTATCCAAAGACAGTTAGTCTTTAAGAACCTCACACTTATAGAATAATTAGTTTGATCATGTTGTAAACAACCCTACATGAACAGGAAAACGACCTACTTAGTAATATCCCTATTCACTAGCTTCTTCGCATTACAAGCGCAGATTCAGGAACCTTTTGCTGTTCGATATAGCCAAACACTTAACGGAGATTTCACTATTATCGCTAACAATGTGATCTCCAGAACTGCAACCGGAAACTATAATGGTCCGGGTAACAATCACGATTTTCAGAATAATGTTTATGTAGATATAGATAGCGACCCAACCACCTTTAATTCCAGTCAGGCGAATTTTACCAACCCTACTTCCAATGGTGCATGTGTTACCATTTTCAGGGCATTCCTGTATTGGGCCGCCGTCGACGTAGAACAACCTAACGGTAGCGATAATCAGCCAAACTGGAACTTCGACGATGTAAAACTTATGCTTCCCGGGGAGACAACCTATTCTACAATTACCGCAGATGATGTGATATTCCGTGGCCGTACTACACATTTCAGTAACGACCCTTATATCTGTATGAAGGACATCACTTCACAGGTACTGGCATTGCCCAATAAGTTTGGAACTTACACAGTTGCCAATGTAGAAGCAGCAGAAGGTACCGTGGCTCACGACCCCATGGTGGGTACCACCGGCGGATGGCAGATCGTATTTGTATACGAAAGCCCCGGACTTCCTGCCAAGAACATCACCTTAAATGATGGTTATGCACACGTTACCAACATAATCAACAACATGGATATTAATTTCAGTGGTTTCCAAACCACACCTGTTGGTAATGTGAATGCTAAATTACTATTCGGAGCCCTGGAAGGTGACAGAGGTTTGAGTGGTGACCGCCTGAGAATATTGGATGCATCCAATAACTTCGTGGATCTAACTGCTCCACAACGAACCGCAAATAACTTCTTTAACAGTAGAATTACCGTTGGTAATGGAAACTTTGTAGACCGAAGTCCGGCAAGTACAAATACTTTAGGGTTCGATGCTTCGGTTTTCGATTTGGATAATACCGGGAATTCGATAATAACGAATAACCAAACCAGTGCTACAGTACGAATTTCTTCGCAGAATGAGGTCTACGGAATTTATCTCCTCGGTCTCGCAGTTGAAGTATATAGCCCCAGCCTGGATCCCCTTGTCATTGCACAGACTTCCGGTGCCAACCCGGCAAACCCTGGCGATACCCTGGGCTTTAGTTTTACCTTTGAGAATACGGGAAATGACGATGCGATAAACACAACATTAAGTACGGTAATTCCTCCTCAAGCTTCCTTATTGCCTATAACCAATTTACCCAATGGGGTCACCTATAACTATAATCCACCTACCGGAGACCTGGTGTTCACTGTTGCTAACGGATTTCTGGATGTGGGAGATCCTCCCATTTCGATCGATATGGAACTAGAGGTTAACGACGAGTGTTATTTTCTCGAAACAGATTGTACCCTTTCTTTCGATCTACAATTTACGGCTACTTATTCGGGTGCTCAGAATCCTAACCTAATCACCTCTATAAGTACTTCAGATCCTATGTCCTGTACCGCGTTACCATATACGGTAAACATTAATCAGCCAATAGTGAACTGGCTAACGCCGGCAGGTGCGCTGGACGTTACTCTGGATTGTGACGATACAACAGGATTAAGTCAGGCCCAAAGCTTAGAACCTGTACCGGATAAATGTACATTTACCCTTAACAAAACATCCGGACCATTCGTACCCGGAAGTTGCCCAAGTACCGGAACCTATACAAATACCTGGAATTTTACAGATGCCTGTGGAGTGACCATTGCCAATTATGTGCAAGTGATCACCATTGCAGATAACGAAGATCCTACGGCTAGTAATCCGCCTGCTATCAATGTACAGTGTGTGGCCGATATACCGGCCCCCGATCCTGCTGTGGTGACCGATGAAGCCGACAATTGCTCAACCCCGACCGTAGCATTCGTTAGCGATGTTTCAGATAATCAATCTTGTCCGGAGACCGTAACGAGAACCTACAGCGTAACCGATGCCTGTGGAAATTCCATCAATGTTACTCAGCAGATCGTAATTCTGGATGATATTTTACCTACGGCCAGTAATCCAGTGACAATACAAGTTTCCTGTATCACCGATGTACCCGCCCCGGATCCTGCCGTGGTTACAGACGAGGCCGATAACTGTTCAACCCCGGTTGTTGCTTTCGTTTCAGAATCGTCCGATAATCAAAGTTGTCCCGAAACCATTTCAAGAATATACAGCGTGACCGATGCCTGCGGGAATTCCATCAATGTCACCCACCTGATCCAGGTTCAGGATGATATTTTGCCAACCGCAAGTGATCCGGCTCCCATCCAAGTGTCATGTATCACCGATGTGCCTGCCCCGGATCCTGCTGTGGTCACAGACGAAGCCGATAACTGCTCAACACCTGTAGTAGCTTTTGTAATGGATAGTTCGGATAATCAAAGTTGTCCTGAAACCATTTCAAGAATCTATAGTGTAACCGATACCTGTGGAAATTCCATTCAAGTGACCCAACAAATTGTTGTCCAGGATGATATTCTGCCAACAGCCAGCAATCCGTCACCAATAACTGTGGAATGTTACGGAGATATACCAATTCCGGATATCGGTGTGGTAACCGATGCCGCCGATAATTGTTCGGTTCCAATTGTGGCTTTTGTGGAAGATGTATCAGACAATGGTCTGTGCCCGGAAATAATTACAAGAAGCTATAGTGTTACAGACACTTGTGGAAATAGAATTATCGTGGAACAACAAATCACCGTACGTGATGAAACCCCACCTCAATTAAGTTCTTCTCTGGAACCGGAGATAACTGTTGGTTGCGACGAAATGCCGGATGTGCCGGACCTTACATTTACCGATAATTGCTCAACGAACTTGCTGATAGAATATGATGAAGAGATCATAAACCTGAATGAGCTGGATTATAATATTATCCGAACCTGGTTCGTCACAGACGAATGTGATAATCGTAGTGACTATACTCAATTGGTTATGGTTCGACCCGAACTCGAATCGGATTCTGTATCACTCAATATTTGCCCCGAGGACGATCCGGTCAATCTGGAAGGTCTTATTGAGAATACTGCAAATCTAAATGGTACCTGGGAGAGCGAATACCTGGATCAATTGGATGGAACGGTATTCGATCCGTCCGGTTTCGAATTTGGAGAATACAGCTTCAAATATACATATACAGAGAACGACTGCGAATGGTCTACTAATATTGAGTTATCCATTAACGAGTCTTGTATAAATTTCCCATGTATTCAGTCTAAAGATGACATTGAAATATCAAAATTAGTATCTGCCAATAACGATGGAATCAACGATTTCTTCGAGGTTACCTATGCCTTAGATCCCAACAGCAACGAACCGTGCGATATCTCGGTAAGTGTGGAGATTTTCAACAGATGGGGAGCAAGAGTTTTTAAAGACGATAATTACAATAACGACTGGTACGGAGTTGCCCCATCGGGTGCCTTTGGAGATGCTACGTTATTGCCAACCGGAACTTACTATTACCTCGTTACCCTGAATAATAGCGGCTTCGACCCAATTCAAGGTTTCATTTTACTAGGAACAGAATAAATGAAAGCGGTTAAAAACATATTACTTTGCTTACTAGCCTTTTTTGTGCTACAGAGTACCTATGCTCAGCAGACACCGCAGTTCTCTCAATACATGTATAATACCATTTCGATCAATCCGGCTTATGCAGGATCTAAGGAGGTTTTAGTGGTAAATCTTCTGAATAGAAATCAGTGGATGGGCGTTGACGGGGCTCCTGTTACACAAACCCTTTCTGCACATAGCGGTATCCCCGGATCCAATGTGGGGGTAGGATTGTCTGTGATCAACGACAAACTGGGATTTGAAAGAACCACTTATGTATATTCAGACGTGTCGTACAAGCTCAACCTGGATCATTACGATGAATACAAACTCACCTTTGGTGTAAAGGCCGGTTTTAGAAAATACAGCATAGATGAAGAATTACTGAACGACCCAAATTACGCCAATGATCCGTTCCTTATGGGTGCCGATTTTAAATGGGATCCCAACGTAGGAGTAGGGGTCTATTTTAGAGGTGAATCATTCTACCTGGGTGTTTCCGCTCCGCGATTGCTTACCTACAGGGGAAGTTCCGAATATTTCTCCCTCGAACGAATTACCTACTATGTGAACGGAGGATATGTAATGGATGTAAATCCGCATCTTATCTTTAAGCCCGCATTTATTGTGAAGTACACAAATGGGGCACCTGTATCCTTCGATTTTTCGGCCATGTTCCTTATCAACCAGAATCTATGGCTTGGAGGATCCTACCGATTTAAAGATTCATTTGGTGCACTGGTGAATTTCAGGATCGCCAAAGGAGTGAATGTGGGTTATGCCTACGATTATGTAACTTCAGGACTTAATACCGCCACGTTTGGCTCGCATGAATTAATGCTGAATTTCGAATTCCTTTGGCCAAGACCGCGATGTAAGTGCAAGGATCTGTATAATTGAGTTAGTAGTTAGATGCTTCTATGCAACGAATAATCAATTCACAACCAACAAATCACAAATGAATTCCAACGATCCATAAATCAAATTTGGACATTGGTACTTCAATATTATTTGATTTTTAGAGATCTGTGATTTTCTCAATCACTGATAACAGTCAACTCACCAACTCCCACTGGCACCACCGCCGCCAAATCCGCCACCGCCAAATCCGCCACCAAAACTTCCGCCGCCGCCCCAGCTGCTTCCCGATCCACTGCTCCAGCTACCGCCTGTTCTACCCGCATTGCTAAGTACGATGATGTCCCAGAGACTTCCCATTCCACCGCCGCTATTCCCGCTGCCCCCATCGCGATTCTTATTACGTGCATTAATGATGATGATAAGGAAAAGAACAAAGATCGCGATCATGATCAAGGAGGTGTAAGGAAAATTTCTCTGCAGTTCTCCATCAAATTCTCCCGAGAGCATATCTATCATTACTGAAGTCGCCTTATCCAGGCCGGCATAGTAGTTCTCTTTTTTGAATTCCGGGATCATGTAATTATTAATGATCCTTTCGGCCATTCGATCCGTAATGCGGTATTCGATCCCGTAACCTGTGTTGATATCGACGGTGCGGTCGTCTTTTGCCAGGAGGATCAAAATTCCATTGTCGGTATCCGCCTGCCCAATACCCCATTTATGGCCCCATTTGGCGCCGAGAAGCGAAATATCCTCCCCTTTGGTGGTACTAATGATCACTACCACGATCTGAGTTGAGGTAGTATCGGCATAATTAACGAGTTTCGTTCCCAGGGAACTTCGCTCGCTGTCGCTAAGTAGCTCGATATAGTCGTATACCGCTGTTTGTTTAGAATTTGGAGGTATTTCGGGGATATCGAACTGAGAAACGACAGTTTCAGAAACAAAAAGAACTGATAAAAAAAATAAGTATCTAGAATATTTCTTTAAGGTCGTTAGCATCTATCCTACCGAAATTTTATCCGGGAGCTCATTTTTGTCGTTACCACCGTGAGGAAAATACATCTTCAGTTGTTCTCCGGCCATGAGTATACCATCAACCAGGCCTTGTTTCACGTTTCCGGATTTAAACTGATCTATGATCACATCCTTGGTGGATTCCCAAAAACCCGGAGGTACAACATCGTTAATACCCTGGTCACCCATGATCACGAGCGTTCGATCTTCCACGGCGACGTAGATAAGCACGCCATTGCTCAATTTTGTGTTATTCATATGTAGAAAATCGAATACTTCGGCGGCTCTCTCAAAGGCATCAATTTCTGAATGTGCCTCGAGGTGTACCCGAATTTCTCCTGAAGTATTCTTTTCTGCCGATCGAATGGCTTCGATGATCGCTGCTTCTTCCTCAGCACTGAGGAAATCTTCTAATTTAGACATCTAACTTACTGGTTAAAATTCTACAACCGGAGCCTCTTCCGAACCTTCTTTCGCTTCAAAGTATGCGTGTTCTTCAAATCCCAGCATCCCAGCAAACATGGAGGCTGGAAATTTCTTGATCCGGGTGTTATAGGGACGGGCCATTTCGTTATATCGATTTCGTTCCACATTGATCCTGTTCTCCGTGCGTTCGAGTTCGTTGATGAGTTCCTTGAAATTTTCGTTGGCTTTCAGATCTGGATATCGCTCGAAAACTGCCAGTAGTCGGGCAAGGGCAGAGGTTAAACCGCTTTGCACTTCCTGAAACTGTTGCAATTGTTCCGGGGTGATATTAGAAGGGTCGATAGTCACCGAAGTAGCCTTACTTCGAGCCTCTGTGACTTTTATTAGGGTTTCCTGTTCAAATTCGGCATAGCCTTTAGCAGTGTTCACAATATTGGGAATTAGGTCGGCTCGCCTCTGATACGAACTTTCCACATTACCCCATTGAGCAGATACACCTTCGTTTAATTCGACAAGGGAGTTATTGAGATTCATAAGGTAGAAACCCCCTATAGCGAGGAGCCCCACAATAACGATCACGGGTAGCCATTTTTTCATGTTCTTCCGGGTTTAGAGTTGGTCTTTAATTTTAAGCAGCTCGGCTTTAACAGACTCTAATTTACGAATTATCTGAAAGTTGTCTAAGGATTTCTTTCGGTTTTCTTTTAGATGGATCTTAGCGCCTTCGAGGGTGAAACCGCGCTCTTTTACCAGATGATAGATAAGTTCTAGATTCTTAATATCCTCCTGAGTGAACTTACGGTTTCCCTTGGCATTTTTCTTTGGCTGCAACACATCGAACTCCTTTTCCCAGAATCGCAATAGTGAAGTATTAACATCGAATGCCCTGGCGACCTCGCCAATACCGTAATAACGTTTTTCGGGCAATTCTACATGCATTAGTCCAGAGATTGATTTTCCTGCTGAGCATTTTGCAACATGATCGCAAATTCTTCAGGAGTAAGGTTACCGTAATAGAAATTGATCGGGTTGATGCGTTCGTTATCTTTAAAGATCTCGTAATGTAAATGAGGTGCTTCGCTTCGCCCCGTACTTCCCACAAAACCTATAAGGTCACCACGTTTAACTCGCTGTCCCTTACGTACATTGTAGTCGAACAGATGTGCATACAAACTCTCATAACCGTATCCGTGATCAATCCGAATGTGTTTTCCATAACCCGTCGCGGTATTGTCTGCTCTACTCACGATCCCATCACCCGAAGCATAAACAGGAGTTCCGCGTCTTGCGGTAAAATCCATTCCCCAGTGAAATTTACGGGCTTTTGTAAAGGGGTCGGTTCTATAACCAAAACCAGAGGCTACCCTTGTTAGATCTTCATTCTTCACAGGTTGTATGGCCGGGATCGCAGCTAATAGTTCTTCTTTTTCTTCAGCCATTTTTGCGATCTCGTCCAGGGATCGCGATTGAACTACAATTTGTTTTGTGAGTACATCCAGTCGTTTGCTGGTTGCGATAATGAGTTTAGAATTGTCGAACCCTTCCAGGTCCTTGTACCGGTTGATACCACCAAAACCTGCTTTCCGCTGTTCTTCGGGAATAGGATTAGCCTCGAAATACACCCGGTATAAATTATTGTCTCTATCGGCTATTTGTCCAAGAACCAGTTCCGCCTGCTCCATCTTCTTATTCAACAACTCGTATTGAAGGTTCATATTAGCCAGTTCGCGCTTAAGTTCCTTCTCTTTGGGAGTCTCTACATAAGGTAAATTGATATAAATGAGCAACAATAGAAATCCACTTAAGAACATCCCCAGTATACTTAGCAGAATAATACCAAGTTTACGTCCTTTTTTACTTTCTATTTTTCGATAGGACAGAGTTTCACTATCGTAGTAATATTTAACCTTAGACATACGTTAAAAAAACTTATTTTTGCTCGTTGAAGGGTAGTGCTAACTTTTACCTAACGTTTTGCAAATATAGAAATTGTTTTGCTGATAGAAATAATCTACTACCACGGCCAAAATTACATCGCATGAAATCCAGTGAGATCCGTTCTAAGTTTTTAGACTTTTTCCAATCTAAATCGCATGAGATCGTTCCTTCGGCACCTATGGTGATCAAGGACGACCCAACACTGATGTTCACCAATGCGGGAATGAATCAATTTAAGGAATACTTTCTAGGGAACAGCACACCCAAAAGTGAGCGTATCGCCGACACCCAAAAATGCCTTCGGGTAAGTGGAAAACACAACGATCTGGAAGAGGTGGGGATGGATACCTATCATCATACCATGTTCGAGATGTTAGGGAACTGGAGTTTCGGAAATTATTTTAAGAAAGAAGCTATAGGCTGGGCTTGGGAACTGCTCACCGAGGTATTAGGCATCGATAAGGATAAATTATACGTTACCATTTTCGAAGGCGATAAAGCTGAAGGCCTGGAACGCGATCAGGAAGCCTACGATCATTGGAAACAACTCATTGCAGAAGACAGGATCTTAAACGGCTCCAAGCACGATAATTTCTGGGAAATGGGAGATCAGGGTCCATGTGGCCCCTGTAGCGAGATCCATGTGGATATACGCTCGGCCGAAGATCGGGCAAAAATTCCGGGGGCAGATCTGGTAAACCAGGACCATCCGCAGGTAGTTGAGATCTGGAATCTGGTGTTCATGCAATTCAATAGAAAAGCAGATGGGAGCCTGGAAAAATTACCGGCCAGGCATGTGGATACAGGGATGGGTTTTGAACGACTCTGTATGGTGCTTCAGGACAAGCAAAGTAATTACGACACCGATGTCTTTACTCCACTTATCAGGGAGATAGAGACTGTCACCAAGACCAGCTACGGGAAGGATGAAAAAGTTGATATTGCTATTCGCGTTATTGCAGATCACGTACGTGCCGTGGCGTTTTCTATTGCAGACGGACAGTTACCTTCCAATACCGGTGCCGGCTATGTGATAAGACGGATCCTTCGAAGAGCGATACGTTACGGATTTACCTTCCTCGATAAGAAGGAACCATTTATATTCAGATTAACAGATACCCTGGTGAAGCAAATGGGAACTGCTTTCCCCGAGCTGGTTTCAGAAAAGAACCTGATCACCAATGTAATTAGAGAGGAGGAACAGTCCTTTTTAAGAACCCTCGATCAGGGACTTGTCTTATTGGAAAATATGATCACTACTGCCAAAGGCAATGAAATTTCGGGACAAAAGGTCTTCGAACTTTACGATACCTATGGTTTCCCAAAGGACCTAACCGGACTTATTCTCAGAGAAAGGGGGTATAGCTATAATGAATCCGAATTTGACAGCGAGCTTCAGAAACAAAAGGAAAGATCTCGGGCCGCAGGAAAGGTAGAAACGGGAGACTGGAATGTCCTTGCGGACGATTCGGAAGAGGAATTTATCGGTTACGATTCTCTCGAAGCCAACGTGAAGATAACACGCTATCGCAAGGTGGAAAGTAAAAAAGAAGGAGAGCTATTTCAGCTGGTATTTAACCTAACACCCTTTTATCCTGAAGGTGGAGGACAGGTAGGAGACAAAGGATATCTGGAAGCCGCCAACGGCGAAGTTACCTATGTGGTAGACACGAAAAAGGAAAATAACCTGATCATTCACTTTGTAAAGAATTTACCGCGGAACCCGGAAGTGAATTTCAAGGCTGTGGTCGACGCAAAGCAACGTGCCAGGACAGCAGCAAATCATTCGGCCACGCATTTGCTACATCAAGCATTAAGAAATATACTCGGGCCGCATGTTACCCAAAAGGGATCTATGGTGCATAGCCGGTATCTCCGGTTCGACTTTTCACATTTCAGTAAGGTGACCGAAGAAGAACTTCACCAGGTTGAAGACTTTGTGAATGCCCGCATACGAGAGAGTATTGCCCTGGAAGAAAGACGAAATATTCCCTACAAACAAGCCATTGAAGAAGGTGCTCTGGCGCTTTTTGGTGAAAAATACGGAGACACTGTACGAGCGATCAAGTTTGGAAACTCCATGGAACTCTGTGGAGGAACCCATGTAACTAATACCAGTGATGTTTGGCACTTTATAATTACTTCTGAAAGTGCCGTAGCTTCTGGTATACGCAGAATTGAAGCGATCACGGGGGATGCGGCCAAGACGTATTTTATGGAGAGAAGTGAGGCGTTTAGAAAGGTTCAGAAAGTATTGAACAACAGTAAAGATCCGGTAAGCGCGATCGAAAAGATACAGGAAGAGAACACCGCACTGCAGAAACAAATTCAGCAATTACAAAAGGACAAGGCCAAAGGTCTTAAAGGTGAATTAAAGAACGAACTGGAGGAAATTAACGGAGTACAATTTCTGGCAAAGGAAGTTCCACTGGATGCTGCCGGTATGAAGGACCTTGCATTCGAATTGGGCGCCGAAGTAGAAAACCTTTTCCTGCTTTTTGGTTCTAACCATGAAGATAAAGCGTTGCTCACTTGTTATATTTCGAAAGAAATTGTGGCCGAAAAAGATTTGAATGCGGGTACAATTGTCCGGGAATTAGGGAAGCACATCCAGGGTGGTGGAGGGGGCCAACCTTTCTTTGCCACGGCCGGTGGTAAAAATCCCGCAGGGATCAATGCTGCACTCGAAGCCGCCAGAGCCTATCTTTCATAGGTATGAAACTTCAAACCACAATACCGTTAACCCCTGCGAAAGTCCTGATCGATTATAATTCGGAGGTGCTTTTGCTAGGTTCTTGTTTTACCGAACATATAGGAGACAAACTGGAGTACTTCAAGTTTGCGAATTTTACGAATCCCTTCGGAATTATTTTTCACCCTAAAGCTTTGGAACGACTTATTGAACGAGCTGCGCTAGATCGACCGTTCAGTGAAAAAGACATTTTCGAGTGGAACGGACGATGGCATTGCCTGGAGGTCCACTCGCTGGTTTCGGCCACCGAACAATCTGCCTGTCTTGATCTGCTGAACAACAGCTTAGCCGGCTTACAGGAGTATCTTAGCACCGCCTCTCACATCATAATAACTTTCGGTACCGCTTGGGGATATCGATATAAACCTTCCGGAGCCATAGTGGCTAATTGCCATAAGATCCCTCAAAACGAGTTCGCCAAAGAAATTAGTTCGGTAGAGGATGTGGTTGAAATAACTAATCGTATCACAGAGTTGGTTACACTTCAGAATAAAAAAGCGCAATTAATTTTCACCGTATCACCGGTACGGCACCTGAAGGATGGATTTGTGGAAAATACACGCAGCAAGGCGCATCTGCTGGCCGGGATTCACAGGTCTATCGAATTGAATCCTGCAAATCATTACTTCCCTTCTTATGAGTTGATGATGGACGAATTACGGGACTACAGGTTTTACACCGAAGACATGTTGCATCCTAATAAAACGGCTGTGGAGATCATTTGGCATCGATTTTCGGAAGTATGGATCGATTCGGCAACTGCCTCAATTCAAAAGGAGATCGCATCGATCCGATCGGATATGGCACATAGGCCTTTCGATCCGGAGAGCGAGTCACATAAGGAGTTTCAGAAGAAATTACAAGAGAAAATACAAGAACTTCAGCGAAAGCTTCCTCACCTAAACTTCAAATTATAGGTCATTTGCCGTATTGAATGGCGTTGGGTTAATAGACATCTTTGTCTTATTCAATTAACTAAAACCCAACAATTATGAAAACTTTAAAAAGATCGCTATTATACGCAGTAATTTGCCTTGGTATGGCAGTAAGTAGCTGTAGTAATGACGATGACAACTCAAACAACAACCAAGGTGACAATGGAGGCGGTGAACTGTTTTCGGCAATGGTGGACGGCAGTAGTTTTGCAGCTTCAACAGATCCGGCTACATTAATAGGTGCCACCAAAACTTCTGCAAATGGCATGACAACGGTGACTGCCCAGGGAAGCACGAACAACGGCGATTTTATCAATTTTAATATCATAGGATACAACGGTCCCGGAACCTATCAAACCGGGAACAACCTTACTAATCCCAATTTTATCCAGTATGGGGAGCTGGTAGGGCAAACGGCCACAGTTTGGGCTTCCAATCTAGCCACCTCTGCCGCAGGTATTGGTCCGGGAGAAATTGTTATTACTGTCGATGCCGATGGAAAACTGGAAGGAACCTTCAACTTCGAAGGATATAATGGCCAGGACATGACCACCAAGATGATCACCCAGGGTGAATTCAAGGTATCGGTAGACTAAAGATTTGATCGTATTAAGAAAATCTCAGTGTTGAGGTTTTTACGTGGAACCGGGAGTACATCATTAGTATGTGCTTCCGGTTTTTTTGTCTTTAAAGGGTTGCACTAGAACAGAATAGGGCATTTGCCGTATTGAAATCGGTTTGATAATGAATCAACTTTGACTTGTAAACTAAACACCACGATTATGAAAACTTCAATTATGATTAAAACGTTAACCGGATTTGTGTTCTTGATTAGCACAATTATTTCGGCGCAACGGGCAGAAACACCCGATTACCGCTATGATGTTGGCGGAAAGATCAATGAGATGACACTAACCCAAGGGGGTACCATGGTAGTAGCAACCAATGATGGCCTGGTAGGTATCAAACCCGGGGTGAATGAGCTGTTGTTTAATTTTCAGGACTACGGAAGGGTAAAACCAGAAGAGCTGTTCTTCGTGCCAAACGCCCCTTATCTGATAGTGGGGCAAACCGGATTTGGTGCTATGACCACAAAGAAGGCAGTGATAGATTATATGTCTGGGAAAAAACTTTTCAGTACAGAAGATAACGGCTGGAAGCTGGTATGGACCTGTGATGTTATGATGCCTCAGAATAAACTGGTAGTAAGCGGACAGCGGAAGGCATCAGATAAATACGCAAATGCCGTAGCTATTTACGATTTGGATTCGGGAGAACAGGAACATTACTTTACCATGAAAGGATCTGAAACAGTATCGGGACGACCTTTGCTTTTAAAGGACGGGCTCATTCTGCCTACAACCAAAACCTTAAAAAAGGTAAATATGGGAAGTGGCGATATTGATTGGTCTGTAAAAGTAGATGATATCAAATGGATGGTTGCAGATGAAACCGAGAAGGAGATCTATGGCTTCGAGGTATCTGCCAACGGTTCGAATATGAAAGTACACAAAGTTGGAAGCAATGGTTCCCTATTATGGCCAGACCCTCATAAAGTGAAAGGCCATGTGGTGAATTTCGAGATCCTACCGGAGGGATTGGCTATTGTGAGCAATGTGGATAATTCGGGAAAATCGGGTCTGGCAAAATTAGCGAGTGGTCGTTCAGAATCGAAGATCGCATTTTTAAGTGCCTCTAATGGAGAAGACCTGTGGGAGAAGGCTCCGAAGACGAAAGGTTATGTTCAGCACTTCTATATTATGGATGACGGAATTCTCTTCGGAATCTATGAAGGAGGGATCAATAAAATTTCTTTCGATGGGAATACCTTGTTCAAAAAACCTCTCAAGACAGGAGAGAATATCCTAACCATGGCAAATACTCCCCAGGGATTGATCTACATCACTTCCGAAGATGCCAATATTGTGAATCTGAATACCGGAGACCAGGTGTGGAAGAAACCATTAAAATACAAGCGGGCAGACGCCGTGGCTTCTGCTTTCGATGAGAAGAACAATCGTTATCTCATAAGTGCAGATGAGGATCTCTTTAGCGTGGATGCTGCGACCGGAGACGTGTCTACCCTAGCCAAATCGAAATTTGATGGAAAGGAAAGTCCAACAGATATTGAAGTTCGTGATGGAGGGATCTTGCTCACCAGCGACCAGAACATGATGATGCTTAATTGGGAAGGGAATTCCAATTGGCATGAATATCACCGTGCACCGGGGAAAAGTGCTGTTGGCGCCATACTAATGGGAATCACCGCCGTGGCTTCTGCTGCAACAGCAACAGCGGCTTACGCCGAGGCTAACCGAAACAGAAACCGATTGGGATATTATACGTCCAGAGGTGAAGCTTATGCAGATCTTGGAGACGGAATGGCGATGGCTGCAGGCGCATCGGTGGCAGAGATGTTACGCCGTTTTAAGGCCACTTCGGCAACTCAAAATGCACAGTTTATACTTACCAAACTGGATGATGGAGTTGGACTGATAAAACTTAATAAGGATACCGGAGCCAAAGAAAAAGAAATCGTGCTAAAAGACAAGAAACCGGAATACGAAGTAGATGAGTTTGGCGGGATCTTATATTATAAAGCCGATAATAATTCGATCTTCGCTTACGACCTGAAAAAGTAACCAACTAGCCAGGTTACATAAGCTGCAAAGATTGAGGAGTATTTGCAGCACACTTGAAACCCCATGAGAATGGGGTTTTTTATTTTTAAATGAATCTGAAATGATAATGGTGTAGAATAGGTCAATTGCCCTATTTTCTGAACTCAGGAATTTTCGGTAATTTGGTTATCACTTAAAACCATTCAATTATGAGATCGACAGTAAAAATATTAATCCTGCTGTTTTGTGTTAACTTTTCGCTTCACGCGCAGGTTCCTTCTCCTCAAACACCTTCGGCAGCAAACGGACCAATGACCTGGTTAAAAACAGGTGAATCCACATATACTTTACGTGATGCAAATGGCACTGTACTTTCTAATGTGAAAGAACTCAATCGGCTAAAAACAGACACGCTGTCGTATCTGGATAAATCTTCCCGAACCATCTATCTACTCCCGGATTGCGTTGATGCCGCGCAGGGAGCGTCTGGTAAATTAACAGTACTGGAGCGAAATATTGGGAAAGATTTTTATATCACAAATCCAAAATCGTTTGTAACCTATATTGATGATAAAAGTTATTTAGGAGATTTTGTTAACGTGAACGGTAGTTATGTTTACTACCTGGAAGAATTTGATAAGACGTTCTATCACAAGGATATACGTGCATATACCGGATGGGGTGCAAGAAATATTGTAACCCTGGATTACGCCCCCGAGAATACTTATTGGTACCGAAATGCGGAGAAACAATCGTATGGGGTGATCGTGAAAGGGCAATCTATAGATTACGATATTGCTTCAACCGAAAAAGACGGAAATGATCTAATTGTAAAGCTTAATGGGACGCCAACATATAGACTCCCGGGTTATTACACCATGGCTTCTTTTGTTTTTAATCCTGTCGAATTGTATACAGCAAGTTCCGGAACGAGCACAGCCTCTACAGGATGTATAAGGGGCGATTGTAATAATGGTTGGGGAAAATGGCAATATGAAGGAGGATATTACGATGGATTCTGGAAGAACGGAATGCGACATGGTTATGGACTCTACCGATGGGATGGTGTTGGAAAGTATATCGGTAACTGGGAAAATGATAGCATGAATGGTTATGGGGCTTATATTGCCGATAATAATGATAATGTTGTTGGCGAATATCGCAACGGCAAACTGAATGGCAGGGGATATACAGTGGTTGGTAAAGATTGGAGCCAGGGATGGTATACTAACGGTGAATTAACAGACTCCTATAGTTATATTCGAAACGATAGTGACACCGGGTGCACAACAGGCGATTGCCAGAATAAATACGGATACTTTAAATGGGACAATGGTGACCATTTTGTAGGATTCTTCAAAAATGGAAAGATATACATGGGATCTTACACTTTCGCTAATGGTGATAAATACAGCGGCATGTTTAACGACCAGCAGCAATACCACGGAACGGGAAGGTTCTTTTTTAATGAAGGCGGATATTACGGCGGAGAATGGAAGAACGGAAAATACCACGGAAAAGGATACTACCACGATAAGGATCTGGTACAGTCTATTGGAGAATGGAGCGAGGGCGTCCTTGTAAAGAAATTATAATTCATACCAACTGCAATATTTCTGAATTCTGCCGAACATTGGTTTGTGTAAATCATTTTCCTGAATGAATTTGATTCGGGAAAGCGTTATATATCGCCTTCGTTCTGAAGATATATATTTTAAATTTTATTGTGAACCTCGAATTCGCACAGAATGATAACACCTGTTTTGATACTTGTTTTTATACTAATTGTCTGTGCGTTACTGTTTGTTTTATTTAATCTTCGTAACCGCCGGTTAACTGATGAATTTAGTACAAGAACCATAGAACTTGAGAGAAACTTAATGTTGAATGAACTTCAGATTGGTCGCCGCTCGAAACAATTGGATCGGTATGATTTTCTGCGCTACAATCTCGACGAGGCTTTATTAGTGCAGATGGAAATAAAAGTGTAATCTGAAATCATGAACATCAAGAAACTTCTCAGTTTATTATTTATAAGCCTCCTTCTTCCGGTTGTCACTGCCCAGGAAACTCTTAAAAACATCGATAGTGTTCTCTTGGTTTTGAAGAATGCTCCCAGGGATACGGCCACCGCAATCTTATATCAGAAGGTTGCCGGACATTACAATGTTACTCATTTGGATAGTGCCAGAGCGTTTGCCGTAGAAGGCATAAAACTTTCTGAAGAATTGAATTTTCCAAAAGGAAAATGGATCAACCTGAATGCACTGGCTAATTATCACGAAAGAAAAACCCAGTACGATGAAGCCATGGCAACTTATAAAGAGGCCCTAAAGATCGTAGAATCAATAAATAGCACTAAAGGATTTGCGGTGGTTCTAAATAATATTGCCACAGTTCATATTCGATTGGGGAATTACGATGAAGCTTTGGAATATCTCTTCGACGCTCTAAAGGCCGAAGAAGAACTGGGTAACCGAAATGGAGTTGCACAAGCTTACAATAATATTGGTGTGGTCTATTATTATTTGCAGGACTTTGATAAAACCACCAAATATCTCACCGATGCACTGGTGATCCAGGAAGAATTAGGTAATTATAACGGATTACAGAACGGATACAACAATGTAGGTGCTATTTACGATTATCAGAAGAAATATGATGACGCTATAACGTCTTACCAGAAAGCTTACGAGATAAGCCTGAAGATCGGGGATAAAAAAGAACAGGCTTCTAACCTTTCCAATATCGGATTGGCATACTCGAAGAAAAAGGATTATGTGAATACGGATACATATTTCAATCGGTCCATTAAACTGAGAGAGGAGATAAAAGACTACAACGGAATGGCGATAACATATTCCAATTACGGGGAGGCGCTGCGTACGCAACGACAATTCAGAAAAGCCGACGAATTCCTTCAAAAAGCGCTTCAGATCTCTGTAGATCACAATATAAAACTCACGGCTAAGGAAACTTATGCCAGTCTTTCCCAATTAGCCGTCGACCAAAACAACCACCGGCTTGCCAACGATTACCTCTATAAGTACATAGCGGTAAAGGATTCCATCCTCAATGAAGATAACGCACGTATCATTGCAGAGACCGAAACAAAATATGAAACCGAGAAGAAAGAGAAGGAAATTTTAAAGCAACGTGCAGAATTAGCGGAAAAGGAATTAGAGGGTAAACGAAAAAATATGATGATCTATGGTGGTTTTTCACTTGCCCTCATCCTAGGGTTACTGGGTTACCTGCTTTTCAACCAGCAGAAGCTAAAGAACAGGCAGTTAAAGAAAGAGAATGAACTTAAAACCGCCCTGGCAAGGATCGAAACTCAAAACCGCTTACAGGAACAACGGCTCCGTATATCGAGAGATCTGCACGATAATATTGGAGCACAGCTTACTTTTATTATTTCCAGTTTAGATAATCTGAAATTTGGTTTTAAGGATATGAATGAAAAGTTGGGAGATCGGCTATCTGGGATAAGTGCATTCACGGGACAAACCATTTATGAACTAAGGGATACTATTTGGGCCATGAATAAAAATAATATATCCATTGAAGATCTTCAGGCCAGAATTACTAACTTTATTGAAAAAGCAAAACTGTTCACCGAAAAAACCAACTTCACTTTTATAGTGTCACCAGAAATCAACCCCGAACATACGTTTTCGTCTGTGAAAGGGATGAACATATATCGGATCATTCAGGAAGCCGTGAATAATTCTTTGAAGTATTCGGGCGCGGATGATATAAGAGTATCTATCGAAAAAGGCATTTCCGCCTATGAGATCAAGGTTTCGGATAATGGCAATGGCTTTAATACTGAAAATGTTTCGGATGGAAACGGACTGAACAACATGAAAAAGCGCGCCAAAGATATCGATGGTGAACTGGACATCAGATCTTCAGATTCCGAAGGAACCTTAATAACTTTACTAGTACCAAATTAAATACACTTTAATAATTCTCTTATGAAAACCATTTCAACAAAATTATGCTTCGTTCTATTATTAATGGCAGGTGTTAATGCATTTGCTCAAACACCACCGCTTCCTCCAGCACCGGCTGCTGCAACTGGTTCGGGAGTAAATATGGCTGTTATCAATGAAAATCTTAGGGTGATCAATAGTGCCTTCAGTAAATATAATTCGTACAACACTGTTTTTAGCGTGGAAGGGAGGACCCTTCGTTGGAAAAGTACTGTTGCCGATATTACCGGAGATATTTCAGACCTTATCTTTTATGTAAATTATACCAACAATTGGATCGTAATAAAATGTCTGGAAGGTGAATGCCTTACCGGGACCACTTTCAATAAAGAATATTCTATGTCGCTTAAAACCCAAGCTGAGGAAATTAGCCCGGAAATGAGCAATGTTCTCAACGCCTTGAACAATATAAGGGCTGAGGTACTTAGCAAATGATGTATTCTTTAAATAATAAGTCAAATGCCTTATTTCAATTAAGTTGGAATTACCTTAGCTTAGGATAATCCAAACTGGTTTCAATGAACCTTAAAATAGCCATAGTAGACGATAATAGTTTCCTTATTCATGCCATTAAGGAAAAGCTGTCATTCTTTGAAGATATCACAGTAAAAGTAACCGCATTGAACGGTAGCGAGTTACTATCTCGCCTGGAGGAGAACCACAATATCAATCTCATACTTATGGATATTGAAATGCCGGTTCTCAACGGTATTGAAGCTACCAGGCTTGTAAAACAGAAATATCCGCAGATTAAGATCATCATGCTTACGGCTTTCGATAATGATGAGAATATCTTCAATGCAATTAAAGCTGGTGCCGATGGATATCTATTGAAAGAGATCAATCCCGAGGAGTTGTATGGAGGGATCAGGGAA
The DNA here is from genome assembly GCF_002966125.1 of Pukyongia salina. Lineage (GTDB taxonomy): Bacteria > Bacteroidota > Bacteroidia > Flavobacteriales > Flavobacteriaceae > Pukyongia > Pukyongia salina. The sequence continues at coordinate 1,841,722 of NZ_CP027062.1, forward strand.
ACCTTAAATGGCGGTGCGGCGATGAACCCCTCCATTGCAATGAAGACTCTTAAGTTACTTCGTAATCCTATCGATATTCAGAATCCGGGTGACCAGGAAGAGATCTCGCTTTCAAAGCGTGAGATCGAAGTTCTGGAACAATTGAGTAAAGGGCTAAGCTATACGGCCATAGCAGATAACCTGTTTCTCTCCCCAAGTACGGTAAGAAAACACATAGAGAATATTTACAAGAAATTACAGGTTCATAGTAAACTGGAAGCAGTGCAGAAAGCACGAAATCACAATATTATTTAGTTGAAGGTAACTATGAAATGGGTTCTTTACAGTCCAAATGCTTCTTTCACCTTATCCACATAATCAAGTTTTTCCCAGGTGAATAATTCTACAGACAAGCTGGTTTCTGTATTATCAGGGGTTCTGAAAGTCTTGTGAACGATCTCGTTTTTTCGTCCCATATGTCCGTAGGCTGCGGTTTCGGAGTACATGGGCTGTCGTAATTTTAATCGATCTTCAATTGCCGAAGGTCTCATATCGAAAATTTCGGAGATCTTGGCCGCAATTTCACCATCGGTTAGATTTACTTTGGAAGTCCCATAAGTATCAACAAAAATTCCCATAGGTTCAACCACACCAATAGCGTACGAAACCTGAACAAGCATTTCATCGCAAACGCCAGCCGCCACCATGTTCTTAGCGATGTGTCTGGTAGCATAAGCCGCAGATCTGTCTACTTTACTGGGATCCTTTCCACTGAAGGCTCCTCCGCCATGTGCGCCTTTTCCGCCATAGGTATCTACAATTATCTTTCTTCCGGTAAGCCCCGTGTCGCCATGTGGCCCGCCTATCACAAATTTTCCGGTAGGGTTGATATGATAATTGATATTATCGTTAAAAAGTGCCTGGATCTCCGGCTTAAGTTGGGCCTTCACCCGAGGGATGAGTATACCAATAATATCATTCTTGATCTTTGCCAACATACGTTCTTCGTTCTCATCGAAATCGTCGTGTTGGGTAGATAATACGATAGAGTCTATCCTTACAGGTTTGTTATCGTCGTTATATTCGATGGTAACCTGCGATTTCGAATCAGGGCGCAGATATGTGATCTCGTTATTCTCGCGGCGAATAACAGCAAGTTCCTTCAATATTTTATGAGAAAGGTCCAGCGCAAGCGGCATATAGTCGTCTGTTTCCCTGGTAGCATAACCAAACATCATTCCCTGATCCCCGGCACCTTGCTCTTCTTTGGTTGCCCGGTCCACTCCTCGATTGATATCCTCGGATTGTTCGTGGATAGCCGAAAGTACCCCGCAGGAATTTCCATCAAATTGGTATTCTCCTTTGGTATAGCCAATACGATTTATCACGTCCCTGGCGATCTTTTGAACATCCAGGTAAATATTAGATTTAACCTCTCCTGCCAGTACTACTTGTCCTGTTGTTACCAGGGTCTCGCACGCAACCTTCGATTGAGGGTCGAAGGCGAGAAAATTATCAATAAGGGCGTCACTGATCTGATCTGCGACCTTGTCCGGATGTCCTTCAGAAACACTTTCGGAAGTAAATAAATATGCCATAAACGATGTAAATAATTAAATATTCGCGGGAAGATTTGACGAACCTATGGAAGGAAGTTTACACTGCCTTTAGCATTTTTTATCGAGGTTGCAATCAGTCAAATCTTTCCTCTTCGAGCGCACAAATGTACACAAATCCTCATAATTTAAAAAGTTTATTGCCTTTTTAAAACAGCCCTCTGAACAGTAGAAACGGGATATGAGATCACCTCGGTTCTTTCATCATTTTCTGCATAGGTGGTCCGTGCGTTTTCACGCCTGGCAGCCGCTATTTCGAAGATCATGTGATCTTCCTTGAATGTGATAAAAGTGGTGAGCAAAGTGCCTTGTACTTCGAATAAGGCGTACATCCTGTTGTCCACAACTTTATCATCAAGCAAAATACCATTGTTCTCGTCTACTAGGTATTCTCCCTTTGCTTTATTCAATGTGCGTAAAGTATAATTTCTTTGCTGCCAGCTATCTCCTTCACCGTACACAAGAATATATTCGAACGTATCCATACTATCTGTTGCCTTCAGGTGAAATTCCATGGTAATCTCCTGAGTGCCGCGATCCGAATTGATATTCAGTTTTCCTTTGTAAACCCCTAGAAAATCATCGGGAAAGACCGAAGAAACATCGTTTTGCGCAAAGGAAATCGCAGTAGTGATAATACCGGCAAGGATGAGATGAATGAAGCGCTTCAAAATGAAAATTTTAGATAGGTGAAAAGTAAATAAAATTATGTGAAAAGGCAGGCTTGCGAATAGATAAAATACAAGGATTATGATGGGTATCACCTGTATTTCCTTCAGATTTTAGTATACTTACAGCTTAAATTTTATAAAAGAGAAAAGTTGCAAGTTTTAAAATTTGGTGGAACCTCGGTAGCGAACGCAGAGAACATTAACAAAGTTGTTGATATTCTGAAAAACAAATCGGTTGAAGCGCCGGTTATTGCAGTTGTTTCAGCGCTTGGCGGAATGACAGATACACTGCAGCAGGCTGGAGAATTGGCTAATGCGAAGGACCAACAATATATTCAGCTGTGGGAATCTATAAAAGAAAGGCATCTGGAAACTGCTTCTCAATTAGGATTGGGTTCAGAAACCAAAGATGAGATTAACCAGCGGTTAAATGAACTTAAAGAGATCTACCACGGGATTTTCCTGATCAACGAATTTACCACCAAAACCAGGGATAAGGTTCTTAGTTATGGCGAATTATTATCCGCATTTATAATTTCCAATTGTCTTAAGAACGAACTCGATGGTACGGAGCTCAAAGACAGTAGAGAGCTTATTGTTACCGACTCCAACTATACAAATGCGCGGGTGATGGACGACGTAACATCTCAAAACATTAGGTCTTACTTTAAAAACAGTACGGCCAGAGTTACATTAATGCCCGGTTTTGTGTCGAAAAGTACGGAAGGGGAAACCACAACCCTGGGCCGAGGAGGATCCGATTTTTCTGCAGCTCTCATGGCGGCTGCCCTCAAAGCCTCCGTCCTGGAGATATGGACCGATGTAAGTGGAATGTATACCGCCAATCCGAAACTTGTGAAACAAGCCTTTCCTATCGCCGAGATCTCATATCACGAGGCGATGGAACTCTCGCATTTTGGAGCCAAGGTATTGTACCCTCCTACCATTCGTCCGGTACTGGATTTAAATATACCCATCCTTATCAAAAATACATTCGAGCCCGAAGCCGAAGGCACACTTATCAATCAATCCGGTAAACTAGATTTTGGGCCGGTAAAAGGAATTAGTCATTTACCTAATATCTCGTTAATCACCCTGGAGGGCTCCGGCATGGTGGGAATACCCGGTATTTCAAAACGACTGTTCGAGGCACTTGCCAACGAAAAAATAAATATTGTCCTGATAACCCAAGCCTCATCCGAACATTCTATCTGTATCGCAGTACAATCTGGCGATGCGCAAAGAGCCGAAGAAGCCATTAGTAATGAATTTCTTTTCGAAATTTCCCTGGGGAAGATAAATGAGGCCATAGTAGAACACGGCCAGGCTATCATAGCCGTTATAGGGGATAATATGAAAAATCACCAGGGTATCAGTGGGAAGATGTTTAGTTCTCTGGGTAAGAACAATGTAAACATCAGGGCTATTGCTCAGGGGGCATCGGAGCGGAACATCTCGGCAGTAATTCAGGCCAGGGATGTGAAGAAAGCCCTCAATACTTTGCACAACAGGTTCTTCGAGAAGCAACGAGGTACGTTAAACCTTTTTATAGTTGGAACCGGTAATGTGGGTAAACGATTGTTGGATCAGATAGCGCAGCAATGGGAACATTTACACGATCAACTCTATTTAAATGTAAAGGTTGTGGGCCTGAGTAATTCCCGCACTATGATCTTCGATGAAGAAGGGATCGACCTGGAAAATTGGGAACAATTACTTTCAGAAGGCAATAAGAAGGATGAAGAAACCTGGTTCAATACCATAAAAGAACTCAATCTGCAAAACAGCATATTTGTGGATATTACAGCCAATGAAGAAGTTGCCAATAGCTACAGTAATTATCTAAGGGAAAGTATCTCGATCATTGCCTGTAATAAGATCGCCTGTTCTTCTCAATACTCCAAATACGAACAACTAAAATACCTGGCGAGAAAATACAATGCTTCCTTTCTTTTTGAAACGAATGTAGGAGCCGGCCTGCCTGTAATCAATACACTGAACAATCTTGTAAATTCCGGAGATAAGATCACTTCGATCGAAGCTGTTCTTTCTGGAAGTTTGAATTTTATTTTCAATAATTTCAATGCTGAAACAACCTTTCTGGACATCGTGAAAAAAGCCGGGGAAGAAGGCTACACCGAACCCGATCCGCGAATCGACCTGAGTGGAGTTGATGTAGCACGAAAAATTCTGATCCTGGCGCGGGAAAGCGGATATACCATAGACATGGAGGATATTGAAAACATTTCTTTCCTGCCGGATGCTTCATTACAGCCTGGAAGTGTAGACCAGTTCTATGAAAGCCTGAAGGAGGAGGAAGCGCATTTTCAGAAACTCTATGTGGAGGCGGCCGATAAAGAAAACCGACTTAAATACGTTGCCGAATTTCGTGATGGGGTTGCAAAAGTAGGACTTCAGCAGATCGCAAAGGATCACCCATTCTACAATTTGGATGGAAAAGATAATATTGTCTTGTTCTACACCCAACGATATTCAGATCAGCCGTTGATCATCAAAGGTGCCGGGGCCGGAGCCGAAGTTACCGCTTCGGGATTGTTCGGGGATATAATCAGTTTGGGTAAAAATTAAATTATGGATCAGCTTCAGATATTCTCTCCTGCAACTGTTGCCAACGTATCTTGCGGTTACGATGCTATGGCGTTCGCACTGGAATCTCTAGGGGATGAAATGACATTTCGGAAGAATGATTTGGGGAAAACCCGCATTGTAAAGATAGAAGGGGCCGATCTGCCATTCGAATCCAATAAGAATGTAGCGGCTGCAGTTGCCAAACGAATGCTGCAGGACGCAGGCGCCAATTTTGGTGTGGATATAGAGATCGTTAAAAAATACAAACCGGGAAGCGGATTAGGAAGTAGCGCAGCCAGTGGAGCGGGAGCTGCTTTTGCCATAAACCAACTGCTTAATAACCGCTATACAAAACTAGAACAACTTAAATACGCTATGTTTGGGGAAGAAGTGGCGTGCGGATCTCAGATCGCAGATAATGTGGCCGCTGCACTCTACGGAGGATTTGTGCTAATTCGTAGTTACGAACCTTTGGATATCGTTTCTATTCCTACACCCTCCCAATTATTCGTTACAGTGATCCATCCACAAATTGAAATAAAGACCGAAGACGCCAGAAATATTCTACCCAAAGAGATCCCAATGAAAACAGCAATATCCCAATGGGCGAATGTGGGCGGACTCATAGCAGGGTTGCATAGTTCAGATTACGATCTCATTGGCAGGTCACTAACCGATCATGTGGTAGAACCTTATCGCAAGAAGTTCATTCCACATTTCGATGCCTTAAAAAGAGCTGCGTTGGATCATGGAGCTTTGGGAGCAGGGATCTCAGGATCCGGGCCCTCGGTATTCGCCCTGGTAAAAGGAGCAGAAATGGCAGAAAAGATCGCGGCTGCTTTCAATGAGGTGTATAAGGATTCGGCCATCGATTACCGAATTTATACCTCGGGAATCGCCAAAACAGGAATAACATTGAGCAACGAATAATGCAGTATTTCAGCTTAAATAAACAGGCAGAAAAGGTGAGTTTCAAGGAGGCTGTCATTAAAGGACTTGCGCCCGATAAAGGATTGTATTTCCCGGAAACCATCACCAAACTTCCTACGCGATTCTTCGATCGAATTGAACAATTGGAGGATCACGAGATCGCATTTCATGTTATAGACCAATTTGTGGGAGGTGAGATCCCGGCCCCTGAATTAAAGCAGATATTAAAGGAAGTGCTTTCGTTCGATTTCCCCCTGGTGGAGGTAAAACCCGATATTTTTTCTCTCGAACTGTTTCATGGGCCTACGCTTGCCTTCAAAGACGTTGGAGCCAGATTCATGGCACGTTGCCTGGGGTACTTCAACCGGGAGAAGCAGGCCGAAAAGGTGACCGTACTCGTGGCCACGTCTGGAGATACGGGCGGAGCTGTGGCCAATGGATTTTTTAATGTTCCGGGGGTTGAAGTGGTGATCCTGTATCCGTCCGGCAAGGTGAGTGAAATTCAGGAAAAACAACTCACAACACTGGGTAAAAACATAAGCGCAATGGAAGTTAAAGGCAATTTCGACGATTGCCAGACCATGGTAAAACAAGCTTTTCTGGATGAGGATTTCGCAGGTAAAGTGAAACTTACTTCGGCTAACAGTATCAACGTAGCGCGCTGGTTGCCGCAGATGTTTTATTATTTCAGTGCATACAAACGATTAAAAGAAAAAGGTAAACCAATAATTTTTTCGGTGCCTAGTGGCAATTTCGGGAATATCTGCGCCGGGATGATGGCGAGGAAACTAGGACTCCCAATTGCACATTTTATAACGGGAACTAATGAGAATGATGTTGTACCGGAATATCTGAGAACCGGTATTTACCAACAAAAAAATACGATCTCCACTATTTCCAATGCGATGGATGTGGCGGCCCCAAGTAATTTTGTTAGGATAAAAGAACTTTACGATCACGATCTGGAGAAGCTACGGGAGGACTTGTCGGGATATAGTTATACCGATACACAAAACTTAATGGTAATGAAGGATCTGTGCGGTGCATATTCCTATACGGCCGATCCTCATGGCGCGATCGGGTTTGCGGCTCTTTCAGATTATATTACTGAAAATGATTTTCAGGGGATAGGGGTGTTTTTGGAAACCGCCCATCCGGTAAAATTCCTGGATGTTATTCCGAAGGAAATAGCCGAACAAATTACCCTGCCGGAAAGTATTCAAGCCATTATTGATAAAGAAAAAAGCGCTATGCAGATCTCCTCATACAAGGAATTGAAGGACTATCTCTTGCGATAGAATGTTCGGGCAAAAGAAACTTTTCTCAAGATTTTAACAGAATAATTTGGAGAAGTCGAATCTGTTTCTCAATATTTGTACTCATAAAGTTCAAACTTTTACTGAAGTGTTATCAAGAAAGGTGGAGGGATTAGACCCTGTGAAACCTTAGCAACCCTTTCTCCGGAATGAAGGTGCTAAATTCTACACAGCTTAGGCTGATGATAGATAACAACGTGACAATAGTTCTTTTTGTCACTTTATTTCTTATAACATTTTTCTGGTAAATACGTCCTACGGGCGCATTTTGACTTTTGTTTTAATTATCTATTAACTCAAAAAAAAAGAAAAATGAGTGCAACAAAAATTATTCATGCGATCCCAAGTGATCCGCTTACCGGGGCTATTTCTGTACCGGTCTATCAAACTTCAACTTTTATTCAGGAAGCGCCTGGTGTGAACAAGGGCTTCGACTATGCCCGCTCTAACAATCCAACCCGTAAGGTGCTGGAAGATGTGATCGCCGAATTGGAAGGTGGCGATGCCGGTTTTGCCTTCTCTACCGGACTTGCGGCCATCGACGCCGTATTAAAACTCTTATCGGCCGGAGATGAGATCGTGGCAGTAGATGATATTTACGGTGGTGCCTACAGACTTTTTACCCACGTCTACGAAAAACTTGGTATTAGTGTGAACTATGTGGACACAACCGAGGTGGACAATGTGGCTGCCGCTGTTAATGAAAAGACCAAATTCATCTGGATAGAATCTCCAACAAATCCTACCCTAAAAGTTTCAGATATCCGCGCTATTGCCGCAATAGCTGCACAAGTTGGAGCATATCTTGTGGTGGACAACACTTTTGCCAGTCCCATCGGGCAAAACCCTATTTCCCTGGGGGCCGATATTGTTATTCACAGCGGTACCAAATATATTGGAGGCCATTCAGACCTGGTAGCAGGACTTGTGGTCACCGCTGCGCCGGAGCTTTCAGAAAAAATAAAATTTGTGCAGAATGCCTCTGGAGGAGTATTGGGTCCCTGGGATTGTTTTCTTACCATACGCGGTATCGAAACCCTGGATATCCGGTTTAGAAAACAATCTGAAAATGCCTTATCAATAGCGCGATTCCTGCAACATCATCCCGAAGTTGACGAGGTGTTCTATCCGGGTCTGGATACCCATAAAAATCATCACATCGCAGCCAGACAACAGAATAATCTGTTTGGCGGTGTGGTTTCATTCAGTTTAAAAAACGATTCCACTGATGTAGCAAATGCCTTTGTTACCCACACCAGGTTCTTCAAATTGGCGGAAAGTCTGGGAGGGGTGAAAAGTCTGCTATGTCATCCGGCTCAAATGACGCATGCCTCTATCCCAAGGGATCGTAGACTGCGGTCGGGAATTAAGGATTCACTCATTAGACTATCCTGCGGAATAGAAGAACCACAGGATCTAATAGAAGATCTGAATACTGCCTTTAAAAGCGTCAATACAGCAACCCAATTAATCTATGCCTGAGATGAGTACCGAAATAAAAGAAAACAATACCAGCCGAATTGATCTTCAACTTTTGAAAAAGAAGAAGGTCAATCTGGCGGTATTTGGTCATGGAAACGTAGGTGGTAAGCTGTTGGATCAGATCCTGGAATCGGCGGCATCCATTAGTGAAAGGAAACATATCGTCCTTAATGTTTTTGCTGTGGCGAATTCCGGGCAACTATTGTTTCAAACCGATGGCATTGATGAGAACTGGAGAAATAAACTGAAGGCAGAGAAAGCAGGTTGGGACATTTCCGAGGTGATAAAATTTGCCAGGCAATATAACCTGAAGAACCTTATCGCTATTGATAATACAGGGAGTACAGAATTTGTAGAACATTATCCGAAGCTGATCGAAGGAGGATTTAACCTTGTTTCATCCAACAAACATCCTAACACCAGGGATCTTGAATTCTACCACGAACTGCGTAGTCTGCTTCAGCGTCATGAAAAGGAATTCTTTTATGAAACAAATGTAGGTGCGGGTTTGCCTCTTATAGACACCATAAAATTACTTCATTTGTCCGGTGAGAATATCACGCGTATCCGAGGAGTGTTTTCCGGTTCTCTGAGTTATATCTTTAATACTTTTTCTGAAAATGATGATAGCTTCGGAAATGTGCTGAAGAAAGCCATGAATTATGGTTTTACCGAACCCGATCCAAGGGAAGATCTTTCGGGTAACGACGTGGGAAGAAAATTGCTTATTTTGGCTCGCGAATTAGATTTACACCACGAATTAACCGACGTGAATATCGAGAATCTAATTCCGAAGCCTTTACGAACCATTCCGAAGCATGAATTCCTGGAACAGTTGGATGCTCTTGATGTTAAGTTTCATATTAAGAAACGAAATCAGAAAAAAGATCACGTGCTTAGATACATTGGTGATCTCCATGGGGATCTTTCCGAAGTAAATGGTGGTACACTGGATGTGAAGCTGGTTTCGGTACCGCGGGACAGTACCCTAGGACAGCTTAGTAACAGTGATTCGTTATTCGAGATATACACTCAAAACTACGCCCAGCACCCCATTACCATAAAAGGTGCGGGTGCAGGCGGAGCGGTTACGGCCCGGGGTGTATTGGGCGATATATTGAGATTAAGCGATAAACTATAATTGAAGGAACATGGATAAGAAAGTAGCGATCATTGGTTGTGGGAATTTGGGAATAGCTATTCTAAAAGGATTGCTGGACAGCAAGTATACCGCAGCAGAGAATATCACCGTAACTCGAAGGAATGTGGAGGCTCTTAGCGAATTCTCCAGGGAAGGAGTAGTGGTTACAACCGATAATCGTTCAGCGGTTAAAAATGCCGATCTCATCCTCGTTGCCTTGAAACCGCATAACATCCTAACCGTTTTACAAGATCTAAAACAAGAATTTGACCCTAACAGGCATATCCTGATATCCCTCGCAACTGGAATCTCAATTGCCCAACTAGGAGAGGCTAGCTCGACAGAGCTGTCAATATTCAGGGCTATGCCTAATACTGCCGCTTTTGTAAAGGAGTCGCTCACTTGTATTTGTGCGAATACCGATAACCGGCAGACGCTGGAAACAGTGCGGCAGTTATTTGATGGGATAGGGGAGATCCAGTTCATAGAAGAAGAGCTTATGGAAGCGGCCACCGTCCTGGGAGCCTGTGGTATTGCCTATGTCTTACGATTTATGCGGGCCATGGTTCAGGGTGGGATCCAAATTGGTTTTAGCTCTAAAGTTGCAAGTTTTATAGTAAATCAGACAGTGAACGGAGCATCGAGATTACTTATAGAGAAAAGGGCACATCCCGAGGAGGAGATCGATAAGGTTACTACCCCCAAAGGATGTACAATTGAAGGGTTAAATGAAATGGAGCACAATGGATTTAGCTCTGCACTAATTAAGGGAATTGTTACCTCCTTTGAAAAGATCGAAAAATAATTCAGAAATACAATTTATGAAAGTAACGCTCAACAGATTAAACGATGATTTCCATTTCGAAGCCAAAGGTGCTTCCAATGTGGTGGTACATATAGACAGCAAAGTAAACGAAGAAGTGCATGGGGCTAGTCCCATGGAACTATTACTCATGGCTGTGGGTGGATGCAATGCCATCGACATAGTGTCGATATTAAAAAAACAAAGACAGCAAATCACCTCCTACGCAATTGAAGTGGAAGGAAAACGTAAAGAAGTTAGGCAGGCCAAGCCGTTTGAGGCAATACATGTTACTGTTTTTCTTGAAGGTGATATAGATGAGGCCAAGGCTAAAAGAGCGGCCCAGCTTAGTTTCGAGAAGTATTGCTCTGTCTCAATTACGCTGGAAGGCGCGGTGGAGGTAACTTACGATGTGTATGTAAATGATAGGAAGGTATGAGTGTATTTTTAGATGAACTAAATAAAAGAATACTTGTGTTGGATGGTGCGATGGGCACCATGTTACAGCGGTATAATTTTACCGAAGAGGATTTTAGGGGTGAACGGTTTAAAGATCATCACAAGTCGGTAAAGGGAAATAACGACTTATTATCCATCACCCAACCCCAGGCCATCGCCGAAGTGCATGGTAAATATTTTGAAGCTGGAGCAGACATTGTGGAGACCAATACCTTTTCGGGTACCAGGATCGCTATGGCCGATTACGACATGGAAGATCTTGTTTACGAACTAAACTACGAATCGGCTAAGATCGCTAAAGAAGTTGCTCTCGAATATACGCGACAAGATCCGGATAAACCGAGATTTGTGGCCGGAGCTATGGGTCCCACCAATAAAACAGCCAGCATGTCTCCTAATGTGAATGACCCGGGATACAGGGGAATAACTTTCGATGCGTTACGTGCGGCTTACAAAGAGCAGGCAGAGGCTTTGGTAGATGGCGGTGTTGATTTCCTGTTGGTTGAAACTATTTTCGACACGCTCAATGCCAAGGCTGCTCTGTTTGCCATTGAAGAACTCAAAGAAGAGAAAAATATCGATCTGCCTGTTATGGTTAGTGGTACGATCACCGATGCCTCGGGCAGGACCTTATCCGGGCAAACAGCCGAAGCATTTCTAATTTCAATTTCTCATGTTCCGCTGGTTAGTGTTGGTTTTAATTGTGCCCTGGGTGCAAAACAGCTCACCCCGCACCTGGAAGTGATCGCGCACAGGACAGATCTTGCCGTTTCGGCATACCCTAATGCAGGCTTACCTAACGCCTTTGGAGAGTATGATGAGAGTGCCGATGAGATGGCCGAACAGATCCGCGAATACCTGGATCGGGGGTTGATAAACATCATTGGTGGTTGCTGCGGAACAACACCGGCCCATATAAAGGCTATTGCCCAACTGGCGGCCTCCTATCAACCTCGTCCCCTAAAAGTTAACACTTTAAAAGTGTGATAAATCTATGAACAGCACCATGATCGAAACAAGATATTTGAAATTATCCGGACTGGAACCTTTAGTTATCACTCCGGAAAGTAATTTCATTAATGTTGGTGAACGGACTAATGTTGCCGGATCCAGGAAATTCTTAAGGCTCATCAAGGATGGTAAGTACGAGGAAGCACTGGATATTGCAAGACATCAGGTGGAGGGAGGAGCGCAGATCATAGACGTGAATATGGATGACGGTCTTATAGACGGTCGCGCCGCTATGGTAAAGTTTCTTAATCTCATTGTTTCCGAACCAGATATTTCGAGAGTCCCTATAATGATCGATAGCTCGAAATGGGAGATCATCGAAGCGGGATTACAGGTAGTGCAGGGGAAATGTGTGGTGAACTCTATAAGTTTAAAGGAAGGGGAAGAAGAGTTTCTCCATCAGGCAAAATTAATTAGAAGATATGGAGCCGCAGTGATCGTAATGGCCTTCGATGAGACCGGGCAGGCCGATAATTATGAGCGGCGCATTGAGATAGCGAAAAGATCTTACGATCTGTTGGTGAAGAAGGTAAATTTCCCTCCCGAAGATATCATATTCGACCTCAATATCTTTCCCGTGGCTACAGGGATGGATGAACATCGTAGAAATGCCGTCGATTTTATAGAAGGGACACGCTGGGTAAAGGAAAATCTCCCGCATTGTAGTGTGAGTGGAGGAGTAAGTAACGTTTCTTTTAGTTTCCGGGGGAATGATGTAGTACGTGAAGCCATGCACTCGGTTTTCCTGTATCATGCCATCCAGGCAGGGATGAATATTGGTATAGTGAACCCGGCCATGCTGGAGGTCTACGACGATATACCCAAAGACCTGCTGGAATATGTGGAAGACGTGATCCTGGACCGTAGGGATGACGCCACAGAACGACTTTTAGAATTTGCCGAGACCGTAAAAGGGGAACGAAAAGAAAAAGTAGCCGATCTATCCTGGCGGGAACTACCGCTACAGGATAGGATAACACGGGCTTTGGTAAAAGGGATAGATGCTTATATTGAAGTAGATGTAGAAGAAGCCCGACAGCAAGTAGATAAACCTATAGAGGTGATCGAAGGCCATTTGATGATAGGTATGAATGTAGTGGGTGATCTCTTCGGAAGTGGTAAAATGTTCCTTCCGCAGGTGGTGAAATCGGCGCGGGTAATGAAAAAAGCTGTGGCTTATTTGCTTCCTTTTATTGAAGAAGATAAGGATGCAACTTCATCCTCCAACGGAAAGATCCTTATGGCCACAGTAAAGGGCGATGTTCATGATATTGGAAAGAACATAGTTTCGGTAGTTCTGGCCTGCAACAACTATGAGATCATCGATCTGGGGGTAATGGTGCCTGCAGAGAAGATCATAGCAACAGCCAAGGAGGAGAATGTCGATATTATTGGGCTCAGTGGTTTGATAACACCTTCGTTAGACGAAATGGTCTTTCTTGCCAAAGAAATGCAGCGCCAGCAGTTTGAAGTGCCGCTTCTTATAGGTGGAGCTACCACAAGCAGAGCACATACCGCGGTTAAGATAGATCCGCAATACGAAAATGCCGTGGTGCATGTTAACGACGCCTCCCGGGCGGTAACAGTGGTAGGAGACCTGCTTCAGAAAGACAGAAAACAGGGATATAAAAACGACCTAAAGAAAGAATACGCAGAATTTAGAGAAAACTTTCTTGGACGCCAGCAGAGGAAAGAATATCTCAGCCTGGAAGAGGCCAGAAAGAATAAGTTATCCCTGGACTGGAGTAGTGATCATATCGTTACCCCCAACGAACCCGGGATCCATCAAATTATGGATCTGGATCTCAATTTGTTATTGCCATATATCGATTGGACCCCTTTCTTCAGGAGTTGGGACCTGCACGGTCGGTTTCCGAACATTCTTGAAGATAGGGTGGTAGGAGAACAGGCCACAGAGTTGTATGAGGATGCTCAGCAAATGCTTAGGCGGATTATTTCTGAAAAATTGTTGCAAGCCAGGGCGGTTTTCGGACTTTTTGAAGCGAACAGTATAAACGATGATGATATAGAGGTTGTGGTTCCTTCTGAAGGTAATTCAGAAAAAAAGATCTTCCGAACCTTAAGACAACAATCCAGAAAAGCAAAAGATAGGCCCAACCTGGCTCTGGCAGATTTTATCGCGCCGAAGGATACGGGGATCACAGATTATATGGGTTGTTTTTGTGTAACGGCCGGCTTTGGAACCGACGAGCTGGCTATGAAATTTGAACAAGAGCACGACGACTATAACAGCATAATGGTAAAAGCACTTGCCGATAGGCTGGTGGAAGCTTTCGCCGAGTATTTACACGAACAGGTGAGAAAAAAATACTGGGGTTACGCCGCCGATGAAGAATTAAGCAATACAGAGCTTATAAGCGAATCCTACCAGGGGATTAGACCGGCTCCCGGCTATCCTGCCTGTCCCGACCATCTGGAAAAAGAGACCATTTGGGACATTCTCAAAGTGAAGGAGACCATTGGTGTATCACTCACAGAGAGCCTTGCTATGTGGCCAGCAGCTTCGGTTTCGGGATATTATTTCGGAAATGCAGAGGCAAAATATTTTGGTTTGGGAAAGATCAGGGAAGATCAGGTAAAAGATTTTGCATCGAGAAAAGGAATTTCAGAAGAAAAAGCCTTTAAATGGCTACAAACAAGTTTAGCAGATTAAATGAAAGTAACAGAACATATTGCCAACGGAAAGGGAAAAACCCAGTTTTCATTCGAAATTTTACCCCCTTTGAAGGGGCAGAATATCCAGTCGATCTTCGACAGTATCGACCCCCTAATGGAGTTCAAACCACCCTTTATCGACGTAACGTACCATCGGGAAGAGTACGTTTATAAAGAAATGGAAAATGGGCTACTTCAGAAAAAAGTAGTGAAAAAACGACCCGGGACTGTAGGTATTTGCGCCGCCATACAGAATAAGTACCAGGTAGATGCTATACCGCATATACTTTGCGGTGGCTTTACAAAAGAGGACACAGAGAATTTCCTGATCGACCTGGATTTCCTGGGGATTGATAATGTAATGGCCTTGCGTGGGGATGCCGTGAAAACAGAGACCTATTTCACTCCCGAGAAGGAAGGCCATCGTTATGCAAATGAGTTGGTTCAACAGATAGATGCTCTCAATAAAGGCGAATACCTGGACGAGGAAATAATGAATCAGGCACAGACAGATTTCTGTATTGGCGTGGCGGGATATCCCGAGAAACATATGGAAGCTCCCAATATGGAAAGCGATTTACATTTTCTGAAAAAGAAACTTAAGAACGGTGCGGAATATATTGTTACCCAGATGTTCTTTGATAACAATAAGTATTTTGAATTTGTGGAAAAGTGTCGCTCTGCGGGAATAACTGCGCCTATCATCCCCGGACTTAAACCTATTTCTACTAAGAAACAATTAAACCTTATCCCGCAGCGATTTAATGCAGACCTGCCTGAAGCCCTTATCAAGGAAGTCCTTAAATGTGAGACTAATGAACAGGTAAAAGAGGTAGGGATCGAGTGGTGTGTGGAACAAAGCAAAGAACTTATAAAGGAAAAGGTTCCCTTTCTGCATTATTATTCTATGGGAAAGAGTGATAATATAAAGGCAATTGCGAGGCAATTATTTTAAAAGAATTAACCCTAATATATATGAAATCTTATCTTTACTATAACTAATTCGACATGTTATCGCGTAAAACAAAATACGGATTAAAAGCACTCACATTCCTGGCTAAACAGGATAAGAACGAGCCTGTTCAGATCTCGGTGATCTCACAATCGGAAAACATCTCGCATAAGTTTTTGGAGAGTATCCTTCTCATTCTTCGGAAGGCGGGTTATCTGGGATCCAAGAAAGGCAAGGGTGGGGGATATTATCTTATGAAGCATCCTTCAGAAATACCGATCGCTGCAGTTTACCGAATACTGGAAGGGCCAATTGCCATGATGCCCTGTGTAAGTCTCAATTTTTACGAAAAATGTGATGACTGCCCCGATGAGGAAGCTTGCAGTGTACATAATTTAATGGTTCAGGTACGGGATAATTGTCTGCAGATCTTTGAAAATACCAGTTTAGAAGATCTTATTAAAAGTTAATAGAAACCCATGTAAAATATTATCGTAGATTTGTTTACTCTACTAAATCTATAGGTTTATTATAGTTATGAATACAATCACTTCGGAAAACATTCACTTATTCAACCAAAATTTAAGATACGAAGAACCTGCGGAAATTATTTCATTCGCTTTAGGTTTGGCCAAAAATCCACTTGTAACTACTAGTTTTGGGCCTTATTCGGCGGTTTTGCTTCATGCCGTAACCAATCAAAAGAAAGATATAAAAGTGGTATGGTGCGATACGGGTTACAATACAGACGAGACCTATGAGCATGCTAAATACCTTATGGAAACACTTCACCTCAATATCGAAATCTTTGCCCCTAAATACACTACGGCCTTTTTAAATCATACTATTGGGAGACCGGATATTGAAAATCCGAAGCATGCTGTTTTTTCCGAGAAGGTGAAGTTAGAACCCTTCACCAGGGCGCTGAACAAATACAAGCCTGATGTATGGTTTACCAATATCCGTGCAGGACAGACTAAACATCGGGATTCGTTGGATATCTTAAGTCTGGATGAAGATGGAATTTTAAAAGTGAGTCCGTTCTATTACTTTACAGATGCGCAGCTAAAATCTTATTTATCCCTTCATAAATTACCAGCCGAATTCAATTATTTCGATCCTGTAAAAGCATTGGAAAATAGGGAATGCGGAATCCACTTGCGGAATTAATTTTATTTATTTTTACGCTATGGATTTGGCCATTCCACAGCGAGAAGAACTACTCAAAACACAGGAGGCATTGTTGCCGTACGTTCACCGGACACCTGTGTTGGAATCGGCTTTGCTCAATGAACTAAGCGGAGCCCGTCTTTATTTCAAATGTGAGAATTTTCAGAGAATGGGCGCCTTTAAAATGCGAGGAGCCATGAATGCAGTGTTACAATTTTCGGAAGCTGAAAAAGAAGCCGGGGTGGTAACTCATTCTTCCGGGAACTTCGGCCAGGCGGTGGCCCTGGCAGCCAAAAATCTTGGGATAAAAGCATTTATAGTGATGCCATCTTCCGCACCTGCGGTTAAAAAGAGTGCTGTACGCACCTACGGAGGATTGATAACCGAGTGCGAACCTACTCTGGCCGCACGTGAGGCCGAAGCTGCGCGGATCGTTAAAGCTACCGGTGCTACTTTTCTACATCCTTCCAATCAGATAGAAGTGATTATGGGTAATGCCACAGCTGCTATGGAGTTACTGGAATCGCAACCCGAACTCGACTTTATCTTTACGCCCATAGGGGGTGGAGGGCTTATCGCCGGGACGGCTCTGGCGGTTCATTATTTTGGAAATGAATGTAAAACGATTGGGGGAGAACCGCTGGCAGCAGATGACGCCTGGAGGTCGCTAAAGACTGGCAAAATTGAAACCAACACAAACACCAATACCATTGCCGATGGATTAAGAACAAATTTAGGAGATGTAAATTTTCCTATTATTAAAATGTTGGTGCCGGAGATCATCCGCGTAACTGAAGATGAGATAATCGAAAGCCTGAGACTTATCTGGGAACGGATGAAGATAGTGGTTGAACCTTCCAGCGCGGTGCCCTTGGCTGCTCTAATTAAAGAGAAGGGACGCTTCAGAAATAAAAAAATTGGCATCATTCTCTCGGGAGGAAATGTAGATCTGGCTGCACTCCCCTTTTCCCATAGCAAACAATGAAGAAGGAGGCTATGATGAAATGGATGCTGATCTTGTTTTTTCTTGCTACTCCTCTCGTAGGCCAGGAAAAGTATCCGGGAAAATACTCTTTTGATGTTTCGTATGGCTACGGGACTATCCTTAGGCATAATAAGAATATTGCGCATTTGGTAATAGCCCATCCCCAGGTGATAACATTGGGTGTTAATCGTAAGACCTTCGGTGAAAAGCCCTGGCAGCAAAGTTTTAATTACCCGGACTGGGGGCTGTCGTTTCAGTTTACAGATTTTAGAAACGAGGTATTAGGGAAGAATTTCGGCATTTTGGCACATTACAATTTCTATTTTCTCAATAGAAACGTAAGGCTTCACCTGGCCCAGGGAATAAGTTACAACACCCATCCCTTCGATCTGGAAACCAACCCAAAGAACAATGCATTTGGTAGCCTTTTACTGTCTTCAACAGCCCTGGGATTATATTACGATCTACCGTATCTACTGGATGATTTCGGACTCTTATTCGGCATCTCACTTTATCATCATTCTAATGGGAGTATAAAAGCACCAAATACAGGGACAAATATTCTTTCCTTCGAAATGGCTCTTTCATACAACAAATCTGTTCAGCAGGAAAATTCGTTTAATTCGGGAGAACAAGAGGAAGTAGATAGATCTGTTCATTGGAATGTTGCTGTGAGTGGCGGATTTAACAGTAGCGATTACCTTAACCTGGGAACACATCCGTTTGCGGTAGTTAGCGGATATGCGGATAAACGCCTAGGGAGTATTAGTGCAGTACAGTTGGGTGCCGAAATATTTTTTTCCGAATTCCTACGAGAAGAGATCAGGTATGTGGCCGCGGCATTTCCAAAGCGGGGAATAGATCCGGACACCGATTGGAAACGTGTGGGGATCTTTGCAGGCCATGAATTTAGGATAGGAGATATTGGCCTGCCCACTCAAATAGGATACTATATTTACTATCCATACACATACGAAAGCCGTGTGTACCTTCGTGTAGGGGGGAAATATTATTTTAACCACAGGTGGTTTACTACCTTAACCATCAAGGCCCATGCTGCAAACGCCGAAGCCATCGAATTTGGAGCAGGCATAAGATTGTAAAATGAAAAAGTATCTCATTATATTATTTGTGATCCTGGCTGCATGTGACAGTAGTGATGCTCCAGACTGTCTCAGGGTGGCCGGTAACAGGGAGGTGAGATTTTTTTCTGTTTCTGAATTTAACTCCATCCGTATTGAGGATAATATCAACCTGGTGATAAGACAGGGTGATGAAATCAAGGTAAGTGTGGAAGCCGGCAAGAATTTATTTGAAGAAATTAAGGTGGTAGTTGAAGGAAATACACTTGTGATCACAAATGATAGTCGCTGTGAACTTTTCAGAAATTATGAAGATGTGACCGCTCTGGTATCGGCTCCTAATATATCGGAGATTCGCAATGCCTCAATTGGCAACGTGTATAGCGAAGGGATACTAAACTATCCGGTTCTCTCGTTGGGTAGTAATACCAACGGCGGAATTGATAATGTGAAAAAAAGCGGAGATTTCATCGTAGAACTGAATTGTGATCTTCTCATAGCCGAAGCCAATGGATTTAGCCGATATTTTGTGAGTGGAATTGCACGAGAAGCCAGAATTGTTTTTACAGATGAATTACCCTTATTTGAAGGCGCAAATTTTTTCGTGGACGACTTAGTTGTCTTTCAACGAAGTGCTAATATCATGAGAGTAAATCCTTTAAATAGTATTCGTGGTGAGATTAGAGGAACCGGGGACATAATTGCCGTGAATCGACCCGAAATTGTTGAGGTGGATGAATTTTTTACAGGGCGGCTAATATTTGAAGATTAGTGTATATTTACACGATTCTATGAAAAAATGAAGTATTCTCTTGGCGTAATCATCTTACTTTTTTCTTTACAGTTTTCAGTAGCCCAGCAACGTGAGACTTTTCCTTTTTCTATTGATGTAGATACATTCACAGGAAGTATACTAGAACACAATCCCGATATTGCTCACTTGATAACGGGACATCCTACCGGAATCATTGTACAATACAATCGAAAGACCTATGGTTGGAACGAACCTGAAGGCAGGTGGAATTATCCCGACTGGGGATTTACATTTTCCTATCAGGATATGAAAAACCCCTTCCTTGGTGAAAATTATGCGGTTTATGCGCATTTTAACTGGTATTTTCTTAACCGGAACATCCGGTTTACCATGGGACAGGGAGTATCCTACAATACGAATCCCTACGACCCCGAAACAAATTTTCAGAATAATGCATATGGAAGTCATTTCCTTAGCTCCACCTATTTAAAGGTGAACTATGTGAGGGAACGACTGGTGGGAGGAGTTGGCGTGCAGGCCGGATTTGGAGTTATGCATTACTCGAATGCAAATTTTAAAGCTCCCAACAACAGTACCAACACTTTATTTTTTAATGTGGGATTGAGCTATCAGCCCGATGCGATCAACTTCCCTACCTATATCCCGGTGGGGTCATGGAAAAGTACAAACTACAAGGAGCGAATTAAATACAATGCTGTAATACGGACGGGGAAGAATGAAGCCGATGTGAACGGACTCGGGCAATTTCCCTTTTATACATTTACGTTCTTTGCCGATAAAAGAATTAATTATAAAAGTACCTTCCAGGTTGGCGTAGATTTCTTCTTTTCCAACTTCCTCATCGAGTTGATCCGGTACAGGGAGGTTGCCTTTCCCGGAGACGGCCTTACCGGTGATGAGGATTACCGACGGGTAGGAGCGTTTATCGGCCATGAACTAAGATTTAGTAAGTCTGCCTTTGTATCCCAATTGGGATATTATGTATATTGGCCTTACGAGTTCGAGAACCGTATCTATAATAGGTTGGGAATTAAAAGATATTTCTTCGACGATAAATTTTTTGGTGTAATTACGGTGAAGGCGCACTGGGCAAAAGCCGAAGCCGTCGAATTTGGCGTAGGTGTTAGAATATGACGATCATGATGAAAAGACTAAGCATCCTTTTAATATTACCTTTACTTTTTTGGGCCTGCGACTCCGAAAAAGCCTGGGATTGTATACAAGATTCGGGTGAGTTGGTACAGCAGGAATACAACGTGCCACTGTTCAAGAAGATCCAGGTTTGGGAGCGTGTTCAACTAATAATTCAGCAGGGAAATACGCAAACTGTAAGAGTGCAAACAGGCGCTAACCTTATCAATGAAGTACAGGTAGTAGTGGAAGATAGTACCCTAAAGGTGAGCGATCGCAATAGTTGCAATTATGTAAGAGACTATGGCATCACAAAGGTTTTTGTTTCGTCACCAGACATTAGAGAGATCCGCAATAGCTCCGGCCTTACCGTCGAGAGCCTGGGCACACTTGGCTTTAACGAATTGGCTCTTATCTCGGACGACCCGGAAACCCTGGAAATATATCATCACGATGGAGATTTCGACCTCGACCTGGATGTGGTATTACTGCGGGTGCAGTCTAATGGATTATCTAAATTTTACCTCAGGGGTAAGGCACAATACCTTGGAATCAGGTTCGACGATGGCGATCCACGCCTGGAAGGAGCAGATCTAATTGTAAATAATGTAAACTTATTTCAGCGAAGCACCAATAAGATCATCGTGAATCCGCAAATATCCATTAAAGGACAGATTAGAGGTCTGGGGGATGTAATAGCTTTAAACCGCCCACCAATTGTTGAGGTGGAGGAATTCTTCCGGGGCCGCCTTATTTTTCAGTAGTAAGTTCGATGAATAATTTTTCGAGAGTGGTATTCTTCTGGTGTAGCTGAAGGATCTTTAACTCATTATCATGCGCAAAGTCGAATACCTTGCCGCGCATATCCTCGGCCGTGTTGAAATAAATATGATACACAAACCCGGCAGGGTTTTCCACTTTCATAACTTTTTCCAGCTTCTGAAGAGCAATGGTCTCCACCCGATAATCGAATTCAACCTCCACGATCTGCTGCTTCCCCGCTTTTAGTTCGGTGAGTTTTTTATCTAAAACTATCTTCCCGTGGTTAATAATGATCACCCGGTCGCATATGGCTTCTACTTCCTGCATGATATGGGTAGACAGCAATACGGTCTTTTCTTTCCCCACTGTTTTTATGAGTTCCCGTATCTCTATAAGCTGATTGGGATCCAGGCCAGTGGTGGGCTCGTCCAGGATGAGTACCTCAGGATCATGGAGCAAAGCGGTAGCCAACCCAACTCGTTGTCTGTATCCTTTGGAGAGTTGCCCTATCTTTTTATGAGCTTCGGGTGCCAGTCCGGTTTGTACTATGATCTCAGGAATACGGGATTTGGGAACTTTGTAGATAGAAGCATTGAAGGCGAGGTATTCCCTTACATACATTTCCAGGTAAAGCGGATTGTGTTCGGGAAGGTAGCCTATACTTTTCTGAACCCTTTTCTGCTCCTGATGTATGGAGTAGCCATTTACCTCCGCACTACCTTCTGTGGGGCGTAAATAAGTGGTGAGGATCTTCATTAAAGTTGATTTACCCGCTCCGTTCGGGCCGAGGAAACCAACTATCTCACCTTTTTTTATTGCAAAGGAAACTGCATCCAGCGCTTTTTGCTGGTCATATTCCTTGCTTATGTTCTCAACGGTTATAGACATTTTTTCGTGTGGTAAAAGTACACAAATAAAAAAACGCTCAAAACATTTTGTTGTTGTCTCTAATTGTTTACTTTAGCACTAATAACAACGACAATGAATAATAACAGTACATATTTTAACTTTTGGTTTTTCTATTTTCTTGGAAGGCACCGGGTAGATATGTAATTATACTATAACATCATAGACAACCCGGAACGTATTTCCGGGTTTTTTTATGGATTAACTTTGAATATTATGAAAGTAGCAATACAAGGAATAGAAGGATCCTTTCATGACGAAGCGGTTCAGCAATTATTTCCTGAAACTGAGATCGAACTGGTAAAGTGTGAGGCTTTCGACCAGGTAACCCAATGTGTAAAGAACGGGAAGGCCACCTATGGGGTACTGGCGATAGAAAACACCATAGCCGGCTCCATTTTGCCTAACTACAACCTTATAGACGCAGACGAATTTGAAATATTCGATGAGGCGTTTTTAAACATTCAGATGTACCTGATGGCGCTGGAATCTGAATCCATTATCGATATTTTCGAGGTGCATTCGCATCCCGTAGCCCTCTTACAGTGCCGGGAATATCTACGGAAATTCCCTCCACAATTCAAGATCATTGAAGGAAAGGATACCGCTTCAGAAGCAAAAAGAATAAGAGAGAATAATATAAAAGGAGCGGCAGCCATCGCAGGAAAACAAGTGGCAAATCGCTTCGGATTAAAAATTCTGGACAGCAATATCCAGGATATCAAAGAAAACGAAACCAGATTTGTACTAATTGGGAAACGCGGTGCCAGTTTTAGTAAGAAGGTGCCTAATAAAGCGACCATCAAATTTCAATTGGACAGCGAGGTTGGAACCCTTAGCAAGGCATTGCAGTTGCTGGCGAGTTACGATATGAACCTCACCAAGATACAGTCGCTACCTGTGCTTGGAGTTCCATGGCGTTATGCGTTTTTTGTGGACGTTACCTTCGGCGATCCGCAGAAATTTTACGATGCTACAGAAGCACTTAACAAATCGGTAAAAGAATTTAAAATAGTGGGCGCCTATACTCAGAATAAGGAGAATGCTCCCAGTGAACTTACAAAGGTGCTGGCACATGGAAAATAAAAAAGAACTGAGAAACTGGCTGAATAAAATGGAACTCGCACATCCGCTGGTTATTGCGGGTCCCTGCAGTGCAGAAACCGAAGAACAGGTATTAAATATAGCACATCAGTTAAAGGATACAGACGCCACTGTGTTGCGGGCCGGGATCTGGAAACCCCGTACGAGGCCCGGGAATTTCGAGGGAGTAGGGGCACTTGGGTTAAAGTGGTTGCAGCGCGCCAAGAATGAGACCGGGATGCTGATCACCACCGAGGTGGCCAGCCCTACCCATGTGGATCTGGCACAAAAACACGATGTGGATATTTTCTGGATAGGAGCCAGGACCACGGTATCTCCTTTTATCGTACAGGAAATAGCAGAGGCCTTACGTGGAACCGATAAGCCGGTACTTATAAAGAATCCGGTAAATCCCGATCTGGCTTTGTGGCTGGGAGCAGTAGAACGTTTTTATGAAGCCGGAGTATCCAACCTAGGGGTGATTCATCGCGGCTTCTCAACCTACGAAAAGACACGTTATAGAAACAATCCCGAATGGCAGATACCTATCGACCTCCAGAATCGATTCCCGGATCTTCCGTTGATCCTGGATCCGTCTCATATAGCAGGAAGGAGAGATATTATTTTCGATCTATGTCAGACCGCCCTCGATCTCAATTACGATGGCCTTATGATAGAAACACATAACGATCCGGACAATGCCTGGAGTGACGCGGCACAACAGATCACCCCGGAAACCCTCGACCAGATCACGGTAGATCTAAGGATACGTAAAGAAGAAGGGGATGCCGTCGAATTTCGAAATAAACTGGCTACCCTTCGAACCAAGATCGATGTGGTAGATCATAAATTGCTTGAGATCTTAGGGAAGAGAATGAAGATATCGGATGAGATAGGAAAATTGAAAAAAGATAATAACGTGGCAATTTTACAAACCCGACGATGGAACGAGATTTTAGGGAAGATGATCCTGGAAGGAGAAGAGCAGAATTTAAGCGAAGAATTTGTGCTTCGTATATATAAGGCTATCCATCAGGAATCCATCAATCACCAGAAGAAAGTTATCAGTAACTAAAAAAGCCCGCGTTTAGCGGGCTTTTTATTCTTTAAAAACAATTTTATTTTGCTCTTCTAAATGTAAAACGGGTAATAAAGATTCCATTCCCATCACCTTTACCTCCTTCACTCTCCACGCCACTGTTTATCCAGAACAATTCCCAGCCTTCTTCAGACATGGCGTTGATCTTAGACATCACCACGGCATCATTGGCTGCGATGTTTTGAAACCTGATTCCACCAAGATTGTAGAAGTTCAATAATTTGGTTTCATCGAAATCCTTTACACGAATATCTCCTCGCTTCGATTTGTTTCGATCGTTATCCTCTTCGGTTCTTGTTGAGGTAAACTCTGTGTAATCTCTCGATTCGTTAGCCGAGATCATTCTCGATCTCCCTAGACCATTAGGAACGATAGATTCTACAACAGTAACGATCTGGTATTCGTAAGTTTGTGCATTGTTAACCTGTACAGAGGCAAAAACAATAAAAATTGTGATTAGAAATTTTTTCATAATAAGTGTTTTGTTTACGTGTGCGGCAAATATAATAGATTTATGGCGCGGTTTATTTTTATTTTCTGAATTTTGCAAGGCATGAAAGGAACGGTTTATAAATCGACAGGAAGTTGGTATACAGTGAAGACCGACAATGGTAAATTCTACGAATGCAGGATAAAAGGAAAGTTTCGCATAGAAGGAATTAAGAGCACCAATCCTGTGGCTGTTGGGGATCACGTTTATTTCGATATCCAGACCAAAGGAGATGAAACCGTTGGGATTATACATACCATAGATGAAAGAGAGAATTATATTATCAGGCGCTCTGTAAACCTTTCAAAACAAACCCATATCATCGCTGCCAACATAGATATAGCCTTTTTGCTTGTAACCATCAATAATCCGCCCACTTTCACCACCTTTATAGATAGATTTTTAGTGACCGCCGAAGCGTATAGCATCGACGCCGTTTTGTTGTTTAATAAAACCGACAGAAGCACGGAAGAAGAACTGCTTGAAATGAAGTATCTCGCAGCTTTGTATCGGAAAATTGGATATACCTGCGTTGGGATCTCGGCAGCCACCGGGAAGAATATCGACAAAGTTAAAGCGCTGATGAAAGGTAAGGTGTGTATGTTTTCGGGTCATAGTGGTGTAGGGAAATCCACCCTGATCAACACCCTCGAACCAGGCTTAAATATAAAAACCTCCGAGATATCAGAGCAGCATCAGCAGGGCCAGCACACCACTACTTTTGCCGAGATGTACGATCTTTCATTCGGGGCTAAGATCATAGACACCCCCGGGATAAAGGGTTTTGGGGTAGTAGAAATGGATAAGGAAGAATTAGGAGATTATTTTCCCGAGTTTTTCGAGTTGAAACAGCACTGTAAATTTAATAATTGCCTTCATCTTGAAGAACCACAATGTGCGGTAAAAGGAGCGCTGGAAGCGGAAGATATTGCCTGGTCGCGCTATAAGAGTTATACACAGATTCTATCCGGGGAAGAAGATACATATCGTTAATTTATTTTTATGAGAGCAGTAGTTCAGAGAGTCAAGGAAGCATCGGTACGCGTGGAGGGGAAGGTGATATCTCAGATTGGGCCGGGATTTCTGGTCTTACTGGGAATTGAGAACGAAGATAAGCAAGAGGATATCGATTGGCTGGCCGCTAAGATCGCGAGGTTGAGGGTCTTTTCGGATGAAAATAACGCCATGAACTTAAGTATCCTTGAGACGAAGGGAGATATAATTGTGGTGAGCCAGTTCACCCTGCACGCGAGTACAAAAAAAGGCAATCGGCCATCATTTATAAAGGCCGCCAGGCCGGAAACTGCGATTCCCTTGTACGAGGCATTTGTGGCCGAAATGAGTACCCATTTAGGGAAAAATGTGCAAACCGGCGAATTTGGAGCAATGATGGATGTAGGTCTTGTTAATGACGGGCCTGTCACTATTGTGATAGACACGAAGTTAAAAGAATAGGAGTGGATTGGTTAGTCTTCTAAATAACTGAAGTGGGAAAATTATAAAGCAAAAATCTTACCTTCGAATTAAATATTCATTGTAAAAGTTAATATCATAAAAAAACCGGATCATGAACCTGAAACACTCCCAATTAGCCGTCGATACATGGATAAAAGACCATGGGGTACGTTATTTTAACGAATTGACCAATATGGCCCAGTTAACCGAAGAAGTGGGAGAAGTTGCGAGGATCATCGCCCGGAGGTATGGTGAACAAAGCGAAAAAGAGAGTGACAAGAGCAAAGATCTGGGGGAAGAATTGGCAGATGTGGTTTTTGTGGTACTTTGCCTGGCCAATCAGACCGGGATCGACCTGGAGGCGGCCTTCAACAAAAAATTAGAAAAGAAGACAAAACGCGATCACGATCGCCATCACGGAAATAAAAAACTAAACTGATGTTTAAGCGCGTACTTGCTCAAAAAGGATTTTGGAGATCGGTGGTATCTTTGGCACTGGCCTTTGCCATTTTATTTATGATCATAAAATGGGCGATAGAAGGATTTTCCATGGCGTATTTCACCGAACAAAACCCGCTTTTCTTCTTATTGGGGATTCTAGCTGCCGGACTGGTGTACGGTTTCTTTGTAACCTTCGGAAAGTTTAGGGCCAAACTGAAGAAAGAAGACCTTAAAAAATGATAGCTGCTCTTAGCCATGATAGCGCTGCCGCCATAGAACATGCTCATATAGAGGTAACAGGTTCTAAAAGCGAATCTAACCGATTATTGATCCTTCAGGCGCTGTTTCCTCAAATTGAAATAGGAAATCTCTCCAACAGTGACGATACGCAGTTGCTACAACAGGCTCTTAAAAACAGGGACAGTGAGCTAATAGACATACATCACGCAGGTACAGCTATGCGGTTTTTAACTGCCTATTTTTCTGCTCAACAAGGTAGAAAAGTAGTGCTTACCGGAAGCGAACGTATGAAACAACGGCCGGTTTCACTACTGGTGGACGCTCTCCGGGATCTGGGTGCTAAGATCGATTACAAGGGGGAAGAAGGGTATCCACCACTGCAAATAACCGGAACCACCTTGAGATCGGGAGAGATAGAGATCGCAGCCGGGACTAGTAGTCAGTATATTTCGGCCTTATTACTTATCGCGCCTTCACTTTCGGATGGATTGACCATTAGAATGCGTGGGATGATCACTTCCAGGCCGTATATAGATATGACATGCCAGTTGCTGCAACAACTTGGTTGTTCTGTTATTTTTTCTGAAAACTGTATCACCGTAGAACCGCTTGATATTCCAGTGGAAAGTAAGTTCACGGTAGAATCGGACTGGAGTTCGGCGTCCTATTTTTACAGCGCAGTGGCTCTTTCCGAAGGCCTTTCAATAACCTTGAAAAATTATAAGAAAGAGAGCCTTCAGGGAGACTCGAATTTGGTTCATATTTACGAAAAACTTGGGGTGGAGACCAGATTTAATAGTGCCGAATCCAGTATTACGCTTTCAAAAAAAGATATTTCACTTCCGAAGCATTTAGAACTGGACCTGGCCAAAACCCCGGATATTGCACAAACTATTGCTGTGAGTTGTTTCGGATTAGGAATAGGGTGTAAGCTTTCAGGGTTGCACACGCTTAAGATCAAAGAAACAGATCGTTTGGTGGCCTTACAGACAGAAATGCAAAAATTAGGTGCAACGGTGCAGATCACAGACAATTTGTTGCAATTATCCCCTTCCGAAGCAATAAATTCCGGAATCTCCATAAAAACGTATAACGATCACAGGATGGCAATGGCATTTGCACCCCTCGCATTTAAAGAAAAAATAAGTATTGAAGAACCCGAAGTGGTGTCTAAATCATTTCCATCCTTTTGGGAAGCTATGACTGCCGTTGGGATTACCTATGAAATTAAAAGATAAATCCCGATTTACTTGACAACCCCTGTTCTGAGATTGTATATTTGCAGCTTTTACAATAAAACCGCAGTTCTATGGGAATGAAACTCTCCAATTTCAATTTTAATCTTCCAGCCGAATTATTAGCAGAATATCCGGCTCCTAACAGGGACGAGGCAAGGCTAATGGTATTAAACCGGGCAGATCACAGTATTGAACATAAAATGTTCAAGGATCTAATCGATTATTTCGAGGAAGAAGATGTGCTTGTCTTAAACAATACAAAGGTGTTTCCTGCCCGATTATTCGGGAATAAGGAAAAGACCGGAGCGCGAATTGAAGTATTTCTTCTTAGAGAGCTTAACCCCGAAACAAGGCTATGGGACGTACTTGTAGACCCGGCCAGAAAGATCCGTATTGGGAATAAGTTGTATTTCGGGGAAGACGAATCCTTAGTGGCAGAGGTTATCGATAATACCACCTCCAGAGGGCGTACTCTACGTTTCTTATTCGATGGATCCTACGAAGAGTTTAGGAACAAACTCACCGAACTGGGAGAAACTCCCTTACCAAAATATATAAAGAGAGAGGTGGAGCCTGAAGATGCCGAGCGATACCAAACCATTTTTGCGAAGGAAGAAGGTGCAGTAGCGGCTCCAACGGCAGGCCTACATTTTTCGAAGCACCTGCTAAAGCGCCTTGAGATAAAAGGGGTAAATTTTGCTGAAGTGACCTTACACGTAGGATTAGGCACCTTTAGTCCTGTTGAGGTTGAAGATCTCTCCAAGCATAAAATGGATTCGGAAGAAATTATTATCCCGCAGAAGGCTGTAGATACTATTAACACCGGGATCGTTCAGAAAAGAAGGATCTGCTCGGTAGGAACTACAGTGATGAGGGCGCTGGAAAGCTCTGTTTCGTCTAACAATACACTGAATGCGTATAGTGGCTGGACGAATAAATTTATATTCCCGCCTTACGATTTCAGTATCGCCAACAGTATGGTCACGAACTTTCACACGCCAAAGTCCACCTTACTTATGATGGTGGCGGCTTTTGCCGGGCACGAATTTATAAAGGAAGCCTACGCAGAGGCGATTAAAGAAAAATACAGGTTCTATACCTACGGTGATGCAATGTTGATCATCTAAACGCTTTAAAACCCGATTCTCATCGGGTTTTTTTGTATTCTGTAGTTTCTATTTCTTAAAATCAAAATAAAAAGGTATTTTAGTATACTTATAGTGCAACTAATCAATACCTTAAATGAAAAAAGTTTTACTATACTTTTTCTTTTTTGCCATCATTATTTCATCCTATGCGCAGGATGGAGGCAACTATTTACCGGTTAGTTGGGAACAAAATATTCAAACCAGAACTACTCCAATAGTCTTACCACCCATAGATCTGTATGAAATTCAGCAACAGGATCTTATTAACGACAGGGATAAAAGTCTTCCATGGCGTTATGGAGTTGAAAGAAGCCTGCAACTCGACATAAAAGAGGAGGGTACTCTTATAGAATTACCCAATGGTGATAAAATATGGCAGCTGGCCATTCAATCTCCCAGGGCGATAAGTCTTAGTGTGAATTTTGACCAGTTTTATATTCCCGATGGTGGAAGATTACACCTGTTCAACGACGATCGTACCGATGTTTCAAAAACATACTCTAAAGCCACCAACAGGCCTAATAAACGGCTGGGTTCGTGGTTTGTGATGGGAGATATCATCTGGATAGAATATTATCAGCCTGCTTTCGTGACAGAAGAGGCCAGTTTAAAGATAGAAGGATTAATTCATGGCTACAGGCTTGGAAAGATAAACAGCCTGGTGGAAGGAATGCGAGGCCTGAACGATTCGGGTGATTGTAACTACGATGTGAATTGCTCTATTGGAGCAGATTTCGACAGTAAAAAGGACCTGGTGAAAAAAGCGGTAACCCTGCTTAACCTGGGGAATGGATATCTATGTTCGGCTGCACTGATGAATAATACCGCCCAGGATAAAACTCCATATTTATTGACTGGTAATCACTGCCTGGAAAATAGCGATCCCGCGCTCTGGTCTATTAGGTTTAATTGGGTGAGCCCCGATCCTGTTTGTGGTACAGCAGACAATAGTGAAGATATCCAGTCTAATTTTACCATGAGTGGAGCCGAACTAAGGGCGAATAACAATGAAAGCGATTTTGCGCTCGTGGAATTATATAACAGAATACCGGGCTCCTGGGATGTTACCTTTGCGGGTTGGGATAATACAGACGATCTCCCCGTCTTTGAAGTAGGTATACATCACCCCAATGGGGATATCATGAAAATTTGCAGGGATGACAGCGGTGCTATAAAAGAAAATGCCAATGGTACCGAGGTGTGGCTCATAAAAGGAGTTTCGGTGGGGAATGGCGACGGCTGGGAGATTGGTACCACCGAGAGCGGGTCATCTGGTTCTCCTTTATTTAATGAAGAAGGCAGGATCATTGGTCAGCTATATGCCGGACAATCGTTTTGCGAAGGAACCCAAAACAATGGCGATTACGATATTTATGGCCGGTTTGCAGTGTCGTGGGCTGCGGCTTCAGACCCACAAAGCCGATTGATGGATTGGCTGGATCCGGCCGGTACCGGGCAAACTACCATGGACAGTATGCAGAATATCTTAAGTGTTCCGGATATTGAACTTACCGGACAACTGCAAATATACCCTAATCCGGCATCCACAGAGATAACCATTATGAACTCTCGTTATCCAAATCTGGTCTACAGATTTTATACGGTAACCGGTAAACAGCTATCCATAGGATCATTCTCTAATACTATGAATACTTTCAATGTGGAGTCTTATGCTAGAGGTATCTATTTTCTTCACTTGATAGATGAGGACAGTGGAGCTGATATCACAAAAAAGATCATTATCAACCGATAATATTCTAATCTTTCTCTTTTCTTTTTCAGTTTATCCTCCATAGTTTCATGGTACACTATTATATGGTATTTTTGCATGCGGATGGAAACAGTGAAAAAAGATATTAGGGCATTGTCTAAAGAGCAGCTTCAGGAGTTTTTTGTTGAAATGGGCGACAAGAAGTTTCGTGGGGACCAGGTGTACGAATGGTTGTGGAATAAAGGGATCCATAGCTTCGAGGATATGACGAATATCTCCAAAACCACCCGTTCTCAACTGGAGGAGCATTTTGTGATCAATCATATAGAGGTAGATAGTATTCAGAAAAGTAATGACGGTACTATCAAGAACGCGGTAAAATTGCACGACGGATTGATAGTAGAGTCTGTTCTTATCCCTACAAGTTCCCGTACTACAGCCTGTGTTTCTTCCCAGGTAGGATGCAGTCTGGATTGTAAATTCTGTGCCACAGCCCGTCTAAAACGAATGCGAAATCTCAACCCTGATGAGATCTACGACCAGGTGGTGGCTATCGACAAGGAAAGTCGCCTATATCATAACCGGCCGTTGTCCAATATTGTTTTTATGGGAATGGGAGAGCCGTTGATGAACTATAAGAACGTGCTGGCATCCATTGAAAAGATCACCTCGGTAGAAGGCCTGGGGATGTCGCCAAAACGTATAGTGGTATCCACCTCCGGAGTTCCGAAAATGATCCGAAAACTGGCCGATGATGAGGTGAAATTCAACCTGGCGGTATCGCTGCATTCGGCAATTCAGGAAAAGCGGGAAAAGATTATGCCTTTCGCCAAGCAATTCACTCTTACAGATCTAAAAGATTCTCTCATCTACTGGTACGAAAAAACCAATAAAAGGATCACCTACGAGTATGTGGTATGGAAAGGTATCAATGACAATGATGAAGACATAAAAGCCCTTATCGAATTTTGCAAAGCTGCCCCAAGTAAGGTGAATTTAATTGAATATAACCCTATTGACGACGGTGAATTTCAGCAGGCAGATAACGACGCCATCGATCGTTACATCACAGGCCTTGAGGCAAACAGAATTCCCGTCACTATAAGGAGAAGCCGAGGTAAGGATATAGATGCCGCCTGTGGGCAATTGGCGAATAAGTCGTAGCAATCCCAGTCTTAAAAATTAGTACATTTACCCACTAATGAAGATAGTCTCTCAAATAAAGTTACCAATTGAGAACGAAATGGAACTTTTCGAGAAAAAGTTTTCTGGGGCTATGTCTTCAAAAGTTTCTCTACTTAACAGGATCACACATTATGTTGTAAACAGGAAAGGGAAGCAAATGCGTCCGATGTTTGTTTTCCTCATTGCGAAAATGAACAACAATGGCGAGGTAAACGAACGCACCTACAGGGGTGCTTCAGTGATTGAACTTATACACACAGCCACGCTGGTACACGATGATGTAGTGGACGACAGTAATAGAAGACGAGGATTCTTCTCTATCAATGCGTTGTGGAAGAACAAGATCGCCGTGCTGGTGGGGGACTACCTGCTTTCCAAAGGTTTGCTTTTATCTATCGACAATGATGATTTCGATCTATTAAAGATTATATCGGTGGCGGTTCGTGAGATGAGCGAAGGTGAACTATTACAGATCGAAAAAGCCAGATCGCTGGACATTACGGAAGATGTATACTTCGAGATCATCCGCCAGAAAACCGCAACCCTTATCGCGGCCTGTTGTGCCATGGGGGCACAGTCTGTAAACGCTCCGGCTTCGGAGGTTGAGAAATCCAGAGAATTTGGAGAATTGATTGGCATGGCTTTTCAGATCAAGGATGACCTTTTCGATTATGGCGACGACAAAATAGGAAAGCCTACGGGGATCGACATCAAGGAGAAGAAAATGACCCTTCCACTAATTCATGCCATCAATAAAGCTACTTCAGAAGAAAAAAGATGGTTGATCAATTCGGTAAAGAATCACAACAAGGATCGTAAGAGAGTTAAGGAAGTAATTGCCTTTGTAAAAGAAAAAGGTGGATTAGAATATGCCATCGAGCAAATGAAAGATTATCGGCGCCGTGCACTGGAACTGCTGGCATCCTATCCCGAATCTGAATACAGATCGTCTCTCGAACTAATGGTGAATTACGTGATCGACCGTAAGAAATAAGATGGGGATATAGTTCTTGTTTGAATTAATAAAACACTCTTTTTACATATTTTTCTACCTTCAGGCAACCCTTAGAAAAATAATAGCGTCTATATAAATGAAACAACCTGCGTAGCATAACTTGAAGCTGATCTCATTACATAAAAATTACAGTACCCTTATAAAAAATGTAGCCAGGGGTAATAGGAAAGCACAACATGAATTGTTTGAAATGTTTGCGCCCAAGATGCTCAGTGTTTGCAGACAATATATAAAACATGGGGATCTGGCTGAAGAGGTTATGTTGAGTGGGTTTTTTAAGGTCTTTAATAAGATAGAAACCTACTCTGGAAATGGAAGCTTTGAAGGATGGATAAGGAGGATCATGGTGAACGAATCACTTTCTGAATTACGCCGGCAAAAGAAACTCAATTTTCAGGACGAATCGGTGATCGAAAACTCTCTTGAGCATTCGGCTTATATGGATTCGGAATTGGAAGCAGAGGAGATTCAGAAGCTCATAGATGCGCTACCCGACGGTTATAAAACAGTATTTGTACTGTATGTTGTTGAAGGCTACAAACACAGCGAGATTGCCGAATTACTTCAAATAAGTGAAGGAACGTCCAAATCGCAATTATCGAAAGCCAGGAGCATGCTTCAGGTAATGATTAATAAACAAAATAATACAAGCTATGGCACCCATTAAGATAGAAGATAATATCAGGGAAAAGTTACAGGAGAGGGAAATACAACCCTCTGCAGATGCCTGGGAGAAGTTGGATGCACGTCTTGGCAATCCGGAAAGATCAAAAATGAACCGTACAACCTGGTTTGCGATTGCTGCAGGTTTTACAGGCTTACTTATCCTTGCAGCTGTTTTCCTGAATAATAATGGGATTGCTAGTGGCAATGAACTGGTAGAAGATAGTTCGGAAGAATTGCCCAATATCCAGCCCGAGGATAGTTCGAACAAGTTCATTGCAGTGCCGGACAACGCTCAGGGAGAGATCGCTTCCGAAGAAATAAAATTGGAAAATCCCGTGATTAAGGAAATCCCAAAGATTGAAAAGAACGAAAATAAGAAAGAATACCTGGCTAAAGTGGACCCAACCAACACTAATAATGAGGCCGTCGTTACTAACGTACCGAAAGAGAAAATAAACAAGGAGAATGAACTGAGGCCGGAACAACCCATGACGAATGACGATTTTATGAAGAATAAGGTCAATGAGGTGGTAGCCGAAGTAGAAAACAGGGTAAAAGCTAATAATACGGTTTCGCCTGAAGAGATCGATGAGCTACTGAAACAGGCACAACGCCAGATAAGCAAGCAACGAATATTGAACTCACAAAACAACAAGGTAGATGCTGCAGCACTACTTGAGGATGTAGAGTTCGAACTGGAGCGAAGTTTTAGGGATAAGGTCTTCGATGCTCTTGGCGATGGTTATAAGAAAATTAGGACCGCTGTGGCGGAGCGTAACAATTAATATTTATTCATCAATCACTCCCCGCAAAGTGGGGAAAAAAATCTGAACACTTATGAAACTAATTACTTTTTGCACCGTAATTACGGTGTGGTTACTGGGTATGGCTTCAATTCAAGCCCAGGACTCTGAAATCTTAAGCAAGATCGAAGTATTGGAAGCCACTAAAGATCGAATTATTGAAGAAGAAAAGGATGCCTTGAAAGCTTCTGTGGAAGGGATCAATCAACGATTGGAATTGGAACAGATCAGCCAGGCAGAGGCAAACGAACTCAAGCAAAAAATAGCCGAAAAACACGCGCTTAATATTGAGAACCGCCTGGCTATTATCGATAAT
Organism: Pukyongia salina; assembly: GCF_002966125.1. GTDB lineage: Bacteria > Bacteroidota > Bacteroidia > Flavobacteriales > Flavobacteriaceae > Pukyongia > Pukyongia salina. The sequence continues at coordinate 1,877,047 of NZ_CP027062.1, forward strand.
AAGATCGAGCTTTTAAAGCGCAACGATGATGCAACGATCCTGAATGATGATGGTGACAGGTTTGTTATCGAGATTGGTTCTGGTGAAGACAACGACAATTCGTTTATCTTCATTGGCAAGCAAAACAGGGCTAGGCAATTCGATAGACGTACCACCAGTGATTTTGTGCTGGCTTTTGGTTTAAACAATGTAATTGTTGATGGGAAATTAGGGGATGATGTGTATAAAGTGGGTGGCAGCCGTTTTGCCGAACTAGGCTGGGCCTGGAAAACGCGAGTCTTTAAGGAAAGCAACTGGCTACGGGTAAAATACGGATTTTCATTTCAATTTAATGGCCTGAAACCTAAGGACAATCAATATTTTGTAGATACAGGCTCTCAAACCGAGTTGCAAACCTTCGACCTGGATCTGGATAAATCTAAATTTCGTCTCGACAACCTGGTTATCCCTGTACATTTTGAGTTTGGTCCCTCAAAGAAGATAGAGAAGGACACCTACTTTAGATATTCCACACATAATAAAATAAAAGTAGGACTTGGAGGTTATGCAGGGCTTAAGTTGGGGAGTCGCCAAAAGTTAAGGTTCGACGATATGGGCCAGGAGGTAGATCGAAAGGAAAAAGGTGATTTCAATACTAACAATTTTATCTATGGCGTAAGTGCGTATGTAGGCTGGGGAGATGTAGGTCTTTACGCAAAATACGATCTCAATACCATTTTTAAGGATAACCCGATTGAACAACGTAATATATCCCTAGGATTGCGTTTCGACCTGGAATAGGCATTATTCCCTGAAATTGTAAAAAGGCTTCATTAATGAGGCCTTTTTTTAATGCTGAAAACTTAAAATAATAGTATTTTTACTGAAGTCAGATTTTCTCCCATTGATCTCAAAAACAACCATAGATAATGTGTTTGAAACCGCCCGTGTAGAGGAGGTAATAGGCGATTTTGTTCAATTGAAGAAATCGGGGAGTAACTTTAAAGGTCTTAGCCCTTTTACCGATGAGCGAACGCCCAGCTTCATGGTTTCTCCGGTAAAACAGATATGGAAGGACTTTAGTAGTGGAAAAGGGGGAAATGTGGTTGCCTTTCTTATGGAACACGAGCATTTTACGTATCCCGAAGCCATCCGGTATCTGGCAAAGAAGTATGGGATAGAAATAGATGAAACAGAGCAAACCGATGAGCAGAAGGAGCTGGCGAACGAACGGGAAAGTTTGTACCTGGTTAGTGAGTATGCCAAGGATTATTTTGTGTCTGCACTGCATAAAACCGAAGAAGGAAAGGCGATCGGGCTTACGTATTTCAAAGAGCGTGGTTTTACCGATGAAACCATTAAAAAGTTCGAATTAGGATATTCTCCAAACCAGTGGAGTGCCTTTACCGATACGGCCATTAAAAAAGGATATAAGCTGGAGTTTCTCGAGAAAACCGGCCTCACAATTGTAAAAGAAGAAAAGCAATTCGATCGGTTTAAAGGAAGGGTGATGTTTCCCATAAAAAGCATGAGTGGCCGGGTACTGGGCTTCGGTGGCAGGATTTTAAGCAGTGATAAGAAAGCGGCCAAATACCTTAATTCTCCTGAGAGCGATATTTACCACAAGAGTAAAGTTCTGTATGGTATTTACCAGGCTAAGCAGGCAATTGCCAAAGAAGATAATTGTTTCCTGGTGGAAGGATATACAGACGTTATCCAGTTCCATCAAACCGGGATTGAAAATGTGGTTTCCTCTTCAGGTACGGCTCTAACACCGGAACAGATAAGACTTGTCAACAGGCTCACCCGGAATATCACCGTATTGTTTGATGGGGATGCTGCCGGTTTGAGGGCTTCCTTACGAGGAGTAGACCTAATCCTGGAACAGGGAATGAATGTGAAGATCTGCACCTTCCCCGAGGGGGAGGACCCAGACAGTTTTGCACGCGAGAATTCGCTCGAAATGCTGCGATCCTACCTGGAAGAGCACTCTAAGGATTTTATAAGCTTCAAGGCCTCTTTGTTGGCTTCGGAAGCGAAAAACGATCCTATAAAAAAGGCAGACACCATCAGGGATATGGTAGTAAGTATTTCGAAGATACCCGATGTGATCAAACAGGAGGTATACATCAAGGAATGCTCGAGGATCATGGATATTTCTGAAGAAGTTCTATTCAATACCCTGGCGCAACTCCTTCAGAAAGAAAAAAGAGAAGCCTCAAAACGAACTTCACAACCACCGCTTGAAACGATGGGTATTGTGCCTGCCGAACGCCAGGCTGTTCAGAAAATAGATATACAGTTTGAACTGGAACGGAAGATCATCGAACTTCTCTTACTCTACGGTACCGAGGAAGAAGAATTCGACGACCTGATCCTGGAAGCCAATGAAGAGGGTGAGATTGCATTTACCCCGGAAAAAATGCGAACAAAAGTCTATGAAAAGATCTATTTGGATCTTCAGGATGACGAGATCGAATTTATGAACGAGGATTTTAGGGAGTTGTATTATGAGATCATCAATAAATTAAACCGGGAGCAGGATCTCAAGATAGATGCACTGGTAAATCAGTTACAACCGGAAAAAGCCGAAACAGTTACTCATATACTTATGGAGGAAGAAAAATACAGTCTTCACAATTGGGAACGAAAAGAGATCTATGTAAAAGAGAAAAAGCATGCTATTTCACAGGTGGTAAGTGAAACGATACTCAATTTAAGAAGGCACCTCGTTACATCGAAGATAGCCGAACTATCTAAAAGTCCACTGAAAAACGGGGAGTATGAGGACAAAACTGTTCTGGAAAATATAAGTGATTATACCATCCTGAGAGATGTGCTATCCGAGAAACTTAGGCGAGTGCTATAATTATCCAAATTGAAACATTCTGGACTGATGGATTAGATCGGCCAGATTGTCTACTTTCAATTTTTTAAGCAACCTGGTTTTATAGGTGCTAACTGTTTTCTCATTTATGTTAAGTGCGTTCGCGATATCCTTATTGCGTTTTCCGCTGGATAACAGGTTAAGCACTTCGATCTCTCGAGATGACAATTTTTTATATCGGCTAATGGCACTGGTTTCACCAACATTGCGGCTGGTGAACGTTGAGGTAAGATCTTCGTTGAGGAAGATGCCACCTTTAGCGATCTGTTTTAATGCTTTTAGGAACACTTTTGTGGAGGCGGTTTTGGGGACATAACCTGCGGCACCGGACTTTATGGAACGCAAAGCGTAGATCTCCTCCGGATGTGTAGAGAAAATAAGTACTCTAACTTCCGGGAATTCCGTTTTAATACCCCTCAAGGCATTGATTCCATTAATATGGGGCATGTCGATCTCCATGATAAGGATATCGGGTTTTTCTTCCTGTAAGCTCTTGTACAGTTCATCTCCGTTATTAGCCTTCCCGATAATCTCGAAATTATCGTTCTTTTTCAGCATACAAGCGATCCCCTTTCTTGTAACCGGATGATGATCGGCGATAAATATTTTCTTCATTTCCAATTCGGTCTTTTTCAAAGACACCTGCAACAAATATATTTGTTAGAAGTGTGAGGTTTTTGTAATACAAATACTACAAATCAAAACTAAAGAAAAGAATTTTGCTTGTTAGGAAATTTCGTTCAACGTAAAAAAAACTCGTTGAATGCACTTAATTTTTCAGTTGGGCCGGTATTTCGCATACCGGAATAGGCACCATTTTGTGTTGATTGGCTTTATTGAGTCTTAAATAGATAGACATTACCTCCCTTTTTCGACCTTCAAAATGCGAATTATCCTTCCCGGCATCTTGCATTTTCATAGCCCATTCCAGTTCGTCGTAACTTGCTCCTATCTGATCCTCATCGGTTCTGTTATCGCCCCAAAGTCCATCGGTGGGAGCAGCGTCTATGATCTCCTGGTTTATCCCTAAAAACCGCGCAATTTCGTAGACTTCACTCTTCATAAGGTCTGCTATGGGACTAAGGTCTACTCCTCCGTCACCATATTTGGTAAAGAATCCCACACCAAAGTCTTCCACTTTGTTTCCCGTACCTGCCACCAGGTATTTTTTAAGGGCGGCAAAGTAGTATAAACTCGTCATTCGAAGGCGAGCTCTTGTGTTTGCCAGCGACATAAACCGTGATTCTTCGTTTTCAACCGGGGGTAGAGCAGCTAGTAGGCCGTCAAAAACAGGGGTAAGGTCCACCTTGATCATAGAAACATCGGTATAGTTCTTTTGAAGCCAGTCAATATGATTCAAGGCACGACTCACCTGAGACGGTGCCTGATGAATGGGCATTTCGAGGCATAGGAGTTCCAGTCCTGTACGGGCACATAAAGTAGAAGTTACCGCCGAATCTATCCCTCCACTAATACCAATTACAAACCCTTTCATATGGGCATTGGTTGCATAATCCTTCAACCAGTTTACAATATGGTCTACAACTTTTTCGGTCTGCATAAAATGGGTATTGTGGGTTTATAGTGATAACTTTGCCACACAAAAGTAAGGCAATTAGAAAATTTATAAAAACGGTAGACGTTAAACAATTTCAAAGCTGATCAGAATGAGGTATTTTTTATTGTTTATAGTGGTGCTATTCATGGCATCCTGCGATAGAAAGAGTAATATAGAAAAGGAAATTGAAGGGATCCCAATGGATATTGAGATCCTTCGTTTCGATAAGGAATTTGCGGCCGCCAGCATAAGTGAATTGCCATCCCTAAAGAAGAAATATCCGGTGTTCTTTCCCGAGCAATTTCACGACAGTGTATGGGTAGGGAGAATGCAGGATACCCTGCAACGCCAGCTTAGTGATGCCGTGGAACAGGTTTTTCCTACCGAAGCTTATATAGAAGATCAGTTGGTTCCTTTGTTTCAGCATATAGAATATTACTTCCCCGAATTCGAGGCACCCACAGTGGTAACAGTTACTTCAGATGTGGATTACCAGAATAAAGCGATCGTTGCAGATAGTTTGCTCGTGCTGGGCCTGGACACCTATTTAGGGGAGGACCACGAATTTTACACCGGGATAAAGCGCTATGTGGCTAAGAATTTAAAGCCTTCACAGATTGGGCCGGATGTGGCTACTTCGTATGCAAGGCAACTAATTAGTATCCCCAGAAAGCGTGATCTGCTATCGCAAATGATCTATTTTGGTAAAGAACTATACTTAAAGGATATTTGGCTGCCCGAAGTTTCGGAGGCGGAAAGAATTGGCTACACCGAAGAAGAAATGCAATGGGCACACGATAATGAGATTGAGATCTGGCGATATTTTGTTGAACGAGAACTTTTGTACAGTACAGACGTTAAATTACCTCCCCGATTTATCAACCCAGCCCCATTTTCTAAATTTTACCTGGAAATTGACAACGAATCACCCGGGATGATCGGTAGATTTATCGGCTGGCAGATTGTACGTTCCTATATGGAGAACAACGATACTTCCGTAGCCCAGCTCATGATCATTTCACCAGAGGAGATCTTTAAAAAATCAAAATACAAACCCGCGAAATAATGGCAACAAATACTTCAGAAATAAAAATAAATGTAAGCCTTGACGAGAACAAGATCCCGGAATCCTTATCATGGTCTGCACCGGACGGAGGTGTGGATAACAGCCCATCTAAAGCGATGTTGCTTTCAGTATGGGATCATACGGCCAAAGAGGCACTTCGTATCGACCTCTGGACCAAGGATATGCCGCTGGACGAAATGAATGTCTTTTTTCATCAAACCCTAATGGCTATGTCGCACACTTTTCAACGGGCTACCGGCGACGAAAAGATGGCTGCTACCATGCGCGATTTTTGCGATTATTTTGCCGAAAAACTAGAGCTGAAAAAAGATTAATGCAGCTACTCTTTGTATACAATGCGAATGCAGGTAGAGCCAACGCTGTGCTGGATAGTATGCATAAGATCCTGAGTCCTTCCACCTACGATTGTAAATTATGTGAACTTACTTTTGGCGCCTTTACAGAACGAAATATCTGGAAGGAGTTCAGGAAGAATTCTAATGTGAACATGCGTTTTCTTCACAAGGATGAATTTAAGAAGGAGTTTCGCTCCAAATGGCTTCCGAAGTACAATTTTCCGGTTGTGCTGATACAAAATGAAAATAAACTGGAATTATTTATTACTTCCGAAGAATTTGAAGCTTTACATTCGCCACAGGTATTGATTAAACTGATCCAAGATCGTTTACCTCTTTATTGATCGCATCGATATAATCTAATAGCTGATCTCTTCCATAGCCCTTACTGGAGGAAGTAATGAAGTATGTGGGAATTGTTTCCCAGGTCTCCAATAGTTTTTTTTGGTAGGCTTCGATGTTGGCCTTAAGGGCGTTAGGTTTTAATTTATCTGCTTTGGTAAAAACGATGGCAAACGGCAGCTGATTCTCACCCAGCCATTGCATAAATTCCAGATCGATCGGCTGAGGTTCGTGCCTGCAATCAATTAGTACGAATCCTAAGACCAATTGTTTTCGTTTCTGAAAATACTGGGTGATGAATTTCTGAAATGTCTTTTTGTCCTTTTTCGATACACGGGCGTAGCCGTATCCGGGCAGATCGACGAGATACCAGTTATCGTTAATGAGAAAATGGTTAATGAGCTGGGTCTTCCCGGGCCTGCCTGAAGTTTTTGCCAGGTTTTTTCGTTGCATCAGCATATTGATAAGGGAGGATTTCCCTACGTTACTTCGGCCAATGAATGCATATTCGGGCAATTTATTCTTGGGGCACTTAGCCACATCGCTATTGCTCATTATAAATTCTGCCGAAACGATCTTCATGCTGTTGGGTTTAAAATCCGCGCTCCTGCAGCCAGGCGTATAATAAGTCGTTAAACTCATCGGGGTGTTCCATCATAGCGGCATGACCGCATTTGTCTATCCAGAACAGATCCGAATCCGGGAGCAGCTCGTGAAATTCTTCTGCCACTTCAGGAGGAGTGACATTGTCTTGTTTCCCCCAAATGATACAGGTAGGGGTGTTCATTTTTGGGAGATCCTTAGACATATTGTGCCGTATCGCACTTTTGGCGATAGATAAGGTACGTATTAGTTTATTGCGATCGTTTACGGAGGCGTAAACCTCATCTACGATCTCTTTGGTGGCAACCTTGGGATCGTAGAACACATTTTCGGCTTTCTTCTGAATATAGTCCCTGTCGCCTCGTTTCGGATAACTCTCTCCCATAGCGCTCTCATAGAGCCCGGAGCTGCCTGTGATCACCAATGCTTTTACCTTCTTAGGGTATAATTTAGTACAGAGTAAACCTATATGTCCGCCCAGGGAATTTCCTAACAAGATCACATTTTCGAACCCTTTATGGTCGATAAATTGGGCTACGTATTCTGCAAACTTCTTTACATTGGTTTTTAGAATAGGCATGGTATAAATAGGTAATTCCGGGATGAGGATCTGGTAACCTTTTGCCGGGAAAAATTCGGTCACGCCATCAAAGTTACTTAGCCCACCCATGAGCCCGTGTAGCACTATAATGGGAGTTCCTTCTCCTACCTCAAGATATTTGAATTTGCCTTCTTCGCGTAAGTGGTTTGACATTCGGTCACTCGGTTAACAATCGCTAAAATACACAAAAATAGTTGAACTGTACGAGGGTTTTCAACTTCCCTTTTCAGTATCAATTTTAGATCATATGGTGTCTTAGTATATAGCTAACATAGGTTGAAGAAGGCTGTAAAACCAGATGTAAAGCACACAAAATCAGCTATATAAGATAAATGCGGGGATAAGGTGTCAAAACTTATCAACAATGTGGTAAAAAGTGGTAAAAAGTGGTAAAAGTTATATATATTTGAATTTATTACTAGCGAAACCAGATTCTCCTAATGCTCAATCTAATAGGTACATACGAATGCAAAGCCGATGTAAAGGGGCGTGTTATGGTGCCGGCTGCTTTGAAAAAGCAATTGGCAACAGTAGCCCAGAACGGTTTTGTTATTAAGCGTGCTGTTTTTCAGCCCTGCCTTGAATTGTATCCTATGGACGAATGGCAGGCACTAATGCGAAAGATGGGTGAGCTGAACAGATTCAACAGGAAGAACAACGATTTTATAAGACGGTTTACGGCAGGTGTGAAAACAGTAGAACTGGATGCCACAGGAAGGTTGAATATACCAAAAGACCTGGCGTCTTTTGCAGGGATGGATAAAGACGTTGTGATCTCTTCTGCGATCAATATCGTCGAAATCTGGGATAAACAAAAATATGAACAAGCCATAGATGACGCTGCCAACGATTTTGCAGATCTGGCTGAAGATGTAATGGGCGATGCAAGCAATGCAGACCATGGAATATCATAAACCGGTACTACTTAAAGAAACGGTAGACGGGTTAAACATCCAACCTGAAGGGGTTTACGTGGATGTTACTTTTGGCGGCGGCGGACATTCAAGGGAAATAATAAAACGACTGGGAGAAACAGGCAAACTAATTGCCTTCGATCAGGATACAGATGCGCTTGAGAATGCTATCGATGACCCGCGGTTTTTGTTAATTAACGAAAACTTTAGGTTTCTCAAGCGCTTCTTACGTTTCTATGGTTATAAGCAGGTGGATGGGATCCTGGGTGATTTCGGGGTATCATCTCATCAGTTCGATGTAGCCGAACGCGGATTTTCTACCCGGTTTGAAGCCGATCTGGACATGCGGATGGACAGGAACAGTGATTTCTCCGCCTATGATGTGATCAATACTTATGAGCAAAACCGCCTGCGGTCGGTATTGGCTAACTACGGAGAACTAAGAAGTGCGGCCGGGATGGCTAGAATGATCGTTGAAGCTAGGGGGGAGGAACCCATAAAAAGCAGTGATCAGTTGAAAAGAGCACTGGGGCGTTTTCTTCCGAAGCATAAAGAGAATAAGATCCTGGCGCAAGTGTATCAGGCAATTCGAATAGAGGTTAACCAGGAGTTGGAAGCCCTGAAGGAGTTTCTCCTGCAAACTAATGAAGTGCTGAAACCGGGGGGGCGATTGAGTTTGATCTCTTATCATTCGCTGGAAGACCGACTGGTTAAACGTTTTATGCGAAATGGAATGTTTGAAGGAGAACCCGAGAAGGATGTCTTCGGAAAGGCAGAGGTGCCATTCAAACCTGTTGGGAAGTTTATAATCCCTTCGGAAACGGAAATAGCTGAAAACCCCAGGGCAAGAAGTGCAAAACTAAGAATAGCAGAAAAACTGTAATGAAGAAGAGTTTTTATAATGTGGTAAAAGGTAAGTTTTTGGTAAGCGACGACGCTTTCCGAAACTGGCGCTTTATCATTTTTCTCTCCTTTTTAGCGCTCATTATGATCGCGAGCTCTCATAGTGCCGATAAAAAGGTACACAGGATCGCCCAACTTAACAACGAAGTAAAGGAATTGAAAAGTGAATATGTGGATATCCGTATGAAACTCATGCAAACCAAATTGGAGAGCAGGATCATTAAGGCAATGGCGGCACGAGGTTTACAACCCTCGGTGACGCCACCTCAGAAAATAAGAATAATCACAACTAAAGAATAAAGGGTGGCCATCGAAGATAAAAACATACTGAACCGCCTCTACTTTATCGCCGGATGTATGTTCATCTTCGCGTTTGCTGTTGCTTTCAAACTCATGAACATTCAGTTTGTGGAGGGTGATAAATATCGCGAATTAGCCGAAAGGAACACCACTAAAAATTTCGAGATCAGGGCCAACCGTGGTAATGTGTATGCAGACGATGGCAGCCTGCTTGCTACCTCGGTTCCTAAATACGAAATCCGATTTGATGCCGTAACAGTCTCATCTACCGATTTTAAGGAGAACCTTGTTCCGCTGTCGAAAGAGCTTAGTAAAATGTTCGGAAAACCTGCCTCGTATTACCAGCAGCGATTCCGTAAAGCCAGAGCAGACAAGAATCGCTATCTCCTGGTGGCCAAGAATCTGGGTTATTCAGATTATATAAAGGTTAAAAACTTTCCACTTTTCAGAAAAGGACCATACAAAGGTGGGTTTATCATGGATCAAAGTACCGTAAGGGAACACCCCATGGGGAAAATTGGCGAACGCCTGGTTGGGAGTCAGAAGCGCAACGAACCCGGAGTTTATGAAGTAGGATTCGAGGGTGCATTCAATCAATATCTTCAGGGTAAGAATGGCCGCAGACTAAAACAAAAGATCGCAAAAGGGCAATGGAAACCGGTTTCAGATAATAATGAGATCGAACCCCAGGATGGCTTCGACGTAGTGTCTACTATCAATGTGAACATACAGGATATTGCACATCACGCCCTGCTGAAACAAATGGAGATCTACGAAGCGGAGCACGGCTGTGTTATCGTGATGGAGGTTAAGACCGGTGAGATTAAAGCGGTTTCCAATCTTGGCCGCACTTCCGAAGGCACCTACTACGAAAAATTAAACTATGCTGTTGGTGAAAGTCATGAGCCCGGCTCCACCTTTAAGGTAATGGCCATGATGGCCGCACTGGAAGACAAGGTGATCGATACGGCCACCGTGATCGACACAAAAAATGGAAGTAAGCGCTTTTACGGACGGAATATTACCGACAGCCGTCGAGGTGGGTACGGAAAGATATCTGCAGCCAAAGCCCTGGAAGTTTCTTCCAATATTGGGCTGGCTACCATTATAGACGAAGCCTACTCCAAGGATCCTCAAAAGTTTATCAACCGTTTGTATAACTGGAATCTTAATAACAAGATTGGCATCCCCATTTTAGGGGAAGGAAAACCTGATATACCTGGGCCCGGACATCCCAAGTGGAGTAAAAATGCGCTCCCATCAATGGCCTATGGATACAATTTAAGTTTAACCCCGCTACAAACTCTGGCATTTTACAATGCGATCGCCAACGATGGGGTTATGGTTAAGCCGAGGTTCATTAAGGAAATACGAGCCTGGAACCAGGAGGTGGAGACCTTCGACACCGAGATCATCAACGAAAAGATCTGCTCTGATAAGACCCTGAAGGAGATACAGGATATACTGCTCAACATTGTAAAACGTGGTACGGGTAAAAGTCTTTATTCTGAGTACTTCTCCATGGCAGGAAAGACCGGAACCGCAAGAACAGAATACTGGTTACCGGGCTGGGAAGAGGACAAAAAATATATCTCCTCCTTCTCGGGTTATTTCCCGGCCGAAGACCCCAAGTATTCTTGTATTGTAGTAATCCATAAACCCAGCACCAAGAAAGGCTATTACGGTGCAGATGTTACCGGTCCTGTGTTTAAAAGGATCGCTCAGAAAATATTTACAGATTCGCCTCTTATTGATGAGGTGAGTGGGATCGAAGAACAGGATGATGTACTGTTGGGTGACTTTCAGAAATATTACAATAAAGTACAGGAAGTTAATCCCGCAAAAGTCCCTGATGTGGATGGTATGGCAGGGATGGACGCAGTTTCCTTGCTTGAAAACCTTGGGATGAGGGTAGAGATAAAAGGAAATGGTACTGTGGTTGAACAATCGTTAGCTCCTGGTTCCGAATTTAAGAAGCGCCAGATAATTGTCTTAACATTAAAATGATCTATTTAAAGGACATACTATATAAGGTACCTATTGAAAAAACCATTGGGGTAACCGCCGTGGCGATCAATAACCTTCACTTCGATTCGAGAAAAATAGAATTGAACGATGTATTCGTTGCCATACGCGGCAGCTTGTCCGATGGTCATGATTATATCAAGATGGCCGCCGAAAAGGGAGCTCTTGCCATTATTTGTGAAAGTCTGCCAGAATTGATCATCAACGGGATCACCTATGTGCAGGTAGCCGACAGTAATAAGGCTCTCGCGCTGATGGCAGCCAATTATTTCGAAAACCCGTCCGACTCTTTGAAACTCATTGGAGTTACCGGTACAAACGGAAAGACCACTATCTCTTCCCTGCTGTACGATCTATTTAAAGCGGCGGGCTATGAAACGGGCTTATTATCTACTGTAAAGATCATGGTAGGTGAGAAAGAATTTCCAGCTACTCATACAACTCCAGACCCTCTTACAATAAACAGCTATTTACGGAAAATGGTGGACGCGGGAGTTGAGTTTTGCTTTATGGAAGTGAGTTCGCATGGTATTCATCAAAAGCGTACGGAAGGATTACACTTTGCAGGGGGTATTTTCACCAATCTTTCTCATGATCACCTCGATTATCACAAGGACTTCAAAGAATACAGGGACGTAAAGAAAACATTCTTTGACCAACTTCCAAAGTCGGCCTTTGCACTCACCAATGCCGATGATAAGAACGGGCCGGTGATGCTTCAGAATACAAATGCCAGAACGTATACCTATGCGTTGAAGACGTATGCCGACTACAAGGGACAGATCCTTGAGAACCAGTTCAACGGATTATTACTTAAAATAAACAACAACGAATTATGGGTAAAACTCATAGGAGCCTTTAATGCCTATAATATGCTCGCTATCTACGGAACAGCAGATCTACTAGGGCTTGAAACGATCGAGGTACTGCAGTTAATGAGTAACCTTGAAAGTGTGGCCGGCCGATTTCAATATGTGGTTTCCGAAGAGATGAATATCACAGCCATAGTAGATTATGCCCATACTCCCGATGCATTGAAGAATGTACTGCAAACCATCAATAGTATTCGTACGGGGAACGAAGAACTTATTACTGTGGTGGGTTGCGGAGGCGACAGGGATGCTGCTAAAAGACCGAAGATGGGAAATATTGCCGCCAGTTTAAGTACCAAGGTGATCTTTACAAGTGATAACCCGAGGAGTGAAGATCCCGAGGCGATCATCCATCAAATAGAAGCAGGTGTTCCACCGGAGCATTTTAAGAGAACCCTTTCCATTACAGACAGAAAACAGGCGATTAAAACTGCCTGCTCGATGGCCAACAGGAACGATATCATTTTGGTAGCAGGTAAAGGTCACGAAACCTACCAGGAGATAAATGGAGAACGTTTCGAATTTAACGATCTGGAGATCGTAAGTGAATTTATAACCGCCCTAAAAAAGTAATACGCATGTTATACTACCTATTTGAGTACTTAGAGAAGAACTTCGACATCCCGGGGGCGGGGCTGTTCAGTTTTATCACATTCCGGGCAGCATTGGCTGTTATCCTTTCATTGGTGATCGCAACCTTCTTCGGAAAAAAGATCATCAGGTTCCTACAGCGTAAACAAATGGGTGAGACGATTCGCGACCTCGGACTTGAAGGTCAGAATGAAAAATCCGGAACCCCTACCATGGGTGGTATTATCATCATTCTGGCAACACTAGTACCTGTATTATTACTGGCTAAACTCGACAATATCTATGTGATCATGCTTATCGTTACCACGCTGTGGATGGGAACCATAGGATTTATTGATGACTATCTTAAAAAATTTAAGAACGATAAGAAAGGCCTCCCTGGGAAATTCAAGGTAATTGGGCAGGTTGGCCTGGGTATTTTTGTAGGTGCGGTAATGTATATGCATCCCGATGTAACAGTACGGCTTGAAAAGGAGCACAATACAACTTCCGGTGAGTTGATCACTCAAAGCAGCACACGGGAATTCTATCCCGAGGAAAACTCCCTACTAACCACAATTCCGTTTGTAAAGAAAAACGAGTTCAACTATGAGAGTTTGATCAGCTGGGCCGGAGAAGATGCAAAAGATTACATCTGGCTTATTTTCATCCCCATAGTAATTTTCATCATTACAGCTGTGTCCAATGGGGCAAATCTAACCGATGGAGTTGATGGACTGGCAGCGGGAACTTCGGCCATTATAGCGGTGACCCTGGCCTTATTTGCCTGGGTATCCGGCAACCTTATTTTCTCAGACTATCTCAATATCATGTACATCCCTAATACGGGTGAAATGACCATTTTCATCACGGCGTTTGTAGGAGCACTTATCGGCTTTTTGTGGTATAACGCTTACCCTGCACAGGTGTTTATGGGAGACACCGGAAGCCTTACAATTGGGGGTGTGATCGCGGTAATTGCTATTGCGATAAGGAAGGAATTATTGATACCCATTCTTTGTGGAATTTTCCTGATGGAGAATCTATCGGTGGTCTTACAAGTGAGTTGGTTTAAGTACACAAAAAAGAAATATGGAGAAGGACGGCGCATTTTCCGGATGTCGCCATTGCACCATCATTACCAGGTGAAGGGCTTTCATGAAAGTAAAATAGTAACACGGTTCTGGATCGTAGGGATATTTCTCGCGATCCTCACCATAGTGACGCTAAAAATTAGATAGCATGCAGCGGCTGGTAGTTTTAGGAGCAGGAGAGAGTGGTGTTGGAAGCGCAATTTTGGGTAAAAAAGAAGGTTTCGAGGTATTTGTTTCAGACTTCGGAAAAGTAAAAGAAACATATAAAGAAGTTCTTATACATCATGAGATCGAGTGGGAGGAGGAGAATCATTCGGAAGAAAAGATCCTGAATGCTAACCTCGTAATGAAGAGTCCCGGAATACCGGATAAGGCACCTATTGTAACGAAACTAGTGAAAGCCGGGATAAAGATTGTTTCAGAGATCGAATTTGCTGCTTGGTTTACCGAAGCACAGTTAATTGGGATCACAGGGACAAACGGAAAAACGACCACCGCTACTTTAACCTACGAATTGCTTAAGCAAGGAGGATTAAATGTGGGCCTTGGGGGGAATATAGGTAAAAGCTTTGCAGGGATGGTTGCCGATAATGCCTTCGAAAACTATGTGCTGGAACTAAGTAGCTTTCAGTTGGATGGCATAGAGAAATATCGCAATCACATTGCTGTCATCCTGAATATCGTTCCGGATCACCTGGACCGCTATGACAATGATTTTAGTCGCTATGTGGCAGCTAAATTCAGGATAATCATGAATCAGTCTGAGCAGGATTATTTTATCTACGACGCAGACGATGAGGTGATAAGCAGATGGCTTGCAGCCAATGAGATACGATCTCAGAAAATGCCTTTTTCAGTAACAAAAAAGTTAGAAAAAGGCGCATGGATAGAAAACGAAAAATTAATAATAAAACTAAACAACAAAGAAGAAATTATGCCAATCGCAACACTAGGATTACAAGGACAACACAATATTAAAAATGCCATGGCTGCCTCTACGGTAGCTACCTTATTAAAGATTAGGAAGGCAACCATTAGAGAGTCTTTAGAGAATTTTCAGGGAGTAGAACACCGTCTGGAGCGGGTGTTAAAGATTAACAACGTACTGTATATCAACGACTCTAAAGCTACCAATGTAAATGCCACTTTCTACGCATTGGACAGCATGGAAACACCAACCGTTTGGATCGTGGGAG
The DNA here is from genome assembly GCF_002966125.1 of Pukyongia salina. GTDB lineage: Bacteria > Bacteroidota > Bacteroidia > Flavobacteriales > Flavobacteriaceae > Pukyongia > Pukyongia salina. The sequence goes on from NZ_CP027062.1 coordinate 1,892,313, forward strand.
GAGTGGATAAAGGAAACGATTATGCCGAATTACTACCATTGGTCAACGAAAAAGTAAAGGCGATCATCTGCCTGGGGATAGACAACGATAAGATCATCGAACAATTTGGAAGCTGCGTGGATATAGTAGTGGAAACAGATTCGATGAAAAGTGCTGTGCAAGTGGCGTATCGCTTATCCGAAAAAGGAGATACCGTCTTGCTGTCACCAGCATGCGCCAGTTTCGATCTTTTTAAAAATTACGAAGATCGCGGAAGACAATTTAAGGAAGCAGTGAGAAATCTATAGCAAAAGCAATGCAGGGAATATTTAAAAATATAAAAGGAGATAAAGCGATCTGGGCAGTTGCGGGCCTGTTGGCGCTATTTTCTTTCCTGCCTGTTTACAGCGCGAGTAGCAATTTGGCATATCTCTATGGTGACGGAAGTACCTTACCCTACCTACTTAAACACCTTGCTCACTTGCTTTTAGGATTTGCAATTCTGTATGGTGTGCATAAGATTCCATATCACTACTTCCGTGGATTATCCATTATTGCCCTACCTGTTGTAATTGTGTTATTATTAATAACCATAACCCAGGGAACCACTATCGAAGGTGCGAATGCCAGCAGGTGGATCCGGGTTCCATTTGTAGGGGTGACCTTCCAAACTTCCACCCTTGCGGCCGTGGTGCTTTTAACCTATGTGGCGAGATACTTGTCTAAGATCAAGGATAAGGAAATAACCTTTAAAGAATCGCTGTTGCCCCTATGGCTGCCTGTATTTATAGTTCTGGCCCTAATCCTGCCGGCTAACTTTTCCACCACGGCGATCATCTTCGCTATGGTAGTAATTCTGGTTTTTATCGGGGGTTATCCCTTGAGGTATTTAGGAATTGTTCTCGGAGCCGGGGCGATCATGCTTACTTTATTTGTGTTAACCGCTAAGGCCTTCCCGGATCTGTTCGACAACAGGGTGGATACCTGGATGAGCCGTATAGAGAACTTTACAGATAACACAGATACAGAAGCCGATTACCAGATTGAAAAGGCCAAGATCGCAATTGCATCCGGGGGTGTTACCGGATTAGGTCCGGGGAAAGGGGTTCAGAAGAATTTTTTACCACAATCATCGTCAGATTTTATATATGCTATTATCGTGGAGGAGTTTGGTATGCTGGGAGCCATGTCTATCATGTTCCTGTACTTACTACTGCTTTTCCGGTTAGTGATCGTCGCTTATAAGGCAAGTACGGTTTTTGGGAGGTTGCTGGTTGTTGGGGTGGGATTGCCTATAGTTTTCCAGGCGCTGATCAACATGGCGGTAGCGGTGGAACTGTTTCCAGTAACCGGGCAAACATTACCGCTCATTAGTAGTGGAGGAACCTCAATCTGGATGACCTGTCTGGCACTGGGGATGGTGTTGAGCGTGAGTGCAAAAAGAGAAGCAAAACTAAAAGAAATGGAAGGGATCGAAAACCCATTGGATATATTAAGTGAGACCATATAGATTTATCATATCAGGAGGAGGAACCGGCGGGCATATTTATCCGGCCATTGCGATCGCCAATGAATTGAAGCGGCGGTACAGCGATGCCGAGTTTTTATTTGTGGGTGCAAAAGATCGTATGGAAATGGAGAAGGTTCCGCAGGCCGGATATAAGATCGAAGGCCTTTGGATCTCAGGAATTCAGCGAAACCTGAGTATGAAGAATCTTATGTTTCCCTTTAAACTCGCATCCAGTATAATTAAAGCGAAATCTATAGTGAGGAAATTCAAGCCCGACGTGGCAATAGGTACTGGTGGGTATGCCAGCGCACCATTGTTGCGGGTAGCTTCCATGCGAAGAGTTCCGTGTCTTATTCAGGAACAGAACAGTTATGCTGGGATCACAAATAAATGGTTAAAGAACAAGGTGCAGAAGATCTGTGTGGCTTACAAGGGTATGGATGCTTTTTTTCCTGCTGAAAAGATCGTGCTAACAGGAAATCCAGTAAGAGAGGATCTGTTGGATATTTCGAAGAAAAGGAGCGAGGCATTGTCTTTTTTCAATCTTTCTTCTGAAAAGAAAACCTTATTGGTACTGGGGGGTAGCCTTGGAGCCAGGAATATCAATAACCTTATCGATAGCTCATTGGATATGCTTGTTTCTGAAGGAGTACAGCTTATCTGGCAGTGTGGGAAATTCTATGAAAATGAATATAAAGACAGAACGGGAGGTCTGGTACAGGTACATGCCTTCCTCAACCGAATGGACCTTGCTTATGCTGCTGCAGACATGATCATATCGCGGGCAGGAGCCCTTTCGGTTTCCGAGTTATGCCTGGTTGGTAAGCCGGTGATTTTTATTCCTTCGCCCAATGTTGCTGAAGACCACCAGACCAAAAATGCTATGGCAATCTCCAAAAATGATGCAGCAATATTGCTCAAGGAAAGTGAAGCTATAGATAAGTTCGAGCCGGTGTTCACCCAATTACTGCACTCGACAGAGAGACAGCTCCAACTTTCAGAAAATATAAAGAAACTCGCACGCCCGTGTGCTACAGGCGAGATTGTGGACGAAATAGAGAAATTAATAAAGGTTAAGTGAACGAGTACAAACACATACAGACTTTTTATTTCATCGGAATTGGCGGTATAGGAATGAGCGCCCTTGCACGTTTTGCCAATTTGGAGGGGAAGCGTGTATATGGCTATGATAAAACCGAAACAAGTTTAACTCGCGAATTAGTTCAAGAAAATATTACGGTAACCTACAACGATTCGGTTTCGGAGATTCCGGATTCTATAAAGAATAACCAGAATACGCTGGTAATATACACTCCGGCGATTCCAAAAGATAACACCTTGCTTAATTGGTTTCAAACCGAAGGATACACGGTAATTAAGCGTGCCCATTTATTGGGGGAGGTGACACGAAACACTTTATGTTTGGCAGTGGCTGGCACGCATGGAAAGACAACAACTTCGGCTATTTTGGGTCATTTGTTGGCAGACTGTGACATGCCGGTCACCGCTTTTTTAGGAGGCATAACAGAAAATTACAACTCGAATTTTATCAGCAAGGGAACCGAGATCACGGTGGTAGAGGCCGATGAGTTCGACAGGTCCTTCCTAACCTTGAATCCAGATATCGCCTGTGTAACCTCAATGGATGCAGATCATTTAGATATTTATGGCGATTCTACTGCTTTGGAAGACGCCTTCCGGGATTTTGCGTCATTGTTACCGTCACCGGATAAATTATTACATAAAAAAGGGTTGCCGCTCAACGGAAAAACGGTGGCCATAGAGGATCCGGCCGATTTCGAAGCCAGAAATGTTCGGATAGAAGATGGGAATTACATATTCGACCTAAAGACACCGTCTACAATTATAAAAGATTTACAATGTTCTTTGCCGGGACATCATAACCTACAAAATGCTGTTACAGCTTTGGGTATGGCAATTCTAGCAGGTTCCCCAACCGATTGCCTGCCCAAAGCTTTAAGAAATTTTAAAGGAGTACAACGTCGATTCTCTTATCGGATCAAGAGGGCAGATGAGGTACTCATAGACGATTATGCACATCACCCAACAGAGATTGATGCTTTAAGTCAGGCAGTTAACGAATTATACCCGAGAGACAGAAAACTCATAGTGTTTCAGCCGCATCTGTATAGCCGGACAAGGGATTTTGCAGAAGGCTTTGCAAATAGCCTGTCTAAATTCGATGAGGTGATCCTGTTGGATATATATCCCGCCCGGGAATTGCCAATAGAGGGTGTAACTGCCTCATGGTTAATGGATAAAATACAAGGGAACAGGGTGCAACTCGTTTTTAAAAAGGACTTGCCGGTGGCAATAAAAGCCTCGTCTTGCCGTATAAAACTTATAGTGGGTGCCGGAGATATAGGAGCAGAGGTACAACGTATAACCAGATACCTGAACGATGAAGATTAATTGGTGGATCATAAAATTTGCATTTTTAGGCATAGTGATGGTGCTTCTTTTGGGTTTTTCGAAGCGCCGTAACAAGGAGCGAAATCTGGAGAAGATCAGCATCGAATTTATCGATGAAAACGAACCATTTATAACGCTTTCGGCAGTTAATAAATTGTTAATACAAAATGCCGACAGTGTTACGAGTATAGTCAAAGAAACTTTAGTTTTGAATGAGATGGAGCAAAGGCTGGAGGGGAATCCGATGATTCGGGATGCAGAAGTTTTTGTAACTGTAGACGGAGCACTGGGAGCGCGAATCGAGCAACGAAACCCGATAGCCAGAGTAGCTTCAACACCGGATTATTATCTGGATGAAGACGGAAAAAAAATGCCGTTATCTGCAGTTTACACAGCAAGAGTTCCATTGATCACTGGAAAGTCTCAATCAGATTTAACGGAAGTCACAAAGCTACTGCTTGAAATAGAGAAGGACGATTTTATGAAGAGCAGTGTGGTAGGATTGCATATAGAACCTACTGGTATCATTGAATTGAGATTGCGAATGCACGATTTGAGAGTTCGCTTTGGTAAACCGGAAGATATCGCGAGGAAATTTCAAAATTTCAAGGCGTTCTATAAGAAAACAAATCAAGACGATCTGATTAACAATTATAAACTGGTGGACCTTCAATTTGGGAACCAGGTGGTAGCAACAAAAAAGTAAAGCCATGGAACACGAAAATATAGCCGTAGGATTAGACATAGGAACAACGAAGATCGTTGCTATGATAGGCAGGCAGAATGAGTATGGCAAAATGGAGATCCTGGGAATAGGGAAATCCAAAAGTCTTGGCGTACACCGTGGGGTGGTAAATAATATTACTCAAACCATACAATCGATACAACAGGCAGTGCAGGACGCAGAGGCTTCATCGGGGATGAAGATTAGTGAAGTGGTTGTAGGGATAGCTGGGCAGCATATTCGCAGCTTACAACACAGTGATTATATCACCAGGAACAACAGTGATGAAGTTATTGACGAGGATGACATAGATCGATTGTGTAACCAGGTCCATAAATTAGTGATGCTTCCGGGGGAGGAAATTATCCATGTGCTTCCACAGGATTTCAAGGTAGATGGGCAAGCAGAAATAAAGGAGCCCATTGGGATGTACGGAGGTAGGCTGGAGGCCAATTTTCATGTTGTTGTTGGGCAGGTATCTTCCATAAGAAATATTGGCCGGTGTGTAAAAAGTGCCGGATTAGAACTATCGGGTATTACCCTGGAGCCCTTGGCATCTGCAAATGCGGTTTTGAGTCAGGAAGAAAAAGAAGCCGGAGTAGCCCTCATCGATATTGGAGGTGGTACCACAGATCTGGCGATATTCAAAGACGGGATCATACGGCATACTGCGGTGATTCCTTTTGGCGGTAATGTAATTACTGAAGATATCAAGGAAGGTTGCAGCATTATAGAGAAGCAGGCAGAGTTACTGAAGATAAAATTTGGATCGGCATGGCCCGGAGAGAACAAGGATAATGAAATTGTTTCTATTCCCGGTTTACGTGGGCGTGAACCTAAGGAGATCACCTTGAAGAATCTTTCAAAGATCATACATGCCAGGGTTGTAGAGATCATCGAACAGGTGTATCTGGAGATCAAGAATTACGGCCATGAAGAGCAAAAGAAGAAACTCATTGCAGGAATAGTATTAACCGGAGGGGGTGCTCAATTGAAACATCTGAAACAACTGGTAGAATATATTTCTGGGATGGACACCCGTATTGGTTATCCCAATGAACATCTGGCGGGTGACAGTGATTCGGAAACAACCAGCCCGATGTTTGCAACAGCTGTGGGATTGGTACTGGACAGCCTTAATAGCCGTGATCACGCCACACAGATAAAAGCGGTGGTCGAATCGGAAGCAAACTCTGGAGGAGATGGCATGGTTCAGCAAGAAGAAGAAAATGAAACCATGGATGAAACGCCGAAGGAAAGAAAACGATTCTTCGATAAATGGGCAGAGAAGTTCAAAGAGTTTTTAGATAACGCAGAATAGACACGCTTAAAAGCGATACAATATATAGACAATAGAAACCTCACAAAATTAATAGTATGAGCAGCAACACAGAATTTGATAACATTTCGTTCGATCTGCCTAAAAATCAATCCAATGTAATAAAGGTTATTGGAGTTGGGGGAGGCGGTAGTAACGCTATCAACCACATGTTTAGTCAGGGGATCAAAGGAGTGGATTTCGTGATTTGCAACACAGATTCCCAAGCCCTGGAGAATAGTCCGGTTCCCATAAAGATCCAATTAGGAGTTTCCCTAACGGAGGGCCTGGGTGCCGGAGCTAATCCTAAGATAGGAGAACAGTCTGCGGTAGAGAGTATGGAAGAGATCAAAAATATGCTCACCATTAATACCAAGATGATCTTTATTACTGCAGGAATGGGTGGAGGAACCGGTACGGGAGCTGCTCCAATCATCGCAAAGATGGCTAAGGAGATGGATATCCTTACCGTAGGGATTGTAACCATCCCGTTCCAGTTTGAAGGTAAGATAAGGAACGATCAGGCGCAGATAGGAGTTGAGAATTTACGACAGAATGTGGATTCCCTTATCGTGATCAATAATAACAAACTTCGTGAAGTATATGGAAATCTGGGCTTTAAAGCCGGATTTTCAAAAGCTGATGAAGTGTTGGCAACCGCAGCCAGGGGGATAGCGGAAGTGATCACCCATCACTATACACAGAACATTGACCTTAGAGATGCAAAGACCGTTCTTGCCAACAGTGGAACTGCAATTATGGGAAGTGCCAGTGCAACTGGAGCGAACAGAGCCGGAGAGGCCATCACTAAAGCACTGGATTCTCCGTTGCTTAATGATAACAAGATCAAAGGGGCAAAAAATGTATTGCTACTTATAGTTTCGGGCAGTGAGGAGATCACTATAGATGAAATAGGTGAGATTAGTGATTATATCCAGGATGAAGCAGGCCACAGCGCCAATATCATTATGGGAGTTGGAGAAGATGAGTCTTTAGATGGAGCGATAGCCATCACGGTAATTGCTACTGGCTTTAATGCAGAACAGCAGGATGAGATCGTGAACACAGAGACAAAGAAAATAATCCATACCCTGGAGGACGAACAGAAGGCAGAACATGTGTTAACGCCAAAACCAACTGCTTCACCCGTTGAGATTCCGGTTATGGAAAAGGCCGCAAAAAGCAAGGTGGAATCGGCTCCGGTGATCCGTCATACCTTATTTGAGGAAGAAGAGGTAGAAGACCAAGTTGTAAAAAAGCCGGAAGCGACTAAGCGTGAAACAAAAGAATTACCTTTTGAAGATTACATTGAAACCTCCGAGCTAATAAAAAATATAGAGGTGAATTATCAGGAGATCGATATTCATCATTTGATGGAATTTGAACAGGTCATTATCAACGAGATCGATGTAAATGATTTCGTGATCGTGGAAGAGAAGGAGGAATTACGAGTTACTTCGGAAGTAAAATCGGTTCCTGAAAATAATACCGAAAAAGAGGAGGACCAGATGCTAATGTTCGATCTTCCTGCATTTGAGACGGAGGAAACTTCAGAAAAACCAAAAAAGAAAGAACCAGAGTTCGAGGTTGCAACCTCAAGTGTGGAAGAGATCGAAGTGAAGGATGCCATTGAAGTTGTTCCAGTTACTGAAATTTCAGACGAAGGAGTTAAGCGCTACAGTCTGGACGATTACCAGGAAATGGAGACTATGCTTAACGAAGCAAAACCATCCGCTGGTGAAGAAGAGGATGAGGAAGTTGCATTTTCAACAAGAACTGAAGAAGATGTGGAAACCGAAGAGGCCCCTGATGACGAACCGGCAGATCCATTGAATACACCTATTTCCAAGCTTTTGAAGGACAGAACCGAAGAGCGGAAGAAGATGATGAAAGAATTCAATTACAAATTCAGGAATAGTGCTTCTAAGATAGAAGATATTGAAAAGCAACCGGCATATAAGCGTATGGGGATCGATCTGGATGAGACCGAAAGTTCTGAAGATACCAATATCTCAAGAACCTCGGTAAATACAGACGACGATAATATCGAACTACGTTCAAATAACTCATTCCTTCATGATAATGTAGATTAATTGTTTAAATTAAATCGTTGCAGATTTGGCCCGTATGAATTTTATATGCATACGGGTCTTTTCTTTTTCGAATGTTAATTATTATGTATCTTCGCGGTCTGATTTAGCGAGAAGAAATGAGTTTACAAGAACAGATAATGGATGCGATGAAAGTCGCCATGAAAGATAAGAACCAGGTTGCTTTACAGGCATTGAGATCGGTGAAATCTGCTATCTTATTAGCTCAGACAGAGACGGGTGCTAAGGGAGAGCTCTCTGAAGATGAGGAGATCAAGATATTACAAAAATTAGTAAAGCAACGTAAGGACAGTGCATCCATCTACACCCAACAGGGGAGGGAGGATCTGGCTGCGCCGGAAATAGCCGAGGCAGAAGTTATCGAACAATTTTTACCCGAGCAGATGAGTGATGAGGAAGTGGCGGCAGTTGTTGAAGAAATAATAAGAAAAACCGGAGCAGATTCCATGAAGGATATGGGAAAAGTGATGGGTATGGCAAATAAAGAGTTAGCAGGTCGCGCAGACGGCAAGACCATCTCTTCCCTTGTAAAAGCAAGGTTGTCTTAAAATAAGTATTGGCCCCGTAGTTCAACTGGATAGAATATCAGATTTCGGCTCTGAGGGTTGGGGGTTCGAATCCTCCCGGGGTCACTACAATAAAAATAACTTTTTGTTTTACAAGGAGTTATTTTTTTTTGTATCCATAATTGTATCCATAATATCCTTTAACTTCGTGGATTACGTGAAACCGTATGGTTTTTATGAGATATATTTTTATCATGTCAATTCATAAGTCGATTATGAATCCTTCATCTTATGTTTGAATATAAAATTATTTATTAAAATGAGATTTTCTAGTTTAGTTCTTTTCCTGTTTGTAACAATAGTTGCCCATTCTCAAAAAGTTGAAACCGTTTTTGTGCGTAATGGCAATATTAGTAATCAACCATCAATTATGTCATTTCACAAATGCGAGAAATTTAAAAAGAGGCACAAAGTTTATGTTCTAGAATATGCTGCGGAGAATTGGTGGAAAATAGAATATAAGGGTTGTATTGGGTATGTCCAGGAACCGTTTTTGAATATCAATGAAAGTATTTTAAATATCAAGAAAAGAGTCAAACTACAGGCGGAAAAAAATCGTCAATTGGCAATTCAAAAAAGATTGGAACGAGAAAGGATAGAGGATTCTTTGCTTTTAGCAAAAGTGAATGCTGATAAAGCAAGAAAAGATAGTATTAGAAAGCAAGAAAATTTGGCTCGAGAAAAAAGAATGGAAGAAAGACGGATTAAGGAGGCAAAGGAAAAGGAAAACTATATAGATAGTTGTTCTATAACAATTGATGAGATAGATGAATTTTCAGGAAAACGTAGACTACAAACTAAGAAATATTACATAGATGAATATCCAAAATATAGACTAGGTGAATTAGGCGTAACGTTGAAGAGGTACGGAAATGCGAAATATATTTATATATGGACTTCATCTGATTTAGGGTGCGTTAGTCCATATTCGCATAATAGATCAACCGCAAAGTTCAAATTGGAAAATGGGGATATAATTACTTTTTATCATAGGGGTGACATAGATTGTGGAAGATTTGAACTTGTTGCCACAATTACTTCTAATGAAATTGCCAGGCTTAAAAGGTCACCAATAAAAACAGTTCGACTTAATGGAACTGAATATTATAATGATTATACCGACCTGTTTTTCACAGAATTCTTTATAAAGAAGTTGGATTGTATAAAGTAACTTTAAAGGATCAACCTCTATTTCTTTAATTCGCCGTTCAATTCTTGCGCCATAAAAGATTCGATTCTAAGAATCAACTCTTCAGGAAATTTTTCTATTTGTTCTTGGGTTATCCTAAGACCATTTATTTGAATATAGTTATTTACTATGGTTGGAGCATTATGTTTTGCGGCACCGGTCATTTCTATAAAAGATTTTAAGGCCGTTGCATTATCTTCTTGAATACCTATGAGATAAAGTTTAGATAGTGCATGAGAAGCCATGTATTCAAGTTTTCCTTTTACTAGTTTATTAAAGTCAGTATGTAAACCAGAAGTAAGGTGATTGTAAATTGTTTTACGTGATAAGCCAGTTTCATTCGAAATACTTTGAATGGTGGGGAAACATCGATTTTGTATTATATAATTATGAATGCAAGAGGTAATGATGCTGTGATTAGTTTCATACGTGATATTCCTCAGTTGCGTTTCTAATTCTGGTTTATCCTTATATCTATAACATTCTGCAACCATCTCAAAAATTTCATTTTCTTTCCCTTGTTTTTTGGCGAATGTTTCGGCATATCTATTTTGAAGACTTTCTAATAGTATTCCGTAATCGTCAGGATTTGAATTTAAGTATTCACGAACTTCACTTGGTTTTTTTAAGTGATCAAATTCTGTTAACTTTTGTTTACTTTTTTTCTTAGTCATTTTGTTGTTTCTACATTAGATTAATTCTCTATATCTATCTTCTCTTGAGGTTAAGAGGCTTTGCAATGAGCACAGGAAACCCTAAGGGAGTCCCTGTGCCTGTGCTTAATGTTTGACTTACCTACTTACTCCGTCGGCCTGTCGGCTCATTATTCACACTCCGACCACTTTCAATAGGGGCAACTCCCGCCCTAATCTATTGCCTGTGCTGGCTGGTCGGCCCAGGATAACCTGGTGTCACGCCATGTGGCTCTGCACTACTTTGTAACCACTTTTAATTTGTTCGACCCAAACAGAGATTTTTTGACCGATAAAATCGAACTTTTTTATTATCTTTAACACGTAAGGCGTGATTTCCTTACAGTCGTTAAACCGTCTCAGAGGGTATGCACCGAAAGACGGTTTATTTATTTCCTAAATCTTTGTAATCCTAGATGCAATTAGTCTGGGATGTGATCGTTTATCCCATGGATAGAAGTCTAATCTTATGGTGATATCAAGACGATCAAAAGAACGTGCCACAATTATGGTGTGAGACTTTTGGATGAGGTCACCAAAATAAACTTCTCCTGATAAAGGTGTTTTAAACAACCCAGTAGAAGCACGTCGATGAAACCTTCTTCCGTCATGTTCATGTAACCAAAATTCAGGACGAGATCTATTAGCATACCCTCTGTCCGATGAAATTCTGATATAGTCCCTTATGTAATTTTTTGGATCTCCACTTTCTATGTGATAATGCTTAGAAGTCTTACTACGTTTTTCCGTGATTTCCCTATAAACCAGTCGTATCGTCATTATACTTTGATTAATGCGGCTTCAACTTCAGCCAGTTTAAACAATATTTTTCCTCCGATCTTATACCCCTGGAGTATACCTAGTCTGCGATACTTGTCTACTGTAGATGGTGCACTTTTGATTAGTTTTGCGCACTCTGGTTTGGTAAGATACTTGTTAGTGATTTCGAGGCTATTCGCCCTCTTATTATTTACTTCCATTGTACTGTATATTAATTCAGTACAAACGTAAATAAGGTGTTGAAGATGGAAAGGAGACCTTTAGGGTACCTCCCCTGTTAAAGTTTTGATTTTTTATTTAACTTTTCAGAAAAATATCGTGAAAAGATGTTTTTAGTCTGTCTATAAATAAGGTATTATGGCGTTCTTTAACTTTTGCACTTATTTTGTCTCCATCAATTTTCTCGCCTATCATTAGACCAAATATCTCGTACATGGTTTTTAGATTGACATTTAGGCAACTTGCAGAATCTAGAGCACGGATTAACTCAACGGTTTCGGTTTTTGTCATTTTGAGACAACCGTTAATACCTAGTTGTAATGGTTGTACATTTTCATCCTTAATTTTTGCTAATTCACTTTTTAAGAAATCTATTTTTCGTTGCTGCATATTTGCAAATTTATGTGGATGACCAATCTCATTTTCAGCATCTTGAATTTCCTTTGCTCTTATCGGTCCAACTTCGGACCCTTCCTCCCCGAGAAGAGTATATAAGTAGACTTCCTCTAATCGATTCAATAGATTCATTATAAATTCATAACGGTCTCCATAATATTCATTAATATACCTCTGTAGTTCAAATTCAAACTTCTGTGGATACTCCTGGGGTGTTAATGTTAACGGTAGATCTGGTGTATAAAACATGATCAATTGGTTTTACTTACTAATATAAGGGGTGAATGTTCGAGTGCCTTTACTTGTCGGGCGATTTCTATATAAGTATCATCATCATCTTCTTCTCCAATGTAGTCAAGCAATTGTCGTTCGGTTTTATGCCCGGTTATCTTTTTTATATACCCAGTAGAAAGTTTTCCGAAGTAATTAGTTGCTAAGGATCTTCTGCCTATATGACTGCTAACGGCTTTCCATTTCGGAACAGTTAAAACTTCATAACGATTAGTCTTCGGATTTCTTAGGTTGGCCTCAACCATTTCATCTAGACCGGCAATCTTACAAACCTTCTTAATTAGCCTGTTATAGATTACTTCATTACTAGATTTATTATCTGCAACCATAGGAGGAAATTCACCACCATAACGGCTTAAAATACGTTCTATGGTTGTGTTAATTGGGATTTTAACTTGTTTGCTCGTCTTACTTTGTTTTATCTTAATAAATCGATGACCTTCGACAGTTATGATTTTCTTTTTTGAAAACGTAAACAAGTCTCCCACTCTTTGTCCAGTCCAACATGAAATAAGTAACCAGTCACGTGCAATCTCCAGTCGTTGTGTAGGCATTTCTGTACGTTCAAGAGCAACAAGATCAGACAAGTTTAGATAAACATGAGGAGGTTTATTAAAACTCAATTTTTTTGTAAGTTTCATGCTATCTGGATGCACGTCTATATCATTGTCGTAAGCATGAGTGCAAATAGTTTGCATAACTTTCAGAGTATTCACTTGGGTATTATGCGCATAACCTGATTGTTGAAGATGTTCGAGTAATTCCCGTCGGTATGACTTATCTACCTTTGTTAACTGAACGTCACGAAATGCTAACAGTCTGTTTAATGTTGAATGTATTTTCTTTTCGGTAGTAGGTTTTAAGTTTGACATTCTTAGGTAAACAGGAACATATTCCGAGAAAGTCGTTGGGGTAGGATTAAGACTATTTCTTAACCATTTAGGATTAAGTTTTGGTTGTTGTTTGAAATAGGCGTTTGTGATGTTTGTTCGAAGATCCTCCAGGTTTTTATTCAAGGTATCCAAAGCCTCATTTTCTTTCCTTTTTTGGTGGGTATTGTGGTCTACAGAACGTGAAATCTTGTGTTTTTTGACTTTGCCACTCTCCCAATGATTGGGATTAACTTTGTAGGGTGTAGAGACTTTTACATCATGCACTTCGGTTCGTGCTCTCATGTAAATTGTAGAGGGATTTGATTTTCCTCGGAGGTAAAATGTGATTTTCATTACAGTCGTTTACTTTCTCAAAAATACAAAATGTATCCAAATATGTATCCATAATTATAGTAAAATATGAAAAAATCTATTAGCATCGATTATCAATTAAACCAATAAAATTAGGTGTTTGTAGAATAAAATACAGGTAATAAGAGACCTCATCATAGATAGTATTTTAGTCCTCCCGGGGTCACTACAAGCAGAAACCACGCCAACGGCGTGGTTTCTTGTTTCAAATAGCGTTGAAAACTTGTTTTCAAAAGCGATTTGAAACAAGAAACACAATGCGACAGCATTGGTTTCTATTTACACAGGCGAGCCAACTGAGGATCACGCAGTAATCCGATTGGTATCAAAAGCGATTTGAATTAAGGATTATCCCGCGCACCATCTGGCCCCTCACTAAAATTGATCCACCGGATCAATTTTACGTGTTCGGTCCCTATTTGCACAGGCGAGCCAACTGAGGATCACGCAGTAATCCTATTCGTATCAAAAGTTGATATTTATCATTGTTGAGAATTTTACCCCAGCTTACTTTTGGGCCAGGTAATGAGTAATACTAATGGATATGGAGCAGTGTACCCACTGTGGTGATTCTTGCGTTAATGAAACCGTATATCATAAAGAGAAGGCGTTTTGTTGCAATGGTTGTAAAACGGTATATGAGATATTACACGATAACGACTTAAGCTACTATTACGAACTAGAACGAACACCCGGGGTCTCGCCCAGGGAATTTGAACATAAATTCGACTTTCTCGATAATCCATCTATTGCTGAAAAACTCCTGGACTTTAGCGATGAACACACTAATGTGGTTTCATTTGTCATTCCTGCTATCCATTGCAGTTCCTGTATTTGGGTGCTCGAGAACCTTAATAAATTACAACCTGCTGTTCAGGCGTCCCAGGTTAATTTTCCCGAAAAGACCATCCGCATTACCTTCAGATCTGATCGACTTAGTTTGAAAGATCTGGTATTACTTCTAAGTAAAATTGGTTACGAACCTTATATCTCCCTTGAAGATTCCAATAAAAAAGACCGGGTTATAGACCGTAGTCTAATCTATAAACTTGGGGTAGCTGGATTTGCTTTTGGAAATGTGATGTTCCTGTCATTTCCCGAATATTTTGAGGTAAATGAGTTCTGGCTGGACCGGTTCAAACCGCTTTTTCGCTGGCTAATGTTCGCATTTTCGGTTCCGGTTGTACTGTACTCTGCCCAGGATTATTTCATATCGGCTTTTAAAGGATTACGATCTAAGATCTTGAATATCGACGTCCCCATCGCACTAGGTATCCTGGTACTTTTTGTAAGAAGCACCATGGAGATCGTCTTTAACTGGGGTACCGGATTTTTCGATAGCCTTACAGGCCTGGTATTTTTCTTGCTCGTTGGGAAATTCTTTCAGCAGAAAACCTACAATTATCTCTCTTTCGAACGAGATTACAGGTCGTATTTCCCTATTGCCGTAACACGCCTTAACAATACTTCCGAAGAAATTTCAGAAGAACAAATAGAAGTATATGAGATAAAGAAGGGTGACAGGATCCTGGTGCGAAATAACGAATTGTTGCCGGTTGATGGCATACTTATAAAAGGAAATGCGCTAATTGACTATAGCTTTGTTACGGGCGAATCTGAGGCCGTTGCACGTAAGAGCGGCGATAAACTATATGCCGGAGGGAAGCAACAGGCAGGTGTTCTGGAAGTAGAAGTTCTCAAACCAGTTGAACAAAGTTATCTCACCCAATTATGGAGCAATGAGATTTTTGGTAAGGATCACCTGAGTATTTTTCAATCGCTTACAGACAGTATTTCTAAACGATTTACAATAGCCATCCTGGGGATAGCATTTTTGTCTACTTTCTTCTGGTTGCTTTACGATCCTTATAAAGCCTTCAATGTGTTCACAGCCGTACTCATTGTGGCCTGCCCATGTGCCATAGCCCTTGCTGCTCCGTTCACCCTGGGAAATTTGTTGCGCATCTTCGGAAGGATGAAATTCTATGTAAAAGAAGCTTCTGTTATCGAGAAGATCGCAGCAGTGGACACGGTGGTTTTCGACAAGACCGGAACCCTTACCAGCGGAAGTGGACATCATATTATCTACGAGGGAGTGGCCTTAACCCCGGAAGAAACAGAATTACTTAACAGCACGCTAAGAGCCTCTAATCATCCTTTAAGCAGGTCTTTGTACGAAATGCTGGAGGTTCACAACATCAGGACGCTCGATGCTTTCGAAGAGCAGGTAGGAAAAGGGATTGAGGCGTCTGTTGATAAACAGCTAATAAGAGTGGGCTCTTATAGTTTTGTTTCTGAAGGAGATACTTCGGAACATTTGCCAATTACAACCGCAAATAAGACAACGGTTCATATTAGCAGCAATAACCTGTATAAAGGGTGTTACATTTTTCAGAACCATTACAGGGAAGGCCTTTCGGAAGTACTTAGTTCTATTTCCGAAGACAAAGAAGTGGTGATCCTGTCCGGTGATAATGACGGCGAACGGGAACATCTGGAACATTTACTTCCGAAGAAAACAAAGATGTATTTCGGTAAGAAACCAGAGGACAAATTAGCATTTATAAAAGAGCTTCAGAAGCAAGGGAAAAAAGTGATGATGGTGGGAGATGGGTTAAACGATGCCGGTGCATTAAAACAGAGTAATGTAGGTATTGCAATTGCCGAAAATGTAAACGTTTTCTCTCCAGCCTGTGATGCGATCCTGGATGCAGGCCAGTTTGAAAAACTAACAGATTTTTTCCGACTGTCCAAAACCGGTATTAAAATTATCAAGTGGAGTTTCGTACTCTCATTGATCTATAATATTGTAGGGCTCGGTTTTGCAGTGACAGGGCACCTGGCTCCTGTTGTTGCTGCGATTCTTATGCCGCTAAGCTCGATCAGCATTGTGATATTCACAACGGTTGCCACGCGATTTCATGGCGATCGATTATTAAAAAATAATAAGTCTTAACCTGACGAATGTCATTTTAGGAGGCAGACAGTCCGGTTATTTTTACACCTTGATTTCAAATAGGTATGAGTATTATTTATGTCTTAGTAAGTATTAGTGTGATCGTGGCACTTGGCTTCTTTATAGCCTTTGTGGTTTCGGTTAGAAAAGGGCAGTACGACGATACTTACACTCCCTCTATACGTATGTTATTTGAGGATGAAATCGTAAAAGACCCGAATAAAGATCAACCAATAGAAACAAACGATAAGCACTAATTATGGAAGTAGAGAAGTTTTATTACGATAATAAGATCGTAAAGAGTTTTTTATATGCCACCATCTTCTGGGGCATCATAGGAATGTCCGTCGGTTTAATACTGGCGTTTATGTTTTTATTCCCAAACATGACCGATGGAATTTCATGGCTGAGTTTCGGGAGATTACGTCCGTTGCATACCAATGCTGTGATCTTCGCTTTTGTGGGGAACGCCATCTTTGCCGGAGTATACTACTCGTTACAGCGACTGTTAAAGGCACGAATGTGGAGCGATTTTCTAAGTAAGGTTAATTTTTGGGGATGGCAATTGATCATCGTAGCCGCCGCCATTACACTCCCTTTAGGGTATTCCACTTCAAAAGAGTATGCCGAGTTGGAATGGCCAATTGATATTGCCATTGCCCTTGTGTGGGTAGCCTTTGGTGCAAATATGATCGGGACCATACTAAAAAGGAGACAGAGACACCTGTATGTGGCCATTTGGTTCTACCTGGCAACTTTTGTTACCGTTGCGGTGTTACACATTGTAAATAGTATCGAAATACCCGTTTCTGCGTTTAAAAGTTATTCTGTTTATGCGGGTGTTCAGGATGCACTGGTACAGTGGTGGTATGGGCATAACGCGGTGGCGTTCTTCCTTACTACACCATTCCTGGGCCTTATGTATTATTTTGTGCCTAAGGCGGCTAACAGGCCAGTATATTCGTATAAACTGTCCATCGTACATTTCTGGTCTCTTATTTTTATTTACATCTGGGCCGGGCCGCACCATTTACTGTATTCGGCCTTGCCAGACTGGGCACAGAACCTGGGCGTTGCCTTTTCGGTTATGCTAATTGCACCATCCTGGGGAGGGATGATAAATGGACTGCTCACCCTTAGGGGAGCCTGGGATAAAGTAAGAACGAGCCCTGTGTTGAAATTTATGGTAGTAGCGATCACCGGGTATGGGATGGCCACATTTGAAGGTCCTATGCTGTCTCTTAAAAACGTGAATGCCATTGCCCACTTTACAGACTGGATCATTGCTCACGTGCATGTGGGTGCCCTGGCCTGGAACGGATTTCTAACCTTTGGGATGATCTATTGGTTAATTCCAAAATTATTTAAAACCACGCTCTGGAGCAAAGGCTGGGCTAACGCGCATTTCTGGATAGGTACCCTTGGTATCATTATGTATGCCTTACCTATGTATGTGGCAGGTTTTGTGCAGGCTTTTATGTGGAAACAATTTAATCCCGATGGTACTCTTGTTTACGGTAACTTCCTGGAAACCGTAAGTGAGATCATCCCAATGTACTGGATGAGAGCCATTGGAGGAAGCCTGTTTATTCTAGGTGCTATCATGATGTTGGTGAACGTTATACAAACGGTAAGACGAGGAACCGCAGTAACCGATGAATTGGCAGAGGCAGCACCATTAAAGCGAGTCACCAAGCATAAAACAGCTAAAGAAGGGTACCACACCTGGTTGGAAAGAAGACCGGTCAAGCTTACAATTTATGCTACCATCGCTATCCTTATTGGAGGTGTTGTTCAAATTATTCCTTCATTAATGGTAGACGACTACGTACCAAAGATCACCAGCGTAAAACCATATACGCCACTGGAACTGGAAGGAAGGGACATTTATATCAGGGAAAGTTGTAATGCCTGTCATTCGCAAATGATACGCCCATTCCGAAGTGAAGTGGAACGTTATGGCGAATACTCCAAATCCGGTGAGTATGTATATGATCACCCCTTCTTATGGGGTAGTAAACGTACCGGGCCGGATCTGTTCCGGGTAGGAGGTAAATATTCAGACAACTGGCACTTTAACCATTTTTACGATCCACAGTCCACCTCTTCAGGTTCTATAATGCCCTCATACAAATGGCTTATTCGCAATGAGCTTGATAAATCCCTTACAGAGAAAAAAATGGAAGCTATGGTGAGTCTGGGGGTACCCTATACCGAAGAGGAGATCGGTAGGGCTCAGGAGTGGATGCTGGAACAGGGAACACAGATAGAACAAAACCTGTTTAGCGATCCCGATTTCCAGAAAACTTATGAAGCCGATAAACAGGCTGCCGCCGAAAGCGGACAAGAGTTCGTCGATATGCGTAACAGGGAAGTTGTGGCTTTGATAGCCTATCTCCAACGTTTAGGAACGGATATAAAAGTAAAAACGAACGAAGAGGTATCTTCAAATAACTAAGAGCGCTATGTTGAAATTTATAAAAGGAAATCTCGAAAATATAGACGGCGTAGCGATCTATCCGATCATCTCGCTACTGATATTCTTTGTCTTCTTTGTCCTGCTATTTTGGTGGGTGTTAACTGCCAAAAAACAATACATCAAAGAAGTAAGTAATATCCCATTAGAAGAAGACAACACTAACAACAAATTACAATTATGAAATCATTCGCATCATATTTACGGGTCATCGGGTTTATGATGATCGCTTTTTTGCTACTGGAATTCACGATCGATTCCGGCGACCAGATGGCCATTGTAAAATATCCTATTATCTGGGGGGTTCTCGCCATGTTGATTCTATTCGCTGTGGCGGTTGAAGTTATTACCGAATCACTTCGATCTATCCTATTCCGGGGTTTAAGCCCTGAAGCCCGGGAGAAATTCATCGCAAATGAAAAGGTGCGGAAGGCCAACCAGTTTGCAGGGATAAAAAGGATCTATACTAACCTAAAGGGGTCGAAACCACTTGAGGAAGAAGGTGAGATCGTCCTGGATCATAATTACGACGGCATTAGAGAATTAGATAATAAGCTTCCGCCATGGTGGCTGTACGGATTTTATATCACCATCATATTTGCCGTAGTGTACCTGTCGCGATACCATATTTTTAACGGGACTCCACAAGCTGTCGAGTTTGAGCAGGAGATGGAAGACGCTCGCCTTGCTATTGAAGAATACAAGAAAACAGCTAAGGACCTTGTAGATGTAAACACAGTAGTTCTGCTTACAGACCCAGCCGATCTAAGCGCCGGGGAAGCTATCTTCAACACAAATTGTGTGGCCTGCCATAAAGCCGATGGCGGTGGAGGTATTGGCCCAAATCTAACCGATGAATACTGGATCCTGGGAGGTGGAATAAAGAATGTGTTCAATACGATCTCTGAAGGAGGCCGTGATGGGAAGGGAATGGTTTCGTGGAAAACCGAACTAAAACCCGTTGAGATGGCACAGGTGGCCAGTTACCTTTTAACTTTCCAGGGTACTACCCCGGCCGAGCCAAAAGCACCGGAAGGAGAGCTATGGGTAGACCCAGATGCCAATACACCTAACGAAGAGGATGCCAAGGAAGTTGTTGTAGATTCTACGACTGCCGGAATAGGCATGATCGAGAACTAAGAGGAGACCATAACATAAAAACCCTGATATGTAACGGAAGGATAATCTTAACAAAATTTAGCTTTGGAAACACCGGAAGATGAAAGATTTAGGGATAGTATAGCAACTATAAATAAGGAAGGGAAACGCGCCTGGATATATCCGAAGAAACCTTCAGGATGGTTTTACGAGAAGCGTAAACTGGTAAGCTATGTTTTACTGGCCTTTCTGTTTGCTGCGCCATTTATAAAAATAGGAGGAAACCAGTTCATCCTTATCAATGTACTGGAACGGAGGTTCAATATTTTCGGATTCCCGTTCTGGCCTCAGGATTTTCACCTGTTCGTGATCATGATGATCATAGGTGTAATATTCGTTGTTTTCTTTACTGTGGCCTTTGGAAGGATATTCTGTGGTTGGATGTGCCCTCAAACTATATTTATGGAAATGGTCTTCCGGCGGATCGAATATTGGATAGAAGGAGACCGTGGGAAGCAGATCCGGCTGGATAAACAGAAATGGAATGCCGAAAAGATCAGGAAACGAGTGATCAAGTGGTTCTTGTTCTTTGTTATCTCCTTTCTAATAGCGAATATCTTCCTGGCCTATTTAATAGGATCAGATAAACTAATAGAATACATAACCGAAGGACCGCTGGAGAATCTTAACACCCTTATCTCTCTACTTACTTTTACCGCGGTATTCTACTTCATCTTTGCCTGGTTCAGAGAACAGGTATGTATCATTGCTTGTCCGTATGGCCGTTTGCAGGGAGTACTACTCGATAACAAATCGATCGTAGTTGCTTATGATCATAAACGAGGTGAAAAGGAAAAAGGGCGGGCAAAATTCAAGAAGAATGAAGATCGGGCCGCCTCGGGCAAAGGGGATTGTATAGATTGTTTTCAATGTGTGCACGTTTGTCCTACCGGGATAGATATTAGAAACGGAACTCAATTAGAATGTGTTAATTGTACTGCCTGTATCGATGCCTGCGACCATATGATGGAGCAGGTAGATCTACCAAAGGGTTTAATTAGATATGCCAGTGAGGACAATATAGAGAAGAAGGCCAAATTTAAATTTTCAGCCAGGCTAAAAGGCTATTCGGCTGTCTTGGTCATTCTCATAGGAGTGTTTATAGGGATGTTATTCCTTAGGAATGATGTGGAAGCCAGGGTACTTCGCCTACCAGGCCAATTATACGAAAGGCTGGACAACAATATCATTAGCAATGTCTATACATTTAAATTGGTGAACAAGACTACAGAGGAGATACAGGATATTCGCTTCGAATTAATGTCGCATGAAGGAACCATCCGCCTGGTTAAAAACCACAACTTTAGCCTGGAATCTCAGGGACTCGCAGAAGGAACTCTGTTTATCGAAATACGTGCCAGCAACATCACCGGGGATAAAGACAATATAAAAATAGGAGTTTACAGTGGTGATAAACTCATTGAAACCACGAAAACAGCCTTCCTGGGGCCAAGAACATATAATTAAACTTTAAAGTTATGAAGATCAACTGGGGTACTGGAATTGTAATTGGAATGGTACTATTTATTGGATTTATCATGTTCATGGTAGTAACAATGATGACCAATAATGAATATGATCACGATCTCGTTACCGAGGCTTATTACGAAAAGGATTTGAAATACCAGCAGGAGATCGATGCCGAGGAAAACACGAATAACTTTTCAGAAAGAATAGTTGGAGAAAAAACTTCAGAAGGATGGCAGCTTAGCTTTCCAAAGGAGATCGATCCGGAAAAGATCGAAGGAAAAGTGTTCCTGTACAGACCGTCTAATAAGCGATTGGATTTTTACTTACCCATAGTTATATCCAATGCTCAATTACTCATACCTGATGAACGTTTATTGGACGGTCGCTGGAACATTACCGTGGACTGGAGATACGAGGGACAGCATTATATGTATAAAGAATCGATAGTATATTAATTATGCTCTGGTCTGGTTTCATTTTAGGACTATTAGGTAGTTTTCACTGCGTGGGAATGTGCGGCCCTATTGCTTTTGTATTGCCCCTGGACAGGAAAAGCAGAACCAGGAGGTTTTGGCAGATCTTACTTTACCATACCGGCCGGATCTTTACCTATAGCTTGATCGGACTCCTTTTTGGCATATTGGGAAGAGGGCTGTATCTCTTCGGACTACAACAAAAGATCTCGATACTTACCGGGGTCTTGATGATTGGAGCTGTGATCCTGGCCGCGTTCTCTATAAAGACCAACCGATTTACCAACCCATTGTATAGGATCATCTCAAAATTAAAGAACAAATTAGGAATTGCTCTTAAGAAGAAATCTCCAGACACATTTCTCACCATCGGGTTCCTAAACGGATTTCTGCCATGCGGATTGGTTTATATGGCAGTTTTTGGGGCCCTGGCAGCTGGTAACCTGTTTCAAAGCAGCCTTTATATGATCCTATTTGGACTGGGAACGGTTCCGCTAATGACCACCGCTGTGTATTTTGGAAACTTTCTCACGCTTCGGTTACGACAAAGGATTAGAAAAGTAATACCGGTTTTTGTAGTGGTGATAGGTGTATTATTTATCCTTCGGGGAATGGGGCTTGGAATTCCTTATATATCCCCTAAACGAGTATCAAAGGAGGTCAATGCCGAAATGGAATGTCACTCGGTTGTAGGATCTGCAGACTTATATAAATTTAATTTCGAAGATTATGAACGTACTTAAAATACCTTTAGTAGATTGGGGAAATGGCGTTATTATGATTGGCGTTTTCGCATTAGTAGTTATTATTCTTGTTGGCGTAACCATTTCATTGATGAGCCAGGGGAAGAACAACGATAAAGAATAAATAAAACGGGAGCAAACCAATCAATTGCATCCCGTTTTACGCTTCTAACTAATAAACCAAATTAAACCGTCATTGAGAAAAGTTGCGTTTCGGGTTTATTACGTTGTAAACGCAAATCGAACCCCATACATACATTCCTAACAAACGGTTTACCTTTATCGGTAACCAGCAAATGGTCACCATATATTTCAATCAACCCATCTTGTTCCATTTCCTGCAACCGGATAATCGTCTCGGCTAATTCGGGGAATTTCATGGACTCTTCTCGCCATGATGTTTTAAAATGACACATGATATTTAAGATATGCGATCGAATTATAAGATCTTCGGTGGTTAATAAATGACCGCGGTACACCGGCAGCACATCATTTTCCAGTAGATTTTGATATTCTTCAACCCCTTTTACATTTTGAGCGAAACTATACCAGCTATCGCTGATCGCCGAAACACCTAGGCCTATCATCACCTGGGTTTTGGAAGCCGTATAACCCATAAAATTTCTATGAATGCGGTTGGCTTGCATGGCAAGGGTCAATGCTTCATCCGGTAAGGCGAAATGGTCCATTCCTATCTCTACATATCCTGCGTCGAGAAGTAAGGCCTTGCCCGTTTCGTATTGCACTCTTTTTTCGCCGGGAGTAGGTAAATCTGTTTCCTTATAGCCTCTTTGCCCATTTCCCTTCATCCAGGGAACATGAGCGTAACTGTAAAAGGCGATTCTATCTGGCCTAAGTTCTCTTGTTCTTTCAATGGTGTGAATAACATGTTCTTTCGTTTGGAATGGCAGGCCATAAATGATATCATGACCCACAGAAGTGAACCCGTGTTCACGCGAAGTTTCGGTAACGAATTTCACATTCTCAAAGGGCTGAATACGACGGATCGCTTTTTGTACAGTTTCGTTATAATCCTGAACTCCGTAGCTCACGCGTGTAAAACCCAATGAAGCTAAGGTTTTCAAATGTTCTTCGGAAGTGTTATTAGGATGGCCTTCGAAGCTTAGTTCTGCCTCCATCGGTTTTTTTGTTCTTCTGAAGATACCTTCCAGTAAAAGCTGAAGATGCTGTGCCGAAAAGAAAGTGGGCGTTCCACCACCAATGTGTAACTCTTTTACGATAGGCTTTTCTCCGAGCAGGTCCAGATAAAGTTGCCATTCCTTTATTAGGGACTTGATATAGGGAATCTCCACATCGTGATTTCGTGTAATTCTTTTAGTGCATCCGCAAAACGTACACATGCTCTCACAAAATGGCAGGTGAATATAGAGGCTTATCCCTTCCTCTTTACTCTCCAGATAACTTTTTCGCAAGGTGTTCTTCCATCCTTTTAGTGAAAAAGAATTGTTATTCCAGTATGGCACCGTAGGATAACTTGTATACCTCGGGCCGGGGACATTGTATTTAGTAACTAGGTCTAAGTGCATGGTTCGGCAGTTAATAGGATACCGATAAAACAAAACTAAGGGGCCTAGCTTTTAAAATATATGACAAATGTCAGCTTATAAATCTCTTTCTAAATTTTTAACTGCTGAAAAATTGTGTATTTTCATTGCTATTAAAATTTTTTTGAATGAATAAGATATTAGGAATTGGCTCGCGAATAGATCATCCCGAATACGGAAAGGGAGTTGTAACCAACGTAACTGCAAAAATGTATTGGGTTACTTTCATCGATAGGGGCCTGGAAACCATCGATGTAGCAGACACATTTGAAGTGATAGAAGCTGCCGAAGACGAAGTAGATACCGTTAGTTTTTATGAAGTTGAAAAGAGTCTGCGGGACATACTAAAAAAATGGAGTGATGTTAGCGAGATCGTTCCAATAGCCGATAAATATCGCGGAGGTACTATGATTCTTAAGCCTAAGGATATATCGCTGTCTGATAAGGAGATCCCTATCGAGACCTTTTTCCATAAGATTGTAATGTTAAGAGATCGATTACGGGTAATGGAGCAAAAAATCAACTCGAGTAAAAATCTGGACGATCAGGAAAAAGTTGACCTTCAGCAGTACATTACCCGATGCTATGGAAGTTTAACCACCTTCAATGTGTTGTTCAAAAATAATTCTCAAAATTTCAAGGGAGACAGTTCCAAAAAGTAATAAATAGACGATTTAAAACGTTTTTATTCAGGTAATTACCTTAAATAGGTGATTATTCGGTATATTTCTTATCCCAATTCTTTATGATGATACTTTTACAAGCCGATGAAAATGCAACTTGGTTGGCTCCATACGCCTATGGGGTGGTGATCATCATCATATTAATTGCTATTTTCAGGGCCTTCGAGAATTGGTATGCCAACCGTTTTAACCGGCCATTATTTAGACATTATCTCGTATACAAAAAACTAAAACCCGAACAAATTAAGGTTCTGGAAGAAGACTTTCTCTTTTACAGGAAACTCTCTAATAAATACAAAAGGCAATTCAGGCATAGGGTAGCAACTTTTATTCAAGATAAAAAATTTGTGGGAAGGGAAGGACTGGTAGTATCCGATAGGATGAAGGTCCTCATTGCGGCTGTTGGCTGTATGCTTAGTTTTGGACGAAAAAATTACGAATACGGACTTATTGATTTCATACTGGTGTACCCCGGAGAATTCTACAGTACGATGAACGACTCACATCACAAAGGTGAGTTTAACCCAAGAGAAAAAGCGCTTGTGCTAAGTTGGAAAGATTTTGAAGAAGGCTACAAGATCACTAACGATAATTTCAATCTGGGAATACATGAGTTTATGCATGCCATGCAGCTGGAAGCCAGGCAACGTTCGGATATAGATTCGTCCAGATTCTCCAGGCAATTTCAGAATATATTAAAGAGACTTACCAACGAAGAAGTAAAACACAAGTTGGACGAAACACGATATTTTCGCGAATATGCTTTTACCAATCAATACGAGTTCATGGCTGTGTTAGCCGAGTATTTTATCGAGTCACCGGAAGAATTTAAAAAGCATTTTCCCACACTTTATAAATACACCCAGAATCTACTTAATTTCAGGTATGCTGGCTATTAACCTTCTGTTTTATATTACGGGTGATGATCTTGGCATGTATCCTGCTGTTTTCGATAAACCACTTGTGAGTTTCCATTCCTCCGCATATCACTCCGGCCAGGTATAATCCGGGGACATTAGATTCCATCGTTTCGGGATCGTAAGTAGGAAAGTAATTCCCGTCATCTGAAAGTTGAATGCCCAAAGATCTTAAAAATTTAAAATTGGGCTTGTAACCGGTAAGAGCTACCACAAAATCATTTTCGATTATTTGTCGCCCGTTGGGCGTTTCAATTATTACCTCTTTCTCTTTAATTTCTATGATCTCGGCATTGAAGAGTGCTTTTATACTACCTTCTGCGATGCGGTTCTCAATGTCCGGTTTCACCCAGTATTTTACCCGCTCGCCAATTTGGGGTCCTCTCACGACCATGGTCACTTCTCCTCCTTTACGCCATATTTCCAGAGCCGCATCCACCGCCGAATTACTAGCACCAACCACCACGGTCTTCTGCAGAATGTAGGGATGTGCCTCTTTAAAATAATGAGATACCTTAGGCAAGTCTTCTCCAGGAACGTTTAGTAATTTGGGTATATCGTAAAAACCCGTACTTACAATTATATTTTGGGCGGTATAGGTTGATTTATCAGATCGAACAGTAAAAACGTCTCCATTCTTTTCAACCGAAACTATCTTTTCGTACAACTTAATATTGAGTTCATGGGAGGTAGCGACCCGGCGATAATATTCCAGGGCTTCGTCTCTATTTGGTTTGGGCTTTGTACTTATAAATGGAATATCATCGATCTCCAGTTTTTCTGAAGTTGAAAAAAAGGTCATGTTCAGTGGATAGTTATACAACGAATTGGTAAGTGCTCCTTTTTCTATTACAACATAAGATAGCTTGTTCTTCTTACATTCCAGCGCACAGGCAATACCTATCGGGCCGGCACCAATTATCAATACATCTGCAACTGTTTTCAATACGGATCGTTTCTTGCAAAGATACAAAAAGCCCAACTCTATTTATAAACAGAGCCGGGCCTAAACCTACTTATCCAACAGCGGTTTACTTAGTCTTCACTATGATTTTTTGTGTTAATTTTCGTCCGTTTTTTGATGCTGAAATAAAATATATTCCTTCTGTCAAGTGAGAGGCATTCCATTCACTGCTTATGCTGGTAAGGGTTTCTACTAGTTTTCCGTGTTCCGTGTATATATAGAAAGTATCGAATGTAGCCAGGGCCTTCTGTGAAAATTGAAATAAAGTTCCAATCGTGGGAGTCACCATCACTAATTCAAGGGCGTTCTCCCCCACGGACAAAGGGATGTCGTCGCGTATAACGATCGCATTTGGTGTCTCTAAAATACCGGTATCGACAAAATTCTCAATGAAGTTATACGAGCTATCATATCTGCGCACAGATCCATCAGATCCTACGCCAATGAGAATATCTCCATTGGGGAAGAAGGCAAAACCTTCGCACCCATTTACCCCTGTGATAAGATCTTCCACAAAATTTCCTAAGGAGTCAAACCTTTTTACAATCCCACTGTTGTAATTAAAAACTATTAGATCGCCACCCGGTTCGAAGAAGATATTCGTTGGGCCTGAAAGACCTGTATTGATAAATGGTCCCATATTCATACCAGTTGAGCCGTCATATTTCTGCACCACATTACCTCCATAGGAAGAAACATATAGATCACCATTGCTATCCCAATCTATTCCAATACTCTGTGCAAGTCCCGTGCCGGTAAAATTACCTAAGGGAGTACCGTCGAGTTCGAAACGAAGCACCTGGTTTACGGTATTACTCCATTGCAGCACATATAATTTGCCATCGGGACCTACCTTCATCCGGGTAGGACCTCCCAGGCCTTCAGCAAAATTTTCCACATAGTTTCCTGTATCCCACTGGTGTTTGGTGATGCGTCCTAAGGGGCCTAGATTAGATATCAGCACTTGCTGTTCACTATCGAGGAAAATTATATCCTGTGGCCATACGATTCCGTCCGTATCGCTCATAAGAGCTCCTTCAAAGTTTCCGTTCTCATCAAATTTTGCGATCTGCCAGGGGCCGGTATTAAAATTTCCGGCATCGCTTACATATACAGCTAAGTTTTGTGCGCTTAACCCTGAAAAAGCCAGGATAATGAGGAGGGTACATAAAAGTCTAAGTTTTTTCATAGTTTTTATTTTTAAAGGTTCTGTTACCGAATATCCCCAGAATCATGCGAAATTCGGTGTGATTTTATAATTACTTACTCTTCATTTAAAAATCAAGACTTGTGGTCTTTGATTTTAAATTGAGATGGCGTACATCCGTATTTTCTTCTGAAAGCACTGTAAAACGTCGCCTTATTGTTAAATCCAACTTCGTAATAAATGTTCTGAATGGAAAGGTCTGTTGCTTCACGTAGTAATTCTTCGGCTTCAGCCAGACGATAATCGTTGATGAACTGATTGAAGTTCTTACCCGATTTATCGTTGATCACTTTAGACAACAAGTGAGTAGAGAACCCCAGGCGATCGGCAAGATGGACCAAGCGAAGTTCGTTCTCAATATAGGGTTTCTTGGTTTCCATATAGTTGGTCACATTTTTATATAGCTCGTTAAGCAGGGATTGCTCGAAACTTTCTTTTTTATTCTGAAGCGGAATGAACAACTGCTTGTAAAACTCTCCGTCGAAGACCTTGGGTTGTTTAAAAATAAAGAAACCTATGGTGTAAATAGAAGCAGTCATCATCAGGGAGATACAATAATCCCATTCACTATTAAAGAATGGAAATCGAACGAGAACGAAATACGCAGCATACGAAAAGATGAACAGGCTATATAAGGTAACCAGGATCACAGCCCATCGATGCCGTAATCTCAGGTATTGTGTGGTTCGGCTGGGAGCCGACTTTATAAGGCGAATGATCAAAAAAGTATAAAGTGACATATGCCCTACAACTAACCATGGGTTCCTGGCCAGGTATAGCAAGGGAACTTCTATTTCGGTCCATCCCAGGTACTTCATCCAGATCACCACATTTGGAATTAACAGGATACCTGCTGGAATAAAGTGAAGTATCATATTAAACTTGTGATTATTCTTGTACAGATTCACAAAATATAAAAGCAACAAGGGACCGGTGGCATAGTAGCATATTTGCGGAACAAACCTGAGGTATGGAAAGACGTATTGATAGTTTGTCCAGTACAGCACATACTGAAACAGGATTATGGAAAAAGCGAGTACAAGGAAAGCAATGGGGTAGTTCTTTTTATTTTTCCCGGAGATCAGTAGTACAAAGAGAAATAACCCCATCGCAACTGCGATCAGGAACATCGATGTCCAGGTATCGAATGAGGGAGTTTGCTGCATAACCAAATATAGGTGTGAAAGTAAGGGCTATGCAACAAATAGGAGTCTTGAATTATAAATTCAGACTACAAAATTTCAGGGTATTAGGAAGTGATCGACTTTAATCCTGCTATGGTAGCAACCGGATCTTTGGAGCCAAACACATAGCTGCCGGCCACAAGTACATCGGCACCTGCTTCTACTAGTTGGGCTGCATTTTTATCGGTAACACCACCGTCAATTTCTATTTTTGTAGGTGCACCCAGGTCGTTGATCATCTTTTTCAGGTTGCGAACCTTGTTATAGGTATTCTCAATAAAACTTTGTCCTCCAAATCCAGGATTAACGCTCATAACACATACCAGATCGATATCCATTAGAGTATCCTCTAGCAAACTCACATTAGTATGAGGGTTAATTGCGACACCTGCCTGCATCCCTTCGGCTTTAATAGCCTGTAGAGTTCGATGTAAATGGGTACATGCCTCGTAGTGTACTGTAAGTACATTCACACCCAGATCTGCGAAAGTCTTGATATAGCGGTCCGGATCCACGATCATGAGATGGGTGTCCAGGGTTTTGGTTGCATGTTTTGCGATCGCCTTGATCACAGGCATTCCGAAGGAAATATTAGGAACAAAAACGCCATCCATGACGTCTAGATGAAACCAATCGGCCTCGCTTTTATTCACTATTTCACAATCTTTTTGAAGGTTGGCAAAATCTGCTGCCAGGATAGAGGGTGCAATTAGGGTGCTCATTATAATAGAAATGGTTCTAGGATACCTTTTATGTATTTTACGTTTGGTGCATCTTCTATTTGATCCAGGTAAGATTCGATGGACGCTAATTCTTCCTTCGTTTTTACTATGCTGAATCCCGATGCGTAATCAGCAAAAATGTTATACATGCTTTTCTTATTCAGAATTACAAAGATATTGCTGTGTCTTGAATCGACTTCAATTTTTGCGAATAATTTTTTCAGTAGAGACTCTTCGCCTTCCAAAACCTGTAGAAATTTCCCGCTTTCATAAAGCAGTATACCTGTTATATTCATTAAGGTGTTATTTTCTACCGTGAAATCGAAGAGATGCGTGAGTTCATCCTGGGTAATATTCGAGCGAGCACTACTCACATAACAAATGGTATGCATATAATGTTAGGTTGTTTCTGGCAAGATAGAAAAACTAATTCAGTTAGATTGAAATATCTGAAGATCATATAATTAAAAACCCCCGGTAATCAGCCGGGGGTCATTCATCAATCAAAAAACGAACAGTTATTTTATAAACTGTTGTTGCTGTTACTGGTTATCCCAGATATGTCTTAAGGATCTTACTTCTTGAAGTATGCTTCAGTCTGCGGATCGCTTTTTCTTTAATTTGTCTAACTCGCTCACGGGTTAAGTCGAAAGTTTCGCCAATTTCTTCCAAAGTCATTGGATGTTGATCTCCAAGACCGAAATACAGTCGAATTACATCGGCTTCCCGAGGCGTTAAAGTTTCCAGAGCTCGTTCGATCTCCGTGCGGAGTGATTCGTGCAATAAGGTTCTGTCCGGATTTGGAGATTCTCCACTACGTAATACATCGTAGAGGTTAGAGTCTTCACCTTCCACTAAAGGAGCGTCCATAGATACGTGACGGCCACTATTTTTCATAGATTCCTTCACGTCGTTTATGGTCATATCCAGTTCCTTGGCAATTTCTTCGGCAGATGGCGGACGTTCGTGCGCTTGCTCTAGAAATGCAAAGGTTTTATTGATCTTATTGATACTTCCAATCTTATTCAGGGGAAGGCGAACAATTCTCGATTGTTCCGCCAGGGCCTGAAGAATGGATTGACGAATCCACCAAACAGCATAGGAAATAAATTTGAATCCCCTGGTTTCGTCAAAACGTTGTGCTGCTTTAATAAGCCCAAGGTTACCCTCGTTGATCAAATCGGGGAGAGTAAGTCCTTGATTTTGGTATTGTTTTGCTACCGAAACCACGAAACGCAAATTGGCTTTTGTTAACTTTTCCAGCGCACGTTGATCACCCGCTTTTATGCGTTGTGCCAACTCTACTTCTTCGTCTGCGGTGATTAAGTCAACTTTACCAATTTCCTGTAGATACTTGTCTAAAGAAGCAGTTTCTCTGTTAGTAACCTGCTTCGTAATTTTAAGTTGTCTCATTAAGGTTTGTCCTTTCTTAAGTTAAATTCGCTTTCGTATTGAGTTATACGTAAAAAGGATGCAAATTGTTACAAAAGGTTGTTTATTTTTCGGTAAAACGAGTGTTTTTCTGGGCTAACAGAGCTATAAATTTACAAAAGCTATTAGAAAAAATCAAATCTGAAAATTGAATACCTAAGATAATAGCATATTTAATTGAGGTATTTAGGGTTACCAATTCAAACTTTAATTGCAATTTACTTATAAAACCTAAAAAACCTCCCGGCGGAGGTTTTTCTTACTTATGACGTAACTCGATGAGCAGCAAATTCACTTCCAGAAGTGCTTTTGTATACATCTGGTTGAAGACAGTAAAATGTTTCTTAGCCTCTTCAATTCCTTCTTTCTTGATGATATTGCTTTCAATTTGCTGCAAATGGTGCCCGTGAACGGTCATGCCCAGATTCATAAAACTGGATTTCATTTTATGGGCCAGCGAACTCGCCCTCGAATAGTATTCCCTCTCAATACAGGTTCGTAAACTCTTATGATCTTCGGGGGTGGTTTGGATAAATACTTCAAGTAAGGAAGAGATGAACTCTTCGTCATTATCGAAGGTTTCCTTTAGTAAATTCATATCCACACTTCGGCTCTCCTTTTCTTTTATTTCTGAAGCGGATGTTACCATTTCCGACTGTAATTGAGGTTCGAATTTCTCGTCGGAGATAAGCCAGAACAGCACTTCCTTCACTGCTTCTTCGCTTAATGGTTTAGTGAGGTAGAAATCTATTCCCGCTTTAATGGCACTTTTGCGTGCCTCCGGGAATACATCTGCCGAACAGGCGACGATCGGTACTTTTTTAATGGCGTCCTTATTAGAATTTCGTATAGACGAAATAGCTTCTATCCCGTTCATTACTGGCATGTGCATATCCATCAGGATGAGGTCGTAATTAGATTTGTCCTGTTCGAATATTTCCACGGCCTCCTGGCCATTTTCGGCTATATCCACACTAACATTAAGGTTGTTGAGGAGTTGCCTGATATAGAACTGATTCATTTTATTATCCTCTGCAACCAAAACTTTCAGCCCTTCGAGTTTCTTATCTTGCCTTACGTAAGTCTTGATCGAGTCGTTCAAACTCTTAAGGTTACTTCGCTTGAACGGAAGAACAAATTTAAATTCGGAACCTTTATTTACCACACTGGTTGCATTGAAATCTCCATTCTGCATATTGATGAGTTCTTTGGTGATGGCGAGCCCTAGACCAGTTCCGGCGATCTCCGAATCCTCCCTATTCTCAACCTGGAAGAAACTATCGAAGATCCTTTTGAGGTTTTCTTTAGATATCCCTATCCCTGTATCTTTTACCTTGAATTGCAGTTTTATTTCATTTTCGTACTCGGCCAGTAAACTTACCGAGATGCTTACTTGTCCTTTTTTAGTGAATTTTATGGCGTTACCAATAAGATTGGTGAGGATCTGGTTGAGACGGTATTGATCACCAATCACTATGTCTGGGATATTCTCATCCATTTCTGAAATTAGTTCAAGCCCTTTTTCACGTGCTTTTATTTCGAATCCGTCTGAAAGATTCTCAACCACCTTACGTAAATTAAAGTCGATGGATTGGAGAGTAAGCTTTCCGGCTTCAATTTTTGAGAAATCCAGGATGTCATTTACAATGGAGAGCAGATTTTTAGCGGAGAAGTCGATACCTTCTATATTCTTGCGCAGAGTTGAATTATCATCTGAAGCTCCTTTTTTAATGATCTCGGAGAGTCCAAGGATCACGTTAAGAGGGGTTCTAATTTCATGACTCATATTAGAAAGGAAAGTAGACTTCGCCTTTGCGGTACGTTCTGCATTCACCTTTGCTTCGCGAATGGCCTCCATCATGTGTTTTTTATGACTAATATTCTTAAGGAAAACACTGTAAGTGGACTTATCGCTAGTATAATTATTAGTGATCGAGATCTCGTAATCGTCGTTTACACCATCGATGTTCGATATAATGGTCTCGATTCGTTTTCCCAGGATCACGCTGGGGATGGAAGAATCCACCCGATTGATGTCCTGAGATAATCCGCGGTTAATTTCCTGGGGTAAAAATTCCCTTAGGTTATGTGATTGAAGTTCAGATGGGCTCAACCCAAGAATTCGCAAAGCGGTATTATTACCCTGTATGATACGTAGGCGATCATCTATTAAAAGAAATCCATCCAGCATATTCTCAAGTACAGCCTTGTACTGAGATACATTTAATTGGTTAGGATTAACCTGTTCAATTTTATCGGTTACGGCGATCAGTTTTCTAACCGGTGTTCCTTCGGGTTTATTTTCCTCGCTTGGAACAAGGTCTTTAACGATCATCAAGGATTTTAGTGGTTGGTATATTTTACTGAATGTTGTGAAACTATCGTAATAGTAGTTTTCTATATCTCTGGTGCCAACTACTTCTGCAAGTTTCGAATAGATCTCCAGAGAAGCTTCTTTAAGTCTGCGTAAAAGATTTATGCGTTCAACGATATTGAATTCGAAGGTATCCGGAAATTGAATGTTAATGCGTTCAAACCAATCCTTAACCAATTCGTTTTTACAATTGTCCCGCAAAATTCGTTTCAGAACAAATTTCAGAAAGAGACGAGAAAGGTGCACACCCTGGTTCTGTTCGCTTTCCAATAGAAGTTTGAAGGTAACGGTGTTTAGGAGTTCGGGAAATTTACCCTGGATATCCAATCGTAATTGATCCCTTGTAGATATATATCTGGGATCTTTATCTATAAGGTATTCTTCGAATTTAAAATAGTACTGTGCTAATTGCAGATCGGCGAAGAATGGATCTTCATCAAATTCTAATTCAGACAGTTGTGTTTGTAATCCGGAAAGGTGGATCGAATTGGAGGCAAGATCATAGAGATGTACCAGGATGTGTCTCCTGGGATCGGTACATACCTGCTTATCAACTTCCTTTGCCTCGTTCTTTACGAACAGACGATTTATAAGAGTGTTCATTTGGGGGCTTCTTATAAGGAAGGAAAATTCCTTCAAAAGCCAATGTAGTATATTCCTACAAAAAACCTAATACGATTCGATGTAATGCAAATAAATCCCTATGAAAGGGCATTTTATTACATTAATTCAGGTAAGAAAATTACTTGTCTACACCTAATTGACTGTACACTAGCGGTTAATTAAACAAAAAAGCCAGCTGTTTCTAGCTGGCTTTTTTATGAAATTAGATCTTTAATTAATCTCTTTTCTTATTATCTCTGCTGCGGTTATCCCGTCCTCGGTTGTTGTTATCACGACGTGGCGGTCTTTCCTTATAGCCTTCCGGCTTAGGCAGTAACGCTTTACGTGATACTTTTTCCTTGCGGGTTCTCGAATCGATACCGAAGTATTTAACATCGAATACATCACCCATGTTCACTACATCGGTTACATTTTCGGTGCGTTCCCAAGCTAGTTCTGAAACGTGAAGTAATACTTCGTTACCAGGAGCGTCAATGTATTCTACAACGGCTCCGAAATCGAGTATCTTAATAACTTTTACTTCGTAAACACTTCCAACCTCGGGTTTGAAGGTAATAGAGTCGATCTTGGCCAATACGGCATCAATTCCAGCCTGGTCGGTTCCAAGGATCTCTACAATTCCTTCTTCCGTCACAGGATCTTCGTTGATAACGATAGTGGTTTTGGTCTCTTTCTGAAGTTCCTGGATCACTTTTCCTCCGGGGCCAATTAGTGCTCCGATAAATTCATTAGGAATAGTGGTCGTAACCATTTTAGGTGCATGAGGTTTTACATCAGCGTTTGGCTGAGCGATTGTCTCTGTAAGCTTGTTCAGGATGTGTAAACGACCATCACGTGCTTGCTTCAATGCATTGATCAGGATCTCATAGCGTAAACCTTTTATCTTGATGTCCATCTGGCAGGCGGTGATCCCGTCGGCAGTACCGGTAACTTTAAAGTCCATATCACCTAAGTGATCTTCATCTCCAAGGATATCGGAAAGAACAGCGTATTTTCCGGAATCGCCATCAGAAATAAGTCCCATCGCAATTCCCGAAACAGGCTTTTTAAGTTGTACTCCGGCATCCATAAGTGCCATGGTCCCACTACAAACGGTTGCCATGGAAGAAGAACCGTTAGATTCTAAAACTTCACTTACTACACGAACTGTATACGGGCAATCTTCGGGAATCATTCCCTTTAGTGCGCGTTGTGCCAGGTTTCCGTGACCGATCTCTCTACGGGATGTCCCGCGAATTGGTCTTGCTTCCCCAGTAGAGAAAGGAGGGAAGTTATAATGTAGGTAGAATGTTTCTTCTCCTTCAAAAGACGGCATATCGATCTGGTTGGCTTCTCTGGAGGTTCCCAGGGTTACCGTAGCCAATGCCTGAGTCTCTCCACGGGTGAATATCGCAGATCCGTGTGTGGAGGGTAAATAATCCACTTCACACCAAATAGGCCGAACTTCGTCCGTTTTTCTTCCGTCCAGTCGCAGTCCTTCGTTTAGGGTAAGGTCGCGAATAGCTTCTTTTTCCGCTTTGCGGTAATATTTCTTAACCAGTTCTCCCACCTCTTCCAGTTCTTCTTCGGTAAAGGTTGCGAGTATTTCGTCTTTAATGGCTGAGAAAGCTTCGCTTCGCTCATGCTTGGCAGAACCTGCCTTCGCGATAGCGTATACTTTATCGTAGGCCATGCTGTGTACTTTCTTTTCAAGTTCTTCATCTTCAGGTTCCCCTTCGTATTCACGAACTTCTTTTCTTCCTACCGCATCGGCCAATTTCATTTGAGCGTCGATCTGCACCTTGATGGCTTCATGAGCGAATTCTATGGCTTCCACCATTTCTTCTTCCGAGATCTCTTTCATCTCTCCTTCAACCATCATTACAGAGTCTGCAGAGGCTCCGATAACCATGTCCAGGTCCGATACTTCAAGCTGCTCACGAGTAGGATTAATAACAAGTTTACCGTCCACTCGCCCTACGCGTACTTCCGAGATAGCACATTCGAAGGGAAAATCGGATAACTGAATTGCAGCCGATGCGGCCAATCCAGCCATTGCGTCCGGCATTACATTTTCGTCGTGAGACATAAGTTGGATCATAACCTGGGTCTCCGCATGGTAATCTTTTGGGAAAAGTGGTCTAAGCACACGGTCCACCAAACGCATGGTAAGGATCTCTCCGTCGCTGGGACGCGCCTCTCTTTTAAAGAAACCGCCAGGGTATCTACCGGAGGCAGCAAATTTCTCACGATAATCTACTGTTAAGGGTAGAAAATCTACATCACTTTGTTTGTAATTAGATACTACGGTACATAGTAGCATACAATTTCCGGATCGAACCACTACAGAGCCATGGGCCTGTTTAGCCAGTTTTCCGGTTTCGATGGATATTTCTCTTCCATCACCAAGGTCTATGACCTCTTTAAATACATTAGGTATCATTTAATTGTTTTTCTAGAGTGCTAAACATCCAATGAGGGATAGCACGATTAATTTGGTCAGCGACCGGTCTTCGGTCGTAAGTTGTGTTGTTGTGTGGTTGACCAATGAAAAACCTAAGGGTAGCTTTTCTTATATGTTCAGAATCTCTTCCGAAGAAAATAAAAAGGGACACCATAGTATCCCTTTTATATTATTTACGTAATCCTAGTTCTTTTACGATCGCACGGTAGCGCAAAATATCCTTCTTCATTAAGTAATCAAGCAGTGCTCTACGTTTACCTACCAGTTTTACTAAAGACCGCTCACTGTTGTAATCTTTGTGATTAGCTTTCAGGTGCTTGGTTAGGTGATCGATACGGTGAGTGAACAATGCGATCTGCCCTTCTGCAGAACCGGTATCGCTCTCAGACTTACCGTGTTTTTTAAAAATGTTTTTCTTTACTTCTGGTGTTAAATACATGCCAATATTATTTAAATGATTTTTATGTATATGATGACCTCTTTGATCTATCAGCCTGCAAAATTACAAAAACTGTGGATAATATTATTCATTTTTTTGTGAATTTCTCTATTTCGTATACTTAATTAAACCTTTAAACGTTAAAGAAGTCATAACAACAATAACTTAAAACACTATTCGAATGAAAACTTATGTAAAGAAAACGGCCCTAATTTCTTTTGTTGCCGCGGGATTATTGCTATTTAGTTGTAGTAAGAACGACGATAGCGGCGACGATGGTTCGGTTAATTTTTCTGCTGAAAATACAGCCCGTGCCGCCCAGGCGGATAACGTGGTGGAAGGATCTTTTAATATAATGGAAAGCGGCTATGTGGAAGTGGAAGAAGGAAGAAGTAACAGTATTTCTCTATTTCCAAACTGCACCGTGATCACGATCACTCCCGATGGGAATGGCGGAGGAACGATCCTTCTTGATTTTGGCGATGGATGCCAGTTAAACAATGGTGCCCAGGTTACGGGAAGTATCCTACTGGAATACGGCCCCATAGATGGAGGAACCAGAACCATTAATTATACCTATCAAAGCTTTACCTACAATAACAATGCTGTTACCGGAGGCGGTGTGATCGTGCGAACTATTGCCAACTCAAACGGTAATCCACAATCCACAGCCACCGAAAATATCACCGTAAGTTTCCCAGGAACTGAAATTACTGCCACCCGTGAAGGAACACGTACTATCGAATGGGTAGAAGGTGTTGGAAGCGGTACCTGGGCAGATAATGTTTTCCATATCACCGGAAACTGGGATACAGTGTTTACTAATGGTTTTAGCCGTAGTGGTGAAGTAACAGAAACCCTGGTGAGAAAATTATCATGTATCTACCTGGTAAGCGGGGTACTTGAAATTCAACAAGAAGGTTTCACCGGAGCGATCGATTGGGGAAATGGTAGTTGCGACAACCAGGCAACCCTGATCATTAACGGACAAGAATACCCTATTTTATTATAAAATATCATCAATTAAAAAAGCCGCTCATTCGAGCGGCTTTTTTTATGTAAATAATTGATAAACAGCTAAATAAAGTTAAAAATAATCAAACTTTGTTTAAACTTTCTTCTAAAAAATGAGTCAAAATGATACTAACTTTTAAATACTTGTATCATGAAAAAAAGTCTATTTATTTCAGTTTTAAGTTTGTTTGTCTTTAGTATCGTTTTTACCTCCTGTAGCAAGGACGAA
Source organism: Pukyongia salina (assembly GCF_002966125.1). Classification (GTDB taxonomy): domain Bacteria; phylum Bacteroidota; class Bacteroidia; order Flavobacteriales; family Flavobacteriaceae; genus Pukyongia; species Pukyongia salina. Next base: position 1,930,837 of record NZ_CP027062.1, read on the forward strand.
GCAGGAGATATCGAAACGAACAACAGTACGGATCTCGTCTTTGTAGAAGAGTCCAAACAGGTCTCTCAGGCCGAAGCTACTTCCGATGGGGTTGTGAATATGTTGGAAACGGCATATGCAGAGATCGAAGAGAATGCCGGACGTTCCAACAGCCTGTTCCCGGATTGTGTTACGATCACTATTAGCTCGGAAAATGGAGTAACCTTCGTTACTTTAGATTTTGGATTTGGATGTACCCTTCAAAACGGTGCAGTTGTCTCGGGAATAGTAAATATAACTTACGGCCCGATTCAAAATGGAACCAGAACCATTACATATACCCTTGAGAACTTCACGTGGAATGACATCGATGTTGGCGGTGGGGCGACTATTTTCAGAGAGCTGAACAATGCCAATGGAAACCCTCAGTCTACGGTTCATGTTGATCTTCAATTGAGTTTCCCTGGCGGACTGGTACTTCAGAAGGATGGAACCAGAGTTCGCGAATGGATAGAAGGATTCCACAGCGGGTCTTGGCTAGATAATGTATGGCTTGTAACCGGCAACAGGGAAGTGGTTTCCAATACCGGATACACTCACTACGGTATCGTTACAGAAGCCTTGAGAAGAGAGGCAACCTGTCCATATTTTGTAAGTGGAATTATCGAGATCACAAGAAACGGAAATCAGGGTACCCTCGATTTTGGAAACGGTGATTGCGACAATATTGCAATCCTTACGGTCAATGGCGTAGAATATACCATTTACCTGGACTAAGATTCTGCATAAAAAAAGCCGCTCATGGGAGCGGCTTTTTTTTATGCTGTTTTTTCACGCAAAGGTCTGTTTAAGATCAGATCCAGATATAAATTGATCGATCTTTTAAGGTCTTTTCGGTGTGTAATGAAGTCCAGGAATCCGTGCTCTTGTAAAAATTCGGCGGTCTGGAATCCTTCCGGAAGTTCTTTCCCGGTTGTATCTCTTACTACTCTTGGCCCCGCAAACCCTATCAGGGCACCAGGCTCACTGATATTAATATCACCCAACATGGCAAAAGAAGCGGTCGTACCACCAGTGGTTGGATCTGTACATAATGATATATATGGGATCTTCGCATTGGCAAGTTGGGCAAGCTTTGCACTGGTTTTAGCAAGTTGCATAAGGGATAATGCAGCCTCCATCATTCGTGCTCCCCCACTTTTCGAAATAATTACCAAAGGAACATTATGTTTTAAAGAATAGTCTGCAGCCCTGGCGATCTTCTCACCAACTACACTTCCCATGGATCCTCCAATAAAACTAAAATCCATACAGGCTACAACCAGGTCTTCACCCATGGATTTACCAACCGCAGTTCGCACGGCATCCTTAAGGCCGGTTTTATCCATGGCATCTTTGAGCCTGTCCACATATTTTTTCTTATCGACAAAATTTAATGGATCCTTTGAAGACAGACCTTTATCCAGCTCCTTAAATTCATTATTATCGAAGAGAATTTCGAAATATTCCTTACTCCCGATCCTTACGTGATAACCGTCTTCCGGACTCACATAATAGTTCTTTTCAAGTTCTTCCGAATCTACGATCTTTCCGGTAGGAGACTTGTACCAGAGCCCTTTTGGGACGTCCTTTTTCTCTTCAGTAGGGGTTTGAATCCCTTTCTTTGTTCTTTTAAACCAAGCCATATAGGAGGAGTTTATGGTGTGTTATAAAGTATTTACGTTGTTCAGGTCTTCAAATGCCTTGATCAATCGCTTCTTTAGGGTTAATTCCCCTTCTCTTAGCCATTTACGAGGGTCGTAGTATTTTTTATTTGGGATGTCATCACCTTCGGGATTTCCTATTTGGGTTTTCAGGTACCCAATGTTATTTACCATATAATCACGTATTCCTTCATTGAACGCAAATTGCAGGTCGGTATCAATATTCATCTTTACCACCCCGTACCCGATAGCTTCTCTAATCTCATCTACTGTGGATCCACTTCCGCCATGAAAAACAAAATCGATGGGGTTATATCCGGTTCCATATTTTTTCTGAACGTATTCCTGAGAGTTTTTTAGGATCACAGGCGTTAGCTGCACATTTCCTGGCTTGTATACCCCATGCACATTTCCGAAGGCTGCTGCTACCGTAAAACGATCACTTACTTTCATCAATTCTTCGTAGGCATATGCTACTTCTTCCGGCTGGGTATAAAGGCGGGACGAATCTACATCGGTATTATCCACCCCATCTTCTTCACCTCCGGTAATCCCAAGTTCTATCTCCAACGTCATATCCAATTTGCTCATTCTTTCAAGATATCGCTTACATATCTCGATATTCTCTTCTATGGGTTCTTCCGAAAGGTCCAGCATATGGGAGCTATAAAGCGATTTCCCGTTTTCCTGATAGAATTTTTCTCCGGCGTCCAGCATTCCGTCCACCCATGGCAGCAATTTCTTAGCACAGTGGTCTGTGTGCATAATAACCGTTGCTCCGTAGGCTTTGGCCATTTCATGTACATGTTTCGCTCCTGCAACAGCTCCTGCTATAGCGGCTTTCTGCCCGTCGTTAGACAAACCTTTACCCGCATTGAAGTGGGCTCCTCCATTGGAGAATTGAATGATAACCGGGCTATTTAGTTCGGCGGCAGTTTCCATGACGGTGTTCATGCTATTGCTTCCAATAACATTTACAGCAGGCATTGCGAAGCCTTTTTCCTTGGCATACTGATGTATTTTCTGAACTTCCGAACCGGTGGCAACTCCGGGCTTAATATTGTGACTCATATAATGGCTGATTAGATTAGCAAAAATAACAAATTTTAACGGTTTAGAACGGATAGTTAATACCTATGTTATAGACAATATTAGCGAAATTGTATTCCTTAAACCATCGTTCTCCCTCTGGTAAAGCAGGATTGTAGGTCTTAAATCCTCCGTCAAACCGAAGCACAAAAAAACCAAAATCGTAGCGCAGGCCCATCCCAGTAGCTATGGCCAGCTCTTTCAGATCGCCAATACCGGTAAATCGAGAGGCTTCATCCTCTACATTATCTAAGGCATTCCAGATATTTCCTGCATCTATAAAAAAGGCACCTTTAAAATCACCCAGGATCGTATAGCGATACTCGGCGTTTAGAGCGATCTTAAAGTTTGCTTCATTGAACTCATCGGCACTGCCACTACTTCCCGGGCCAAGATCATAGGCACGCCAGCCTCTGTTGTCATTTGCTCCACCGGCGAAATAACTTCGGGTGAACGGGATACTGTTACTATTGCCATAAGGGATAGCGATACCACCAAAAGCCCGTACGGCTAGAATATTTCCATCTTTCAGCTCCCAGTGTTTGATATAATCGGCTTCAAATTTTACGTATTGAGAAAAGGCTACACCAAAGGCCCGATAGCTGCCATTAGCATTTTTCTCAAGTCCGGCCAGGCGCGATATACCGGATAGAAAGTTTCCTGCCGTCTCAATTTTCCATCGGAAACGCGTAAAACTATTATCGAAGATATTCTCTCTTGTATCGCGAAGCCATTGAAAATTGGTAGCGAAGATCAGGTTGTTTTCGGTTAATCTGTCCTTACGTTCGTTAATATTGTTGGCGGTTTCTGTGTTTTCTGCAGTGGTTCCCAGATCGTTATTCTCTATATCGGTTAGGAAATTATCTGCTCCTTCGGGGATAATAAGATTAATATCACCACCCTCATCGATCGTATAATAGGTAGGATCTATACTTCCCGGGTTCGTGGTTTCTATGTCTGCGGCGATCTCATTTAATATTTCGTACGAATTTTTGTAGATGTTGAAGTAATTATCGGTGTTCAGGTTTCGCACGTATTGCACATTGGCAAGTTCGAACGTATAGGTTTTTATATTAGACGGCTTCCAGCGGTAATTAAAGATCCCGTTAAAATTTTGCCTGTCAAGCCCTATATTGTTTTGTGCATTGATCCCCAGGCTGATACCGGTAGTTGGCGACATATATTTTTTTATCACCCCTTCTGTATTAATAGGAAATAATATTCTCGGGATTGTAAGTTTTGCATCGGCCCCAATATCTGAGATATTAAAGAACTTACTGTCGTTATCGGCGGCATCCTTAGACGAACCAACGCTTCCTCTTGCCGATAATCCAAGAGTCTCTGCGCCTCGAAACACATTTCGTGTGAGGAAGGTGGTGCTAAATCCAATTCCAAAGTCCTGTATTGGAGAGGGGATAGGAATCACATCGAAATCCAGTTGCAGCGTGTATTTTTTTCTGGGTGTGAGTAAGATGGTGGCGATAAGTCCGGCACCTGTAGTATCTGCCGGATCTTCCATGTAACTAATATTCGGGTATTTGAAAATACTTAGATCGGCAATCTGGTTATAGGTTAAAGTTCGATCTATGTCTTTAAAGATCGTATTAGGTGTAATGGAGATGGCATCGGTGATCGCCTTTGGCCGAAATTTCAAAGGTTCATAACTGTAGAGTTTATAGCCTTTGTGTTCGACCGAATCCTGCAGGGTCTTATTCTGGTTGGCAAACGAATAGTCTGTAACCACTCTAACTTCGTTTACCGTGTGTACTTTAAAGGGTTCGGTATAAGTACTGTCTTCTATCCTGTAACGGCGGTCGGGAATAATATAAGTAATGTTAGCCTTATGGCCGGTATTCACGGTATCGGCTTCAAAAGTAATATAGTCCTGATCAAAATAATAGAGCCCCGAATTTCTAAACTGAATTGTGAGTCGGTCGCGCTCATTATTAAAATCGTTATTCGCAAACTGTTTCCCGGATTCTATAAACGAATTAGCTTCAGATAAGGTGAAAAGTGAATCTACCACCGGAGAACTGATCTGCCGGTTAATTGAGTCGATAATATATGGTTTGTGCAGTTTGAGCGAGTATTCCACCCTCGCTCGTTTCTTTTTGTTTTCGCTGGGGATCACTTTATATTCACCTTCGGTGTTGAACCAGCCAAAACTGGAATAGTAGTTTTTTAGGCGGGTTAGCGATTTGTTGGTTTTAGCTTCATCCACAACTACAGGTTGAGAACCGGTTCTTTCAAACCATTTATTGATACCGATATAGCTGTTCCTAAGTTCTACCACCTGCTTCTTCGACAGGAAGTTAATAAGCCTCTCTTCTCTTTTAGGTTTTTTATGCAACCATTTTTGAAAGGTAGAATCTGGTTTTGGATCGGCTATATTATAGACGAAGATGCCAAAAGGTACTCCCAATAGCCTGGAGTTAGGTCGTTGCACGATCTGGCTCAATACTTTTTCATCTTTCACCTGAACGCTATCTACCAACACCTTGTTCTCCGTGAGTAAATATTCGTCGTCTCCAACCCGTTTAACCGCATTACAGGAGTAGAATAGTACTATAAATCCTGAAATTAATGATATTTTTGTGAGGGTTTTAATCAAGCGTTCGGGTTTACCAGCAATTCAAAAATACTATATTTTGATCAGTAAAAGTCAAATAAAGTTAATAACGGGTTTACAGCAAAAAAAGTACCGTGATAAATACGGATTATTTGTTGCTGAAGGGCCGAAGGTAATTTCAGAATTGATTCAAAGCGGGATGATTCCCGAAATGTTTTTTGCTTCGGAAACGTTATCAGTGGCCGGATCTTCTGCCATTTTAATTACGCCTGGAGAGTTACAAAAGATATCCATGCTAAAAACCGCCAATAACTCACTGGCGGTTTTTAAAACTCCGAAAGTTTCGCCTATACAAACACGCGGTTTGATCGTGGCACTGGATGCGATAAGAGACCCCGGGAACCTGGGAACCATTATCAGGCTTTGTGATTGGTTTGGGGTTTCGCAGTTAGTATGTTCTACAGATACGGTAGATTGCTATAATCCAAAGGTGATTCAGGCCACTATGGGCTCCATTGCAAGGGTTCAGGTAAATTATACTAACCTCAGTGAATTTATTCAACAAAGCGATCTAGAAGTATTTGGCGCTGTAATGAGCGGGGAAACAGTGTACGAATGTAAATTACCTTCCGAAGGAATCTTAGTAATGGGCAACGAGGCCAATGGCATCTCTGTTGCTTTAGAGCAACAACTGAATCATCGTATCACGATACCGCGATTTGGAGAGCTGCAGGCTACAGAAAGTTTAAATGTAGCGACCGCCACCGGGATTTTATTAAGTGAATTCCGAAGACTTACTGGAAAGTGAAATTTACAAATATCCCGCGCGTAGCCATTTTAGTAACATTTCCTGTCCAAGGGCTGTTAGGATCATCATCCCGCACCAACTCATCATTGATGGCAAATACCCCACGAATGGAAGGGGTGAACTTAAAGAAATAGAGGTAAAGATCGATCCCAAAACCTAACTCATAATAACTCGTGGCTTTGGTGGTACGAAACTGCCCCTGAAAGTTATCTTCGGGGTTATCTTCATTACTCGACAGGTTGAATGAAGTAGATATCCCGCCTACGATAAATGGTTTGATATTGTTTAAACGTTTTGTAGATAACTTAAGGAGAAGCGGTACATGAATATAAGTAGACTTAACCTCTCTTAAGAAATCCTTTTCCTCTTCAAAATTGGGAAACATCAGGTTTCGTTGAGTGTAATATAAACCCGGTTCGAGACGTAGGTTCATATACTGATTGATACGCATATCCCCAATAAGCCCTACATTGAACCCGGACTGTGCTTCCACAAGAATATCGGTATTATCGTCCATGAACTGGTTTTCGTACTCAAACTTGAAATCGTAACTGTTGAAACCTAGAAAGTATCCCCAGGTAAGGAAACGTTGATCGAAGTTTTCCAGATTTGCCAGTCTTTCTTTGCTAAATAATTGCGCATTAGCACTTTGTGCAAATAAAAGAACGGCTAAGACTATTAATAATTTCTTCATAGTTATTTCGTAGCGCTATAAATGGTAGCCACACCAAAGGTTTGCGGCTTATTTTCCACCTCTATAAACCCAATTTTCTTTAAAATATTGTTGAGTGCATTTCCATGCGGAAACACAGACGCACTTTCTGAAAGATAATTATATGCCACCTTGTCTTTAGAGAAGATCTTTCCTATTACCGGCATGATCCCCCTGGTGTACACAAAGTATCCTTGCTTCCATGGAAATTTGGCGGGAACCGAAGTTTCCAGGATTACGAATAATCCGCCGGGTTTAAGAACTCGATATATTTCGGATAGCCCGGTTTCCAGATTTTCAAAATTTCGGATCCCAAAGGATACGGTAATCGCATCGAAAGAGCTTTCACTAAAAGGTAGAGCTTCACTATCTGCTTTGATAAATTTTACTCTATCCTTCAGTACCGTGTTGGCCGTCTTTTTACGAGCCACCGATAGCATCCCTTCCGAAATATCCAGCCCAACTACTTCAGCAGTCTTACTGTTTTCGGCAAATTGTATTGCCAGATCTCCCGTGCCTGTAGCAATATCAAGAATGCTCTTAGGTTCTCTATCGACCACCATTTTGATCACCTTCCGTCGCCATTTTTGATCGGCGCCCAAAGAGATCACCCGGTTCAAACTGTCGTAGTTGCCCGAAATAGTATCGAACATCTGCTCCACCTGCTCCTTCTTGTTCAGTTCCGAATCCTTATAAGGGGTAACATTCTCCTTCATGACGTAAGCATCTGCTTCCATAAATTAAGGCTGCAAAGCTACGTACTTTTTTAAAATACCTCACATGTTTAGACGTCTCAGTTAATCACGAATTAAATTATTCTTTCCTGTGTATGGTAACTTTATTCGCCTTTAACTTATCAGGCATATAGCACAGTTGTTCTCGATTTTTATATACATTTGCACATCGTATTGCTTATAGACTATGAAGATCATAATAGCAGGTGCGGGTGAAGTTGGATTTCATTTAGCAAAACTTCTTTCCTTCGAATCTCAGGATATTACCTTAATAGATACAAACAGAGAATCGCTGGCCTATGCCGACGCACATCTCGATATAAGAGTAATTAAAGGGGATGCTACTTCTATTTCTATACTGAAGGACGCAAAAGTAGCCAATACAGATCTGGTAATAGCCGTTACCTCTAGTGAAACCACTAACATCACTGTTTGCGTTCTTGCCAAGCAACTGGGTGCCAAGCGCACTATTGCCAGAATATCCAATAGTGAATTTATTGAGAATAAGGAGATGGTAGGTTTTACCAAGTTTGGAATAGACGAACTCATTTCCCCAAAACAACTGGCCGCTAACGAAATTGCGCTTCTGCTAAACCAGAGTGCCTTTAACGATACATACGAGTTTGACGAAGGTGCCCTTACTATGATAGGGCTGTCACTTTCACGTACCGCTACTTTTGTAGGAAAGACCGTGAAGGAGATCGGGCAGGAATACCCAGAACTCGACTATGTGCCCATTGCAATACAACGATACGGAACACAATACACGTTGATCCCCAGGGGGGACACCCAGTTCAAAGAGGGAGACCAGGTTTATTTTGTAACCACCCAAACCGGAGTAGAGTATATTTATAAATTATCGGGAAAGGTTAGAGAAGAAATAAAAAATGTTATGATCTTGGGTGGAAGCGCCATTGGATGTTTAACCGCTCGCGACCTCAGCTCAAGTAATTTCAATGTAAAACTAATAGAAACCGATAAGGAGAAAGCCTTCGAGATCGCCGATGAGATTCCCGGCATCCTTGTGATAAACGGGGACGGAAGGAATGTGGAACTCCTGGAAGAGGAAGCCATCCAGGATATGGATGCGTTTATTTCGGTTACCGGAAATAGTGAAACAAACATTATGTCCTGCCTTGTTGCAAAATCGCGAGGGGTGCGAAAAACCATTGCCCTGGTCGAGAATATGGACTACTTTCAACTTTCACATTCCATTGGGATCGATACCCTAATAAATAAAAAGCTTTTGGCTGCCAATAATATCTTCCGTTATGTTAGAAAAGGAGAGATCGTGGCTATGACAAAGCTCAACAACATGAATGCCGAGCTGGTAGAATTCCTTGTTACGGCCTCTTCGAAAGTATGTAATAAGATCATTAGAGAGATCGATTTTCCAAGATCGGCTGTAATTGGTGGTGTGATTCGTGACGGAGAAGGCCTTATCGCACTGGGAGGTTTCGAAATTAAGAGTGGCGACAGAATTGTAGTTTGCTGTTTACCTCAATCGATTAAAAAGGTTGAAAAACTGTTCGTGTGATGGGCTCTATCTCAAAGCTTAATTACAAGATTATATTTCACCTCATGGGACTGCTGTTACTGGTTAACAGCGGTTTTATCCTTTTATCTTCCATAGTGAGTTTTGCCTACAAGGACGGTGTGGGCTTGGATATGGTCTATTCGGGGATAACAGTCATGGTAGCCGGAGGTGCTTTGATGCTTCTCACCAGGAATCATCGAAAGGAAATACAGAAACGAGAGGGCTATCTTATCGTTACTTTTGGTTGGATCATAATGTCGCTTGCCGGTACCTTACCGTATCTCTATACCGGTGCTATCCCAAATTTTACCAATGCTTTTTTCGAAACCATTAGCGGATATACAACTACGGGCGCATCCATATTAAACGACATAGAGATAATTCCTAAAGGCGTATTATTTTGGCGAAGTATAACGCATTGGATAGGAGGGATGGGTATTATCGTACTTGCAATTGCCATCTTACCTCTTCTGGGAATTGGCGGGATGGAATTATTTGCAGCTGAAGCTCCGGGGCCGGGAGGGGATAAATTACACCCTCGTATTACAGACACAGCCAAACGACTTTGGATCATCTATGTGGGATATACCATAGCGGAGACCATTTTACTGCAGGTGGCCGGGATGAGTTTCTTCGATGCGATCAATCATTCCCTGAGTACATTAAGTACGGGCGGATTCTCCACTAAGAATGCCAGTGTGGCGTTTTGGAACGACAAGCCGATCATTCAATATATAATCATGGTTTTTATGTTCCTGGCAGGAACAAATTTCATCCTTAGTTATTTTGCCTTCAAAACCAAGTTCAGTAAGATATTTAGGGATGAAGAATTTAAACTGTATGGCTATTTTATAATTGGGCTCACTATTATTGCGGCGACTGTTATTTACTTCCAGGTGAACCCATCGGCTTCATCGGTACACCATCCGCTGGTATGGGGTGAATTGGAAAGTGCCATCAGGCATGCTTTGTTCCAGGTTCTTGCGATAGTAACAACGACCGGATTCGCTACTGCAGATTATACCATGTGGACTCCATTTCTGGTGATATTTTTCTTCGGACTCATGTTCCTGGGGGGATCATCCGGTTCCACTGCGGGAGGGGTTAAGATCGTGCGTCACCTCATTATGATCAAGAATGGGATCATCGAATTTAGAAGGACTCTTCACCCCAACGCCATATTACCGGTTCGATATAATAGAAAATCGGTGCAACAGCCTATTGTTTTCAATATCCTGGCGTTTTTTATTCTTTATATGCTCTCCTTTATAGTAGGGGTTTTGGTATTTTCCTGGTTGGGGTTAGATTTTCAGACGGCACTTGGAGGAGCAGCTTCTACCTTGGGTAATGTGGGGCCGGCACTAGGAGAACTGGGACCTACGAGCAACTATGCTAATTTACCCACTGCGGCCAAATGGTGGTCTACATTTTTAATGTTGATAGGCCGTCTTGAGCTCTTTACCGTGCTCATTCTACTAACGCCTTTTTTCTGGAGGAATCGTTAATTAAATTAGATAATCGGCTATGAAAGGGCGGTTTTAATTCGTTGCATGGCTTCTTTTATATCTGCTTCTGAAGCGGCATAGGAGATCCTAATGCAATCGGGATTACCGAATGCTTCTCCAGTAACCGTAGCAACGTTTGCTTTGTCCAGGAGGAACAATGCAAAATCTGAGGCATTGTCGATCTTTACTCCCTGGATTGTTTTTCCGAAGTAAAAAGAAATATCCGGAAACACGTAAAACGCACCTTCGGGCTCATTGGTCTTAATACCGGGAATCTCCGATAATAGGTCCAGTACCAGTTTTCTTCGGTTCTTAAAGGCGTCCACCATATACTTTATCTTACTTGGTGGATTCTCCAGGGCTGCGATCGTCGCTCTTTGGGCGATACAATTGGCTCCACTGGTTACCTGCCCCTGCATTTTATTACACGCCCTGGCAATATATTCGGGCCCTCCAATATAACCGATCCTCCAGCCTGTCATGGCGTACGCTTTAGACACTCCGTTCACCGTAACTGTACGATCGTACATATCATCGAACTGAGCCATAGAAGCATGGGCGCCTGTAAAATTAATGTGTTCGTAGATCTCATCACTCACAATAATGATGTTTGGGTATTTAGCCAGTACGTCGGCAAGTGCTCTTAATTCCTCCTTACTGTACACAGAACCACTCGGGTTACACGGAGAACTATAGATTAGCATTTTCGACTTAGGGGTAATGGCCGCTTCAAGGGCTGCAGGTGTAACTTTGAAATCACTTTCTATACCTGTGGAAATAGGAACCGGAACTCCGCCTGCTACTTTGGCAATATCACTATAGCTTACCCAGTAAGGAGCCGGGAGCAAGACTTCATCGCCTTCGTTTAGAAGTACTTGTGCAAGGTTGGCCAAAGATTGCTTGGCACCGGTGGATACCACGATCTGGGAAGGTGTATATATCAGGTTGTTGTCCCTCTTAAATTTTGTAATGATGGCATTTTTAAGTTCCACGTAGCCATCTACCGGGGTATAGGCATGATAGTCGTCTTTGATCGCCTGAATGGCCGCTTCCTTTACAAAATCGGGTACGGTAAAATCCGGTTCACCTAAACTTAGGCCAATTATATCTTTTCCTTCGGCGCGTAATTCACGAGCTTTTGCCGCCATGGCCAGGGTTGCAGAAGTGGCCATGTTATTTACTCGTTCAGATAATTTAGGGTTCATATTTATGCGGTAATAGCCGGGTTCATGCCCATTTGCTTAAGATGTTTAAAGTGAGCGATCAGGGCTTTTCGGGTTGTTTTATATTCGTTATAGGGTAGATTGAATTCACGTGCCGTATTCCTCACAATGTTTGAGATCTTGGTGTAGTGAATATGACTGATATTCGGGAAAATATGATGTTCTACCTGGTGGTTGAGACCGCCTGTAAACCAATTCATGATCCTATTCTTAGTTGAGAAATTCACCGTGGTGAATAACTGGTGAATGGCCCACGTATTTTTCATAGTGCCGGATGGATCCGGAAGGACCATGTCTGCTTCTTCCACCACATGAGCCAGCTGAAAGACAATACTTAGTATCAATCCGGCCACATAGTGCATAATAAAGAACCCAATAAGGATCTTCCACCAAGCGATATTAAAGAACAGGATGGGTAATACGATCCATACGGAGGCGTAGATCATCTTGGTTATAATTAAAACACTCCATTGTTTCACCGGGCTGGGAAGTTTACCATAAGACAGTTTCTGAGCCAGGTATCGTTTGGTTTGTAAAAAATCTGATGTGAGTACCCAATTAAGCGTTAATAAGCCGTAGAAAAAGATACTGTAATAATGCTGGAATTTATGCAATTTGTACCATTTTGAATGCTGCGAAAAGCGCAGTATCCTTCCTGCTTCCAGATCTTCGTCGTGTCCGTGAATATTGGTATAGGTGTGATGTAGCACATTGTGCTGAACCTGCCAGTTGTATACGTTTCCTGCAAGGATGTACATACTGCTTCCCATGATCTTATTGATCCATTTTTTTGAAGAATACGCACCGTGATTAGCATCGTGCATTACATTCATTCCTACGCCTGCCATTCCCACGCCCATGATCACAGCCATTAGAAGCTGTGCCCACCATGGAAAATCAAGGGACAATAAGAGGAAATAGGGTGCAAGGTATAATGAGAACATCACGACCGATTTTAAATGCAGTTTCCAGTTTCCATTACGGGAAATTTCGTTCTCTTTGAAATAACTATTTACCCGCTTGTTCAAGGTTCGGAAAAATTTGGCAGAATCTACACGGGAAAAATTAATATGAGGGGTATTCACAATTTTGTTTTTACTCAAAATGGGGGATTTTGAAATGAAGCGACTAAAATACGCATTGTAATTTGAAATTTTCCATACCATAATCATAAATTATCAAAGAAATCCTAAGTTTGCAGTTAATAACTGCCTATGGAGCTGATCAGAAAATATTTTCCTACCCTAACAGACACCCAATTATCTCAATTTGAGCAGTTAAGCGTCCTTTACCAGGATTGGAATTTAAAAATTAATGTAGTCTCCAGAAAAGATATCGAAGAACTATACCTGCGTCATGTGCTTCATTCGCTGGGGATCGCAAAAGTACAAGCCTTTAAGTCGGATTCCCGAATCCTGGATGTGGGAACCGGTGGTGGTTTTCCCGGAATTCCGCTCGCAATTCTCTTTCCGGAGGTTCATTTTCACCTGGTGGATAGTATAGGCAAGAAAATAAAAGTTGTTCGCGAGGTTTCCGATGCCTTGCAACTGGATAATGTACAGATCACCAACGATAGGGTAGAGACAATTAACGACCGCTACGATTTTATTGTGAGCAGGGCAGTGGCCCAAATGGAGACCTTTGTAAGATGGGTAAAGGATAATGTGGCTAAAAAGAGCAACCACGATTTAAAAAACGGAATATTATACCTAAAAGGTGGTGACCTTACCGAAGAACTCGCACCTTTCCCAAAGGCGACCATTTATCCACTCACAGATTTCTTTGAAGAAGATTTCTTCCAAACCAAAAGTGTGGTTCACCTCCCACTTAAATTCAAGCCATAAAAAAAGCAGCGATCTACGCTGCTTTTTTTTAAATATTACCCAAGGAAAGGATATCGATAATCTGAAGGTGAAACGAACGTCTCTTTTACCATTCGTGGTGACACCCAGCGATACAGGTTCAGTTTGCTTCCGGCCTTGTCGTTTGTTCCACTGGCTCGAGCACCACCAAAAGGTTGTTGCCCAACAACGGCTCCTGTAGGTTTGTCGTTAATATAGAAATTACCCGCCGCATTTTCCAGGATACGTACGGCTTGCTCCAATGCATAACGGTCTTCACTGAAAACTGCCCCTGTAAGTGCATACTCTCCGGTTTCATCTACTAGATGCAGGGTCTTTTCCCAGTTCTTATCATCAAAAACGTAAATGGTAACCACCGGCCCGAATAACTCGGTACACATGGTTTCGTAATTGGGGTCTGTAGTTAAGATGACCGTAGGCTCAATAAAATAACCCTTGGATTTATCGTATCCACCTCCGGCGATGATCTTAGCTTTCTTGCTCTTTTTGGCCTTGTCTATGAACTTCTTCAACTTGTTGAAGGAGCCTTCGTGGATCACGGCAGTTATAAAGTTGCTCATGTCCTCCGGTGATCCCATTTTAAAGGATTTTATATCGGCAAGAAGCTGTTTCTCTACTCTCGCCCAAATGGATTTCGAAATGTAACAGCGGCTAGCTGCGCTACATTTCTGACCCTGAAATTCGAACGCACCCCTGGCGATAGCGGTAGCTACCTGCTTAGGGTTGGCCGTTTTATGAGCTACAATAAAGTCTTTTCCACCGGTTTCACCTACTATGCGAGGATAAGTTTTATATTTATGAATGTTGTTCCCGATCTTCTGCCAGATATCTTTAAATACGTTGGTAGAACCTGTAAAGTGGAAGCCGCTGAAATCCGGACTCGCTAATACAGTGTCGGTAATCATTACCGGATCACCCATTACCATATTGATCACTCCTGCGGGTACACCCGCTTCTTTGAAGACATCCAGGATCACTTTGGCTGAATACACCTGGCTGTCACTGGGCTTCCATACCACCACATTACCCATAAGGGCTGCACTAGCTGGCAGGTTGGCCGCAATGGCTGTGAAATTAAATGGTGTAATAGCGTAAATAAACCCTTCAAGCGGACGGTATTCTAGTCGGTTCCAGGCTCCTGAAGTAGATTCCGGCTGTTCGCTGTAGATCTCTGTCATGAACTGCACGTTGAATCTCAGGAAGTCTATAAGTTCACAGGCGGCATCGATCTCGGCCTGGTAAATATTTTTCGATTGGCCGATCATGGTCGCGGCGTTGATCTTTGCCCGGTAAGGCCCGGCAATGAGTTCGGCGGCTCTAAGAAATATTGCTGCACGTTGTTCCCAGGGGGTTACTGCCCATTTTTCACGCGCCTTTAACGCAGAGTCTATAGCGTCTTTTACATGAGATTTTTTTGCTTTGTGATAGGTCCCTACAACGTGTTGATGGTCGTGCGGTGGCACCATTTGTGAGGTATCTCCGGTCTTAATGTTTCTTCCGTTGATATATAGTGGTACATCCACAGTACTATTGAACATCTTTTTGTAAGTAGCGAGTACTTCTTCGCGCTCGGGAGAACCCGGAGCGTAATCCTTTACAGGCTCATTTATCGCAATAGGTACTTCAAAAAATCCTTTTCCCATGTGTATATTTTTAAGGGTTATTTTGTAGACCGCAAAGGTACAAAATTTAGCCTGAAATTTCCGTTATCATCTCCGGGTTAAAATCTTCGAATATGAAGGATTTTTATTCTGAAGAAAATTCATTTTCGTATTTTCACTTCACAAATTTTCTTAGTAATAATCTATGTGTACGCTCACCTTTATGCCTCAATCTGATGGAGGATTTGTTATCACCTCGAACAGGGACGAGGCACCCGGACGTGAAACCCTTATGCCGGCGATCTACGAGCAGGACGGTAGCCGTTTGCTATTTCCGAAGGATGTATTGGCCGGAGGTACATGGATAGGAATAAGTGACCAAAAGCGATTTGTAAGTTTGATGAACGGAGGTTTTACCGCTCACAAGCGGGAACCCTCATACAGGATGAGCAGGGGGGTGATCGTCACTACTTTATTGGCGGCAGATTCGCTGTTGGGTGCCATCGAAGCCTTCAGTTTTAGTGGTATTGAACCCTTTACGCTAGTTGCGGTTGATTATTCGGAAACCCTTCAGGTCTTCGAGCTGGTGTGGGATGGTGAAAATTCGCATCTTTCAGAAAAACCCCTCGCACCGGCTATATGGTCTTCGTCTTTATTGTATTCAGAAGAAATGAAAAAAAAGCGGGAAAAATGGTTTGCCAATTTCCTGTTCGAGCATATTCATCCTACTGCCGAACAACTATTGCAATTTCATAAAACGGCTGGGGAAAGCGACCCTAGAACAGACCTTATTATGGATCGTGGGTTTGTGAAAACTAAAAGTATTACACAGATCGTTGCCTCCGGCTCGATAGAAATGTATTATGAAGATCTTCAGAAAGAAAAAAAAGAAAGGTACAGGCTATGATCTAAGATCAATTCATGGCAAAGTCTGTAAACAATCTAAATGAAGGGATATCTACTTTGAAAGCCGATTTATTGCTGAAATTGATCATCGTAAATGCACCGCTCATGGCACCAATAGGTGAAAGTAGCATACAGCCGCTACTGTAGGTGTGTACTTCTCCGGGTTCGAGAACGGGTTTCATGCCTATTACTCCCTGTCCACTCACTTCCTGTGTATCATTTAAGGCATCCTTTATATTCCAGTAACGGGAGATTAATTGAACCGTATCCTTACTGTTATTTTCTATGGAGATGGTATACGAAAAGGCATAGCTTGTTTTATGCTCATTACCAAGAAACCCCTCATATTGAGTGGTTACCGAAATCTTTATACCTTTTGTTACCTGTTGCACCATTTTAATACATTGCTGCGGTGACCGCAAAGAATAGGAGTGCGGCTATAGTAGCTCCTATCCAGAATATCCAGTTTAAAAATATAAATTTTATTATAGTTATGAGTCGGTTTTGCTGATAAAAATTACGCAGGGCTTTATAAAAGTAAAACGGACCTACCAGCGACAGGACTATGGAAAAGACCAAATTATCGTTTCCATTGAGGATGATGGAGTCCGGGATCAGGCAGATTATTGCCGCTAGAAATACAAAACTAAAAATATGGAATATAAAGATCATATGTTCCATATAGGTATACTTCTTCTTCGAATAGATAAGCCAAAAGAAAAAGGCATAGACCGGGGTGAAAAAGAACAGAAAGAAGGGGGTTTTCTCCAGCAAATACTGAACAAATTCACCGGGGTTCTTCTCAATTCTTTCAATGGATTCGTTCTTGCTGTATGCCCATCGATTATAGCTGTTATTTCTGTGATTCATACTATCCAGGGCAACCACAGGATTTATGATCTTTGTGGTTTTATAAAAATCCCTGTACAACATGAACCTTTCAACATTACGTTCTAATCCATCCATGGTGTCGAGCACTTCTTCTGCGATCAGGGTGTAAGACGGTGCTTCGTTACCTCTCCCAATAAAAGGTAATTTATTGATCTTCTTTAACAGCGAATCCACTTCGGCATCATCGATGTTGATCTCTTCCGCTTCGATAATAGAATCTAAATTATTTTCTTTTAGATCGACATTGTTTTTCTTCAAAACCGAATCCAGCAATTTTATATTTTTTTTACGGGTAGCATCGAACCCTGTGGTATCAATACCAAAATCCCCAAACCTGAAATCATTTCCTCCACCATTGTTTTTTACCGAAGATCCATTATTTATAGTGGCTTCATTAAAAAAGGAATTGTTGTTTGAAAATGTACTTATAAGCCCTTGTAGGATGAAATAGATAATGGAAACACTTAGGAAGAATCTGAACGGATTGGCATATTTCAATCGCTGACCGTTCACATAATTGCGGGTGATCACCCCAGGCTTGAATAAAAGATCTTTTAAAGTATAACGAAATCGGGAATCGTAGGTTATGATACTACCCAAAAACTCCCCAAAGAAGTCCTTCAGCTGAAGACTTTTGGTGGTATTGAGCTGAGAGCAATAGGAGCAATAGCGGTCTGTTAGTTCTAAAGGATGCCCACAATTTCTGCATTCGGCAGCGCGATATTTCATCGCTTTCCTACCTTTTACGGGTACGGGCTTTTTATCGTCCATAGCCAAAGTTAAATAAACTTAGCTTTAATTTTAAAAGAAAATAGATCAGTTGTTAGTGATATTGGTAGAGTTTGCCATCCCAAGTCCAATTAAACGATCGTATCTACCTCCAAGTTCCCTGTAATACACTAGCACGGTATAGTCGTTCTCGGTCTGCCAGAAATTACCGCTCACGGCGCCTTCGTCTATGGAGCCGTCACGGTCTACCAGCACGTATTTATAATTGTAAAATCCTTGTTTGAAAAGTCGGGACGTTTTATAAGTATCACTGTACTCGTCATATTTTAAATAGGTGCTGCCGTCTATGGTCCAGTTATTAAAATTTCCATAGATATGTAGTTCTTTATCCCCTATGTCCTCAAAGTACTGCAGGCTGAAATGCATTACAACATACTCGGCTTCAATGGTGGGGTCAGGGGCATTGATATTGCGTACCACAAAATTACCGTTGATATCGGGATTGTAGGTGTAGGGCCTATCGGCTCTCGAAATATCTGTAAAGAGATAATTCTCATACAGGTCTTTGAGGTCTACACTCCTAACCCCGTTATTGGCTGCGCGTACATCTTTGTTATCAAAATTGAGAAACTCGTTACCACCCCAAAAAGACGATTCCTGATCGTAGCGATAGATCAATTCTGTTCCTATGGTATATTGAGGTTTGAGGTCTGTGATGGCAGTTTTAAGATTGTTGTTCTGCATGACCAGTACATGTACATTTTGCTTCGGATTGATAAGCTGAAGGGTGGGAGAGTTGATACTAAATTGCACCGACTGTTTTTCCTGTATATAGTTCAGGTCCCTGGATCGTTTCACAGCCACACTAACTCCAACGATGTTTTCGAGTACCATGAATTTTCGTGAAAACACAAGTTCCGAATCGTCATTATAAATGCTTATGAGGTAGTTTCCACTTTTGGTTATCGCTCTCGTTTCCCTGTTGGGGATATTAAGATAGTAATGAGAGAAGATCTGAAGGGTATTAAGTGAATTTTCATAGGTTTCTATACGCACGTCGTCGAAACCGTTAAGGAACTCACCTTTGGAAAGATCACTTTCGGTCCAGTCGAAATTATGATGGGTAATTACATAGTAATAATCTTCTTCGTCACCATTTAGCGCGTCGAAAGATAATTGCAGTCTCTCACCAAGGCGGATGACGGGTAGCTGACTCTGAGATGTACTTCCTTTAAACTGGACGGTTCTAATATAGTGAGGAGGAGGGATCTCAATCGCTTGTCCAAACAAGGGAGCGCCAAGTGTTAAAAATAAGATGATGGTTAATGATATTTTACCCATGAAATGCGGTTTAGAGGCTAAAGATAAACAAATTTTATGCCTTAAATTAAGTCGAAAACGTTTGCGGTTTACATAACAAAAAATTATTTCCATTTATTGCGCGATGCGACTTTTAATTCATAAATTTGCACACCCGAAAAAAGCGTTCGGGCCTTAAAAGAAATTTAACACGACTGTCCTATGTCAAAAGACATTAAGATTAAAAAAGGTCTTAACATTCGATTAAAAGGCGAAGCCGAAAAAACCCTTTCTAACGCTCCACGTTCTCGTACTTTCGCCATCAGACCCTCCGACTTTCATCTTATTACTCCAAAAATGGTTGTTAAAGAAGGCGCAAAATTGCAGGCCGGAGACACCATTTTTTACTCAAAAGATAACGAGCCCATAAAATTTGTTTCTCCTGTAAGCGGTACACTTACGGCGATTGAAAGAGGGCCAAAACGAGTTATTACCCGTTTGTTGATAGAAGGAGATCAGCAGGATACATTCAAGGATTTTGGGAAACTGGATCCGGGAGCTTCCTCTGCCGAGGTGATCAGGGAATTGTTATTGAGCGCAGGCTGCTGGCCCTTTATAAAACAACGTCCTTACGACGTTGTGGCCAGGCCAGACTCACAGCCAAAGGCGATATTTGTTTCGGGCTATTCTACGGCTCCTCTTGCGGCCGATCTGGATTTTACCCTGAAGGGTAAAGAGAACGAACTTCAGGCGGCACTTACCGCCCTTTCGAAACTTACCGAAGGGGTAGTACATGTTTGTGTTGGGAGTAATGATTCGCCTCTTGCCGGAATGAAGGATGTTACCTTGCACCATATTAAAGGACCACATCCGGCTGGGAACGTGGGAACACAGATCGCAAAGATCGATCCTGTTAACAAAGGTGAAATTGTATGGACAGTAGCTGCACAGGACCTGGTGATCATTGGAGAATTACTCTTAACCGGAAAGTTTAATGCAGAACGGGTAATTGCCCTGGCAGGTTCATCGGTAAAATCCCCAAAATATTACCGAACACGAATTGGCTCTGAGGTTTCTACCTTTGTGTACGATTCGGGATTGGAGGAAGAGAATGTGAGAGTGATTAGCGGGGATGTACTAACAGGTACCGCCATCTCACCAAAAGGACACCTTGGGTTTTACAACAACACAGTAACGATCATCCCCGAAGGAGATGACTACGAATTCTTCGGTTGGAACAAACCCGTATTTAACAAGATATCACCATCCAGAGCATTGACCTTCTCCTGGATGTTTCCGAAGAAAAAATTTGAATTGAACACCAATACCAACGGCGAGCATCGTGCTTTTGTAGTAACCGGAAATTACGAGGAAGTATTTCCATTGGATATATATCCTTTACAGATTTTGAAGGCATGTATGGTTCAGGACCTGGATCAGATGGAAGCATTAGGGATGTACGAAGTTGCACCCGAAGACTTCTCATTAACAGAGTTTATTTGTGTTTCAAAACAACCACATCAGGAGATCATTAGAAAAGGTCTGGATTTAATGTATAAAGAAATTGGATAACGCTATGGGATTGAAGCAAAAATTACATAGGCTTAAAGAAAAATACAAGGGTACCAAAATGGCACCTGCTTTTAATGCACTACATACCTTTTTGTATCTGCCTAACGAAACTACACATGGCGGTACGCATGTAAAAGCAGCAGACGACCTGAAACGAACCATGAACATCGTGATCATGGCACTTGTTCCTTGTCTTATCTTCGGAATGTTCAATGCGGGTTATCAGCATTATCTGGCTTTAGGAGAGATCAATGCTGTCTCGGGAGGATTCTTTAGTTCAGAATTCTGGACCATGAGCAACTTCTCTGTAGGGGCATGGAAAATATTACCATTAGTTGCTATCTCCTATGGAGTGGGACTGGGGATAGAGTTCTTGTTTGCCGTAATAAAAGGCCATGAAGTAGAAGAGGGCTATCTGGTAACCGGGATGCTGGTGCCTTTAATCGTGCCTGTTGATATTCCATTGTGGATGCTTGTAGTGGCTGTGGCTTTTGGTGTAGTGATCGGGAAAGAGGTGTTTGGCGGAACCGGAATGAATATTTTAAATCCTGCCCTAACCATTAGAGCTTTCTTGTTCTTTGCCTATCCAACATGGATGAGTGGTGATAAAGTTTGGGTGCATGGTGCTGTGGAGAGAGCAGGGACACCAGACGCTATTTCGGGTGAGACAATTCTTGGTAGCCTTGCGCAGAATAAAGCATTCGAATACGATACTATGGATATGCTCTTTGGATTTATACCTGGCTCGGTAGGAGAAACATCCACATTGCTCATCATTCTTGGAGCTCTTATTCTTATTTTCACAAAAATTGGTAGCTGGCGTATAATGCTTTCTTCCATTATCGGGGCTCTTGTGATGGGTTATCTTTTCAATGTAGTAGCTGAGTTGGGATGGATTTCTGAAAGTAGTAAATTCTATAGCCTGATGAGTATCGAATTCTGGAAACACCTTCTTATTGGTGGTCTGGCATTTGGAATCGTTTATATGGCAACAGACCCTGTAACTGCATCTCAAACCAATAAAGGGAAGTGGTTCTATGGATTCCTTATTGGTTTTATTTCGGTGATGATACGAGTGTTCAACCCGGCATATCCCGAAGGTGTAATGCTTGCCATTCTATTGATGAATGTGTTTGCCCCAACGATAGATCACTATGTGCTTCAGGGGAATATAAAGAGAAGAGCGAAACGTTTAAAAGTTAAAACTGCTTAATTATGGCAATTAACACAGAAAAGAATAGTTATACCGTCGTTTTTGCTATCATTATGGTATTGGTAGTAGGATCGCTGCTGGCGGGTCTTGCTAATGGTTTCAAACCTTTGATCAAGGCTAACGAACGTTACGAGAAACAACAAAACATCCTTTATGCCATGGGAGTTCATGAAAATGAAGGTCCTAATGATGTAGTTTTTATCCCTACCGACAGGGTGGAGGCCGAGTTCGCTAAATACATCAAAAAACAATATGTGATCCAGGGCGATAAAGTGATCGAGGATGACCAGGCCTATCTTATAGATATAAAAAAAGAAGCTAATAAAGCGAAAGATGGAAATTACCAGAGAAGGCTGCCACTTTTTGTGGGAGAGAAAGATGGTGAAGAGATCTATGTGATGCCTGTTCGCGGAAAAGGACTTTGGGATGCGATCTGGGGCTTTGTGGCCGTAGACAAGACCATGACCATTAAGGGAGTTTATTTCGATCACAAAGGTGAAACACCGGGTCTGGGTGCAGAGATCAAGCAACGATACTTTATGGATGATTTTACAGGCGAGAAGTTTCTGGATGGTAGTGCCTTCGAAGGTATAACCGTAGCTAAAGGAAACAACGACCCTAAGAATGAAGACAAAACAGATGGAGAGGTAGATGCTTTGGCCGGGGCCACCATAACCGGAGACGGTTTAACTGCTATGCTGAAGAAAGACGTGAGATTATACGTGGACTATTTCAAAAAATTAAATTAATTGTATGGGACTTCTATCTAAAAAAGACAGCAAATTAATACTAGACCCATTAGCAGATAACAACCCAATTACAATACAGGTATTGGGAATTTGTTCTGCTTTGGCGATCACTGCCCAACTGAAACCGTCCATCGTGATGGCGATATCGGTGATCTTTGTGCTAGGGGTAGGAAATGTTATCATCTCCCTGATGAGAAACATCATTCCTTCCAAGATCAGGATTATTGTACAATTGATCGTGGTAGCTACGCTGGTGATCATTGTAGACCAGGTTTTAAAAGCCTTCGCCTACGAATTAAGCAAGGAACTCTCGGTTTTCATCGGACTTATAATCACCAACTGTATCATTATGGGACGTTTTGAGGCTTTTGCACTTGGCAATGGTCCTTGGAAATCGTTTCTGGATGGTGTTGGAAATGCGTTGGGATACGGTATCATCCTTATCATTGTAGGTTTCTTTCGTGAACTTTTAGGTTCCGGAACTCTTTTTGGTTTTAAAGTACTGGGAGATCCAGTAGAGAAGACATTCTTATATTCCATAGGATACGAGAACAACGGTTTTATGGTGCTACCTCCAATGGCCCTTATCGTAGTAGGTATCATTATATGGGTACAAAGAAGCAGGAACAAGGAATTAATCGAAGAAAACTAGTAGCAGCTACTGAAAACATTACACTATGGAACACGTAGAATTATTTTTTAAGTCGGTCTTTGTAGACAACATGGTATTTGCATATTTCCTCGGAATGTGTTCCTACCTGGCTGTTTCGAAAAAGGTGAGCACTGCGGTGGGTTTAGGAGCCGCTGTGATCTTTGTTTTAACGGTTACAGTGCCATTAAACTGGTTACTGGATCAATATATACTTCAGGAAGGTGCATTAAGTTGGTTGGGAGCAGAATTTGCCGAATACGATCTTAGTTTCCTTTCTTTTATTCTCTTTATTGCTACCATTGCTACCATGGTGCAGTTAGTTGAGATCGTAGTTGAACGATTTTCTCCATCTCTATATAATTCACTAGGGATTTTCCTACCACTTATTGCGGTAAACTGTGCAATTCTTGGAGGCTCGTTATTTATGCAGTCGCGGGAGATCGAAAGTTTCACACTCGCGCTAAATTACGGATTCAGTAGTGGGATAGGATGGTTCCTGGCAATTTTAGCGATCGCGGCTATCCGTGAGAAGATCCGTTATTCTAATGTACCGGCTCCCTTAAGAGGCCTCGGAATTACCTTTATCATAACAGGACTTATGGCCATTGGCTTTATGAGTTTTGGAGGAATGCTTACCGGAGGCGATGAAGAAATTGAAGTTTCCGAAGTTAGATCGGCAGAAGTTGAAAAGACTTCAGAATTAAATACAGAAAATATAGCGCAGAACGAAACCTTAGAAGTTTCAGAAATAACACCACAGTAGTATGTTCTTAGCAAGCACATTAGGAGTCATAATAGCAACGGTAGTTGCCTTCCTTGTACTCACATTAGCATTAGTTGCCCTCTTGTTATTCACCAAACAAAAATTGGCTCCATCCGGGCCGGTGAAGATCACGATCAATGAGGAAAAGGTGATCGAAGTACCTTCAGGTGGGACGCTGTTATCAACACTTGGAAATCAGAAGGTATTCTTACCATCTGCCTGTGGAGGTGGAGGTACTTGTATTCAGTGCGAATGTCATGTACTTGAAGGAGGTGGAGAAGCTTTACCAACTGAAACTCCTCATTTTACGAGAAAAGAACTTAAGGCTGGAGCCAGATTAGCTTGTCAGGTTAAAGTAAAACAGGATATGAATATTCATATTCCTGAAGAGGTCTTCGGAATAAAAAAATGGGAAGCGACTGTTGTTCGTAATTACAACGTAGCTTCATTTATCAAGGAATTTGTTGTTGAGATCCCGGAGGATATGAACTATAAGGCCGGGGGTTATATACAGATAGAAATCCCACCATGCGAGGTGAAATATTCGGATATTGACATAACAGCTCACCCGGAAGAACACGACTCCCCGGATAAATTCCAGGCCGAGTGGGATAAATTTGGATTATGGCCATTGGTAATGAAAAATACCGAAACGGTAGAACGAGCCTATTCCATGGCTTCTTACCCTGCCGAGGGACGCGAGATAATGCTTAATGTTCGTATTGCCACCCCACCTTGGGACAGGGCAAAAAATCAATGGATGCAGGTAAATCCAGGTATTGCTTCCTCTTATATCTTCAATTGTAAGGAAGGGGATAAAGTTACAATTTCAGGCCCTTACGGTGAATTCTTTATAAATCCTTCAGATGCTGAAATGCTGTATGTGGGTGGAGGAGCCGGAATGGCACCAATGAGATCGCATTTATATCATTTGTTCCGTACACTGAAAACTGGACGTAAAGTTACTTATTGGTATGGGGGGCGCTCAAAACGCGAATTGTTCTACATAGATCACTTCAGAAACCTTGAGAAAGATTTCCCTAACTTCAAATTTTACATGGCTTTATCCGAACCACTTCCGGAGGATAACTGGAAGGTAAAGAAAAGCATAGATGATGAAGGTGACGGATTTGTAGGTTTTATCCACCAGGTGGTTATCGACAATTACCTTAACCATCACGAGACACCGGAAGACATCGAATTGTACTTCTGTGGCCCGCCATTAATGAACCAGGCGGTACAGAAAATGGGTGAGGACTTCGGAATTCCAGACGAAAATATTCGCTTCGACGATTTCGGCGGATAATAAATAATATATACTGAAAATCAACGCTTTACGTTTTGTAAAGCGTTTTTTTTGTATCTTATACCTTAGAAATCAGGCATTTCATCGATAAAAAGTTGCTTTTTTACGATAAAATACTATTTTTGGAGGTAATTTAGTCCGAAATCTTAAAATGCCCCTAAATACCCAATTCTATGAGAAGATTATTATTAGTAGCGATGCTTCTGTCGTTGTTCGTAGGTTCAGCTCAAACCTTGCAACGCAGTGAAGATGCCAATCCAAGAAAAACAGATTCTACAAAATATTCGAAGCAGATCAAAGCGATTGTAGATAGCTATGATCAGACTGCCCTTGCAGACTTACTCCTGGCTAATGATGCCAAAGAAAGAGCCGAGAAACAGGATGCTCTTGCCTACGCTCTAGTAAAGAACATTCCTGTAAAAAAATATAACCCGGATGGGACATTCGATGAACTGCAAAAGATAGCCGCAGACGGTACTCCTATCTATTATACTCTTCACAATGTAAATGCCGCAATTTCCACGCGAGCCAATTTTTTGAACACCGGAGGAGGTTTAGGTTTAACTGTAGACGGAAATGGAATGACCGCTCATGTCTGGGATGGGGGGCCAACTCGCCCTACGCATGAGGCATTCGATGGTCCGGGAGGAACAAATCGAGTTACTATTAATGATGGAAATACCACTCTTGATGGTAATAGTTTTCATGCGCAACACGTAACTGGAACAATCTTAGCTTCCGGTCAGCCGGATGCATCCTCTAAAGGGATGGCCTGGCAGGCAACTGCATTAACGCACGACTGGAATAGCGACCTAACCGAAGCAACAGCCGAGGCGATGGCGGGAATGCTGCTCTCCAATCACTCGTATGGATATAATGCAACCGCCATACCCGATGCCTGGTTTGGCCAATATGGTTCTGATGCCAGGGATTGGGACCAGTTGTTGTATAATTCTCCCTACTACCTCCAGATAAAATCGGCCGGAAATGATGGTAGCAACGATTCTGCGAACGCTTTACCGCTGGACGGGCAGTCGGCATACGACAAGCTTAATGGTGATGCTTGCGCCAAGAACAACCTCGTAATAGCAAACGGACAGGATGCATCGGTGAACGCCACCACAGGAGCACTGATATCTGTAACACGGAACTCCGGAAGTAGTGAAGGACCTACAGATGATTACAGGATCAAACCGGATATCATGGCCAATGGTACCAGTTTAAGATCTACTCTGGAAACTAGCGATTCTGCCTACGGGAATTTAACAGGGACGTCCATGTCGGCGCCAAATACAACTGGTACTCTTCTGCTATTGCAAGAACACTATAACGATGTGAACGGATCCTTTATGAAGGCCGCCACCCTTAAAGGGTTAGCGCTACACACAGCAGATGATGTTGCCCCTTCAGGCCCAGATGCTCAGACGGGTTGGGGACAGTTAAATGCTAAGTTTGCTGCTGAAACTATCTCTGCTTCACCAACAACTGCATTGATCTCAGAATTAAATTTAACAAATGGTGGAACGTATCAAATCACCATTCAGTCTGATGGTGTTAACCCATTAATGGCATCGATCTCCTGGACCGATCCCGCGGGTGTTGCAAATAGTGGAACC
Organism: Pukyongia salina; assembly: GCF_002966125.1. Taxonomy (GTDB): domain Bacteria; phylum Bacteroidota; class Bacteroidia; order Flavobacteriales; family Flavobacteriaceae; genus Pukyongia; species Pukyongia salina. The sequence continues at coordinate 1,957,855 of NZ_CP027062.1, forward strand.
AATAGTAATACCCCTGCCTTGGTAAACGACCTTGATCTAAGACTGAATAATGGAACAACATACACTCCCTGGAGACTAACAGGAGTTACAACAAACGGAACTGGAGACAATATTGTGGACCCATATGAGCGAATCGATATTTCGGGTGCGTCTGGTCAATATACACTCACTGTAACACATAAGGGGTCCCTTACCAATGGATCGCAGGACTTTTCACTTATCGTTACTGGAGGTACTATAGCAGCCTCCTCTCCGGAAATTTCTTACGGAACAACCACAACCACATCTACCGAAGGTACAGATTGTAGCTTTACCGATGTAGTGGTACCACTCAATATCGCCATGGCTCCTTCCCAAAACGCCGATGTCACGTTTTCGGTAAACGGCGGAACGGCAACAAATGGCGTTGATTACGAGATATTAACACCATCGGTTACTTTCCTGCAAGGACAAACTGCCTCTCAAAACCTAACCGTTCGTTTTTATAACGATGGGGTAGTTGAGAGTCCGGAAACTGCGATAATCGACTTTACCGTGAATGCAAATGGTGGAGATGCTACAGCGAATCCTGCGGCAGATTCCCTCACCATAACTATGAACGACGACGATGCGGTACCTGCCGTATCTACCGATGTCACCTTATTTACCGAAGACTTTGAGGATTGGACCGGCTGGTTGAACGCCGATAGAGATGGCGACGGCAATGTATGGGTGTCCATTTCTTTCTCCTCAGGAGGATATACAGGATTTTCGGGTAATTTTGCAGGTTCGGAAACAGATCTAACCATCCTGGGAGGTACTGGTTCTGCTAATGCAGATAATTACCTAATTAGCCCTCAGGTAAGCATCCCATCAAACACCACTAATACGGCCTTTAATTTTTCTGTTGGCGGATTCAATTCGGTAGAACATTACAGACTACAGTGGACTACAGACATTTCCACCTATGGCACTATAGATGCCGGTGTTATACTGGAAGAACGAAATTCAATATCTGGTGATGGTGAAATACGGACCGTAAACAGGACCGACCTGGCCGGACAGACGGGCTATTTTGTGATCAGGCACTATAATTCATCTGCCAACAATGGTCTTCTACTCTTTGACGGACTTTCCATTGTTGCTACCACAGAAACTCCGGTTCAAACCGCGGTTAACTCGGGAACAAGCGATCAAACAGATGTGCCGGGATCCGGGACTATGTATGCAGACGATAGTTCATCCGGGAGCATTATGCTGGCCATTAACAATACCGGAGGCGACGATTACGGTTGTGTAACATCCCATGTGTCGAGAGCGGGTACAAGTGCCCAGGCCTATATGGGAAGTACAAGCCCAAACCTGGTGATGGACAAAACCTTTAATATTAGTACAGCTAATAGCGTCGCTACCGGGAACACTTCTATAACATTCTATTTTACCGAGGCGGAGGTGGCCGGATGGGAAGCTGCTGCGCCAGGGGCGAGAGCTAATCTGGTTGCTGCTCGTGATGACGGTAGCTCGGTTGAGACTTCTACACTTGTTATTGGTGCATTTGGAAGTCATGTCACCTTAACAGGTACCTTTACCGGATTGGAGGGGACATACTATTTCGGCCCGCTGGGTGCCTTTGTCCCTTGTACCGGGGTAACCAAGACCTGGGATGGTTCTAACTGGAGCCCTGCCGGAGCACCTGGTGGAACAGATATAGTGGTCATCAATGGGAATTATAACACAGCGACACATGGGGATCTTGATGCTTGTACTTTAACCATTAATTCAGGATTTACCCTTACTGTAAACGCAAATGGTTACCTGAATGTGGATGGAGATATAACTGTATCCGGTACCTTAGACGTAGAACATACGGGGAGTGTGGTACAGGTAGACCCTGATGGAGTGGTTACAAATTCCGGTTCGATTAATGTTGATATTACCACCCCTCCTCTTAAAGAACGCGACTTCCTAATACTGGGTAGCCCTATGAATGCTGAAACCAGGGGAGGTGTCTTCGGAAGCGCTTATAATGTACAGGAATATACCCCGGCTAATTTCATCCCCCATGGTAGCGTGCCTGCTGGTGGAACAAATTTTGCCGACGACAACTTTAACGATTGGAACGAGATGACCTCCGGTACTCTCAACCCGGGTGAAGGATATCTTGTATATCCTCAGGCGGCGTATATCGATCCGGCTTATGCGGGTCCACCGCCGGTTACCACTATCGCGTTCCCGTTATCCTATACACAGGGAACACTGAACAATGGAACAATAAATCAATCTATTGTGTACAATGGTGGGTCTAATCCGGACGGAACTCCTAATATCCTGGCTAATCCATACCCTTCGCCTATAAGTGCGAACCTGTTGGTGTCCAATAACGCCTTGATCAATGAGGTGTATTTCTGGGAACATCTTACCCCGCCAAGTTCATCCACTCCGGGAGCAAATAACATCAATGTCTCCATGGATGATATTTCAATGCACAATGGAACGATGGGTGTGCCGGCAGCTAACGATACAGGAACCAGTACCACACCAAATGGTGTGATCTCAACGGCCCAGGGATTTGGAATTAAAGCTGGTGCTTCCGGAACGGTTACCTTCACCAACAGTATGCGTCTCACCACTGGGAACACAACTCTTAGAAATAATATCGAAGAAATCGATAAGATCACCTTGAAAGTAGAGAACGATCAATTCGAGCTAAGAAGTTACACCGGGATTGGTTTCCGAAGTGAAGGAACACCGCAACTCGACCAGAATATGGATTCTAACAGACTGGCTACAATGATCGCCCTTTATTCACATCTGGAGGATGGTAGCGAACAGTTAGGAATACAAACACGTGAAAGCTTTGAAACCGGGATAAAGATCCCTATGGGCTTTGCTTCACAGGTAGATACAGATGCGCTCTATGTGGTCTCCATCAGTAGTATTGAAGGTAGTGAGATAGCCAATGCTCATGTCTATCTCGTTGATCACTTAACTAATACAATTACCGATCTTACCCAAGGATCTTACCAGTTCAGTAGTAATAAAGGTACTTTTAATAGCAGGTTTACCTTACAGTTTGAAAGTGAAAATCTGGGTACCGATGATCTGGCCCTTGAGAAGATCTCAGTTTATCCGAACCCTACAGACAACCTTCTTACTATATTGTCACCAGGTGCAGGAATAGATGGAGTTGTGATCTATGATCTTCGAGGTAGAAAAGTGGAAGAAGTTAGTCTAAATGGCGAGAGAAGCTACGCCGTAGATATGTCGGCACTTGGATCGGCTATGTATTTCATCACGATTTCCACCGAGAACGGATCGATCACTAAAAGAGTTATAAAACAATAGAGAATCTAAAACTATTTGAAAAACCGCCTTTTAACAAGGCGGTTTTTTTATGTTTAAAAAATATTGTTCTTCAAATTCTGTTCTACAAGTATGAAGAAATACATTATTGGTTTTATTTTATTAGGCTTCGCCTTGTTTTTCTTCGGAACCGATAAAGGCAGAATGGCCAAACAAGTGGCCAAAAGCTATCTCGTTAAACCGGTTTATATCAATGAGGAAGGAACTACAATTTCACAACGATGCCTGCTTCCTGAAGGATTTGTACGTACATCTTATCCTGAAGGATCTTTTCAAAATTATCTACAGCAATACCGCTTGAAACCATTTGGTGCCAAAGTGATTAATTATAACGGAGAGGATTACTTGTACCAAGGGGGGCATGTTGGTGTCTTGGAACTCCCCGTGCCCGATAATGGACTTCAGCAATGTGCAGATGCGTTAATACGGATCAGGTCGGAGTATTTATGGCAGCAGAACAGAAAGCAAGAGATCGGCTTTAACTTTACTTCAGGCCATTATTGTTCCTGGCAGCAATATGCCGATGGGTTTCGGCCTATAATAGATGGAAACAAGGTGACTTTCAGAAAAACGGCCGCAAAGGATCATTCAGAAGCTAATTTCTATAGATATCTTAATTTAATCTTCATGTATTCAGGAACGCTATCTCTGTACGACGAATTACCACAGGTAAAAGCCGTGGATGAGGTGGAGGTAGGAGATATGCTCATTTATCCCGGTAGTCCGGGTCATGTGATCATGGTTGTGGACAAGGCAATGCACACTAACGGCAGGAAATTGTTTATTTTTGCACAGGGAAATACACCCGCCCAGAGTGTGCATGTATTGAAGAATCCAAACGATGGCAATTTGAGTCCGTGGTATGAGATAGAGATTGGTGAATATTTGGAAATTCCCACCTATTATTTTAATGAAGTAAAATTTGTGCGATTTAAATAATGTCTGAACCATTAACAAAACAAGAGTTACATTACCTCGCCATGAACATTGTTGGCAAGGATCTGGAAGAACAGGGTTTCGAATTTTTAGGCGTGAATAGCGAACTTAAAAAGGACCCCCAGTTTGTCGCATTGAAAAACAAGGATCTCCACTTTGTGATCGTTAGAGCCACTTCATACCCTCAGGACGCACATGTCTACGACCCCGTACTCATGGAAACCATAAAAGCGCATGCGGCAAAGTTTGAGGCTAAAACTTATTATGCAGGGGTAGGCCTGGGGCATGGTTCAGATTATGCAAAGCCGGTTATTAAAGACGAAGATTACACGCTGGTGTATAAAGGTATTCAGGAAGTATGAGACAGTTTACCGCTTTCGCGATCTGCCTGTTGGCAGTCTTTTCCTGCGAAAAGGAACCACAGCCTCCCGGAGTGTTAAGTGGTGAAGCATTTGGAACTACCTATAATATATATTATTATGCAAATAATGAGTTCGATGCCGTTAAAGGAGTGGATTCTGTAATATATGCGGTGAATCGTTCGGTGAGTACTTATATGCCTCAAAGCGATATTAGCCGTATAAATAAGGGAGATTCTACCTTAGTGGTAGATAATATTTTCAAAGAGGTTTTTATGCTTTCTGAAGAGGTTTTTATTGCTTCGGAAGGGTATTTCGATCCAACCATAGGGGTGCTGCGAAACGCGTATGGCTTTGGAGATGTAGCACCTCTATCCGAAATTAATGAGGTTACCCTGGATTCGCTGCGAGCATTCGTTGGATTTGATAAAGTTAGCCTTACTTCCGAAGGGACCATTAAGAAACAACGGCCCGAGATCTATTTCGATTTTAATGCTGTGGCAAAAGGGTATGGTATTGATCAACTTGGTGCGTATTTCAGCTCCAAAGGCGTTACGGATTTCCTGATAGAACTTGGAGGCGAGATCCTCGCAGCGGGTAGTAATACCCATAAGGGACAACCCTGGGTTGTGGGAGTAGAATCGGTAAGCTCTGATCTTGAGAACCGGGGATACGATGCGTTGGTTTACCTCACAGATGAGGCTATGGCGTCATCCGGTAATTACAGGAAATACCGTATTGATCCGGCAACCGGTAAAAAATATGTTCATACCATCGATCCTTTAACCGGGATGGCAAAAGAAAGTAACCTTACCAGTGCTACTTTAATTGCCTCCAATTGTGCTACCGCCGATGCGTACGCCACAGCTTTTATGGCTATGGGGCTGGAACGCAGTAAGCGCTTGCTGGAAAATTCGGAAGAATTGGAAGCGTATCTCACCTACATGGACACAACGGGTTCTCCCGAGGTATATATGACCGAGGGTTTCAGAAAAAAAATAAAAAAAGATTAACGCTTCAGTGTGAAATGGCCACGAACTTCCCGGCCGTCGTTCATAATTATAGAGAACCAATAGTCGTTTGAAGGAACGGCAACCCCATTGTCATCGGTACCATCCCAACCAACCATATCTAATCTAATGCCGTTGAGCACTCTGCCATAGCGGTCGAAAATAAGGATCTTACTACCCGGAAATTCCCAAATACCTTCAATTTGCCACGTATCGTTGATACCATCACCATTCGGGGTAAAAAATCGTGGATAGTCGAGCACGAGGATCTCCACTTCGATCGCACCACAACCCTTTTTATCGCGTACAGTTATGGTATGATACCCTCTTCTCAATCCATCGAAGAAATTTTCGTCCTGAAAAGGAAGCAGGTCGTCCAACTGAAACTGATAATCGCCATTTCCCTCTACACTAATGGTGGCTCTATTATCCATTCCCCTGAAATCTTCTACTACCACATCGGTTATGGTTGCGATCTCGGAGGAATTCACAAAAGTGGACGCACGAACCTTACATCCCTGTGTATCGGTAACATTTACCCAGTAATCACCTCCGTCGGTAATCTCTATAGCGTACAGGTTTGGGCCTTCCTCTCCTGTGCTCCATTGGTAGTAGGCAAAACCAGCCTGGGTGGCTAGTGTTACAGGATCGGAGCTATTATTGCATACAAAAAGGTCGTCTGGTAAGGTTACAGTAAAGGGTTCTTCTACTCGTATCTCGAAATCGTTTATATCTACACAGCCCGAATTATTATTCTCTACACGGTAATAGATTTTCATGGGATTGGCAATATTCGTGTACGGACTAACAATGGGGTTGATCCCTATATTGGCGTCGTTCAGGGATTGGTGGAAGGTCACTGTCATATTTGTCTGGCCTTGCAGGATGTCTGGAATAAGGGGATCGAAATTAAACTCGGTTGCCCCATCTACTATCTCATCCATCTCACATGTTGCCAGATCTGTAACCGGGTAAGCGAAGGGTTGTTCGGGTAGCACAGCCGAACCTGTCATTTCCATAGAAAATCCTCCCGATCCATGTGGACGGTCTATAAGTACCAGGTATTCTTCTCCTGCAAGCACATCGAGGTATTGCAGGTATCCGTTTCCGTCTTCTCCCGGACCTTCAAAATGATCGGTTTCGGTTAAGTTTAATCCGGTATTGGCAGACACACCTGCATTTTGAGGATTCGTGCTGGAACACCTAATTGCACTGCCAAGCATATCACAGCTTACATTTGGACCATAGATGGCGAAGTCATAGTCTGCCGAACTACTATCCGGTATAAGATCGAAGGTGAGTTGTCCCGATTCTTCGATCACGAATCGCAGCCAAATGGTATTATTATTAAAATCGTAACAAGGCGGACGAATATTGCCGGGAAGGGAGAACTCGTCGAAACCTACCCCGTCCGGTTCCAATCCAAAGGAGGTGTTCCCACATACAAGGATCGCATTGGTACAGTCGCTGGGACTTTGCCCTAGTGCGATGGTACCAACAAGAATTGCGATTAATATGTAGCTAAAACGGTACATGGGTTCTTACAACGACAAAGGTAGTCAACATAAAAGTAGCTAAGCGGTAGAGAAAACACAAAGAAAGAGGGTCGCTGTTTATAAATTCAGACTATTGGCGGGTAGTAGCGAAGTACAGTATTATAACTTTTTACAAACCGGTAAAAGTTCGCCCTTGGCCAGGCGATATCTGTCGATCTGTTCATCGGTAAACGAAGAAGTGTAATCCCGGGCTTCTACTATAAATCCGGTTGCCTCTAATTTCTCAAAATAATCCATTCCATACACCCGTACATGATCATACTGCCCGAAAATACGTGCTCTTTCCTTTGGATCTGTGATGGAATCATCCTCGAAAGTAGTGTTCCGGTCACGATCGTATGGCACTTGTAGAATAGCCGTTCCACCGGGAGCCAGGACCCGGTACAGTTCTTTCATAGCCTTCATATCTTCAGGGATATGTTCCAGGACGTGGTTGCAGATAATGAAGTTAAAACTATTATCATCGAAGGGTAAATTGCAAATATCGGCTTTTACATCGGCGATGGGCGAATTGAGGTCTGTAGTGGTATAATCCAGGTGTTTTATTTTTCTGAATCGTTTCAGAAAAGCTTGCTCTGGTGCAAAATGAAGTAGTTTCTGTGGCTGTGTAAAAAGATCTGTTTCATTCTGAAGGTATAGCCAGCACAGACGATGGCGTTCCAGGGAAAGTGTTCCGGGCGCGAGCACATTCTCCCGCACTTTCTCGTAACCATAGGGAAGGAATTTTCGATAAGAATTCCCATCGATGGGATCGGTGTACTTGTTTCCTCTTAGAAAAAAAGCCAGTATAGGGCGCGCTACATAGCTGAGGCGAATTAAAAACGGTCTAGGAAATAGATTCAGAAAAAATTTAAAGATTTTTTGCATGGTCTGGCTTGTTAAAGCACTAATTCCTTCTGCCTGAATTCTTTCTCTTCATCACTTTGAATACCGAGGGCTTCATATACATAGGCAAAGGTGGAAAGCAATTCCGGTTTGCCATCTACAAGGGCGACATCGTGTTCGAAATGCGCACTGGGTTTACCATCCAGGGTTACAATGGTCCAACCGTCTTTCAACTGTTTTACTTTATGGGTTCCCATGTTGATCATAGGTTCGATGGCAATGGTCATTCCTTCGATAAATTTCTTACCTCTCCCGCGTTTGCCGTAATTTGGGATCTCCGGATCTTCATGAAGTTTGGTACCAAGGCCGTGACCTACCAATTCCCGAACCACTCCATAACCGAAGGACTCGCAATAATTCTGGATAGCATAACCAATATCACCAACGCGATTCCCTTTTTTAAACTGCCTGATACCACGATAAAGAGATTCTTTGGTTACTTCAAGTAATTTTCTAGTCTCTGGAGCAACTTCTCCCACTTCGAAAGTATAGGCGTGGTCTCCATAAAATCCGTGTAATACAGCACCACAATCAATGGCTACAATATCGCCTTCTTCCAGAGGAATATCGGTAGGGAGTCCGTGAACCACGGCTTCGTTAACACTGGTGAGGAGAGTAGAAGGGCAATCGTATAAACCAAGAAACCCGGGAACTGCCCCTAAGTCGCGAATAAAAGCCTCGGCCTTCTCGTTTAGGCTATTTGTGGTCACACCTGGTTTAACTTCACTGGCCAGCATACCCAAGGTCTTTGAAACCACTAGGGCGGCTTCTCGCATTAGTTCTATTTCTTCAGAGGTTTTAGGTATGATCATACATCTTATTTAAAATGGGAACCAGCTTTTCTTTTGTTTTTTGGTCTTAACTTCAGGTGGTTTTTCACCTATGAGTAACTGATATATTTCACCCCAGCCTTTCAATCCCCCAATATTGCGATCGTCGATAAAATAATCGGCGTTGATCTTTCTGCTGTATTTTGGGTCGAAGGTCTCTTCAGGGAAACTTTTATTCACTGCGTAGAAAGTTATTCCGTTTTCCTTACAAAAAGCTACCGCGTCATCCAGATGTTTACCATTCCGATAGGTCCAGAGAATTAATCTATGTCCTTCTTCCTGAAGTTTCTTCATGGTTTCGAAAGCAAAGATTACTGGTTTTCCTATTCCTGGATATTCATCTTCCACGATTGTTCCATCGAAATCTACCGCGATGGTATACGTCTCCTTCATGCTAACTGTAGGTTAAACGGCAAAAATACAAAGAAATCTAACGATACTGAAAGATTAGACAAGCGATTCCCGCGACATTACATCCGGTTTTTCGATCCCCATCAATTTCAGGATTGTTGGCGCAATATCGCCCAGGATCCCATCTTTTACAGCCTTAATGTCGTTGTCTGCAACGATAATAGGTACCGGATTGGTGGTATGCGAAGTATGCGGAGAACCGTCGGGATTACGCATGGTCTCGCAATTGCCATGATCTGCAATAACAATGGTTGTATAGCCTTGCTGAAGCGCCGTTTCCACGATATCGTGACTGCATCGGTCTACGGTCTCACAGGCTTTAACGGCAGCATCGAAGTCGCCTGTGTGCCCCACCATATCGGGGTTTGCAAAGTTCAGGCAAATAAAGTCGGCCGATTGTTTTTCGATCTCCGGTATGATCTTATCCCTAATATCGAAAGCGCTCATTTCCGGTTTGAGGTCGTAGGTGGCCACTTTAGGAGAGGGGCATAGAATTCGGCGTTCTCCATCAAAAGGTATTTCCCGCCCTCCGTTGAAGAAGAAGGTCACGTGTGGATATTTTTCAGTTTCGGCGATACGGATCTGAGATTTCTTGTTCCGCGACAATACTTCGCCGAGCGTGTCGTGCAGATTATCCTTATTGTACACCACCTTAACGCCTTGAAACGAATCGTCGTAATTAGTGAGTGTAACATAGTAAAGCGGAAGTTTTTTCATTACAAAATCTGGAAAGTCTTCCTGTGTAAGTACCTGTGTTAGTTGTCTTCCCCGGTCTGTTCGGAAATTAAAGAAGATCACTACGTCATTTTCTGTAATGGTGGCCACCGGATTTCCGTTTTCCGTCATCACGATGGGTCTGAGGAATTCGTCTGTAATTCCCATATCATAGCTTTCTAAAATGCTCGAATTGGCGTTTTCGGAAGGATTCCCTTTACCATAGATCAACAGATCGTACGCCTCTTTAACACGTTCCCATCGTTTATCCCTGTCCATGGCGTAATATCGACCAATTATGGAAGCCAGTTTCCCTCCTGTAACCTTTAAATACTCCTGTAAGGATTGTATGTATCCTGCTCCCGACCGCGGGTCAACATCTCTACCATCGGTAAAGGCATGAACGTACATATTTTTCACACCCTGTTGCTGGGCGGTGGATAATAAACCTTTTAAATGGTCTATATGAGAATGTACACCACCGTCTGATAAAAGGCCGAGAAAATGAACTTTCTTATTATTATCTATTGCGTACTGGAAAGCATCGGAAAGCGTCTTTTCATCCTTCAGCGTATTATTCTCGATCGCAAGGCTGATCTTTGCCAGATCCTGGTACACAATACGACCCGCGCCCAAGTTCATGTGCCCCACTTCACTATTACCCATTTGTCCTTCGGGAAGGCCTACGTTCAATCCATCGGTTCGAAGTGATGCGTGTGGAAATCGATCGTAAAGTGAATCTATATAAGGGGTATTTGCCCTGGCGATAGCCGATACAGTTGGATCCTGTGTAATTCCCCATCCATCCAGAATGAGAAGCAGTACTTTCTTGTTCATAATACAAAGGTAAAAACAAAATCCCGCCTAAGCGGGATCGTTCGTTGGATTTTAAGGTTATCCACCATATTTTTCAATGGCTTCTCTTATTCGTTCAATTCTGTTATCCGGATCGGGATGAGTTGATTGAAATTCGGGAGCCCTGTTGGGACCTGCAGCTTCTTTCAGAATTTCCATTACTCTTATCATTTCATACGGATCGTATCCGGCGTTCATCATGATAAGGACGCCGAGGTCATCACTCTCAAGTTCATCACCACGGCCGTTTGTAAGCAGTGTATTCTGGCCAATTCCTGCGATAAGATCTCCGGCATTGGCTCCTACATTTGCACCTTGAGACACAGTTTGCCAAAATTCGGTATTGGCAATTCTCTCAGAAGAATGCCTCCCCAGTACATGACCTATCTCGTGGCCCAGTACTCCGGCCAGCTGATCTTCGTTCAGCTTTTCGAATAAGGCATAAGTTATAAAGATCTGGCCACCGGGTAGCGCAAATGCGTTGATGGTCTGATCGTCTGTCAATAAATGAAATTCGTATTGATATGGGCTTTCGGCTGCCACACTGTTTCTTACAAGCTTATCACCTACACGGTCCACATAAGCCTGTAAGCTTTCGTCGGGATAAAGTCCGCCATGTTGAGCGGCCATTTGAGGTGCACTTTGCACACCTAGCATAATTTCCTCTTGAGGATCCAGAGCGATCGCTTGCTCTCTGTTAGTGTAGGGATTAGTTTCAGTACTCGCACATTTTCGCATGAAGGCAAAGGCTACGATGGCCAGGCCTATGAAAATTCTAATTTTCCAAGTATTTCTCCTACTCATCTTTGAAGTGTTGAATATTATAAAGTTACAAAAGATCGGGGTTGATGTCCAATATATTTTCAGAAATATACCTCTCAATAAATTCATCGGTAAAATATTTCGAACCCTTGATTTCCATATCTCTAAGTAATTGCTTTACATCCATTTCCCTGTATGCTTTCAGCATTGGTTTTGAAACCGGCGCATAACTGAAATGCCAGGGTTCGTATGCAAATCCCTTTCGATGCGGGTTATCGGTAAAGACCTCATAAAACCCGAAGGACTCTGCAAATTCATCCATCCAATCCTTTAATTTGCAATACGGTCCATTACCGTGATAGTGATCTGGTACTAGCAGATTCCTTGGTCTGGGTGCGTTGGCGTCTATTATATCTATATCGGTGCCCCAGTGATGGCGGGAGGTTCCGGGAATGGTAGAATACTCAATGATCTTTTCTAAAGCTGCTTCAGGTGATAAGCCTTGTGCTGTGTACCGATCGTACTTTCCTTCATAGATCTGCTTTTGTCGCTCGAAACTTCTATAGGAAGAAACAGATTCAATTCTAATTCCAACTTTCTCGGCGGCAGCCTGCATGCGTTTAAACCAAAGAAGAGAATCCTTATGCATTCTTGTGGTGTAGGAGTCGCCCACGATGTCTGGATTTCCTTTTCCAATAAGTTGATCACGGGTATATAATGTTTGTTCCTGAATAAAAGAATATTGTGGAAGCATTGCTAACCCCAGGCCGGAATAAAAACATGTTTTTAGAAAATTGGAACGCTTCATGGATTACAGATTATCAATTTCGGTGCCGCTATTAATTTCATATGGGATATTATCTTTCACAAAGACCCTGCATGAGTGATTTCCACGTAATACCACTTTATCACCGCGAACTTCAAGCCAACTACCTTCTCGCAGTCCAACCACGGGGATCGTATTTTGTGTATGAAACTCCTTGATCCTGGTTTCACGGGTCTCCCCCATGTGAGTACTCGACGGATCGGGATCCAGATAATGAGGATTAATATTAAACGGGATAACACCTAATGTTTTAAAAGAAGGTGGATAAACAATAGGCATATCGTTTGTTGTTTGCATATTAACACCGCAAATGTTACTACCGGCACTCGTGCCAAGATAAGGTGTTCCGTCGAATATAGCAGCACGCAGAGTGGACAACAGGCCCAGATCATGCAGCATTTTTACAAGCAAAAAGGTGTTGCCCCCTCCAGTGAAGATACCATTCGCCTTTTGTATAGCATCTATAGGATCTTCATAACTGTGGATGCCTTTTAGGGTCTTGTTAATTTTTCTGAAGGCTTCATTTGCCTTGGAGGTATATTCATCATGACTTATACCTCCCGGTCTTGCATAGGGGATAAACAGGATTTCGGAAGTATTTTTATATAGTTCTGAAACAGCACCGAGCAAATATTCCAGATATGCTTCACCGTGAATAGTAGAAGTACTCGCAACGATCAAATTCTTCATTAGGATCAAATATTTGATAAATTTAACAAACACTTGTGTGTTTTTTTAATTCGCACTAAATAATTTGCAGTTGTGAAAATTATAATCCTCTTCCTGTTTGTATCACTTCCTATTGTCGTATTCGCTCAGGACGGGGAAAAGATTCTGCTTCAGGGAAAGATAACGAACGAAAAAGATGTGGAGGGGATTCATATCCTGAATAGATCTTCGCGTTACAATTCGGTTACAGACCCCTATGGTAATTTTGCCATCACTGTAAAGCAGGGAGACACCTTATTATTTTCTTCGGTTCATTATAGCCCCTATGAAGCCGAAGTTACTGCAGAGATCTTCGAGAGAGGATTACTTATCGTAAGTTTAATCGAATTGGTAAACGAACTGGATGAGGTGATCCTAGGTCCGGATCTTTCGGGTAATCTACAGGCCGATCTTGAAAAGATAGAAGTTAAGGATCCGGTGAATTTTCAGGACCTAGGACTTCCTGGTTTCACTGGCACACCACAGGAAAAGATCGTTCCTGTAGCCACAGCTTTTTTTCCAACTAATGTCAATATAGAAGCGGTTTATAAACACCTTAGTGGATATTATCGTAAATTGAGGCTTCGCCGAAAATGGGATGCCGAGAATCTGGCCGTCGCCTCTATGATCGATTTTTATACGCCTGCCTTTCTGGATGAGGTATACGGTATTCCCGAGGACAGAGTTTACGATTTCGTATTATTTTGTGTCGAATCCACAACAATCGAGAGCGAATTCTATGCGGGCCGATATGATAATGTACTTTCCGAATTTCAATCGAAAAGCTTGTTATACCTGGATCGAATGGCAGAAAAAAAGGAATGAAAATTGTAACGTTGTTAAATTAAAAACGTCATACAGACTTAGAAGTTTCCCAAAAATGAAATTGATTAAAATACCTGTTCTTCTCCTATTGCTCCTTTTGCTTACTTCTTCCACAGCTCATAAATTTTATGTGAGTATCACTATGATCGAATTTGTGGAAGAAAAAGAATCGTTGCAGATCATTTCAAAGATCTTTACAGACGATATAGAAGATGCGCTCCAGGAACGATATGATAAGAGTTTACGATTGGATTCTAACAAGGAAACCAAAAAAGAGGAGATGTTCTTAAAGGAATATTTAAAAAAGAAGATACATTTCAACGTAAATGGTAAACCGGTAAACTATACCTACATAGGTAGGGAATACGAGATAGATATAACCAAAGTTTACCTAGAGATCACTGGAGTATCTCAAGTAGAAAGTCTCGAAGTCTCTAATGAGGTCCTAATGGAATTGTTCGAAGAACAACAGAATATTGTTCATTTTAAAAATGGAGACAGTAGGCGCAGTCTTGTGCTGGAAAAGGAATATCCTAAAGGAATGTTAAACTTCAATTAAACTACCCTTCAGAAAACTATATAAAAACTATTTTTAACACCTGATAAATCAAAATCAAAACCTAATGAAATTTTTGAAATACTTATCCCTGGCTCTCATCGTAATGGCCACGGCTACAACCTTTTCACAGGATGATAGTGAAGTAAAAGAAGAGCGCAAACCCGGACATTACAATGAGAATCGTTTTAAGCAATTGTACGAAGAATTTTCAACGCCTAATGTGTTTAGAACTGCGAGTGGTGCCCCGGGACCTCAATATTACCAGCAACAGGCAGATTATGTAATGAACATAACCCTGGACGATAAGAATGCACGTCTTTATGGGACAGAAACTATTACTTACACCAATAATTCTCCGGATGTTCTTGAATATCTATGGGTTCAGCTTGATCAAAATGTTAGAGCGGCCGATTCTAAATCTCCGCTTATAGAAGGCAGCGGTGCGGTACCCGCAGATCTGGCAAGTAATTTTGTGGGTCAGTATATGGGTGCTCCCTTCGACGGAGGGTTTAAAATACAAGAGGTAAAAGACACCAATGGGAAAGACCTTCCCAGAATGATCAATCAAACCATGATGCGGGTTGAGATGCCGAAAGATCTTAAACCGGGTGAGAAGTTTAGCTTTTCCATAAAATGGTGGTATAATATTCCGGATCATACCATAGACCGCGCCAGAAGTGGATACGAAGTATTTGAAGATGGCAATCGCGGTTATGTGATTGCACAATTCTACCCTAGAATGGCGGTATATAACGATGTGGAAGGATGGCAGAATAGTCAGTTTTGGGGACGGGATGAGTTTGCGCTACCCTTTGGGAATTTCGATGTGAGTATCACTGTACCGGCAGATCACGTTTTGGATGCCACAGGGAAATTGCTAAACCGTAAGGAAGTTTTTAGCAAGGAAATGATGAAACGCTACGAGCAGGCAAAGAGATCCTATGATACACCTGTACAGATAGTGACTGAAGCAGAGACAGAGGCTGCTTCAAAAGGATTTTCAACAGCAACTAAAACCTGGAAATTCAGAGCAGAGAATGTACGCGATTATGGAATCGCTACTTCGCGCCGCTATATGTGGGACATGATGGCCGTTAAGCTTGGAAATAAGGATGTGATGGCGGTATCTGTATATCCGCCTGAAGGAAATCCGTTATGGTCCGAATGGTCTACCAAAGTAGTGGCCAGTACCTTGAAGTCCTTCTCTCGAATGACCTTCGATTATCCGTATCACAAGGCGATCTCTGTTCATGCCAAGAACCAGGGAATGGAATACCCTATGATATGCTGGAATTACGGGCGCCCCGATAAGGATGGCAATTATAGCGAAAGAACCAAATATGGAATGATGAGTGTGATCATCCACGAAGTAGGGCACAACTACTTCCCAATGATCGTTAACAGTGATGAAAGACAATGGACCTGGATGGATGAGGGGTTAACCACCTTTGTTCAGTATATAGCCGAGCAGGATTTTGGTGAAGCCTATCCAGAAGCAATTGCTCCCAATAAAGCCTATCCTTCCAGAAGAGGCCCTGCAAAGAATATTGTAAGTTATATGGCAGGAGATCAGGATTATTTGGCACCTATTATGACAAAAGGACTCAATACCTATAATTTTGGTGCTAACGCGTATTCCAAGCCGGCAACAGGTTTGAATATTTTAAGAGAGACGATCATGGGTAGGGAACTTTTTGATTACGCCTTTAAAACTTATGCTCAACGCTGGATGTTCAAACATCCTACACCGGAAGATTTCTTCCGTACCATGGAAGATGCCTCGGCTGTTGATCTGGATTGGTTCTGGAGATCCTGGTTTTACACTACGGATTATACAGACATAGGTGTAAAGGAAGTAAAGAAATACTACGTAACCTCCAAGATGAATAAAGAGATCAAAGAGATGATGGAACGAAGAGGAATGACCGAGAGCGATTTGCCACCTCTGGTATATCTTGTTGAGGAAGGTAGTGAGGACTTCGACGAAAGTATGCGAACCGCTACCCTGGATGATGTAAGTACGTTGAAGGAATATATCATGGATAATATTCCGGAAGATGAAAGAGCCAACTTAAAAAAACCAAAATACTTCTATGAGGTAACTTTCGAGAAACCGGGAGGAATACCTATGCCGATCATCGCAGAGTATACATACAGCGACGGTAGCACAGAGAGAATTACGTATCCACCTCAGATCTGGCGAAAAAATGATGATGCTGTTGGGAAAGTTATCGCTTCCGAGAAGGAGATCACAAAGATAGTGGTGGATCCGGATGAGGAAACAGCCGATATCGATACTTCGAACAACAGCTGGCCAAGACGCAAAAAACTAGGTGAGTTCGACACATTTAAGAATAAGGTCAAAGGACAATAGTCTTTTTAAGAACCCCGCCAACCGAAGCGGGGTTTTTTTATTTCATCATACCAATTACGATAATCTTAGGTATATTTGTATCATGATGGCAGCAACTGTAATACCTCTCTTTATTAGCGGTGCGGAGATCGCTTTTATTCTCTTCATCGTACTCATGGTATTTGGTGCCGATAAGGTACCCGAAATAGCCCGTGGACTGGGAAAAGGGATGAGACAGATAAAAGATGCCACCAATGATATTAAGACCGAGATTACCAAAAGTGCCGAAAAGCAAGGTATCGATATGGACATTACCAAAGATGTTCGTAAGGAGATCGATAAGGTAAAAGAAGAGGTGAAGGATGTCGCCGGCTCGGTAAAGCGCAAATTCTAAATGATCGAACAAATCAAGAGCTGGGATCGCGAGCTGTTTATATGGCTCAACAGTCTGGGCATAGAATCCTATGATGCCTTTTGGATCTTTGTTACTCAGATCGAAAGCTGGATCCCCCTGTTCCTTCTGTTCTTTGTACTAATCATCTACTTTCACAAATGGAAGAAAGGCCTTGTGGTCGTTGCCTTCGTACTGGTAACATTTGGTATTACATTACTTTTTACGGATCTAACCAAAGAGTTCATAGGGCGATTGCGACCCAACAATAACGAACAGTTTGCCGGGTTGATCAGGATCCTTCAGAAGCCAACAACTTATAGCTTCTTTTCAGGACATGCTTCCTCCAGTTTTGCTATAACAACCTTTGTATATTTATCATTAAGGAAGCACACCAGGTGGATCATACTTGCATTTATCTGGCCTTTAATATTTGTTCTTAGCAGGATCTACGTTGGTGTTCATTACCCAAGCGATATTATAATCGGTACTCTGGTAGGAATCATTATGGCTTTAATATTCTATCGCATTTCTAAATACGTGCTTAGTAAGGTTTAATTTTTTTTCTGAAAAACCCCTGCATCAGATACAGGAAAAACCCCCTTGATTACAGGTCTTTTCCACCTTTTTTCCACCTATCGTTTTTGTGTAATCCCTTTGATGTCAAGGCGATAGGCTAATCTTACATTCGCTCCGAAGACTTGGCAACTGTATTTCAGTAATTTATATCTAATTTTACGTAAACCCTTAAACAATAAGAACATGAAAAAACCACTACGATTAATAGTATCGACCCTTTCGGTTATTGTACTACTGCTTAGTGTGGTTTCCTGTGAAATTAAAAAGGAAGCTCCTCAACAAGCCATCAGCCTAGATGAAGCTGATAATCTCGAAGAAGAATTTAAACAAACCAGGTCCAGGATCCTGGACAGTGCGCTGGGATTTCAGGATACCAGAGACTTTTGGTTCTCCCTTGACACCCTGAAAAAATATATCGAATATGTGGAATACGAAGGAAAGAAGATGGGAAAAGAGAATTTGGGAATCCGAATTTATTTTGCAGCTTACCCTCAACAAAGTAATTACCCCGATCCGGGATATTCGACTGTTTTCTTAGTACCAACCGCCGAGGCTGCACCTAACCCCTTAAAACAAGGTTTCTTTCCGATGCCAGTGGAAAATGAGGCCCTGGACAGCTTGAAAGCGCTAAACTTTTCTCAGGGAGGAAGGCCGCCTAACGACCTATAGAAAAAATGAAAATAGCGTATTTATTTTTCATTCCACTCTTTCTGGAGTTATTGGCGGCGATCGTCGCAACCATTACCTATAGAAAGTATTCCGGCTCGAATGAAAAATATTTTCTCTATTTTCTTTGGTATACCTTCCTGATAGAGATCACCGGTACCCTTATTGGCTATGCTTTCGAAGCGGATAATTACTGGGTGTATAATGGTTTTATCATTTCTAGCTTCCTGTTCTACTTTTACTGGTATTACAGTATCCTAAAAAGAAAACGTTTCAGACAGACTATTGTGATTTTTACTGCGGCTTTCTTGTTAGTTGCAACCTACAGCCTTATTTACGAGGATTGGTCTGCATATCATAGCTATACATTTTTAACAGGTGCTTCATTTGTGCTTGTACTTACAGTGTTTCATTTCTATAAATTATTGAACAGTGATGAAGTTCTCATTGTAAAACATAAACTTAGTTTTTGGATCTCAACTGCCCTGTTGCTGTTTTATATGGGGATGATCCCACTAATGTTCTTAACTGTATACGCAGATCTTAACGATATTAGCTATCTCATTATAATTTTGAGCATGAATCTCATTTTGTATGGTTGTTATATAATTGGTTTTCTATGGACGAAAAAGGAGTACAATCGTTTCTAATAATCTTTTCGGTGATTGCCTTTTTGTTAGCGCTCACCGTGATCTTATTGTTTGCTATCTTTCAGAAACGGAAGAATAAATTATTACGTGAACAGCAAGATGCCGAAAATCGTTACCGTGAAGAGATCATTGAAACCCAAATTGAGATCAAGGAAGAAACTTTACGAAACATCAGTTGGGAATTACACGATAATATAGGGCAGCTACTCACGCTATCCAAGATCCAGTTGCAAAATGCAGATGACAAGCCGGAGCGTATTCAGGAGGCTTCAGAAACCATTGGACAGTGTTTGGAAGAACTTCGCAGTTTGTCTAAACTTATAAATCCGGATACTTTCAGCAATCTCTCATTAGTGGAAGCTCTCCAGCTGGAAATGGAACGATTTAACAGGATGAAATACCTCAAGGCGAGTCTCAGTTTCAGCGAAGCAGATTTCTCCCTCGATAACAAAGTAGAATTGATTATCTTCCGTATGCTTCAGGAATTTTTCACCAATACAATAAAACACTCCAAAGCAGACGTTCTAAAAGTAAACGTCGAATTTAAAGATGGTGTACTGAAGATCGAAGCAAGTGATAACGGAATTGGTTTCGATTCCGAAATGAAGAATGCAGACGCCGGCATTGGCCTGATGAATATTAAGAATCGCGCAACCCTAATAGGCGCAGATGTAGAAATACTTTCTAAAGAAGGGGAGGGAACACATTTCAAACTAACCTATAAAAAGAACGAATTATGAGTTATTCGGTAGTTGTTGTTGATGACCATAACCTTTTATCGCAAGCTATAGGGGGTTTAGTGGACGGATTTGATAAGTTCTCGGTGCTGTATACCTGCAAGAATGGCCAGGAATTGATCGATAAACTAAAGAATCCCAGGAATATTCCGGATATAGTCCTTATGGATGTAAATATGCCTATTATGAATGGCATAGAGGCGACTTCTCATCTATATCGCAACTTTCCGCAAGTGAAAATACTAGCCTTGTCCATAGAAGAAGATGAGGATACCATCCTGAAGATGTTAAGAGCAGGGGCGAGGGGATATCTCATGAAGGACGTAAAAAAATCTGAATTACAGGTGGCGTTGTTAGAACTTATCGAGAAGGGATATTACCATACCAATACAGTGGCAAAAGTTCTGGTGGATTCGTTGTCTGGCAAGGAACGAAGTATAGATACTCTAAAAGAGCGCGAGATCGAATTTATTCGTCATGCCTGTACCGAAAAAACCTATAAGGAGATTGCCGATGAAATGTTCCTGAGCCCGAAAACCATCGAAGGCTACCGAAACTCTATCTTCGAAAAACTGAATTTGAGAAACAGAACAGGACTCGTGATATATGCAATCAAGCACAAGATCTTCGTGCCTTGAGAATTATCGCACCCTGCTAATAGTGAGTCCGTCGCGTATAGGCAAAATTACTGTCTCCAGTTTAGGGTGTTCGTTCAAAATTTTATTATACTGCAGCAAGGCTGCGGTATCTTCATCATCGGGTTGTAGTGGTTCGATTACCTTGCCGCTCCAAAGCACGTTGTCACTTAAGATCACGGCTCCTTTTTCCAGCCTGGGAAGAAGCAATTCCAGATAGTTTGGATAGTTTCTTTTATCGGCATCGATAAAGACCAGGTCGAATCTTTTTTTTAGCTTCGGAATGATTTCAAGAGCGTTCCCCGTATGCTGCATAATTCGATCTCCTACGCCGGATCTATCGAAGTATTTTCGTTGGAAATCGTGTAACTCTTCGTTAATATCAATGGTGTGCAATTCACCATTGTCACTCATACCTTCGGCAAGACATAGGGCAGAATATCCGGTATAGGTACCTATTTCGAGAATATGTACAGGTTGGATCAATTTGGAAAGCATACTTAAAACCCTGCCCTGAAGATGTCCGCTTAACATACGCGGAGCGAGTACTTTTTGCCAGGTTTCCCTGCTCAATTCTGTTAATAGTTCAGGTTCGGGTTGCGAATGTGCTACTACGTAGTCGTCTATCTTTTCGGGTAGAAAATCCATTATTCACCCAGTATTCGTTTTACCATTTTAGCTTTGGATTCTTCATCTTCACCGTACAGCCATTGAAGAACATTGTCTTCCCAGATCTGATCGCATTCTTCAGCGGTAAGTATCTTTCTCTCCTTTGCAAGATCGAGTATCTTGCCTGGATAAGAGGATTGCGATTCACTTTCCATCTCACCCAGAGGGTAAGGGTCGTCCAGTCCCATTACCACTTGTTTGGAACTTTGGTTCTCAACAACCAGTTTTAACGATCCCGTGTCGTGTACCAGGGTATCGAAGAAAATATTTTTATGCCCCACAGACTTACGTGGATGAACCTTGCCTTCGAACAGGTCCGGACGTCCGTCGAAGCCTTGTATTCGTCGTCCCAGATTGATCTGTGCCAATTGCCCACCATGAGCGAAACAGGTCCTCATGTTGGGAAATTTATCGGCGTAGCCGTTTAATGTAAGGAAATGATAGGCATCTGCACATTGTGCCAGCATCCAGATAAGGTGAAAGCGCCAGGCTGTGTTTTCCAGTTTTATAAATTTCTCTCCATCGTAGGGATGAACTTCAACAGCCAGGTTATACTTTGATGCCATTTCGAATATAGGTTCATTTTCCTCATCGAAGATACATCGCCAGGTCCCTATGGTATCCATATAGTGAGTAGGCAGGCATAGTAATTGCATCCCCAGCTCTTCCACACAGCGCTCGATCTCCCAAAGTGCTCCGCGAACAAACCCCGGGTGAACTACAAATCCACAGGTGAATTTAGACGGATTATCATGCTGAACCTGGGCGTTGAAGTCGTTCTGAAAACGCAAGGCCTTTTTCATTTCTTCAACTCGAAGACCATTTCCGTAAAGTTGGGATAGGTTGAGTACAACAGCATGGTCGATCTTGTTACGCTCCATCCATTCCAGTTTCTCATTCAGAAAAAAACTAGAATCGGTAACAGGCCTGCTCCAATCCTTTTGAAGCATGAATTTTCTGTCCTTATCTACCCAGAAAATCCCTTTGTCCTTCATAAACTGAGGAATCTGCTCCGGATAGGGAAGAAGATGTGAATGGCCGTTAATTCTAAGTTTTCGTCTCATTAGATAAAGTTACAAACTTTTAGTCCTTCCACCATCCACGGGGAGGTTTATTCCATTAATATAACTGGCAGCCTCACTAGCCAGAAAAGCCACCGCATTAGCGATCTCACCGGGTTGTGCAAATCTGCGCGCTGGTACCAGATTCTTCATCCAGTCTGAAGCTTCAGCCTCGGATTTGCTGAGTCTTTTGGCAGCTTTTGCAATAATATCATCCAGTCTGTCTGTAGCCGTAAATCCGGGAAGAACATTATTTACTGTGATCCCGTGAGGGCCGAGCTCGTTTGCCATTGTCTTTGCCCAGCTTGCTACGGCCCCGCGTATGGTATTACTCACTCCCAGGCCATCAATTGGCTGTTTTACAGAGGTGGAAATAATATTGATGATCCTTCCGTAATCTGCTTTCTTCATTCCGGGAACCACTGCCTGTACAAGAATATGATTGTTTACCAGATGTTGCTCGAAGGCTTTACTGAATTCTTCCGTTCCGGCGTCGAAGATGGGACCGCCTTTAGGACCACCTGTATTGTTCACAAGAATGTGAAAGATCTTATCCTGAGTAGCAATGTCGATCTTTTTCTTTACTTCCTCAGTCTTACTGAAATCGGCAACAAAGTAGTTGTGCTTTTGGCCTTGATCGAAGGGTAATTCGATGAGTGTTTCCTTTAATTTCTCCTCATTGCGTGCTACCAATGTAACGGTTGCTCCCATGGATGCCAATTCGATAGCGGTGGCTTTTCCTATTCCGGCAGTACTACCGCATACAAGTGCATTCTTATTGGTTAAGTCTAAATTCATAATGTCTGGGCGTCATATTTTATACATACATTTTTTGGTTCTGTGAAGAAGCGTAATGCCTCGAAACCTCCCTCGCGACCTACCCCGCTGGCTTTTACACCTCCAAAAGGTGTACGGAGGTCCCGGTTGAGCCAGGTATTTACCCATACGATGCCTGCTTCCAGTTTCCGGGAAACCCGCATGGTACGGTCTATGTTGCTGGTCCAAAGTGTGGAAGATAAACCGTAGGGAACGCTATTAGCCATAGATAAAGCTTCCTCTTCCGTATCGAACGGCATTAAAGTCACTACCGGGCCAAATATCTCCTCTTGATTCACCCGGCACTGGTCGTCGTAAACCTCTATTACAGTAGGTTGGAGGTAATATCCTTTTTCCGAACCTTCTACGGTCACTTCGTTTCCTCCATATAAAATTTTACCACCTTCTTCTGTTGCGATCTTTATATACGACTGAACCTTTTCCATATGTGGTTTGGATACCAAGGCACCAATCCTGGTCTCTGCATCGAAGGGGTTACCCACTTTCAGATCTTTTACACGGGCGACAAAATGGGTTTTAAATTTTTCGTAAATGGGACGTTCCACAAAGATCCTGCTTCCGCAAAG
Source organism: Pukyongia salina (assembly GCF_002966125.1). Classification (GTDB taxonomy): domain Bacteria; phylum Bacteroidota; class Bacteroidia; order Flavobacteriales; family Flavobacteriaceae; genus Pukyongia; species Pukyongia salina. The sequence goes on from NZ_CP027062.1 coordinate 1,981,577, forward strand.
GCAGATCTGTCCCTGATTAGCGAAAGAAGACCTAACGGTAACTTCCAGCATAGTTTCATAATCACAATCGGCAAAAATGAGATTAGGGTTCTTTCCTCCCAACTCAAGAGATAGTTTTTTAAACATTGGAGCCGCTGTCCTGGCAATATGCTCCCCTGTTTTAGTCCCTCCTGTAAACGAAATAGCCTTAATATTTGGGTGCGCCACTATTGCCTGACCCGCCGAGGGGCCGGTACCGTGAACAATATTAAGTACACCTTTTGGTAAACCGGCTTCTGTAAGGATCTCACCCAATAAAAAGGCGGTTTTTGGAGTTACTTCACTGGGTTTCGCCACAACGGTATTCCCAGCAGCAATTGCCGGGGCTACCTTCCAGGTGAATAAATACAATGGCAGATTCCAGGGTGATATACATCCCACCACTCCAATAGGTTGCCTCAAGGTAAAATTCATGGTGTTTAAACCAACACTTTCGTGGGCTTCACTAGAGAACTGGGTGATCGCATTTCCGAAGAACCTAAAATTAGAAGACGCCCTGGGAATATCCACAGCTTTAGCCAGGCTAAGCGGTTTCCCATTGTCTTCGGCTTCGGCATGGGCCAGTTTATCCAGATTTTCTTCAATAAGGGATGCGATCCTTAATAAAATACGACTGCGCTCTTCAATAGTAGTATTACTCCATTGAGGAAAAGCAGCTTTGGCCGCCTTATATGCTTTCTTAACATCGGCCTCGTTCGAATTCGCTATTTTTCCATATACTTCACCCACCGACGGATTATAATTATCGATCCACATTCCGCTTAGAGGTTCGCAATATTCACCGTTGATATAGTTCGTTATTTTTTCCATGCTTTTGGGCTGGGATTTTTCACTTCTTTGTCATGCAATAGCTAAGTGTTCTTTGGTTTGTATGCCATGGCCTTTATCTCTACCACGAGATGTGGATGAGGTAATTGGTGCACGGCTACAGTGGTTCGTGTGGGTCCGTTTTCTTTACTGAAAAATTCTGCGTACACCTCGTTATAGCCGGCAAAATCGTTCATATTAACCAGGAAAGAAGTGACATCGCAAACATCTTCCATGGTTGCACCCTCAGTGGCCAGGTAATCTCTGATATTTTCCAGGACAGCCCTTGTTTGTTCCCTCACATCCAATCGCATGGTCCCCATCTCATCCACCTGATGTACACCCGCAAAGGAGTTATCGGGCAGGCGGGAACTTGTACCACTCACAAAAATAAAATCACCCACACGTTTCACATGGGGATAGGCTCCTCTTGGTGTAGCTTTTCCTTCTACTAATCTGCTTTTCATGATCATAAATTTTTTACTACTGCGTCATCATGCAGTATTTCAGAAGTCTCTTTTTTAACCTTTTCCAGCTTTTCGTGTAGCGACAAGCTATCCGGTAATTTACCGTCCTGCAATAGATTAAGGATCGCCTTATCCTGGGCACGGCCTCTTTTCATGGCTTCAGAATATGGAATGTTCTCGTTAAAGGTAACCAAAGAATATTTGCTATTATATTCTGAAGGAAATTCTGTTTCGAACTGTAATTCCAGTCTTCGTTTCTCCTGGAAAAGATCACTCGCCGTGTGTTCTTTCATTTCGTGAAAGTTGTCCACTGCCAGATCTGCAATGGCATCTGTATCTTTCTTTCTTACATTTTCGTATTCCGAAAAGATCTTAGGCCAATTTCCCTCATATTGCTCTAAAACCTCATCAAAAACTACAACATCTTCAAAAGAGGCGTTCATTCCTTGTCCGTAAAAGGGAACAATAGCGTGAGCCGCGTCTCCCATTAATAGGGTCTTTCCGTAGCAACTCCAGGGAGAACACTTAATAGTGCCCAGAGGCCCGGTTGGGTTCTCAAAAAATTCCTCTACCAGGTTCGGCATAAGTTGCACGGCGTCCGGATATTCCTTCTTAAAATATTTCATTACCATTGCTGGCGTTGTAAGATTATCGAAACAATAGTCGCTGTCGCTAAAGGGAAGAAAAAGTGTTACTGTAAAACTTCCATCGAGATTGGGAAGTGCGATCAACATATCTTCCCCCCGAGGCCATATATGCAGAGCGTCCTTATCGGTACGGAAACCACCTCCTTCTGCGGCAGGGATAGTTATTTCCTTATATCCATGCGTAAGCCAATTCTGGGAAAAACTAAACAGGAAATCCCTACTTAGGAACATACTTTTCCGCACTGCCGATCCCGCACCATCCGTCCCAAAGAGCAGATCGCCACTAAGTTGCACTTTATCACCTGTAGTATGATCTGTAAAGCTGGCACTGGCAGCCTTGAGATCAACCTCTTCACATCCCATATTGAAGAGTAGCTTTACGTTTGGCATCTTTTCACAAGCATCCAGTAGTAACATATTAAGTCCCGGCCTTGATACAGAGTTGATATGCTCGTGAGACCGTCCGCTATATCGGGTAAGAAAGGTCTTCCCGTTTTCATGGTGAATCATTCTTCCCTGCATGGGGATACAAAGTTTCTTAGCAGCCTCTTCAACGCCTGCTAGTCGCAATCCGCGTAAACCACGGTCACTCAAGGCAAGATTGATAGATCGCCCGGCATCTTGTTCTATCTTTCTCAGATCCGGTCTTTTCTCAACCAGGGTAATATTGTACCCTCGTTGTGCCAGTCTAAGCGCCAACAAACTACCGCAAAGACCTGCACCTATTATCAGTATATTTTCCTTTTTGCTCATTTAGTTTAAAATCTTCTTCAGCTTTTCGGCAAAACGAAACACATCCTCAAAACTATTATACAAAGGTGCCGGCGCCACTCTAATGACATCCGGTTCGCGCCAATCACTAATTACTCCAGCGGCCGTTAAACGGTCGTGCAACTCTTTGTTGGCACTTTTAACCTGGATAGATAGCTGGCATCCTCGTTCCTGGTTGTTTCTGGGGGTGATTATAGAGATTCGTTCATCCTTCAGCTCGTCTATCAAATATTCGAGAAAACCTGTTAGTTTCACCGATTTCTTTCGTAGGTTCTCAAATCCTGCTTCAGCAAAGATATCCAGAGAGGCCCTTATTGCCGCCATCGATAAAATTGGCGGATTGCTCAGCTGCCAGCCCTCAGCCCCCGGTAGTGGGTCGAAATCATGCCGCATATTAAAGCGTGTTTGCTTATTATGTCCCCACCAGCCGGCAAAGCGTTTCAACTTAGGATTTTCGGCATGTCTTTGGTGTACAAAACAAGCACCAAGGCTTCCGGGTCCACTGTTCAGATATTTATACGTACACCATACTGCGAAATCTGCACCAGTATTGTGCAGATCGGGATAAATGTTGCCGGCTCCATGTGCAAGGTCGAAACCCACAATACAGTTGTATTTGTGCCCCAGTTCTGTGATTCTCTTTAATGGAAATGATTGTCCGCTGTAATAATTGGTGCTACCTATCATTAATAGGGCAATAGAATCACCTTGCTCGACCATGATCTGTTCCAGATCTTCAAATCTGCACAATTCCTCTCCTTCACGTGGTTTCCAGAGTATTAGTCCATCTTCGGGATCGAAATCATGGAATTTCAGCTGACTCTCCACAGCGTATTTATCGGAAGGGAAAGCATCACTTTCCACGACGATCTTATATTTTTTATCGGTAGGTTGGTAGAAGGACACCATCATAAGGTGTAAGTTTGTGGTAAGTGTGTTCATTACAACTACCTCTTGGGGTTTAGCACCTACGAGCATCGCCATTTTCTCGGTGAGGAACTCATGATATGGGAGCCAGGGATGTTCGGCTTCGGTATGACCCTCAACCCCTAGATTTGCCCAATCATTCAACTCTTTTTTTATGTATTCTGAAGTGATCTTCGGTTGTAGACCGAGTGAATTTCCGCAGAGATAGATCAATGCTTCACCGGCATCATTTGTTGGAAGGTGGAATTTATTTCTGAAATGTGAGAGGGAATCTTCCTTATCGCACTGACTTGCAAATTCAAGTGAATTCTGGTACATATTGACTGCTAAATTTCGGCTATTCACAAAAATAGGAATTTAAATTCGTTTGAATTTCGAATAAAGGTTGATGTTCAATATATTTGTGTAAGAAACAACCTATGCGAAAACTATTATTCATAATCCTATTGGTCTTTGGGAGCGGTGTCTTAAGCGCCCAGTCGATTGCCCGACAGTGGAACGAAGAAATACTGCACGCCATCCGAAACGATTTTGCCAGACCCACGGTACACGCCCGAAATCTGTTTCATTCATCAATAGCAATGTACGATATCTGGGCCACCTTCGATCCGAATGCTAAACCATTTTTACTAGGAAATACGGTGGGCGATTTTACCAGTAATTTTGAGGGTTTTGAAGCCTCTGGGGATATTTCGGAAGCACGAAAGGAAGCCATTAGTTACGCGGTCTACAGACTCATGAAACATCGTTTTGCGAATTCTCCTGGCGCAGAGGATATCTTTCAGTCCATAGATGCGCTTATGGATTCGTATGGGTATAATAAGAATTTCAGTAATACCAATTACAGTACCGGAAACCCGGCAGCCTTCGGAAATTATGTTGCCCAACAGTTGATAGAATTTGGTTTGCAGGATGGCGCCAATGAAGCAGGAGATTACGAGAATCTTTTTTACGAACCCCTGAACGAACCTCTGGATACCGATAATTCCGGGAACCCGGATATGACTTTCCCAAATAACTGGCAACCGCTTAAAGTAGAGAACTATGTGGACCAAAGTGGAAATATAGTGCCGGGCGGTCAGCCGCCATTCCTAAGCCCTGAATGGGGGCAGGTGACACCCTTTTCCCTCACGGATGAGTTTTTAGAAAAACATCCCAGAGACGGTTTCGAATATTATGTGTACCACGATCCTGGTGATCCTCCTTATATTCAGGATGGCTTGGGACTTTCAGACAATTACAAATGGGGCTTTTCCATGGTAGCGGTCTGGGCTTCTCATCTGGATAAAAATGATTCGACGATGGTTGATATCTCTCCTGCATCACTGGGTAATTTACCAATGGAGACGTATCCGGATTCTTTTTCGAACTACGATACATTTTATAACTTTTTAGAAGGAGGGGATCCTTCTACCGGGAGGGACCTTAATCCTGTTACCGGCTTACCCTACGAGCCCCAGTTAGTTCCCAGGGGAGACTATGCCCGAGTTCTGGCTGAGTTTTGGGCAGACGGCCCCGATAGTGAAACGCCTCCCGGGCATTGGTTTACTATACTCAATTACGTGAACGACCACCCGCAGCATACACGAAAGTTTCGAGGTGTTGGAAACGAACTGGATGAACTGGAATGGGATGTTAAATCGTATTTGATCCTTGGAGGAACCATGCATGATGTTGCAGTGTGCGCCTGGGGGATCAAAGGCTATTATGATTACGTGCGTCCAATAAGCGCAATACGCTATATGGCAGACCAGGGTCAGTCCAGCGATCCGGACGGGGATAGTTATCATCCGCATGGGATCCCTTTGGTTCCCGGCTATATTGAAGTGGTAAAAGAAGGCGATCTGCTTGCAGGTGCTTTTAACGAGAATGTTGGAAAGATCAAATTATTTACCTGGCGTGGTCCACAGTTTATAATCGATCCAAATGAAGATGAAGCCGGGGTTGGATGGATACTTGCTGAAGAATGGTTCCCGTACCAACGGCCATCTTTTGTAACACCACCCTTTGCTGGTTATATTTCCGGGCACTCCACATTTTCAAGGGCAGCTGCCGAAGTCTTAACCCTGCTTACGGGAGATGAATATTTCCCTGGGGGAATGGGCGTATTCGAAATTCCGAAGGATACTTTTTTAAAATTTGAGAAAGGCCCCAGTGTACCTTTTCAATTACAATGGGCAACCTATCAGGATGCCAGCGATCAAACTAGTTTGTCGAGGATATGGGGAGGGATACACCCGCCGTGTGACGACATCCCTGGCAGGATCATTGGAGCCAGCATAGGGGTAGAGGCTTTTAAGTTTGCCGAATCCTATTTCTATGGGAAGGCAGTTGAGCAGGGACGGATTTTTCCTAATCCTTCGGGAGAACAACTTACAGTAGCATATAAAACCGATGTGCCATTACAGTTGGCAATCTACGACACTTCGGGAAGGAAAGTCTTCAGTACGGAAGCGGTATTCGACCAAGACGACGAATTCAATATCACCGTATCTCAATTAAGAGCAGGATTGTACTTCGTAACTCTCGAAAATGATGACAATCGGGTCTTTGTTGAACGAATGGTCAAAAAATAATTCACCTAATTTACCAGGTTATTTTATCGAAACGTCTGTGAAGAACAGCTGGAAATTACCGGTACTGTCCTGATGATGCGTATTAAGTATTATCCCGTTTAAGTTCTTTTCTTTCATCCAAAGAGTTGCGGTACTGGTCTTATCGGCATTATTTCTACGATAGCCCCACTCCTTGACAGCATAGTTATCGGTAAAGTACAAATCGTAAGCATCTCCGGGTGTGTATCCACCTCCACCATCGTACAAGATAGTTAGTTTGTGTAGCGTGTCCCCAGAAATAGGCGCTATTACATTTTTTTCTTCTGAAATACTCACCCCTTCATCCCATACTAATTTATAAGGAGCCAGTAACCAATATGTATCGTTTATAAATCGTTTATCGGCATAAAGGGCTAGACTGTCCAGCGTTGCATTTCGGTTATATTCGATAGTATCCGTATCGCTGGTAAACACCACATCATCGGTTTTTGGGAACCACTGAAACGACCTTTTAAATTCTCTTCCACCGCTTTTTACGTTAAAACTGAAATTTAATTGGCTAACGCGATCCCAATTGGCCTCACCATATCTATTGGCAATGGCTTCGGCTGGAGTTAGGTTGGAATTATCAATTGACGATCCCTCCGGATCTTTGTTATTCTGTCGTTCATTACAGGAACTGAGCAGGGTAAGCAATAAAAATAAAGCAGGAAGGTATTTCATGGCAGATAGTTTCGGTAAAAATAACTATTCTACTTATGCTCTCATAATTTTCGTATTTTTAAAATATGGATGTACAAAAAGAATATAGTAATGGGGACCTCGTAGTTGTATGGAAACCCGGACTTTGTTTTCATGCTAAAGAATGCGTGCACGGTTTACCCGATGTATTCGATCCCAAGCAGAAGCCATGGATCAAAGCCGAGAACGCAGGGATTGAAGACTTGAAAAGAACGATAGATAAATGCCCGAGTGGAGCTTTGAGTTATTATTCGAAGTCTGCTGCTAACACGGAAGAACCAAAACAAAACGCTATGAATGAAACTAAAATAGAAGTATTGAATAATGGCCCTTTAATGGTGAAGGGTGAAATAGAAGTAATACATACGGATGGTTCAACAGAAAAAAAGACCCGAAATACTGCGTTTTGCCGCTGTGGGAAAACCGGAAATATTCCTTATTGTGATGGGTCTCATAAACGATAAGCTATGAAAGTATCTGTTGAAAAGAACCTGGAACGCCGTCGCTACGAAACCGAAGTGAATGGCTATACAGCTTTTATAGAATATATCAAGGCAAAGAACGCAATATACCTAACTCATACCGAGGTTCCTGTTCAGTTGGAAGGTCATGGAGTGGGTACTGCCATGGTTAAGGAGGTGTTGAATAGATTAAAAGAGGAAGGTGATAAGGTGGCGCCATTGTGTCCGTTCGTGGCTGCATTTATAAAGAAGAACCGTGAATGGGTACCTATGGTTGCCGATGGATATAATGTAGGTTAAAACGCGTCATCCCTTCATTATTTTTTACATTAGCCGAAATTTGAGTTAATGGATTTTCAGAAGGAATTTAATACAAACAGAGACACCTGGAATAAAAAGGTGGCAGTACACGCAGCCAGTGAATTTTATGACCTGGAGAGTTTTAAAAATGGTGCCGATTCTCTGAATAAATATGAGTTGGAAGCCCTGGGTGATGTGTCCGGCAAGTCATTACTGCACTTACAATGTCATTTTGGTCAAGATACCCTAAGCTGGGCGAGGAGAGGAGCGTCTTGCACCGGAATTGACATTTCCGATAAAGCTATAGAGCTTGCGCAGTCCTTAAATAACGAACTCGAGCTAAATGCCAAATTTGTTTGTTGTAATGTACTCGATGTGTCCTACCATGTTTCTCAAACTTTCGAAATAGTTTTTACCAGTTATGGCGTGATAGGCTGGCTTCCCGATCTGAAACCCTGGGCACAGATGATCTATGATCGTCTTAAACCCGGAGGTACATTTTATATGGTCGAATTCCATCCCATTGCATGGATGTTCGATTACCATCAGGATCCGCCAAAGATGATCTACGGATATCAACAGAAGGAAGCCATTTACGAAGAATATGAAGGTTCCTATACCGAGGATAGCGATACCAAAATTGTAAGTAAGGAATATGGATGGAATCACGGATTGGGGGAGGTGATCAACGCTCTCATTGAGGCAGGACTTACGATCGATTATTTAAAAGAACATGAAGAATCTCCTTATGATATTTACCCGGATCTGGAGAAAACCGAAAAAGGCATGTACGTCTTAAAAGATAGATTGTACCCTTTGGTGTTCGAAATTCGGGCACACAAATAGATCGTTAAAACACATTAAAAGCCCTTAGGATAAAGCTTAGAGGCACAAACACCAGACTTAAGAGAAAGATATTCTTCCCATGTTTTCGATTGCCTTCCGAATACGAATACACTTTAACCCCGTTGGGCAATGTCTTTCTGGATGTCCAAAGGAAATAACCAATAATGAGTCCTAAAAAACCTCCGAGAACTGCAAAGATATATCCCGCAACTATCCAGCCGTTCTGGTCCTTATCGGGTTTAGCAAGATGTTCGATGCGTTCCTTACGCAGCCGCAGTAGAAGTTCATCATGTACCGGTTTTCCTCTGTCTTCAAGGATCTTTTGTGAGAGTAAATAATCAAATTCACTCCATTCATCCTGTTTTACTAGCACATCATAAAGTTCCTCATCAGTAAAGCGAAATAAATAGTAATCTTTAGGGACATCGTCCAGCGACTTTCTCGCGTGCTCTGCCAGAATGGCTTCCGCTCGTTCAAAATCGCTCACATCGATCCTGATCTCAAGTTCGTCCTGGGCGTGATTACCTCCAAAACTGTTGTCCAGAGAAGAAGAATTATCGCCTATAACTGTATTAATGCCGTTTGAAGTAAGCAAATCGTGTATGTCGTGTGCATGATCGAGGTTAGTGAATTTCCTGAAGATCGCGAAGTCATCCTGTTCCATACATGTAAAGATAAAAAAACGACGCCCGGAAGGCGTCGTTTCTTTTAGTGTTCTTCATTTTCTTTTAGCAGATGTGGAAACATCTTCTGAAATCGCTTCAACCTGGGAATTGATACATTCTGAATATAGGGATGATTGGGATTGCGTTTTTCAAAATCCTGGTGATACCCTTCGCCTATCCAGAATTTCTGGAAGGGAAGAACCTGTGCAGCCACCTTGCCTTCACCATAGATCTTTTCCTGTTCCGCAACTTTGTCTTCTATGATCTTCTTTTGCTCATCATTTTGATAAAAGATAATAGATCGGTATTGAGATCCTCTGTCCGGACCCTGGCCGTTAACTTGAGTTACATTCTGCGAGCCAAAATATACATCCACGAGAGTTGCGAAGGATACAACTTTGGGATCGTATATAATTTCCACTGCCTCGGCGTGTCCGGTTCTCCCAGTGTTACTAAGTTCGTAAGTGGGATAATCTGAGTGTCCCCCACTATATCCAGAAATAGACTCTTTTACCCCTTTCACACTTTCATATATCGCTTCCACACACCAGAAACACCCACTGGCGAAGTAGGCTCTCTCCAAACCGTTTTCGGCCGGTACTTCCATAGGAGTTAAATTTGCCTGCGCTTCGGCTTCGGCTTTTTTATTTCCTTCATTCGAGGACTGACAGGCACCTTGTAAACTAAACAGCGCCAAACTTAAAAATATGATCGACAATTTTTTCATAACAACGATTTGTAGAAATAAGTAGGGAATAGTATGAAAACCTTTCAATTTTTTCAGAAAAGTAATAAAAAAAGCCCTCACGGATTGTGAAGGCTTTGTTATATCTTAAGATGAGATCTATTTCACTTTAGCGAAAAGCTTTCCCATTTTCTCTCTTTCCTCTGTTGCCAGTTCAGGATCTACAAGGATTCTGCCACTGTGCTCATCGGTAATGATCTTTTTACGGGAGGCGATCTCCATTTGTACCTGAGGTGGAATAGTAAAGAAGGATCCTCCGGATGCACCTCGTTCTACGGGCACCACTGCCAGACCGTTCTTTACATTAGAACGGATACGTTTGTAAGCTTTTATAAGTCGCTCCTCGATGTTCTTCTCGTATTTCTCAGATTCCTTGATGAGGGTCTTTTCCTCTTTTTCGGTTTCAGAAAGAATCTCATTTAATTCCCCCTGTTTGTGTTTCAGGTGTTCTTCACGAGCTTTTAAGCGTTCTTTGGTCTCTTCAATAACCACGTTCTTTTGCTCTATCTGTGCCTTGAATTCCTTGATATGCTTTTCAGCCAACTGAATTTCCAGTTCCTGGAATTCGATCTCTTTACTTAAAGAGTTATACTCACGGTTGTTACGAACGTTATCTTGCTGAGAGGTATACTTTTTAATAAGCGCTTTTGCCTCGTCGATAAGGTTCTTCTTGTCTTTGATATTGGTTTCGATCACTCCCAGATCTGAAGTTAACTTCTCCAATCGCGTGTTCATTCCAGCTACTTCATCTTCAAGATCTTCAACCTCCAGAGGTAGTTCACCGCGAACATTACGAATTTCGTCTATACGAGAATCGATCAGTTGCAGGTCGAACAGGGCTCTTAGTTTTTCTTCTACAGTAGTTTCTGTTTTCTTTGCCATTTTCTATAAATAGGTAATAGGATTGGTGTTTATTTGTGATAAAACTAGCCTGCTTGCCGGCAAGGCAGGTGCAAAATTAGTGATTTTTTTTGAGAGCGCATTAATAATCAGCTCTTTTGTGAATTGCTCGCTTTCGTAGTGTCCCACGTCGGTCAGGAGTAAACTTCCTTCCGCTTTGAAAAAATCGTGGTATTTCAGGTCGGATGTCACATAAGCATCGGCTCCGGCCGCCCTGGCTGCCTCTATGGCAAAACTACCACTACCTCCCAAAACTGCTACTTTTTCAATGGTTTTACCCGTTAATGCCGAATGCCTGATACACTCACACTGCATTACTTTTTTTAGATGCTTCAGGAATTCTTTCTCAGGCATGGGGTTTTTCAACGTACCAACCATACCCATCCCTATATGCTGATTCGTATTGTTAAGGGTTGTGATCTCGTAGGCAACTTCTTCGTAAGAATGTGCTGTGAACAGCGCTTTCAGTACTTTATTTTTTAAGTGTTTCTGAAATGTAACTTCTATTTTAGTCTCATCTTCAAAATGGGTCACCCCTTTTTTACCTTTGGTGGGGTTGGCTTCATCATTAGGATTGAAACTACCTTTTCCGTCCGAATTAAAACTACAGTTGCTATAATTACCAATATTTCCCGCACCGGCTGCAAATAGAGCTTCTCTTAGCGATTCGGCCTCTTGTTTAGGGACATAAGTAACAAGTTTCTGAATAGTACCTTGCTGCGGTATAAGAATGGCGCGTTTTTCGATCCCTATCTTTTCACAGATCATGGCATTAACACCATTCCATGCATTATCGAGCGCGGTGTGTATGGCAAAAATGGCAATGTCGTTCTTAATGGCCTTCTGTACCACACGTTCGACATAGGATCGACCGGTTATCTTTTTTAAACCGCTAAAAACGATAGGATGAAAACTAACGATAAGGTTACAATTAGCGTCTATGGCCTCCTGCACTACAGATTCCAGCGTGTCCAGAGTAACCAGGATCCCGCTTACCTCGGCATCGGCATCGCCCACAAGCAAACCGGTATTATCGAAATCTTCCGAATAAGATAGCGGGGCAATCTCCTCGAGGATGCCAATAACCTCATTAACCTTCATACGTTCTATTTTATGGTAAAGATAAAAAAGTATACTTTCGTTTTATGAATTGCCAGGGCTAACTTCATTTATGAAACCTAAAGTACTATAAAGAACTAGAATGTAATTCTGCCTGACCCCTTATATTAACTGATTTTGTACAGATGAAATTTCTTCGCTTTCTCGCATTTCCTTTCGCCATCCTGTATGGCCTCGTTACGGCAGTGCGTAATTATAGGTACGACAAAGGCTGGCTAAAAAGTAAAACCTATGACGTACCGGTGATTTGTGTGGGAAATCTTTCTGTAGGAGGAACTGGTAAATCCCCTATGATAACATTCCTGGTGCGAATGCTCAAAGACGATTACAAAGTGGCTGTGCTAAGTAGGGGTTATAAAAGAAAGACCAGTGGCTATTTGGAAGTAAAAATAGATCATACAGCACAGGAAGTAGGGGATGAACCTCTTCAGTTTAAGCAGAACTTTCCCGATGTACTTATCGCTGTTTGTGCAGACAGGCGTAAGGGGATAGAAAGATTAAAGAACAGGGCGGATGTGATCTTGCTGGACGATGCCTTTCAGCATAGAAAAGTGAACGCAGATTTAAATATTCTGCTCACCCCTTGTGACGACCTGTATATAGACGATTATCTTTTGCCCATGGGGATGTTAAGAGAGCCTGTAAGCGGGGCAGAGCGGGCAGATATCATAGTGGTGACCAAATGTCCTAATCATATTCCCTACGCCAGGCAGCAGGAGATCCAGTTCCGCCTGAAACTGAAACCGCATCAGAAACTTTATTTCTCAAAAGTAGGATACGACAAACAGATCTATGGCAAGACAGAGATACAGCCGCTTCGGTATTTGCTGGACAAACCCTTTACACTGGTTACAGGAATCGCTAATCCTTTACCATTAGTGGATTACCTTAAATCCAACGGGTATAATTTTACGCACGATAAGTTTGGGGATCATCATAATTTTACGGCTTCAGAAATAAAGAAACTGGCGAAAAAGGAAATATTACTTACCACAGAAAAAGACTATATGCGCCTTCAACCGCATATCGATAAATTTGCTCTCTATTACTTACCTATTAAAACTATTTTACTTAATGAACAGCAGCCTTTTTTCAGGGAGCGTGTAGTGGAGGCTATCGAAGGAAGCAGGGTTTAACTGTTTACCGGAAAGGTTTTATTGGCGATGGTGCGATAGATCTTTTCAAAGAATTCTTCCGTTTTAAACGGCTTCGGAATAATTTCATTAAATCCGGCTCTGTAGAAATCATCTAAATTCTCATCTATGGTTACCGCTGTAAGTGCTATGATGGGGAGGTCCTTGTTGAATGCACGGATCTTTTGTGTGGCTTCAATACCACTAATTCCCGGCATGTGGATGTCCATTAAAATGACATCGAACTCGTTTTCCTTGACCAGTTTAATAGCATCCATACCGTTATCGGCTACCATGCATACCATTTTATTCTTTTCAAGTATCTTTCGGGTGATCATTTGGTTGATCTTATTATCTTCAACTACCAGGATCTTTCTGTTTTCGAGGGCTACATAATCCACGTCGTATATGATATTTTTGGGGTTAATATCTTCTTTTACTTCTTCTGAAACATCAAAATTGATATTAAACCAGAACTTGGATCCTTTGCCCAACTGACTTTCAAGATTGATCTTACTACCCATTAATTCGAGCAGGTTCTTTACGATGGACAGACCCAGGCCTGTACCACCAAATTTTCTATTGATCTGCAGGGAGGCCTGTGAGAATGTCTCGAAGATGCTTTTTTGTTTCTTCTTCGATATTCCAACACCGTTATCTTCAATTTCAAAGTGCAATGCAACTTTCGAATTATTTTCCTCCAGTTTTTTCACACGAACCACAACATCACCGTTCTGAGTAAATTTCACCGAGTTACCAATAAGGTTGATAAGGATTTGAGATAACTTAAGCGGATCGCCAACCAATCTGTCCGGAATAGTTTCATCGAATTCCAGATGCAGGTTGTTCTTACGGTCGTCTGCAGATTTCTTCAGTGCTATGAGTACATCATTTATGCGTTTCTTGAGTGAGAAAGTAGTTTTCTCGATCTCTACCTTATTGGCCTCAAGTTTATTGAGATCGAGGATATTGTTTATGAGGGATAACAGGTATTCTCCCGAAAATTTCAGGGAGTTCAAATGTTCTTTCTGATGCGGTTTCGGGTCTTCTTCAAGCAAAAGGTGAGTTAATCCCGTTACGGCGTAGAGAGGCGTACGTAGCTCATGTGTAATGGTTGAAAGGAATTGTGCCTTGGCCAGAGATGCTTTTTCGGCCTTTTCCTTCGCTAATTGCAGCTCGATGTTCTTATCCTGTAGCAATTCATTGGCCTTGGCTCTCAGGTTGTTATTTTTATAAAGCGAAAGCGTAAGTAACGAAAGGATGATGATAAGTGCAATACTCAATCCCGTGGTCATCCTACCAAAATTGATCGATTTCTGCTGCTTATCGATATCCATACGCTGCTCCTCAATGATCTCGGTAAGGTTATTCACGCTCGCGTCTATCTCGATCCCTTTGGTGATCGCCTGCAGATATACCTGTTGTAAGGAGTCGTTCTTAGCTTCATAAAGTTTCATATTACGCTCAACAGCCGCAAGATCGCCATTTCGCAGGGCTATCAAGCTACCAATGCGGTAACTTCGTACTTTTAGTTTGGTAAAGGAATGCTGGTCTATGATAGCAGTTGCTTTTTCCAGCGTAGCAGTAGCTTCTGTGATATTAGTTAACAGAGGTTGTTCCTCATTTAGATCTACCAGGGCCTCGGCCTTATTCAAATAGGACAAAGCGAGCTGGTACCAATTATTATTCTCTTCAAATACCGGGATCGCGGCGTTATAGTAATTTATAGCATCGGTGATCTTACCATTTTTATGTTGTAACATCCCAATCCCTAAAAGTACATCGGCTCGTTGGGCCTCGGTTCCCTGGTTAGTATAAATAACTTCTGCTTTTTTGAAGTAGTTCTCAGCTTCTACAAGCTGGCCCAGTTGTGTTAAGATCAATCCTTTTAGATTAAAGGCGTGCGCTTTTAAAATATCGTTCTTTCCTTTATCGATATAGTCTAATGCTATATCTGCTTCCGAATTAGCCTTGTGATAATTATGAAGGAAATAGTGTAATTCTGCAATTTCAAGCTGCAAGGACTCCTTAAAAGAATGATCTGAATTTACTACGGCAAGTTTGTTAGCATGATTTAGTTGTACGATCGCCTCATCAAAATCTTGCTGCGCTATCGCATTTCTGGCCTCTGCCTGATAGTTCTGAATTAGTTGTACAGAGTCCTGTTCGATTTGTTGCGAATAACAATCGAATGCAGTTAAAAACAGGGCGAAAACCCAGATTTTCAAGCAAGTAAATTTTACAACTCTGGCCGTCAAAACTATGTACTTGGGCGATAAATATAGT
Source organism: Pukyongia salina (assembly GCF_002966125.1). Lineage (GTDB taxonomy): Bacteria > Bacteroidota > Bacteroidia > Flavobacteriales > Flavobacteriaceae > Pukyongia > Pukyongia salina. The sequence goes on from NZ_CP027062.1 coordinate 1,996,986, forward strand.
TATTTCCTCGAAATTTGTAGGATTAAATCTACAATTCTCGACGAATACCCTACTTCGTTGTCGTACCAACCTATGATTTTTACCATTTTTCCTATTACGGAGGTCATCCCCGCATCGAATACACAGGAATGGCTATTTCCCAGTATATCTACCGATACGATAGGATCTTCGGTATACTGGAGAATTCCTTTTAGAGTGCCTTCTGAAGCATTTTTAAAGGCCAAATTAACCTGTTCTATTGATACTTTTTCCTTCACATTAAAGGTAATGTCTGTTAAAGAGCCGTTCGCAACCGGAACTCGTATGCCGCAACCTCCAATAACAGTGGATAAATCGGGAAATATTGTAGTTAACGCTTTGGCAGCCCCCGTGGTGGTTGGTACTATGGATTGTCCAGCAGCACGGGCGCGTCTAAGATCACGATGCGGTTGGTCGTGCAAGCTCTGATCTGTGGTATACGAGTGTACGGTCGTGATATAAGCTTGTTCTATACCACACAAGGATTCGATCACTGCCAACATGGGTGCGGCATTATTTGTGGTACAGGACGCATTGGAGATAATTGTGTCTTCTGGGACTAAAATACCGTCATTTACTCCTAGAACCACCATTTTTATAGAGGTATCGTCCGTGGGTACTGATAAAATTACCCTAGAAGCACCGTTATCGATATGAGCCTGCAATTCATTTCTATTTTTGAATTTTCCTGTGCAGTCCACTACAAAATCGACCTTACCCCAGGGTATTTCAGCAATATTAGCCTTTGAAGAATACCGAATTTCCTCTTCGTCTACGACGATAGAGCTACCAGTATGATCTACATTGTAAGGCAAAACCCCCTGAATGCTGTCGTATTTTAACAAATGCGCCATGGTCCTTGAGTCGGCAATATCGTTGATTGCTACCACCCGTATGTCGGGATGGTCCAGCAGCATCCTGAACAGTGTACGACCAATCCGACCAAAACCGTTGATGCCGATATTGATTGCTTTGCTCATAAGAGACTATGTAAGGTGTTTTTGTGCTTTATAGGAGGATCTTACCAGGGCACCGCTTTCAACGTGCCTGAAGCCCATTTCCAGTCCGATTTCCTCGTATTTCCTGAATTGCTCCGGTGGAATGAATTCTTTTACTGGGAGATGCTTTTTAGAAGGTTGAAGATATTGCCCAAGCGTTACGATGTCCAGTCCAACACTACGCAAGTCTTCCAAAGTGCGTATCACTTCTTCTTCGGTTTCACCCAATCCCAGCATGATCCCGCTTTTTGTACGTTCTATACCCTGTTCTTTCAGATATCGCAGTACTTCCAGACTTCTTTCGTATTTCGCCTGGATTCTCACTTCTCTTGTAAGTCGTTTTACTGTTTCCATGTTGTGGGATACAACTTCGGGTTTTACAGCAATGATACGGTCTATATTTCGGGTAACTCCTTGAAAATCCGGAATTAAGGTCTCCAGAGTGGTTTCCGGGTTCATACGGCGTATCGCCTTTACTGTTTCGGCCCAAATGATAGATCCCATATCTTTCAGGTCGTCACGGTCCACCGAAGTGACCACAGCATGCTTAATATTCATGATCTTGATAGAACGAGCCACCTTTTCCGGTTCATCCCAGTCTACCATTTGTGGTCTCCCTGTTTTTACACCACAGAAACCACAGGAGCGGGTGCACATATTTCCAAGGATCATAAAAGTGGCAGTACCTTCCGTCCAGCATTCACCCATATTCGGGCAACTACCGCTTGTACAGATGGTATGAAGATTATATTTATCTACTAACCCACGCAGTTCGGTATATTTCTTACCAGTGGGGAGTTTTACACGAAGCCATTTTGGCTTCGGTTGTGGTTTTTGGGTATCTACAGTTTTCACTTCCATAGCGGAAACAAATGTACGAAGATTAGCTTAAAATAATCACAACAGAGTGCTAAGATACCAACCGCTAAATCCTAGCAGGATCAAGATGCTAGTAACGCTGTATACTTTCAGTAAAGTCCCAGGTCTTGCAGTTGCAGGGGTATGCCTTCCGGACAATAACCTATAATTAAAAAATGCATAGAATGGGGCCGTAAGAAACGACAGGATCGTCGCTATTTCCACCAATAATTTCATTTCAGAAAGAAGAAAGAAGAAAATAACCATAGTTCCGGAGGCCAGAATAACAAGCCAGTATAAATAGCCGCTTTTAATTGATCTTCCGGTAATAAGCTCTGTGGCACGGTGCATAGCCCTGGGCGATCCGTCCAGCGTAGTTAGACTTGTACTGAACATAGTAGTGAAGGCAGCTATTCCTATGATTATTTTTGCCCATTCCCCAAGACTTTGTGTATACATCGCTATTAACTGGTTTGCAAATTCTCCGGCACCGTCCGAAAACATCTGCTCACTGCCAAACATCACCACAGCGCCAAGGGCGAGGAAACCAACGGCAAGGACAGTAGTTGTTATATAACCAACGTTAAAATCGAAACGGGATTGACCTGGATCGATGGATGGGTCCAGTTTCTTCTTTTCGGTGGTCCACATCGAATGCCATATGGAAATATCCAGGGGAGCAGGCATCCAACCCATAAAGGCGATCAGGAAGGCGACGCCGGCTACCTCGGTTGGTAGAATTTGTTTAAAGGTGACGCCTTCCGAAGGATCTATGGCGAGCGTTACCGCTACTATGGTGCTTATGGTAAGCCCTATCACTATAAATTTCATAAGCGAATCCAGCATCTTGTAACGACCCAACACTAGTATAGTGAAACAGGCCAGGGTGATGAGCGCTGTCCATACTACCGGTGATCCCACGCCAAAAAGAGAGGAGGCAATACCCGCAGTTACAATGGTTACTGCAGTTTGAATGGTGAACATGGTAGCGAAGGTTAAAACCAGGTACACGTAGACAACCCCTTTGCCCATTTTCAGGTACCCTTCAAGTAATGATTCCCCCGTTGCCGAAGCATAGCGTGGACCATACTCGAAGAAGGGGTATTTTACCGCGTTTATAAGTAATAACGCCCATAGGAGTCCGAAGCCAAAATCGGCACCTGCTCTCGTAGACTGTACCAGATGAGATACACCTATCGCAGCCCCGGCGAAGATGAATCCCGGCCCTAGTTTTCGAAGGGTAAGTTTCAATGCTGATGATTTTGTGTAATGATCTCGGAAAGTAATTTCTTGGCCCGTAACAAACGTACTTTTACATTGTTTAGGGGTTCCTTTAACTGTTCGGAGATCTCATTATAACTCATTTCATGAAAATACCGTAGGTTAATCACATCCTGGTAATGGGGTTTTAATTGCTTTATAAAACGGAGGAGTTCTGCCAGGTTCTGTTCGGTGATGAGCTTATCCTCCGGGGAAGGGGAAAGATCGGCGATCTTATGTACATGTTCTTCACTGGTGTCCGTAGTTTGTGATTGAATAGAGGCTTTTTTCTTACGGCTTTTATCTATTTGAATATTCTTGGAAATGGCGATGAGCCATGTTCCGAAAGCGTAGGACTCATCGAAGGTTTCGATCTTATCGAAGGCTTTTGCAAAGGACTCTATCGCGATGTCTTCGGCTTCGTATTCGTCGTTAACTCGTTTTAACTGAAATCCGTAGACCTCATTCCAAAAATGATCCAATAAAAAACTAAAGGCACTTTGCCTCCCGGCTTTCGCCAGCTTCACCTGTTTTAAAATTTCCGCTTTGATCAATTCCAAGTGGATCGTTTTGAAGTCTTACTGCTAATAAAGATACTCAATTGCAGGCATACTAAAAACAATTCGAGGAAAGGGATAAAGGGGATAAGAGAAGATTCTTTTAGCAACAATGCTCCTTTGCCCACAATGATATATTGAACCAGTATCCTGAAAATAATAAGGAGGATCGCGATCTTCCAACTACTATAAAGGCACGCAAGAATGGCCAGGATCCAGAACGATACATTAAATATGTAATAGGCTCCCAACAATACCTTGTGTTTGGGTTTATACCTGGATGCCGTACTACTATGTCTCTTTTTTTGTTGGAACCAATGTTTCCATTTTTTCTTCGGAATTGAATAAGTGAAAGAATCCTGGTGGTATTGAAGCGCTGTATTAGTAGCAGTGGCCGCCTTGTTTACGAAAAGATCATCGTCACCCGAAAGCACATTCATATGCGAAGTAAACCCGCCGTGGGCGTAAAACACATTGCTGGTATAGGCGAGGTTCCTCCCAACTCCCATATACGGATTACCACGTAAAGCATAAGAAAAATATTGAATGGCAGTGATTATGGTTTCAAATCTAATTAGAGCATTTAACATGCCGGGTCTCCTTAGATAACCACCGTATCCCAGTATAATTTGTTTTTCTTCAGAAAACTGGGACACCATATGGCGAATCCATGACGAACTGGCCGGCCGGCAATCGGCATCGGTAAATACCATTCTCTTATTTGCAGCTTTCTTTATACCTAGTGTAAGTGCATATTTCTTACTTCCCCAAAAAGCTTCATTACTTTTTACATCCACGACTCGTATTCGGGAATCCTGTTCAGCAAAATGTTCCATGATCTCCAACGTTTTGTCGCTGGAGGCATCATTAATAAGGATAAGTTCGAACTCCGGATAATCCTGTGCCAGCCATAAGGGAATATGATCCTTCAGGTTTTTGGCTTCATTCTTAGCGCAAATAAGTACAGATACCGGGTATGCGGCAGTAGAGATTTTAGTTCCTGTCCTGGAAAAAGTAAAAGGAACAAAGTATAAGTAATAAAGACAATTGACGATAACAACAAATGCGAGCAGAAGAATTAGCAGCATAGTTGTTTAAACTTGTTAGGATGATTGATGTGGCTCCTGGGTACAGGAATCGAATTGATCCGGGGTTTTACCGCAAAATCCGCAGGCTTCTCCTTCTTTGTTTAAAAAAGGGCTCTGACTAGCGCAGGTACCGGCGAATTTCCCATCCTTCTTACCCCATATTTTTATAGCTATACCGGCAACGGCAAATAACAGTAATAGTAGTGTGATTATAAAAAGGCCCATAACATTGAAATATGATGCAAAAATACAACCTTTCTTGTTGAAATGCGCCTAATTTGGTTATTTTTAGCCTCTGTAAAAATCAATCTAATTATGAAATCTATATACACATTACTCACAATATTTACATTTTTAGCGGTTCTTGGATCGTGTAAGGACGATAAGCAGCAGGACAATCCGGAAGGTGACCAATCCACTACGGAGAAGGTGTCCTCTAAAGGCCCAACAGAAGAATCTAAGGCGCGTTCAAACAGTGTAATGGCCAGAGTAATGAGCACGTCCGATAGTAAGACATTCGCCAGTTACATTGTGACGTCCGAACTATCCGGAAAATTGCTTTCAGAAAAAGGGCCGTTCACAGTATTGGCTCCATCAGAAGCAGCTATCAAGTCCATGGACGAAGAGTTCTTGAAAAGTCTTCCACGTTCAGAAAATAAACCCCGGCTTATTCGTCTGGTACAGGATCATATTATAGAGGGAGATCACAATACCGTGTCTCTAATGCAGAGTCTAAAACTTGGTCCTGTGACCCTTACCACTCTTTCGGGTGAACAATTGAAGGTAAGTAGCAACGAAAACGACATCCTGATAACAGATAGTAAAGGAAAGGTTGCTAAAATTGGAAAGAGTGATATCCAGGGAACCAATGGAGTATTGCACATAGTGGACAATGTCCTGGGAATGGATTAGAACACGTTCACTTCGGGTTCTATATAGATGCCGAATAATTCTTTTATTTCTTTCTGAATCTTTAGCGCCAGTTCCCAGATCTCGGCACCGGTAGCATTTCCGTGATTTACCAATACAAGCGCCTGGTGTTCGTGGATCCCGGCATCCCCAAATCGTTTTCCCTTAAAGCCTGCCTTGTCTATTAGCCAACCGGCAGGAATTTTGAATTCGGTTGCCGAAACTTCGTAAAACGGCGCATCCGGATGATTGTTTCTGAAACGTTTAAAATCTTCGGAAGAAAGTACGGGATTCTTAAAAAAACTACCACTATTTCCTAAGATGTTAGGATCGGGTAATTTCGATCTGCGAATCGCGATCACTGCCTCCGAAATATCTCTTATGGTTGGTTGTGTGATATTTCTTTGTGCCAAAACATCGCCGATCGCACCGTAGCTTATATTAAGCTTGTGGTCTTTTTTGGTGAGTTTCAAAGTAACCGAGGTAATGATATATTGGTCTTTCGCCTCGTTCTTAAAGATCGAATTGCGATACCCGAATTTACATGCCTTCTTATCAAATATCACTTCCTTGCCAGTAGCTAATTCCAAGGCTGTACACTGCACGAACACATCCTCCAGCTCCACTCCGTATGCACCTATGTTCTGAATTGGGGCAGTTCCCGTATTTCCCGGGATGAGAGAAAGATTTTCAATACCGCCAAAGTCATTTTCAATACTATACATTACCAGCTCGTGCCAGTTTTCTCCGGCCATGACTTTCAGTAGAACATCCGATTCAGTTTCAGAAATAACATCTATACCCTTTAGGTTGATGTGTATCACCAGTTTTTCAAGGGGTCCGGTAAGTAACATATTACTTCCTCCACCCAGGATAAAAAGCTCCTCCTTGTCGTATTGGTTAATAATAGTCCTGAGATCTTCAACAGAGTCCACCGAAATAAACGCACTCGCATTCACATCAATACCAAAAGTATTGTAAGCGCGCAGCGATTTGTTCTTTTCGATCTGCATTAGCCGGGGTATTGTTCAAGGGCAGCCTTTAATATTTTTACGGCTTTGATAAGGCTTTCTTTGCGAAGAACATATGCGATCCGGATCTGGTTCTTTCCAACACCCTCTGTAGAGTAAAATCCGGCAGCAGGCGCCACCATTACGGTTTCTCCATCCACGTCGAAGGATTCCAGCAGCCATTGAGCAAAGTCGTCACTGTTCTCTATTGGCAGTTCCGCGATACAATAAAACGCTCCTTTAGGGTAGCCAACTTTTACTCCGGGTATTCCTTTCAATAGGTTTATAAGGGTATCCCTTCTGTCTTTATATTCGGCTATCACCTCGTCGAAGTATTGCTGTGGGGTATTGAGAGCCGCTTCGCTGGCGATCTGTGCGAAGGTTGGCGGACTCAATCTCGCCTGAGCAAATTTAAGGGCTGTATGGATCACTTCTTTGTTTTTCGATACGAGGCAACCAATTCTGGCGCCACACATACTATAACGTTTGGAAACAGAATCCACAAGGATCCCATAGTTTTCCATCCCTTCCTCTTCCAGGATAGAATAATGCTTTAACCCATCGTACACAAACTCACGATATACCTCGTCTGCCACCAGAAACAGATCGTGTTTCTTTACAATAGTGGCAAGTTTATGGATTTCTTCCTTCGAATATAAATATCCCGTAGGATTACCCGGGTTGCATATAAGGATAGCCTTGGTCCTGGGGGTGATCAGTTTTTCAAATTCGGCGATAGGAGGTAAGGCAAAATTGTTCTCAATTTTGGATATTACCGGTACTATCTTCACCCCTGAAGCCAGGGCAAAGCCATTGTAATTGGCGTAGAATGGTTCCGGGATAATGATCTCATCGCCTGCATCGGCAATGGAACCCATGGCGAAGAGTAAGGCCTCACTGCCGCCTGTTGTAACTATGATATCTTTTGCCTCAACCATGATATTCTTACTGTGGTAGTATCTGGCAATTTTTTCCCGATATTCCTCAGAGCCTTCCGAACGTGAATATGCTAGTATTTCAAGGGCGTGATTGGCAACTGCATCCATCACTGCCACGGGAGTTTTTATATCGGGCTGTCCTATATTGAGATGGTAAACCGTTTTGTTCGCCTTATAAGCTTTTTCGGCATAGGGAACCAATTTTCTTATTGGGGATTCGGGCATCGATCGGCCCTTTTCTGAGACTATAGGCATATGGCATATCTTATGGAGCAAAGTTGCGAAATATATTTTATAAATCCATGGTGAAAGCTAAGGCGTTCGCTAATTTTTCCATATCTTCAATACGATGGAAAAATTAGCGAACTCTACTCGTTCCTTCCTTCTTTCAGTATTCGCCCTACTTGTCTTTATACTGGGGAATGCACAGAGCCATTTTACTTTTCCTGAGGCAATATCCAGAGATAAGATTCCCTTCGAATTAGTGAACAACCTAGTCATCATCCCGGTTGAGATAAATGGAACCCGATTGTCATTTCTTTTAGATACCGGGGTTAGTTCCACTTTGTTGTTCTCCGTTGAAGAGCTGGACTCTATTCAGCTGAATAATGCCTCGCCGGTAAAACTACGCGGCCTGGGGGAGGGCGGTACCATAGACGCCATTCTAAGCAATAATAACACTGTTAGGGTGGGTAAGGCTGTAGATAAACAGCACAGGATCTACATGGTACTGGATAAAAAGATCAATTTTTCCACTCGAATGGGAGTGCCTATTCACGGCATCATAGGGTTTGATCTGTTCAAGGATTTTGTAGTAAAAACAGATTATTCGTCTAAGCGGGTCACTCTTTATAAACCCGATAAATACCGCAAAAGGAGATGTAAAGGATGTAGTGATTTTAAGCTGCGGTTTCATAATAAGAAGCCTTATATGGCGGTTACCGTAGAATCTCGAACACAACAAATAGAGTCATTGGTATTGATCGATACCGGTTCGAGTGATGGTCTATGGCTTTTCGACGAGTACGATTTTATTATAAACAACCCCAGAAATTACTTTAATGATTTCCTGGGACTTGGGCTAAGTGGAAATATATTCGGAAAGAGATCCAAGATAAAGGGACTGGGGCTTAACTCGTTTCGGTTGGAGGGTGTAACAACTTCATTTCCCGACACGAATACTGTAAGAAACATACGATCCATTCCCGAACGAAAAGGGACTTTAGGTAGTGAGGTGCTCAGGCGATTTACGGTGATCATGGATTATCGAAATCAAACCATGACGCTAAAGAAAAATAAATACTTCGATGAACCCTTTTACTATAATATGGCTGGCTTAACCCTGGAACATGACGGGCTTATCCCGGTAAGAGAAGTGGATTATTTTAAAATAGACCCTGTCACGATGACTACTAAAAAGAGGGAAGCATCTGCTATCTTCGATGTGTATAAGTCGCCCACCTTGCAATTCTTTCTGGCACCTAAATTTGTAGTTGTTGAAGTACGGGAAGGGTCCCCGGCTGCATTGGCAGGTATTCAGAAAGGTGATGAGGTACTGTCTATTAACGGGAAAGCGTGCTACAAGTACAAATTGTATGAAATCATCAACCTGTTCTCATCGAAGGCCGGCAGGACGATCTATATGGAAATAACGAGGAATGGGGTAAACCAGAAGAAAAAATTTATCCTACGAGAAGTATTGTAATAAAAAAACCCCCGGCATCGCGAGGGTTTTTTTATATGATAATTACAATTATTTCGTCTTTTCAAGGACACTTTTGCCCTCGGCTAAAACTTCTCCTTTTATTTTAAGCGCTTTAATAGGTTCATCTGCGTTAGAATAAACAGTTACTGTTTTACGGATCGGTCCTACGCGATTAGTATCATATTTAACCTGAATGATACTGGAAGCGCCAGGAGCCACAGGCCCGTCTGGTTTTTTTGGTACTGTACATCCGCAACTGGACTTCACATCACTGATAATTAGCGGTTTATCTCCGGTGTTGGTAAATTCGAATGCACGAACACCGTCACTTCCTTTGGCGATCTGACCAAAGTCTATGGTGTCTGTTTTAAAACTAATTTTGGCCTGCGCCTGAACAGTGTGTCCAATTAATGCGATAAGCACTATAAGTACTAGTCTTTTCATGATTTCTTTAAATTTAAGGTATGCTAATGTAGCTATCTTTTTGGCAACCTGCAAAATAAGTTATTCACTTTCATAATACTGCAGATATACCTACTTTTGCTTACTTATTCCAAAAATCAGACCAAACTATGGGTTTAGCGGCGAAATATAGTGCTGAAAGCGTTGAGAACAAGTGGTATAGCTACTGGATGGAACATGGCTATTTTCATTCCGAAGTGGACGAAAGAGAGCCTTATACCATCGTTATTCCTCCTCCCAACGTAACGGGAGTACTTCATATGGGCCATATGCTCAACAATACCCTACAGGATGTGTTGATAAGGAGAGCACGTCTGCGTGGCTATAATGCCCTATGGGTGCCGGGAACAGACCACGCTTCCATTGCTACCGAAGCCAAGGTAGTGGATAAACTCAAAAAAGAAGGCATCGAAAAACACGATATCTCCCGAGAAGAGTTTATAGATCATGCCTGGGAGTGGACACACAAACATGGTGGGATCATTCTGGAACAACTGAAGAAATTAGGTGCTTCCTGCGATTGGGATCGTACTAAATTCACCATGGATGACGATCTATCGGAGTCTGTGATCAAAGTATTTGTGGATCTATACAAAAAAGGGAAAATCTATCGCGGATACCGTATGGTAAACTGGGATCCGGAAGCGAAGACAACCCTCTCAGACGAAGAGGTGTTTTATGAAGAAAAACAGGGTAATCTATATCATCTAAAATATCAGATAGAGGGCAGTAACGATTTTTTGATCATTGCAACCACCAGACCTGAAACAATCTTAGGTGATACCGCAATTTGCATCAATCCGGAGGATGAGCGTTATACTCATTTGAAAGGAAAAAAAGCAATTGTGCCTATCTGTAATCGTGTGATCCCCATCATTGAAGACGACTATGTTACCATGGAGTTTGGTACCGGATGCCTGAAAGTAACACCCGCACATGATGAAAACGACAAGATCCTGGGCGATAAACACAATCTGGAAGTAATCGACATCTTCCATGACGATGCAACCTTAAATAGTTTCGGCCTGCATTACGAAGGCATGGATCGTTTTGAAGCCAGAAAGGAGATCGTTAAAGAATTGAAGCGAATGGATGTGGTCGATAAGATCGAACAACATACCAACAAGGTAGGAACCAGTGAACGCACCGGGGCCGTGATCGAACCTAAACTTAGCGATCAATGGTTTTTGAAAATGAAAGAACTTGCACAACCCGCACTGGATGCCGTGCTGCAGAAAGATGTCAATCTCGTTCCGGAAAAATTTGTAAATACTTACCGCCACTGGATGGAGAATGTTCGCGATTGGAATATATCTCGTCAACTCTGGTGGGGGCACCAGATACCGGCATATTATTATGGCGAGGGCAAAGACGACTTTGTCGTGGCAGAATCCAAGGAAGAGGCATTGGTATTGGCTCGTGAAAAAAGCGGTGATTCCCAGTTAAAAGCTGCAGATCTCACTCAGGATCCCGATGTGCTGGATACCTGGTTCTCTTCATGGCTATGGCCAATGTCTGTTTTCAATGGTATTCTCGATCCCGATAATAAGGAAATTAAGTACTACTATCCCACTAATGACCTGGTAACAGCCCCCGAGATCCTATTCTTCTGGGTAGCTCGAATGATAATAGCCGGCTTCGAATATCGTGGCGAAAAACCCTTTGAAAACGTTTATTTAACGGGTATTGTTCGGGATAAACAACGCAGGAAAATGAGTAAATCCCTGGGTAATTCGCCAGACCCCATAGCGTTAATGCAAGAATATGGAGCCGATGGTGTAAGAGTAGGGATGTTACTTAGTTCGCCAGCCGGAAACGACCTTATGTTCGATGTAGACCTCTGTAAACAGGGGAGTGGTTTTGTGAATAAGATATGGAATGCGTACCGACTTATAGATGGCTGGGAAGTTGCTGAAGATAAACAACCTTCCGAAGCTGCTACTATGGCAATTAACTGGTATAAGCATAAATTCAATAAGACGCTGGTAGAGATCGAAGATCACTTCGGTAAATATCGCATTAGTGATGCCCTTATGGCCACTTACAAACTGGTTTGGGACGATTTCTGTTCCTGGCTGCTGGAAATGGTGAAACCGGCCTACGGGGAACCTATAGACGGTACTACTTATAATGGAATTATTGAGATACTGGAAGATAACCTTAAAATTTTGCATCCCTTTGTTCCTTTTGTTTCTGAAGAGATCTGGCAACACCTTAAAGAGCGAACTTCTAAAGAGGCGCTTATCATATCCCAATGGCCTGAAGCAGGTGATTTTGATGCTAAAACAATACGAGATTTCGAATTTGCTTCTGAAGTGATCTCAGGTATTCGAACCATCCGAAAGGAAAAGAACATTTCGTTCAAGGAACAAATAAGTCTCTCGGTGATCAATAATGAGAAATCTTCAGAAAGCTTCGACCCGGTAATTGTGAAGCTAGGAAATCTCTCTCAACTCAACTACGTATCCCAAGCAATGGAAGGAGCACTTACCTTCAGGGTTAAGTCGAACGAGTATTTTGTTCCGGTGGCCGGCGCTATAAACGTGGAAGAGGAAATAGCCAAGATCCAGGAAGAATTAAATTACACGGAAGGCTTTCTTAAAAGTGTTCAGAAAAAATTAAGTAACGACAGATTTGTAAATAACGCACCGGAGCAGGTAGTGAATATGGAGCGTAACAAAGAGGCCGATGCCCTGGCTAAAATCGAAACCTTAAAGGCCAGCCTCGCAAGCCTGAAATAATTATTTTCTGTAAATAAAATATTGCTTTACCGTATCGATGTACAGTTCCTTGGCCTCATCAACGGTAAGGTGCTGTGTCTGAAAAAGCGCATTGGTCTTGAAAGCGTTTATTAAAGGCTTCTTGCCGCTGGGCCTGTCTTCATCGTTTGTGGCTCGCTTATAATAGGCGTATAAGCGCAGCAGTACATCGGCCGGAAATGGTTCGGTATGGTTGTTTATGCTGTCCACCGCCTTCTGAAATTCGATATCCAGGTCTGTACGTGTCATTACTATTTTGAGGCCAAAACGGTTATTCCTCCTTTTACTATCTCGTTTAATTCTACGTCTACTTTTACATCGAGTGGAAGAAAAACATCCACTCTGGAGCCAAATTTTATAAAGCCACTATCAGACGCCTGTTCAACCTGCTGTCCGCTCTCTGCGTAATTAACAATACGTCGCGCCATGGCCCCGGCAATTTGCCTGTGTAATACATCTCCAAATTCTTCCGAATGCACTACTACTGTAGTTCGTTCATTTTCCTCACTGGATTTAGGATGCCAGGCCACCAGGTATTTCCCGGGATGATATTTACTATATACCACCTTTCCACCTACCGGATAACGGGTAACATGTACGTTTATTGGCGACATGAACACAGATATCTGTAATCGTTTTTCGTTGTAGTATTCCTTCTCGAAGACTTCTTCAATAACCACTACTTTTCCATCAACCGGCGACAGTACCGTTTTATCATTCAAGGTAAAGTGTCGATTCGGATTCCTGAAGAACTGTAAGATGAGGATGAGCAGCACAACCAAAATAGCAATTAAACTATATTTCCAGACTGTGTTCTCAATATACAAGTGAGCCGCTAAACTCAAGGAGATACACAGTGCGAGTGCAATGAGAATGATCTTATTTCCTTCCTTATGAAACATATTCAGAAATTTCTATAAAAGCATAAATAAACGGACCGGCATAGATAATACTATCTAACCTGTCGTATAAACCACCATGACCCGGCATGAGAATACCGCTGTCTTTCACCCCGGCCTGTCGTTTAAACTTGGACTGTATGAGGTCACCTATAGTACCAAAGATCGACGCGATAAACGCCATGAATATCCACATCCATAATGGATAATAATCCAGATAATTAAAGATAATGAATCCTGCTAAAATAGATCCGGCAAGCCCTCCAAGAAATCCTTCTTTGGTTTTTTTGGGAGATATCCTCTCAAGTAGTTTCCGCCTACCAAAATTCTTTCCAATGAGGTAAGCAAAACTATCATTGCTCCATACCAATATAAATACGCCAACGATCACCTCGGGTTTAAAACTGCCATCCTGCATTGGGATTAGGGTAAGAAAGACAAACCCACTTATAAGATAGAAAATCACAGCAATGTATTTCTTCTTTTCAAACATGGGGATCTTGCTGGTCCAGAGTAGGTCCTTAAACAAAAAACCACTTACAAAACAGCACATGATTAAGAGCAAAAGAACTGCATTGTCATCGAAGATTCGATAACTAAAAAAATAGAAGAACAATCCCAGAATAAGATAAGCCGCGATGCTCTTTAAGCGGATTAGACGAAGAAATTCATTGAGAGTTATTGCGGCGAGTACAAAGAAGAGACCCATAAACCATTCGCGCGATGTGAACATAGAAAAAATGACTATCGAGATGTATAACACACCCGATATAGAACGCACGATAAGTTCCTTCATAAATTACAGGTCTTCCAGTAACAGCAAATATAGGTTTTTTGTGCTACTTCCATAACTCATGAAGTCCTTTTCTTTGTTCGTTTCGAAGTCCTGAATGGTTGTAATATTGCTCGGGATATGGAGCTTATTGCGGGATTTGATCTTGCGAAGCCCCTCACTGATATTTTCTACCAACTGACTAGTTGTTGCAAATATCACGAAGTTGGCGGGCAATTCGTGTAGTTTTTTCTCTTTGATCTGTTTCGAACACAAAAGTATAGAACCATTGTTCGCTACCAGCGATTCGCAGTTGGATAAAAAGAAGGTCGCATTGGCCTTTGTGATGAAATTTAAATTGAAACCGTCAAAGCGAGAGGTCAACATTTCATCCAGACAAAAAACATCCCGCTCGTACCAATCGTTTTCAAGCAGGATATTATCAAATGCTTCCAGGATCTCCTCCATATTTTCACAGTAGAGGAACTTACCCCCATTGCGATTAAAGTTATAAGTAAATCTTTCGTCGATGGGAAGCGTTTCCTCAGGGTAATATTTACTGTGATCAGAATTTTTTACTTTGTCTTCTGACTTGCCTTTAGGATTTAAAAGTCTTTTAAATAGACTCATTACAGGGTGTTGAGGAGTTGATTTAATACACTTAACCTCAAATATATAAAATCTATACTGAAGTTATGTTAGAGTAAATCTAAACTTTTAAGATTTAGGCTGAACAGGTTCCTCCGGTTTTACGGCTTCATCCTCAGACTTTTCGTCAATTGGTTCCTCAGGAATTCTGGGTTTGAACGGTCTTTTTCCGAATATCCGCTCCAAACTTTCCTTAAAGATCACTTCTTTTTCCAGAAGTTCATCGGCCAACTCTGTTAGTTTATCTTTATTTTTCTCAAGTAGCTCGATCGCACGTTGATACTGTACTTCGATAAGGTTGGAAATCTCCTTATCTATGAGCTCTGCTGTCTTTTCACTATATGGTTTGGTAAAGCCATACTCATTTTGACCTGATGAATCGTAATAAGTTAAATTACCAATGGTATCATTAAGTCCGTAAATCGTTACCATGGCCCGAGCCTGCTTGGTAACCTTTTCGAGATCACTTAAGGCACCCGTGGAAATCTTACCGAAGATCACCTTTTCTGCTGCACGCCCCCCCATAGTGGCACACATTTCATCCAGCATCTGTTCCGGCCTAACAATAAGACGTTCTTCCGGAAGGTACCAGGCCGCACCAAGAGATTGGCCTCGTGGTACAATAGTTACCTTCACAAGAGGTGCAGCATGCTCCAGCATCCAACTAACCGTTGCATGGCCGGCCTCATGAACCGCGATCGCTCTCTTCTCATCGGGTGTAATGATCTTGTTCTTTTTCTCAAGTCCACCCACTATCCTGTCTACAGCATCAAGGAAATCCTGTCTGCCTACGGCTTTCTTTTCGTTTCTGGCTGCTATCAATGCTGCTTCATTACAAACATTGGCTATATCGGCCCCAGAGAATCCGGGTGTTTGTTTGGCAAGGAAATCGGTGTCCAGGCTATCGTCCTTCTTTAACGGACGCAGATGTACTTCAAAAATTTCTTTTCGTTCTCTTACATCGGGTAGATCTACATAGATCTGACGGTCAAAACGGCCCGCACGCATTAAAGCCTTATCCAGTACGTCTGCACGGTTGGTTGCGGCAAGAACAATTACGTTGGTATTGGTGCCAAAACCATCCATCTCTGTGAGTAATTGGTTGAGGGTATTCTCTCTTTCATCATTAGAGCCGGAAAAATTATTTTTTCCCCTGGCACGTCCTATCGCATCGATCTCATCAATGAAGATTATGGAAGGCGACTTCTCCTTGGCCTGCTTGAACAGATCTCGTACACGCGAAGCACCCACCCCAACAAACATTTCAACGAAATCTGATCCGGATAGGGAGAAAAACGGAACTTTTGCTTCGCCAGCCACAGCTTTCGCTAGGAGAGTCTTACCAGTTCCCGGAGGACCTACCAATAAGGCACCTTTAGGGATTTTACCCCCCAGAGAGGTGTATTTGGAAGGATTCTTCAGGAAATCCACGATCTCTTGTACTTCTTCCTTTGCTCCTTCCAGTCCGGCCACGTCTTTGAACGAAGTTTTTACATCCGTCTTTTCATCGAATAGCTTGGCCTTGGATTTTCCAATATTAAAGATCTGTCCGCCTGCTCCACCACCAGCTCCCGCAGACATCCTTCTCATGATAAAGATCCATATCCCGATTATTACGATAAAAGGTAGTAAGGTGAGGAAAAGTTCTCCCCACATATTGCTATCTGTATTCCAGATGATCTTAGTGTCCAGATTATTTTGAGACTTTATCTCATTGATCTTGTTCTCAAAATTCTGCAGGTCGCCAAACTCGAACTGATAGTAGGGTTCGTTAGCTGCCGCAGGGAAGAAACTTTTAGTTTTATTGTTAGTATGTACAGATTTTTGTCTGGCTTCGGTAGTGAGGTATACCTGCGCTTTTTTCTTATTGATGATCTCAATTTTCTCCACATCTCCATCCCGAAGATAGTTCTCGAATTCAGACTGCGTTGTCTTGGCAGGCTGAGACCAGCTACTTCCTCCAAAAAATTGTATGCCCAGAAAGATCATGATAATAGCCGCATAGATCCAATATGCATTGAACCTTGGCTTTTTGATCTCTGGTTTTTTATTCTCGTTCGCCATAGGGGCTTTAATTTATTTTAGTAAGTGGTTTCAATTTTAACAGACCTGGCATCTCCCCATAGTCCTTCTATGTCGTAGAATTCTCGAATGTGCTTCTGAAAAACATGTACTACCACGTGCACATAATCCAGTAACACCCATTCGGCATTTTCACTTCCTTCGACATGCCAGGGTTTTTCTTTTATTGATTTGCTAACTATTTTCTGAATTGAATTAACGATCGCATTAACCTGAGTATTCGAGGTACCGTCACAGATTATAAAATAGTCGCATACTGTATTTTCAATCTCTCTAAGATCCAGAATTTCAATGTTCTGGCCCTTTACTTCTTCAATTCCTGATATTATTTGAGTTACAAGTTGATCTGTCGCGGATTCTCTCTCTAACATTAATGATTTTTTATTTGCGCAAAGTTATTACTTTTTTGTTTCTTGAAACGTTATAAAAAGTGTAAAGTAACACATTCCTAAACCACTTGGATTTAATCAAACTTAGTGCCATTACGTCTACCAACAGCTATCTTAAGGAGATGTGTACCCAAACGCAGCTTAAAGATGCTACCGTTGTATGGGCGCAAGCGCAAACCGAGGGTAGAGGGCAACGCGGATCAACCTGGCAGTCGGAACCGGGTAAAAGCCTTACATTTAGTGTGTTAAAGCGTTTTCATAACCTTTCCACAACAGAACATATTCTAATAAATATGGCCACTTCCCTTGGGGTCGCGAAGGCGTTGGATAAACTTAAAATCCCTAAAGTAGCTATAAAGTGGCCAAACGACATTATGTCATACGATAAGAAATTGTGTGGGATTCTTATAGAAAATCAACTAAAAGGAAAGCTACTGTCATCAAGTATCATTGGGATAGGACTCAATGTAAATAACGTGGAATTCGATAATTTACCCCAGGCGGGTTCTTTGTTCACTATAACAGGAAAGAACTATGAGCTCGAGGAAGTATTGGAATTGATGGTTCGATGTATCTTAGAAGAATTAGAAAAGCTTGAAATTTCAAGCCATGACGAGCTCAAAACAGGTTACGAAGCAAGATTATTCAGAAAAGACGAAATCTCGGTTTTTGAGCGTGAAGATGGAACACTTCTCAATGGTATCATTCGCGGTGTTAACCGGGAAGGAAATTTATGTGTGGAATTGGAAGATGAGAGTCTGGCCGAATTCAGCCTGAAAGAAGTAAAGCTTCGTTATTGAAGTTTTTCCAGATTAGTGGTGAGAGTTTCCAGGAATTTAGTGATAGGTCCTTTGATCATCATCGCCATCATAGGATTGAAGTCACCATTAAAAATCAGTTCGGCTTCGGAGTTACCTTCGTCAATTTCGTTGATATTAGCGGTTAGCTGAAAAGGAATTTTGTCGCTAATGGCCCCTAATACTACTTTTTCGGGAGCTTCAACCTCTTTTACTTCAAGCCCGATCTCCGGCATACCTTTCAGGGCAAAGACAAACGATTTCTCGCTAAGAACCTCAAATTTGCTGATATTTTCCGGCATGAGTTCCTCGAAATTCTTAACATCGCTCAAATAGGAGCAGAGGTCCTGAGCAGATCGCTTCACATTTACTTTTTTACTTTCAATTTGCATGAGTATAGGATAGATTTTGCCGGATGGGCATATTAGTTATTTTCGGGCTTTACTGCCATAGTAGGGTTCCAGTTCGCCGGATCGGTTCGCCATTGCGCTAATAGGGCATTTTCTTCGGAGGTGATATATCCGGACCTTTCGGCCTGTTCGACGATTTCGGCATAATCGCTCAACGTATGTAAGGTTACTCCGGCTTCGGCAAAATTCTTTTCAGAAATATCAAAACCATAGGTAAAAATGGCAACCATGCCTTTTACGTTCAAATCGGCTTCTCGCAAGGCCTCCACCGCAGCCAGGCTGCTCTTTCCGGTACTGATAAGATCTTCAACCACCACCACATTTTGGTGTGGCTGTACAAAACCTTCTATCTTATTTTGTCTTCCGTGTTTCTTGGCTTCAGGCCGAACATAACAAAAAGGGACGTTTAAATAATCGGCTACCAGCATTCCTATCCCAATGGCACCTGTGGCTACTCCGGCAATCACATCAGGCTTACCGTATAGTGTCTCGATCTGGCTGGCTATCTGCTCTCTAAGAAAGTTCCTTATCACAGGAAAGGAGAGGGTTATACGGTTGTCGCAGTAGATTGGCGATTTCCATCCTGAGGCCCACTCAAAAGGGTTTTGTGGTTGTAATTTTATTGCATTAATTTGCAAAAGTAATTCGGCCGTTTTTTGAGCGGTCTCTTTGTTTAAAATCATACTGCAAATGTATAAAGTTTTTGTGAAAGACATTCCAATAATTCTCTCAACAGAGAAAAATATTGGTAAGCAGTATACCTCCATTCCACTGAAATTTGCGCGGTTTAAGAAATTGATCAAAAAGATCAATAAAGGGAAACTGATCTATGTGAATCTGTATCACAAAAATGAAGAGAAACTGGAAAGATTCCTTCGGAAAAAATTACCTGTTGTAGAAGCCGCGGGGGGATTGGTTTATAACAATAAACGGGAGATACTTTTTATATATCGCAACGGGAAATGGGATATTCCTAAAGGGCGAATAGAAAAGAATGAAAGTCATCAGGAAGCCGCTGTAAGAGAAGTGGAAGAGGAAACCGGAATAGAGGGGCTGGAGGTGAAAAAATTTCTTACTACTACCTATCACGTGTTCAAAAGAAACGGAAAATTCAAGCTGAAGGTGACCTATTGGTTTGAAATGTATTCTGAATTCGACGGTGATTTCATTCCTCAGATCGACGAAGGAATCCTAAAGGTGAAATGGAAGAACTTTGAAAAGACCCAGAAAGCGCTTCGCGATTCGTACGAAAATATCAAACTCTTGTTTCCCAAAGAATATCTACTCACTCACCCGAACGACAGGGTAACGTAAATGCGCTTTCTCATAATTAGGTGAACGCTTGTGGATCCAGTCTAACTGGGCAAACCAATTGTTTCTGAAATTAGCATCTTCCAGTTTTTTATTTTCAAAAGCTTCTTTGATCTCCGGATTGTCCTGAAGAAATTGATATGCCATATCTTCCCATACATAAGGTGAAAAACCTTCTTTTTGCTGTAAGATGGCGTCGAAATAATTCCAGTTAAAGAACGAATCGGGCGCGGTGGGCTCGAGAGTTTCCAATAAGTAACGTATCCCTGGCTGGTTGGTTTCAACTATATAATCTCCCGCCTGCACCTTAACTTCTTCGTTCTCAACACGTACTACCGTATTATAATGAGGATAATGTCCTTCATACGCATTTCGGCTGGTATTATAGGAATCGATGTAGTACACTTCGGCAGAAACCAAGGTGTCCTTTTTTACATAGTCGCATTTTATTTTATTCAATCGCAGCAGCTCTACAACATTCCAATAACCACCGGAGATTATATATTGTTTCGGTATGGTGACCGAACTGGCAGGTTTATAGTGGTTGTAGTAGGTTATTTCCTTTTCAAACGGCTGGTTTCTGTCGTAATGTAGACGCTGTGCTCCGGTTACTTCGCTGGGGATCATTTCGGCTTCAAATCCTTTAAATTTAAGAGTTGAGGTTTTGGTGCTGTCCAAGGTCCAGCTTAAGGGATATAGATCCCCAATCTTATAACTGCTGTTGGCTGCTTTCCTTAGATTAAGGATAACTTCCCAGTCTGAATCGGCAATGGAAATAAATTCAATTAACAGGGCGTAGGTTCCGTCCACCCGATCCTTATAGGGTTTCAGCATATGAGTTTCAATCATCATTCCCAAGGTATTATACAGGCTTGTATATCCGGTCGAGTACCTGGGGCCATCCATGAATTGCGAAAAACCAGCTTCGGGTGTACGGTTAAATACATTTACATAAGGTGTTATTTCCCAGTTTCTCTTCTGAAGTGAATCTTCCAGTCTTGGACGAAAAGTATTCTCCACATAGTCGCCCAGTACCCCACCCAACTTGTTGTGTTGGGTAAACAAATGGGTAAGTGTATATTGATAGTCTGCTCCATTACTTACATGCGTGTCGACAAATAGGTCTGGCTTTACTGTTTGGAAAAGATCTATGAACGCCCTGGCGTTTCGTGTGTCTGCCTTGATGAAGTCCCTATTCAGGTCGTAATTTCGTGCATTACCTCTAAACCCGTAGGATTCGGGTCCGTTTTGATTGGTTCTTGTCGTGCTGTTACGGTTTAATGCTCCTCCTATATTATATACAGGTATTACTGCAACAATAACATTCGAGGGAGTGGGGATCTTTGCCTCGGCCAGGTTTCTCATAAGCATCATAGAGGCATCGATACCATCGCTTTCACCCGGGTGGATACCGTTGTTTATTAAAATGATGATCTTTTCATCGTCCCCGGAGAATTCCGACTCGAAACTTCGGTTGGGATTAAAAGTAACCAGATGAAGAGGTTTCCCGCTGTCGGTTTTGCCCATCTCGTACATGGCGATCGACGTATGTTTCTCGGAAAGCTTGGTGTAAAATTCGATCACTTCATCATAAGTAGCGGTTTCTTTACCTTCAGATCGTTCGAATGTTAAAGTGAAATCGAAGTCGTTATTTTCAGAATTATTACTACAGGAAAACAGGATGGAAAGTAGAAATATGATGATTGGTTTTTTCATAACGAAAATGCTTAAAATTGAGAAGATTGTAACAATATCGCCTAATAAGGGCAAAAATTGGCAAAAAAAAGTAGGAAAAGGTTACTTTTAATTACTGTGCTTTTATATATTTGTGGGACAATATTAAACTTTAAACTGTTAATTATGAAAAAAATTACTTTATTACTCTGTGCGATCGCATTTAGTGCTGTGGGAGTTAATGCCCAGTCTAACGTAGGTCCATCGCCTTACGAGTCGAATCCTGTTCCTAGTAACGTACGTATGGATATCCTATCTCACACTCCAGGTGCTACCCTTAATGGTGGTGCTGTAGCTTGTGCTGATACTGGTGGTGGTGGAACTACTACTAACTCTTGGTGGAGATCTTATACACCTGCAAACTTCGGTTACACCGGAAATTTTGAGGTTCAGGGATTACAAACTGCACACACTTATGATGATATCTCTGGATTAGGAGAGCCTATCAACATTAACATCAACGCCTGGACTAGTGATGACGTGTTCCCGGCCGGTAACTTTACTTTATTAACTTCTGCTGCGCTTCAGGGAGATGCTTCTTCTGCAGATCAGTTACTTGATCTTAGCTTCGATACTGCCGAGGTTGTAGATGCAAATACTGAAGTTATTCTTGAGTTCTTCGTAGCCGATGGTGTTTCTATTTCTAAAGACGTTCGTATCTACAATACTACAGATCCAGAAAATGCACCTAGCTACCTTTCTTCTGTAGATTGTGCTATCACAGATCCTGTAACAACAGCTAGTATTGGATTCCCGGATGAAAGAGTTGTACTAAACCTTATTGGTGAAACAAGTCTTTCAGTTGGTGATAACACACTATCTGAACTAGTATCTGTATTTCCTAACCCAATGAACAATGTTCTTAATGTTAATGTAGCTGGAAACATTGAAATTAGCAATGCGAGCATGTTCGACCTTCTAGGGAAGAATACAGGTGTACAGTTAGTAAATGGACAAATGGATACTTCTAGCCTTGCAAGAGGTGTTTATATCCTAAACGTTGAAACTTCTGCAGGTACTCTTACTCAGAAAGTAGTGAAGAGATAATTATATACGCCTATATAAATTAAAGCCCCGCTAGCGGGGCTTTTTTTATACCCAAAATGCACGCAAACCGTAATGAAGATAGAAATAATACAAGGAGATATCACCCAAATCGAAGCCGATGTTATCGTTAATGCGGCCAACACCTCACTATTGGGAGGAGGTGGAGTTGACGGTGCTATCCACAGAGCCGGCGGACCTCAGATCCTGGACGAGTGTATGGCCATTCGAAACAGACAAGGAGGGTGTAAAGTGGGAGAAGCAGTGATCACTACTGCTGGTAATTTGAACGCCAGGAAGGTGATCCACACGGTTGGACCCAAATGGAATAATGGTAATTCGAACGAAGCAGAATTACTTCGGAATTGTTACCTCAACTGCCTTGAACTCGCCGAGTCATTTAATTTTACCTCCATAGCTTTTCCCAATATCAGCACGGGTATTTACGGCTATCCGAAAGAGGCTGCAGCCCAAATCGCTTACGAAGCTATTACCGGTTTTAAAGCTCAGGAACTGGAATCGATTATCCTGGTTTGCTACGATGAAGAAAATTATCTTCTCTACACAGAACTCTTCAAACACAAATAAAAAAGCCCCAACTCGGGGCTTTTTTATTTTTTAACTATAAAAATTTATCCGTTCATGGAGATGAGGAATTCCTCATTGTTCCTGGTGGATTTTATTCGTTCGTTGATAAATTCCATGGCTTCCACAGGATTCATATCGGCCAGGTACTTTCGCATCACCCACATTCTCTGGATCGTATTGTCATCAAGCAACAGATCGTCCCTTCTCGTACTGGACGAAGTAAGATCGATGGCTGGGAAAATACGGCGATTCGAGATCTTTCTGTCTAACTGAAGCTCCATATTACCGGTTCCTTTAAATTCTTCGAAGATCACTTCATCCATCTTCGATCCGGTTTCGGTAAGTGCGGTTGCAATGATACTTAAAGACCCTCCGTTCTCGATATTTCTGGCCGCTCCAAAGAAGCGTTTTGGTTTGTGTAGCGCATTTGCGTCCACACCACCACTTAATATTTTTCCACTGGCAGGCTGCACTGTATTATACGCCCTTGCCAAACGGGTAATAGAATCCAGAAGGATCACTACATCGTGACCACATTCTACAAGACGTTTCGCTTTTTCAATTACAAGATTAGCGATACGCACATGCTCGCTGGCTTCTTTGTCGAAAGTGGATGCTACCACTTCTCCGCTTACATTTCGCTGCATATCGGTTACTTCCTCCGGACGTTCATCTATTAGCAAAATGATCTGGTATACTTCCGGGTGATTAGCGGCAATTCCATTTGCGATGTCTTTTAGCAACATCGTTTTACCTGTTTTTGGCTGGGCCACTATCATACCTCTTTGTCCTTTACCTAATGGCGTAAAGAGATCTATGATTCGTGTAGATACGTTACTCTGGCGCTCGGCTATATTAAACTTTTCCTGTGGGAAAAGAGGCGTAAGGTGCTCGAAAGAAACTCGGTCTCTAACCACATTCGGACTAAGGCCGTTGATCTTGTTCACCTTTATAAGCGGGAAGTACTTTTCACCTTCTTTCGGTGGACGAACTTCTCCAAGTACTGTATCTCCAGTCTTTAATCCGAATAGACGGATCTGCGATTGTGAAACATAAATATCATCCGGCGAGGACAGGTAATTATAATCACTGGAACGCAGGAATCCATAACCATCCTGCATAATATCAAGCACTCCTTCGCTCTCGATGATACTGTCAAATTCGAAATCCGGCTCTTTATATCTGTTGCGATTGTCCTTGTTTCCGTTTTTTCCGGAGGACTTGTCTTTATTATCGCGTTTATTATGGTCTCTTTTCTGGTGATCACTCTTTGTGTCCACCCCCTGTTTATTATCTCCAGATTGGCTGTTATCGGACTTAGGGTGTTGAGCTGATTTTTGTGATTTGTTGGGCTGATTGCGCTGTCCGCGATTATCAGGACGCTTATTATCGCTGCGATTGTTATCGTTTCTTGGATTGCGCTGGCGCTGGTCGCGGTTGTCTCTATTTTGTGCCTTTTGAGGCGTTTCTTCTTCTGTTTTTTCTGAAGGGGCTTCCGCTGTAACAGCCTTTACTGCGGTGGGATTGGCTGCCTGGTAATCAAGGATTTGATACACCAGATCCAATTTTTTCAAACTTCGGTATTTAGGTACACCTAATGTTTTAGCTAGTTCCTGAAGTTCAGGTAACTTCTTTGCTTTTAATTCTGAAATTTCAAACATTTAAAATTCTATAAGTTTAATTGATAAATTGTGTCTTTAACAGACGAGGATAGTAAGTTGAAAAATAATTGAAGACTAAGTAACCGAAATCGAGATGGTTACCGATTGGTACTGCAAGTATACAACAATAAATTATATTTTGCATTTAATTCTTTTAAAAAGAAACCTTATTTTTGCGTTCAATTAGATAGGCTGCTATGCTACAACGTATACAAACGGTATATCTTATCATTTCTGCTCTCGTTATGGGAGCTTTATATTATTGGTTTCCAACGGTGAGTGATGAAGCCGGAAATGCAATAATTAGTAGGGATGAACCGTTAGTTTTAGGCCTTATAGGCATATCAGTTCTGTTAACTGTTATTTCGATCTTTAATTTTAAAAGGCGTAAAGGACAATTTGTTCTCAATCGCCTTACTATAATATCAAACTTTGTATTACTGGGAGTTTTCGTATACAGGTCGCTAACTTTATCCGGAGAGACTTTGGTCTCGGAGAAGGGTATTGGGGTGCTTTTTCCCATCATTTCTATCGTTTTTTTAGTGTTAGCCAATAAGGCTATCAAAAGGGACGAGGATCTCGTAAAATCTGTAGACCGTTTACGCTAAACCATACATCTTAGTATATTAGTGCAAAACCCCTGAAGTATGCCAACTTCAGGGGTTTTTATTTTTTTACACGATCTGTTCGCGCCTTAACGTTTGTACTCGATTACCTCCAGGTTCCCAATCTCCGAACCACTTATGGTAAACCTAAGCATAGTTCTCACCTTGTGAAACCCATGTTTACCAATGGCTCCGGGGTTCATATGTAGGAGCCCAAGTTTCTTGTCGTTCATCACCTTTAGTATATGTGAATGTCCGGTAATGAAAAGACGGGGAGGATTTGTTCGTATCGCTTCGCGTATGGACGGGCTGTACCGGCCCGGATAACCACCTATATGCGTGATCCATACGTCCACCTGCTCACACACGAACCTGTTGTGAAGAGGGAACTCTGCGCGGATAGCTGCGTTATCAATATTGCCGTATACTGCCTTTAAGGGTTTTAGTTTGGCGATCGCATCGGTAACAGAGGAATCGCCAATGTCTCCGGCATGCCAGACCTCATCTGCTTGCTTAACGTGTTTTAATATTGTTTCATCTATATAACCATGCGTATCACTAAGCAAGAGTATTTTTTTCATTGGTTTCTATCAGAGACTATAAATCACAGGCTGGTTTGCCTATCTTTGCTTATTCAAAAGTAAAGGAATTCTTGCGATATTTTCTCGACTTATCATTCAATGGAAAAAATTATCACGGATGGCAGATCCAACCCGATGCCATTAGCGTGCAGGAAGTGGTAGAGCGTACACTATCTGTTTATTTTCGAACCGAAATTAAAGTAACCGCTGCAGGTAGAACCGATACCGGTGTACATGCCTCTCAGATGATAGCACACTTCGATCTGGAAACCAAAATCGATTCTGTTGAAGAGACCATATTTCGGCTCAATTCTTTCCTGCCTAAGGACATAGCGATAGAAGATTTATATGAGGTAAGAGATGAGGCCCATGCCCGATTCGACGCCACCGAAAGGGAATATCAATACGGGATCGTGCTAAATAAGGATCCGTTTCGTATCGATGTAGCACATCAGATCTTCCATGTACCGGATGTGGGAAAGATGAATAAAGCCGCAGAATTATTATTAGGCTATAAGGATTTCCAATGTTTCTCACGTTCCAATACCGATGTAAAGACGTATTATTGTGATATCAAACTGGCCAGGTGGGAATTTGAAGATAATTTTCTCACTTTCACGATCCGCGCCGATCGTTTTCTGCGAAATATGGTAAGGGCGATCGTCGGGACCCTCCTGGATGTTGGAAATGATAAGATTTCGATCTCTCAATTCGAAGAGATCATTAAAAGTAAAGACAGAACCAGGGCAGGGGCATCGGCTCCCGCCCAGGGGTTATTCCTCACAAGGGTAACCTATCCGGAAACTATTTATAAATAAATGGCAGCCTCAGGCAAAGCATTCGATTTTAAACTTTTTAAGCGGTTATTGGCGTACACCAATGCATATCGCCTTACCTTTTATTTTGTGGGCTTCGCCGCCATAGTAATGTCTGGACTTTCCATATTACAACCGGCGCTTTTAAGGCAGGCTATAGACAACTCTATAATTCCTCAGGACGGTGAAGGGCTGATGTTTTACATCATCTTAATGATAGCTGTACTTATCCTGGATGTTATTTTTCAGTTTGCTTTTATTTTTTACGCCAACTGGCTGGGACAAAGTGTGATAAAAGATATCAGGGTAAAACTTTTCCGGCTTATGCTCAGTTTTCAAATGAGGTATTACGATAAAAGCGCCGTAGGGAGGTTAACAACCCGCGCCGTTAATGATATCGAAACCATTTCAAGCATCTTTAGTCAGGGCTTGTTCATGATAATAAGCGACCTGCTGAAAATGCTTGTGATCATGGGATTCATGTTGTATCAAAGCTGGCGATTGTCCCTCATTGTTTTTGCCATATTACCCATTATACTCTATGCTACCCGGGTATTTCAACGGGCAATGAAAACTGCTTTCGAGGAGGTTCGAAATCAGGTGGCAAATCTTAATTCCTTTGTTCAGGAGCGTATCACAGGGATGAAGATCGTCCAGATATTCACGCGGGAAGAAACAGAATATGAACGATTTCAGCAGATCAATGAAAAGCACAAAAAAGCGTGGATAAAAACCGTATGGTACAACTCGATCTTCTTCCCAATTGCGGAGATGTCTTCCAGTGTGGCTATTGGTATGATCGCCTGGTATGGCGGGCTCAATGCAGCTGAAGGTGGCGTGATCACGGTTGGATTGATCGCAATGTTCATTCAACTGTCTCAAATGCTTTTCAGACCCCTTCGGCAGATCGCCGATAAGTTTAACACCTTACAAATGGGGATGGTTGCAGCAAACAGGGTGTTCGGTATCCTGGATACCAAATCGCATATCCAGGATCACGGCACAGTGGAAATGTGCAGAAGCGAAGGCCTTATAGAATTCGATAATGTTCACTTTGGCTATAACGATGATGAAGAGGTGATCAAGGGAATTTCGTTTATGGTTAATCCAGGAGAGACCGTTGCTATTGTGGGGGCCACCGGCGCAGGGAAGTCTACCATAATCAATCTACTGAGCCGTTTCTACGAGATAAACGCAGGTGAAATTAGGATTGATGGTATAAACACGAAGGAATATACCCTTTCATCTCTTCGAAAACAGATAGCTGTTGTATTACAGGATGTCTTTCTTTTTGCAGATTCCATTGTTAACAACATCACTCTTAACGATCCCGGGATTTCCGAGGCCGATGTAATTTCGGCGGCGAAGGAAATAGGGGTACATAAATTTATAGAATCCCTTCCGGATGGGTATCGCTATAACGTTCAGGAACGGGGTACAACTCTTTCATCCGGGCAGAGGCAACTTATAGCCTTTCTACGTGCCTACGTTAGCAATCCCGAGATACTCGTGCTTGATGAAGCGACTTCATCTGTAGATTCTTATTCAGAAGAAATGATTCAGAAAGCAACCGAAAAGATCACCCACGGCAGAACTTCTATTGTGATCGCACATCGTCTGGCAACGATCAAGAAGGCAGATAAGATCCTGGTTATGGAAGCCGGTAAGATTGTAGAAACCGGGACTCATAGTGAACTACTGAAAAGGGAGGACGGCCATTACCGCAATCTTTACGAGGTCCAGTTCATGGCAGAAGAGATGCTATAAGATACAGCTTTTTGAGCCTTCTGGGCTTCGATCATCTCTTCCATGGCGCCGGTTTTAAACATGATCACCGCCATGATTATAGAAAAAATAACGAACAGGATAAATAAAACGACCAGGAACAAAAGTGTTTTCAAAAGTATCTTGGGCACACTAAGTGCAAAGAGCCGCTTGAGGCAATACGCACTGTAAATGATCTGGATGAGAATGGAAACCATGCCCAACACCCCCATATTCCAACCTAGTATCACCCCAATGAAGGTTAGAAATAACCCAAAGATGGTCATTTGTGAAAGAATATACATAAAGATGACCAGGTGCTCTGTGTAGTTGTATTTTTTATAATTCAAGAACACCACTTTTGAAATAAGCGCATAAAGTGGTACATACAACATCATGATCATTGATTGGTATTCGGATACAAATGCAAGGTTTTTATTGTTCATTTCCTCCGATCCTTCTACAGAGATAGACGAAAGGTCCATCACTTCGGGAAAGAATTTATTCAGGATATATAGTTGTAACCCCGCCAGGGTAATGGAAATAGCGAAATAACTAATTACGTTTACGTATCGCTTTCGGGTACCGTCAATATAGCTGCCTATAACTACTTCCGGCATTTTAAGCATGTCGATAAATGTGCGAAGAAATTTATTGTCGTAATTAAGAAATTGTTCGCTGAAATGCTCCAATAGATTTTTAAACGTGAGTCTATTTCGTATCACTTTGGCGCCGCATTTGTGGCAGTAATCAGATTCCTCGGATAGTTGGTGGTTACAATTTTTACAATTCATGCCTAGCTGAGGTCTTTTTCGAGGATACGCTTTAGTTCTTCCATGTCTTCAAAAAGGACAAAATCACCTTCTTTCACATAAGAGATCTGTCCGTTTTCTTCCGAAACTACCAGGCAAACCGCATCGCTTTTTTCGGTAATTCCAATGGCCGCTCTGTGACGAAGACCGAAGCGTAACGGGATATTCCTGTCGTTAGAAACCGGCAGGATCGCTCGAGTTGTTGTGATGGTATTGTCTTCAATGATCATGGCTCCGTCGTGCAACGGACTATTTTTAAAAAAGATGCTTTCAATAATTGGCTGATTTACCGATATATTCATAGCATCGCCTGTACTTTTAACAAAATCCAGGCTGTTATTACGCTGGATCACAATAAGAGCTCCAGTTCTTGAAGTTCCCATTTTTCCACAGGCATTAACAATGGCGTTGATGTTGGTGTTTGCTGTGGTTTCTTCTGAAAAGAATTTAAGTCGCTTGAATAATTTTTTCCTCGCCCGGAAATTGGTGGAACCCAGAAGTAACAAAAACTTTCTGATCTCCTGCTGAAATACTACCACCAGTGCCAGCATTCCCACTCCCAGGAAGCCGCCTAGGACTTTGCTAAGCATTTCCATCTCGAGAAGTTCGGTGATCTTCCAGGTGGCATAGAGAATTACAATTCCGAAGAAAATATTGATAGCTACCGTGCCTTTAACCAATTTATAGAGGTAATAAAGTAAGAAGGCGACCAGCACTATGTCGACAATATCTATAATCCGAATGTTGGTCCAATCAAAAAGATCCAAGGCGTGCAGGGTTTTTGTAAAAGTAGTTTAAAAATTTAAAAGTTGCTAGGCTCTTTTAAGCTCAGAAATTAGGGAAATACACTCCATTGCCTCCTTAACATCATGTACACGTAAAATATTCGCGCCCTTAAGCAATGCTATGCTGTGAAGGGCAGTGGTTCCGTTTAAGGCGTTTTCGGGAGTAGTGTCCAATGTTTTATAGATCATCGATTTTCGGGATATTCCTATCAGAATAGGGAGCTCCAGTTCTTTAAACAATTCCAGTTCGTTGAGCAGGGCGAAACTCTGTGCTCGTGTTTTCGAAAACCCGAAACCGGGATCTATGATGAGGTCATTGATACCCGCAGCATTCGCCTCCTTTATCCTCCCCGAAAAATAGGTAAGCACATCCCGGGTAAGCACATCGTAGTTAGTGTTTTGTGTCATTGTTTGAGGAGTGCCTCGCATATGCATGGCTATATAGGGAACTTTCAATTGGCCAGCAGTGTTAATCATCTCCGGGTCCAGCATACCACCTGAAATATCATTTATAAGAGCTGCCCCAATCGAAATGGCTTGTCGAGCTACCTCGCTACGGAAGGTATCTATGGAAATAATAGCCTCAGGAAATTCCTGCAGGATGGCCTCCAGTGCAGGCAATACACGATTAAGTTCTTCTTCCTGGGAAACATCACTGGCGCCCGGTCTCGAACTGTAGCCTCCCAGATCAAGGAAGCTGGCTCCTTCCTTTAGCATACGCTCCGCCTGCAATAATATTTCTCTGCTAGTTGTGGTTTTTCCACCGTCGTAAAATGAGTCTGGCGTGAGGTTGATAATCCCCATCACCCGAGGGGTGGTTAGATCGATAAGCTTCCCTTTACAATTGATCGAATACAATTTTTTAAATTGATTTATTTAAGCGAAATTTACGCAAAATCTCAGAGACCTGATGTCCGATACTTCCAAACAATACGATGCAGTCATTACCCGTTGCAGAGACTTATTTGAAAAAAAAATGAAAGATTATGGAAGTGCATGGCGAATACTTCGCTTGCCATCACTTACCGACCAGATCTTTATCAAGGCACAGCGAATCCGTAGTCTTCAACAGAACGATGTTCGAAAAGTGGATGAAGGAGAAGTTAGCGAGTTTGTGGGGATCATCAATTATTGTATCATGGCCCTCATCCAATTGGAAAAAGGAATCGTAGAACAGCCCGACATGGCATTGGAGGAGGCGCTTTCCTTATACGACGAAAAGGTGGCACTTACCAAACAGCTTATGATGGATAAGAATCACGACTATGGCGAAGCATGGCGAGATATGCGTGTAAGCTCATTAACAGATCTTATTCTGCAAAAACTCCTGCGTGTAAAGCAGATCGAAGATAATAAAGGAAAAACCCTGGTTTCCGAAGGGATCGATGCTAATTACCAGGATATGATAAATTATGCGGTTTTCGCCCTAATTCATTTAAAAGCATATTCATGAAAATAGTAGTTGGCATTTCCAGAGTATTTGTAGGCGTCTTATTTATAATTAGCGGACTCATAAAACTAAATGACCCGGTAGGTTTCTCCTTTAAACTTCAGGATTATTTTGCTCCGGAGGTGCTCAACCTTGAATTTCTCACACCCTATGCCCTGGTGATAGCAATATTTGTAGTGATCTACGAAGTATTACTTGGAGTTATGCTCCTGGTTGGTTATGCCCGAAGATTTACGCTTTGGAGCCTGCTACTAATGATCGTATTCTTCACATTTCTAACTTTTTATTCGGCAGTGACAGGAAAGGTTACCGATTGCGGATGCTTTGGGGATGCACTTAAGTTAACACCCTGGGAGTCGTTCTACAAGGATGTAG
The DNA here is from genome assembly GCF_002966125.1 of Pukyongia salina. Taxonomy (GTDB): domain Bacteria; phylum Bacteroidota; class Bacteroidia; order Flavobacteriales; family Flavobacteriaceae; genus Pukyongia; species Pukyongia salina. The sequence goes on from NZ_CP027062.1 coordinate 2,029,070, forward strand.
TTCTATTGGTGCTTATCCTGATCTTGTTCTTCGGAAGAAAATATATTCAGCCCTTTTTTAGTAGAAATATCCGCAGTATTACGGTATTCGCTTCCCTGGTGGTATGCCTGGGAATCACCTATCACGTACTGATGCATTTACCTATTATCGATTTCAGGCCCTATAAGATCGGGGCCAATATATCTGAAGGGATGACCATCCCAGAGGATGCGCCTAAACCTATCTTCGAATATGCCTGGAAGTTTCAAGTGAACGGAGAAGAAAAAGTGATCGTTACTAACGGGGATTATCCGCAGCAGGATGGTGAATTTATTGGCGTGGAGACCACAGAGATACAGGCGGGCTACGAACCACCCATTCACGATTTCAGTATGGAAAGGGGAGGAGAAGATCATACCACCACTTTCCTGAACATGGAAAATCTTATTGTGGTGATCGCCTACAATCTTAGTGTTTCTGAAATGGATGGCTTTAATAAGATCAAGACGGTAACAGACGACGCGCTGGCGAAAGGATATCGGGTGATCGGACTTTCAGCTTCTTCCGAAGAAGATACAGAAGCACTTGCCAGCGACTACAAGCTAAATTTCAAGTTTTACTTTTGCGATATGACGACCTTGAAAACGATCGTACGAAGTAATCCCGGAATTCTGGAGCTTCAGAAAGGAACCATTAAGCAAAAACTACATTGGAACGATGCGTCAGAATTGAAATTGCGCAACCTTCCGGAAACGAGCGTACAGCCAGACCCGGTCCTAAAGAAATCCCTCGATAGTATCGCAGTGCTCGATCAGCGATACCGCAAACTGATGTACCTGGAAACAGAAGAAGAACGTGAAAAAGCCGCGCTTGAAGCAGGTTTTGAAGAGGCGGATTATTCAATTGGATCATTATGGGCTAAGCAAGCTGCCATAGACAGTTTGAACATGAATTATATAACAGGGATCTTCGATACGAGGGGTTATCCCGGTACATCCATGGTAGGCGATGCAAATACGGCAGCCTGGTATGTATTGCAGCACAATCCCAAGCATATTGAAAAATATCTACCCATGATCAAAGAAGCTGGGCAGAAGGGCGAGATTCCCTTTAGATTGGTTGCCATGATGGAAGACCGATATCTCATGGGAAAAGGAGAGCCTCAGATCTATGGAACTCAAGGGATGACCTACGATGATGAACGCGGCGATCTCATTTGGCCTATTGCCGATCCGGAAGGTGTAAATGAGCGGAGAAAAGAGGCCGGCTTCGAAACGACCATTGAGGCTTATGCGAAGAATCTGTTTGGAGAAGACTTTGAGTACAAGGTATTAACCATGGAAGATGTTAATAAAGACTAGGTGGTTGGATATATACTTCAAAAATTTGGTTACGCACTCCTCACACTTCTGGGGGTAGTAACAGTAATATTTTTACTTTTTACCATATTACCCGGTGACCCTGCACGCATGATGCTGGGACAGAACGAAACCGCAGAGCAGGTAGCTATTGTGAAAAAGAAGTATGGTTTCGATAAACCGATCGGGAAACAATACTTATACTACCTAAACGATCTTTCTCCCCTCTCCTTTCACAGCCTTAACGAGGGCGATTATACCTTCCTTTCGGAGGATAAATACAACGCACAAACGCTTTTTGAAACTGCAAGTACGGCGGTGGTTATCAAACCTCCCTATCTGCGTGAGTCCTTTCAGAAAAATGGAAAGAAAGTAAGTGATGTGATATCCGAAACCTTGCCTAATACCACCATCCTTGCTATTTCGGCCATTATCATAGCGATGCTTTTAGGGATATTACTTGGTATCATATCGGTACTCTTCAAAGATGGATGGATAGATAAGACCATACAATTGGTAAGCACCTTTGGGATGAGTGTACCTTCCTTTTTCAGTGCGATTATCTTTGCCTGGATCTTTGGCTATTTATTGCATGAATATACCGGCCTAAATATGACCGGCAGTCTCTACGAGGTAGACGATTTTGGCGAAGGGAAGTACGTAATGTGGAAGAATCTAATCCTCCCTGCTGTTGTGCTGGGGATTCGTCCGCTGGCGGTTGTAACACAGCTCATGCGTAATTCGCTGCTCGAAGTTTTGAGTCAGGACTATATCCGTACAGCAAAGGCCAAGGGTCTGGCGTTTTTCACTATAATTCGCAGGCACGCTTTGAAGAACTCCCTCAACCCGGTAGTTACGGCCATCTCCGGATGGTTTGCCTCCATGCTTGCCGGGGCGGTTTTTGTGGAGTATATCTTTGGGTGGAATGGCCTGGGTAAAGAAATTGTAGATGCTTTAAACACTCTGGATCTGCCTGTGATCATGGGAGCGGTCCTGGTTATTGCAACTTTGTTTATATTCATAAATATTATGGTAGATGTAATTTACGGCTGGCTGGACCCGAAGATAAGCAGGCAATAGCCAAGCTGGTAATTGAAAAAAATAACATACCAACTCGCATATATATTAACACCAACACACAACTCATGAGAAAACAAATTGTAGCCGGAAACTGGAAAATGAATTGCGACCTGGCGGAAACCGAGGCACTTTTAAATGTATTGAAATCACAGATCATACCGGAGTCGACGCAGGTTATGGTGGCGCCTCCATTTACCAATCTGCAACACGCCTTCCAATCGGTTAAGGACCACCCTATAACCGTTGCCGCACAGAATATGCACCAGGCTGAGAACGGCGCCTATACCGGAGAGGTTTCGGCGGCCATGCTGAAGAGTGTTGGAATAAAACATGTGATCCTTGGTCATAGTGAACGGCGAGCTTATTTCGGAGAAAATAATGCGCTTCTGGCGGAGAAAGTGGCAACAGCCTTTCGCTATGATATGACCGTGATCTTTTGTTTTGGAGAAGAATTGATAGACCGTCAGCACGGACGCGAATTTGATGTGGTTAAAGATCAATTAAAGCATGGGATCTTTCAAATTTCTGAAAACGACTGGAAGCAGGTAATACTTGCCTACGAACCGGTTTGGGCCATCGGAACAGGGGAAACTGCCAGCCCGGAACAGGCGCAGGAAATGCATGCTTTTATACGTCGCACTATTGCCGAACACTTTTCTGAGGCGACTGCAAAGGAAGTATCGATATTATATGGAGGAAGTGTAAAACCCGGAAATGCAGCAGAGATATTTGGTAAAGAAGATGTGGATGGTGGTCTCATTGGGGGAGCCTCTCTGGACGCGGAAAGCTTTATGGCCATTGTAAACGCATTTAAATAATTTGCATCAGAGCAACATACATGGCCCAGACCTACATAGAATATAAGTTTAGTGTTTTACCATTGCAGCCGGGAAGTGAGATACTTATCGCCCAGTTAGGTGAACTAGGCTTCGAGAGTTTTGTTGAGACGGATGAAGGGGTGGACGCTTACATTCTGAAGGACAAGTGGGAGCCAGAGAAGCTGGAGGGAGTTCAGCTTTTAAATAATGAGGAATTCATTATTGGCTACACCTCCCGGATCATAGAACAGGTAAACTGGAACGAAGAGTGGGAGCGAAATTTCGAGCCTATTGAAGTTTCAGAGCAATGTGTGGTTCGCGCTCCTTTCCATAGTACTTTCCATGTAAGCTACGAGATCATCATAGAACCAAAAATGTCTTTCGGGACGGGACACCATGAAACCACTCATATGATGCTGGAATACCTGTTAGAGGCTGATATGCAAGGCAAAACAGTGCTGGATATGGGGTGCGGTACGGCTGTGCTGGCCATACTGGCCGAGATGCGCGGGGCCGGGGATGTGGATGCTATCGATATAGATGCCTGGTGTGTGGAGAATTCGGGAGAGAATATAAGCAGGAACAATTGCAGGAATATCAAAGTAGCTTTAGGCGATTCGACAGTGATAGATTCAGTAAAAAAATACGATGTGGTGATCGCAAACATCAACAGGAATGTTTTGCTGAAAGATATCGGGATCTATGCGGATATACTTAAAGAAGACGGGATGTTGTTGCTTAGCGGTTTTTATTTAGAAGACCTCGAGATCATCCGGAAAAGCTGTGTTACCCACGGGTTAAAATATGTTAATAACAAGCTTCGGAATAATTGGGTTGCCGTAAAATTTGTAAATTAGCTTTGTTATGAGTACCCGCGAAAAACACGAAGAAGAAGTACTTCTTGCCGTAAAAGAAGGCATAGAAAACCAGATCGTTTTGTACAATGATGAGGTAAATACCTTCGATCATGTTATCGAAATGCTCATCCATGCCTGCGATCACACCCCGGAACAAGCCGAGCAATGTTCGCTTATTGTTCATTACAAAGGTAAGTGTACGGTAAAAACCGGCCCTTTTGAAGACCTTAAACCTCGTTGCACCCTTTTACTCAATGCCGGACTTTCGGCTGAAATTGTATAGGGGGAATTGCTTCATTCTATAAAAATTATAAACCCACCACCTAAGAGGTGAGATTTTACAGGCAAATGTTTCTTTGAGTTCCTTACTCTAAATGAAAAGCAACAAACCTGCGGTGTGCTCTTTATTACAGTAAACCGTTTTACACGCAACACACAGGATTACCTTCGGTGTTCCTAACAAAGCTCCGCTTTGAAATTAGTTCAAACAAAAAAACGCTCAAGCAAGCTTGGCGTTTTTTCTAATTGAACTAATTATTCGTGACCTCGGCAGGATTACCTTCGGTGTTCCTTTGAACTCCATAGTCTAAATGAAAAGCAACAAACCTGCGGTTTGTGATTTTTTTATTTTCAATACGATTCCAGAGCAAGCTCTGATCTCATTCAAATAAAAAAGCTCACTGGAAAGTGAGCTTTTCATTCTTAAGTGACCTCGGCAGGATTCAAACCTGCAACCTTCTGAGCCGTAATCAGATGCGCTATTCAGTTGCGCCACGAGGCCTTTTTTATATATTCCCTACCCTGACCACTTTTCAGGAACTTTTCTCTTGAAAGAGCTCCCTCCTTATTATCAAATGCCTCTACGAAGAGGATTTCATAGGGTCGGTAAGGTTTAGTTGATCGATTCTTTCCTGCGTTATGCTCACGCAATCGCCTGGGGACATTTGTTGAAAAACCAACATAATGCTTTTCGATCATTGTACTTTTAAGAACGTAAACATAATATTTCATATGTTTCTCAGATGCGCCCCGCCATAGGCGGGCTCGTATTCAGCCTGTCCGCCTCAGGCGGATTGCGCCACGAGGCCTTTTTTATATATTCCCTACCCTGACCACTTTTCAGGAACTTTTCTCTTGAAAGAGCTCCCTCCTTATTATCAAATGCCTCTATGAAGAGGATTTCATAGGGTCGGTAAGGTTTAGTTGATCGATTCTTTCCTGCGTTATGCTCACGCAATCGCCTGGGGACATTTGTTGAAAAACCAACATAATGCTTTTCGATCATTGTACTTTTAAGAACGTAAACATAATATTTCATATGTTTCTCAGATGCGCCCCGCCATAGGCGGGCTCGTATTCAGCCTGTCCGCCTCAGGCGGATTGCGCCACGAGGCCTTTTTTATATATTCCCTACCCTGACCACTTTTCAGGAACTTTTCTCTTGAAAGAGCTCCCTCCTTATTATCAAATGCCTCTATGAAGAGGATTTCATAGGGTCGGTAAGGTTTAGTTGATCGATTCTTTCCCGCGTTATGCTCACGCAATCGCCTGGGGACATTTGTTGAAAAACCAACATAATGCTTTTCGATCACTGTACTTTTAAGAACGTAAACATAATATTTCATATGTTTCTCAGATGCGCCCCGCCATAGGCGGGCTCGTATTCAGCCTGTCCGCCTCAGGCGGATTGCGCCACGAGGCCTTTTTTATTCCTCAGATAGTTTGCAAAATTACGCCCTATTCTGTAGGGGTGCAAATATATTTCTTTTTACCTTTAACGACAAAGCACTTTTTCAAAAAAAACATGATCGATATAGAATCCTTGATCCGGGATATCCCGGACTTTCCCAAACCCGGAGTGGTATTTAAAGATATCACCCCACTGCTCATGGACGCGAAGGCCATTGCTTACTGTACAGAAGAGCTGGCAAATCTTACCGAAAGGCAGCACGTAGATAAAGTAGTTGGGATAGAATCCAGGGGTTTCTTTTTCGCTACCCTGCTTGCTAAAGAGCTCAACGCTGGTTTCGTTCCACTACGCAAAGCGGGTAAATTACCCTACCATACCTTAAAAGAACCTTACCTGCTGGAATATGGTATGGATTCGCTGGAAATACATGAGGATGCTATTTCTAAAGGGGATAAGGTGGTGCTTCACGACGATGTACTGGCAACCGGGGGAACTGCGCAGGCGGCCTGTAAACTCATTGAAAAACTGGGTGGGGAGATCGTACAATGTAATTTCCTGATCGAATTGTCTTTCCTTCGGGGTTCCGATAAGATTAGAAGACACGACATACGGTCGCTGTTAACGTATTAATCCAACGCATTTTTTGTTACCCAAAGTCGGTACCCGAAGATGGCAAGCTGTAGTTTTGTCGCCTTGGTAAGATCCAATCGCCTTTTGGAATAACTGGGCAAAATTGCCTTATTGAGTTTTGCAAGCAGCTTGAAAATATGCTTTTTCATATCTTAAAAATACAAATAAAAATCCCGCCGAAAGGCGGGATAAACACTTCAACACCGGAAGTACTACTGAATATCAATGAGAAGATCGTCAATAGGTTTACCATCATCCGCCTGAGCAGAGATCGTTTGTTTACTTCCTTTATTGTTGTCTACAGTAATACGAATACTCGTGATCTCGCCATTGGCATTTCGCTTTAATTTACTGTATTTAAAATCCACACCCTTGGCGCCCAGCTTGGATTTCATTTTCTCTAAACTGGCATCAGTGGTGTTCTTATCGATCCTTATGTGGTGGTCGCTGTCACTTAGCATGAGTTTTCCCGATTTACCTTTACCCGAGCTTACAACGAAAATATTATCCTCGGCCTCATTGCTTCCAGAACCGGCAATTTTATAGGTTTTTACGATCTCTTCTTCATCCTCGTCATCGAACAGACCACCGTCATCGTCGTCACTTTCTATGATAACCGACTTGCGCTTTTCTCTCAACCGGTCTTTCATTTCTCTTCGTTTTTTTGTCATTTCATCACGTATCACATCACGCTCTTCTCTAATCTCTTCCCGCATTCTATCCCGGTCTTCTCTTACTTTTTCTATCTCACGCCTGCGCATATCCGACCTTTCCTTCATTCTTTCTGCACGGGCATAAGCTCTTTCGGCTCGTCTGGCTTCAACTTCTTCAGAATAGAATCCACTTTTCCCGTCTTCCTTGATATAGAAAACAAAATCCGCGATCGCCTCATCATCCGAAATAGAATAATTTCCATTACTGTCTTTACTGCTGTATTGAAAAGAAATAGAGGTGATCTCCTTGTTCTTGTTTCTTTTTACAGAATAACTAATTTCGACACCGTGATCCTTTTTTAGTTTACTCTTCATTTTCTCCAGTTCTGCATCGGTGGTGTTCTTGGTGATCTTGAACTCTATATCGCCGCCGGTGGTCACAGCAGGTATCCGGTTCGTTTCTTTTTCTTCGGAAATTTCGGCAATGGTTTCCTTCTGAAGGTTTTCGGTGTTACTGAAAGATTTTTCACTGGCCGCGATCTTGCCGGTTTCACGTTGTTTTTCAGAATTTATTTCTGAAGGATTTTCAGAATTCAACAAATTATCTGATACCGTTTCGGGTATAGACTCCGGGATAACCTCTTTGTAAGCGATCTCTTCCCGAATGTTGAAACTCCATAAAAAGATTGCTAGAAGCGGTAATACGGTAGCTACCTTGAGAACATGGTGCTTTTTTGATGTGCGTTTGTTTAACATAATGATTCGTTTTTTGATGAATGATTTATAAAAATTTGTTGTTAATGAGGGTGTATATCGAGCCGATGACGCTCTTACAAGGGCTAACTGATAGTCTTTTTTCGAATCTACAGAAATGATAGTGGCATTGTCTGCCAAAAACTCCAGGTTTTCCTCTACGCTTTTCTTGTACAACCAGGCCAGCGGATTCGCCCATTGGATAATGATGAGCAGATTTGCAAGTATGATGTCTGTAGAATGCCACTGAAATGCGTGTGCCTGCTCATGCTTAAGTATCATTTGCAGTTCGTCCTCCTGGTGTAATTCGGGATTGAAAACGATATAATTGAAAAAGGAGAACGGGGCCAGTTTTTTCGTTACCCGTACATAATTGAATCCCCTGTAGCGTTTAGAGGGATTATTATGGAGCAGGAGAATTAGCGAAGTTAGCTCACGTACAAACCTGAAGAAAACAAAACTACATCCTATAAGGTAGGACAACAGGAGTACATTCCACCAGTCGATCTCGAAACCGGGTTCGGCAATTACTGCAGAGGGTTGATGATCAACAGTACTCATAGTAACTTCTGAGATCACAGGTGGGTCTATATACACCGTTTGAGTGAAATAAAGTATTGGTAGCAGGAAGGAGGCAACAACCCCGGCAAGCAGATAGAACCTATGGGCTGTAAAATGAGTTTCTTTCCGAAGAAAAAGAATATAGATCACATAAAATAAGGTGAGGATGGCGGCCGACTTAAGCAAGTAGATGATAATTTCCATATTACTTCTTGTTTTCGATTATTTCAAGGATTTCTCGTAATTCTTCCGCACTGATCTTCTCTTCTTTAGCGAAAAAGGAAACCATACTTTTATAATTATTGTTGAAATACCGTTTCATGGCAAGATTCATAAAACGTTTGGTATATTCTTCTTTGGATACCAGCGGATAATACTGGTGGGTCTTACCATAGGCGTTGTATGCCACGTAGCCTTTCTCTTCCAGATTGCGAACAATAGTGGAAATGGTATTGTAATGTTGCTTCTCGGGTAGTTGGGCAAGGATGTCCTTAACAAAGCCTTTTTCCAGCTTCCATAAGGCCTGCATTACCTCTTCTTCTTTATTTGTTAATCGTTCCATACAACAAACATAAAACTATTTTTATAGTTATACAACTGTTTTTATAGTTATATAACTTAAATTTTAGTTAATTATTTTATTAAGGCTTCAATTTATTTACTTTGAAAGGTTACATCGGCGGTCGCTTTTTTTTATCTTCGCGGCATACCTTATTATATATGAGTATACTCTATATTTTAATCGGACTTGTCCTGCTTGTATTAGGTGGAGAATATCTGGTTCGATCTTCGGTGGCCCTTTCCTTTAAGTTAAATCTTTCCCGAATGGTGATAGGGTTAACTGTGGTTTCGTTTGCAACTTCAGCTCCCGAACTACTGGTAAGTGTAAATGCCGCTCTCGATGGTTATAGTGATATCTCCCTGGGGAATGTAATAGGATCCAACATTGCCAATATTGGTTTGGTAATGGGTATAACTGCGGTGATCGCCCCGCTGGTGATAGACCGAGATTTCTACAAGTTTAACTGGCCGGTAATGATGTTCTTATCGGTTGCCCTGTATGTGCTATTATCAACCGGGAATGAACTCGACAGGCTGGAAGGGGGGGTGTTTATTCTCTTACTACTTGTCTATCTCTTTTTATTAATAAGGAGGGCAAGGGGAGGAGGCCGGGCGAAAGCTTCACCTGAAGAAGTAGACGATACCTTAGCTGTAGTGTCTAACGTGAAGATCGTTTTGTGGTTGGTAATTGGCGGACTTGCATTATGGGGAGGAAGTGAGCTTCTGGTTAATGGTGCGGTTGATCTGGCTACCACGCTGGGTGTAAGTGAACGGGTAATAGCGGTTACTATGATCGCTGTAGGTACCAGTGTACCCGAACTAGCCGCTTCGGTGATCGCAGCCCTTAAAAAGGAGAAAGCCATTTCATTGGGGAACCTAATCGGTTCCAATATTTTCAACATTGCTTCGGTACTTGGGATCACGGCGGTTATTCAGCCTATTGCTGTAAAAAGTGAAGAAGTGCTAAGCAATGATATTTTCTGGATGATAGGGTTTGCTGCTGTTCTTATTCCGCTGGCATTCATTCCGAGAAAATATGAGATTGGACGCTATAAAGGGGTGATCATTGTTACTGCGTACGCCCTGTTTGTAAGCATGGCGTTTCTCAACTAATTATTCTTCTTTCCAAGCAACGAGTACATTTTTTTAATATAAAGTAAATTTTAGGGGGGTTATGAACACCTTAGTGTTAATTTTTAATAACTTTTATTAAAAAAAGAGGGGGGTCTCTGTTTAAAAAAGTTATTTTTGCCTCGTTCAACCCTAAAATTTACAGTACAATTATGTCTACACTACGATTTCGTGCGTTAAAAGAGACTTTTAATCGCAAACCGATAGCCGTCACAGAACCTGAAAGACGGTCTTCTATTTTTGGTGCCAACGTGTTCAACGAGCATGCAATGCGCCAGTACTTAACCAAAGATTCGTATAAAAGTGTAATGGATGCGATCGAAAATGGCAGCAAGATAGAGCGCGCCGTAGCAGATCATATTTCAACAGGAATGAAAGAGTGGGCCATCTCCAAAGGAGCCACTCACTATACACACTGGTTTCAACCTTTAACGGGCGCAACCGCAGAAAAGCACGATGCTTTTTTCGAAACTGTCGAGAATGGACAGGCTATCGAGAAATTTGGTGGCGGACAATTAGTACAACAAGAACCGGATGCATCCAGCTTCCCCAACGGAGGTATTCGAAATACCTTCGAAGCAAGGGGGTATACGGCTTGGGACCCTACTTCACCAGCCTTTATCTATGGAACCACCTTATGTATCCCCACTATCTTCGTAGCCTACACCGGAGAAGCGCTGGATAATAAAACTCCATTATTGAGATCGTTGCAAACTGTGGATAAGGCTGCAACAGCTGTGGCCAAGTACTTCGATAAAAACGTGACCAAGGTAAATGCAACTTTAGGTTGGGAGCAGGAATATTTCCTAATCGATAAGGCCTTGGCGGCATCCCGTCCGGATATACTTCTAGCCGGGAGAACCTTGCTAGGGCATGCATCGGCTAAGGGACAGCAACTGGACGACCATTATTTTGGTTCCATTCCAACACGTGTCCTTAATTATATGCGCGATCTTGAAACAGAGTGTATGTTATTAGGGGTGCCTGTGAAAACCAGGCATAATGAAGTTGCCCCAAACCAGTTCGAGCTTGCACCTATTTTTGAAGAAGCTAACCTGGCCGTAGATCACAACTCCCTGTTGATGGACGTAATGGACAAAGTAGCAGATCGTCATAATTTTATGGTGTTGTTTCATGAGAAACCATTTGCCGGAATCAACGGAAGTGGGAAACATAACAACTGGTCTCTTGCTACCAACACAGGTACCAACTTATTGAGCCCGGGAAGCACTCCCATGAAGAATCTTCAATTCTTAACCTTTTTTATAAACACCATAAAGGCGGTTCACGATTACGAAGAATTAATTCGAGCGGCTATCGCAAGTGCGAGTAACGATCACCGTTTGGGTGCCAATGAAGCACCACCCGCTATCATTTCGGTATTTATTGGTTCTCAGTTAACCGAAGTCCTGGATGAATTAGAGAAGGTTACGAACGGCAAGTTATCACCACAGGAGAAAACAGAACTTAAACTAAATGTTGTTGGGAAGATCCCGGAGATCCTTCTGGATAATACAGACCGAAACCGTACTTCTCCTTTTGCCTTTACAGGAAACAAGTTCGAACTTCGAGCGGTAGGTTCTATGGCCAACTGCGCTATGCCTATGACGGTACTTAACGCTATCGTAGCGCAGCAGCTTATCGAATTCAAGGAGAGTGTAGATGGCCTTATCAAGGACAAGAAGATGAAGAAGGATGACGCGATCTTTAACGTACTGAGAGAATATATAAAGAAGTCTAAGAAGATTAGATTTGAAGGAGATGGTTATGGCGAAGCCTGGGAAAAGGAAGCAGCCAAACGCGGACTTAGCAATAATAAAACCACTCCTCAGGCCTTGAAAGCGAATGTATCCAAGAAGGCGATAAAACTATATGAGGATCTGGACATCATGACCAAGGTAGAGATCGAAGCCCGTCATGAGATTCAGGTGGAAGAATATGCCATGCACATTCAGATTGAAGGTAGAGTGCTGGGAGATATCGCAAGAAATCACGTAATACCTACTGCAATTCGTTATCAGAATTTATTGATAGAGAACGTACAGGGGTTGAAGAATATCTACGGAAGCACTTTCAAGAAGTTTGCCGGTGAACAAATGCAGCTTATTGAGAGCATTAGTGAGCATATCGCACAGATCAACAAAGGAATTACAGATATGATTAATGAACGCAAGAAAGCAAACAAAATAGAGGATGCAGAAAAGCGGGCATTTGCATATTGTGATAAGGTGAAACCTTATTTCGATGAGATCCGTTACCACTGCGACAAGCTGGAGTTATTGGTAGATGATGAGATCTGGCCATTGACCAAATACCGTGAGCTGCTGTTCACACGATAATCTCTCCTATATATAAGGGTCGTTTTTAGTAAACGACCCTTATTTTTCGAAATCCTTTTCGATAAAATTTCTTTAACAAAATTTTAACATTCTCTGGAATTGAAATTATCTTCCAGTTGGACGTTCATTTTGTGTTTCTTGTCTGTAAACTTTCTCCTACAAAGTAGGAAAAGGACTACAAGGTACTGATTTACAGAAATATACGTATATACTCGTATTTCATATTCAATTTATAAGTGTGATATTTGGTCTAAGTTAAATGATAAAATACTCTCCTCCATTCTTTATCGTTTGACTGAAAAAACAAACCAATAAGTATTGAGCCCCCGAATCTCACTTATGAATTATCTCCTAAAAGTTCTGGTTTTGACAAAGTAGAAAGTTACGTAAAAGTTCTTTCACTTTCTATCCCTAAATGAATTAACGTAAGTAATACGTTGTATTAACTTCTGCGTTGAAGTTATCGACTAATATTACATTGACATTTTGAATTACTATTAATCAATATATAACCTCTAAATTTTTTTAATTATGAAAAAAGTAGTTTTGAGTGCAGTAGCACTTTTATTTGCAACAGTTGGTTTCGCCCAATTTAATGACAGTGATGTCCTACAAGTAGGTATCCTTAACAGTTCCGATGTAGATCAAACTGGATTTATGAACGATTCTGACGTATTCCAATTAGGTTTTGCTAACGATTCTGAAGTTGACCAAATAGGTCTTTTCAACGGATCTGATGTAGATCAAAGAGGAATCCTTAACGAATCTGACGTATTACAAGTTGGATTGGCTAACTATTCTGAAGTTGACCAAAGAGGTCGCCGTAACGTATCTAACGTAGATCAAGCTGGTGCCGGAAACGATTCCGACAACTACCAACTAGGTCGTCGTAACGATGCTAACGTTTACCAAAGAGGACTTCTTAACGAGTCTGACATTTCTCAGTATGGTCGTCGTAACGACGCCGATGCTATCCAGATTGGAGCTTTCAACAAAGCTGAAGCTCTTCAAGAAGGAAGAAGAAATGACTCTTATGCTCTTCAAATTGGTGGAGGAAACTATGCAGGTGTACACCAGCTAGGAAGAAGAAATACTTCTACTACTCTTCAATTTGGTTTCGTAAACTGGGCTGTTACAGATCAGCACGGAAGAAACAACGATTCTGACCTTCTTCAATTAGGAGTTGGAAACGGAAGCTGGACTGAGCAGTATGGACGTTGGAATGACTCTGATGTACTACAAGTTGGACTTTACAACTTTAGCTACACTCATCAGCATGGTCTTGGACACATGAGTACTGTTGTTCAATTAGGAGCTGGAAACAGTTCTATAGTTAACCAACACAACGGTGGACTATAAGATTTTTTAGTGAGTAAGAGGGTTGTAAAAAACCCTCTTACTCATTATCTATTGTTCATAATTATATTGAACAAGCATTTTTATTGACTATCAAAATTACTACCTTCAAAGTAAGGTAACAGCATAAACCTAACTAAGTTAAAATGAACCTTTGTAATCGCATATACCTTATTGCGCTCATTACTTTCTCTTCAGTCAGTGTCGCCATGGGTCAAACATATAAGAATGTGGAGATTACCCCAAGGAGTGTATCCGGCAGCAGTGCCGAACAGCTCAGTCTTTATACTTCTCAATTTTTAAAAACCAATACACCTTCAAATAACTCTGTATCGAATGCAGTTTTTATTCGACAGGTTGGTAATAACAATAAATTTACTTCCGAAGTAAAATCGGTTTACAGTAATATATCAGCTTTTCAGCAAGGAAACAATAACGAAGCATATGTTGGCCTTGAAGCAGTTGGTGTGGACGAATTAATTCTCCAGCGTGGCAATAATAATATTTTCTATGATATTGGTTCAGGGACAAAATTTTTCCATCGTGGCCAGGTTACCCAAACAGGGACTAACCAACGGTTACTTATACTTGGCGAAAATACCTTGTCTGATAGGATGAAGATAAACATGCAGGGAAGTAATCAAACTGTAATTGTTAGGAATATAAAGCGACAGTAATGTTCAAAAAACCATACATACACTATTGTATGCTGGCTTTTTTGATCTTTTTTGCTAATTCTGGTGTTGCTCAAGTTTATAATACCGAAATCGCAGCTGAGATCATTTTAGACCGCAATTCGGAATTCGTGGATATTACCGGTTCTGGATATAATAAGTCTCAAATTAGCAGGAGTCTTAATTATATTCTAAACGTATACAAATCAGACGACTTCGGCAATGTCTCCAACAATGAGCAGAACGGGCGCTTTGTACTTCAGCCCGGCGAAAAGAAAAGACTTTCCACTACTACAATAAATATAGACGATGGTAATAAGGTGATCATCTTATTACGCATCTACGATCTGGAAAATAATCTTCTGGGAAAAGATCGAATTGTTCTTAACGATGATTCCGGTGATAAGAAGATCGTGTTAAAACCACAAGAAAATACCGATGTCCGAACAGAATTCGCCAAAAGTGATGGCGTCGAACTAAGAGGAATCGTGCTTGAAGATACCAAGACCAAACCAGGCAGGGATTTTTATTCACAATATTATTCCGGTTACTTGGCTGCAAATATTGATGGCCCAAAGATCGTGACCATTAAAGAAGTATTGGCTATAGCTAATAATACTAAAATTGAAGTAAGGATAGATGAAGAGGTGATTATGGAATTTTTCATAAGACCGCAGAATGACTATATTAGTGGGATGGTGGAGATTGCCTTGCGTAGAACCCTTGCTTATTTCGACGACCTCGAAAAACAAAAGGATATTGTTAAACAGTATAAATAATTGATCATGAGACACCTAATACTCATCTTATTTCTATCTTTAGGTACATACGGGTTTGCACAACAGCTTACTTATACTCCTAAGAATCCTGCTTTTGGTGGAGATCCCTTTAATTATACCTGGCTGCTAAACTCGGCAAATGCACAGAATCCTTTTAGTGATAATTCCCTGGGAATCGACGGATTTGGTGATCTTACGGGTTTCGATTCATTATTAAATAATCAATTCAATAATCAATTCGGCGGTGGGACACCTCCATTAGGAACTTCCCGCAGTGGTAATTTTGAATACGAAGTCTTCGAATCTACAGAAGGACTGGTAATAAATATTCTAGACATCACAACCGGGGAACAGACCCAGGTGATCGTTCCAAACGGATAACATATATGAAACAGATAATTGGTAAAATAAGTATTCTACTACTATTCATTCTATTCACCAGTTGCGGAGCCTATTGGAACCAGCCTATTGGGAATCAGGAAGCACGAATAGCGGAAAATACGAATCAAACAGAAAAGTTGCTCGAATTACCACTCCCGGATAAACCTATTGTGGTAGGGGTCTATAATTTCAAAGACCAGACGGGACAATATAAAAATATAGAAACAGGAAGTACCTTTAGTACGGCTGTTACGCAGGGTGCAACTACCATATTGATAAAGGCACTGGAAGATTCAAAATGGTTTACCCCCATTGAACGTGAGAACTTTGCCAACCTTCTCAATGAGAGAAATATCATTAGAACCACAAGACAGGAATACCTGAGAACCGACGATGAACGCAATCAGCGTTTAAGTCCGCTACTCTTCGCCGGAGTTCTACTGGAAGGTGGTATAATCTCTTACGACACAAACATTTTAACCGGTGGTGTGGGTGCAAGATATTTTGGAGTGGGAGGATCGTCTCAATATCGTCAGGATCGGATCACGATCTATCTTAGAGCGGTTTCTACCTCTACGGGAGAGATTCTTAAAACGGTAAATGTGTCTAAAACCATACTTTCACAGGCCGTGGATGTTGGTATCTTCAGGTACGTTAATTTCCAGCGATTGTTGGAAGCTGAAACTGGTTTCACAAAAAATGAACCTGCACAGATAGCAGTTCAGGAAGCAATCGAAAAAGCTGTAGAAGTTTTAATATATGAAGGTATCAAGGATCAACTTTGGGTAACCCTGGATGGTCCGGAAAAGGACAAGGAAGTAGTAGAACAATATCTACTAGAGAAAGAACTGGAGTCCAAGACAGATCTGTACGAACGTGAATTCCTGGATCATGATTACCGTCACTCGGCTCATGCGTCCTTCGGACTTGCATACGTGGATGGCGATTTTAATACCGGGATCCTGGATTATAATATGGAATTGGGGTATAAGTATAGATTTATACATGCGCTTAGCTTAGGTCTCACAACAAATTTCTTCAGACTTAATTCCAATACCGATACAAGTCACTGGTGGTTGTCTGAAGCTGCAACTATTGAATACAATATTTTGCCTAACGACAGGCTGGCGCCTATTGCTTATGCAGGACCGGGAGTGCTGCTTTTTGTAGACAATTCGCCCGAATTATACCTGCAGAAGATGGATGCTTTTTTCTTTCTGAAATTTGGCGCAGGACTCGAATATCAGGCATCCAATCGGGTTTCCTTTATAGCCAAAGGAGATTGGAACGCAACTTTTTCAGATAAAATAGACAACGAAATTAACGGAAGACGTGACGACTTTTTCTTCACCTTCTCAGCCGGAATCAATTATCATTTCGGTTCTAAAAGAACAAAATTAAAAACTAACCGATAAGCGGAAAATTATGAAAGGGAGTTTTAAATATATAGCACTTATAGCAACTACATTTCTGCTTTTGTTTTCATGTAATGAAGACAAAATTGGTGAGAACGAATTTGGGACACTAAAGGGTAAAGTGGTTGCCTCGGGGTCCAATGCACCTTTGGAAAATGTTAGAATTGCAACGAACCCGGTTTCCAGTACCGTATTTACCGATTCATCGGGAAATTTCACTATTGAGAATATTCTGGTAGGGGATTATTCGGTGGAAGCGCGAACAGATGGTTATATAGCCGATTTCGAACCGGCTACCATCAATGCCAATGTAACCTCCAATGTGGTGTTCGAACTTGATCCGTCCACCGCTAATAACAGACCGCCTACAGCACCGGTTTTGTTATCGCCTGCGGATAATGAAGTCCTTGAAAGTATAGAGGCGATCTTTAGCTGGAATAGTACAGATCCTGAAGAAGACCCTATTACGTATTCTCTGGAATTGCGAAATGTGGATACCAACGAAGTACTGCTGTTCGAAAACCTTACCGATACTACGCTTACTTATTCTCCATTAACTTTAGGTACACAGTATGTATGGCAGGTAACAGCAACAGACGAGATCAACGATCCGGTAATAAGTGCTGTAAGCGCCTTCGAAGTAATTAGTGCTCCGGTGGATAACAGAGTACTTTTTGTACGAAAGATCAATGGTAATAACGTGATATTCTCCGCCGATGAGAACGGACAGGAATTCCAGCTTACCTCTTCAGAAGTAAACAGCTACAGACCACGAAGAAACGTTCGTGCAAATAAGATCGCTTATCTTCAGAATGACGGCTCTAATGTGGATATTTTTATAATGAACAGAGATGGCTCCGAAAAACGGAAGATCACTGGCCCAGTAAAACCAAATGGATTCAATTTGGACGAAATCAATATTGATTGGCCGGAAGACAGAGTGAGTATATACTATCCAAGATTTGATAAACTGTATCGAGTACAATTCAATGGATTGGGGACGGTAGAATTATATCAAACTCCGGACGGATCGCTCATATCTGAGGTGGTCGTTAGTGAAACTAGTGATCTAATAGTACTAAAAACAAACAACTTACAGGGATACGATGCTAAGATCTATATCATCAATGAAGCGGGAGTTGTGCTGGACACTATTTTAGACGGTGTAGATGGTGCTGTGGGAGGATTGGATCTGTCCATCGATGACCAGAAAGTGTTGTATTCTTATGATGTGTCTGGTTTTGAGAATGAAGATTATCGACGATTAGATTCCAGAATGTTTATTTACGATAGGAATACCATGACAGCCACAGACGTGTCCGACAATAAACCGGATGGTACCAACGATCTCGATCCAATCTTTTCACCAAATGAAGCATTTGTGATGTTTACCAATACATCCAATGACGGACTTTCTCAAAAAGATGTAATGCGTTTGGATCTATCCACCCAGGATTCCCGGGAACTTCGGCATGAAGACGCCTTTATGCCCGATTGGCAATAAGATGTATAATATAAAAGAAAGCTCACATTGTGAGCTTTTTTTTATTCCGTACTTTTGTATTCAAATTTGAACATGAGCCAGGAAATTTCTAAACGGTATGCACAAAGAGGTGTTTCGGCCTCTAAAGAAGACGTTCACAAAGCCATTAGTAAGGTTGATAAGGGACTTTTTCCACAAGCCTTTTGTAAGATCGTACCCGATCATTTAACGGGTGACGACGATCATTGCCTGGTGATGCACGCAGATGGGGCAGGTACAAAATCATCCCTCGCCTATATGTATTGGAAGGAAACCGGGGATTTATCGGTTTGGAAAGGTATAGCTCAGGATGCCCTTATCATGAATATTGACGATCTTTTATGTGTAGGTGCGACAGACAATATACTTTTGTCCTCTACCATTGGTCGTAATAAGAATCTTATCCCAGGCGAAGTGATCTCTGCAATCATCAATGGCACCGAAGAACTAATTTCAGATCTTGGGAAATTTGGCGTCACCATCCATTCAACCGGCGGCGAAACTGCCGATGTTGGCGACCTTGTACGAACCATCATTGTAGATTCTACGGTAACAGCTCGTATGAAACGTGAGGACGTTATAGACAATGGTAATATTGCTGCAGGAGATGTGATCGTTGGCCTGGCCTCCTACGGAAAGGCTACATATGAAAGTGAATACAACGGAGGTATGGGTAGTAATGGACTAACTTCTGCCCGGCACGATGTCTTCGCAAAATACCTTAGCGAAAAATACCCCGAGAGTTTTGATCATGCTGTGCCGAACGACTTGGTTTTTTCGGGAAGCAGGAAATTAACCGATGCGGTAGATGGTAGTCCGTTAAATGCCGGAAAACTGGTGTTATCGCCCACACGAACCTATGCACCGGTTATAAAGAAGATCTTATCAAATATTGATAGGAAAAGTTTACATGGGATGGTACATTGCAGTGGAGGCGCACAGACTAAGATCCTTCATTTTGTTGAAAACCTGCACATTATTAAGGATTCCATGTTCGACATTCCGCCTTTATTCAAATTGATCCAGGAGGAAAGCGGTACAGATTGGAAGGAAATGTACCAGGTATTTAATATGGGCCACCGGATGGAATTATATGTTTCTGAAGCCGTAGCAGCCGAAATTATTTCCATTTCAAAATCATTCGATATTGATGCCAGGAATATCGGAAGGGTTGAGGCTTCTTCCGAAGGAAAAAAGCTCACCATCGAAACTCCACACGGCCAATTTTTATATTAGCCATATCCGTTGATACATCCCGCCGGAAATTGGTATTTATTGTAAATTTGCAGGATTAGAAAGATTTATGTTAGAAAAACTTCAGATAGTAAAGCAGAGATTCGACGAGGTAAGTGACCTTATCATTCAGCCTGATATCATAAGCGATCAGAAAAGGTATATAGAACTAAATAAGGAATATAAAGACCTTCGTATTCTTATGGATAAGCGGGAAGCTTATCTAACTGCCAGGGAACGTATTGAGGAAGCGGAAGAGATCATAAAGGACGGCAGTGATCCCGAAATGGTTGAAATGGCTAAGATGCAGTTAGATGAAGCGAACGCGAAAATCCCTCAACTGGAGGAAGAGATAAAATTTCTACTGGTACCCAAGGATCCGGAAGATGCCAAGAATGCAGTCATGGAGATAAGAGCCGGTACAGGTGGTGATGAAGCGAGTATATTTGCAGGCGATCTCTACCGCATGTACGCCAAATATTGTGAAAGCAAAGGCTGGAGGACGAGTGTAGTGGATTTTAGTGAAGGAACCAGCGGCGGTTATAAAGAAATTCAGTTTGAGATTGAAGGTGATGATGTGTACGGTACCCTTAAATTTGAAGCAGGCGTTCATCGTGTTCAACGGGTACCACAAACCGAAACACAGGGAAGGGTGCATACCAGCGCCGCAACTGTCATGGTTTTTCCCGAGGCTGAAGAGTTCGATGTCGAGATCGATCCTAAAGATGTGCGTATTGATTATTTCTGTTCCAGTGGTCCCGGTGGCCAATCTGTGAATACTACCTATTCGGCTGTGCGATTAACGCACGAACCAACCGGACTTGTTGCGCAATGCCAGGATCAGAAATCGCAGCACAAGAATAAGGAGAAGGCCTTTAAAGTTCTTCGCTCTCGTCTGTTCGATCTGGAGCTAGCCAAAAAACAAGCTGAAGATGCCGAAAAACGTGGCTCTATGGTTACCAGTGGAGACCGAAGTGCGAAGATCCGTACTTACAATTATCCCCAGGGACGGGTAACAGATCACCGTATCAATTTAACGCTTTACGACCTTAGTAATATTATTGACGGAGACATCCAGAAAATTATTGACGAATTACAGCTTGTGAGTAATACCGAAAAATTAAAAGAAGCCGGAGAAACATTCTAAATATGAAATTAGAATCGCTTATTTCTGAAATTCATAAAAAGAAATCCTTTCTGTGTATTGGGTTGGATGTAGACCTGAACAAGATACCGGCACATCTTCTGGATACAGACGATCCAATCTTTCAATTCAATAAAGCTATAATAAATGCCACACACCATCTTGCTGTGGCATATAAACCAAATATCGCCTTCTATGAGGCTTACGGCCTAAAAGGTTGGAAGTCGTTAGAAAAGACCATAGGTTATTTAAATGAACACCATCCTGAAATATTCACTATAGCCGATGCTAAACGTGGGGATATAGGCAATACTTCTGCTATGTATGCCAATGCATTTCTGAAGGAGATGAATTTTGATAGTATTACGGTTGCCCCGTACATGGGGAAAGATTCGGTGGAGCCTTTTCTGGCTGTAGAGGGTAAACATACCATTTTACTTGGTTTAACATCGAATGAAGGCGCCTTCGATTTTCAAACTAAAAAGATCGGGGATTCCGAATTGTACAAAGAAGTATTGCTCACTTCACGAGGCTGGAAACATTCCGATAGGTTGATGTATGTAGTGGGCGCCACCAAAGCCGAATACCTGGCCGACATCCGAAAGATCATACCGGAGAGTTTTTTATTGATTCCGGGAGTAGGCGCCCAGGGTGGAAGCCTTTCTGAAGTTTGTAAATATGGAATGACCGAAAATATTGGTCTTTTGGTAAATTCGTCGCGTGGGATCCTCTACGCGTCCAAAGGTAAAGATTTTGCCGACGCCGCAGCAGAGGCTGCCACTGTATTGCAGCTTGAGATGAAAAAATTAATGCAGAAAAAATAGAAAAATGAGAGTTGCTTAACTGGCTTCTTTTTGAGTATCGTACTTTTTGATCCGGTCGTATAAAACCTTTGCTTCCTTTCTAAGTTTATCACTCTTTTTTCGGTCCCTAGGCGCAATTTTGAATGATTTCTTCATCAATCTGCAGTACCGATCTTTTAATTTGTCAATCTCCGTTTTAGTTTTAAACCATTTCAACATCTTGGTGAATCCTTTTCGCAAAGGTACTTTTGGAAGTTGAAAATTTTACTGAAAGAGAGGTTAAAGCAATAATAAAATTTAAGTTACTAGGGGGAAAGTAGTTAAATAGTTTAACGTTTAATCCTGAAGTGCAAATACTTGCTTTAGCAAGGTCGTCGTCCTTGAATTTATTTTGGTTCTGATATTCTTTTCTTCAACCGCTATCATGGTGTAAACTCCTTTCAGGGCTTCGTTGGTTACATAATCGGTTAGATCCGGATTTACAGGATTCACCAGAGGAATGGTATTGTATTTATTTATAATATTTGCCCAGACCTGATCTGCTCCAACCTTCGAAAATGAATTCTGTATTACAGGATTGAATTTGTTATATAAAGCCTGGTTGGTTCTGTTCTCAAGGTAGGTAGTCGCCGCATTGTCCGGCCCTAGAAGAATATTCTTTGCATCGTTAAAAGTAATTCCCTTTACTGCATCAACAAAAATAGGAGTAGCCTCCTTTACGGCGTCTTCCGCGGCGCGATTTAACACCTTTAGCCCTTCATCGGCTAGTTTGGACAACCCAATGTTCCTTAACGTTCGATCTACTTTTTGTAATTCTTCCGGAAGAAGGATCTTAACCAAAGGGTTTTTGTAGAATCCATCCTTCTGGGTAAGCTTGCTAACCTGTTTGTCGATTCCGAAATCGAGAGCCTGTCGTAGGCCGTTCCCGATCATTACCGGATCGATCCCCCCTTGTCCGGGTATACTGCCGGCTATTCCCTGTAATTCGGCACAGGAGGTAGATATAAATACAAAGGTGAAGATAAAGGCAATTTTAATTAAGCGCATAGGAAAATTTTTAAGAGGCACTAAATATAAAAAAAGCCCTTCAAAATGAAGGGCTTTCTTATAAAGTATATTGTACTAAAGTAAATGCTTATTTGATAACTTTTACAGTTTTAGTAGCATTTCCAATATTTACCTGTACCATGTAAGCACCTGAAGAAAGTGCACTCATGTCGATACTTGGAGAAACAGTGTCTGGCTGAGCCTGAAGAACAACTTTTCCAAGAACGTCATAAACAACAACAGAGTCTACAACAGTTGTAGTACTGATGTTAAGGATGTCTTTCACTGGGTTAGGATATACAGTTACAGCAGTTTCTTCTAAGTCACCTGTGCTAAGAAGAGGACCTTGAACGTAGTATGCATCGTCAACATACATTTCAGAAACAGCAGAACCAGGATAGAAGTTAATTCCTCCTAGCGTAGTATCACCTGTACCTGAGAAAGGAATAGCAGCTGAAGAGTTAGCTCCGATAGTCAACTGATACGTTAGGTTGTCAACATCTACATAAAGAATACAAGTAAACCACTGATCGTGTGGGAAACTCAACATAGAAAGATCTCCGTTTGTGTCAGAAACAACACCTGGGTTACTTCCACCTTCATTGAAGTAGATGTCACCAGAATTCCAAACACCACTTAGAGGAGTTCCTTGAGCTGGAATCTCTCCCTGAATGTTAAAATATCCTTCTTTTCCAGAAGGAATGTAAAACTCCCATCTAAAAGTGTAGTCACCAGAAGTCTGGTTTCCTAATAATAATAGAGGGTCTCTACCTTGACCACCTTCAGCAAGAATTGATTGGTCACCAGAGTTACTTTGAGTATCCACAACTACAAATCCATCATTAGATGCTCCACCGTCATTTGTCCAACTGGTCCAAGTACCTGCATTCTGAGTTCCCATTTCACCTAAAGTGTAGAACTCCATGTTGTCATCGATTATTTGAGCATTCACAAAGGTAAATGCAAATAACGCCAATGCTAATAAGTAAATTTTTTTCATAATAATTAAGTTATTTGTTGTTTAATATTGAACACGCAATATACAAAATTATTCAATATTCAAGCAAATTTTAGTATTTTTTTCGAAAGGTTAAATCTTGGCTGAAGGCAGTAATTTATTACCTTTTTAGTAAATTTGCTCCACATTTTATAACCGTACTTACAAATGCAACAAACTCCACCGTATCAACCAAAAAATAAAGTAAGAATTGTCACCGCCGCTTCCCTCTTCGATGGTCACGACGCAGCCATCAATATCATGCGCAGGATCATTCAGGCAACCGGGGTTGAGGTAATTCATCTTGGGCACGATAGAAGCGTGGAAGAGGTTGTAAATACTGCTATTCAGGAGGATGCCAATGCTATCGCAATGACCTCCTATCAAGGGGGACATAACGAATACTTTAAATATATGTACGATCTGTTGCAGGAAAAAGGTGCCGGACATATAAAGATATTTGGTGGAGGAGGGGGAGTGATCCTTCCCAGCGAGATAAAAGACTTAATGGATTATGGGATCACCCGTATATATTCGCCGGACGACGGCCGCGAGATGGGACTACAGGGCATGATCAACGACCTTGTAAAGCAAGCCGATTTTCCCATTGGGGATTCCTTAAACGGCGAAATTACTGAGCTAAACAAGAAAAATCCGGGAGCTATCGCCCGGGTGATCTCCTCGGCTGAGAATTTCCCGGAGATCGCCAAAGTAACTCTCGCTAAGATCCACGAAAAGAATAAAACCATCACAACACCGGTACTGGGTATTACCGGAACCGGGGGAGCGGGAAAATCTTCCCTGGTGGACGAACTGGTAAGACGCTTCCTAATAGATTTTCCCGACAAGACCATTGGGCTGGTATCTGTGGATCCCTCCAAACGCAAGACCGGAGGCGCCTTGTTAGGAGATCGGATACGTATGAATGCTATCAATTCTCCAAGAGTGTATATGCGTAGTCTGGCCACACGCCAGAGTAATCTTGCATTATCCAAATATGTTTCTGAAGCTATTGAAGTTTTGAAAGCCGCCGAATACGACCTTATCGTTTTGGAAACTTCCGGAATAGGCCAAAGCGATACCGAGATCCTGGACCACAGTGATGTATCTCTATATGTGATGACTCCCGAATTTGGGGCTGCAACACAACTGGAAAAGATCGATATGCTGGACTTTGCCGATCTCGTAGCAATTAACAAGTTTGATAAACGGGGTTCGCTGGATGCACTTAGAGATGTAAAGAAACAATACATGCGGAATCATAACCTCTGGGATACACCACAAGAGGAGCTTCCGGTTTATGGTACCATTGCCTCCCAGTTTAACGACCCCGGGATGAACCAACTGTATAAGGCTATTATGGACCTGCTGGCCGAAAAGACCAATGCCGGGCTGAAAAGCAATTATACCATTAGTGATGAAATGTCTGAAAAGATATTCGTGATCCCGCCGGCTCGTACCCGGTATCTTTCAGAGATTGCCGAGAATAATCGTGCCTACGACAACACGGTTGCGGCTCAGGTTGCGGTTGCTCAAAAGCTCTTCGGAATATTCAAGACCATAGAATCTGTATTGGGTACGCAGCCCACACTGGATAAGGCCGGGCTGGATATTAAAGCTGAGGCTACTTCCGAAGAAAATAAAGAATTTATAAAACTTCTGCTAGGTGAATTCGACCGTGTGAAAATGGACCTCGACCCTCATAATTGGGAAGTGATCATCGGTTGGAAGGAGAAAGTAAACCGTTACAAAGCTCCGGTCTATTCTTTTAAAGTAAGAGGAAAGGAGATCAACATAGACACACATACAAAGTCTTTGTCTAATTCAGAGATCCCTAAGGTGGCGCTTCCAAAATACGAGGCCTGGGGAGATATACTGCAATGGGTGCTTCAGGAAAATGTTCCGGGAGAGTTTCCGTACACAGCAGGACTGTATCCATTTAAGCGAATGGGAGAAGACCCCACCAGAATGTTCGCTGGTGAAGGTGGCCCGGAACGCACTAACAGAAGATTTCATTATGTAAGCCTTGGGATGCCTGCCAAGCGGTTGTCTACTGCTTTCGATAGTGTAACGCTTTATGGTAATGATCCGGATCATCGCCCCGATATCTATGGTAAGATAGGGAATGCCGGAGTATCGATCTGCTGTCTGGATGACGCCAAAAAATTGTATTCCGGTTTCGATCTAAGTGATGCGATGACCTCCGTGAGTATGACCATCAATGGTCCGGCACCTATGTTACTTGGATTTTTTCTGAATGCCGCCATCGATCAAAATTGTGAGAAATACATCAAGGAACAGGGATTAGAGAAGGAAGTTGAAAAGAAGATCGAAAAAATTTATAAAGAAAAGGGTACTGCACGCCCCAAATACCAGGGAGATTTACCGGAAGGAAATGATGGGCTCGGACTCATGCTCCTGGGTGTAACCGGGGACCAGGTACTTCCTTCAGAAGTCTATGAAAAGATAAAAGCCAAAACCTTAAGTTTGGTAAGAGGAACCGTTCAAGCCGATATCCTGAAAGAGGACCAGGCACAGAACACCTGTATTTTTTCTACCGAATTTGCCTTGCGCTTAATGGGGGATGTGCAGGAATACTTTATTGAGAAGAATGTGCGTAATTTTTATTCAGTTTCCATCTCGGGGTATCATATAGCCGAGGCTGGAGCCAATCCTATTACGCAGCTGGCCTTTACACTTGCAAACGGATTTACCTATGTTGAGTATTACCTGTCCAGGGGCATGGATATCAATAAATTTGGACCAAACCTTTCTTTCTTTTTCAGTAATGGGATCGACCCGGAATACTCGGTAATTGGCCGTGTGGCCAGAAAAATATGGTCTAAGGCTCTAAAGCATAAATACGGTGCCAACCCAAGGGCACAGATGCTGAAGTATCATATTCAGACCTCGGGAAGATCGTTGCATGCCCAGGAGATAGATTTCAACGATATTAGAACCACCTTACAGGCCTTGTACGCCATTTACGATAATTGTAATTCTCTACATACTAATGCCTACGATGAGGCTATTACTACCCCAACAGAGGAAAGCGTGCGCAGGGCGATGGCCATTCAGTTGATCATCAACAAGGAATTGGGGCTGGCCAAGAATGAAAATCCTATCCAGGGATCGTTTATCATCGAGGAGTTAACAGAGCTGGTAGAGGAGGCTGTGCTGGAGGAATTCGACCGGATCACAGAACGCGGGGGAGTTCTAGGTGCAATGGAAACCATGTATCAGCGCAGTAAGATCCAGGAGGAGAGTTTGTATTATGAAACCCTCAAGCATACCGGAGAGTTTCCAATTATTGGAGTAAACACTTTTTTAAGTAGTAAAGGTTCCCCAACCATCCTACCCGCGGAAGTGATAAGAGCGACCGAGGAAGAAAAACAGCAGCAGATCGATACGCTTAAAAACCTCCATAAAACCTATGAAGACAAATCTGTAGAGGTGATCAGGGAGGTCCAGCACGCGGCAATTCAGAATGAAAATCTCTTTGAGAAGTTAATGGAAGCCACGAAGTATTGTTCGTTGGGACAGATCACCAATTCACTATTCAAGGTTGGCGGACAATACCGCAGAAACATGTAAGCAGCGAACCACTTTTTCGGAACGAAAAAGTGTGTGAGTCGCTTATCCTGTGTTCAACACAGGATCTCTTCATTCCCAAGTCTAAATGTATAAACCACTTTTTCGGAACGAAAAAGTGTGTGAGTCGCTTATCCTGTGCTCAACACAGGATCTCTTTCTTCCAGAGTCTAAACATGTAAACCACTTTTTCGGAATGAAAAAGTGTGTGAGTCGTAATTCGATCTTTATAAAGTAAGCATCCAGTTGCGCTGCAACTTTCTAAACTTCTTGATCTCACCTCTTAGGATAGGTAGAAAATCCTTCCCGTTAGTATTGGCAAGTTCCAGGCGTTCACAGTTTTTATAAAGCCTGTTTACCAAACTCGTAACCGAAGCTGCGTATTTGTGCTTTTCTTCGGCGTAGGTCTGACTTTCAGCCTTTAGAATTTCAGGGGCAAGCGAAATAGATTGCTGTACGATATCACCCCCGAAATAGATCGATGGATCTTCCTTGCCATCCTCCCGTAACACGGCTAGATCGTCTGTGATATAAGACGAAATATGACGGGATAGGGTAAAGATCTCCTGCGCCTTTTTATAGATAGGCGAATGCGGTAGTTTATTTGGAAAACTCGGTATCATCTTTGGAGCAAGCAATTTTTTTAAAGTCACTCAAATTTACTACTAACTAAATCGATTTTAATATAGAATTTAAATTAAAAATGTATATTTACTTTAAGAATTAAAAATTTACAAGAAAATACTTTAAAATGAACATAGATGTGCTAAACCGTAAAATTCTAAAATGTTTGCAGGAAAACGCGCGTCTTTCTAATGCCGAGATTGGTAGGCGGGTTGGTATTAGTTCCCCCGCAGTTGCAGAGCGAATACGGAAGATGGAAGACTCAGGTCTTATCCATGGATATAAGACGGTGGTATCTCCGTTCGAAGCCGGCTACCAATTAAAGGCCATCGTTACTTTACGTGCCTTTATGGGGAAACTAAAACCCTTTCTCGAAAAAGTAAAGGAATATGACGAAGTGCTAAACTGTTACCGTATAACAGGGAACGAGAACATCATCATGGAAGTGGTGCTAAAAAACCAATTTCACCTCGAAAAATTTATCGATCAGCTCATCGTGTACGGGGAGTCGAAAACCCAGATCGTGCTCTCCCATACCATCGCTAACAACGAGATTAAACCGGTATAATTAATCTTTAGGAGATTCGATCACCAAATGAGGAACCGCGTTCAGATTCCAGTCTATCACCAGTCCTTGCGCCAGAGACTGCGCAATTTCTTTTCCGTATAGAAATTCACACAGATATAAGGCGGCTTCGAAACTCTTTGCACCTCCGGCAGATGTTATGTATTTGCCGTCATGAACAAAAAGGACTTCCTTTCTAATATCCAGTACGGGAAACATCTCTCGCATCTTATCTATATCACTGGGAAAAGTGGTAGACACAATCCCGTCTAGCAATCCGGCTTTGGCCAGAACAAAGGCACCGTCACAATGGGAGGTAACAAACCGGGCCCGGGCGTCTGCCTTTCGTACAAAATCCAGCATAGCCTCATCTTCCAGGTCGGTGTCTAAATGGTGTTCGGCACTGGGAACCACCAGGATATCGATGGGCGGGAGGGAATCGGTTATATAATTTAGATCTGGAAGGATGCGCATCCCTTCAAAACTGGTGATCGCCTCATTGGTATTGGCAACTGTAAATACGTTCATTGCCTTTATTCCTTCTCTAAAGATGGTGTGTTGAAATATATCGTAGGGCGCGGTGAGTTCGGTATTGTAGACTCCGTCCATGATTAGGAAGGCAACATTGTATCTGCTCGTATCGAGTTTGGGGAATTGTTTTTTTGCTTCGGAAGTATCTTTACCTTCTTTTTTTATTTCCGAAGAAGAATTACCACAACTTAAAATTCCGAAGAAAATACAAACTAACAAAAACGACCTCATAATTATATTTAATAAGAAGTAAAGTTAGGCGATTTTTTCAAGTATCGATACAGGAATAGTGCCATCACGGCAACCCCGATGAGTACATAGAACATAACATACCAGGTGCTATCATAACCGAAAGAATTAACTAGATTCATTCCGCTGTTGTGACCTATGATGTGCGATAGCGAAAAACTCATGCTGTACACACCCATATAGCTTCCTTTGCGTCCTTTGGGCGCCATAGATAGTGCCAGGGCATTCGAAAACGGAGAACCGATCATTTCCCCCAGGGTCATAAGAAGCATCCCAATAATTAGGACGCCAGTCCAGCTGCTTAGATTTAGCACAAGAAAACTCAACGCCAGAAATACGATACCCCAGAAAGTAGCCATTGTTCTTGAGATCTGGATGCGTTCCAGCCAGCCCACCAAAGGCATTTCAACAAGTACGATCACCGCTCCGTTGATAAACAACAAAGCGCCAATGAGATCTTCGGAAAGGAAATGAACTTCCTTATAGTATAATGGCATCACCGAAAAGTACTGGATGAACATGATACCGTTTGCCACCATGATCACAAAAAACAGCATATAGGCAAAGTTTTGGTAAGGCGGAACTCCTTCTTTTATAACTATTTCTTTGGGTTCATCCTTACTAACCTTTTTTGGTTTTAGCACGAAATAAAGTAAACCGGCCGCGATCATACATGTTAAACCATCAATCCAGAATAACGAGTTGTAATTGATCCGGGCAATGATCAATCCACCCAGCACCGGGCCTATGGAAAATCCTAAATTGATCGCCAGCCGGATAAGCGCAATACTACGTGTCACATTTTCGGGTTTACTGTAAGCATCACAGGCAACAAAAATTGCCGGTCGGTACGAATCGGCAAGGAAGATCACCACAAATATCCCCAGACAGACACTGTAAAAAGTATCCAGGAATTGGATGCCAATAAAACCTAGGCCTCCAAGGAAAAGGCTCAAAACAATAACACGGTAAAAACCAATATTATCTGTTAACCTACCACCAACATAAGTACCAGCAAGCTAACCGAGACCGTAGGCGGACATGATCCAGCCAACCTGCGGCAGGCTAAACCCTTTATCGCTTACCAGATAAAGTGAAAGAAAGGGGATCACCATGGCACCTGCTCGGTTTATAAAGGTTACCAACGAGAGTAACCAGATCTCGCGGGAAAGTCCTGTGAAGTTCCTGATATATGTGGAAAATAGTTTCTTCATTATTGGTTGGTTATATAAAATTAAAACGTCCCGGCAGCTACCGGGACGTTTTACAATCGAATTATTCTATGTGTTTATAAATCAATGCATACATCGCCGGAAGTCTGTTGATGTGACTTTCTGGTTGGTGGTTTGGATATATGTATTGACCTTCATTTTATTATTTTGTAATTCAAAAGTAGGAATTATTTCTGAAGTCGATTGGTTATCTTTACTGAAATTCATTTTATGAGAACCATTTTCTTGCTTTTTGCATTGATATCTTCCTCCCTTGTGTGGACACAGAGCAAAGGAGAAATTATACGTGAACTTGAGGCGTATCGAGCGGCCGAAAATGAAATGTTCAAGGATCCGGCGCGAACTCCTTTAACCAAAGAAGGACTGGCAACCTTTAAGATGTTGGATTATTACCCCATCGATCTGGGTTACCGGGTAAAAGCTAAAATTGTACGCACTCCCGGAGAGGAGCCGTTTCTTCTTCGTACCAATACAGATCGATTACCGGAATATGTAAAATTTGGGGAAGCGCATTTCAGTCTTTATAACAGGGATCTCGTACTCAATCTTTACAGAAGTACAGAATCTGAAGACGGATCGGGCATGAGTAACACTTTGTTTGTGCCGTTTACAGACCTAACCAGCGGCGATGGATCTTATGGAGGAGGGCGTTATCTTGAGTTCCCCATTCCTGCTGGGGATACTATGATCATCGATTTTAATATGGCCTTCAACCCATACTGCGTGTATAACGAAAATTATTCCTGTCCTATCACTCCCCGCGAGAATGATCTTTTTGTACGTATAGAAGCGGGGATGAAAGACTTCAAGGGATCAGGAAAGTAGACGCCCCAGCCATATTCCCAGGAACACCGCTGCAAACCCCAGTACCAGGCTGCCAAGGGTATATAGGCTAAAGGTGAGCAGATCGCCATTCTTTAGCAGGTTGTAATTTTCGTAAGCGAAAGCCGAATAGGTTGTGAATCCGCCGCATAAACCTGTCACTAGAAATAACACCGAACTTTGAGAAACAGAGCTATTGCGTAAGGCAAGGCCCATAATTAGCCCTATTAATAAACTTCCCAATATATTAACTGTAAAAGTACCCAGGGGAAACGGGGCCCACGAACCGCCTGCCCATTTACCTACACCATATCTAAGGACACTACCCAAACCTCCGCCAAGAAATACTAAAAGAAGGTGTTTCATTAATTTAAGCCGGACATTGAAGGAGTTAAAACAGGTATATAGATCTCGGTAACCCAGTTTGCAGGGTTAGGTTCCATCCCCGGATCGTTGGCGTAAATCTCAAACATATCCCGCGATGGATCGACCGTGATATTATTCGTTTTCAAATATTCCTCGGCCTGGGCATATGCTTGGGATAGATTTTCGTATTTACCTTTAAGGGTAGTTTTTAAGGCATTAACCGGTTCCATATAATTGCATAATACAGGACTACCTTTAGGTGTGATCACGCGGGCCGCTACCGGAATGGCTGCTGAAAAGATCACTGTGCCATTTTGTTCATCTATCTCGTGGTAGATGGTAAATGGCATCCCGGCCATACTTAGATTATTCTGTGTCATATAATCGTGCAACTGCCCCATCATCGGTCCTATCTTTTCACCTATTTCCGAAAGCTTGGAGGAAGTTGTGTTGTACATATAGAATCCCCCTCCATATCGGGTAAGTCCATCAACTGTGACGGTGTATGCGTTCATCGACTTACCAACTTCCTCTTCCAGGTTATCGAGGCCTTTGCCATACATCTGCCGGAGAACAGTTTCGAAATCTTCAGACTGAAAAGACATAAAGACTTTCTCCAAAAAACTGTGTTCCCCTTTCATACCCCAGGTGACTTTGGTCTTACCGGCTTCTTCCGCAGGTTCGAAACGCCAGTAAATATCACTTTCCGAATCTCCAAGTGGTGTGTTGAAGATGATCTTCTGGTCGATCTCTTTGTTAGGGATCACTTTAACGGTTTGCATAGTTCCGTCTCCCATGACGGCACTTGTCCATGAATACGAGGCACCCTCACCTTCCGTCTTTTCGGCATAATTGTAGACTATGTTCGCATCTTCTTCCGCCCAGGGCCCCCAACTTTCCCAGTTCTTGAAATCCTTCACATTATTGTAAATAACTTCTGCGGGAGCATCGAATACTTTGGTGTTAGCAACATCGAAGGTGCCGTCTTTTGTCCCGAAGTAAATGCCACCTGCAACAATCACAATGAGCAGTAGAAATAGTATGTATTTTAAGATTTTCATAAGGGTGAGGAGTTGATAGTTTATGCTAAGATAATCAATTTTATACGTGCCTAAAATCTTTAAAAGCATGAAATGATTTGCTACATTTGTGGAAATTTAAAATCAATACTATGAAGAGTACGTTTTTTATAGCGATGGCTATGAGCGGATTATTGCTCATTTCGTGCGGGGATGATAAGAATAATGAACAACAAAACCCCGATGTCGCAGAAGTTGTCGCTGATAACTTCGATTACCAGGTCGACCAATTTGCCGACCTGAAAGTATTACGTTACCAGATCCCGGGTTGGGACGATCTATCCTTGGATGAGCAAAAGCTTGTTTACTATCTAACACAGGCAGGTCTTGCCGGTCGTGATATTATGTGGGCGCAGAATTATCGACATAACCTTACCATTAGAAAAGCCCTGGAAAATATCTATACTTCCTATAACGGTGATAAGAATAGTGAAGATTGGAAGAACTTCGAGATCTATCTGAAAAGAGTTTGGTTCTCTAACGGGATACATCATCACTACAGTACTGCTAAAATAAAGCCCGATTTCTCGGCAGATTATCTTCGTAGTTTACTAACGGCTACTGGAACAACCTTGGAAGGTGAAGCTTTCGATGTGATCTTCAATGATAAGGATGCGAAAAAAGTAAATCTTTCTAAAGATGCTGATATAGTGTTGGAAAGTGCCATTAACTTTTATGGGCCCGATGTTACCAATGCCGATGTAGAGCGATTCTACGGTGCTATTGAGGTAGATAGTGAAGAACCTATCGAAGTTGGATTAAATACTAAATTGGTGAAGGAAAATGGAGTTTTGGTAGAAAAAGTTTATAAGAGTGGTGGTCTATATGGAGAAGCTATCGATAAGATCATTTACTGGCTTGAAAAAGCAAAAGGGGTGGCCGAAGATGAAAAGCAGGCCACAGCACTAGGCCTTCTTATCGACTACTATAAAACCGGAGATCTGGAAACCTGGGATGACTATTCGGTGGCCTGGGTGAATTCCACCGAAGGAGATATAGACTGGATCAATGGGTTTATTGAGGTGTATAACGATCCCAAAGGATATAAAGGCTCTTATGAGACCATCGTTGAGATAAAAGATTTCGACATGTCCAAAAAGATGGCCGTCTTATCTAAAGAAGCACAATGGTTCGAGGATAACTCACCACTCATGCCCGAGCACAAGAAGAAAGAAGTTAAAGGAGTATCGTACAAGACCGTGATCGTTGCTGGAGAAGCGGGTGACGCGTCACCTAGTACTCCTATTGGAGTAAATCTTCCTAATAACAACTGGATTCGCCAGAAACACGGAAGTAAATCTGTTTCACTTGGAAACATAATCAACGCCTACAATAATGCCGGCGGAAGTGGTCGACTTGAGGAATTTGCGCATGATGAGGAAGAGATCGAACTTGAAAAGAAATACGGTCAATTGGCCGATAAACTTCACACGGCACTTCACGAAGTGGTTGGACATGCATCGGGACAGATCAATCCGGGAGTTGGAACTCCCAAGGAAACCCTGAAAAGTTATAAATCGACTATTGAAGAAGGACGTGCAGATCTTTTTGGTCTTTATTATTTAATGGATCCGAAATTACAGGAACTTGGCCTTGTTGAAGATTGGGAAGCAACTGGTAAAGCTGCTTACGACGGGTATATTCGTAACGGACTATTAACGCAATTAATTCGTCTTGAACTTGGTGATGATGTGGAGGAATCTCATATGCGTAACAGGCAGTGGGTTAGTGCCTGGGCCTTCGAAAAAGGTCAGGTAGACGGTGTGATCGAGAAAGTTACTCGTGATGGAAAAACCTACTACGATATTAAGGATTACAATAAATTAAGAGAGATCTTCGGGATGCTATTGAAAGAAACTCAGCGTATAACTTCTGAAGGAGATTACGAGGCTGCCAAAGCCCTGGTTGAGGACTACGGTGTAAAAGTAGATCCTGTTATACACAAAGAAGTGCTGGATAGAAACAGCAAGTTCAAATCTGCTCCCTATAGTGGATTTGTAAATCCTGTTATCGTTCCAAGTACCAATGACGCAGGTGAGATTACTGGTTTTATGATCAAACAACCGGATACTTTCGAGGAGCAAATGCTTAACTATTCGAAGGAATACGGATATTTATCGAACTAAAGAATCTACCACATATTGATAGAAAAAGCCCCGCAATCGCGGGGCTTTTATTTTGTAATAAATGCTTATCTTTTCCATCGCAAACTATTACCAACCTAAATGTCATGAAGATTTTAATACCCTCTGTTTTACAAGTAGTTCTATTGTTTAATTTCGCCTTAATTTATGGCCAGGCGCAATTTGAAAATCAAGCCGAGTCTCTTGGAGCGGGGATCGCTTATGGAAATATACAGCTTGGAGCGGGAGTCTCATTTTTCGATTACAATAACGACGGTCTTGACGATATCACTATACCCGCCTCAAATTCCCGAAATTTCACCTTCCTGAAGAATATGGGCGGTACTTTTCAGGAGGAAAACCTGGGAATCGACAGCAACGGTTTTCAATCGAGGCAAGCGATGTGGGTGGATTTTGATAATGACGGTGATAACGACTTTTTCGCAACCAGTGACCAGGATTGGTCCCGTTTGTACCAAAACAACGGTGACGGTACCTTTACAGACATTACACTGGCTGCAGGCCTTCCCACTGTGATCTACGATACCTACGGAGCTGCATGGGGAGATTTTAATAACGACCGGCATTTGGATGTTTTTTACTCAATTCGGGATGAGAACCAGATCATACCCAATATCCTATACCAGAATAACGGAGATGGTACCTTTACCAATGTGACAATAGCAGCTGGGTTGGAAACCACAGGATATTTGTCCTTTTGTGCTTCTTTTTTCGATATGGATAAGGATGGCGATCAGGACCTGTATGTAGCTAATGATAAGTACGACTCTCCCAACTTGATGTATAGAAATAATGGAGATGGAACCTTTACCAATGTGAGTGCATCCTCAGGGACAGGGATAGAGATTGATGCTATGAGTACAACTATTGGCGATTACAACAATGATGGGTGGTTGGACATCTATGTGACCAATACCGAATTTACACCCCCTCCTCCCGGTGTAAACGGTAACGTACTGTTCAGAAATAATGCAGATGGAACCTTCACCAATGTGGCTGCTTCAACCGGCACGATCTTTAACAGTGTAGGCTGGGGGGCGGTCTTCCTCGATGGCGATAACGAAGGATTTACCGATCTCTATGTGAGTGGTGAATTTGAGGTTGATCCTGTATATCTTCCTTCCGCCTACTATGAGAACCAGGGCGATCACACCTTTGTCATCCCTACGGGTATTGGTTTCGAGAATGATACACGACAAAGTTATGGTAATGCGATAGGGGATATCGACAATGATGGCTACCCAGACATTGTTGTGATGAACAACAACGATCAAAACATATTCCTGTGGAAGAATACTAGTATTCAAAACCATAACTGGCTTAAAGTTAAATTGGAGGGCACACAAGGTAACCGGATGGGCATCGGTTCCTTTATTGAAGTGGGAACCACTCATGGAACCCAACTTCAATTCACGGTTTGTGGAGAAGGGTATCTAGGTCAGAATAGTGCATACGAATTCTTCGGCTTGAACGATGCCACCAACGTGGATTTCGTGAGAGTTACCTGGCCAAGTGGTATCGTGGATTATTTTGAGGATCTCAACGTTAATCAGCATATCACGATAATAGAAGGAACTGGGATTTTATCTTCGGATAGTGCGAGTTTCGCGGTCTTTTCTATGTATCCGAACCCAGCCAGCGAATTGGTTTTTTTAAATTTTCCTTCGGAGGCAGAACGGCAATTAGTAGTATTGGACGTAACGGGTAAGGTGGTCATTTCAGAAGAAATATTTGGAAATACCCATCAAATGGACCTGTCTGTAATATCAGGTGGAGTATATATTGTTGAGGTTCGATTTAACGGAAATGTGCACAGAAAGAAACTGATAAAGCACTAGATCGCCACTATTGCTTCAGTAACCATTTTGCCATTAACAACAGGCCTACGAAAACCAGGAAACCTACCAGGATCCAGATAGTTCCTTTGTAATGCCGACGGTGTAATTTTTTATCTCTACGATAGGCAATAACCACAATGGTTACAAACACAATTACAAAGCAAATAGAGAAGATCAACTGTCCGGTAGTGAACATAAATTTGTAGTTTTACGACTTCAAAAATACAACCTTAAACCCACTTTATGAAAAACAAAATTGCTGCGGTACACGAATTTCATTCGGCATTCGGACTCGGAATAAAAAACGAACCTACGGCCAACCTCGGAGAGGCAAAAAACCTGTTGCGATACAAACTAATGAGGGAAGAAAATGAAGAGTACCTCGAAGCAGCCAATAAAGATGATCTGGTTGAAGTAGCCGATGCGCTCGGGGATATGTTATACATTCTTTGCGGTACTATAATCGAACACGGGATGCAGGAAAAGATCGAAGAAGTTTTCAATGAAATACAACGAAGTAATATGAGTAAGTTGGGAGCCGATGGTAAACCTATTTATCGTGAGGACGGGAAAGTACTGAAAGGGCCCAATTATTTTAAACCCGATATTGAGAACATTCTCTCCAAATAACAGATATCAAGTTTCCTTTACCCCTAATAAAGACACTTAATGTTTTGAAAGTTTGTGCTGCCGCACTTGTAGATTACAGCACCCGGTATCTCCAGCCAAATGGATCTTCAGATCGGTTGTATTGAATATCCATTAACTTAGATTTGAACATGGTGGCGTAGCTTTCTTCCAGCACAGGTAGATCGAAGATCTTCTCTCCATGGCCAAAGGTGCTTATAGGACTAATTACCGCGGCGGTTCCCGCTCCAAATATTTCCATCAGAGTACCATTTTTATGTGCTTCTTTGATCTCACTAACCTTTACTCTTCTTACTTCGGTAGGAATATTGAGAGTTTCAGCTAGTTTTAAAACACTCTTTCGGGTAACTCCATCCAGAATGCGGTCACTTGTTGGAGCCGTTATCAGGGTATCGTTTATTCGGAAGAAAATATTCATGGTACCGGCTTCCTCCAGGAATTCATGACTATGAGAATCTGTCCAGATCACCTGTTGAAAACCTTTTTCCCTGGCAAGGTTTGTAGGATAGAATTGCGCTCCGTAATTCCCTGCAGCTTTGGCAAATCCAACTCCACCATCGGCCGCCCGACTGTAGTGCTCAGAGAAGACCACTTTCACATCTCCGGTATAATACGCCTGGGCAGGAGATAATAAGATCATAAACTTATATTCGGTGGAAGGAGAAGCAGAAACTCCAGCTTGGGTGGCAATTACAAATGGTCTTATATACAAGGAATTTCCTATACCGGGTTTGATCCATTCTGAGTCCAGTTGCAGAATTTCGTTTAGAGCGTCAAAGAACAGCTCTTTAGGAAATTCCGGGATTGCCATCCGTTTAGCCGATTTGTTAATGCGTTTAAAGTTTTGTTCAGGCCTGAAAAGAAAGATACCCCCATTGTCGTCTTTATAGGCTTTCATACCCTCAAACACGGCCTGACCGTAATGA
Source organism: Pukyongia salina (assembly GCF_002966125.1). GTDB lineage: Bacteria > Bacteroidota > Bacteroidia > Flavobacteriales > Flavobacteriaceae > Pukyongia > Pukyongia salina. The sequence goes on from NZ_CP027062.1 coordinate 2,067,446, forward strand.
AATACCTTGGCAGCTGGCGAAATAGTGAGCGGACCAAAAGGTTGAATTATGGGATCCTGCCAGCGACCCTCCTTGAAATCGCAAGAGAACATATGGTCTGAAAAAACACTCCCAAATTGCAATGAATTGAAATTAACTTCATTAATTCTTGAGGAGGGAATTTTGCGCACCGTTATCTTGGAGGGAGTGGTTATATTCATCGTGGGGTGGTTTAAAGGGTAAAATTAGGCAAAAAATTGCCTATAAAAAACGTAAAATATTCATAAAATTGCAGTATATTATTAGCTATACTAAATTTAAACTACTACTATGAAAAAATTATCATTATTGGCCTTTGCACTTGTTGTTTTAGTGGCCTGTAATTCTGATAAAAAGAAAGAAGAATCTGTTGTTGAGACCGAAACTCAGGAAATTGCATACCAGTCTTTTGGTGAAAAAATTACTGCGGAAAATGTAATATCTCGCGATGATCTTATCGAAAAATACAAAAACCTCAAACCCGGGGATTCTGTACTTGTTAAGTTTACTTCTGAAGTAAAAGAAGTGTGCCAGAATAAAGGGTGCTGGATGAAAATGGATATGGGCGAAGACCAGGCCATGGTCCGCTTTAAAGATTATGGATTCTTTATGCCGAAGGATCTTGCAGGAACAGAGGTTATAGTTGAAGGTTATGCGTTTGTAGACGAAATGAGTGTGGATGATCAACGCCACTATGCAGAGGATGCAGGTAAATCGCCCGAGGAAATTGCTGCCATTACCGAACCAAAAAGAACACTTTCCTTTACTTCCAGTGGTGTTCTAATTCCGCAAACAGAACCTGCCGTAGAGAAACAATAAATTTTGAAACGTGAATTCCTTATTACGGGAGATGGTTCGTTAACGATCCATCTCCCTGAATGGAATGAACAATACCATTCTAAACACGGTGCCCTGGCAGAAGCACAGCATGTGTTTATAGAAAGTGGTCTGCACCATTTCATTGGTAAGGAAAATCCCAAAACCGTCTCCATCCTTGAAATTGGTTTTGGTACTGGCCTCAATGCGTTTCTTACCTTACTTTTTTGTTCAGATAGGAACATTGATATCACGTACACGGGCGTTGAAGCCTACCCGGTGATGGCGGATGAGATCGAAAAGCTCAATTACGCCCAATTAACAGAGGTATCTGCAACCTTATTTAAAGATCTTCATAATACTCCCTGGGAGGTACCTGCGGAAATAACCAACTCGTTTCAGCTTACAAAACAAAAGAAATTCTTTTCGGAAATAAATAACGAAGAGGAATTCGATATCATCTATTTCGATGCTTTTGGCCCAAGGGTACAACCCGATCTCTGGACCGAAGAGATCTTCAGTAAAATGTACAGTGCCCTAAAGCCCGGAGGTGTGTTGGTAACGTATTCGGCTAAAGGAAGTGTTAGGCGAGCGATGCAGGCCATGGGTTTTACTGTTGAACGCCTTCCCGGCCCACCCGGCAAAAGAGAGATGCTAAGAGGTAGCAAAATTCCATAGCACCTAGATCATACTGGAAGATACAGCTATAATTTATTATGATCTTAATCTGAAATTGTACACCCACGGGCACTACCTCCTAAACTTGCGTTAAACACTTGGAGTTCCGTGCTATTTGAATTAATTTCGATAAAAATTTTATGAAAGTTTTAATCACGGGAGCCACTGGTTTGATAGGATCTCGTTTAGCAAAAGCCTGTCTGGAAAAGGGCTATGAAGTAAACTATCTCACCACAAGCAAAGAAAAGGTTGATTCTGAAAACGGATCTCAAGGATTTTATTGGAATCCTAAAAAAGGAGAGCTTGATGCTGAAGCACTTACTGATGTTTCGGTGATTTTTCATCTGGCCGGGGCCAGCATTTCAAAACGTTGGACACAGTCTTACCGAAAGACTATAATCGAAAGCAGGACTAATACTGCAGACCTCTTATACAAGGCACTTCAGAATAAAACCCATACCGTAGAACACTTTATCTCGGCCAGTGGCATAGGAATTTACCCGGCTTCTTATACTAATTTGTATACAGAAGACAGCAACGAACAAAACCCGGCTTTTCTGGGAGAGGTAGTTCGTGTATGGGAGAAGGCCGCAGATCAATTCGAATCGCTGGGAATTTCTGTAACTAAAGTACGTACCGGTTTGGTACTGGCGAAGGACGGAGGAGCTTTACCGGAGATCGCTCGTCCCATAAAGATGTGGGTTGGTGCTCCTCTTGGATCGGGAAAGCAATGGCAATCCTGGATCCATATAGAGGACATGATAAGGATCTATATGTTTATTATGGAAGAGCATCTGGAAGGTACTTTTAATGCAGTAGCCCCTAATCCGGTGACCAATGCACGGCTTACCAAAACCATAGCTAATATTCTTCAAAAACCACTATGGTTACCCAATATCCCGTCATGGGTGTTAAGACTAATCCTGGGAGATATGTCTAAGCTTATTCTTGAAGGGCAACTGGTAAGTTCAGAAAAGATTGAAAAACATGGTTTTACCTTTTATTATACCAAGCTGGAGAATACTCTTCAGGATCTTTTAAAAAAATAATGGGCGGCCCTTGGGCCGCCCATTTAATTTTAGATTTTAATCCGCTTACCTTTTAGCCTTCACATCGATAGTGATCTCCATTTCGTCTGAAATGAATTTATCTCCAATATCGGTAAAGATGGTTTTGGAGCCGAAATTCACACCCCATAAGGTTCGGTCCAGTACAAACGGTTCACTTTTTATGTTCACATTTTCGGCATCTACGGTTACCGTTGCAGGAAATTCTATATTATTGGTTTTGTCCTTAATGGTTAGGTTACCGCTAATCAAAGTCTTTCCTTCTTTTTCGGTCATTCCGGTCAATTCGAAAGTTGAAACAGGATATTTTGTTACATTAAAGAAGTCTACCTCTTTTCCTTCAACAGTTCCTTTCAGGTGATTTTCCAGATTGGTTTTCATCTTTCCTTCCAGGTCAAGATCGGTAATAGTATGCATATCGATAGTAAAGTTCCCACTTTCTATCTTATTATCTTTAACTGCAACCTGTCCCTCTTTCAGAGAAATGGTACCGTGATGGGTCTTTAAAGGTTTTGAACCTTTCCAAAGGATCTGGGATGCGTCTGTATCTACCGTATAGGTCACAGCAGCTGCAGATGTTTGTGCCACTTCTTTAACTTCGGAAGTGGTAGCATCGGCCCCCTTATCCTTGCACGATATTAATCCGGTAGCGATAAATGCTACCATTGCGGTATTTAAAAGCAACTTTTTCATAGTAATTTCAGGTTTAATGGTTTAGGTGGTAAAAGTATTCAAGAAGTCGATATTAAGGTCTTAAACTTTTATTAAAATAAAGTGGTGACATTTTGGCATTATAGCAGAATTGGCAATACTTTTGCTACCCCAAGAATACATTGAAAATTTAGATTTTAGATGAGCAGAAAAAATAAAAAAGATACGGCTGTGGCCGAAGAAGAATTGAATCTCGAACAGCAGGAGACTTCAGAAAAGAAAAAAGGAAAACAGGATAAGAAAGTTGATGAGGTAGAACGTCTTAACGCTGAATTGCAAACGGAGAAGGACCGGTACTTACGGTTATTCGCCGAATTTGAGAATTACAAGAAACGTACAGGCCGCGAACGGATAGAATTGTTTAAAACCGCGAGTCAGGATGTAATGGTATCCCTGTTACCGGTTATAGATGATTTCGACCGTGCGTTGAAGGAGATCGAAAAATCTGAAGATGACAACCTATACAAAGGTGTTGAATTAATAAGCAATAAACTTAGAGAAACCCTAAGATCGAAAGGCCTGGAGCCGGTTGGCACCAAAGAAGGAGATACATTCGATCCCGAGATACACGAAGCTGTCACTCAGATTCCTGCTCCTTCAGATGACATGAAGGGTAAGATAATCGATGTAATAGAAAAGGGGTATACCCTTGGGGATAAGATCATTCGATTTCCAAAGGTTGTGATCGGACAATAATACTGTGATGCCCATCTTTGTTGAGAACGATGTGTGAGAAGCGAGGGCGTACGGATTAAACACCTAGAATAATTAAACAGAAAAGATGAAAGAGGACTTCTACGATATACTTGGCATTTCAAAGAATGCAACTGCGGCTGAAATAAAAAAAGCCTACAGGAAAAAGGCGATCGAGTACCATCCCGATAAAAATCCGGGAGATGCCAAGGCAGAGGAGATGTTTAAAAAGGCTGCTGAAGCCTATGAAGTATTGAGCGATCCTGATAAAAAAGCTAGATACGACCAGTACGGCCACCAGGCATTTGAAGGCGGTGGTTTTGGTGGTGGAGGTATGAATATGGAAGATATCTTCAGCCAATTTGGGGATATCTTCGGAAGTGCTTTTGGAGGCGGTGGCTTCGGAGGTGGATTTAGCGGTTTTGGCGGCGGTCAGCGTCGGGTTAAAGGAAGTAATCTTCGGATCAGAGTAAAATTAACTCTGGAAGAGATAGCGAATGGGGTGGATAAGAAGATCAAGGTAAAACGTAAAAAGGTAGCCCAGGGTACAACCTACAAAACCTGTACTACCTGTAACGGACAAGGCCAGGTAACCAGGATACAGAACACCATCCTGGGTAGAATGCAAACTGCGACTACCTGCTCCACCTGTGGGGGAACCGGACAAATAATTGACAAAAAGCCAGTAAATGCCGATGCCCAGGGAATGCTGTTAACCGAAGAGACTGTATCTATAAAGATCCCTGCCGGGGTAGTAGACGGGATGCAATTGAAAGTATCTGGCAAAGGAAATGAAGCGCCAGGCGGCAATGGGATCCCGGGAGATTTATTGGTAGCCATCGAGGAACAACCACATCCTACCTTACAGCGTGAGGGGGATAATTTACATTACGATCTGTACATTAGTTTTTCGGAAGCGGTTTTAGGAACTTCAAAGGAAATAGATACCGTAACCGGGAAGGTGCGAATAAAGATCGAACCTGGGACTCAAAGTGGAAAGATCCTTAGATTACGCAAAAAGGGCGTACCAAGTATCAATAGTTATGGGACCGGGGATCTCCTGGTGCATGTAAACGTCTGGACTCCCAAATCATTAAGTAAGGAACAAAAGGATTTCTTCGAAAGTATGAGAACTGATGATCATTTTCAGCCTAAACCGGAGAAAGAAGACAAGTCGTTCTTCGAAAAGGTGAAAGATATGTTTTCATAAGATTATCAGCCAAATTAAATAATTTTATATATATTTGATTTGTCACTAATCTTTTAGTGATAATTTTTCTTTTTCATAGCAATTTTTTTCCCACCCTTTAAGTAATTTGAGGGTGGGTTTTGCATTTTTAAGCCATAACTGTTTACAATCGTTTTTAACAGGTAAACAGGCCGATTTTATATTAATACCGATAATTACAGGGTAAACGATCCCAATATGTGTAACGTTTTATATTCCTGGTGTACAAACTTTAATATTGCTGTTAATGGGAGTTTCAACCGTGGCAATACTATATCTTTACAATCACAAAAATAATCTATGGACAATCTTTTAGTCGCGGAAAATGTTTCGAAATCTTTTGGGGAATTCAAAGCATTGAACGATGTTTCCATCGCTGTTCCAAGAGGTAGTGTTTTTGGGCTACTAGGCCCTAACGGAGCAGGCAAAACCACACTAATTCGTATAATAAATCAGATCACCATGCCCGATACCGGGACGGTGTTACTTGATGGACACCCTCTGAAGGCGGACGACATCCGTCATATTGGCTACTTGCCCGAGGAACGAGGGCTTTACAAGTCTATGAAGGTAGGAGAACAGGCGCTCTATCTGTCTCAGTTAAAAGGTCTGTCGAGACCCGAAGCACGAAAGAGATTGAAATACTGGTTTGAGCGTCTGGAGATAGGAGACTGGTGGAATAAAAAGATACAGGAATTGTCTAAAGGGATGGCACAGAAAATCCAGTTTGTGGTTACCGTCTTGCACGAACCCAAATTGCTCATCTTTGATGAACCCTTTAGTGGATTCGACCCCATCAATGCAAACCTTATAAAAGACGAGATTCTACGACTTAGGGACGCCGGGGCAACGGTGATTTTCTCTACCCACCGTATGGAATCGGTAGAGGAAATGTGCGATCATATTGCCCTTCTCAATCATTCTGAAAAGATATTAGATGGGAAGCTAATTGATATTAAACGTGAATATCGTGCCAACACCTACGAAATTGGCCTAATTACTCAGGACCATACCACGACCGAGAAATTAATTCGTGAACATTTCGAACTCATTCCTGCAAATTTCAAGACCATTAACGAGGAATTTCAGTGTAAAGTGAAGATCCCTGAAAACACCTCGGCAAACGAATTGGTGAATTTTTTAACCACTAAAGGCCAGCTCACCCATTTTGTTGAAGTGGTTCCCTCAGCAAACGATATTTTTATTCAAACGGTTCAAAACAACTAAACATCACAGCATGAATCATCTTTCATTAATAATAAAACGGGAATATCTTACCAAGGTAAAGAACAGGGCATTTATAATCATGACCTTCTTAAGTCCGCTGATCATGGTGGGTATCTTTAGCCTTGTTGCCTATTTATCATCCATTAACAATGATAATGTACGGAATATCTCGGTTTTGGATGAGAGTGGACTTTTTATATCCGAATTTGAAAGTAGTGATAATTTAAAATATACGTTTGTGACAGGCGAGAACCTGCCGGCGGCGAAAAAAACCGTGGAAGAATCCGGAGATTACGGCCTGTTGTATATTCCGAAAGTAAATTCTCTGGACGAGTTAGCAGAACAAATCACCTTTTATTCGGAAGACTCACCTTCTATTACCGTTCTGGATAATATAGAAAATACAATTGAGGACAAGGTGAACACCATCAAATTAAAGGAGGCAGGAATGGATCCTAAAGAAATAGAAGCGTTACAAATTCGCATCGATACTAAATTGGAGACCTTCGGAGGAGAGCAAACCTCCGAATTAAGCACCTGGTTAAAGTTAGGATTTGGAGGTATGTCCGGATACCTGCTGTTTATGTTCATTATCATATACGGGAATATGATCATGCGGAGTGTTATCGAAGAGAAAACCAGCCGGATCATTGAAGTGATCATCTCGTCTGTGAAGCCTGTAAAACTACTTTTGGGTAAGATAATAGGGACTTCTCTGGCGGGAGTAACTCAGTTCCTTGCCTGGGTAATTCTCATTGGGATCTTCGCTACGGTCTTATCTTCTATTTTCGGGATCGATCCCGCAGCTGCCCAGCAACAACAGGCACTGGAACAGGCGCAGGCATTAACCGGGAACGAAAATATGTTACAGGAATTCATGACCGAATTTTTTAAACTACCATTGCTTAACCTGGTAATTATGTTCGTCCTCTTCTTTATAGGGGGCTACCTGCTGTATGCATCACTTTATGCGGCCATAGGCGCGGCGGTGGATAGCGAAACAGACACACAACAATTCTTATTACCCATACTAATGCCTCTCATCCTTGCTGTATATGTAGGTTTCTTTACGGTGTTCGATAATCCGCATGGGACTGTTTCACAGGTTTTCTCCTTTATCCCATTCACCTCTCCGGTGGTTATGTTAATGCGAATTCCATTTGGTGTGCCATTGTGGCAACAAATCCTTTCTGTCGTAATTTTATTTGCTACATTTATAGGCACTGTTTGGTTCGCCGCCAAGATCTATCGCGTTGGTATCCTCATGTATGGAAAAAAGGCGAGTTATAAAGAACTAATCAAGTGGCTTAAATATTAAGGATGTTTCAGGAAGAAAACGTAACAGATACCATAGAGGAAGTTGTCACTGAAGACATTTGGGGTTCGATCAAAGAATTTCTCGAATTGGGAATTCGATTCGGTGAAGGAGATAAGGAGATCAACATCACGGTTGGACTGCTCTTACTCATTACCGTCTCGTTTTTTGTAGCAAGTTTTGTCCTTGGGTTAATTCGTAAACTCTTCACCCGAAGAATGAGTGAAACCGATACACTGAAATTCATCAGTGTGTTCAAGTTCATCAAATATGTAGTTTATATAATTGTTGTTTTTGCGGTATTAAGCCTGGCTGGGATTAACATCACACCGTTCCTGGCGGCATCTGCAGCATTACTGGTTGGACTTGGTCTCGCACTACAGGAACTCTTCCAGGATGTGATAGCCGGTATCTTTATTATCATAGATAAGTCTCTGCTTGTGGGTGATATCATAGAGGTGGAAGGTAAGGTAGGGAGAGTGATCGACATCAAGTTGAGAACTACCCGAACTATCACCCGTGATGATAAGATCATTATTATTCCGAACCATAAATTTATTAGTGATTCCATAATAAATTATACTCAAAATCATAAAACTACCCGAGAAAGCGTTCAAGTAGGTGTGGCCTATGGAAGTGACACAAGGTTGGTAGAAAAGCTTATGTTACAATGTGTGGATACTCAAAAAGGAGTTTTAAAAAAACCCAAACCTTTTGTGCTGTTCGAGGATTTTGGAGATTCGGCATTAATTTTTAGATTGTGTTTCTTTATTAGTGATAGTTTTATCGACCCCTATATAAAGAGTGAACTTAGGTATAAGATCGATGAAGCATTCCGAACCAACGGTATCACGATTCCGTTCCCACAACGCGACGTACATATTTATCCAACCCAACCAACCGAAAAGTAAAGTTTTATATTATTAAGCAGTTTTCAATTATATGTATAGGATTGGTATGGGCAATATTTGGCCTGTGTACCCTTTCTGCCCAGACAACAGATCTGGCCCGACTTGAATACACGCTTATCCCGCAGGCGAATTCGGACAATAGTATAAATCGCTTCCGGGGTTTTGTAAATTTTCCTATTCCTTTAGAATGGGATGGGAGCTACCTGGTCCCGGGTTTGGAGTACCGGAATGTGGATCTTGATATCGAGGATCCCGTTCCATTCGATATTAAGAATGTTCAGAAATTTCAAATGTTTCGCCTCTCGATGGGATATACCTTTAAAATGAGTAAGGCATGGCGCGTGGGTATGAAAGTAGGAGTAGAGATCGCCTCTAATTTTGAACAGAGAACAGCTAAAGGGTCGGATCTAAGGTTCACTGGAGCAGGATATGTAATAAATGACAGAACTGCCGATTCAATTGCGAAAAAAGACAGGCTAATTATAGGGCTGCAATACAGTACTAATGCCGGAAGGCCTTTTCCAATTCCAGTTGTAAATTACTACAAGGAATTTCATCCAAATTGGTCCTACACCCTGGGGGTGCCAAAAATGAACCTTAAGCGCACTCTAACCGATAAGCAAACGGTTCAGGCCTTTATTACCATTGATGGTTTTTTCTCAAATTTACAGAACGATCTTCCTATTAATAACGGAACTGATATACCAGGGATGGCCGATAATATTTCGATGACGGTCGTACTTGGAGGCCTGGGATACGAATACTTTTTTAGTAGGCATTTATTATTCTATTTTTATGGAGGTTATACCGGGTTTAATGAAATAAGATTGCGCAAAAGTAACAGGGAAACACTATATAAGATCAACGAGGAAAATACTTTCTATATTAGAAGTGGAATTAAATTCAAATTGTAACAATGTCGAAAATTTTAATTATTGAAGATGAGGCGGCTATCCGCAGGGTACTGGTAAAGATACTTTCTGAAGAAAGCGACACCTATCAGGTTATCGAATCGGAAGATGGACTTGAAGGGATTGAGCTTATAAAAAAGGAGGATTTCGATCTCATTCTTTGTGATATTAAAATGCCAAAAATGGACGGAGTTGAAGTGCTGGAAGCGGTCAAGAAGATCAAGCCCGAAATCCCCATTGTGATGATCTCTGGTCATGGAGATCTGGATACGGCTGTGAATACAATGCGACTTGGAGCATTCGATTATATATCAAAACCTCCCGACCTCAACAGGCTACTTAATACAGTACGCATCGCCCTGGACAGGAAGGAACTCGTGGTTGAAAATAAACGACTTAAGAAAAAAGTAAGTAAGAACTACGAAATGATAGGCGAATCTCCGGCCATTGTTCAGATAAAAGAAATGATCGAAAAGGTGGCCCCTACTGAAGCAAGGGTTCTTATAACTGGCCCCAATGGTACGGGAAAGGAACTGGTTGCTCACTGGTTGCACCAGAAAAGCGAACGTGCCGGAGGGCCCTTAATAGAAGTGAACTGTGCCGCTATTCCCAGCGAACTGATAGAAAGTGAGTTGTTTGGCCATGTGAAAGGCGCTTTTACTTCGGCAAACAAGGACAGAGCCGGGAAATTTGAAGCGGCCAACGGCGGGACAATCTTTCTCGATGAAGTTGGTGATATGAGTTTATCCGCCCAGGCAAAAGTACTGAGAGCCTTACAGGAAAATAAGGTGCAAAGGGTAGGAAGCGATAAAGATATCAAGGTGGACGTACGTGTTATTGCCGCAACCAATAAAGACCTGATGAAAGAGATCGCCGAAGGAAATTTTCGTGAAGACCTTTACCATAGGTTGGCGGTGATCCTTATCAATGTTCCTTCTCTTAACGATAGGCGGGAAGATATTCCGTTACTCGTGGATTATTTTACCCAAAAGATCGCCGATGAACACGGTACCGCCCAAAAGGTATTTACCGAAAAAGCCCTGAAAAAGTTAAAGGAATACGATTGGACGGGAAATATTAGAGAATTACGAAATGTGGTGGAAAGACTTATCATCTTAGGAAACGCCGAAGTGAGCGAAGAGGATGTAAAGCTCTTTGCCTCAAAATAAAAATTTATGGATAACATTAAGAGTGAAGACTATAAGATCAGTTCGAAGGTTAGGATAAAGGACCTGAATACCTTCGAGGATTTCGATAGTGATAAGCAAACGCTATCCAGTGCCCTGAGGGAAACAAGGAAAAAGCTTGGGAAACTTCAGGATACCTTGTACGCACATGGAAAATACGCTGTATTGGTTTGTCTTCAGGGAATGGATACGGCTGGTAAAGATAGCCTTATTAGGGAAGTCTTCAAGGATTTTAATGCAAGGGGAGTTGTGGTACACAGCTTTAAAGTCCCTACTGAAATTGAGAGAAAGCACGACTATATTTGGCGTCACTATATCGCCTTACCGGCCCGTGGCAAATTTGGAGTTTTCAACAGAACACATTACGAAAATGTTCTGGTTACCCGAGTACATCCCGAATATATCCTTGGGGAATATCTTCCCAATGTAAATAGCACAGATGATATTGATAAAGAATTTTGGGATCGCAGGTTCGAACAGATCAATAACTTCGAAAATACTATTGCGGAGAATGGCACGCTCATTTTTAAGTTTTTTCTGAACCTATCTAAGGAAGAACAAAAAAACAGATTAATACGAAGACTCAACAAACCCGAAAAGAACTGGAAATTTTCACCCGGCGATTTAGACGAACGTGAGCTTTGGGACCAGTATATGCAATGTTATGAAGACATTCTGAACAGGTCATCTAAACCTCACGCGCCATGGTTTGCTATTCCGGCAGATAATAAACCGGCTGCAAGATTGATAGTGGCATCCATATTGCTGCAGGAGATCTCAAAGTATAAAGACATCAAGGAGCCGGTACTCGACCCTGAGATCAGTGCGAAGATCTCGGAGTACAAAGAGCGGCTTCAGAACGAATAAAAATTGCCCTAATTAAGAATTTATGAAATACTCAAAATTGCATCTATCAATCGCAGTTACTTGCCTCGCGCTACTCTGTTCTTTTGCGAACATCTACGCGCAGCAAGTTAATAAGGAAGATTCGTTAACGATCAGGAAAATATATGATAAGGCCTTACTCAATGGAAAGAGCTATGATTGGCTGGATTACCTATCGAATAATATTGGTGGCAGACTGTCGGGATCGTTGGAAGCCGAAAAGGCTGTTCGTTATACCGAAGCCGAGTTAAAGAAATTAGGCCTGGATAAAGTATGGCTGCAACCCGTAATGGTTCCTAAATGGACTCGTGGAGTAAAGGAGTACGCCTATATAGAAACCGCGCCGGGAATTACATCCACTACTAATATTTGTGCCCTTGGTGGCTCTGTACCAACCCCGAGTGGAGGATTAAAGGCTCACGTGGTAGAAGTTCAAAACTTCGAAGATCTTGCCCAATTGGGCCGGGAGGCTATCGAAGGCAAGATCGTTTTTTATAACAGACCCATGCAGGCTAATCTAATTAGAACCTTCGAAGCCTACGGTGGTTGTGTGAATCAGCGATATGCAGGTGCTATGGAAGCTGCAAAATACGGGGCCGTGGGAGTGGTAGTTCGATCCATGAATTTGCGAAACGATGACTTTCCACACACAGGATCTATGAGTTATGGCGATACCCCCGCCGATCTTCGTATACCAGCCTGTGCCATAAGTACCAACGGAGCCGATTACCTAAGCAGTGCATTGAAACTTAAACCGGATCTCAAGTTTTATTTTAAACAGTCCTGCAAAACCTATCCCGACGTACAATCCTATAACGTGATAGGTGAGATCACCGGTACAACGTATCCCAATCGTTATATGATCGTTGGAGGCCACCTGGATTCCTGGGACCTTGGAGACGGGTCGCACGACGATGGGGCCGGCTGTGTTCAATCCATGGAAGTGCTAAGACTTTTCAAAGAAATTGGGTACAAACCTAAACACAGTATTAGGGTGGTTCTCTTCATGAACGAAGAAAATGGTTTGAGAGGAGGTAGAAAATATGCCGAAGAAGCTCGCCTGAAGAACGAACAGCACGTATTTGCCCTGGAAAGTGATGCAGGTGGTTTTACACCACGGGGCTTTTCGTTCGATACCGATAAGGAAAACTTTGCACAGATCGAGAGTTGGAAAAATTTATTCGAACCCTATCTCATTCACTCCTTTACAATGGGAGGGAGTGGAGCCGATATTGGGCCGCTTAAGGACGGTAGTATAGTACTGGCAGGTCTAAGGCCGGACTCCCAACGATACTTCGATTATCACCATGCCGAGAACGATACCTTCGATGCCGTAAATAAACGAGAACTGGAGCTAGGAGCTGCTACTATGGCCAGCCTGGTGTACCTTATGGATAAATACGGTACCAGAAATGAATTAAAGGAGATCAAAAAGTGATATGAGCTTTTTAACGGCAGAATGGAGAAAATTACTTCTCGTTAATTATGAGATAGAGCCCCATCTGCTAAAGCCGTATTTGCCTTATAAAACCGAGCTCGACACCTGGAATGGGATTCACTATGTAAGTCTGGTAGGCTTCATGTTTCTAAATACCAAAGTGTTCGGACTTAAATTTCCCTTTCATATCAATTTTGAAGAAATAAACATTAGATTCTACGTGCGGCATCACGACGGAAAGAATTGGAGAAGAGGAGTGGTTTTTATCAAAGAATTGGTGCCTAAACCTATTATTTCCTTTATTGCCAACACCGTGTATAACGAACATTACGCTACCCGAAAAATGTATCATTCCTGGATGGAGGATGCAGATTCGCTTAACATCGAATATGGATTCTTAGAGAAGGGTAAAAATCATTCCATGCAGGTGAACGCATCAAAAACGGCCACTGAGATCCCACCAAATTCGGAAACCGAATTCATCACCGAACATTATTGGGGATATAGCTCCATCTCCGGGAAAAAGACCACCCAGTACGAGGTTACTCACCCCAGATGGTTGGCCTACGAGGTAAAGGATTATAAGGTAGATATGGATTTTGGCCAGGTTTACGGCGATAGATTCATAATTTTAAATGGGCTTGAACCCAGATCTGTAATGCTTGCCGAAGGTTCTTCCATCACGGTAGAATCTAAGACTATCCTGAAATAAAAAGCCCGCACGAATCTTGTTCGATAATAAACGGCTTCCTTACCTTTGCCGAAAATCCCGGCTACCTTGCTTAAGCAATATACCAAAGAATTTAAATATAATTATCGGCTAGCTACTCCGGTTATACTGGGGATGCTGGGTCATACGGTAGTCGCCCTCGTAGACAATATCATGGTAGGGCAGTTGGGTACTGCCGAACTTGCTGCTGTGTCGTTAGGAAATAGTTTCCTGTTCATCGCCATGTCACTGGGTATTGGTTTCTCAACTGCTATTACACCTTTGGTGGCCGAAGCCGACGGAGAGAATAATTTTGAAGCGGGGAAATCTTCGTTCAAACATGGGTTATTTCTATGTACCATCCTTGGTATAGCCCTGTTCCTCATGGTCTTCATCGCCAAGCCTTTAATGTATCATATGCGGCAACCCGAAGAGGTAGTAATTCTCGCTATGCCGTATCTCAATCTGGTGGCGGTTTCTCTCGTACCACTTATTGTGTTTCAGGCATTTAAACAGTTTAGTGACGGTTTATCAATGACCCGTTACCCAATGTATGCAACGATCCTGGCAAACATTGTCAATATAGTGCTGAACTATATTTTTATCTTCGGAAAGTTGGGAATGCCCCAACTTGGGGTGGTAGGTGCCGCCATTGGTACCCTTGCATCAAGGGTTATCATGGTAGCGTATTTGTGGTATTTACTATCGCAACACCATAAATCTCGTCCCTTTGTACTGCATATCAAGCTATTTCAACTTTCAAAAAGAATGTTGAAAAAGATTATGAGTCTTGGCTTTCCTTCTGCTTTGCAGATGTTTTTCGAAGTGGCCATTTTCACCGCTGCTATATGGCTGTCGGGGATTTTAGGGAAAAACCCTCAGGCAGCAAACCAGATCGCCCTTAACCTCTCTTCTATGACCTTTATGGTAGCTATGGGCTTTAGTGTGGCTGCGATGATCCGTGTGGGAAATCAGAAAGGATTAAAGCGCTTCCGTGAGCTCAGGCGCATCGCCTTTTCCATTTTTCTATTGTCTACCATGCTCGCCGTTATCTTTGCTATCCTGTTCGTTGTCTTTAAAGACGCGTTGCCTAAACTATACCTGGATTTTGATAACAAAGCCGAATTTGCCGATAATTTCCAGGTTGCCACCATCGCGGCGAAACTCTTACTGATCTCGGCCGTGTTTCAAATTTCCGATACCCTGCAGGTGGTCGTTCTCGGTGCATTAAGAGGTATGCAGGATGTAAAGATCCCAACTCTCATCACCTTTGTGGCCTACTGGCTTATAGGTTTCCCAATTTCGTACTATCTCAGTATGATTAGCGATTATGGCAGCGCCGGAATTTGGATCGGCTTGCTTGCCGGCCTAACGGCTAGTGGTTTAATGCTTTTTATCCGCTTTAATTATCTATCTAAGCGACTCATAGAAGCAAATACAGAATAACTCGAGATAGTAACTTCGGCCATTTATAAATTACGACCGCTATTTCATAAATGCCGACTCCTAACCCTTTGATTCTGATATACAATATGTTAGATTAGAGAAATAATCAATCAATCCTTACAGTCTCTTAAGTGCTGTGAGGGCTAACCACACAAATATTAGCAAAGCGATCTTAGTTGAAAAGTTATTTTTGTTTAGTATGAAAGACCCCGGGAATATGCCGGGGTTTTTTTATTTGCTGTATTTTAGCACAAAACTAATGTATGGAACTTCCAAAATATCTGCTGGGCGATAATACCGATTACCCCGATGCGATCTTTATAATTCATACCGAATTCCCTCGATTTGTGATCAACCTGGCAAATGATGAGGTTGAGTGGCTGGAGGAATTCGATCAGCACGATCAGAAAGAACTGGAAACCGAAACGGAGAATTATATTCGGGAGGCTACAGAATTCTACGACCGGGAAGTGGCTCGTTACGAGAATGATTGAAACCCTACTTACATACGATACAGAATTATTTCTCTACCTGAACAATCTGGGTACAGAAAAGTGGGACGGCTTCTGGTTGATCGTTACCGAAAAATGGTCTTCTATCCCTGTTTATGCGGTACTTCTGTACCTGGTGTACCGTCATTACGGATTAAAGGGCACCCTTGTCATTCTGGTATCGGTCGCATTGATGATCACCGCCACAGATCAGCTTGCTAACTTATTTAAATACGGCATCCAAAGGCCAAGACCCTGCCGTGTGGAAGCCCTGCAGGATCAAATGCGGTTTGTAGCAGAAGGCTGTGGCCGCTTTGGATACTTTTCTGCCCATGCGGCCAGCTCGATGGCAGCCGCTGTTTTTCTTGGTCTTGCCTTGCGAAAGCATTACAAGTACCTGCCTTTTATCCTGATCTTCTGGGCCGTGATAGTTGCCTATAGCAGGATCTATCTGGGGGTACATTATCCCCTGGATATCATTAGTGGATTTATAGCAGGGGGTTTATTGGGCTGGGGCTTTTACAGGCTTCAGGTTTGGGGGCAAAAAAAATTCAACGGTTAGAGTTTACCACATAAAGATCCCTATATAAGCGCGGCTTGTGTGAACGATCTTCTTCCCCTTTCGGATTCATATCGTAGCGTGTAATTAAACGAGTATCGTAATCTTTAAATGTCCGTTTAAATAATTCTACATCATCCCTGGATACTAGGACTGCAAAAGAATCTTCTTCAGGAATGCTAACAGTTCCTTCTTTCCGAAGAACTTCAATAGGCTTTCCATAAGCCCAGATCAGTTCGGGGGTAAAGTAGGTCATTTCATAAACTTCCAGGCCTGTTTCGGTTTGCCATTGAGGTAATTCGGCCATGCTTTTAAAACCGGGATTTACGGTAAGGGTCTTAGCCAGGGGCATTCCGAAGCAAATAATCGCTGCTATAAATAATATGGTCGCGTAAAAGACGCCCTTGATCTGCTTTCTGAGTAGATTTCGGAAGATGTATATTCCTATCCCAAACAAACTTATGGATAGCAGTATAAACCATATCCATTTTCCGGCCAATTGATCTTTCAGGAAGAGATAACCGGCTACTGGGAATACTACCCCTATAAAGGCAATGAGCCCAAAATTAAAGTAAACAGGCCAGGTTTCTCTTTTGTCTTTTATTTCTGAAAACCTTCTGAAGAGGTACTCGATATAAAAACCCGTGTTCAACGCAAGAGGGATGAGTACCGGTAGCAGATAGCGAGATTTCTTCTCGGGTATCACTGAAAGTAATACCAGCGATAACAACGTCCAAAGCAAGGTAAAACGATAAGCCTTCTTATTGAACACACGATCTTTCAGGTAAGGATACAGCAGCCCGATGAATGCGATCAGGGTCCAAACCCCACTTTGTGTGAAGAAACTCCAGTAATAGTAGAAGGGTCGCACATTATAACCTGTCCAGTTGGAAGTTTCTTTTTGGGTGATCGCAGCTACAGTTTCCGGATCGTAGGTATAGGTATACCAATGCCACCAACCGGAAATTACAAGAGCAACCAGAATAAAGAGAATTAAGGGCAGAATACGTTTTTTGATGTTTTTATAACGGTAGACGATTCCGAAGGAAATAAGAAAAGGAAGTAATAGGGCATAAAGGGAAACAGGACCTTTACTCATAAATGAAAATCCGAAAAAGACAGCTGCCAGAAGTGCGCGTTGGTACTTCTTATCTTCAGAAGTAAAAAACAGGTATAGCTGCCAAATACCTACCATCATGAAGGCATGGGTAAAAATATCCCAATTACCGTCCCGGCTGGCAGAAACCACGTAAAAAGATGTAGCCATAACCAAACAAGCCAAAAATGCATAGGTTTTGTCCTTGGTTAATTTTACGGCAAACAGGTAAGAAGTCAATACCAGGAGAAGTCCCATGAGTGCTGCTGGCATACGGAGAGCAGCAATATTCTTTAGCCCGAAAATAGCACCCGAAACTGCCGTGATCCAAGTTGGCAGAGGAGGTTTCTGATATCGTGGTTCGCCATTAAGGGTGGTAAGTAGCCAATTTCCGTCGTCCAGCATTTCGCGTGCTGTGGTAAAATTTCTTGCCTCCATGATATTTACATAGAGAGCGTCCAGATTCACGAAGAAAATAGCGATACAGGCCAGTATAAGCCACAGGATGTGTTTGTTTTTAATCGCTTTCACGGAATTGCTTTTTCCAGATAAAGATATTACGAATATATATTATTAGGCCTGCAATATGGCCTACAAATAGTACCGGGTCCTTTCGGAAAATGGCATAAGTGAGAATTAACGAAGCTCCTAAAACACTCATTCGCCAGAAACCAACAGGCAGCTGTGAAGTTTTGGTTCTTTCAGAATAGATCCACTGATACACGAACCTCAGGGTAAAGATCAATTGGGAGACAATTCCCAGGATAAGAAGCCAGAGGGAGATATTTTCCTTACTGAAGAATTGTTCGAGATCATACTCGCCGTTATTGTAAGAATAGATCACGATGATCACCGGACAGACTATAAGAAACCACTGGAACCATTTAGGGGCTTTTTGCCATTCGCCTTGAAGCTGTAAATTCCTGATATAAATGAAGTAAGTTAACGATTGCCCCAGCATGATGGCAAAATCATCTCTTAGATAGCCGTAGACAAAAAGAAGAAATGAAGCAAGCAGACTCAACTTCCAGAAGAGGGAAGGGGTAACCACCCTTTTTCTTTTTTCTGAAACGATCCACTGTGCCAGTAATCTTCCCGAAAATAAGATCTGAGCCGTAAAACCAATGCTGTAAATAAGCAGATCGCTCATTCTTTTTGCTTCACCTCGTAGTTTATATACTTTTTCTTCATCCAAAGGTAGGCAAAGCAATCCATAAGGGGTCCAAGCAGTCTGTTCCATAGACCAAACTTGGCCTTCCCGGCTATTCTGGGGAAGTGACGCACAGGTACTTGTAGAATTTTCCCATTCTGAAGCAGGATCATTGCAGGTAGAAAGCGATGTAATCCTTTAAACATAGGGATACGTTTTGCATAATCTGTTTTGATCACTTTAAGCGGACAACCCGTATCGTCCATCCCGTCGTGAGTGAAAGCACGACGGATCCCATTTGCGATCCTGGAGGACATATTCTTAACAAACGAATCCTTCCTGTCTGCCCGAACACCGGTCACCAGGTCGTATTCTCCTATATGCTCCAGTAATACATTAAAATCTTCAGGCGAAGTTTGTAAGTCGGAATCTATATAGCCTAACAATTGGGTGGACACATGGTCGAAACCGGCCTTTATAGCGGCGCTTAGTCCGCGGTTTTCTTTAAACGAAATATAATCGAAGGCCTCGTTTCTCTTACAAATTTCTTTAATAAGCTGTTCGCTCTTATCCACGGAGCCATCATTCACAAAAAGTATGGCCGTCTTTTTTGTTGCGATTTTGGTATAGGCCAGTAGTTCCTGTTCCACACGTTCCAGGTTGTCCTCCTCATTGTAAACCGGCACTATAATAGTAAACTCGTACATAAAACTTTGCTCGAAAGATTTGTGCAAAAGTATTTCTTTTTTGAAGAATAGGGCAGAATGCTATAAAAGATGTTTCTTTGTATACCAATTCACTTCTATGCGAATATTAGTAACGGGAGCAGCTGGATTTATTGGATCTCATACTTCGGAAAGGCTTTCCGATATGGGCCATGAGGTTCTGGGCGTTGATAATTTCTCCGATTATTACGATGTAAAACTGAAAGAGTTAAATGCCAGGACCCTTTCAGAAAAAGGAATAGAAATAAAAAAGATCGATCTGTGCATTGATGACCTTAGCTCACTTTTTGAAGACCAAATAGACTATATATTCCATTTTGCAGCCCAGCCTGGGATAGCCGTATCGTCTACCTTTAACGACTATATCAGCAACAATTTTATCGCTACCCAACGCCTACTGGATGCGATCGAACGATTAGACGACAAGCCTTTTTTTGTGAATATTGCCACCTCTTCGATCTACGGATTACAAGCTACCATGACCGAAGTAGAGGCGCCAATGCCTGCCTCCTGGTATGGGGTGACGAAACTGGCTGCCGAACAACTCGTGTTGGCCTATAGCAGGCGTGGACTCTTGCAGAGTACTAGCTTGCGTTTGTATTCGGTTTATGGTCCCAGAGAACGACCGGACAAGCTTTACACCCGACTTATCGACTGCGGATTGAACGACAAGGCTTTTCCGTTGTACGATGGTAGTGAAAGACATTTACGCAGTTTTACATACGTTCAGGATATTGTCGACGGAATTGTAAGTGTGATTGGCCGGGAGGAAGTTACCAACGGTGAGATATTCAATCTTGGGACGGAAGAGGAGAATTCCACTGCCACCGGGATTGCAACTGTAGAGAAGATCCTTCAGAAAAAAATAAAGATAGACCACAAACCTGCCAGGCCGGGCGATCAATCCCGTACCAAAGCGAATATCTATAAGGCCCGTAAGTTGTTACAATACGATCCCGGAACCAGCCTGGAAGATGGCCTCAGGGAACAAGTGGCCTGGTTCAAGGAAAACTTTAAATAATAAGCCAGGGAATTTCTTCGTTATAAAGCTATCCTCATATGATAGCTATCTTACAGATCGTTGCCTTGATACAGGGAATTTTCCTGATCCTTGTATTATTCTCTAAGCGTGAGTCTTATAAAAAACCCACCCTCGTTTTACTGTTGTGTAGCATCGCCTCAATACTATTGTTTTTAATTGGAGACGACCAGAATAACCTAATCTCGAAAGATGTGGACTGGTTCTTTTTTGATACCTCATTATTTATAACCTTTCTCTTTCTGTTTGTAAAATATTATGTTTCTAAACGGGAACGATTTAGTAGATGGGACTTGTTATATTTTATTCCGAATCTACTTTATCTCGGCTTCGAGATCTTCGAAATATTCCTAATGCCAGCCGAGAACAGGGTGGTGGAACTATTAGAATTGGGCATCGAACTCACTTTTCTTGCGTATTTGATATTTACGCTAAGGATACTTCTGTTCTCCGGAAAGCAAAGGTGGTTACTCATGTTTATCTTTCCTCTCGTATTGTTGACCAGCACCTCTATCTTAAACGATATTTTAAATTGGTTCTCATTGAACGAGATCGCAATGTTCAACGATGCCAATTTTAATTCGTTTGTCATGATCACGGTGGCAGCTCTATTTTATGTGGTTAGTATGAAACTAGTGATAGCTCCCGGAGATGTGCTTTTACCTCACGAAACAAGTCGATATCAAAGCTCCGGACTTAACCGCAACCTTATTGAAGAGTATAAGCAAAGGATCCTGGAGAGTATGGATACGCAAAGGATCTTCTGTAATCCTAAACTATCGTTAACATCATTGTCGCAAGAACTCGAGATCCCTAAACAATACATTTCGGAAATTCTAAATGTTCACCTTCGTACGAGTTTTCAGGATTTTGTGAACGGGTATCGTGTTAATGCCTTTATCGCATGTCTGGGTGAAGAACAATATGAACATTTTACACTAATGGGAATTGCTTCGGAAGTTGGGTTTAACTCCAAGTCGAGCTTCTATTCCATCTTCAAGAAACACCAGGGATTAACGCCTTCAGAATATAAAAAAACCAAGTTTGAACAAGGGTAATTAGTTCAGAATCTTCATACTGGACTAATTGATGTTATTTAAGTGATATAAAACCCCTTTATAGATATATATTTATATCATAATGAAGGGTTTAGGTGCGAGATTAATTAATTTGTCTATTCCCCTTTGTATTATTCCATTCGGGATTATCGGGATGACTTTCGATTAAAAATTTACTGAAAAAACCACTATATATGAAAACTACTCTGCGTATCGCATTGACGATTTTGATCTTTGGGTTTTACAGCTGTACTGATAAGGATACCGATGTACCCGAAGCGGTTAAACAGTCATTTATTTCAAAATTTCCGGATGCCGAGGAAATAGAATGGGAGAAAGAAGAGGACAATGAGTGGGAAGCCGAGTTTGAGTTAGGCGATATCGAATATACTGCCTCCTTCGATAATAAAGGCTCCTGGCTGGAAACAGAGCGATATGTAAAAGAGGTAGACCTGCCCCATATTGTCTTAGAAAAACTGAAAGCTAATTATCCAGATCATAAGATCGAGGAAATAGCCTTAGTTGAGAACGAAACCAATAGTTATTACGAGATCGACCTTACATACGGAGATGAATCTTTGGAGGTGGCCATTAGTGAAGATGGAAATACGCTTAGCATGAACGAAACAGAGGATGATGATAATGAGGACGATGATTAATAGTATTCGGTAGAATTTTAAACTCCTAAAACATATGCCCTTAAGGGAAGAATTTAAGAAGCAGGGGGATTTCCTTTTCAGGAATCGCAGTTATCTGCCACTTTTGTTTTTGGCGGTAGGTCTTATGGTATTTATTACCACCAAGGATTTTTCGAAGGAAATTTTAAAAGCTTGCGTATTCGAGCCCTATAAGTTTGCATGCCTGGGTGTGTGTTTGATCGGACTTGCAATTAGAGTGACCACTGTAGGGCATACGCCTGGTTTAACGTCGGGCCGGAATACCACAGAAGGTCAAATAGCCGATGAATTAAATACCACCGGAATTTATTCTCTGGTGCGACACCCGCTTTACCTGGGTAACTTCTTTATGTGGCTGGGCGTGGCCATGCTAACCGAAAACTTTTGGTTTATAATCGCCTTTATTTTCTTTTACTATGTGTATTATGAACGCATTATGTTTGCTGAAGAGAATTTTCTTCGGAATGAGTTTGGGGAACGCTATCTGCAGTGGGCCAGTAAGGTGCCGGCATTTATACCAAGGTTCAGAAAATATACAAAAGCGAAGTATGGGTTTTGCTTAAAAAAGGTGCTGAAGCAGGAGAAGAACGGCCTGGCGGCTGTCTTTCTGCTATTCTGGCTATTCAGTGTGATTAGTGACATCAAGGTTAGCAAACACTTTATAATCACCTACGACTTCTGGTTTTATGCTGCAATTATCAGTTCTATGTTCTATCTGGTGCTGAAGATTCTGAAAAAAAAGAGGTTATTGGAGCAGAAAGGTAGGTGAAGAAAATTATTGGTGCTTTTTATATAAACCCAACAGGTAGTTCGCCGCCTCGAAAGGGGTTGTTTTATTATCCCCAAGGGCTTCTAGTTGCTTCTTTAACTCAGCTTTAATCCTGGGATCTTCATAGAACTCGTTCTTCAGGGCATTTTCTATGGTTTGTAAAAGCCAAAACTCATTTTGTTCGTTTCTTCGCCTTTGGAAAAATCCGTTTGCCTTGGTTTTTTCTACATAGCGCTCAATAAGCTCCCCAATCTCATGTATACCCTCATTCTGCAGAGCGGAACATGTGAGTGTCTTTGGCGACCAGCCGCTTTCTTTTTCAGGAAACAGATGTAGAGCACGGTTAAACTCGGTTTTAGCAAGTTTGGCGGCTTTAACGTTCTCACCATCTGCCTTATTGATCACAATGGCATCGGCCATTTCCATAATGCCGCGTTTTATCCCTTGCAGTTCATCACCGGCACCGGCAAGTTTCAACAATAAGAAGAAGTCTGTCATTGAATGTACCACCGTCTCGCTTTGACCAACACCTACTGTTTCAATAATGATAATGTTATAGCCCGCAGCTTCGCACAGGATAATAGCTTCACGCGTTTTTCGCGCAACTCCGCCCAGGGAGGTCCCACTGGCTGACGGCCGGATAAATGCGTTTTTATCCTTCACAAGTTCTTCCATTCGCGTTTTATCGCCCAGGATACTACCCCTGCTTAGCCGGCTGCTGGGGTCTACAGCGAGTACAGCAACATTGTGTCCCTGCCCGGTGTATAGCTTCCCGAAACTTTCTATGAAGGTGCTTTTACCTACACCCGGTACACCCGTAATCCCAATCCGTAAGGAATTGTTGGCGTGTGGAAGGCAGGATTCCAGCAATTGAGCCGCCTGTTTTCGATGAGTGGTTTTGGTGCTTTCTACCAGGGTAATGGCCCGGCTAAGTGCACTTTTATCACCAGATAGGAGGCCTTTGAGAAGTTCTTCGTTAGAAAGTGTTTTTTTTCGGCGTTCCTTTACCTTATTCGCTACCTTATCGCTAAGCGAAGAAGGAGGTGTGATCCCCTCCATTTCATGCAATGCACCTGTATTTTTACCAGACTTGCTCACGAAGTGAAGTTATAACATTTTTATAAATTTAAGATTCCTTGCAACACAGATACTATTGTGTCGTCTTTTAACCGAACAGCAACCAAAAAACCATCATTCGTGGCAGACTCGTTCCTTATAGAGAAATGCAAACAAAACGATCGGAAAGCTCAATTAGAGTTGTATCGAAAGTATTGCGATGGCATGTTCATCGTCGCGAGCAGATATTTAAAGGACGGAGCTGCTGCCGAAGACGCATTGCAGGAAGCGTTTATTAAAGCGTTTCAAAAACTCGATCAGTTCAAAGGGGACGTCACCTTTGGAGCCTGGTTGAAAAGGATCGTCATCAATAAATGCCTGGATATTATCAAGGCGAGAAAGATGGAGGTTCAATCCCTGGACGACGGGGTATTACATATTGCAGAAGGAGAAGGCGATTGGGATATAGGTGAACAGGTCACAATGGACGAAGTTTATCATGCCATCGACTCGCTACCTGAGAATTACCGGGTAGTGGTAAAACTCTTTCTTATGGAAGGCTACGATCATCAGGAGATCTCGGAGATCCTGGGAATTACAGAGAGTGCCTCCCGAACAAACCTGCATCGCGGCAAATTAAAATTGAAACAAACACTTAAACACTTGGAATATGGGACAGGATATTAGAAAGATGATGCGGGATTACAAACCCGGGACGCCAAAGTTATCGGAAGGGCATGAAAAGCGTTTTGAAGCCCGATTAGACGCTCAGTTGTCTAAGCCGGAACGACCTATGATCTATTGGTTGAAAATAGCAGCCGTGATAGTGGCCTTTCTCGCCGTTGGTTCATTTGCCTATTTCTCCATCAATGACAAAGGTGCGGAGGATGGTCTCACCACTGTAGAAAACACAAATACGGAAACTATTCCGGAATCTGTGATCACTTTAGGAGACCTATCGCCGGATTTGAAAAAGGTGGAATCTTATTACACAACCGGGATAAATGTGCAATTGGCTTCGTTGAAGGTAAATGACGATAATAAGGAACTGGTGGACAGTTATATGAAACGGTTAAACGAACTCCACACCGAATATAAAGTACTGAATAAAGAATTAAACGAAGTAGGGCCCAATGAGGCAACCATCACTGCTTTGGTTGATAATTTGCAATTGCGTTTGGAACTGCTGTTCAAACTAAAAAACAAATTGGAAGAACTTAAAAAACAAAACAATGAGAACTATACAATATAAAGTTTTAATCGCAGTCGCTCTGTTATTAGGCAGTACAACTCTTGTAGCACAAGTGAAAGAGACAGAGCGTTTTAACGTGAATGAAGACGTGGTGGTATCTGTAAATACGTCTTACACAAATGTTATATTCGAAACATGGAATAAAAACGAGGTGGAAGTAACAGCCTCGGTGGACGGAGACGATCTTACCCAGAAGGAAAAACAAGAGATCCTGGATAATTGGGATTATGAAGTGTTGGGAAGTAGTAAACAAGTGAGGATCACCTCTAATACCGGCGGCGGTTGGATGGGAATGGATCATCTTAGTGGTTTTAAAGGACTACACGGCCTGGAGGCTCTTAAAGCGTTGGAGAATATGGATATGCTAAAGGATATGCCAAAGTTTGTCATGCCCGATTTTGATTTCAATTTCAACGATAATTTCAATTTCGATGTAGAAACACCCGAGTTGGATGAATTCCCAAAATGGCCTTTTAGTGGGGAGCGCCCTAATTTCAAAGACGGAAGCGAATATAATCACTACAACGTGCAACATGGTAAAGGCACTACGTTCGACAGAGGCGAATACAAGAAGAACAAGCAGGCCTATGTAGATAAATTGAACAAGAAACACAATTCAAAAGTCACCGTTCGACAGGTAGACGATTGGTTGGTGGAAGTGGACGATTGGTCTGCCAATGTAGAGAAGGTGATGGAAGAGTGGGGAGAGAATTTCGGTAAACAATTTGGAGAGAAGTTTGGGGCCGATTTCGAAGAGAAGATGGAGAAATGGGGCGAGGAATTCGGTGAAAAATTTGGTAAAGACATGGAGAAATGGGGTGAGGAGTTTGGTGAAAAGTTTGGTAAGGACATGGAGAAATGGGGAGAAGACTTCGGTAAAGAAATGGAAGAATGGGCCAAACATTTTGAAGAGCAGGGTGGAAATTATAGTCAACAGATCATGACCGATCCCTATGGAAATAAGACCATAATTATCCAGGGTGATAAGAAGGGAGAATATAAAAAGGTGAAAGCGATCAAGACTATCCGAATTAAAATGCCAAAAGGATCGAAAACCGAGATAAATGTAAGACACGGTGAAATAAAAATGGCCGATGCCTACAATGTAAGAGCGACATTGAACTATTCGCCATTTACAGCTAACAGTATTGATGGGGGGAACACCCTCATCAATGCTGCTTATGCACCTGTAACAGTTAACTTATGGAACAACGGAAATCTGCTTGTAAAATATATAGACGAATGCCGGATCAATAAGGTAAAGCGTATCGACCTGGAATCTAATTCGAGTAATGTGGATATTAATTATGTTTCGGATGTGGCCATTTTAAGCGGGTCTTTTGGCGATATCAGAATAAATGCAGTTGACGATGGATTTAATACAATACGCCTCGACCTTGATAATACAGATGCCTTTATATCCATTCCTAATACATCATTTACGTTCGATTTCAATGGAAAACGATCCACCTTGCTGTATCCAAAATCCATGGCGCTGGATAGCAGGAAGCAAAATGGGCTCGTGCTCATAAGCGGTTACAACCAGAACTCGAGGTCGAATAAATCCTTTACAATAAATGCGGCCTACAGCAATATAAAATTGCAATAAAAAACCGTTCCATAACATTTGCTATAGAACGGTTTGGCTAACTAATAACCAACTTTAGTTAAGCGTCTTTGTTTAGTTTTTTAGTGACATAATATCCGGTGAATAAACCAAGACCAGCCATAAAGAAGATAACTCCCGGAAAGGCAACTTCCTCGTCCATTCCAAATCCCTGCACGAATCCTTCGGCAATCAAGGTCCCCAGACCAATACCCATAAGCAGAAAAGCCAGATTGATAATAATTACTTTCCACATAGGCGTCGCTCTGCGAGTACTACTATAAAAAATAGACGCATCCGCACCTTTTTCGATGAGTGCCAGGCGTTCCTTATTTCTAGCGGAAATGTATAAATAGAAGATTCCGAAGAGAACTCCGAACATGATTGGCACTAAAATTACTTCTGATCCCATAATATTGAGTGTTTAAGATTTTAAAATTGTTCGTTTCCATCTAAGACGGCGATGTTGACAAGCCGGTTACATTTATTTTGTAAATTATTATTCTGAATTCGATGTAACCTAACTAAGGTTCCCTTCGTCTTACACCTAATGATGCAACGCGCTGACCACTATTACATTCGAAGGACGCTAAAGGGTGACACCAACGCTTTTTCCGAATTGATCACCAGATACAGAGACCTGGTGTTTACTGTGATCTTCCGTGTGGTGAAGAGCAGGGAGGAAGCAGAAGAAGTCGCCCAGGATACATTCCTTAAGGCTTTCGAATCCCTGAGTAGTTTTAGAGGCGAGGCGAAATTCTCAACCTGGCTGTATAGTATTGCCTATAGGAAAGCACTCGATCAGGTACGAAAGAACAACAGGATAAAATCTGTGGAGCTGGTTGAAGACATAACCGAAAAACAAGTACAGAAAATTGAGAATGCTCTGGACCTCATCGAACAGCAGCAGCGCCGGGAAGTTATAAATAAATGTATAGCTGCATTGGCAGACCAGGATGCTGCGATAGTTACATTTTACTATTTTGAGGAACTATCGGTACGCGAGATAGCCGCTATCACAGGGCTAACAGAAGATAATATTAAAGTGAAATTACACAGAAGCAGAAAAAAATTGTTTACTTTGCTGAAACAATTTGTACTGCCCGAAATGACAAATAGCAATGGAAGAGCAATTTAAAAAGGAAGATCGAATCTTAAAGAAACTTATTTCTGAAGCAGGTACCGAAAAGCTCGGTTCCAATTTCAATATGAAGTTAATGGAGCAAATCGAGCAACGTGCTTCCGAACGAATTCAGTATCAACCATTGATCTCTAAAAAGGGATGGGTTTTATTAAGTATTATCTTCATATTACCTACTTTGTTATATTTCACAATACCGGTAGAACTCAATGGTCTTCCATTCGATCTGCCATGGAAAAGTCTTGGCCAAATGTTACCCGAATTTAAAATTTCGAAGGTATTTATGTACGGAACTATATTTTTAGCCTTGTTTTTCCTACAAATTCCATTGCTGAAGAAATACGTAGAAGCTAAATATTAGCAACTTCTAGTCCAGAAGAGACATAAGAAGATAGCTGCCGTCGGGTCCGTGCTTAAAAATTCCTGTAACTTCATTTTTCTGTTCGATTGCCCTGTCCAGATCCGGACAGAAATAATTACACTTAAAAGGAATTTCATTTCCTAAGATAAACGTAGAGTCGGCCTGCCGCCTGATAAAAGTTGCCATACCACGACCATTAATGAATTTGATCATCGGGATCCTGAACTCGGCGTCCGGACGCACCGCCTGCCGCGAATCCATAGAAGTTGCTTTATAACGTATTGTTTTAGTATTGGTACCTGCATTTTCTGTGGTTGTTTTGGTTGCCCTTAGAGAATAGGTATATCCGGGTTCAAAATTAAAATTATCTATCTGTCCGTATACCCTGGCATTTTCATCACCCAGACTACCATTTTCATAGATCACAAATGCGGTTCCGTTGTAGGCTGAGGTAGTTTTATAATGATCTACAGCAAGATCAACCTCTTCGGAGGTAATACTTTCATCAGTAGCGCTGCATGAAAAAATAAGCGCAGCAAGCAGGAGTAGGATAGCATTTTTCATAAGAGTTTTTTATTCAGAAATGCCACAAAAAATATACCGATTTTAACGTGAAAAAATGTTAAACTTCTGTAATACAGGTGATTATTTTACAAATTTCAATGTTCTGGACTGGTTGGCTACCTGCACGGATGCGAAATACATCCCGCGAGCCAAGGTGGAAGTGCTAATATCTACTGCAGTTGCATTAGGCGACAATCTCATGATCTCCTGTCCTGTGAAATTGTAAATGATCACTTCAGAGATCAGCTCGTTGTTGCTGATCACAAATCGATCATCCACCGGATTTGGGAATAAATTCAAATTGGCAAATATTCTATCCTCCTGACCGAGCACAGGTTCACAAGTTATTTCTAATTCGAAGTCCCCCGAAGCAGTTCCGGCTCCCTCAACAAGGATGTAAGTTGTTTCCAGATCATAGCTGGGAAATTCCAATTCAGATTGTGTGCCGCAGAAATCATCGTTCGTTATTTCATTATTGAACGCGCAATCGGTAAAAGATCGAAGAACTGTATCGAAATTCGTACCCGAACCACATAAGGAAACTGTTATAGTTGATAACTGACCATTTCCTGTATAACTGTAAAAAACATCGGGAGACGAATTACCTCCATTGTCTGTAGCCGTCGTTGTAGATCCGAAAACTATAGAATTACACGATACGGGAATAGCTGTAGAACAGGTGTTATTAATAGGTACATCCGGTAATCTTAGTACGAATCCGGAACCCGAGTCTGTTAGTCCCACTATCGTACTTCCATCATCCGAGATGTCGAGCGGCAAGGCTAATATAGCTCCCTGTACATCAATTCCAAGAGATATAGCAAGGTCTGTGAGATCCAGCATACCTGTGGCATCGGTATGAATAATTCCTCGTCCAAATACAGCTGGGGCAGGGAAGGGCCTGTAAAACCCTACGGCGATCGATCCATCTTCAGAGAGTCCGCTAATCGCCCCTCTCCATCCTGCAGTGGGAGCAGGTCCTATATCTATGATGCCGGTGTTCATACTCCATTTCCATGCCTGAAAATTATTTCCGAATCCCTGACCACCACCCATCCAAACTCCATCTCTGGACATTGCACCTACCTCTGTAGCGCTATCGCCATTAGGATGTGTAATTAAGGTTTGTACCCCGTTTATCCAAATGGCACCCTGACGGAAACCACTTGATGAATCCTGCCATCCACCTATTATCGAGCCATCGTTATTGGCTTTATTCGCTCGTGTACTTCTACCCGCAACTGTACTTCCAAGATCCTCGATACCACCTCCACTGGTCCACTTGATGGCATGTGCATTTCCGGCACTTATCCATCCCAGGCCTACGATTGTAGACCCATCTGCCGAGAATCCCCATGCCGAACTAGCCGAGTTTCCAGAAGATGAACCTAGAGACCCATGTGAGGTCCAGGTTTGGGTTCCCAGGTTATAAGAGCTAAGTTCCCCTAAATTATTACCAGGATTAACACGCGTTCCGGCAACCACAGTCCCGGCGCCATTCACCGAAGTCTGGCCACCAAATCCTGAAGGTCCAACCCCACCAATGAGGGTAATCCCACCGGATTCGGTCCACACAAAATGTTCAGATCCATTATCACCAACAACGACGGTTCCGTCTGAATTTGTATCAGTAGCATTAAATCCGCCACCAAGAAGGAATAGCTGGGCGTTGACGTTATGAATACTGAATATGGCGATTAGTGTGAAAAGACCAAGCATTTTCACCCTGAGTGAGGAATAATTTTTCATTAGATCAATTTTTTTTGGTGGTGAATAAATAAATATACCGAATTTCATTAACATTATTATTTTCCATATCCTGTGATAATAAAAAAACCCGGGTTGAACTACCCGGGTTTTTTTAATACTTAATGGATTTGTTTATTCGTCCACCAGCACCCATTCGCCTTTATCAATTAAAGGGATGGCTTGTTTGTATTTAACGGTCTTGTTCTCACCACTCATCACATTTTTAATAGTAACCCGCTCGTTACGGCCAATTTTTGGTCGTTCGCGAACAATCGTTTCGGTAATTTGTGGTTTAGGTTGAGTATTTCCTGCTGCTCTGGACTGTGCTGCCCGTTCGTCCATATTAGGGATCTCGTCTTTCTGCTCACTAAGCTTTTCTTTACGTTTTACCTCCCGGGCTTCCTGGATCTGTTGCTGGTTCTCCTGTGGTAATTCCCCTTTGAAAAGGAAGGATATCACATCTTTGTTCACTTTCTCTATCATAGCCTTAAAGAGCTCGAAAGCTTCAAACTTGTATATAAGCAACGGATCTTTTTGTTCGTGAACTGCCAGCTGCACCGATTGTTTTAACTCATCCATTTTACGAAGATGTGTTTTCCAGGCATCATCGATAATGGCCAAAGTGATATTTTTCTCGAAATCCTGAACCAGTTGCTTCCCGCCCGATTCGTAAGCCTTCTCAAGGTCGGTCGCAACATTAAGGGTTTTAACCCCATCGGTAAACGGCACAAGGATACGCTTATACTGGTCTTTATGGTTTTCGTATACATTCTTGATCACCGGGAAGGCCATATCGGCGTTTCTGGTCATCTTATCCTGGTAGTGCGAGTAGGCAGCCTTATAGATAATACCGGCAATCTCCTGCGCACTTTTATTCTCAAATTCTTTTGCTGAAACCGGCGAGCTCATCGAGAAATAACGAATCAATTCAAACTCGAAATTCTTGTAATCCTGGGCTGCTTTGTTGGTTTCGGCTATGATCTCGGACGTATCGTAGATCATATTGGCGATATCCACCCGAAGTCGTTCGCCAAATAAGGCGTGATAACGTCGTTTGTAAACAACCTCTCGCTGAGCGTTCATCACATCATCATATTCGAGCAGGCGTTTTCTTATTCCGAAGTTATTTTCCTCTACTTTTTTCTGGGCACGCTCGATAGATTTAGAGATCATACTGTGCTGGATCACTTCCCCTTCTTTCAGTCCCATACGGTCCATCATCTTGGCAATTCGCTCACTACCAAAAAGTCGCATTAGATTATCTTCCAGGGATACATAGAATTGCGAGCTTCCTGGGTCTCCTTGTCGGCCGGAACGACCACGTAACTGTCTGTCCACACGTCGCGAATCGTGCCTTTCGGTACCTACAATCGCCAAACCACCGGCTGCCTTCACCTCATCACTCAGTTTTATATCGGTACC
Source organism: Pukyongia salina (assembly GCF_002966125.1). Classification (GTDB taxonomy): domain Bacteria; phylum Bacteroidota; class Bacteroidia; order Flavobacteriales; family Flavobacteriaceae; genus Pukyongia; species Pukyongia salina. Next base: position 2,099,401 of record NZ_CP027062.1, read on the forward strand.
ACGTCCCGCCATATTGGTCGCTATTGTAACCATTCCGGCTTTACCGGCTTCAGCTACAATATCTGCCTCCTTCTTATGCAATTTCGCGTTCAGTACATTATGAGGGATATTCCTAATGCTGAGCATACGGCTTAATAATTCGGAGATCTCAACCGAGGTGGTACCAATAAGTACAGGCCTTCCTGCCTGACTCAATTCGGTCACCTCTTCAATTACAGCGTTGTATTTTTCACGTTTAGTCTTATAGATCTTATCTTCCATATCCTTACGGGCGATTGGCCTGTTGGTAGGAATTTCCACCACATCGAGCTTATAGATCTCCCATAATTCTCCGGCTTCGGTTACCGCTGTACCCGTCATACCTGCAAGTTTGCGGTACATCCTGAAATAATTCTGTAGCGTAATGGTTGCAAAGGTCTGAGTGGCTGCTTCAACCGTTACATTTTCCTTGGCCTCGATCGCCTGGTGGAGTCCGTCACTATAGCGACGGCCTTCCATTATCCTACCCGTGGATTCGTCTACGATCATTACCTTATTGTCTATCACCACATACTGAGTATCCTTTTCGAAGATAGTGTAGGCTTTCAGCAACTGGTTCATGGTGTGAATACGTTCGCTTTTCACGGCAAAATCACGGAACAGATCTTCCTTCAGCTCTGCTTCTTCCTCAGGGCTCAACCCTTTCTCTTCGATCTTGGCGATCTCGGTACCAATTTCCGGCATTACAAAGAATTCCGGATCGTCCTCCCCAGAAAGGAAGTCCACACCTTTATCGGTAAGATCGATCTGATTGGTTTTTTCTTCGATCACAAAATACAACTCGGCATCTACTTTAGGCATCTCCCGGTTGTTGTCCTGCATGTAGAAATTCTCTGTCTTCTGAAGGATCTGTTTCACCCCTTCTTCCGAAAGAAATTTAATAAGGGCTTTGTTTTTTGGCAAACCACGATGTACGCGAAGAAGTTGAAATCCGCCTTCCTTGGTGTCCCCTTCCTTAATGAGTTTTTTGGCTTCGGCCAATACTCCGGTAAGATATTTTCTCTGGATCTCCACCAGTTGTGCGATCTTGGGTTTCAGTTCGTTGAATTCGTGAATATCGCCTTTAGGAACAGGACCGGAAATGATCAAGGGGGTTCTCGCATCATCGATCAAAACCGAGTCTACCTCATCCACAATTGCGTAGTGATGCGGCCGCTGAACAAGATCTCCCGGGGCGTGCGCCATATTATCACGCAGATAGTCGAAACCAAACTCGTTATTGGTTCCGTAGGTGATATCGGCATTATAAGCTTTTCTTCTGTCTTCCGAATTGGGCTGATGGTAATCTATACAGTCTACTGTTAAACCATGAAACTCGAAGATGGGTGCCATCCAGGCCGAGTCACGTTTGGCAAGGTAATCGTTCACCGTTACAAGATGTACTCCGTTCCCGGCCAGGGCGTTGAGGTAAACTGGTAATGTTGCTACCAGCGTTTTACCTTCACCGGTCTGCATTTCGGCAACCTTTCCCTGATGCAGAGCTACACCACCTACTAGCTGAACATCGTAATGTACCATGTCCCAGGTAACTTCCTTTCCAGCGGCGTCCCATGAATTCTTCCAAATAGCTTTTTCCCCGTCCAGGGATACATAGTCCTTGGATCCGGAAAGTTCGCGATCGAAGGGGGTAGCGTTTACAGTTAAAGTTTCATTGTCCTTAAATCGCTGTGCTGTTTCTTTGATCACGGCAAAAGCTTCGGGCAGGATGTCGTCCAGGGTTTTTTTCTCGATCTCGTATCGATCGTTTTTCAGAGAGTCGATCTGGTTATAGATATCTTCCTTTTTGTCGATATCTTCCATTTCTTCGGCTTCCTTCTGAAGTTTTTCGATTTCGGCATTGATCTCTGCCTGATCTTCCCTGATCCGTTTTCTGAATTCGTCCGATTTTCCCCTTAGTTCATCTATTGTAAGTTTGGATATCTCGGGTTCGAAGGCTTTGATCTGGTCTACAATGGGTTGGATCTCACCGATATCCTTTTTGGATTTATCTCCAACAAAAACTTTTAATACGCTATCTAGCAATCCCATGATTTATATGTTATTTCGGCTCAACGACACTTGAAGGTTAAGGCATACAAAAAAACTGTAAAAAAACCAGTCTGCCAAAAGCTTGAACGCTTTTTATTTCCAGTTTGTCGGGCACAAAAAAAGCCTCGTAAACGAGACTTTTTAAATTATTTTTATGTTGCAATGCAACGTGAATTAATATTCATCTTCATTCCACAGATAATCTTCATCTGTAGGATAGTCTGGCCAGATCTCCTCGATAGAATCGTATGAGTCTCCTTCATCTTCGATCGCTTGTAAATTTTCAACTACTTCAAGCGGAGCTCCGGTTCTGATCGCGTAATCGATCAACTCGTCTTTAGTCGCCGGCCAGGGCGCATCACTCAAATATGATGCTAATTCTAATGTCCAGTACATAGTACGTAATAGTGTTTAATATTTTGCAAAAATAATTTTTTGTTTCAAAAAGTCAAGAAAAAAATGAATTATTTCAGCTGTATTTTAAAGAACGTGTATAAGTAACTGAAAAACAGCAACTTAAAATAAGTTTACAAAAGGAATTTACAGTTTCTCAGGAATCCATTTAATTTCTTCTGCCTGAAGGTCATTAGACAACTTCCGTGCCAGTACAAAAAGATAATCGGATAGTCTGTTCAAATACCTTAAAACCGCCTCATCAATGGGTTCTTTGGCATTTAAAAAGGTAGCCAAACGCTCGGCGCGACGGCAAACACAGCGCGCTATGTGACAATATGACACGGTGGTGTGCCCACCGGGAAGAACAAAGTGCGTCATTGGTGGCAGTGCGTCATTCATGCTGTCCATTTCTGTTTCCAGCAAGTTGATATCGGCTTCGTTTATTTTTGGGATGTTTAATCGTTCTTTTCCGCTTTTAAGGGTAGCTTTGGCCGGATCTGTGGCAAGGATAGCGCCCACAGTAAATAATTTTTCCTGAATACCAATTAGCATTTGCTTATAATGTGCGTCGATCTGTTGGTCGCGAATAAGACCCAAATACGAATTTAATTCGTCTACAGTACCATAACTCTCTATCCTGATATGATGCTTCTCTACCCTGGTTCCTCCAAATAAGGCTGTTGTACCTTTGTCACCTGTTCTGGTGTATATTTTCATTGATCGGTCTTATTATGTTGTTCCCGTTCCTTTTTCTTTTCGTAATAGGCATCTCTGAAACTTCGCTGCTGTCTTTTGCGATTCGTCGATACATTCTTCCTGCTCCATACATACACCAGTATTACCAGGAACATAAGCCCGATAATTATAACATATGGATTCGTGAGCAAATCTGAATTCATAGCATAAAGATACTGAAATTTGAAAAGACCAAAGCCGCATGTAACCGAGGAAATATCCTTATTTCTTCCGCAGATGTAGATTTAGTTGCATACAAGAATAGAGGTGAGAGTTGCTAACCGCAGAGCGTTCCCAATCGTAACGATGTGCAGCTTTTCCCCAACGTAGTTTTTTCTCTTTCGAAAACGGTAGCATGGCGTACAAGAAATACCATTTGGATTTCCCTAATACCCCGCGTCTCTCTAACAGCTCGAAATTCGATTCAAATTTTCGGTATGTTTTTCTACTGAAAGGCCACTCCCAGGCTGCATCGCTCTGAAATGGACGATACAGCATCCTGATAAACCAAATTGGATAACTGGTTTGCAAGGGATCGTAACTAATGATCTCACCACCCGGAGCTAGTTTTTCATCCAGTCTCAGGATAAGATTATCCACATTCTTAAAATGATGCAACACCCCATAGGCATAAATAAGGTCGAAGTTAGATTCTGTAAAATCCTCCGAGAAGAAATCGGCCGCGATCGCCCTGGCATGAGGTATATCCTTAAGTTTCTCATTTAGCTTCGCTATCGCCACATCACTAAGGTCTAGACCAACATAGGTTTTGCAATTTGTTGCCATATAGCGCGACAGGCTATTCCCCGAATAGCACCCAAGGTCCAGCACCCTTTTATTGGAAAGATCTCCCATCCATTGCTGGTGCAACGCATAGGATTGCTCGAGTATACCGAGTTCTTTTCTAATATTTTTCAAGGATTTTTCCCGTACGAACGACCAGATCCGGGAGGGTAAGGACTTCTTTTTCTTATTGTAGAACTCCTTTTGTTTTTCGTTCTTTTTCAGGGTATCCTGCAGGGTTTCCATGCAGCAAAGATACTTATTTAATCCGGGTATCGCTCTCTACCATTCCGTCTCTCAGCCTGATAATTCGATGGGCATGTGCTGCGATATCTTCTTCGTGTGTTACGATGATCACCGTATTTCCGTTACGGTGGATCTCGTCGAAAAGGTTCATGATCTCATCCGAAGTCTTAGAATCCAGGTTACCGGTTGGTTCATCTGCCAGAATAATGGAAGGCTTGTTTACCAGGGCTCTTCCAACGGCTACCCGTTGTCTCTGTCCTCCGGAAAGTTGGTTGGGTTTATGGTCCATTCGATCTGCCAGGCCTACATCGCTAAGGACCTCCTCGGCACGCAGCTTTCGCTGACTCTTACTCGCACCGGCATAGATCATCGGCAGGGCCACATTTTCCAGAGCCGTTGTTCGCGGAAGTAAATTAAAGGTTTGAAAAACAAAACCTATTTCGGTATTCCTAATTTCCGCCAGCTCATCATCCGTCATATTACTTACATCCTTCCCATTGAGTTCGTAGGTACCCGCTGTAGGAGTGTCCAGGCAACCCAGGATATTCATAAGGGTAGATTTTCCCGAACCGGAAGGGCCCATCAAAGCCACGTATTCACCGCGTTCGATATCGAGATCGATTCCCATAAGAACTTTTACAACTTCCTGTCCCAGAGGAAAATCTCTTCGAATTCCCCTAATTTTAATTACATAGTCCATAGTGATCGCAGGCGGTTTTTAAGTTCTGCAAGATAGTAGTTTTTAGCATATGACGCAGCCTCAGCCCTGTTGTTACACGCGAATCCTAAAATCTTGTTTTTTCTGTTCTTTTCTGAAAAAGATCAACCCCCATTGAAAAGTGTCTATACTTACCGTAACCTGTTTATTAGCGATGATCTTCTTCCAGGCAGCATTCATTTCGCGGCTCCAGTGGATATCATCCAGGATCACGATGCTGTTATAGTGAATGCATTTCAGAAGTAATTCAAAATAACGAAGCGTATCTTTTTCGGTGTGATTTCCGTCCACATAAATAAGATCGAAAGATTCGTTACAGCCAGAAAGATAAGTATCGAAATCGGTGTTGAGCATTTCAATATTATTCACACCAAATTGGTTAAAATATTCCTTTGCCTTGTTCGCTGTGGCCGGGCACCCTTCCAGCGTGGTGATCGTGGATTGCTCGTGACCTAATGCCATTGCAAAGGTGGATAACCCAAGGGATGTCCCAAGTTCGAGTATACTGTTAGGTTGGTGAAAACGGGTTAACCTGTACAGCAGTTTTTGTCTTTTAATACTCATTCCGGCATGCCTGGCTATAGCCGAAATTTTTCTCACCTCGGATTTGAACACCCTGGATCCTGCGCCCAGATCGGTCACCGAGATCGTACTATCATCTGCTAGCAGTGCCTTTCTATGTGCTGAAAGAGCATCGTAGGCGGGGTAATAAGACCGGTCGTAAAAACATTGGGTGAGGAGATTATACACAAAAGGCGAATGAACCCCGTGCTGGTTTGAGGCTCCAGTGAGAAATTTTAGATAGGATGTAAATGGGTAGATCATAAGGAAATTTAAGCTTCCATTTTTGCAGATAGTTCGAACCAGCGTTCGGTTTTCTCCTCGATGCTATCTGTGAGTTGCTGCAGTATTCGGGATTGTTTGTCTATTTCTTCACCATCCCAGCCTTCGGTGGCAAATTTATTCTGAAGCGTTTCCCGCTCGCTTTCAAGTTTAACGATCTCTTTTTCCAGTTTCTGAAATTCCTTCTGTTCGTTATAACTTAGTTTTACTTTGTTGCTGTCGTCCTTCCAGCTGTTCTTTTTCTTCTGAATCGGTTCCTGTGAAGATTCTTCATTCCGGGCGGCACTATCGGTATAGCTGCGGTAATCTGAATAATTCCCCGGGAAATCATCTATGGATCCCCCTTCCGAAAACACGAACAAATGGTCTACGATCTTGTCCATAAAATAGCGATCGTGAGAAACCACCACCACGCAGCCCGGAAAGTCCATCAGGAAATTCTCCAGAACATTGAGGGTAACTATATCCAAATCGTTGGTAGGTTCATCGAGGATGAGGAAATTGGGATTTTGAATTAGGACGGTACACAAGTACAGTCTTTTACGTTCCCCACCGCTTAATTTCTCAACAAAATCGTACTGTTTTTTCCGGTCGAACAGAAAGCGTTCCAGTAATTGCTGAGCAGAGATCTGCCTGCCTTTTTTCAGGGGGATATAGTCTCCAAACTCACGAATCACGTCGATCACCTTCTGGCCTTCCTTAATGGTGATGCCGCGCTGGGTGTAATAGCCAAACTTTACTGTTTCGCCTATAACCACTTTTCCGCTGTCTGGTTTCAGGCTCCCGGTGATTATATTGAGGAAGGTGGATTTTCCGGTCCCGTTCTTTCCAATAATTCCCAGGCGTTCCCCCCTCAGGAAATTATAGCTGAATTTTGTAAAGAGTTGCTTCTCCTCGAATGCCTTGGAGATCCCGTGGATCTCCACCACCTTGGTGCCAAGCCGTTCCATGTTCAACTCTAGCTGCACCTCGTGTTCACTGCGTCGTTTATATGCTTGCGACTTGATCTCGTGAAAATCGTCTATACGGGATTTACTTTTGGTGGTACGGGCTTTGGGCTGCCTGCGCATCCAGTCCAATTCCTTTTTGTAAAGCTGCTTGGCTTTCGCGGTTTCTGTAGCTTCGTTTTCAATACGGGCCTGTCTTTTCTCCAGGAAGTAACTGTAGTTTCCCTTGTAGCTGTACAGTTTCCCTTCGTCCAGTTCTACGATCTCATTACATACCCGTTCCAGGAAATAGCGGTCGTGGGTAACCATGAACAAGGTAATGTTCTCCCTAGCGAAAAAACTTTCCAGCCATTCTATCATTTCCAGGTCCAGATGGTTGGTAGGCTCGTCCATAATAAGGAGCTCGGGCTGGGTAAGCAGGGCATTGGTTAAGGCAAGCCGTTTCTTTTGGCCACCGCTTAGGGTTTTCACCTTTTTATTGAGATCTTCCAGCTTAAATTTAAAGAGAAGCTGTTTGTAGAGGGTTTCAAAATCCCAGGCGTTAAAAGCATCCATATCGTCGAAGGCCTTCTGATAGGCTTCGGTGTCGTGAGGATTCTGCAGTGCTTTTTCGTAGGCAGCGATGATCTTCAGGATAGGATTATCTGAAGAGAATATGGTCTCTTCCACGGTAAGCCCGGGGTTGAGATCGGGTTCCTGTGAAAGGAATGCGGTACGAAGGTTTTTACGGTAGGTTACCGTGCCGGAATTCGGAGTATCCTTCCCCGATAAGATATCGAGAAGGGATGTTTTTCCGGTACCGTTCTTCGCTACAAAACCTATCTTCTGGCCGGCATTGATTCCGAAGGAAATATCGGTAAATAAAACCCGCTCACCATACGATTTTGCTATATTTTCGACCGAAAGGAAGTTCACGTTTCAATTTTTTGCAAATTAAACAGAAATTACCCAGTTACTCCAAAATATATTTTATTATTAGCCTGCTTACGTTATATTTGTCTTCAAACAACCCCGACTGTCCATGAAATCGAAGTACCTCTTACTATTTCTATTTGTAGCAGTACTCTTTTCTTCCTGTGTTTCCACCAAACAACTTACCTATCTTCAGGAAGGTGATATAAAGGCCGACAGCATCATCGCACTACGTAAAAAACAAGAACCGTACAGGTTGCAGATAAACGATCTGTTAAGTATACGGGTAAAGGCGCTGGACCAGGAAACTGTGGGGATCTTTAATCCAATTGGTGATGCCAATTTAAACGCTACGGGTGAAGAACGTCTATACTACGATGGCTTTGTAGTAGACCCGCATGGAAACATACGTATTCCCACGTTGGGAGAGGTAAATGTTTTGGGGTATACGGTCGAGGAGGTACGCGAGGAGATCGAAAAACGATTGCTCAGGGACTATTTCAAGGCAGAAGCCAACATCTTCGTTACGGTAAAGATCGCCGGGATAAGGTATACTATTAGTGGGGAGATAAGCAGTCCGGGCTCTAAGATCATCTACAGGGACCAGGTGAGTATTATGGAAGCGATTGCCAATAGTGGAGATATACCTGTTACGGGAGACAAGACCGATGTAATAATTATTAGACAGTATCCCTTGGGCCAGAAAGTGCATCATATAGACCTCACCAAGATCGATGCGATGAATTCACCTTATTACTATGTGCAGCCTAACGATCTTATACTTATTAATCCATTACCGGAGAAGTCTATCGGTACGGGAATTACCGGCCTGGATACCTTTAGGACCATACTAACTGTGGTAACAGCGGCTGCTACAACCATACTCTTGTTTACACGTCTCTGATATGAGTGAAGAATTCGAAATAAAGGAAGTTCAAACCACCTTCGACTTTAAAGGTTTTATCTTTAAATTATTGAGTTACTGGCCTTTGTTTATTATCTCGCTCGCGATAGCATTTGGGATCGCCTACTATATCAATGTACGGAAAGTACCTATCTATCAAATGGAAAACCTGGTATCTATCAAGGATGACCAGAACCCATTTTTCACCACTAATACAAGTTTAACCTTTAACTGGGGAGGAACCACAGATAAGGTAAATACAGCCATCATCACCCTTCGGTCCAGATCTCATAACGAACAAGTTGTGGAACGCTTACAGTACTATCTCAATTATAAGGTAGATGGGAAATATCAGCAGATCGATGCGTATGGCAGAACTCCCTTTTTAATTGAAGTTAATAAGGAAAAACCGCAGATCCTCAATAAACAGATGAAGGTGGTTTTTAAGGATACCTCCACCTTTGTGATTTCCACGAGCTTTGGTGGTAGAGACCATATGCTCCAAACTTATAACGAGAAAAAAGAGAAGAGTAGGCTGTTTATAGACAAGGAAGAATTTAGCCGAGAATTTAAAATGGGTGTCCCTATCGAATTACCCTTCTTCAATGGGACATTTATACCCAACAGAAAAGTAAAGGTTAGGCCTGGTAGCGTGTACTATTTTAGTTTCTCAGATTTCGACAATTCTGTGCGGCGTTACGTAAATATTGTCGTTAATCCTGAAACTAAGGGTTCTTCAATTATCCGAATGACATTAAATGGCCCAAACAAAGCCAAATTGGTAGATTATCTCAATACCTCGGTTGAGGTGTTGAGTGATGATATGCTGGATAGAAAGAACCTGTTTGCTACCAAAACCATCGAATTTATCGATGAAAGCCTCAGGGATAAAGCAGAGGAACTAAAAGACGTAGAAGAAGAATTAAATAAATTTAAGGACCAGAATGCCATCTTCGATCTGGCCATTGAAGGTAACCAGATCAATGAACGCCTTACCAGCCTTGATCTTCAAAAGGAAGCGATCAACAGGGAAATAAGCTATTACAATATCCTGGAGGATTACCTTGTAAGCAGAAACGACTACAGGGATGTGCCGGCACCATCTGTCGCAGGGATTTCGGAGCCCAGTATAGCTGAAGGTGTGGGCCGCATCATCTCGCTGGCAGAACGCCGTAATAAATTACAATACTCCTACAAAGATGGAGCGCCGGTATTTTCGGATATAGACCGGCAGATAGATGCTGTGAAGGCAGTTCTCCTTGAAAATATTACCTCGTCTAAAGGCCTTAAACAAGAGCAACTAAGATCTATCAACAGGGATATTGGTCGCTATGAAAGTGAGATTAGGAAGTTGCCCAAGGAACAGCAGGAATTATTACGCATAGAACGGAGATATAATTTAAGTCAGGGATCGTACAATCTTTTCCTGGCAAAACGAAGCGAGGCCAGCCTGGTAAAGGCCGCTAATGTAAGCGATGTGCTCATGATAGATCCTGCCAAGGACACAGGGGGTGGTAGAGTAGGTCCCAATACCCGGTTAAATTATATGATCGCGGCTATGATGGGATTGCTTATTCCCTTTCTCTTTGTCCTGGTGATCGCTCTTGTGGATACCAGAATAAAGAATATAAAAGATGTTGAACGGCTCACCCGCATACCAATCCTGGGTGCAATTGGCAAGAGTTATACAGAGACGAACCTGGTGGTATTGGACAACCCAAAATCGGCTATCGCCGAAAGTTTCAGGTCGTTGCGTTCCAGCCTACAGTTTATATACAAAAAGCGTGGGATTGAAGGAGCCAAAACTGTCCTTATCACTTCTTCGGTTAGTGGGGAAGGAAAAACCTTTTGTTCGATCAATATTGCTTCGGTCTTTGCATTAAGTGAGAAGAAAACCATTCTCGTAGGTTTAGACCTTAGAAAGCCAAAGATCTTTGGGGATTTTAATATCAATAACAATATAGGGGTGGTGAATTATCTCATCAATGATTCTGAAATGAATGAGGTGATTCAGAAAACCGAACTGGAGCACCTGGATATTATCACTTCCGGACCAATACCGCCCAATCCGTCTGAACTTCTAATGAGCGATCGCCTTGAACAAATGATCACTCTCTTGAAGGAGACCTACGATTATATCATCCTCGATTCACCGCCATTAGGTCTGGTTGCCGATGCCCTGGAGTTAGTTAATTATGCCGATGCGACTCTATATATGATACGGCAAAATTATACCAAGAGGGGAATGTTCAATCTTATTAACGAAAAATACAAATCGGGTGAGATATCCAATATCAGCTTTGTAATGAACTTTTACGAACAACGAGCCAAGTACGGCTATGGTTACGGCTATGGTTATGGTTACGGATATGGTTACGGATATGGTTACGGAACCTATGGTAACGGCTATCACGAGGGAGTTAATAAGCCCGGTTTCCTGGAAAGGGTGAAACGGATGTTCAGAATAAAAAAGAAAAAGTCCTGATCTGGTTACTGAATTTACTCAGTTAACAATATATGCTCACGCCAAATCAAATTATCATCAAAAGAGTCTTTGATCTATCTCTGGCTGTTTTGTTGTTACCGTTTGTATTAATTCCTGTAATTTTGCTAATTATCCTGGCTAGCCTGGATACAGGTCAAAATGGTCTGTTTTCACAGTACAGGGTTGGAAGGAACGGTCGCTTGTTCAAATTATATAAGATCCGTACCCTTAAAGGCGAAGCACATGATTCCATAATTGAGATAAAACAGCAGGCCACCCAATTAGGGTCCTGGCTACGGAAACGTAAGCTTGATGAGCTACCTCAAATTTGGAACATACTTGCCGGCAGCATGAGTTGGGTGGGTCCCAGGCCGGATGTTCCCGGCTATGCAGACGAGCTTAGCGGAGAAGATCGTATAGTTTTAAGCGTTAGACCGGGCCTTACGGGGCCGGCTACAATAAAATATAAGGATGAAGACAAGCTGTTGCTAGCACAGGAAGATCCGCAGGAATACAACGACAATGTGATCTGGCCGGATAAAGTGGAAATAAATAAACAATATATAAAGAACTGGAGCCTTATAAAGGATATTAAATATTTACTGGCTTCAGTATGAAACTCAAAATGAAAGAAAACCCTACTATTGCGATCATTGGTTTAGGTTATGTTGGTTTGCCCCTGGCGGTCGCATTTGCGAAAAAGTATCCCATTATTGGTTTCGATATTAACCAGGACCGTATTGCCCAATTAAACGAAGGTACAGATCATACTCTCGAGGTGTCTAGTGACGAATTAAACGAAGTATTATCCCTTAGCGGGGATACGGGGCTGATGGTAAGTGCGAACCCAGAAGACATTAAGGAGGCTTCGGTCTTTATTGTAACTGTTCCAACACCAACCAATAAATATAACCAGCCTGTGCTCACCCCTTTACAAAAGGCCAGTGAAACCGTTGCCAAAGTACTGAAAGAAGGAGATGTGGTTATTTACGAATCTACCGTGTATCCCGGAGTGACCGAAGATATTTGTGTTCCTATACTTGAGGAAGTGTCGGGGCTCACATTTAATAAAGATTTCTACGCAGGCTATTCACCCGAAAGGATCAACCCGGGTGATAAGGAACATACCGTTACTAAAATATTGAAAGTAACCAGCGGTTCAACACCAGAGGCAGCCACTTATATCGATTCCTTGTATGCCTCGGTGATCACTGCAGGTACTCATCTGGCACCTTCAATAAAGGTAGCCGAAGCCGCCAAGGTTATCGAGAACTCCCAACGTGATATCAACATAGCTTTTGTGAACGAACTCTCCAAGATCTTCAGATTGTTGGATATAGACACCCAGGATGTATTGGAAGCTGCAGGAACCAAATGGAATTTTTTAAAATTCACCCCGGGACTTGTAGGAGGACATTGTATAGGAGTAGACCCTTATTATCTGGCACAGAAAGCCATGGAAGAAGGTTATAATCCGGAGATCATACTGGCCGGAAGAAGAATGAACGACGGGATGGGACAGTACGTAGCCAGTGAGGTGGTAAAGCTCATGATAAAAAAAGATTGTAAGGTGAAGAACGGCAATGTACTTGTACTGGGGATTACTTTTAAAGAGAATTGTCCCGACATCAGGAATTCTAAGGTGATCGACGTGATCGAGGAACTCAATAAATACAATCTCAATGTAGATGTGTACGATCCCTGGGCAGATCCTTCAGAAGTAAAACACGAATTTGGACTTAGCTTAAAAAGTAAAGAAGAACAATTACAAGCTAACTACGATGCCATCGTACTTACCGTTTCGCATACAGCCTTTAATGATTTTGATATAGACAGTTACTCGGCATCACCTTCGGTGATCTTCGATGTAAAGGCCTTTTATAAGAGGGAAAAGACCGATGGAAGACTTTAGGAGTTAGTGGTTAGATGTGACCCTTCGAGAGCCTCAGGGTCCAATAGCATACGTATCGAAGCGATCCTTCGGGAGCCTCAGGGTCCAATAGCATGCGTATCGAAGCGAGCCTTCGGGAGCCTCGGAGTCCCGAAATATTCTAAACGAAGGTCACTTCGGGCGTGTTGAATGATGTGATGTGAGAATTTGTAAGGAAAATGAATAAAACGAACAGATTCCAATGTTTGGAAGAATGTAATAGATGGGGAACAGTTAATCCTTTAAAAATGAATAATAATAGCATAAAGCCATAAAATATAAACGCGTTGCCAAATAATATATATCATTCCGAAGATCTAAGTCAGTACAATTTCCTGGTAACAGGGGGAGCCGGATTTATTGGTTCTAATCTCGTGGGATATTTGCTGAAGCACGGGGCCGGTAAGGTACGAGTGCTAGATAATCTAGCCACCGGATTTTCGTATAACCTCTCGGAGTTTGAAGCACACCCCAATTTCGAATTTACAGAAGGAGATATCAGGGATCTGGATACCTGTAGAAAGGCCATGGAGGGGATAGACTATGTGTCTCACCAGGCCGCGTTGGGGTCGGTCCCAAGATCTATCAACGATCCCATCACCTCTAACAATGTGAACATTAACGGATTTCTTAACATGCTGGTAGCTCAGAAGGAAAGTAAAACCGTTAAGAGGCTTGTTTATGCTGCTTCCAGTTCTACCTATGGGGACAGCAAATCCCTGCCAAAGGTAGAAGATGTTATAGGGAAACCACTTTCTCCTTATGCGGTTACTAAGCTGGTGAACGAGTTATACGCCGATGTCTTCGGGAAGACCTATGGGATCGAGACCATCGGACTGAGATACTTTAATGTCTTTGGCCCTAAACAGAGCCCCAAAGGGGCCTACGCAGCAGTGATCCCCTTATTTATGCAGGCGTTGAAAGACGGCGTTCCTCCCACTATAAACGGGGATGGCGAACAAACACGCGATTTCACCTATGTGGACAATGCGGTGCAGGCCAATGTAAGAGCTTTCTTTGCTTCTGAAACTGCCGTAAACCAGGTATATAATGTGGCCTATGGCGATCGTATTAGCCTAAATACCTTATGGGAAGACCTGCAGCAAATTTCGGGAACAACAATAAAAGCCAATTACGGGCCACCCAGACAAGGAGATGTAAGAGATTCGCTGGCCAATATCGATAAATCAAGAAAGCAGATACAGTACGATCCAAATTATTCGGTTAGGGATGGGCTTAAATTAACCTGGGAAAATTTTATTCAGCATGGATAAAAAGGAAGAAAGCTGGTTATACGAGATCACGGCAAAACGCAAAATGATCGATCTTAATTTCAAGGAGATCTGGCGTTATCGCGACCTGCTTATTCTATTTGTAAAGCGGGATATTGTTACCGTTTATAAACAAACCATACTGGGACCGTTATGGTTTCTTATACAACCTTTATTTACCTCGGTGATATTTACCCTGGTTTTCAATAACCTTGGAAATATACAAACAGGAGGGATACCCCCTTTTTTATTCAACCTGGCGGGGATAACAGCATGGAATTATTTTAAGGTTTGCTTAACCGGGAGTTCCAATACCTTTAGAGCCAACGCTTCTATGTTTGGGAAGGTATACTTTCCCAGGGTGATCATGCCTATGTCTGTTACGATCTCCAATCTTTTAAAATTTGGTATCCAACTCTTGATCTTCTTCGCATTTTTTGCCTACTATATTTATCAGGGAAAAGATATAGGCCTCGGCTGGAATATTTTCTTGTTCCCGGTCTATGTGCTTATGATGGCCTTACTGGGGTTAGGTTTGGGGATGACTATTTCGGCATTAACTACCAAGTATCGAGATCTGAACGTCCTGGTTGGCTTTGCAACCTCCCTGCTTATGTACATGTCTGCCGTTCCTTACCCTGTTTCCGAAGCCAAAGCCAAGTTTCCTGCCTATGTGGCCGATTTTGTTGTGTACAACCCCATGACGCAGATCATTGAGGGCTTTAGATATATGTTATTGTCTACTGGTACTTTTAGCTGGAATGGCTTTATATATACATTGGTGATCAGCCTGGTGATCTTCTTTGTAGGTCTTATCATTTTTAATCGAACAGAGAAGAGTTTTATCGATACGGTATAGGATCGTTTTGGCGAACACTCCGTATCCGGATTATTGAAAAATTTGCAGCCAATTATCAACTATGCTTTTTAATTCCATCGATTTTGCCATCTTCTTACCCATTGTATTTGGTATTTACTGGCTGGCAGGGAAAAAACGAATAAGGCTGCAAAATATCATAGTACTAGTTGCGAGCTATGTATTTTACGGCTGGTGGGATTGGCGGTTTCTTTCCTTAATAATTTTTAGCACCCTGGTAGACTATGTTGTGGGGATATCGCTGGGAAGAACGGATAATATTCGGAAAAGGAAATGGTTACTTTTAACCAGTGTCCTGGTAAATATTGGATTCTTAGGCTTCTTTAAATACTTCAACTTCTTCCTGGACAATTTTGTACAGGCATTTTCCTTTTTTGGATACGAGATCAGTTCCTCAGGGCTAAATATTGTGCTGCCGGTAGGGATTAGCTTTTACACATTTCAAACGCTTAGCTATAGCATAGATGTTTATCGAAAAAAGATGAAACCCACGAAGGACCTCATAGCCTTTGCGTCTTTTGTTTCTTTCTTCCCCCAATTAGTGGCCGGCCCTATAGAGCGGGCTACCCAACTTTTACCGCAATTTACACGCGAGCGAAATTTTAATCCATACAAGGCGGCAGACGGACTGCGGCAGATCTTATGGGGATTATTTAAGAAGATCGTAATTGCAGATAATTGTGCGTATTACGTAAATATCATCTTCCAATCCTCCGATAGCTATCAGGGAAGTACCCTGGTAGTGGGCGCAGTTCTTTTTGCGTTTCAGATCTACGGCGATTTTTCGGGTTACAGTGATATTGCGATAGGAACTTCTCGCTTATTTGGCTTTAACCTTATGCAGAACTTCGCCTTTCCATACTTTTCGAGAGATATAGCCGAATTCTGGAGGCGTTGGCATATTTCACTTTCAACCTGGTTTCGTGACTATGTGTACATTCCTTTGGGAGGAAGCAGGGTAGGGAGGCCAAAGGTGATCCGTAATATCTTTATCATTTTCATTATTAGTGGATTTTGGCATGGTGCTAATTGGACATTTATTGTATGGGGAGGTCTAAATGCGTTGTATTTTTTACCCTTGCTTCTCTTGCAAAAGAACAGAGCGAATCTTGAAGTTGTGGCTTCCAATTCAAGCTTCCCTTCGGTTAAGGAAGTTTTTGAGATACTACTAACTTTTGGACTTACTACGATCGCCTGGGTGTTTTTTCGTGCCGAGGACCTTTCACATGCCATGACCTACCTGGGAGGGATCTTCAGTACAAGTTTGTTGAGCGTACCAGAGATCCATCCGTTATTTCTATTCCTTCTTATTATTTTCTTTCTTTTTATAGAATGGACCGGAAGAAGGCAGCTATATGCCATTGAAAATTTTGCTCTTAATAAACTCCTGGTATTTAGATGGGGATTCTATTATGCCCTCATTGTACTTATGTTGATATACGGAATAGAAGACCAGGAATTTATTTACTTTCAATTTTAAGCTATGCGCAGATTTCTTCTGAAAATAACACTCTTTTCCCTGCTGCCCATCTTGCTTTTTTTGACGGCTGAACTCCTGATAAGGTTTTCACCTAATGCATTTATCGCTAAAGCCGAATATATTCAGAATAATAAAAATATAGAGGCATTGATCCTGGGATCCTCCCATACACAGCAGGCGATCGATCCTTCTCACTTTACAATAAAGGCTGCTAACCTAGCATATAACGGACAAGATCTGTCTATCAACGAGGATCTCTACCATCGCTATAAAGAAGAACTACCACAATTAAAATACCTGATCGTTGAAATAGACTATCACACGCTGGAATTTCGGCAGCCCGAAGACTATTTTAGGGATCCCTGGTACTTTCAGTATCATGGCCTGAAAAGACATCCCATCAGGCCGATCACGAAGTATTCCATGTACGCTTCGTCTCCTAAATTCTTCAATAATTTTCTATTAGACAAATTGAACAGGGATTCCCCGGTGGTGCAATTAAACGAGTGGGGATTTGAAACCAACCGATTTTGGGGTGAGTTCAAGGATATGGAATATGATGAAAAGAAGATCGACAGCCTTATGAGACAACTGCCTACCAGGCATGCTAAAATATCTTTAGAGAATCTCAACAACAGTAAGCGAAGTCTGGGTAGGATCATACAAGATTGCAATGAAAAGAATATAACCCTTGTTTTTATTGCTACGCCAATGTATAAAACTTTCGAGCGGCATAAGATAGAACCAAAGGAAAGACATCGCAGCCTGTTACTGGATAGTTTGATGTATGTATATAAAAACCTGATCTATCTGGATTTTGAATACGATGAGAGATTTGATGTGACCCACTTCAGGGATGAGGACCATTTAAATCCGAAGGGAGCCATGAAATTTACCAGGATCCTTAATGATACCTTATTCCGGTTAAAACAATGAAAATAGTTACATTTATGCAGCCTAAACCTAAATCTTACAATACATGAGCTCCGCTCTTAAACCCATACCATTATTTTTCTGGTCGTCTGTGCGCTACGAAAATAAAGCCCGGGAAAATTACGGCGACTTGCTCTCTGTATTTATCGTTGAAAAAGTAAGTGGGAGGAAGGTGCGTTTTTACGATGCACCTGCCAGGAGAAGATCATTTTTTAAGAAGAAACACCTGATGGCCATAGGTAGTATTATGAAGATGGCCACCCATAAATCGGTTGTGTGGGGAAGCGGGATCATTTCCCGGGATGATAGTTTTGGTGAAGCATCCTTTAAGGCGGTTAGGGGTCCGAAAACCCGAGAAAGAGTCCTGGAATTAGGCTATTCGTGCCCCGAGATCTACGGGGATCCCGGTATACTGCTGCCGCTTTATATGGATCCTGAAGTAAAAAAAACACATGCAATTGGTATAATTCCTCACTATGTAGATTATAATGCTGTGGTTGAAATGTACAAGGACGATCCACAGATCAAAGTGATCGATCTTATTACCGATGACCTGGAAAAAACCACCACGGAGATCCTTAGTTGTGAAAGAACCATAAGTTCTTCATTGCACGGGTTGATCATTTCACATGCGTATGGGATCCCGTCAGTTTGGGTGAAATATTCGGATAAGTTAAGCGGTGATGATGTGAAGTTCGAGGACTATTTTCTTTCGGTAGGAATAGAGCCATATACTGCTAAGGTGTGTAATGGTAGAATTTCACAGGATGAATTACTAAAAATTATCGAAAACAATCGTAATTTACCACAGCAGCATAGAATTACCAAAATGCAGGATGAACTTATAAAAGCCTTTCCCCAGCTATGAGTGACGTTATCTTAAAAGTAGAAAATCTCAGTAAGCAATACCGGCTAGGTCTGGTTGGTACGGGTACCATAAAGCACGACCTGAATAGATTCTGGCACAGGCTGAGAGGCAAGGAAGACCCTTACCTTAAAGTGGGAGCCGTGAATGACCGTAGTAGCGAGGCCACCGAAAATTATGTGTGGGCCCTGCAGGATATCGATTTTGAAGTAAAACGCGGGGAAGTACTAGGTATTATAGGAAAGAATGGGGCAGGTAAATCCACCTTGTTGAAAATACTTTCACGGGTTACCGCTCCAACAACCGGGGTGATAAAAACCAAGGGCCGGATCGCTTCCTTACTGGAGGTAGGCACCGGTTTCCACCCGGAGTTAACGGGCAGGGAGAATATCTACCTCAATGGTGCTATATTGGGAATGACGAGGAGGGAAATAAGATCCAAGGAAGAGGAGATCATCGAATTTTCGGGGTGTAAACTGTATATCGACACCCCTGTAAAACGATATAGTAGCGGGATGAGAGTACGATTAGGATTTGCTGTTGCCGCCTTTCTCGAGCCCGACATACTTATTGTAGATGAGGTATTGGCGGTAGGTGACGCCGAATTTCAGAAGAAA
This sequence comes from Pukyongia salina, assembly GCF_002966125.1. Lineage (GTDB taxonomy): Bacteria > Bacteroidota > Bacteroidia > Flavobacteriales > Flavobacteriaceae > Pukyongia > Pukyongia salina. The sequence goes on from NZ_CP027062.1 coordinate 2,118,410, forward strand.
GCCATTGGGAAAATGCAGGATATTAGCAAGGGAGATGGAAGAACGGTGTTGTTTGTGAGTCATAATATGGCAAGTGTAAAGCAATTGTGTACTCGCGGAATTGTGTTGGGTAATGGAAAAATTGATTTTAGTGGTACCTCAGAAGATTCGGTCGATTATTACTTAAATACTAATGCTAACGCTTCAGCATTTATAAGTGAAAATAAAGATTCCAACTCTAGCGATATACTATCCGTTGAGGTAAAAAAAGACAACGTTTCGAGTGATATTTTTGGATTTGATGATCCAATAGAAATAGAATTTAAGATTAGAGTTGTTGATGAAGATTTAAATTCCAGATTAGGGTTTAAGGTAAAGGATCAGTACGATCGAATTGTTTTTACGGCGAATGTCGACTTAATGGATCACATTGAGAAACAAGGAGAATATGTATTGAAAGTAAAAATTCCTGGTTCAGTACTCGCTCCAAATGAGTATAGATTATTTATTGGATTACATGTGTATAAAAGAAAGATGTTAGCTAGGATTGATGGGGATATTGGTTTTAGAATAGAAGAAACAGGAACCAAGTTTAAAAACCATATTGGCGATGATATTGGATGTGTCGTATTGGATTGTGAATGGGAAGTGGTATAGCTTGAAAACGATAACAACTTTGTATATATTTTAAGTGTGAATGATAGCAAGCTAATATTCCTAATCTCTCAACCTCGATCTGGCTCGTCGCTGTTACAGCAACTATTGCTGCGAAGTGATAGGATTAGTTCGACGCCAGAGTCATGGCAGATGTTGCAGTTAGTCCATACATATAAGTTGAGTAATAATGATGGTGGGTATAACGCAAAACAGGCTTCGATTAATTTTAATCGTTATTTAAATGAAGCCGATGACGGACTTAAGCTATTTAAAGAGTATATCAGAAAGCTAGGGCTTTCTCTTTATCAGGATCGTACTCATCAAGGAAATTATTTTCTTGATAAAACTCCTAGATATTATCATATAATTGAAGAATTAAACGATCTATTTCCTGCTGCTAAATTCATTTTTCTTGTTAGAAATCCATTGTCGGTTTTCGCTTCTATTCTGGATTATAATTTTAAAGGAGACTATAAATCGTTTTTAAGTTCGGAAGACAGACAAAATGATCTCTTTCTGGCTCCAAAGAAAATTGGCGAGGCTATTCACAATAACCATACGTTTGTTCGCTATGAGGACCTAATTTCAGACCCTCAAAAAGAATTAAAACGTTTATTCGATTATCTGGAAATTGATATGGGGGATAAAGATTTCTCATCGTATACCATTGAGGGGAAATTCAAAGATTCCAATGCCATCGACTCAAAAAGCCTTAAAGAACATCAATCTCCGGTTACCAATTATCTAGATTCCTGGAAGGAAGTGATTGATACAGTTCAGAAGAAAAGACTTGCCAGAGAATATTTACAAAAACTACACAAAGTTGATGCTTATACCAATGTTTATAACATTGATGATATTATTAGAACGTTAGATGCCCATACCCACGTTAAGAAATCGTATTTTAACTTGAGTTTTGATTATTTCACCATACCGGAAAAAGAATTAAGTATTCCTCAACTATTAAAAAAAAGAATGTATTTAAAATTAGGCCATAAAAATCGCATATGATCGAGGAAATAAAATATAAGGACAACTTGCTCGCGATAATTATGGGAGCAGATTATAAGGAAGATGGTATATCATTCTTTACCCCTAGCTATTTTTCGCAACAGTTGGGATATATGAAAAGAGAAAAAGATTATGAAATAGATCCTCACGTTCACAATCCTGTAAAAAGAGAAGTAATGTGGACGCAGGAAGTTCTCTTTATTAAAAGTGGCAGAGTGAGAGTTGATTTCTATAATGATGAAAAAGAATATCTCGAAAGCCGGGTGATAAAAAAGGGTGATGTTATATTATTAGCAGCGGGAGGTCATGGTTTCAAAATGCTCGAAGAGAGTGAGATCATTGAAGTAAAGCAAGGTCCTTATTCCGGAGATCGTGATAAAACTAGATTCGATCCAGTTCAATCCAAAAACATTACGATAAAATGATTCCCGTAAATGTCCCCAGACTGATTGGTAGAGAAAAGGAATATTTGATCGAATGTATTGAAACAGGATGGATCTCTTCTGAAGGTCCTTTTGTCACAAGATTCGAAAATGAATTTTCCACATACATTGGTAGAAAGAATGGCATCGCCGTGGCTAATGGTTCTGCAGCGCTGGATGTAGCGGTAAGAGCTATGAATCTAGAAAAGGGGAGTGAAGTGATCGTTCCAACATTTACTATTATTTCACCGGTTCAATCGTTGGTGAAAGAGGGTTTGATTCCGGTACTCGTGGATGTTGATCCTGAAACCTTTAATATGGACGTTTCTGCTATCGAAGATAAGATAACCGATAAAACTGCCGCCATTCTGGTAGTTCATATCTATGGTTTTCCTGTTGATATGGATCCCGTAATAGAAATGGCTTCTAAATATGAACTGAGAATTATCGAGGATGCCGCAGAAATGCACGGTCAAGAATACAAAGGCAGAAAATGTGGTTCGTTTGGAGATATCAGTGTGTTTAGCTTTTATCCCAACAAACATATAACCACGGGAGAAGGAGGCATGATCCTCACAGATGATGATGACCTAGCGGAAAGATGCCGTCAATTAAAAAACCTCTGTTTTATACCGGCTCGCAGGTTCGTACATGAAGAATTTGGTTGGAATTATCGAATGACAAATCTTCAGGCCGCCTTAGGAGTGGCCCAGTTGGAACAGATCGACTCTGTTATAAAACGAAAGAGGGAGATAGGAAATCGATATTCTCAAAATCTAAAAGGCATTTCGAGAGTAAAGTTACCTGCTGTTAAGAACTCTTATGCCCAAAATATATACTGGGTTTATGCTTTAGTAGCCGAATCTGAAGAGTTATGCGATCATATACAATCTGAACTAAAGAAACATAAGATTGGAACACGACCATTTTTTTGGTGTATGCACGAACAGCCGGTTTTTCAAAAGATGGGGTTCTTTAAGAATGAGTCGTATCCTCATGCCGAAAAAATAGCACGAAATGGTTTTTATATTCCCGCTGGACTCGGAATAAGTGATGCTGAAATAGATATTGTTTCAGAAAAGATCAGAGAAATTATAACCAATGGATAATTTCAACCTCTATGCAAAATACTACGATCTGTTATATACCGATAAGGACTACTCGGACGAAGCTTCCTATATCGATGCATTAATTAAGAAATTCCAAGACTTAGAAACGAAATCAATTTTAGACCTGGGTTGTGGAACGGGGAATCACGCAAATCTACTTTCAGAACTTGGTTATACTGTTGATGGAGTTGATATCGCACCTGAGATGATCGAAAGAGCGAAACAAAAATTTTCGGAAAACAATGGTCTAAATTTTTATTTAGGAGACATCACTAAATTTAATAATGAAAAGCAATACGATGCTGTAATTTCATTATTTCATGTTCTAAGTTATCAAAACTCGAATACCGACGTTCTGAAATCGATGCAGACTGCCTATAACCATTTAAAACCCGGAGGCTTATTTATTTTTGATTACTGGTATGGCCCGGCAGTTTTAACTGATCTTCCTCAAGTGCGAACTAAAGAAATAGGTAACGATGAAATTTTGGTGTTGCGCAACGCAACTCCCAAAATGCATTATAATGAAAACATTGTAGACGTAAACTACGCTATTGAAATTACAGATAAAGTGAGTCACAGGACAGATCGCGTAAATGAGAAACATTCCATGAGATATTTCTTCAAACCTGAGTTGGCATTGTTTTTAGAACATTTCAGTTTTACTAAATGTAAATTCTATGAGTGGATGACATTTACAGAACCAGGTTCGAAAAGTTGGAATGCACTAACAATAGCTAAAAAAGATATATGAAAATAGGGGTATGGATATCGAAAGATGTGAACCCGCAACAAGGTGGGGGATTTTCGTATACAACTCAATTGATCAATTTAATTGATGATTATAATTTTGATCAATCCCTTGAAGTGATATTTATTTCAACCAATTCTAATTTACCCTCGTTTCAAAAGGATGTTTTGGTCCTAAATGATCAAGCTAACAAATTATCTCTTTTTAAAACTTTGCTTTACAATCTATCGAAATTTTTATTTCTCAAAAGGATTAAAAGGAAATTGAATGCTGAAACAAATGCTATTCGAAATAAATCAATTATCGAAGAGTTAAGATCAAATAAAATTGATATAATATTCTATCCTGAACAAACGAAATTAGCAGTTCACGGATATCCTTTTATTGTGTCCAATTGGGATGTGGGTCATTTATCTATGCAGGCATTCCCGGAAGTGTCTAACAACGACTCATTTAAACGACGCGAGTATTGGTATAATACAACTATTAAAAAGGCTCTGGCCGTTTTTTGTGAATCTGAAGCGGGTAAAGAAGAATTAATCCATTACACTCGCCTTAACCCGGAGCGTATTCACATTGTACCATTATTTCCGGGGGCTATTGCGAATATGAATGTCGATACGGCAGATCAAGAATTATTGTTGAAAAATTTAAACCTAAGTACCCGACAATTTTTCTTTTACCCTGCCCAGTTTTGGGCACATAAAAATCATTTTCATTTAATTGAGGCTTTCGAGATGTTGCAGACTAAATATCCGGATGTGAAATTAGTGTTGACAGGTAGTGATAAAGGAAACCAGAAGTATATTTTCGAATTGATCAAAGAAAAAGGTCTTACCTCTAGTATTTTCAATACGGGATTTGTTAGTAATGAAGAGCTCTATACGATGTATAGACATTCCATTGCCTTGGTCATGCCTACATTTTTGGGGCCAACCAATATGCCATTGCTAGAAGCAGTTGCTTTGGATTGCCCTGTACTGTGTTCAGATTTAAAAGGTCATAGAGAACAATTAGGATCAGGCGCCGGATACTTTAACCCATCTGAAAGTGACAGTATTTATCAAGCGATGGAGATGATGATGGATCCCAGTTATCGATCTAATATAATTCATGAAGCACAAAACCAAAGAAAGGAATCAATATTTACACAACAAAGCGCGGTAAAACACTTGGATCAGGCGTTTACTGAGGTGGCCAAATATCGAAAATGCTGGAAGTAACAGCGAAAACTTATTGAGAAGGAAGTGTATAAGATAATTCATATTATAAACCCTGTTAAGGTAGGCGATTCTTCCGATCTAAAAGTCGCGCAGCCTGTAACCTTCGAAAGTCTTAGAATAGCAAAAAGTAATGTGAAAAAGGTTGAGATATTTCAGCTTACTGCGCAATATGAAGAGGATAAGGCGATAATTCCAGATCATTTTATACAGACGAAAAATCTGAGAAGATCCGTGATCGATATAGGGAATAAGGATTTAAATAGAAAGCTACCATTAATAAAGGACATCTTAAAACGAGCTTTTAAAGTAGCCGGAAAAAACGATTTTATAATTTATACAAACGTTGATATAGCTGTTCAACCAGGATTTTATAACTGGATTATTGAGCGAATATCGGAAGGAGTTGATGCTATGATCATTAATAGACGAACGATTAGTGATCTACATACTGAGGTAAAGGACCTCCCAAAGATGTATGCCGAAAAGGGAGAGAAACATCCGGGGTACGATTGTTTTGTTTTTCAAAAGAAACTAGGAAAGAAAATGATGTTTGGTAATATTTGTGTGGGCGCAGTTTATATTGGATTGGTATTTTTTCTACAAATGAAGCTGCTGGCCAGAAATTTTATGGAATACGGCGATGAACATCTTACTTTTCACATTGGTAATGACCAGGTATGGAGAAGTGAAAATAATAATGTATATGCCGAGCATAATAAATTGGAATTTGAAAAGATAAGTAACCGATTAAGAAAAAGACATAAAGATTTTCAGGCAGTTTTGAGATCTGCCTTTCCAAACAGGTAATGACAAAAGTCCACCTACTATATTGCATTTATGAAGTTTAAACATATTCATCACGTTAGCCAAGAATTTCTGGACACCTTTCGCCGGAGCTATTCCCCGGTTTTTGTTTTGAATACCGGAAGATCCGGTTCGGCCTTCATTCAAAAAATATATAGTAAAGCTTCCAATTTTAACTCGTATCACGAGGCTTCACCTAATCTTTTTCTTCTACCAAATTTCGCTTTTCACAATCAGGATAAAGGTGAAATGCTTAGACAGATTTTTGCCGCTGCACGAACAGAATTAATACTTAGCTCTGCTGTTCAGAGCAAAGAGTATATTGAATCTAACCAATGCCTCGTGTTTTTTATCAGACAAATTGTGGATCTTTTTCCTCAAGCTCGTTTTATCCACTTAACCCGTTCACCATCTGATTTTGTTATCAGTGCGATAAAGAAAGGCTGGCATAAAAACGATAGCGTGTGGGAATTAGGTAGGATCAAATCAACCGATTCAAAATATTGGAATTCACTTACGCAAATTCAGAAATTAGGATGGGTTTGGAATGAAACACATGTGTTTATTGAAACGTTTAAAACAGATCATCCTAATAATTGTATAACTGTCCGTCTTGAGGATGTTGTAAATGACCAAAAGGAATTTGACAGATTACTTAGTTTTACCGGAGTTGATAAGAAGGAATCGGGATTAAAATTTAAAAATGTTGTAGCAAAAAAAGTTAACGAGGTTAGTATTTCTCCAGATGAGCCACCTAATATGTATAAATTGGAAGACTTCCCAAATTATTCAGAGTGGGCGGAAGAGGATAAGAATGATCTAAAATCGATGACGGGAATCCTCGCTTCTCAGTATAATTATAATTTGTAGAATGACGATAACTGTTTATATCACGTCTTATAACCAAGAAGCCTTTTTAAAAGATGCAATAGACAGCGTTTTGAGCCAGGAACTGGCTGCGGATGAAATTATAATAATCGATGATTGCTCTACGGATGGTTCAAAGGAATTGATAAAGGATTATGCATCCAGACATAAGCAGATTAGATTTCATTTGAATGAAAAAAATTTGGGAGTTGCGCAATCCAGAATTAAGGCACTATCAATGGTTAAAAGTGACTATGTGACCTATGTAGACGGAGATGATGTTTACCTTCCAAATAAGCTAAAAGTGGAAGCAAACCTAATAAAGAATACTGGTTGTGATCTCGTATTTTCGAATAATATGTATGTTTCGGAAAATGACCTTTCAGAAGAGAAATGGACCTGGCTTGAGGAAGAGTTAGTCGTAGGAAAAGAAACGAATTGGTTTTTAAAGGTTTTAACTAGAGATTTTCCCAGAAATAGTTTATTTAGAATGGAACTTGTAAAATATAGTCTCTTGAAAGAGATAGGGTTTCATGACCCTAATCTCCCTATTTATGAAGACTATGACTTGAGGATTAGATTGGCTGCAAAGGCCAAAATCGCATTCAGTAGCGAAGTTACAGCCAAGATCAGAATTAGTACTGAAGGATTATCAAAATCGAATTACAAAGAACATATAAGTTCGCTCAAATATATTTACAAGAAATACCAACCACAATTATCCGAATTTGGTCGGGAAACGAAAGTGGAGGTAAACAATAGGTTAGATGCTATCTTAACAAGTATAAAAAGAAAACATCAGGTAAATTTTACATCAAAATTGCGAAACAAGTTATTTAGGAAACTCAAGTGAACGAAGAAAATTTAATATTTGTTATTTCACAACCGCGTGCAGGGTCAACTTATTTGCAGAATTTACTGTCAAATAATAACGAAACCAATACGTGCAGCGAGTCATGGGTCCTTTTGAACTTTGCGAACTACATGAAACCAAAGATTGTAAATGGATTATACGACAATGAGATAGCTGTGGCGGCGTTTCAGGATTATCTGGGAAAGCATAGTGTGGAGAACCTGAATTTGGAAATGAGACGGATCATAAAGAATGTTTATGAACCACTGTTCGAAAATCATAAATATGTAATTGATAAAACTCCCAGATATTGGGAATTAATTGAGGAGATACCAGTCTGGTTTCCTAAAAGCAAAATTATCGTGCTAAAACGAAATCCTATGGATGTGGTTAAGTCTATGGCAAATACCTGGAACCTCCAAACCGTTCGTGATTTGGCATACTTTAAAAGAGATCTGCTTAAAGCACCGAAAAAACTCAATAAATTTTGTTTAAATAATGCACACAACCCTAATGTTAGATCTATTCAATATGAGCAATTGGTTGAATCCACAAGCGAAGTAATTCAAGAACTTTATCAATGGCTTGGGATAACTTATAACAATTCGGTATTAGACACTACGGAGAATGTGAAATATAAGGGTAATTTTGGAGATCCCTATCAGAATAAGTTCGGGAATGAGAAGAAAACTGTATCGAGGACAAGTGACACTGTACCGGGATGGTTGAAACGCTTTCAACAGGGTTATGCATTTTACTTAGGGGAGGATTTTTTTAACACGTACGGTAATTATCCTTATGAAAAAATGAATCCTAGGAAAACACGAGCATTTTCATATCTAATCCATCGAATAAACAGTAGCAAGGAAAAAATGAAATTGTCGGACGAAATTAATTACATTACAAAAGAAGTATACTATAGAATTTTTAGTTAAATCAGATAATGAAAAAAGCGTTAATAACGGGAATCACAGGACAGGATGGAGCATATCTGGCAGAATTTCTTCTGCAAAAAGGATATGAGGTACATGGAATAAAGAGAAGGAGTTCCCTATTTAATACAGACCGTATCGACCATCTTTATGAAGATCCGCATGAAACCGGAGTAAAGATGTTTCTACACTATGGCGACCTAAGTGATGCTATGAATATTACTCGTATCATCCAAGAGGTGCAACCAGATGAGATCTATAATTTGGGTGCAATGTCTCATGTACTGGTTAGTTTTGAAACCCCGGAGTATACAGCAAATGTTGATGGCCTGGGTACATTAAGGATACTGGAAGCTGTAAGACTTTTAGGGCTCACCGAAAAAACCAAGATCTATCAGGCATCCACCTCCGAATTATACGGCCTGGTTCAGGAAACCCCGCAAAACGAGAAAACTCCTTTCTATCCGCGGTCGCCTTATGGAGTAGCCAAACTTTATGCCTACTGGATCACCGTGAATTACAGGGAAGCCTATGGAATGTATGCCTGTAACGGGATACTATTTAATCACGAATCGCCTATCAGGGGTGAAACCTTTGTTACCAGAAAGATCACACGGGCAGCAAGCAGGATCGCTCTGGGTTTACAAAATACCTTGTACCTTGGGAATCTGGATGCACAAAGAGACTGGGGGCATGCAAAGGATTATGTGGAAGCCATGTGGCTGATGCTACAGCAGAAGGAAGCAGATGATTATGTGATCGCAACCGGAGTAACCACTAAGGTTCGGGATTTTGTGCGATTATCATTTAAACAAGTGGGAATAGAACTCGATTTTCAAGGCAGCGGAGTAGATGAGGTTGCTAAGGTAAGTGGATGTTCCAATCCCGAATTTCAACTTAAAACAGGAAGTGTGGTGGTGCGGATAGACGAACGCTATCACCGGCCTACCGAAGTAGACCTGCTCATTGGTGATGCCTCCAAATGCAAGGAAAAACTAAACTGGGAACCCAAATATGATCTTGAGGCTCTGGTGGAAGAAATGATGGCCAGCGATCTGGAATTATTTAAAAAAGACCAATATCTCAAAGGAGGAGGATTCGATACCTTACAGAGACATGAATAAAGACGCGAAAATATACATTGCAGGTTACAAGGGTATGGTAGGATCGGCCATTTACCGGTTATTGAAGGACCGTGGTTACAGCAACGTGGTGGTTCGAAATTCGACCGATCTGGATCTGCGGGAACAGGATCAAGTAAGGGCTTTCTTTGCGGCAGAAAAACCCGAATTTGTATTTATGGCAGCTGCGAAAGTGGGTGGAATAGTGGCTAATAATACGTACCGTGCCGATTTCCTGTACGATAACCTGATGATGCAAAATAATGTGATCCACGAGAGCTACAATCATGGTGTAAAGAAATTGCTGTTCCTCGCCTCTTCTTGTATCTATCCTAAACTAGCCCCGCAACCCATAAAAGAATCCTACCTGTTAACAGGGCCCCTGGAAGAAACCAACGAACCTTACGCTATCGCTAAAATAGCCGGTGTAAAATTATGCGAGAATTATAACCGTCAATATGGTTGTAATTTCATTAGTGTTATGCCAACCAATTTATACGGACCCAACGATAATTACGATTTAAAGAACTCTCATGTGCTGCCCGCGTTGTTACGAAAGTTTCATGAGGCCAAGGAAAATGAAAGTCTCTATGTGGAAGTGTGGGGTAGTGGGACGCCTAAAAGAGAATTTTTACATGTGGACGATTTGGCTACCGCATGTGTACATTTAATGGATACATACAATGGTAATGTTTCCGTGAATATAGGAACAGGGACAGATCTTTCCATTGAAGAACTTGCTCTGTTAATAAAAAAGATCGTTGGGTATTCTGGCACCTTAAAATGGGATAGGACCAAACCCGACGGAACCCCGAGAAAGTTACTGGATGTTTCACTCATTCATAGTTTAGGATGGAAACATAAAATTTCCTTGGAGGATGGAATTAACAGGGTTTATAACGAAACCTTTGTCACTGCTCATTAAAGCTGTATATTTTTTGATCTCAATAATAACCATAAATTATAATGATGCGAAGGGACTTCAGAGAACCTTGCAAAGTGTTCGATCGCAATCATATCAACACTTCGAGCACATTGTTATTGATGGAAACAGCGATGATGGTAGTAAAAATGTGATCCAGGATGCAGGTGATTATTTGGCGTATGCCATTAGTGAACCCGACAAAGGAATCTATAATGCAATGAACAAGGGAATTTCTGTAGCTAAAGGGCAATATTTGTTGTTCCTAAACAGTGGGGATTCTTTAGCGCATGAAGATGTGTTGGCTAAGGTTGCTCCTTTCCTGAAATCGCATAAAGATATTTATTACGGGACCATACAAGTGGAGCGTAACGGACAGTTGAAGCAGTTGGAATACCCGGATGACCTCACTTTTCAGTATTTCTTTCACAAGGGGTACCTGCCGCATCCGGCTACCTTTATAAAAAAAGATCTCTTTGATCGAACTTCGATGTACAATGAGGATTTAAAGATCGCTGCCGATTGGGAATTTTTGGTTTGTGCGGTCTGTAAATTTCATGCTACTTACGAGAATATCCAACTACCAATTTCCAATTACGACACCCATGGAATCTCCAGCAATCCTAACCACCGCCAATTATTGCTGGACGAGAAACAATGGATTCTTGAAAAACATTTCCCACTTTTTCTGAAGGATTCAAAAGAATTACAAGCTCAAAATGAATTATTGCAAACTAAGCGATTTAAATTATTGAAAAGTATAGAGGCTAATGCGATAGCACGAAAAATGACCACGATCTGGCTAAGAATGATTGCAACGATATTCTCTACCAATAAGAATAAGTAATTCAAGCCCCTATGACTACACTAAAGAAAAGACTGAAAAAAACATGGTTGGGAAAAGCAATAAAAAAGTTTCTCGGTAGAAATCGAAAAGCAGGTGCATTCAAGAATTCAAAGTCGTATTGGGAAGATCGATATCGATCGAAAGACAATTCGGGTGCTGGAAGTTACGGCAGATTGGCAGAGTTTAAAGCCGAAATACTAAACCAATTTGTGGCTAATAATGGTATCAAATCGGTTATAGAATATGGAGTGGGAGATGGCAACCAGTTAAGTTTGGCAAGCTACCCATCTTATATTGGTTTCGACGTATCTAGAACTGCCCTTTCACTTTGTAAAAAGAGATTTAAGCACGATACAGAGAAACATTTTTATATGATGAGCGATCCCGCTCAGCGAAGTACTACTGCCGAACTATGTCTATCTCTGGACGTTATTTATCACCTCGTGGAAGATGAGGTGTTCGATAGCTATATGCAACGATTATTCGATACTGCAACAAAATATGTGATCGTGTATTCAAGTAATTACGACGATCATTTTGCACCTCATGTAAAGAGTAGAAAATTTACACCTTGGGTAGAAAAAAACCGTGGGAATGATTTTGTTCTGAAAGAGGTTGTAAAAAATAAATATCCCTTCGATGCTAACGATCCTGATAATACCTCCATGGCAGATTTTTATATTTACGAGCGCAGGAAGTAAATAATGAACTAATATTGGTGAGTGAACCGATCAATTATATATAAAACCAGTAGTTTCCCATCCTTTTCAGAAACTTTTGTGGTTAATTCTATTGTAGCCGCCCTTGATAAAGGATACCATGTTACTATCGTGACCGATGAAAAGAAAGATCTAAAGGCAAGTTCTCAACCCGAAGTTATAAAGGAGTACGGGCTGTTGGATAAAGTGAGAACCTACCGGGAACCAGCAATGAAAGACGGTAGGAGATATAAGGCTTTATCGATCTTATTAAATCCTTTCTATGCTTTTTATTTTCTGAAGTATTGTTTGGCAGAACGATCGTACTCCCTTTCATACTTGTTTCGACTTAAATTTTACAAAGCCATTAGAAAAGCGCATGTCTACCATGTTCACTTTGCTTATAATGCTGCTGATGTTCTACCATTGAAACGCATTGGTTTTATCAAAGCCAGAATAATTCTAACATTTCACGGATTTGATGCGCATTATCTTATTGATAGACCCACTAAAGGAGTCACTATAACCTCTATAAATCGATACGTAGACAATATCACAGTAAATTCAACTTATTTGAAAGAATTGCTGGATTCGAAAGGTATTGACAAAAAGCTGATTCAGGTTGTGCCTATTGGAGTAGATACTACCTATTTCAGGCGTAGTTCGAATAGTGAAAGTAAACTCTCTTCTTCGTTGAAGCTAATAACAGTAGGGAGATTGATCCCTCTGAAAGGCCAGCACCTTGGTCTTGAAGTTGTAAAAAGCCTATTAGATCGTGGTATCGACGTTCACTACACCGTGATTGGATCAGGTAAGAACATTGAACGCCTGAAAAAAAGTTCTTCCGATCTGGCATTGGGCTCCCGGGTACATTTTCTGGAAGATAGAACACAATTGGAGATTAGAGAACAGTTGAAACAGAGTGATATTTTTCTAATGACCTCAGTAAGCGATAAAGATGGCAGAAGGGAAGCCTTCGGTGTTGTATCTTTGGAGGCTCAGGCCATGGGCCTACCGGTTATTGGATTTTCCTCTGGCGGGATTCCCGAAACCCTTGAGGATGGTAAGACCGGAATCATAGTTCCGGAAGGGGACACTAACGCAATGGCAGAAGCAGTTGAGTCTTTGATCTCAAATCCCGAGCGGTATTCTGAAATGAGTAAGGCGGCGAGACAATTAGTATGTGAGAAATTTGAAAGTTCGATAACAGCAGCTTCTTATTTAAAACTTTATGAGAACTAATTCACACCAAATCTAATGAACCCCATGGTTTCCATAATCATCCCAACCTACAACCGAGCTTCGCTGCTAAGGGAAACCCTGGAAAGTATCTTAGACCAAACGTACCAACAATGGGAATGCCTGGTGGTAGATGACGGCAGCACCGATGATACAGCCCGCCTCGTTTCCCAATTTATGGATAAGGATAAGCGATTTCGCTATCTGCAAAGGCCCGAGGACCGACCAAAAGGTGCAAACGCGTGCAGAAACTATGGTTTCGAGCATGCCGGAGGATCCTATATCAACTGGTTTGACAGTGACGATCTTATGCATGAAGATAAACTAGAATTGCAAGTGGCTCAATTGGAAGCCGGTGATAGCGATTTCTCTGTGTGCCAGACCATGGTCTTCGAAGAACAAATAAGTAACAAAATTGGCCTGCGCAACAAAAAGCTAAGTTCGGAAGATCCCTTTAACGACTATGTTTCTCATAAGATAAAATGGCTTACCCAGGCCCCGCTCATTAGAAAGAGTTTCCTGGATAGATCCGGCTTAAAATACGACGAGGAAATTCAGCAGTCGCAGGAATTGTCTTTTTTTTCGGAAGTTCTCGCTATGGGTGCTCGATATGAGACCATAGACCAACCTCTGGTGTATTTCAGAAAACATGCTAACAGTATTTCGTTTGGAAATCCTTCGGAAGCAAAACAGTATTCCAGCTGCCTGGTGCGGCTACGGATATTACTGCGGCATTCAGATAAATTAAAGGACGAGGCGCGGCAGGTGGTCATCAAAGAAATGTTTACCTATTTCCGGGAACTTTTAATCAGCAGGCATTTCAATTCAGCAAAAAAAATTCTAAGAGAAAACCATCAAAGCAAAGAGGTACTAAGCTGGGAGGAAAGATGGCGTATGCACCTGGCCTTTAACAGTTATAAATATTTTAAAACAGGGTATAAGTTGTTGAGAATTTGAAGCAATTCTTCCTAATTCTGCGGTTCTCTTTTTTAAAAAAGTCATAATTTACATGCCAGTAGGAAGCAATACAATGATACCAAAAGGCCTATTTAAAAGCCCGGAAAACCAAGCTATATGACAACAATATTGATCACAGGAGGCGCAGGAAATATTGCCAGTGCCCTGGCGTCTAAACTTGCTGAGGATAAAGACACCACGGTTATCATTGTAGACAACTTACTTACCGGAGATACCAGGAAAGTCCCTAAAGTAGACAATGTTAGTTTTATAAAGGCCGACGTGAATAATTATAACGATATCGTACCGGTATTTGGGCGTTACGACATAGATTATGTATTTCATTACGCTGCCGTGGTGGGGGTAAAACGAACCCTCGAAAACCCTATCCTGGTGCTCAATGATATAGATGGAATTAAAAATATCCTTACCCTATCAAAGAATTCTGGAGTGAAAAGGGTGTTTTACTCCAGTTCTTCTGAAGTGTATGGCGAACCGTTCGAGATCCCGCAAAATGAAGACACTACACCTCTCAATTCCCGTTTACCCTACGCCATCGTTAAGAACGTGGGAGAAGCCTTTTTTAGATCGTATTACCAGGAATACGGCCTGGAATACACGGTTTTCAGGTTCTTTAATACCTATGGCCCCAACCAGAGTGAGGATTTTGTAGTGCCCAGGTTTGTGAAAGCCGCTCTAAAAGGAGAACCCATCCATATTTATGGTGACGGTTCTCAAACCCGATCTTTCTGTTATGTGGACGATAACGTGGATACCTGTATTAAGACCATGCGAACCAATAGCTGTGTAAACGACGTCCTCAACGTAGGGAGTGATGTGGAAATTAGTATACTCGAACTGGCAAAACTCATCATCCATCAAACCAATTCCAGCTCCGAAATTGTACATGTCCCCGCCCTGGAAGAAGGTGATATGACGCGGCGTTGCCCCGATAATACGAAGATGAGATCCATTCTGGACAGGGAACTTATAAGCCTGGAAGAGGGACTTAACCGCTTAATTGCTTTCTATGAGGGTAGGGAATAATCCAAATAATCAGCAGGAAATAGATAAGCAGGTGGCCTTTCATCGGGCTCTCATCCCTTTATATATACCTAATGAAGAGGACGAGTATTTTCGGGATGCCTTTACCATCTTCACCTATTGTATAAAATCTCTAATCAAGACCAGTATCTCCCCTCTGAAGATCTCTGTAATTAGCAATGGAAGTGCAGCTTCGGTAAATAATAAATTACTGAACATGCAACAACAAGGCCTGATCGATGAACTTATCATAGAAACCGAAGGAATAGGAAAGATCAACAGTCTTTTAAAAGCCTTGCGCACCGTTGAAGAAAGACTCATCACCATCACCGATGCCGACGTTCTTTTTGAAAATGGCTGGGAAGAGGGTGTTTTGGAAGTGTTTGAAAATGTGCCAAGAGCCGGGGCTGTGTGTCCGGTTCCGGTTTTCAGAAAACATTATAACCTCACAAGCAACATCTGGCTGAAATATTTATTCTCGAAAAAATTAAAATTCAGTCCGGTAAAAGATCCGGAAGCCATGACCCGTTTTGCTTTAAGCATTGGGTGGCCCAGACTGGACAAGAAATACAAAGAAGTAATTGCTACCTTAAAAATGAAGAATGGAAAAAAGGCAGTAGTAGGTTGCTCTCATTTTGTGGCTACTTATAAGAGGGAGGTTTTTACCGAGATCCCAGAAGGTAACAGCCTCTTCAAGATTCGGGGCAACAGTGAGTATCTGTATACAGATCTTCCTGTGCTCAAAAAAGGGGGCTACCGACTTTCCACCTACGATAATTACGCTTTTCATATGGGGAATAAGTTAGAAGACTGGATGACAGATTCATTCGAAAAACTTCAAACCGTCGATAAAACTGAAGATCTACCGGAACTTCCGGAATTAAGGAAACCATTCATTGGTCCGGTATTTAAAGAAAAGGTATTTGGCTTCTTACTTTCAAAAGCCGGTATGAAAAAGAGGTTTTTAAAAATGAAAGGATTGAATAAGGCGCAATGTGAAGCCTTATCTTCCTAACAGAAAGCCTAGGTCACAAATCGCTAAAACGAGCATCTATTGATCTCACACCAACATAAATGTATTTTTATTCATATCCCAAAATGTGCGGGCACGAGTGTAAAGTATTTTCTATATCCCAATCAAAAGATAGATTGGTTTGAGGCTAATTACGAGGTGGTTCATGGCTGGTGCCCAAAACGAAAGTTCTTTATGCAACACGCCACGGCAAAGCAGCTCGTAGAAACCGGCCTGGTGACCACACAACAATGGGAAAGTTATTTTAAGTTCACCTTTGTTAGAAATCCTTGGGACAGGGCGATCTCCGATTATTTTTGGCTTCAGAATGACAGGAAAATAAAGGATAATTTTAGCAATTATCTCGATAAGGCCGGTAAATTTAAAACTGTATTGACCGAGACCGGGGAAACCCATTATCGGGGAGATCACTTGACGCCCCAATCCCGGTTTTTCGATGAAAAAGGAACCTATGCTGTAGATTATATGGGTAGGTTCGAGAGTTTCGAGAACGATATGCAACATATAGTAAAGGCACTGGGGATACAACAGGATTTCGATCTGCACATAAATGCTGCCAGGAAGAATCGCAGGCATTATTCCAGGTATTATTCTGATGCGTTGATCGCAAAAGTGGCGAAATTATATGCAGCCGATATCGAACGTTTTAATTACCAGTTTGACGACCAGAGAAAATTTGCGGACAAGTTCCGAACCCTTAAATAATAACACATTTTGAGCACGTCTCGTCCACACTTAAGTGTTTTTATCCTCACCTACAATCAGAAAGAGGTGGTGGGAGAGATGCTGGAAGGAATTCTTCGGCAGCAGGGGCCATATACCCTCGAACTGGTTATTGGGGACGATGCGAGCAGCGACGGTACCCTGGAAATTCTACAAGATTATCAACAAAGATATCCGGATAAGATCAAACTACTAGCTTCTAACAAGAATATGGGGCTTATCCATAACTTTATGAGAACTCTGGCAGAATGTGATGGAAAATATATCGCGATTTGCGATGGTGACGATTACTGGACAGATCCTTTCAAGATCAAGAAACAGCTGGATATTCTTGAAGAACAGGAGGATGTAGACCTGGTCTTCACAGCAAAAAATAATCTGTTTCCGGATGGAAATCTAGTTGCAGACCCGCGGCCGGATATAGCCGAGGTAACAGATTTCTCCCATCTTATACGTGAAAATTATATCAGTTCGGTGAGCAGTGTTTTTAGAAACCGAACCAGGGAAAAACAAGTGCCTCAATGGATACTGGAACTTCCTTATGGTGACTGGCCACTATATCTGTGGACATTGGTAAATGGCGGAAGGATCGTCTATCTTAAAGATATTACTGCGGTTTACCGTATGGGGATCGGTCAATCTGCGTCCTACCGCTCTAACGAGATCGCAGCCATAGCGGTAAAACAAAAGATTCTGCGATTTATGTTAAGCGATCCTCATTTCAGCAGTAAAAGAAAAGAGATAAAACAAAGTCTGGAGGCCACCTGCCTCAAACGTGTAAACGAATATAATCGCCGCAAACAACGATTCAGGGCTTTTGCCGAAATGCTTTCGATATTTGTAAGGAATCCATCTTTAAAATCCCTCAAACATTATCTTTACTCCTTAAATCAATCTTTTAAACACTAACCCACCTATGAAGATCCTCATGGTTTCCATGAATTCCATCCACTTCAGGCGATGGACAGCCCAATTGAAAGATTCGGGTCATGAGGTGCATTGGTTCGACGCCACAGACGGAGACCCCATCCCACAATTGGACTGGGTCCCACAGCATCAGGGGTGGCGCTACAAAGGTGGAAATTTTAAGGGACGAACCTTTATCAAAAAACAGTTGCCGGCTGTCCACAAACTCTTTGAAAAGGATATGGCAGCTGCTTTCCATAAAGTCCTGAAAAAAGTGCAGCCGGATGTGGTGCACAGTTTTGTTATGTATAAATGTTCGGTACCCATTTTTCCGGTGATGCAGAAATATCCCAAAATTAAATGGATCTATTCCTCCTGGGGTAGCGACCTGTTCCATTTTAAGGAGTTGCCCGAGCATCTGGCAGATCTTCAGAGGGTTTTACCCCATATTGACTATCTGTTCACCGATAATATGAGAGATCATCATATTGCTCAGCACCTGGGTTTTAAGGGAGCATTCTTAGGGGCTTATCCCGGCGGTGGTGGATTCAGGATAACAGATTTTCAGAAATTTATAAAACCGTTCAACAAGCGGAAAAGTATCCTTATAAAAGGCTATCAGGGAAGATCGGGCAGGGCATTAAATGTACTGGCATCCCTGGAACATATTCCGGAGATCCTGGAGCCCTATGATATCGTTCTCTTTGGAGCTGATGATGAAGTTGTCAATTATGTGGAGTCTAATGATTTTCTTCGGAAACATATACAGATCGCTTCAACAAAAAAAGCCATGGTCTCACACGAAAAAGTATTGCAACTGATGGGGGAAGCTCTTTTGTATGTTGGGAACAGTGCTTCCGATGGCATGCCAAATACCCTTCTGGAGGCTATTGTCATGGGTGCCTTCCCCATACAATCCAATCCCGGAAATGTGAGTAGGGAGGTTATCGAAGATGGCGTGAACGGCTTGCTCATCAATGATCCGGAAGACGAAACCCATATTGCGGCACTTATCAAACTTGCACTGCAGGGCAGGGAGATGTGCGAAAAAGCCTTCAGGATCAATATGGAACTAAGGGCTCGCTTCGATTACGATACCATAAGGAAAGAAGTGTTAAATTGCTACAGCCAAATAGAAAACGAAATCTAAGAACGGGTGCTTACACTAATCTATCCATACCGAAACCGAGACCTGGAAAGGGTAAAAAGATCCCTGGACTCGTTGAAGTCGCAGCGCGATTCGAATTTTCGGGTAGCCTTTGTAGATTACGGTTCTCGTGCTCAACTGGCTTCAGAAATAAAAAAACTCATAGGTACATACGCCTTTGTAACCTATACGTACCATCCCGTACAACATCAGCCCTGGAATAAATGCAAAGCGCTCAATAGCGTAATAAAGACCCAGGAGGGAGGCTATTTTTTTGTAGCCGATGTCGATATGATCTTCCACCCCGATTTTATCGCGAGGGCAAGGAGTATGCAGCACCCGGATATGGCGGTTTATTTTAAAGTTGGTTTTCTTTCGGAAGAGGAAACTGCCAAGAATCTGCCATTTTCAGAATACAAGATCAAATTTGAGAGTGACGAAGGTGCTACCGGCCTTACCTTAATGCCTGTAGATGCCGTAAAGAAATTGAGGGGATTCGACGAGTTCTATCATTTCTGGGGATCGGAAGATACCGATATGCATGTCCGACTTAAAAACAGCGGTATCCCGGTTAGCTTTTATAGTGAAGAAGTATTAATGCTGCATCAATATCATGTGATCTACAGAAACAGAGAAGACAAAGCACTCACCGAAGAACTAAGGGTGTCCAATATCGTCCGAATTAATCACAGGCATCTGCAAACGGGGATGGCAGCCGGGAGAACCACGGTGAATCCTCAATCCTGGGGCATTATACCTTCCCGGGAGGATATGGAGCAGCTTGACGGGGCAGAAACAGAGCTCATGTCCAACACAGCCGATGAGGTAAACGAATTTCTGTTTGCGAGGCTACCCCAACTCGAGCCGGGGGTTCATGCTTTTAAGTTCGTTCAGAAAAAAAAGAAGGGAGCCAAACAACTTATAAAACAGACCTTAGGTAAGCATGACGTCCCCACGATTGATATGAAACAGCTTAACGACCAATTATTGCTTCACCTTATTGCTCACCACAGGAACGCTCCTTACAGTTTTGTAGTGGATGTGAAAGAACCATCTTTAGAGCTGCGAATAAAGTGCTGAAACATTCGTTTTAAATAGTGAAAATCACTGTTAACAAGTTAATGAGGCCAACCTCACCAATCCTAATATAAATTTTATCTTAGCGTTAAAGTCGGTACCATGGCGAAAGCAATCGGATTTATCCCCTTACGAAAAGGCTCTAAAGGCATAGTAAATAAGAACCGAAGGAAAATGGCAGGACGCCCGTTATTCAGTTGGGTACTTACAGAGGCCATATTCTCTAAACTGGATACCGTTTATGTCTATACAGATGATGAGGTTGTAGAGGCCTATATTAAAGCCAACTACCAATGGACAGATAAGGTAGAGGTCATGCAACGGGGTGCTCATACCGCTACAGACGATGCTAGTACAGAGGCGGCCATCCTGGAATTCTGTGAGACGATGAAGTACAACTTCGATACCTTTTGCCTACTGCAAGCCACCTCTCCACTCACTCGTTCGGAAGATATAAACGCCTGCCTTGAAAAACAGGCTTCGGGTTACGATTCGGTGCTAAGTGCAGTGCGAACTCACAGGTTTTCCTGGAATGAAGATGGTACCGCAAAAAATTATGATTATACCAACAGGCCTCGTAGGCAGGATTTCGACGGACTGCTTATAGAAAATGGTGCTGTGTACATTAGCTCCGCCCAGGCATTGAAAAACAGCGGCAATAGGCTTAGTGGGAAGATAGGCCTGGTAGAAATGAGCGCAGATTCTTACCATGAGATCGATGAAGAGAGCGACTGGCAACTGGTGGAGCAACTACTGCTGGACAGGCTTAAAAAGTGCAAACAGCAATCGCGGATTTCGTATCTTATCCTGGATGTGGACGGGGTGTTTACAAGTGGCCATGTTTCCTATACAGAGGATGGCGAATTAACCAAAGAGTTCGATATGAGGGATGGCATGGGTCTGGAGATCATACGCGAACTGGGAGTTGAGGTAATGGTTATGACTTCGGAAGACTCGGCCCTGGTTGCCAGCAGGATGAACAAATTAAAGATCGAACATGTCTTTATGGGTGTAAAGGATAAGTACAGCAGAATGCAGCGCCTTATGCGAGACATGAATATCACCCCGGGAGATATTGCCTATGTGGGTGACGATATTAACGACCTGGCCACTATGTGTACGGTAGGCTGGTCGATGGCCCCAAATAATGCCATGAATATAATAAAACAGCACGCCGATATGATTTTGAACGAAAGTGGCGGTGCAGGAGCGATTCGCGAAGCATGCGAATTCATCATTAAATATAACAAACGCTATGAGTAAGTACCCCAAACCTTTTGTGATAGCCGAAATTGGCTGTAACCACAAAGGAGATATGGAATTAGCCAAAGAGCTTGTGAAGGTGGCAAAGATCTTCTGCAACGTGGATGCGGTGAAATTTCAGAAGAGAAATAATAAAGAACTGCTTACCGAAGAACAGTACGAAGCGCCACACCCTAACCCGGTGAACTCTTATGGGGATACCTATGGAGCGCACAGGGAATTCCTGGAATTCTCTGTAGAACAGCACGCCGAATTGAAGTCGTATTGTGAAGAGATAGGGATTGTTTACTCCACCTCGGTGTGGGATCTAACCTCGGCCCGGGAGATCGCATCCTTAGATCCTCAATTCATCAAGATCCCTTCGGCCTGTAATAACCATTACGAAATGCTGGGATGGTTATGTGAAAATTATACCGGGGAGATCCATATCTCCACCGGGATGACCACAAAGGATGAGATCGCTTCCCTGGTAGCATTCTTTTCTGAAAAAGGCAGAAACAAAGACCTGGTGCTTTACAACTGTACATCCGGATACCCAGTGCCTTTTGAAGATGTGTGTTTGCTGGATATCTCACTTTTAAAGGAGAAATATGGAGATAAAGTAAAGCATGTGGGATTTTCGGGTCATCACCTTGGGATAGCTGTCGATATTGCTGCCTATACCTTGGGAGCACCTATTATTGAAAGACATTATACCCTGGACCGTACCTGGAAAGGTACAGATCACGCGGCATCTTTGGAACCCATGGGTTTACGAAAGCTAAGCAGGGACCTCAATGCCGTGTATAAAGCACTCACTTACAAATCTACAGATGTGCTTCCCATTGAAGCGGTTCAGCGCGAAAAACTGAAATACAAAAAGGTATAATAGGACAGTATGAGAGGTAAAAAAGTATTTATACTTTTTCCGGATGGTGTTGGCTTGCGAAACTTTGCATTTACTCATTTCAAGGAAATTGGCGATGAGATGGGATTCGATATCACCTATTGGAATAACACCGTTTTTTCATTGGATAAAAATCTAGGCTATCCGGAGGTCGTTATCAAAAATACCGCTGTCCATCCAAAAACCGCGGTACTGAACAGGGCCAGAAAACGGGTAGAATTAAAACTTTCGGAAAAAAGATTCCAGGATCCTGTTTACAAGACCTATACCTTTCCATTGGTTTGGAATAATTTTAAATCTTTTCTGAAGTCGGCTTACGTACTTTATCATCAAACTTTTTCGAGTACCCAAAAGGGGTGGCAGCGTATTGTAGACAAGACCTATGCCGCCGAGCGCAGCACCGCACGCTACAGGGAATGTGTGGCTCAACTGCAAGAACATCGTCCCGATATGGTTTTCAGTACGACCCAACGCGCCACCCAGGCGATCGCTCCCATCCTGGCAGCACAGGATCTTGGGATCCCAACGGCCTGCTGGATCTACAGCTGGGATAACTTACCGAAGGGGATGAGTACGATAGAAACCGACTATTATTTTGTCTGGTCCGATCTTATGAAAGATCAGTTATTACAATACTATCCCAAGATCAGGGAAGAACAGGTCTTTGTTACGGGAACGCCACAGTTTGAACCCCATTACGATACAGGCCTGGTGATGTCGAGGGAAGCGTTTTGCAGCGAGTACAACCTAAACCCGGAGCGTCGCTATATCTGTTTCTCGGGAGATGACCAGACTACCTCACCGCTAGATCAATATTACCTGGAAGATACGGCAAAAGCTGTGAGTAGGTTAAGGGACGAAGGCTACGACCTAGGGATCATTTACCGCAAAGTGCCAATCGATTTTTCAGATCGCTACGATTTTGTGCTGGATGAATTTAAAGACCTTATTACTCCTATCGATCCATTATGGAAACAGATGGGCGATCGCTGGAACCAGGTGATGCCTACCAAGGCAGATTACAAATTACTGGTAAATACCTGTTACCATTCAGAATTGGTTGTAAATATTTGTTCCAGTATGGTGTTCGATTTTGTGGTGCACGACAAGCCCTGCATCTACCCGAATTACGAGCAGCCCCAACTTAAAAAGGGTATTCGGGACATTGGGCAGAATTACAAGTACGTACACTTTAGGTCCATGCCTAATGATGCCGTGGTATGGGCACTAAGTAAAGAAGAGATCTACAACGGGATAAAAGCTATCCTGGATAAGGAAGTAGATCCCGTTCCTGTGGCAAAAAGGTGGTATGGTGTGGTAAACATAGCTGAGCAACCGGAAAAGGCCTCGGAGCGAATATGGGAGGGAATTGAACAAATCCTTCAGAAAACACAAACATGAGAGAGCTCGAACAAAAGATCATCTTCCTGAATTCGTATTCTCCACGAAGTGGGCATAATTTTGTTTCGGAGGTTTTCAAGATCTTTTCAGATCATGAGGTGCTTATTCACAACAGGAGTGAAACCAGGCTTTCAACATTACTAAAATCGTACTATGAGGTCTATGACAGGACGATCTCGCAACAAACCGATAAAGAATTCATGGATCATTTGTTCATAGATGGTTTACGGGAAAGGATCCTTGAGAAATCCGATAGAAAATATGTGATGATCAAGGATACCACCTTTGAAGGAAAAGATATGCTTCCCCGGGTATTCCCGCATGATATTCATGTTATACTCCTTCGCGATCCAAAAGGAGTATACAACAGCCTGTTAAAGGGAATGAAGTTTCAGAAAAAAGGATGGAAGAATCTTACGAAACGTCTTACCTTCCAGTTGGGGATCTACCCCTACTATTTTTGCAGGAAAGCATCCGGGAGGGTACTTAAGATATTGCCTGATCTTACACGACATAAAGTAGTTAGATATGAGGATCTGCATGAGAAGGACGAAAAGACCTTAGGCCTATTAAAAGAGCTTTTTAGCTGTGATAAGAGCATGGCGCAAATTAATAAGGAAATAGATGCAATCGCAGTGATAAATACATCCTTTATCAAAGAAGTAGGTGCAGAGAAGGTATGGGATATGAAACAGAAGAGCGATCGGTTCGATCCTGTGAACAGAAAAGGCAACCCTTATCTGGTTAGAGTGGCAATTCGCTATGGATCCAGAGCTCTACGAAAGAAATTAAATTATTTAAATTAATATATAACCATCTTTAATATGCATCTGGGCTTCGTAACATCCGAATATCCACATCCTCGTATAAGCAGAGCGGCTGGAATTGCGACGAGCTTAAAGAATCTTGTGGATGCATTGGTAAGAAGGGGTGTTGAGGTGAGCATTTTTGTGTATCATGAAAAAGAAGATGCTGTATTTACTGAAGATGGGATACGGTTTCATCTACTAAAGAAGCGGCATTACCCTATACTGGGATGGTATCGATACAGGAAGCATATTGCGGCCTATGTGAATAAGTTTGTAAGGTCTGATGGTATAGACGCCATTGAGGCTCCAGACTGGACCGGAATTACTGCCTTTATGAAATTGGACGCACCTCTTGTAATTCGATTTCATGGCAGCGACACCTATTTTTGTTATCTGGATGGTCGTGTTCAAAAATGGAAGAATAAATTCTTCGAGAAACAGGCCGTAAAACGAGCAGTAGCGTTTATTGCTCCTACTACCTTCGCGGGGCAGGAGAGTGCCAAACTTTTTGGTTTACCCAAAGATAAAGTAACTACCATACATTATGGGTTGAACCTGGCCGATTTCAGGAATGAGGACCCGTCTGAATTCACGAAGTATCGCCTGCTAAATATTGGTACAATCATTAGAAAGAAAGGTGTGTTTCAACTCGCTGAGATGTTCTCAAAACTCGTTGCAGTAGAGCCACGCGCCGAACTGATCCTAATAGGTTCAGATTCGGGAGATATGAAAACCGGTTCAGAGTCTACCTGGGAGGTACTTCAGTCGCACTTCAGTGATGAAGCAAAGAAAAGAGTGAAATACGTTGGAAAGATACCCTATAGCGAAGTGAAGCAGCACATACGAGATGCACATGTTTGCGTGTTTCCATCACTGGCAGAAACACTGGGGATGGTGACCATAGAGTCGATGGCATTGCAGAAGGTGGTTGTGAACACCAACTACGGGTGGGCGGAGGAGCTGATCGACCACGGTGTAAACGGGTATAAAGCAGATCCCAATGATACGGATGCCTATGTAAAGATCATCACAGATCTTTTTCCTTCGGAACAGAAGACCCTTGAAATTGGGAAAGCTGCGCGAACGAAAATCGAGAAGGTATTCGATATGGAAAAGATCGTCCAGACGAATATTGAATTCTACGAACAAATAATAAGTCGATGATCTTGCTCATCCACGATACGCGAAAAGTTACCGCTATAGATGGCCCGGTGTCCGGGCTGGAAGATCTGCTCAACAAGCCGGTAGCGAGTGCTATTTTTTCGGTGGCCCGGGAACATCCGGATGAGATCATCGGTTGGTGTGTGGACGGGCTACAAGATCAAATGGATAAAGAGGCTCTTCCTCGATTGCTCTATAACAGGAATATGATGTTAAGTTATTCGGTAATCGGCTACCATTACTTGCCTTCCGGAATAGGATATGTTGAAGATTCACCATATATCGAGTTTCCGATGAATGTTCGTTACCCAACCTGGCAAATGAGCGCCGAAGCAGGTGTGGTATATGGCTCCGTTTTAAATAAATTTTCTTCCTTACCCTTCAGCAACGAACAATTTGGTTATGTATTAAATTCAATTGCCAGAATTGGGCAATCGCAGGGCCTTCTTTGTTATTCTGAACCTGAATTACTCACGCGTGGATCTGTGCCAGAGATTAGGATACCAACAGGGAATAGAGCTCAGTTGTTTAAATTCGTTGCCCATCATTATAAGTCCCGTTGGGTACTTTTATTATTTCTGAATTACGGGGTGTTTGAAGGAAAGTGGTATCTATGGTCGCTGATAAGAGCTTTATTGCTTTATCGTAAGCGATCGCTAAAGATCGAAATGGATCATGTACAGAACTCGTTACCTATTGGGGTTCCTAATGAGATGGATGTGATCATCCCCACGATTGGTCGAAAGGCGTTTTTGCATGATGTATTGAAAGACTTAGCTGAACAAACCTTACTGCCGGCAAAAGTTATAATAGTAGAACAAAATCCGGATCCTGACAGTAGTTCGCAATTGGATTATCTTCACAACTCGGCCTGGCCATTCGAGATCGATCATCATTTTACCCATCGAGCAGGTGCCTGTCATGCCAGAAATCTTGCGATTAGCAGGACAACGGCGCCCTGGGTGTTCTTCGCCGATGATGACAACCGGATGCGCCCAGAGACCCTTACGGAAGCAATTCGTATTTTATCAACTTTACGTAGTTCGGCTTTAACAAGTTCGTATATTCAGGAGGGAGAGCGTAAGTTGGAACACCTTATGCGACAATGGCCTACGTTTGGTGCAGGTAACAGCTTTGTGCCGGGAGAAATTGCAAGAAAGATACAATTTGATCTCAGGTTGGAATTCGGTTATGGAGAAGATAAGGATTACGGCATGCAGTTACGCAAAAGTGGGGTAGATGTGATCTATCATCCCTTCGAAGTTAAACATCTTAAAGCACCTATAGGTGGCTTCAGAAAAGAAATAGAAAAACCATGGGATACTACTGCAATTGAACCTAAACCTTCGCCAACGGTATTGTATTTTAAATTTAAACACCGTAGTGCAGAGCAAATAAAGGGGTATAAACTCATGTTGTTTCTGAAGTATTACCGGGAACAGGAGATATTGAATCCGTTAAGATATTATACAAACTTTAAAAAACGCTGGAATGAAAGTGTGAGTTGGGTTAAGAAAATGAATACCACATGAAATTCAGTCTTATCATATGTACTTATATGCGGCCGGATCCGCTTTTAAAACTTCTGCGATCCGTAACGGAGCAAACCCTTTATCCCGATGAGATCTTGATCATTGATGGGTCCACAGACAAACGTACCAAAAATGCTATAGCCTCTCATAATTTTCCTTCCCTTAGATATTATAAAGTTCCCGAAAATGAGCGCGGACTTACCCGACAGAGAAACTATGGAATTGAAAGAGTATCAGACGATATAGAAGTGGTCTGTTTCCTCGATGATGATACTGTTTTAAAACCCGAATATTTTAAAAATTTGCTGGAGACATACATTCAGTTTCCTAAGGCCCTGGGGGTAGGTGGGTACATTGTTAACGAGGTAGCTTGGAATAAGACCCATGAGAACGAGACTATGGACGATTCTTATTTTGTGTATGACGGGTGGGCCCGAAAGGACGGATCTCGTTATGTATTACGAAAGAAACTTGGGTTGGACAGTGACAAAGCGCCGGCATGTTTCCCGGGCTTTGCCCATGGGCGCAGTGTTAGTTTTTTACCCCCCAGCGGTAAAACATACGAAGTAGAACAACTAATGGGTGGGGTTTCGTCTTTTCGGAAAAAGGTTCTGGACGATCATAAATTTTCTACATATTTTGATGGTTACGGGCTCTATGAGGATGCCGATTATACGCTGAGAATCTCAAATATTGGTAAGCTCTATGTAAATACTACGGCACAATTGTATCATTATCATGAAGCCTCCGGCAGACCCGATTCATTTAAATACGGTAAAATGGTGGTAAGGAACGGCTGGTATGTGTGGCGGGTGAAATTTCCGAAACCCGGGATAAAGGATCGAATAAAATGGAATGCTACGGCCTTACTGTTAACCTTGGTGAGAATGAGTAATGTTTTAACCGGGCCCGATCGGCAGGCTGCCTTCTACGAATCTTTGGGTCGCGTTACAGGATGGTGGAGTTTACTAATAAATAAACCACGAAAAGTATGACGCTGGCTATAATATCTCATACCACTCATATTCGATCTTCAGGTCGCTGGTTTGCCTATCAACCCTATGTTCGTGAAATGAATCTTTGGACAGCGCACTTTGAAAAAGTATTGATCACAGCTCCTATTGATGAAAAAGAGCTACCTGTGATCTTTTCTTCCTATGATCATGATAACTTATTCGTTCGGCCGGTACCAGCAGTTGCCTTCAATTCGGTGTCGCAGATTTTTAGGGCACTTTGGTTTGCACCCAGGATATTTTCGGCTGTATATACCAGTATGAAAATGGCAGATCATATACATTTAAGGTGCCCCGGGAATATTGGTTTAATTGGTTGTTTGGTTCAGATTCTATTTCCGAAGAAACAAAAAACAGCCAAATATGCCGGTAACTGGCAACCAGGAGCAAGACAACCCTTGAGTTACCGTTTTCAAAAATGGGTACTGTCCAATACCTTTCTAACCAAAAACATGAAAGTACTCGTATATGGAGAGTGGCCGGGACAATCACAAAATATAGTGCCGTTCTTTACGGCCAGTTATACGGAAGAAAAATTAAAGATGGCCGTTGACATTAGCCACGAACCCCCTTTCCGCTTTGTATTTGTGGGCACCCTGAGTGAGGGTAAGCAGCCCTTGTACGCATTGAAGCTGATAGAGGATCTTTACAGAAAAGGGCAGAAGGTGCAAATTGATTACTTTGGGGATGGCCCGGAACGTGCAAATCTTGAGAATTATATTGAAGAACAGGCTCTTTCAGAAATTGCTACTATTCATGGGGCTGTGAAACCTCAGGAGTTGGAAGAATTTTATCGCGCATCTCATTTTTTAATACTACCCTCCAGATCTGAAGGCTGGCCAAAAGTGGTGGCAGAAGCAATGTTCTGGGGGCTCATACCTATGGCATCCCCGGTTTCCTGTGTACCTTGGATGCTGGATCACGGTAATAGAGGAGTATTACTAGAAATGGACAAGGAGATGGATGTAAATAACATTACAACATTATTAAACGATACTACGAGACAGCGAGAGATGTCTTCACAATCCATAAAATGGTCCCGGCAATATACGATCGATAGCTTTGCCGAAGCAATTAAAAAGTTAATACTGTGAAGGTTTTACAACTCATAGATTCTTTATCCACAGGCGGAGCCGAACGAATGGCCATCACCCTGGCCAACGAGTTAATGCGTGAAGGCATAGACTCGCATCTTTGTGTGAGTAGGAAGGAAGGTTTACTTAAGGAAAGTATTAGTGCGAAAGTTGGATATGTATTTCTGGGTAAGAAAAATGCGTTAGACCTTCCTACTTTTAAAAAATTGCTTCGTTATGTAAGGCAGAAGAAAATAACTGTGATCCATGCACATAGCACAAGTTATTTTTGGGGAGCTATGGTGAAGAGAATGATTCCCTCGGTTCGGTTGGTCTGGCACGACCATTATGGAGATAGTGAACACCTCTCTGAACGAAGGTATGGTATGCTAAAACGAAACGCAGGCAGGTTTGATGCGGTCATTTCGGTAAATGAAAAACTAAAACATTGGGCAGAGCAGACTCTAAAATGTGAGGAAGTTCATTTTGTAAAGAATTTTGTTACCGATGGTTCATCGGTACCGGCAGAGATCGGGCTACCGGGGAAGGCGGGAGGCCGTATAGTTTGTCTGGCCAATCTCAGGCCACAGAAAGATCATTTTAATCTTTTGAGGGCCTTTAACAAGATATCGGCGGAGGTTGAGGAAGCTTCACTTCATCTAATTGGCGGGCATGATAATCCCGGGTATATTGAAGAGCTTAAGGCTATGCTCACAGATAACACCATGAAAATGGTATATTTTCATGGTGCACAGAAAGGCGTACAAGCCTTGCTGAAGGAAGCCGATATAGGGGTGCTGTCGTCGCGTTCGGAGGGACTACCAATAGCCTTATTAGAATACGGGATGGCATCGTTGCCCGTAGTATGTACCAATGTTGGACAGTGCGGGGAAGTGGTTAGTACTTTTGGAAAGATCGTACCGTCCGGAGACTCCGCTGCCCTGGCCTCGGAAATGAAGTTTTATTTAAATAATCCCGAAACCGCATTAAATGATGGACGGCATTTCAGGGAACACATAGAGAGGAATTATTCATTTAAAGCTATATTGCCACAATTATTAGAGATCTACAAAGGTGAGAACCGTTAAGCCCATAAAACGTATAACCTACATCCAATTGCTTATTCTGCATGCAGGTATCGCGGTAATTATTTTTTTATTCGAATCCTTTGCTCAGTTGTATTTCGTGGGAGTTCTGGCGTATTTCTTATTCAGGACCTTTGCCAATTACAACAGAAACGACGAAGTTTTATTTGCAGCTGCTTATATTACCGGCTTCGAGGTTTTTTCCCGAATGACGGGTGGGGTAGGTATCTCTTATGAGTTTGCCAAATACTCGGTGATCGGGTTTATGTTCCTGGGGATGTTCTATAGGGGAATCAACATACGTTCATGGCCGTACTTTATTTTTATACTCCTTTTGGTACCCGGTATCTTGTTTTCAGCCATCAATCTTAATTACGATACCAATGTTGCGAGTGCATTGAGCTTTAATTTAAGTGGTCCGGTGTGTCTTGCCATAACAGCACTTTACTGTTATCGCAGGAAAATATCTGCCATTAAGTTCGAACAACTGCTACTGGCGATTTTGTTACCAATAGTTTCAATGACCGTTTATTTGTATTTGTACACACCCAATATACGGGATATACTATCAGGAACTCATTCTAATTTCGAAGCTTCAGGTGGATTTGGTCCTAACCAGGTTGCAACGATCCTGGGTCTTGGGATGTTTATTTTGTTTACGCGTTTGCTAACCATAAGAAGCAGACTGGTGAATATTGTCGATCTTATCTTATTAGCAATTGTAAGTTACAGAGGTATTATTACATTTTCACGAGGAGGTATCATTACAGCTGCGGTAATTGCAGGTGTGTTTGTGATCTTTCATTTTATTCGTTCGGATGTAAGAACCCGAAGTGCTCTCATACCAAAGATATTGTTCATAGGAGGTGTTATTCTACTCACGTGGTTATATTCGTCTGTTTCTACTTTTGGCCTGATAGACAAACGTTATTCCAATCAGGATGCTGCGGGGCGTGTAAAACAGGATATCTCAACGGGGAGGGCAGAATTGCTAAAGAGTGAATTACAGGCGTTTTACGACGCACCCTTAACAGGTATTGGGGTAGGAAAGATCCGTGAATATAGATTTGAAGCAACTGGGAGAATTTCGGCTACGCATAACGAGGTGAGCAGGCTCCTATCGGAACATGGTTTGCCCGGATTGTTCGCACTCACAATTTTGATCATTACTCCTATTTTCCTGCTGCTGAGTAGTAAGCCAAACAGGTATTTGCTACCCTTATTCTTTTTCTGGTTGCTTACTATCAATCATTCCTCGATGCGAATTGCTGCACCCGCGTTTATTTACGGGTTAGCCCTAATTCAAATAATACATGCCAAACCAAAAACTCTTATACATAGGAAATAAACTGGAGGCCTCCGGGAGCACAGTTACCTCCATTGAAACTTTGGGTTCATTATTGGAACAAGAGGGTTATACGGTTTATATGGCTTCCACCAAACCTAATAAAATATGGAGATTACTGGATATGATTTGGGCAGTACTTCGGTATAGAAGAAAAGTAAGCTATGTCCTTATCGATACCTATTCGACCCAGAATTTCTATTTTGCGGTAACTGTTGCGAATATCTGCAGATTGGTTGGACTGCCCTATATCCCTATCTTACGTGGTGGGAATCTACCGGAGCGACTACGTAACAATAGACGACTTTCCTGGAAATTATTTAACGGGGCTAAGATCAACGTATCTCCTTCGGCATACTTAATGGAGGAATTCAAGAAAGAGGGCTACAATAATTTAATTGAGATTCCCAACAACATCGTCCTGGAAAACTACCCTATCCGGCTTCGTCCTGATCCAAAACCTAAATTACTATGGGTACGATCCTTTGCCGAGATCTATAACCCAGCGCTGGCCCTTGAAGTTGTAAAGCTGTTATTGAAGAGCGATTATCAGGCCAGTTTGTGTATGGTAGGGCCGGACAAGGATGGTTCGCTGGAGCGCTGTAAAAATATTGCTGCTGAAGCCTCGTTACCAATTAAATTTACCGGCAGATTAAGTAAAAGTGAATGGATCGACCTTTCCAAAGACTATGATATATTTATCAATACAACCAATTTCGATAACACTCCTGTAAGTGTGATAGAGGCAATGGCCTTAGGCCTTCCGGTAGTAACCACCAATGTGGGAGGTATTCCGTATCTTTTAGAAAATAAACGAGACGCTTTGCTGGTGGAACCAAACGATGCAGATGCTATCTGTGAATCGGTTATCTCACTAATAGAGAATCCGCAAACGGCTGTGCATCTTGCTAGGAATGCCCGGAAGAAGGTAGAAAAGTTTGATTGGGAGGAGGTCAAACATTTATGGTTCAGAATATTGAAAGCATAAAATATTAGTACATTTACGAAGACAATCTCCAACCAATGCCTCAAAAGTCGAATATTCATTTTGATATTTCTGAACGAAAGGTCCTTTTGCGGATCTTCGACATTATTAGTGTCCTGGCATTGCTCTATTTGGTGGGGACCGTATTCGACTTCGACTATTTTAAGATCAACGCAGATCACTGGGTGTGGTCTATAGTACTAGCCTTGTATCTGGGAGTATTTGCTACTATTTTCGAACTCTACAATCTTCAGAAAGCCAGTAAGTTCGAAGTAGTGATTCAGAATATCATTCTTACATCATCGGTTACAGTTCTATTCTATCTTTTAACGCCATTCTTTACCCCCGAATTACCGGAGAACAGGTTACAGATCATTTATTTTTACATAGCAGTAAATGTAGCTTTGTTCGTATGGCGGTATGCCTATATCGTGCTTATCTCTGCTCCCAGGTTCTTTAAGAGAGTTTTAATTATTGGTAGCTCGGAAGATATGGCGAAGGTAATTAGATCGCTGCAGAAATCGGATCCTAATTATAAAGTGATCGGTTATATAGATACCACCAAAACGCAACAGGCAAGTCTCGCCTTCGATCTACCGGAAGAATTTACGTTAAATAATGTAGCCGAAACAGTGAAGGAGCACGCCATTTCGGAGATCGTGATCGCTACTCAACCCTCATCGGGGATGACGGTTTCCTTGTACAATCAATTAATAAATCTTTTGGAAAGTGGTGTTCCCATCCGGGAGTACACCCAGGTGTACGAAGAGATCACACATAGAGTTCCGGTACAGCATGTAGATAAGGATTTTTATCGATATTTCCCTTTCAGCAGAAGTAATCAAAACAAACTCTATCTATTCTTCCATCGTATTTTAGACCTCTTATTCTCAGTTCTCGGATTGATCTTCGGGCTCCTAATCTCACCGGTTGTTATCATTGGAAACATTATAGGCAACCGCGGTCCGGTATTTTATACGCAAACCCGCGTAGGTAAGAACAGCAAGCACTTTAAGATCTATAAATTGCGAAGTATGGTTGTTAATGCCGAAAAGGACGGTGCCAGGTATGCCGCAGCGAAAGACCATCGGGTGACGAAATTTGGCAGGTTTCTGCGTAGGTCGCGATTCGATGAGATCCCTCAGTTCATTAATGTTATAAAAGGCGATATGAGCGTGATCGGTCCCAGACCGGAACGACCGGTTTTCGTTCAGGAGCTTTCAGAAAAAATACCCTTTTACGAAGTAAGACACCTGGTTAAGCCAGGGGTTACCGGATGGGCGCAGGTAAATGCGAAATACGGAAGTACCCAGGAGGATGCCTTGGAAAAACTGCAGTACGATCTGTATTATATAAAACACAGGAGTCTATTCCTGGATATAAGTATTGTAATAAAAACACTAAGTACGATTATATTCTTCAGGGGGCAGTGATCAATTCCTGTTCTTATTCCCTAGATATCGATAGAGATAGATGTATCTAACGGCAAGTCCAAGGAGCAATGGAAGCAATCCAATGGCGAATCGCTGTACTCCCGAGATCCAATGAAAACCGAGCAGGACCAATAATAAAATTAGAAAGAAAGTATAGCGCTGCAGCCAGCGTTTGGGAGTTTGCCTGCTAATTAATGTAAAGAACAGCAGGGAGAATGGAAACGCCCAGAGGAGGTTGTAATTATTAGCCGTGGTGCTATGGTCTGTCGCAAACCAAAGAAGTAAAAGAATTACGCCAATGAGTCCGGTTACGAGAAAGATTAGCATATCGAGATAGCGGCTTCGCTGCTGGTTTTTGTAGTTTTTATAAGTTACAAAAACCAGCAGCAAGCCCAGGATACCAAAGATAAATAACGGACTAACGAAAAAATTTCCACTTTCGCGACGTTCCTCGGTATCGTATAATTTTTTAGTTGTTTTAACCAGCGCTGTAGTCCCAGAGGCGGTGGCAATGGTAGCACCTTCATTGGCTTTATAAACGTATTCCGGTAAGAACTGGTATTCCCAGGAGGAGGCTTTTCTATCCACTACGGCGCCAATGGCAACATCCATACCCAGGCTTCCCCAGCTATTGTAATGTACATTTTTCTGAATCAGCTCCCGGAACGTATAGCCTTCTTCCGCAAGGATTGCGTTGTATTTCAGTTTATCTCCCAGGACAGATACGAGCACATCTCGTATTCTGGTCGCGCAGTTGTCGTACAGGAAATCGTATTTGTAATATTTATTCTCCGGTTTGGCGTTTTCCTGAAGGAAATTAAATACGCCTTGTTTTTCCGAATAGCTCAGGTTTAACACCTGTTCTTCCACCCATCGGTCCTGAGCCTTATAACTGTTTAAAAACGGCTCGAATTCGCTTACTGCAAGTTTGTAAAGTAATTTACCCTGAGCGAATTTGGTGTAGAAATTCGGGGTGTCGAAATCGTAAACCCCATAATTGAACGCATAATCGATATCGTTTTCCGGGTCGTATACACGAAAGGCGCTGTGTCCAAATTTGTCGTAGAGATTATCTCCCGGTCCTATGGTGAGGATACTAATTTCCGCCTTTTCCGAAAGTGAGACGTACTGCGCGAAGGCAGGTAAATTCAGTAAAATAAAAAGGAAGAGGAGGTAGTTTTTTTTCATCTATCTAAATATACTCCAGTCTAATTTAAGTGAAAATACATTAGAATACAACGCTGTGCTTTGGTCTCCTATGTCGGTTAATGCGTAGTCTACCTGAATTCCCTTATATCTAAATCCTACCCCAATATTGGGTTGAAAGTTCACGGAGTCGCTACCGTCCAGTTGTGTTACATTTTGAAAGTTACCTACGCCACCCCGTACAAAGATCATATCAATATATCCAAATTCCAGCCCGAGGGCCGGGGTAATACTGGCAAAAGATGAAGAGAATATATCGTTGGTTTCCGCAAAGCGGAAGTTGAGGTCCATTTCGGCCAGTAGTACAAAATCGTAATGAAATACAAATTTGCGTGCGATCCCCAGTTGTAATTTGGGGATGGTGATCTCTGTGGTTTCCGGTAACTCCTGGTTTTGTCCCTCTACAGCCCCAGAAATAGTTGCAAATTGCTCTTCGTCTATGGACCAGGCATTGAAGGTGGTTGTTATATCGCGGGCCATAAGGCCAAATCGCCAATCTTTTCTCTCAAATTGTATTCCGGCATCAAGGCCAAAACCCCATGAAGATGCGAAATCCCCGATCACCCTTCGAATCACCTTGGCGTTTACCCCAAAGTTGAGTCCGTCGAGCGGTAGTTTTCGCGCATATGAGAAAGTGACCCCATAATCTGCGGTAGAGAATAGACTTATCCTGTTATAGTCGATATTACCTTGTTCGTCTATTAGTTGTGTCGTGTTCAGGATATCATCCACGCCAAAACGTATAACCGAAAGACCCACCGCAGAACGGTCGTCTATAGGCATGGCGAAACCAGCGTAATCGAAGCTAGCGATATTCGCGAAGTAGGAGGCGTGCATCAAAGCAAGTTCGTTATCTTCTATATGGACCAAACCTGCCGGATTCCAATAGCCTGAATTAACATCCCTGGAAGAAGCTACCACCGAATTGGCCATACCAAATGCAGCAGCGTCAACCCCGATATTCATGAATTCGTTAGAATATTTACGGGTAGTTTGTGCAGAAATCGTTGCGAAAAGCAACAAAAAGGCAACAAAAATGATCTTTTTCAAGCGATATATTTTCAGCAAATATCTTATTATTTTACAGAATAATAAACTATTAATTTCACTACATATTGTGCATAATAGCCTTTAGACGCAAATAGTTTGCTATTTTTACAGCATTCGTAAAAGCCATGGTAAAGCAAATTCCAAACATTATTACTTCCCTTAATTTATTGTGTGGCATGGTAGCCATTCTTTTTGCAATTTCAGGGGATCTTATCACAGCTTCGTTTTTTGTGTTTATTGGGATCGTTTTCGACTTTTTCGATGGCCTGGCGGCCAGATGGTTGAATGCACAAAGTGAGATCGGTCTGCAACTGGATTCGTTGGCCGATGTTGTTACCTGTGGCGTGGCGCCGGCGATAGTTATGCTGGAAATGATCCATATATCCATCAGTGGTGAACCAATGAATATCACCCAATCTTTGGCCCTTGGTGGCTGGAACAATATTGTATTTAGTTATTTGCCTTTTACGGGCTTGCTCATCGCTGTGGCTGCGGCTTACCGACTCGCAAAATTCAACGTAGATACGCGGCAAACCGAGAGTTTCATTGGCTTGCCCACACCTGCGAACGCGATCTTCGTTCTAAGTTTACCCTTAATTCTTCATTTTCAGCATTCGGAAGCCATTGAAGAGATTATCATGAATAAATGGTTTTTGGTAGCTACCACACTGGTAAGCTGTTTTATAATGAATGCCGAGGTAAGATTGTTCGCCCTAAAATTCAAGACATGGGATTTTGGCAGTAACAAGATCCGGTATTTGTTTCTCTTGTTGAGTGTTGCGGCGATCGTTATGCTTCAGTTCATCGCCCTGCCAGTAATTATATTACTCTATTTTGTAATGTCTCTCTTTTCAAAGAATTAGAAGGATAGCTTTTTCTTTCGAAGCTCAAAATTCTGACCCAAATACACTTTCCTTACCATTTCATCGGAGGCGAGTTCTTCCGGGATACCGTGTTTAAGTATACTACCTTCAAACATGAGATAAGTGCGGTCTGTAATGGCCAGTGTTTCCTGTACGTTGTGATCGGTGATAAGGATACCGATGTTCTTATCTTTTAAACGCGCAACGATTCCCTGGATATCTTCTACCGCCACTGGATCTACCCCCGCAAACGGCTCATCAAGTAATATAAAGTGAGGATCTGTGGCAAGGGCGCGGGCAATTTCTGTTCGTCTTCTCTCCCCCCCACTTAGCAGGTCACCACGATTTTTACGGATATGGCCCAAGCCAAATTCCTCGATAAGGGATTCCATTTTTAAATGCTGCTCTTTTTTCGACAGCTTGGTGAGTTGCAGTACACTGAGGATATTATCCTCTATACTCAATTTCCTGAAGACAGACGCCTCTTGTGCCAAATAGCCAATACCGTTTTGTGCTCTCTTGTACATAGGGTATTTGGTGATATTGGTACCCTCCAGAAATATCTGGCCGCCATTAGGCTTTATCAGGCCTACGATCATATAGAACGAAGTGGTCTTCCCCGCACCATTAGGACCTAATAGCCCGACGATCTCACCCTGGTTTACTTCCACTGTGATACCTTTCACAACCTTTCGGCCCTTGTAGGATTTAACTAGATTTTCGGCGCGTAGTTTCATTTTTTCGTTTGACAAAGGCTAAAGTACGTCATATTTTTCCGCAGAAAAAAACTTTAAGATTTCTCTAAGGCTTCCCAAAATTCGTATGCCCTGCGCAGATGTGGGATCACGATCGTGCCTCCAATAAGCAGAGAAATACTAAGGGCTTCAACAACTTCCTCCTTCGGTATCCCTAATTTGTAGCAAGCTTCGAGATGGTAGCGTACACAATCATCGCAGCGTAACACCATCGAATTACCCAGGCCTAGTAGTTCCTTGGTTTTCTTCGGAAGGGCACCTTCGGCGAAGGCATTGGTATCCAGGTTAAAGATCCGTTTAATGATCTTATTGTTGTCATTAAGAAGCTTTTCGTTCATTTTCGAACGGTACGCATTGAACTCTTCTACAATATTATCTTGCATGGGCTTTTGCTTTTTTATTCTGTCGCTTTACTACGGCTTTCGAAATAAAGATACTTACCTCATAAAGGATCACAACAGGGATGGCCACGATCACCTGGCTGGCAATGTCCGGGGGAGTAATGATCGCCGAAATGATCAAGACGATCACCAAAGCGAATTTTCTATATTTCCGCAGTATTTCCGGAGTAACCAGTCCTATCTTGGTTAAAAAGTATATAATTATTGGCAGTTCAAATATGAGTCCGCTGGAGAGCGCACAAGCGCGCACCAACCCTATATAACTACTAAGGTCGAAATCGTTAAACACAACTTCCGACACCTGGTAGGTCCCCAGGAAGTTTATCGACAATGGAGTAACCACATAGTACCCAAATAGAACACCCGTAAAGAACAGGATAGAAGCGACAAAGATGAAACCCCTGGCAGAGCTACGCTCATTGCGGTGCAATCCGGGGCTTACAAATCGCCAAAATTCGTACAGTACATAAGGGAAGGAAATAATGAACCCGGCGGTGATCGAGGTCCAGATATGTGCCGAGAACTGTCCTGCCATGGTTCTACTTTGTATTCTGAAAGGAAATTCGGTAGAACAGAAACTGCCTTCAAAACCTAACAGTTTTGCGCCTTCACAGAGCAGCTTATACGTAGGAAAGGAACCTTTTTTGGTAGGGCCGAAGATCAAGGTGTCGAATATAAAATCCTTCATGATAAAGGCAACGGTGCCAGCCAATACAATGGCCATCGTAGAACGGATTAGGTGCCACCGGAGTTCCTCCAAATGCCCTAAAAACGACATTTCTTTCCCCGGGGATGTGCTTTTAGCTGCTGCCATTAAATAATTCCTTCTTTGGTAAGGTTGTGAATATGGACCACTCCACAGTATTTGCCATTCTTTTCGGCCAGGATCTGCGTAATTCCGTGCTTATCCATTAGTTCCATTGCCTCAATGGCCATGGCGTCGTTGTTGATCTTCTTGGGGTTTTTGGTCATAATATCCTTGGCTGTTAACCCTTTGAAGTTTTCAACTTTGGTAAGCATCCTACGCAAGTCACCATCGGTAATAATACCAACTATCTTATCGTCTTTTACCACTGCCGTAACTCCCAGCATCTTTTCCGATATCTCCACGATCACCCTTCTTACATCGGTATCGGGATGTACCTGCGGCTGCTCATTGAGGGAGGTAAGGTCGCTAACGCGAAGATAAAGTTTTTTACCAAGCGAT
Organism: Pukyongia salina; assembly: GCF_002966125.1. Taxonomy (GTDB): domain Bacteria; phylum Bacteroidota; class Bacteroidia; order Flavobacteriales; family Flavobacteriaceae; genus Pukyongia; species Pukyongia salina. The sequence continues at coordinate 2,158,200 of NZ_CP027062.1, forward strand.
CCACCCGGATGGAACTTCGCGAAATCCTTACTTGAAAATCCGCGAATATCCAGTAAACACATAGCCAGGGCATCCCCTATCACTAGTTGTGCGGTTGTACTGGTAGTTGGCGCAAGGTTGTTGGGGCAGGCCTCCTTCTCCACATAGGCGTGTAGCACGTAATCTGCCTGTTGCCCAAGGAAGGATTCCTTGTTCGAGGTAATAGCGATCAATTTATTACCCCGGGTCTTTATAAGTGGTACAAGCACTTTAATTTCAGGTGTATTGCCACTTTTAGAGATACATATAACCGTATCGCTTTGCAGGATAGTTCCTAAATCTCCATGAATGGCATCTGCAGCATGCATAAAGATAGCCGGCGTACCGGTACTGTTTAACGTAGCAACGATCTTTGTAGCGATATTAGCACTTTTGCCAATACCGGTAATGATCACACGACCATCAGATTTATATATGTAATCTACCGCTTGCGCGAATTCTTCATCAACCAGGTCTGCCAAATGCAAGATAGCCTTACTTTCGGTCACAATTGTTTCTTTCGCTACTGAAATGATCCTCGATTCCTGATTCAAAATTTTACGCTTTTATATGTTTGTAACTGTTTCAGAAATTAGTATATTTAAAAAGCGAACGTATCATCCTTAATACGTAACGCCCTTAACAAACCTAATTAATAGATACACTTATTCTGTAAAGGTTGCAAAATTACGATTGTTCCTCAGTTTTAACAATTATAATTCCTTAAACCTTTCACTTAAAAGAATTAAAAGTTAAAGCAGCGTGGCTGAAATAGATATATACGCGGCACTGAAAAAGTTTTTTGGTTTCACGAAATTTAAAGGGCTACAGGAAGACGTTATAAAAAGCATCCTCGCTAATCATAACACTTTCGTTATTATGCCCACCGGAGGTGGCAAATCCCTCTGTTATCAACTTCCCGCATTAATAAAGGACGGTACTGCAATTGTAGTGTCTCCACTAATTGCTTTAATGAAGAACCAGGTGGATGCTCTTCGTGCACATTCGGACGAAGAGGGGATTGCACATGTTTTAAATTCGTCTCTAACCAAGACCGAGATAAAAAAAGTGAAAAGCGATATCTCGGCCGGGATTACAAAACTCCTGTATGTAGCCCCCGAATCCCTTACCAAAGAAGAGAATGTAGAGTTTTTAAATGCAGAAAAAGTCTCATTTGTCGCCATAGATGAAGCGCATTGTATTAGTGAGTGGGGCCATGATTTCAGGCCAGAATACCGTAATTTGCGCACCATTATCAAGCGAATAGGCAATAATATCCCTATTATTGGCCTTACCGCTACTGCCACTCCCAAAGTTCAGGAGGATATATTGAAAAATCTGGGAATCCAGGATGCCAATACCTTTAAAGCTTCATTTAACCGTCCTAACTTATACTACGAGGTTCGTCCCAAGACCAAAAATGTGGATGCCGATATCACGAGATTCGTCAAGCAACATGAAGGTAAGAGTGGTATAATTTACTGTCTAAGCAGAAAAAGAGTAGAAGAACTCGCGCAAACACTTCAGGTGAATGGAATTAAGGCGGTTCCTTACCACGCAGGGCTGGATGCAAAAACCAGGGTGAAACACCAGGATATGTTCCTTATGGAAGATGCAGACGTGGTAGTGGCGACGATCGCCTTTGGGATGGGGATAGATAAGCCCGACGTTCGCTTTGTAGTGCATAACGATATCCCAAAGAGTATAGAAAGTTACTACCAGGAAACGGGAAGAGCCGGTAGAGATGGAGGTGAGGGGCATTGTCTTGCATTCTACAGCTACAAGGATATAGAGAAACTGGAAAAATTTATGAGCGGTAAGCCGGTAGCCGAACAGGAAATTGGTCATGCCCTTCTGCAGGAAGTAGTCGCCTTTGCCGAAACTTCTATTTCACGCCGAAAATTCATCCTGCATTATTTTGGTGAGGAGTTCGATAACGAGACAGGCGAAGGGGGAGATATGGACGACAATATGCGTCACCCCAAGAAGAAACACGAGGCAAAGGAAGAGGCAAGAAAACTTTTGGATGTTATCAATAAGACCAATGAGAAGTACAAAGCCAAGGAGATCGTAAATGTAATGATTGGCCATGTTAATGCAATGATCAAGTCCCATCGCACGAATGAGCAGGATTTCTTCGGAATTGGTAAAGACAAACCAGGTGAATACTGGATGGCACTATTGAGACAGTTGTTGGTGGCAAGATTTCTTCGGAAGGATATAGAGACCTATGGTGTGATTAAATTAAATGATTCCGGCCGTGACTTTATAGTCAATCCTACGTCTTTCATGATGACCGAAGACCATTCGTTTAAAGAAGCCAACGACGATAATATTGAAGTGGCCCAGAAAAGTGGAGCTGCCGTAGCAGACAATAATCTGTTTAATATGTTGAAGGCCGAACGTAAACGTGTAGCCGATAAACTCAGTCTCCCGCCTTTTGTGATTTTTCAGGATCCTTCCCTGGAGGATATGGCGCTAAAATATCCTATTACTATGGACGAGCTCTCCACCGTTCATGGAGTAGGCGAGGGGAAGGCCAAGAAGTACGGCGAATCTTTTCTCAAACTCATCAAAAAATACGTGGAAGAGAATGATATTGAGAGGCCCGATGATTTCGTCGTGAAGTCCACCGGTACCAATAGCGCTCTTAAATTATATATCATTCAGAATGTAGACCGAAAATTATCCCTCAGGGATATTGCTTCGGCCAAAGGCCTGGATATGCAAGAATTCATTAAGGAGATGGAAGCGATCGTGTATAGCGGAACCAAGCTAAATATCGATTACTGGATAGAAGAGATCCTCGATGAAGAACAGCAGGAAGAGCTACACGAATATTTTCTCGAGGCAGATTCAGACAAGATTGATGCTGCTATGGAAGAATTCGATGGCGACTACGACGATGAAGAACTGCGGCTCTATCGCATCAAGTTTATTAGCGAGGTGGCAAATTAACTCTTACCTTAATAAAAAGTACTGCCCTGAAAGCTGAGCCCCTGCAGACCCAGGATCATGATCACCTTTATTCTTATCGATAGTTACGACAGCCTAATTCGATCCCGATCCCCTTATTTATATTTGAAAGAATGAGTACCTTTGCAGCTCCTAAAAATAAAGATATGCAAGACGGAATCTACGCAAACATCAGTACTGAGAAAGGTACCATTAAAATAAAACTAACCCACGACAAAACACCTGGGACAGTTGGGAATTTTGTGGCTTTAGCCGAAGGAAACCTGGAAAATGAGGCAAAGCCTCAGGGTACTCCTTATTACGACGGACTCACATTCCACAGGGTAATACCGGATTTTATGATCCAGGGAGGCGACCCTAACGGTACAGGTGCCGGAGGCCCGGGCTATAATTTCGACGATGAGTTTCATCCCGAATTGAAACATACTGGTCCTGGAGTTCTTTCCATGGCGAATGCAGGCCCCGGAACAAATGGGAGTCAGTTCTTTATCACGCACGTAGAAACCCCCTGGCTGGACAATAAGCACACCGTTTTTGGATATGTGGTCGAAGGACAGGAAGTGGTGAACAGCATCGCCCAGGGTGATACCATGCAAAAAGTTGAGATTGAAAGAATAGGGGAGGAAGCTCAAAACTGGAATGCCGTTGAAGCTTTCAGACAATTTAACGGAGCGAAGGCTGAGCGAGAAGCCGCAGCGAAAAGAGCACAGGAAGAACTTCTTACTTCTATTTCGGAAGGATTTCAACAAACCGAAAGCGGACTCAGATACCAGATCATCCAGGAAGGAAAAGGTGAAAGACCCGATGCCGGACAAACTGTAGCCGTTCACTATAAGGGAATGTTCCCGGATGGTACCGAATTTGATAATTCATTTAAAAGAGGCAACCCCATCGAGTTTCCGGTAGGGACCGGGCAGGTAATATCTGGCTGGGATGAGGGAATACAATTGCTGAAAGTAGGCGACAAAGCTAGATTCGTGATCCCTTCACACCTGGCTTATGGAAGCCGTGGTGCCGGGGGTGTTATACCACCAAATGCTACGTTGGTTTTCGATGTGGAGCTTATGGATGTGAAATAGTTCATAAACTGTTCAGAAATAAACTTGGGAACGCCTTCAGAAATGAAGGCGTTTTTTAATTTAGCGGTTGTTAGAAAAACCCAAGAAACCAAACTCATGAATGTAGATACATTAAAATATCCTGTAGGCAAATTTGAAATACCTGAAGTCATTTCAGAAAAAGATATAAATGAAGCCATCACAATACTGGAAGTCTTTCCGGAACAGTTGAAGTTACTTACCTTCAATCTCAGTGAAGATGAGCTCGACACCCCTTACCGTGAAGGCAGCTGGACCATTAGGCAGTTAGTGCATCATATTTCCGATAGCCATCATCACAGTTATAACAGGATTCGGTGGGCTTTGAGTGAAGATAATCCCATGATAAAAGCTTATAACCAGGATGCCTTTGCAGAGTTGGAAGATTATAAAACCTGGCCAATTTCCTGGTCTCTTTCACATCTTGAAGCAGTTCATCATAAGTTGGTAAACCTGTTGCGAATGCTAACGGATGAACAGTGGAATAGAAGATTTCAGCATCCAGAAATGGAAAATGGTATGAGTTTAAAAGAGTTAGCGCTTATGTATGCCTGGCATAGTATGCATCATTATGCCCATATCAAAAATGCGGTTCGTTAGACTTCTTCCTTCTTCCATTTGATATTACATCCCATGCTGGGTTTCTGAACCTTTCGCTGCGGACTATTATTCAACACATTATCTAGTGCTTCGCGCAGATCACGGCCGTTCACCGGGATACTGTTACCGGGCCTTGAATTGTCTAATTGTCCGCGATAAATAAGTTTAAGTTCATCGTCGAAGAGGTAAAAATCCGGGGTGCAAGCCGCGTCATAAGCCTTGGCAACTTCCTGGGTTTCATCGTACAGATAAGGAAAAGGATAGCTGTGTTTACGGGCCGTTTCCCACATTTTCTGTGGAGAGTCTTCGGGATAACTCTCTACATCGTTACTGCTGATGGCCACGAATCCGAAACCAGTTACCCTGTAATCATTACATAAGCGAACAATCTCTTCATTTACATGTTTTACGTAGGGGCAATGGTTGCAGATAAACATTACAACAGTTCCTTTATCACCACGAACCTGGGCGAGGGAAACAGGTTTGTTTGTTATTGCATCAATAAGCACGAAATTAGGTGCCTTGGTACCAAGAGGAAGCATATTTGAGGGTGTAAGTGCCATAACTACTTTTTCTAAATTAGTTTGCAAAAGGGTTATAAAGTTACAGCATTAGAATAATATATACTCCTTGTAATCTTCAACACAGATTTGTATCTTTAGAAATAACTAGATCTGCATGAAAAACTCGTACGACACCCTTACAGAAGCGATTAACGACCTTACCAAAATGGGTTACGATGTGGATTTCAATTTGGTAAATGAAGGCATCGAATCCAAGGACCTGAAGGCAAAATGGCTTGCCTGCGATCTGGAGGTAGTAAAATATTACAGGTTTGAAGGTATGACAGACCCGGGGGATAATACGATCCTGTATGTTATAGAAACTAAAGATTGTAAAAAAGGATTGCTGGTAGATAATTATAGTGCAAAAGGGACAGAAATCTCGCCCGAAATGATCAAGAAATTGAACATACATCATTGAGATGATTAGCTGGGACGATTTTCACAAAGTAGATATGCGTGTGGGTACTATTCTGGAAGTTGAAGAATTTCCGGAAGCTCGCAATCCTGCGTATAAGTTAAAAATAGACTTCGGAAAGGATTTAGGTGTAAAAAAATCTTCAGCTCAGCTAACTAGCTTGTATACCCCGGAAGATCTTGTAGGGAAACAAGTGATCGCCGTAGTTAATTTTCCGAAGAAACAAATAGGACCATTTATGAGTGAATGCCTGGTGTTGGGAGCCGTACAAGGTAAGGATGTTACTTTGCTAACTCCCAACCAAGCTGTTGCGAATGGCCTTAGTATTTCCTGATCAGAGGTCGGAGAACTCTACAAATTCATATTCCGGAGAGCTTTCAAATAATTGCCTTAAAATAGCGGCATGTCCATTGCCCATAAGTACCATGATACGATCGTTTGATTCACCCGTAATATCCTGAATATTTCTGAAGATCCGTAAATTGCGGTTATACCACCACATAGAAAGGTAATCGGCACCTTTGTGGTCTTCAGATTTAAAAAAACCAGTAAGGTACGCGCCATAGCCATATTGGTGCGATTCTTTCGAATTCATATAGGTGATAAAATCGAGCAGACTAACCCGGGAGGTAAGCTTATCGTCGTTTTCAATCCAATTCTTAACATAATCCCAGTATGGATCCTCGTAATCCCAATTCAATCCCTTTATTAGTTTCTTGTAAACGAGAGAATCATTTTCTTTTAAATCCCTTATTAACGAATAGGAGTTAACCTCATATAAAGTGTCCAGACCGGTTTCGGAAGCGATTCGCATTGCCAGTTGATATCGCTCATCTCGTTTGTCACGATGTTCTCCAGCTTCATATTCTCGTAATTTCTCCGTTGCTCTCCAGCCAGGATTAGCTTCTACAGCGATCTTCGTGGGTCTGAACTTTTTAATGTACTCCACCAATTCTGTCATTTCAGACTTCTTAGGTTCTTTCAATACATCTATCTTGTTTTCTTCTGCAGTTTTTAATTCATCAAGTCCGGGATAATCGAAATGGAACACTCCCACAACGAGAACTTTTGCCTTGGCAGGTGGAAAAAATGATGATATCGGCGGAATTGATACTGAGTCATTTCCTTTATTAACTAGAGTGAGCTCTTCCCGATTTCTATCTGTACAAGCCACCAGAGAAAGAGCAATGATGGAATAAATAATTTTTTTCATGATTGTTGGATTGGTTTACCCTAAAGAGTTTTTTAAATTTAAATTGTTACACCTCTATGTGCGATCTAAGCCCATAGTAGAAGTAAATGTTAAAATTTCATATATTGCGAACCACGCCCCTATCTAAACGCACATGTCGTTCCTCAAACAAAATGTTTGGACTTTTGTAATTTTTATCATTGGTATCACCGCGATTTATCTTATCGACCGAAACCAGACAGATAATGAGGTGCAGAAGAAAAAACTGAAACTCGAACAGGCCCATCAAAGATCGGTGAGTCAATTTTCCACTGCTATTCACGAATTTGCGGCTCTGGTTGCTGGCATGAAAGTGTTTATGAATGAATCTGAGGAGTTACCTTCGGCCGAACTTCTTCATCGGTTTGTTCAGAAACAATTGGAGGCTATACAATCTAACGATTCGATCGCGGTAAGTTATTTGGATAGCACACACACGTTTAAATATTCCTTTACGCGACATAAGATGGATCCTAATAATCTTGTTGGCAGGAAAGTTGCGACCATCCGTTCGGCGGATAAAATACAGGCACTAAACCATTTGATGGAAACCGATAGCTTATTGCTTTTTCCTCCAATGAACCTGGTGGAAGGATGGGTAGGAATTCCACTCAATTTCCGTGTTCGCAGAGATGAGAAGACCCTGGGTTATGTAGCTCCCATACTACAGTTTAAAACACTAATGCAGGGAATGTATACCGAACAAACTAAGAAAGATTTTGCATTTCGATTTCGTTGGGAGAACGAATACGAATTCGACCGGGAACAGGTGTACAACAACACCAAGGTCTATAATACGAATAAGGACCCCGAATACTACAAGAATTTTAATATTCGTGATTCAGATTTTATTAGTAGTGAAGTCAAACTTTTTGGCAGTACTATTGAAATAAGTACGGCCTTTAAAGAGACAGTGGTTGAAAGAAACTTAGTGATCTATGTCCTCCTTATCGGGCATTTGCTTCTCACGTTCTTGTTTTTTATTCTGAACCGTTTACGGCTGAAAAGCAAGGAACTTAACTACGAATTGGAAGAGGCTAACGAATTGCTGGAATATCGCGGTCAGAAATTATCTGAACAAAACGAAGAGCTGAAAGACCTCAATAAGACGAAGGATAAATTGTTTTCTATTATTGGTCATGACCTAAAACAACCCTTACATTCTATAACGGGATTGTTACAATTGCTGGAAAACGAACAGATCGAAGATCCATCGCTTAGAACCATAATTACCGAGCTTAAGAAAACAACCAATAATACCACCGAATTACTTTCCAACTTATTGCGGTGGGCAACATCTCAAACGGGGGATTTAACATATCAGCCATCTTTGTTCGATCTCAATTCCATTCTCGATAACGTGGTAGAAGTCATTAAACCAGCCGCACGCCTGAAATCCATAAATATTCATGAGCACATCGGGGAGAATGTAGAGGTATACGCCGATACTAATATGATGAGTACTGTTTTTAGGAATCTTTTATCCAATGCCTTAAAGTTTACACAGCCTAATGGCAATATCACCCTGAGCATGGAAACTAATTCCGATTACGCGATTGTTCACATACAGGATGATGGCATTGGAATGAAAGAGGAGGAACTATCCAGGCTTCATAAAATGGAATCTCAAATTAGTTCTTTAGGAACATCAGGCGAGATAGGTACAGGGTTAGGGTTGCTGCTATGCCGTCAATTCATTTCTATGAATCATGGGAAACTAGAGGTTACATCGAAGGAGAACGAGGGAAGCCGATTTTCGGTGTTCATTCCACTTCATAAAACCGAAGCAGAATCGTCTTAATTCCTATCGTACATTTTAACCTTTAATCTCACCCTTCTTAAGCAAGTTCAACCTTGAGCACCTTATTTAGTCGATTTTACTAAAAACGACGGAGCCGTATAGTCCTTTGGCAAATAAGCAGCAGGAATAGTGCTCATATTGCCATCGCGGGCAGCTCGATAATGCGGTGACAAGATCTCTATTCCTTCTTCGTTACAAACATCCTGAATATGCTGATGTAATTGTGAATATATAGTAGCCTGCTTGTTAGGTTCTCGAATATACCCGTTCACCTGGTAAGAAACATAGAAATCATCCAGACTGGTTTGTAGCACAAAAGGCTCCGGGTCATCCAGGATAAATTCGGTTCTCTTTGCTGCTTCTATTAGCGCATTATGCATTTTAGCCCAGGGAACGTCATACCCAATAGTTACAGTAGTGTGAACGATTAATCCTCGTACATCTGCATCACTGCTATAGTTGATAGTATGGCTGGTCATTACCTTTGAGTTAGGTATTGATATGATCTCGTTTTTGGTAGTTCGAACCCGGGTCACCAAAGAAGATTTTTCAATCACATCTCCTACAACATCATCGATCTTTACCCGATCTCCAATCTTGAACAATCTCATGTATGTAAGGACCAGACCAGCGATAAGGTTGGATAAGGAACCTGCCGAACCAAAAGTGAACAAGAAGCCCAGGAAAACAGAAATTCCCTGAAATACCGGGGAGTCACTTCCAGGTAGATACGGGAAGATCACCACGATCATAAATGCTATTACAAGTACTCGAATGATCTGGTATGATGGATTAGCCCAATCCGGATAAAAACCGCCTATTTTGAGCTTCTCACTCGCAATTTCGTTCTTTAGGAAACGCAATCCTTTTAAAACATACCTAAATACGATCACTATCACCAAAATAGTGATGAGGTTGGGGAGATAGTTCCAAAAACCAATTAGGATCTTCTTTACAGGGCTAACCACATAACCGAACAAGGTGTTGGCAAAACTTCGAGTCCATGGGAAAATCCCGAACAAAACCGGGAGAGCCAGATAAATTACTAACAAGACACTACTCCACTTAAGGATCTTATTCACTGTAAGTAATGCGGTTACCTGGCGTTTTGCATCGAACAATACGTAATTCTTCAGCTTGATGCCTTTTATCTTCTTATTCTCCTGCTCACTGATCTTTCCCGAGATCCAGGTGAATAGTTTCCCGATATAACGGATAATAAACCATATAAGGCCTAATACCAACAATGCCAGAACAATATTTTTTGCGATGGAGAATAAATTAGTCTCCGCTCTGTACCTCTCAACTTCCTCTATGATCTTAATTCGATAAGCCTTCGCAAGATCGAATTGTGAACTATCCTCCCATAGGGCGTCGTTTTCAGAAATACTGGCTATGATGGTTTGGTCGTAACTAATGTCGAAGGTTGCTTCAGATTGTGCGATACGTAACGAATCCGGATTAAATTCCAATAGGTCCGGAAGTTTGCGAATCCTTCTATTAATCGCATCTGCACGTTCGGCGGCAGTAAAGCTACCCAGCTTATTATGTATTAACCAAAGTGTGTCCTTAAAAAAACCAACTACCGGATAACCTGTGGTTGACTTGCGAAGCAATTCGATCTGTTCTTTTTTCTGTCGCACTAGTTCAGACTCCTGTAATTTAAGCTGATCTATTTGCTGTTGTAATTGTACACGTTTCGCTTTGTCTGTGTCCTTTAGCAGATCTATTTCCTGCTGAAGTTCCACCCGTTTTAACGAATCGATCTTCCTCTTCACTTCTAATTGAGAGAGATAGTTCAATGAAACCGCATCCGCCGATGAATTAACAGTATCTGTGCGGCTTGCAATAGTGTCGTTCTGTGCATTCGCTACCAGCGAAAACATCACAAAGAGAACATAACGAAGTACTACTTTTAAAGTGTTCATAATGATGAAAAAATGAGAGCGAAAGTAGTATAAAATTTAATATAATACACGATTTAAGAAAACTTTAATCTGCTTCTTGTAGCGAATTAAATAATAGATTATCAATTAGTTATGATGATAACCCCACTCTCAGTAACCTTTTGGCATTCCTAAACTTCGCTATCCAGGATATCGGTTACAACATAGTAACGAGGGTCGTCTATAGAATCCTGTATCACCTGGTCGAATTCCGGATTTCTCTTCAGAAGTAATGCTTTACAATCCGGACTTAAATGCGTTAATGTAACTTTTTTACCCGCAGCCTGATATTTATTTACAATCCCTCGCATGGCTTCCACTCCGGAATGGTCGCTTACTTTAGATTCGATAAAATCGATTTCAACATTGTCCGGGTCGTTCCTCACATCGAATTTGGTAAGGAAATTTGTTGTAGATCCAAAGAACAAAGGCCCCCATATCTCATAGACCTTGGTTCCATCTTCCTTCACGCTTTTTCTGGCACGGATCATCGTAGCGTTTTTCCATGCAAAAGTAAGGGCACTCATAATTACTCCGGCAATAACAGCTATCGCAAGGTCTTGCCATACTGTGATGGCGGATACCGCTATAAGTACAAAGGCATCACTTTTGGGGATCTTATGAAGAATACGGAAGCTACTCCAGGCAAAAGTACCTATAACAACCATGAACATTACTCCTACCAATGCCGCAATGGGGATTTGTTCAATAAGCGGTGCTCCAAATAAAACAAAACACAATAAGGCTATAGCAGCGGTTGCACCCGATAGCCTGCCACGACCTCCGGAGTTAATATTTATGATGGACTGGCCAATCATAGCACAGCCGCCCATACCACCAAAGAGTCCGTTTAAGATATTGGCTCCGCCTTGAGCAACACACTCTCTATTTCCGCTACCACGACTTTCTGTCATTTCATCAATCAAACTAAGAGTCATAAGAGATTCGATAAGCCCAACCGCAGCTAATATGAAGGCGGTTGAGAGAATTATGCTCCAATGTCCTTTTAAGGTATAGAATAGTGTGAAGATCTGATCCTGGAAGCTGGGAAGTGCTCCCTGCAACCCGTCACCTCCACCGTCTCTAATAAAAGAACCAACGGTGCTAACATCGATCTTCCCAAAGATCACAATGGCTGCTACCACTATAATAGCTGTTAATGCCGAAGGGATCTTCTTGGTAAGCTTTGGCAATCCAAACATAATTGCCATAGTAAGTAAAACAAGCCCCAGCATGACCATAAGTTCGGTTCCCTGTAACCAGGAGCTCTCACCATCCACTGTCTTTTTAAACATCCCTAATTGAGACAAAAAAATCACAATGGCGAGTCCGTTAACAAACCCCATCATTACCGAGTGTGGAATAAGACGTACAAACTTCCCGAGTCTTAAAATTCCTGCACCAATTTGAATTCCACCAACTAATAATAAAGTTATGAAAAGCCACTGCAGCCCAAGGTTATCGATAGGAGTGTCCAGAGCGCTGCCTACCTCGTTACCTTTTTGAATAAGATGAACCATTACCACGGCCATGGCTCCGGTTGCGCCAGAGATCATGCCGGGACGACCACCAAACAAGGATGTTACTATACCCATCATAAAGGCACCGTACAGGCCTACCAGGGGATCAATACCGGCAACAAAGGCAAACGCTACCGCTTCGGGCACCAATGCCAGTGCAACGGTAAGCCCGGAAAGAATGTCGTTCTTTGGGTTCTGAGTGAAATTCTTTATGGTTTTCCTAATCATCTTTGTCGCTTAAAAAAGCGGCAAAGATAAGGTTTCAGGATGCAAGAGCGCCCATTTTACAGGATAAAAGTTACGAAAAGGTTTTCGTGAACCTACATAGAATCCCCAAAGAATATGGCGTTCATTAATAACTTATTTGTCCCATACCAAAAAGCTCGGAAATTGGTATTATCGGTAAAATAGATCACCTGCCCACGACCCAAACCAGAGGTTTTAAAGGGCACTGTGTTGGCCAGATCTTTCAGGTTGGGCTTGGAAATATATCCACTCAGCAATGGATTGGCGGTGTACTGGATAGGGTTGTTGTAGCTATCACTATCCGCTTCCACGAATAGGGTAGAATTCCGGAACATAGGTAGGCGGTCGTTCTTATATCCAAAGGCAATAGGATGGCTTCTGTCTAACTTAGTTTCGAAGATCGCACCTCCTATAACCTGGGCTCCGCTATAATCTCTCCTCTGCTCGAAGGTGATATTGGTAGCCGTATCCTTTCTTGATTTAAATTTTATTTTCATGAGTTCATTACGGTCCAGAAATCGTCCGGCATTCTTATAGGCGATCAACGATCCTCCCGCCTGTACCCAGCTCTTTAATTTTTCGGCGTCTCCTTTATCCAGTGCGTTGCCCCAGCTGGCCGGCATGATAATATCGGTATATCTGCTAAGATCGGCTCTTCCAAAATTACGTGTATCTAATTTTGTGATGCGCATGTCGTATCGCGTATCGAACAAGTGCCAGATCTCCCCGGCATCGTATGGGTTTACACCATCACCCACAAGAATGGCTACTTTGGGTAACTCCACCGCTCTAAACTGACTACTTCCCAGATCGATCCCTTGCGCTAGTCCGGTCTTTACACCATTGATCTGTACTTTGGTTTCGCGGCTTACTTTAGCCAGGAATTTAGTGAGATCGGCCATATTCATATCCTGGTTCTGAACCGGGATCAAAATGGTACCATAATCGTAGTTCTTATTTTCTATGGAAAATTGCTTCATGGCAACTTTGGCCCGTAGCCCCTCGTTTAGTATCATGTGTAGTGCTTTCGGACTATAATATTCATGCCACTCCATGAGGTAGGCGTAAGTAGAGACAATCGGGGTATCCGGCACAGGCATTTTAAGGTCGGTTATCTCGCTACCGGCACGGCTGGCAGATGCGTTCTCTACATAATCAAGGTTGAAGGCCAACGGAAAGCTCCAGGCGCTGATATCGTAAAACAAGCTATCCTGAAATTTCGTGCGTTTCTCAAACATGGCGTTGATAAGTCTATGTTGTCTCTGGTTCTTCGGAATTACATAACTGAATCCTTTTTTAAAGTTTCTGCCACCACTACTGAAATCTTCTTTTAATTCATGAATTTTAATCTTATGTCGCTTTAAGATCTCTGCCAGATGATATGCTTTGGCGGCGTCTTTTTCGTCACCGAACACTATGGCACCTCCAGCGGCTGCCTCTTTTCGTGCTTCGTCAAAGAATTCACGCTGATAATCTAAGAGGTCCTTTCGCATATTTACTGCCGCTTCAAGGGTTGAAAGAGCCGCAGTGAATTGATTTCGGATGGTGAAAGGAAAGGTTAGGATACCATTTTCGCTTTCCTGCGCGTGTCCGCGCGAAGATGCTTGCTCGAATAAGATCCCCACACTACCATTGATATCTGGAAATGACGATCCTTTTCCGTAGTAAAAGTCGTCGAAATTCTCTTCAGAATAATAAAAACTCCCAATACGATCCAGCGCTTTGGCGTGAAACTTCGCGATTTGCCCTGTAAGGTCCTGATTCTTCTGCGGGGTAAGCGGATGGGTTCTGGAAGGAATTCCCGGCTGAAAGAAAAAACTTGAATTGGTTCCCATTTCGTGATGATCTGTTAATATGTTGGGATACCACTCGTGAAAGGTCTGTATTCTGGCTTTACTCTCCGGCAGCTGCACGGGAAGCCAGTCCCTGTTCATATCGAACCAATAATGGTTGGTTCGACCTCCCGGCCATACTTCACTGTATTCCCGGTCGTTCGGGTCGGGATTAATATTTTTCGACTTATGCATATTCGCCCAGTACGCAAAGCGTTGTAATCCGTCCGGATTGAAGGAAGGATCGAATAGTATCACAGTATTGTTGAGTAATTCGTCTATTTTCGGACCTTCAGCCGCGGCGAGGTAATAAGCTACCGCAAGTGCTGCGTTGGATCCGCTGGGTTCGTTCCCATGAATGGAAAAACCCTGATACACAACAGCCGGCATCGATGCCGTGCTAAGGGAAGAGGAACCGGCTTCGGTCAATGCAAGGTGTTGAGACTTAATGGTTGAGATGTTATTATGATTTGCCGGTGAGGTGATCGTTAGTAGTAATAAAGGTCGTCCTTCGTAGGTAGTGCCGCGATCCTGTATGCTTATCCTGTCACTTGCATTGTCCAACGCATACATGTATTGCGCCAGCTTATCGTGGGTAATATGCCATTCACCTACTTCGTGGCCGATCACAGATTTTGGCGTGGGTATGTTCTTATTGTAAGTGACGTCTTTAGGAAGATAATAGCTAAGATCGACTACATATTCCTGCGCTGTTAGGAAGTAAGACGTTAGGAAGATGCATAATAACATTAATTTTTTCATAATTGGATAAGAAGTTAGTTTAGGCCTGCCGAGAGCAAGGAGGCTAAATATAAAAAAACCGCCACATATAGATGGGCGGTTCATATAATTTTAAGATGATTTTAAGTTATATATCATCAAACTCAATGTCCGTAAAACTGGAAGTGGATGTCTCGTCCTTTGGTTCTTCTACTTTATCGATCTCGTTTCCATCTTCATCTTTTTTGTAATCCTTCTGATGACGTTCACTAATAACCTCTTCTCCTTTTTCATCGATGATATACTGTATCATTTCATTGACGTTCTCCTTGAACTCATAGAAGTCTTCTTTATAGAGATAGATTTTGTGTTTCTTGTAATGAAATGAGCCATCGTCATTGGTAAACTTTTTACTTTCGGTGATCGTGAGATAATAATCTCCGGCTTTTGTAGATCGCACATCGAAAAAATAAGTGCGTCTTCCGGCGCGCATAACTTTCGAATAAATTTCTTCTTTCTCCATCATATACTGATCACTCATGGGTAGTGGGTTTTGGTTAACGTTTAGCCAAAAATCTAAAAAAAATCCAAATATGCCAACTTAAACTTAGATTTCTTTTTCTAAAAGCTGTTTGGTATACAATTCTTTGTAGTAGCCGTCGGTGTTTAATAACTCATTATGAGTCCCTTGCTGAATAATCCTGCCTTCCTCAAGCACTATGATCTTATCGGCATTTTTTGCTGAAGAAACCCTGTGACTAACAATTATGGTAGTTTTATTTGAAGATAGTTTGTTGAGGTTTTGAAGTATCTCTTCTTCTGTTTCTGTATCTACTGCCGATAAGCAATCATCGAACAGGAAAATTTTTGGATCCTTTATAAGAGCACGCGCTATGGAAACCCGTTGTTTTTGTCCTCCACTCAGGCTAATTCCCCTTTCCCCAAGTATGGTTTCATAACCTTTGTTGAACCCAATAATATTGTCGTGTACCGCGGCACTTTTTGCTGCCTGCACGATCTCTTCCTGGGTGGCGTCTTCCTTACCAAACTTGATATTGTTACTTAAGGTGTCACTAAACAAAAATGCGTCCTGCGGCACATAACCAATACTCGATCTTAAACTATCCAGGTTTAGGTCTTTAATAGGTGTGTTGTCGATAAGTAGTTGCCCGTTGTTCACATCATAAAGTCTTCCTATGAGTTCGAGTACGGTCGATTTTCCCGATCCTGTGTTACCAACTATCGCCAATGTTTCACCCGGATTAATAGTAAAGGACACGTCCTTTAAGGCAGTAATATTGGTGTCTGGGTAGGTATAGCTCAGGTTTTTAAAGGATATCATTCCTTCAATGGGTGTGGGAGCGGGATTTAAATTCTGTATGGCAGGTTCTTCATGAAGAAATTGGTTGATCCTCTTTTGGGAGGCCTCTGCCTGTTGAACTATGGAAGTTACCCAGCCAACTATTGCAACAGGCCAGGTAAGCAGATTTACATATATAAGAAATTCTACGATGGTTCCCAGTTCGATCTCGTTATTGATGTATTGCTGGCCCCCAATGTAAATAACCAGGATATTACTTAATCCTATAAGCAACATCATTAACGGAAAGAATAATGCCTGAACTTTTGCCAGGTCGATGTTCTTTTGTTTGCTTCCTTCTGAAAGGTTTACAAACTCGGTGCCCGTTCGCGGTTCGAGTCCGTAAGCCTTTATCACGGAGATACCACTAAAGCTCTCTTGTGTAAAGGTGGTAAGTTTAGACAGGTACTCCTGAACAACGGTACTTCGCCGATGAATGGCAGCACTTAATTTATATATAATTACCGATAATATGGGTAATGGAGCCACTGCATATAGCGTAAGTAGCGGTGCTTTATAGATCATATATCCCAGAACTACTACAAATAGTGTTATAGTAGTTGTACTGTACATAAGAGCCGGGCCTACGTACATTCTAACCTTACTCACATCTTCACTGATCCTGTTCATAAGGTCTCCGGTTCGGTTTTGCTTATAAAAACTTAGGGACAATCGCTCGTATTGCTGAAACACTTCATTTTTCAGATCGAATTCGATGTATCTGGAGACCACTATGATGGTTTGCCTCATTATAAACGTAAAAAAAGCAGACAAAAGCGTGGCGCCAATAATGAGCAGTATGCTGTTGAGGAGCATAGATTCCATTTGTTCTACAGTAATTTCGGCATTCAGGCGTTGTTCCACAACATTCACTATATCACCCACTTTCATAGGTACGATAAGTGCAAATAAACGCGCCACTACAGTAATGAGAAGCCCTATTAACAGTCGGCCGCGATACTTAATGAAATAGTGGTTTAGATAGCGTAATTCCTTCATCTGAAATGGCAATAGTTATTAACAAATTCTCGAATTAACATGTAGTTTTTTGTGGGATATTTAATAAACCGTTAATTTTGCATGTCCTTTTTGAGGATTGTTAATTTATATGATTTTATGGTGACCGATCTAGTGAACACGAATGAACTAACCAAAATTGACCCTGTATTCGGACAATTATCGTTCGATAATCACGAACAAGTGGTTTTTTGCAACGACAAAGATACAGGTTTAAGAGCAATAATAGGAATACACAATACCGTTTTGGGTCCGGCCCTTGGTGGTACGAGGATGTGGAATTACAGCAGTGAATGGGAAGCTCTTAATGACGTCCTGAGGCTTTCGCGAGGAATGACGTTTAAATCGGCTATTACCGGTTTAAACCTTGGCGGAGGTAAGGCCGTGATCCTGGGAGATGCGCGAACACAGAAGACCCCGGAATTGATGAAAAGGTTTGGAGAATTTGTACATTCTCTCAGTGGTAAATACATTACCGCCGAAGACGTGGGGATGGAAACTGCCGACATGGATCTGGTTAGAACTGTGACTCCTTATGTTACAGGAATTTCGGAAGAAAAAGGTGGTGCCGGTAATCCGTCACCTATTACTGCATACGGTGTGTTTATGGGGATGAAGGCAGCTGCAAAATATGCCTTCGGAACAGAACTTCTGGAAGACCGAACCGTGTATGTACAGGGCATAGGTAATGTAGGGGAGGCCTTGGTGGAAAATCTTACCAATGAAGGAGCTAAAGTTTTTATAACGGACATCAATAGTGAGCGTTTGGAATATGTGCGTGATAAGTACAATGTAAATATCTATGAAGGTGAGAATCTTTATAGTGAAGAAATGGATATATACGCACCTTGTGCTCTGGGAGCTACTATCAACGATGAAACCATCGATCAACTTAAAGCAAAAGTGATCGCCGGAGCGGCTAATAATCAGCTTGCGAACGAGCTTAAACACGGTTTGCTGTTGAGGGAGCGAGGTATTGTGTATGCGCCGGATTTCCTAATCAACGCCGGAGGAATAATCAACGTATACGCAGAACTGGAGAACTACGGGAAACAAGAGATCGTTAGAAAGACAGAGAACATTTATAACACTACACTGGAGATTCTTCAGAACGCCGAAACAAACGATATTACAACACATCAGGCGGCCTTTGAGATAGCGCAGTCAAGAATTGACGCAAGAAAGACAGAAAAATAATAAATTCACTTTTTTAAAATAGTATATTTGCAACGCACAGGAAATGTCTTGTGCGTTGTTATTTTAAGTTCTTATTAACTATGCTCACAAGAAGACATATTCGGGTAAAGGTGTTACAATCTATTTATGCATTCAGGCAGGGGGAACACCAGGATATCAAGGAACAGGAAAAATTCCTGCTTTACAGTATCAGCCAGATGCACGAATTGTACCTGTTGCTACTTCAATCGATGGTAGCCCTGCGAGAACACGGTGAGAAGCATCTTGTGAAATCACAAAAGAAGTTCCTGGCTACCGAAACCGAAAAGAATCCAAGTAAGAATTTCGTTAATAACAAATTACTTCAGCTTTTAGCTACGCATTCCGATCTTCAGAAAACGCTTCAGAATAAAAAATTGAATTACTGGAAAGATGACGATGAATACATTGCTATACTTTTCAACGAGTTGGTGAATCAGGAATTTTATAAGGACTATCTGCAACTAAAGAACCCGAGCTTTAACCAGGATAAAGATTTTGTGATCAGCCTGTATAAGCAGGTTATCGCTCCCAATGAAAAATTATACGAATACCTGGAAGACCGGCGACTCACCTGGCTGGACGATTATCCTATTGTAAATACGGTGCTGGTGAAAGTACTGGCTAAAGTGAACGAGAACAACATCACTTCTACCCTTATCCCCGAGCTGTACAAGAATAGCGAAGACAGGGATTATGCTTTAGAATTACTTCGGAAAGTACTTTTGAACGATGAAAAACTGATGAGCGAGATAGATGGAAAAACCCCAAACTGGGATAAGGACAGGATCGCCGAACTGGATATGATCATCCTTAAAATGGGGATAGCAGAATTTCTCTATTTTCCCTCCATTCCTGTTCGAGCCAGTATTAATGAATATTTGGAGATCTCCAAGGAGTATTCCACGCCTAAAAGTAGTCTCTTCATCAATGGGATCCTGGATAAGATCGTGAAAGAATTTACCGATAATGGTAAATTGAATAAAATTGGACGCGGACTTAGATAAAATAAAAAAAATGGCTATTTTTAGCCTCTCTTAAACTAAAAACAAATATCCTATGAAAAAATCAATTTTGATAGTAGCAGTCTTATCAGCTTTTATTTTTACATCATGTAAGGAGAACGCTGCAGACAAAGTGAATGAAGAAAACGTAGCAGCGGCTGCAGATCGTGATTCCAAAGCCGGTGATTTCCCGGTGATGTCTTTTTCTGAATCTGAATTTGATTTCGGAACGATCGATCAGGGAACCAATGTTGAACACACCTTTACTTTTACAAACACAGGGAACGCTCCTTTAGTGATCGTGGACGCTAAAAGTAGCTGTGGATGTACAGTACCTCAGTTTACCAAAGCTCCGGTTGCACCAGGTGATACAGGAGAAATGCTTGTAAAGTTCAACGGAAGTGGTAAAGGTCAGGTTAGTAAGACAGTAACTATTACTGCAAATACCAAATCTGGGAAAGAAACTCTTAAGATCAAAGCATTTGTAAATGCACCAGAAGGAGTAACTCCTGCTGCGAGTAACGTTATTAAAACGAACTCGAAATAATTTTTTAATAGGAAATAATCTTCTTGTATGGAACAGCAAAGTTTAATATTGCTTGTATTGATGTTTGTAGTGGTGTATTTTTTTATGATACGTCCTCAAATGAAGCGTCAGAAACAAGAGAAAAAGTTTGCTTCCGAACTAAAAAGAGGTGACAAAGTAATTACCAAAAGTGGATTACATGGTAAAATTCTGGACCTCAATGATGATGGAACCTGCGTCATAGAAAGTGGAGCAGGGAAGATGAAGTTTGAACGTTCGGCTATCTCTATGGAACTGAGCAATAAATTGAACGCTCCGGCAAAGAAGTAATCATATTTACAACCTATCAAGTAAGGCCTTCAGTTTTTTCTGAAGGCTTTTTTTATACCTCCTTTTTCGCTGTGAGCTTAGCAATATTAACAATTACTTCGATAGCTTTCTGCATACTTTCAACGGGAACATACTCATATCTACCGTGAAAATTATGACCACCTGCAAAGATGTTAGGGCAGGGCAATCCCATATAACTTAATTGAGAACCATCGGTTCCACCCCGTATAGGTTTTATTAGAGGTTTTATACCCGCCATTTTCATGGCTTCTTCGGCAATATCTACTATATGCATTACCGGCTCGATCTTCTCTCGCATATTGTAATACTGATCCTTGATATCTACAGTAAACAGCTCTTTTTCATACTGACTGTTGAGCTCATCGGCCAATTTTCGCATTACCTCTTTTCGAGCTTCAAAGTGCGTTTTGTCGTGATCGCGTATGATATATTGAAGTTTGGTCGAATCTACCGTACCTTCAATAGAATTTAGATGAAAGAATCCTTCCCTGCCTTCGGTATGCTCCGGAGTTTCCAATCTGGGGAGGGAGTTAAGAAATTCGGTGGCAAGGTACATACTATTTATCATCTTGCCTTTTGCATATCCGGGATGCACGATCTTACCCTGTACTTTCACCACCGCGCCGGCAGCATTGAAATTTTCGTATTCTAATTCGCCAACCTGACTTCCATCCATCGTATAGGCCCAATCGGCGCCAAATTTCTTCACATCGAATTTATGTGCACCACGCCCAATCTCTTCATCCGGCGTAAAACCCACCCTGATCTTTCCATGCTTGATCTCGGGATGATCGATCAGGTACTCCATGGCAGAAATGATCTCGGCAATACCGGCCTTGTCGTCGGCACCCAACAGCGTAGTGCCGTCTGTAGTAATGAGGGTTTGTCCTTTGTACATTAAAAGGTCTTCGAATTCTTTAGGGCTCAATACTATGTTCTGTTCTTTATTCAGGAGAATGTCGTTCCCATCGTATTTCTCTATGATCTGTGGCTTCACGTTCGCCCCGGTAAAATCTGGCGAGGTATCGAAATGAGAAATAAATCCTATCACGGGAACTTCACGGTCTATATTTGACGGCAGCGTGGCCATAATGTAAGCATTCTCATCTATGCTCACATCTTCCATCCCTATCTCTTTTAGTTCTTCAACAAGAGCATTAGCGAGGTTCCATTGTTTTTTCGTACTGGGAGTTGTATTACTCTCGGGATCACTTTCGGTATCCACGGTAACATAACTTGTAAAACGGTCTATGATTTTTTGCTTTGAGATCATGCTTAGAAATTTTCAGTACAAATTAAAGGAATAACGATTAACTTTTAGAGCTTTTAGCCTATTTTTGCAAGCAGATTTCCACCAAATGTACAAATCCATACTGCGGCCGCTTCTTTTTAAATTCGACCCCGAAAAAGTTCATTATTTTACATTTACGCTTATTCGGTTTTTATCGGCCATTGGTGTGGGATCTATTTTCAGAAAGATTTACAAGCTGAATGATCCCGACCTAAAACGGGAAGTTTTTGGTCTTACTTTTCCAAATCCGGTGGGTCTGGCGGCGGGGTTCGATAAGGATGCCAGGCTTTACAAGGAACTCTCTAACTTCGGGTTTGGGTTTATTGAAATTGGCACGGTTACCCCAAAACCCCAGGAAGGCAATCCTAAGAAACGTCTCTTCAGGTTGAAAAAGGATAAAGCCATCATTAACCGTATGGGTTTTAATAATGGAGGTGTGGACGAAGCAGTTGAACGACTTCGGAAAAACAAGAAGGTACTCGTAGGAGGGAATATTGGTAAGAACAAAGTGACGCCAAACGAGGAGGCCGAACAGGATTACTTGTATTGTTTTGAAGCCTTATTTGATCATGTGGATTATTTCGTTGTGAACGTTAGTTCACCAAACACGCCTAATTTAAGAGCCCTGCAAGACAAGGAACCCCTCACTCGTTTACTGAGAACACTGAAAGAAAGAAATTCGGAAAAAAACCATCCTAAACCCATTTTATTGAAGATCGCTCCAGATCTAACCGATGAGCAATTACTGGATATCATAGAAATTGTAGAAAACACTAAGATCGATGGGGTGATCGCCACCAACACTACAATTTCCCGTAGTGGGTTACAAACCGAAAAGGAGAAAGTAGACGAGATCGGAGCGGGAGGACTAAGTGGCAAACCCTTAACCAGCAGATCGACGGAAGTGATTCGTTTTCTTTCCGAAAAGAGTAACCGGGCTTTCCCGATCATAGGTGTTGGGGGGATTCATTCTGCTGCAGACGCCCTCGAAAAAATTGAAGCCGGAGCAAGTTTGGTTCAACTATACACCGGCTTTATATATGAAGGCCCCGGATTGATCAAGCAGATCAATAAGGCAATACTTAACGCTTAATTACCTTTTTCACCACACTACTTCCATCAGTGTTCTTAATTCGGAATAAATAAACCCCCGAGTTTAAAGAACTTATGTCGACGTTAGATCGCTTAGAATTTATTTTTTGCCCATACACTTTCGCACCCAGTACATTGTAAATTTCAATAGACTGGATAGTAGTGGCCGAACTAATGTTCACATTTCCGTTGGTGGGATTGGGGAACAGCTGCAAATTGTTACGGATCTCGTCTGGGCTCCCCAAAACACTTTCCAGAGTGATCGTTAGCGTACCCATTTTTTGGTTGGAGAATGGCGAAATACCCTGCAAACTAGAAATTGGCTGAGGAGGGTTGGTATCCATGTTGGGGGAAGTATAATCGGTGCCACTGTCGGTTCCCGCGTCGTAAGGATATAGGTCCATACTTATACTGGGTTTCCAGTCGCCGTTCCCGTCCAGTAATTCCACACTGTTTACTGCCACCATCCAATCGGGGCTGGGAGCGATCATAGAAACCAGCGTTAATAATGGATAAGATTCATTGGTGACCACATTCTCAATATTGATCTGGCCCGTGCTGGTGCCCAGGTTATCGCCATCGATCAAACTGTTGGCAGTACCTGCGGTGATAGCACTGTCTACTTCAGAAAAAAATACCGAATTACTCCCTAATTCTGCAACATCTTCAATCCCTGCACTTGCCAAGGCACCCATCTCAAGAAATACAACCTGATCGTTGTGCGTGGCACCCACCAACTTCGAATAATGGGCAGAGGCCGGAAAATTATTGGTAGGATGAGGATGGGTAGCCTGAGACCAGGTACTGGTATAATTAATAGAATAAGTAGCTTCAGATTGTGCGAAACTGAAACCACATGTACTAAGAGTAGCGAGGATGGATAATAGGAGTAATTTCTTTTTCATGTCTAAATTTTATGTAATATCGGTCGAAAGAACGAATAAAACCTCACAAAAAATATTAATTTTATGCAATGATCGAAGCGCTCTACCTTTTCTCTTTGGCAACCGTAGCGCTTGCTATTTCTCCCGGACCCGATAATATTTATGTCCTTACACAATCCCTCACAAATGGTGCCAAGAGTGGAATTGCTACAACAGCAGGTTTAATTAGTGGATGTATTGTACATACTACCCTTTTGGCATTTGGTGTATCTGTGATTATCACAACTTCCCCCATATTGTTTTATACCATAAAGATCTTTGGGGCTTGTTACTTGTTATATCTGGGATGGAAAGTTTACAGAAGTGATCACCGGCTTGCATTAGACGCGAAAGCTCCTAAAAAAACGTATCGCGAATTATTTATCCAAGGAGTGATCATGAACCTGGTCAACCCAAAAGTGCTCATATTCTTTCTAGCTTTTTTTCCGGCTTTTCTATGGGACGAATCCGGTAATACGGTGATTCAGTTTTATATTCTCGGACTCACATTTATGTTCATTTCTTTTCTGGTATTTAGTAGTATTGCATTATTGGCCGGTGGGATCTCCTCGTATTTACTCACTCATAAGAATACCGGATTTGTGTTGAAATGGCTACAAATACTGGTTTTTACAGGTATTGCGGTATATATTTTACTACCGGAAAAATAGTGGCAGGTACCGCTTAAAACTTTTATCTTTACGTAATGCAACAGGTGAAACTTATCGAATGTCCACGGGATGCTATGCAAGGCATAAAAGATTGGATTCCCACCGAGAATAAGATACAATACATTCAAAGTTTATTGCGCTGTGGATTCGATACCATCGACTTCGGAAGTTTTGTTTCTCCCAAGGCTATCCCACAAATGGTGGATACCGCCGATGTTTTGGCGAGCCTGGATCTATCCACAACCGAAAGTAAATTACTGGCAATTGTGGCTAATGTAAGAGGGGCAGAGGACGCGGTACAATACGAACAAATAGATTATCTGGGTTACCCTTTTTCAATTTCCGAGAATTTCCAAATGCGGAATACGCATAAGACCATTGCCCAATCCATCGAAGTATTAAAGCAGATCCTGGAATTGGCGAAAGACCAAGGAAAACAAGTGGTCACCTATTTATCCATGGGCTTTGGTAATCCGTACGGAGATCCCTGGAACGTGGATATTGTGGGAGACTGGGCCTATAGAATGGCCGAATTGGGAGTGGAAACCTTATCTCTAAGTGATACGGTAGGAACATCTACTGCCGAGGTTATAGATTACTTGTACTCTAATCTCATACCCAAGTATCCTGAGATCGAGTTTGGGGCGCATTTACATACCATCCCAGATCGTTGGCACGAAAAGATACATGCGGCTTTCGAAGCTGGTTGCAGGCGTTTTGATGGTGCTATACAGGGATTTGGTGGTTGCCCGATGGCGAAGGATGAGCTAACAGGAAATATGCCTACAGAAAAAATGCTGAGTTACTTCACAGCCAATAAGGTAGATACCAATATCAACACTATGTCTTTTGAAAGTGCCCATAACGAGGCTACTAAAATATTCTCAAAATATCACTAATATGATCTTAAGAGCGATTACAGTTTTTTCTATTAGTCTTATCCTCATCTCCTGTGGGTCTGGTAGGCAAACTACATCTCAACCAAGAGAAGATGGAATTATTACCCTGAAATTTATCCAACTAAACGACGTATATGAGATCGCCCCGCTTGGCGGTGGTAAATATGGTGGGATGGCAAGGGTTGCCCACGTGGTCGATTCGATACGGGAGATACATCCCAACACCTATTTATATATGGCAGGTGATTTTTTAAATCCCTCCTTGTTGGGCACCATTAAATATAATGGAGAGCGAATTAGAGGGAAGCAGATGATAGAAGTAATGAATGCTATGAATTTTGACATGGTTACTTTTGGGAATCATGAATTTGACCTGGATAGGGAGGATCTTCAGAAAAGATTGGACGAATCTAATTTTAGCTGGATCTCATCCAATGTGAAGGAGATCACAGAGCGTGATACTTTAAGTTTTAAAATTAACCGCGATATTGGCCGGATCGCCGTACCTGCCAGTTTATCGAGGGAAATAACCGATGTAGACGGAACCAAAGTGCGTGTAAGCTTTTTTAGTGTGACTCTGGATTCCAATCCGCGAGAATATGTTCATTACGAAGATTATTATTCAACCGCGGTAAACACCTATGAAAACTTACCAACGCAAAGTGATATAATTGTTGGCCTAACACATTTAAAAGTAGAGGACGACAAGAAACTGGCCTTAGCTTTACCCGAGCTCGACCTCATTATGGGCGGACATGAGCACAACAATATGATCTTCGATGTGAGTAATACAGTAATAGCAAAAGCCGATGCAAATGCCAAAACGATCAATATCCATACAATCACACATAATACTGCAACTGGTAAGACCGATATCGACTCACAATTATTTCCAATCGATGATAGTATTTCTGAAGACCCGGAGGTTCGTGCGATCGTTGAAAAATGGAATTTGGTATTGAATAACAAGATAAGGGAGGTAATTGAAAACCCTTCCGAAGTTATCTTCCATGCAGATCCACCCTTGGACGGTACAGATAGTGCCAATCGAGGGATCCAAACCAATATGGGTGAGATTATTACGGCGGCTATGTTCGAAGCCTATGACAATGAAGTTGATGCGGCTTTGGTAAACGGAGGATCCATAAGGCTTGACGATATGCTTGATGGAGATGTGAGCAGTATTGATATCTTTAGGGTGCTACCCTTTGGAGGAAGTATAATAAAGGTGGATATCACGGGAGATCTGTTGCAACGAGTGCTAGATTTTGGGAAGGATAGCGGTGGAACCGGTGCATACTTGCAACGTTTCAATATCGATGAAAGTGCAAACGGCGGTTGGTTAATAAACGGTGAACCATTACAAGGGGACAAACGTTATTACTCTGTGGCTTTTTCAGATTTTCTTCTGAAGGGGTACGACATACCATTCCTTTCAGAAGATAATCCGGGTGTCCTGAAAGTCTATACGCCCTCGAAGAACGAGATTGCGAATGATATTAGAAAAGCTGTAATTTTATACCTGAAATCAAAACAATAGAATATGTTGAAACGAATTCTTAAAATCTTGGGATATCTTGGGATTGTTGCTCTGATAGTGATTCAATTTATCAGACCCGAAAAGAATGAGGCCGGATATGAGGCGTTTAAAGCTTTCGAAACCGAAACGAAACCATCTGATAAAGTAGTGGGGATCTTAAAGAACAACTGCTACGATTGCCATAGTAATCACACAAATTATCCATGGTATGCCGAAGTAGCGCCCTTTTCCTTGTGGTTGGATGATCATGTACGGCATGGTAAGGGCGATTTCAATGTCTCCGAATGGGACAGTTATTCGATAAAGAAAAAAGATCATAAACTGGAAGAACTTATAGAAGAGGTTGAAGAAGGCAATATGCCTTTGGATAGCTATACCTGGATTCATGGTGATCTTAGCGAGGACGACAAGAAACTTCTAATCCAATGGGCTACCCTGGCAAGGTTACAGTATAAAAATCAGCTTGAGGTTTCTTCTAAGTAGCTGACAAATAAAAACCTATAAATTTTAACAGTCTTTTTATTTAAATTAATTCTAAATAAACTTGTAGAAAGAATTTTTCAAAGTTATTTTTGCGGCTGAAATAATTCATTATTTATAAACAGTCTAAATAAAAATAGATGAAAAATATCTTCTTACCTTTTGCGCTGCTTATTGGTTTTGCAGCAATGTCCCAAACACTTCAGGACTCAATTACCTTCAATCCGCAGTTACAACAAAATGCCGCTCAGCGAATCCTTTCAGGTAATTATGGGAAAGCTGTTACGGTAGGGGCATATGGTGAAATAACATATAATCAGCCGGAATCGGACAATGGTGAACTAGACGTGCAACGGTTAGTACTCCTGTTTGGATATAAATTCAATGAGAAAACACAATTTGTTACCGAGGTTGAGATAGAACATGTAGAAGAAGTTTTTGTAGAACAAGCCTTTATAAATTATGCTGTGGGAGACAACGTAAGTTTACGGGGTGGACTTATGCTGGTTCCTATGGGTATTGTGAACGAATATCACGAACCTACCACTTTTAATGGTACAGAAAGACCGGCAGTGGATAACGTGATCGTACCCACGACCTGGCGTGAGATAGGAGTTGGAGTAACCGGTAGGATCCCCGATGCATCTTTGAGTTATCAGGCCTATATCTTTAACGGATTTAAATCTACAGAAGCAGATGCTGAAGAGGGAGTATACGGATTTTTAAGCGGAAGCAGCGGCCTTAGAGGGGGTAGAC
This sequence comes from Pukyongia salina, assembly GCF_002966125.1. Classification (GTDB taxonomy): domain Bacteria; phylum Bacteroidota; class Bacteroidia; order Flavobacteriales; family Flavobacteriaceae; genus Pukyongia; species Pukyongia salina. Next base: position 2,186,293 of record NZ_CP027062.1, read on the forward strand.
AGAAAGCGATAAAATCTACTGTCGACAGCCCAACTTTCTCAACCAAGTTGGATTACTATGGTCTTCCCGGGTTACGTCTTGGTCTGGCTGGTTACTTCGGACAAACTCAGGCGGCAGACGAGGTAGAAGAACTGGATGGTGCCAATATTGGTATTGCCATGGTTGGATTGGATGCCCGATATGCATTTCAGAATTTTACTGCAAGGGGACAATTGATCTACGCCTCCTTGAGTGATACCGAGGCGTATAATGTACTAACAGGACGCGATCTGGGGAGTGCTTTGTTTGGGTATTATGGGGAAGTTGCCTACAATCTTCTGCCTATTGCTAATAAACAACGGCTGTATATTTTTGGTCGATACGAACAATATAACACGCACGCAGATACGGCTGGCGGTTTACAGAAGAATGATGCTTATAATCGCACCGACATCACTACGGGCTTGAGTTATCACCTCGCTCCGGGTGTAGTAGTTAAAGGCGATTACCAATTTAGAGACAATGCTGTGGAAAACGGCGATGTTGACGACAGATTGAATTTTGGGATCGGAGTTTGGTTCTAACCCCAATTATTCTGTGTATACTTTATGTAGTCCGTATTAAAATAAATACTTTTGTAGTATGCTGAAAAAGATTTTATTAGTTAGTGGTTTGGTCATTTTTCTAATGGCATTCTCTGTCCCTGAAAAAGTGATGAAGAAGGCCGAAAAGGTAATTGAAAAACAGCTGCAAACCGATGATTTCACTACCGAATTCATCTCGATTCCCGAAGCAATTAACAAGCAAACAGCTTCACATTTCGGAGATGATAATTTCTTCAGAATAAAAATTGGGAATACCACAACCGGTTACGGCTATATAGGTAATGCACCCAGTAAGACGGCAACCTTCGATTATTTGGTGCTGTTCGATTCTAACTTTATTATAACCAAAAGCAGCGTACTTATCTATCGCGAAGAATACGGAGGCGAAATAGGCAGTAAGCGATGGTTAAACCAGTTCCTTGGTAAATCCTATCAAACCCCCGAACTGAAATACCGCGAGGATATCATACCCATTAGCGGGGCCACAATTTCTGTGAGATCAATGACGCGAGCTATGAACGATCTGCTTCAAAGTCTGGGTACCTTACAGGATCTAAACGCACTCTGATGCAAATACACGGCCTTATACACACCTTTCCTAAATATGTGAAGCAATTCGTTGCTGCATTTGTGATCGTGTTAAGTATAGGGTATTTCACAGGGCTTCAGTTTGTACGTCAAACCGATTCCGACCACCCTGCCGGAATTGAGGAGAACTACCTGGGCAATGAAGAACAGGAAGATGTCTCTGTGTTTAAATTTAAGAAAGGAGAGCGCGAGATGCTCGTAATTTTACATACCCACGTGCTCTCCATTTCATTTATCTTCTTTTTGTTAGGGGGCCTTATCGCCATTACCTCCCTGCCGGCAAGATTGAAAGCATTTCTTATGATCGAACCATTTATATCCATTGTGCTTACTTTTGGCGGGATATACCTCATGTGGACAGGTATATTATGGATGAAGTGGGTTGTAATGATCTCCGGAATTTTAATGACACTTGTTTTCGTGTTCGGAGCTGCGGCAGTATTGTGGCAATTGGGAAAACCCGATAATAATTGATAACTTCGAGTTAAAAATATCTCGAATGCAACGTTTAGTTCCCATTTTTATACTGCTATTTTTACTCGCTTCGTGTAAAAGTAAGCAGCCGGCCATCATCAGTACTTCTTCCAATCCCTATAGCACCTCTGCAGATTATGAGCCCCTGGCCAGTGTAGAGGGATATTCATCTAATAAAAAGTATGGTTTAACAGGTAAGTATCCTGTAAAAGTAGGGGATAGAAGTGTTATTAATCAGAGGCGATATCTCTCTGCTCTTGCCGGACCCAATGGTGAGGAACTAAGTTTTCACAGAAGAGGAAGTTGTTGTCCGTATCCCAGTGAGAATGGGTACGGTGGTTCTGCCCTGGTGGACGTGTACGAAGTTGCTTATGAAGGCTTGACAGAACCCATTTTGATCTATATTAGTTTTTACGATCTGGAAAAACTTCATATTCCAAAAGGCTTTACCAAAAGAGCGCAATAAATTACCTTAATTTACGTATATTTGCACGCAATTAAATGTTAACCACCTTCCGGTATCTTCGGAATAAATTTTAATTGCGATGACTGCACATAACGACAAAATTCTAGGAGAAGGCCTTACTTACGATGATGTATTACTAGTGCCTGCCTATTCCGAAATATTACCAAGGGAAGTATCCATTACAACAAAGTTTTCTCGAAACATCACTCTTAACGTACCCATAGTTTCGGCTGCGATGGACACCGTGACAGAAAGTGCTATGGCCATTGCCATGGCTCGCGAAGGAGGAATTGGAGTACTTCATAAGAACATGTCGATAAAACGCCAGGCCCAGGAGGTTCGCAAGGTGAAAAGGGCAGAAAGCGGTATGATACAGGATCCGGTAACACTTCAGAAAACAGCAACGGTAGGTGATGCCCAGAATACCATGCGAGAATATAGCATTGGTGGGATTCCTATAGTAAATGATGAAGGGGAACTTATAGGTATAGTGACCAACAGGGACCTGCGTTTTGAAAAGAACTATCAGCGTCCTCTTAGTGAGGTTATGACTTCCGAAAATCTGGTTACCGTAAGTGCGGGAACCTCTTTGAAGGATGCAGAAATCATTTTACAGAAGAATAAGATAGAGAAGCTTCCGGTAGTTGATGATGAAGGGAAATTGCTCGGACTTATCACTTTCAGGGATATTACAAAACTTACTCAAAAACCAATAGCTAATAAGGATGACTTCGGAAGGTTGAGAGTGGCAGCAGCCCTTGGAGTAACCGCCGATGCTGTTGAAAGAGCAGAAGCACTTGTGAATGCACAGGTGGATGCCGTTATCATCGATACGGCTCACGGTCATACCAAAGGAGTGGTTGAAGTACTGAAGAAAGTAAAGAAGAGTTTTCCCGATCTCGATGTGGTAGTAGGAAATATTGCTACTGCCGATGCGGCCAAATATTTGGTGGAAGCAGGAGCAGATGCCGTAAAGGTAGGGATAGGTCCCGGCTCAATTTGTACCACCAGGGTTGTGGCAGGTGTTGGTTTTCCGCAGTTCTCTGCTGTTCTGGAGGTTGCCCAGGCCATTAAGGGATCTGGGGTTCCCGTTATCGCCGATGGTGGTATAAGGTATACTGGGGATATTCCGAAAGCAATTGCGGCTGGCGCTGATAGTGTTATGTTAGGTTCTTTGCTGGCCGGAACAAAAGAATCACCTGGTGAAACCATTATTTACGAAGGACGGAAATTCAAATCATACAGAGGTATGGGTAGTGTGGAGGCGATGAAAGAAGGATCTAAGGACCGTTACTTCCAGGATGTAGAGGATGATATCAAAAAATTAGTTCCCGAGGGAATCGTAGGTAGAGTTCCTTACAAAGGGGATCTTGTGGAGAGTATGACTCAGTTTATTGGAGGCCTTAGAGCAGGAATGGGTTACTGTGGTGCGAAGGATATAGATACCTTAAAAGAGGAAGGTCGATTTGTGAAGATCACTGCTTCGGGGATCCATGAAAGTCATCCGCACGACGTTGCAATCACCAAAGAAGCTCCCAACTACTCGCGTTAAACTTTTCTGGAAGATTTATTGAAATTACTGGAACAGGCTCTAGTAGCTTCTTTCTATTCCTCTTCCTTTACTTCGATACCCATATCATTGAGTACCGCTAAGGTAAGGTCGAAGTTATTGTCTATGTATACCAGATTTGAGGTGCGTTCCATCACCTGGGTATATTTTTGTGCCTTCGCCACTTTTTCCAAAGATCTCCCGATTTTTTCGTACAAAGGAGACAGTTCTTCATCTCTCTTGATAGTGATTAGCTTTTGAGCATTCTGCTGAAATTTGTTTATGTTAGTTTCAACGTTCAGAATGGAATCCTGCATGGTTTTTCGCTGCAAGATGGTATAGGTGGGATCGTTGGTTGTATATTCCTGAACAAGCTTCTCGTAGGCTTCCAATTTCTTAGTAAGATCGGCATCCAGGGTCTTCCCATAGGTTTCTACTGCTTTCTGTACATTGACGATCTCGGGCATTTGAGAAAGAACAAAGTCTATATCTATAGTTCCCACTTTGGTTTGTGTGGTTTGTGCAGAAACCGAAAAAGTGACTAGAAGTAAAAGTAATTGTAAAGTTTTCATGGAATAGCAAATTTTAGAGTTGCAATAATACTAAAGACGATCGGGTTTTCCTGAAGTTTCAATATTTTATTTAGTTGGAGTACAATTGCCCACGATGCGGTTTTAACTTCTCTCTCATTTCTTGCATCCTGAGTTTTTCGGTGATCATAAAGGCGATCTGATGCATTTCAGAAATCGATTCTGTGCCACTTCTACTGTTGGGAATTTGCTCCATTTTGATGAATTCGGTTAGGTGCTTAGCATGGTGACTCGCGATGGCGGCCGCATCCGGTCCTCTGAAATCCCAGATCAGTTTTATTAATTCCATTAGGTCTCGTCCTTCACAGAGGTCCCGTTTTCGGCAAAGTTCTTGAAATCGTTCAGATATTTCTGAGATTGTTTCTTAAACGCGCCGGGCATAAGCCAGCTCATGAGTTTCATTCCAAATCCACCAAATTCGAATTCGCTTTCAGACACCCATTTGGTTTTATTTCCTTCAATTTCATGGAAGTAGTTTCGCTGTACGTTATGCACACCTTTGGTGTCGTAATTGGCATGGAACTCTTCCGGGAAATTATTTTTTGTGATCGTTTCGGTAAGCACCATGTCTCGTTTTCCCATCTTATATTCCAACTTCATCTTGGAACCTTCTTTTCCGGGGATGCCTTCTAACATCTCGTAATTTATCAAGCCGCGCTGCCAATGTTTCATATTATCCGGGTTGTCCAGTTTCCTGATCACCTCTTCCCGGGGCAGATCTAATATAATTTCGGTGGTGTATTTCATAGTACTTTATCTTTAGCAGGAGTTCATGCAATTTACATAAAATTTGGCATAAATCGAGAGGTATAGCTTGTCTCGCATAGCTGTTAAATGGATTGTTAATCCAACTTGTCTAACCGGGCGATTTTGTTATTTTTGCGACACTTCAGTTAATATAAAATAAATTTAAGATGAAAAGATATTGCCTATTATTTTTAATCCTGGTATTTAATCTGCCTCAGGGCTTTTCGCAGAAAAAGAACGATGTTTTACTTACCATTAATAATGATCCGGTATATGTTTCTGAATTTAAAAGAGTTTATAAAAAGAATCTAGATCTTGTAAAAGACGAGAGCCAGAAGACTGTAGATGGCTATCTAAAGCTGTTTATCGATTATAAGTTAAAGATCGCTGAAGCCTACGAGCAGGAATTACATAAACAAACCTCTTATATCGAGGAATTTGAAAAGTACGAAGAACAGCTATCCCGAAATTACATTTACGACACCAAGGTTACAGACGAGCTGGTTGTAGAAGGGTATGAACGAAGCCTGGAAGAGATCGAAGCGAGTCATCTGCTAATAAGTGTAAATTATAATGCATCACCTCAGGATACATTAAAAGCGTACAATACCATTAAAAAATTAAGAGAAAGGGCGGTAGCGGGTGAAGATTTTACCGAATTGGTTAAAAATAATTCTACCGAACCAAAAGCCCGGGATCGTGGAGGCTACCTTGGGTATTTTACGGCTTTTGCAATGGTTTACCCTTTCGAGACCGCCGCATACAATACTCCGGTTGGGCAGATCTCCGAAATAGTACGCACCCAGTTTGGATATCATATCATTAAGGTTACAGATCGTAGACCTAAAGGCAAAGAGATCTCGGTTTCCCATATCATGGTAACCGAAAAGGACGACGATTCCAGAACCTTCAAACCTGAAGAGCGCATTCAGGAGATCTATCAGTTACTCAAGCAAGGGCAGGAGTTCGAAAAACTGGCCGAGCAATACTCCGATGACAAGAACTCGGCTGTACGAGGTGGAAAGTTGAAAAAATTCAGTAGGGGATCGTTGAGATCTGTCGAGTTTGAGGAAAAGGCGTTTAGCCTGGAAGAAGAAGGTGAGGTCACCGAACCATTTAAATCTGAATTTGGCTGGCATATAGTGAGATTGGATAAATACCATTCCATTCCTCCTTTCGAGTCGTTAAAACCTGAACTGGAGAAAAAAGTGAAAGACGGAGATCGTTCCAAAATTGTAATTAGTGCGATTAGTAATAAGATCAAGGATAAATTTGGTTTTACGAAAGGAGAACCTTTTAAAGAATACTTCGTTTCTTATTTACCCGATGATGTTTTAAAAAGAAGCTACTACTACGATTCTATTCCTCCCGTGGCAGATAAAACTATATTCACAATTGGGGATAAGGTGGTTAAGTTCGAGGATTTCGCACGCTATATAGAAAAGAAACAGAAGCGAATGTTGAAATATAAGGATAAGGATCCCTTGGTAGTAGGGCTTTATGAAGAATTCGAGGTAGACGTGTTGAAAGATTTCTACAGGGCAAAACTCGAAGAGGAGAACGAGGAATACGCTTCCACTATAGACGAATATCGCAACGGCTTGCTCATTTTCGACCTTATGGACAAGAATATCTGGCAACGTGCAAAAGAAGATTCACTAGGTCTACAAAAGTATTTTGAAGCTAATCGCGATCAATATAAATGGGGTGAGAGGATTGAAGCAATGATCGTTGCGGCAACTTCCGAAGAAAAAGCGCAGCAAGCCTTGGAAATGATCGAGGCAGGTAAGACCGAAGCCGAGATCAAGGACGCCATGAATTCGGAAGAGCAGGTTAATGTGATCATCACAGCCGGTACATTCGAGGTTCATAGCAGGGAATTGCCGAAAGGATTCGAGATAAAAAAAGGCGTTTCAGAAATATACAATGAGGAAGGATCTTTCGTTGTTATAAATATCACAGAGATCATTCCACCTGGTCATAAGGAACTGGATGAGGTGAGAGGAAAGGCACTGAATGATTTCCAGAATCACCTCGAAACAGAATGGATAAATTCTCTTCGGAATAAATTTGAAGTAGAGGTTAACAATAAGTCGTTGAAAAAACTAAAGAAAGAATTTAAATCTTAATGCGGAAACCAGCAGTTTTACTTTTAAGTTTATTTCTGGTTCTCTCCTGTGATTTCTTAAAACCGGAATCGAATAAGATCCCCATCGCAAGAGTTAACGATAGTTATCTTTATGTGGATGATATTCGATCTCTTATTTCGGAAAATATGTCGGAAGAGGACAGTACCCTGATAGTTAACAACTATATTAACAGGTGGGCCACGCAACAGTTACTTATCGATCAGGCTAGAATCAACCTACCGGAGGAACAACTCGAATCTTACGAAAAACTGGTTCAGGAATACAAGAACGACTTGCTTTCCGAAGCATACAAAAATGCCATTGTAGCCTTGCAGTTGGACAGTGTGATCAATGAAGGCGATTATAGGCAGTATTATGAGGAAAACCGGGAAAACTTCAAGTTGAACGATGAATTAATGAAGATTCGGTACATTCATGTGGACGAGGAATATTCTAACCTCGTACAAACCCGGAACATGTTAAGTCGATTTAATGAGAAAGATAAGGGAGCATTGGATTCACTTAGTATCCAATTTAAGGCATATAATTTCGATGATTCCATTTGGGTTAGAAAACAGGCGGTGATGCAGGCCCTGCCGGTTTTGCGGACCGTAGATCCCAATGTGTTAAAAAAATCAAATTTTGCGCAGATACAAGATTCATTAGGAGTATATTTGGTGAAAATTGAAGATGTGCTGGCCACCAATGATATTGCGCCATTATCGCACGTTCGGCCTACCATAAGAGAGATCATATTAAATAAGCGGAAGCTCGAACTTATCAAAAAATTAGAAAAAGATATTACAAAGGATGCGGTTAAAAACAACAAGTATGAAGTGTATAGCAATCAGTAGTCTGATGTTCTTATTCCTTTCTTTGGGAGGAATAAATGCACAGGTGATTGATACCGGAGAAGAATCACTCGAGGTGAAAGCGATAGACGAGACTCCCGTAAAGGAAGTAGCGAAGGATACCGTGAAACCCTTTAAAAGGATCAAAGCAGGAGGAGTGAGCGCGGTAGTAGGTGAATATGTGATCGTGGAATTCGACATAGATCTAAGTTTTCTGGAAATGCAACAGCAAGGAGCGTCTATTGAAGGGATCACCCGATGCCAAATGCTTGGTAAGCTAATGGAAGATAAGTTGTATGCACATCATGCAAAACAAGATAGTATACTAATACCCGATAGTCAGATCAATTCCAGACTAGACCAGCAAATGCAATACCTTATCAGCGAATTAGGATCGGAAGAAAAGGTGGTAGCATATTATCGTAAAGACAATATGGCCGACCTTAGAAAGCAACTTTTCGATGTGAACAAGCAAATTGCCCTGGCAGCAGAGATGCAGGGTAAGGTTATCGAAGATGTGGAGATCACGCCAGAGGAGATCAGAAATTTCTTCTTTTCCATTCCCGAAGACGAACGCCCGGTATTTGGTGCTGAAGTTGAGGTGGCTCAGATAGTTATAGAGCCAGAGGTTACTGAAGAAGCCAAGCAGGATGCTATCGACAGGTTAAATGAAATTAGAAATGATATTGTTGAAAACGGTTCCAGTTTTGCGACTAAGGCAGTTCTCTACTCCAAAGACGAAGGAAGTGCCCGTAAGGGAGGGCTTATTCCAGGAGTTCGGAGAGATGCACCCTACGCCAAGGAATTTAAAGATCAGGCTTTTTCATTATTAGAGGGTGAAGTAAGTGAACCGTTCGAAACATCTTTCGGCTTTCATATTTTATATGTTGAAAAGATTCGTGGGCAGGAAGTGGATGTTCGCCACATTTTGTTGTTCCCTGAAGTTTCTCAGGAAACTATAGATAAGGCCCGTGAGAAAATAGATAAGATTCGCCAGAGCATTGTTAACGACAGTATTAGTTTCGCTGAAGCAGCCAGGTTATATTCAGACCAGAAAGAGACCCGAAACAGTGGAGGCCGGTTAATGAATCCTATTACCGGAGACACTCGTTTCGATCTTACTAAAATGGATCCAACCCTTAGTGCACAAGTATACAATCTTGCCCAGAACGAGGTATCTAAGGTCTTTACAGATCGAGATCGCACCGGGAAAAGTAGTTTTAAGATCCTTACAGTTACAAAGCGATTTGAGGAACATGAAGCAGATTTTGTAAAGGATTATGAGAAGATCAAGGAATTGGCTTTGAAGGAAAAACAGATCAAGGCTATACAGGAATGGCAGGAGAAGAAGATAGGTGAAACATATATAAGCGTAAACCGGGATTATACGGATTGTGATTTTTCGAATAACTGGTTAAAACAATAAACAGTACGTATTTATGTCGGATATAGCAGCAGTAGAACAATTAGTAAAAAAACACAACGCCTTACGGCAGGAAATAAAGAAAGTAATTGTAGGACAGGATGATGTCGTGGAGCAAGTACTGCTATCCATCTTCTCCGGAGGACATGCGCTGCTTATAGGTGTGCCAGGATTAGCTAAAACATTATTAGTACACACGGTAGCCGAGGCACTTGGTTTAAAATTTAAGCGAATTCAATTTACCCCAGACTTGATGCCCAGTGATATCCTGGGATCTGAAATTCTGGACCAGAACAGAGAATTTAAATTCATAAAAGGTCCAATATTTTCCAACATCATTTTGGCGGATGAGATCAACCGGACTCCACCTAAAACCCAGGCTGCTTTACTAGAGGCCATGCAGGAGCGTGTTGTTACTGTGGCCGGGCATAGATATGAGCTGGACAGCCCCTATTTTGTATTGGCAACTCAAAACCCAATAGAGCAGGAAGGTACCTACCCACTGCCCGAGGCGCAACTGGATCGATTTATGTTTGCGATCAATCTAGAATATCCATCCTTTTCGGAAGAGGTAGAAGTAGTTAAGACCACAACAGGAGGGGAAACCCGATCTGTTAATTCACTTTTTTCGGGCGATGAGATCGTACAATATCAACAACTTATAAGGAAGATACCGGTCGCCGATAATGTGATCGAATATGCCGTAACTTTAGTAGGTAAAACCAGGCCAAAGAGCCAGGCCGCCCCGGAGATCATTAAAAATTATATTGATTGGGGTGCAGGTCCTAGGGCATCGCAAAACTTAATCCTGGCAGCAAAAACTCATGCTGCTTTAAATGGTAAATTTTCCCCAGATATTGAGGATGTACAGAAAGCAGCTATTGGAATATTACGTCACAGGCTTATAAAAAACTATAAGGCCGAGGCGGAGGGGCTTACCATAGAAGAGATCATCACTAGTTTGTACTAAGATCAGATTTCGGCTACTTGTGCTATCGATCCTTTCAAGGATGAATTGAGAATTGAGGGGAGTATAATTGCTAACCTGCTGTTCTAAATTTTAGTAACTTCACGTCCATATACGCCAACCGCATTATATGAATATCAGTAATAAAAAGAGAAACGTAGGCCTGGATGTAGCCAGGACCTTCGCGATATTGCTGGTTCTCTTCTCACACTCTTTATGGATAAGTGATAATTACCCCAGAGTGGTAAGTGCTGCAATGCAATTAAGCGGGACAGCCGGAGTAGAAATATTCTTTATCATTAGTGGATTTTTAATAGGTAAGATCGTTTGGAGGGAATTGCTGCTACCAGATTTCTCTTTCAGGAACATAAAACATTTTTTATTCCGAAGATGGTTTAGAACTTTTCCCAACTACTATTTGTTGTTGTTCGTTAATGTGTTAGTTTGGTATTTCATTTATGGCGAATTTCCCGAGAAGATATACAAATACATCCTTTACATTCAGAATTTTGCAGACACATCCCTTCCTTTTTACAGAGTATCCTGGAGTTTGGCGGTAGAGCAGTTTTCGTATATAATCGGGCCGTTTCTATTGTATGGTTTGGTGGTTTTGTTTCCGAAGAAGAACAGGGATCGATTCTATCTCTGGGTAACCATTTTCATTCTGCTTTGTTTCACTTTAACCAAGGTCTATTTTTACTACAACAACTCGGTAGCAGATATCTATGAGTGGAATGAGTCCATACGTAAAGTACTTATTTATCGCCTGGATGCCGTTTATTGGGGTTTCTTACTGCGTTATTTCTATAATAAGTATACAGAGTGGGTCCATAAACACGAACGAATGTTGCTTTTTATAGGTTTATTCACTCTTGTTTTTCTGAACATTCTAAGAGTACCTCTGGGAATTACAGTAGAGCAAACGCCCGGGTTTATGATCATCTTTTATCTGGCGATTCATTCGATAGCGATCTGTTGTCTTATACCATATTTGGTAACCATGGAACTTAAGTCGGCCGTAGCTGTAAGATTCTTCACTACCATCAGTCTAATATCGTATTCGTTGTATTTATTGCACTATACGATCATATTACATAGTCTTAAGACCATTTTCCCTTCCGAAGAGCTTACAGGAGTATCATTATGGTTGTATACTTTTCTTTATTGGGGGATTACGATACTGTTTTCCTACCTGTTGTACAGATACTTCGAAAAACCTGTAACCGATTTAAGGGATTCACCTCGAATTTTAAAGTGGTTGGGACAAGATAAAAATTAGAATTTCATAAAATTCAGTATTAAAAATTGCCAAATCATTAATATAATGCAATAAATATTGTTTTTTTCTGAAGTATATTTATTTAAAAAGCAGTTTTGTTAGATATTTTTAAATTATTTTAAAATTTTGTACTTTCGCAGTTCGAATTAAAGCAATGATCTTCTCGGGTGAGATAATAGAAGTTGAATGATGTTTTGATTCGCAGATAACCAAAAAAAATTAAATATGGCTTTCGACATTGACATGATAAAGAAGGTTTATTCTGAACTTCCGTCTCGGGTTGATAAGGCGCGTGAGGTGGTAGGTAAACCCCTTACACTTTCAGAAAAGATTTTATACGCACATCTCTGGGACGGTTCTCCATCCAGAGCCTTCACCAGAGGAAAGGATTATGTAGATTTTGCACCAGACAGGATCGCTTGTCAGGATGCCACTGCGCAAATGGCCTTGTTGCAGTTTATGCAGGCTGGAAAAAGTAAAGTTGCTGTACCTACCACGGTACATTGTGATCACTTGATCCAGGCAAGAGATGGTGCTGTGGCCGATCTAAAAAGGGCAAACGATACCAGTAATGAAGTTTTCGATTTTCTTGAATCTGTTTCTAATAAGTATGGAATAGGATTTTGGAAACCAGGAGCGGGGATCATTCACCAGGTAGTTTTGGAGAACTATGCCTTCCCGGGTGGAATGATGATTGGTACAGATTCGCATACGGTAAATGCCGGTGGTCTTGGAATGGTCGCTGTTGGAGTAGGAGGAGCAGATGCAGTAGATGTAATGGCCGGGATGCCCTGGGAACTTAAATTCCCGAAGCTTATCGGTGTAAAACTTACCGGCGAACTAAATGGCTGGACTGCCTCTAAAGATGTGATCTTAAAAGTGGCGGGAATCTTGACAGTAAAAGGCGGAACTGGTGCTATTGTGGAATATTTTGGTCCGGGTGCGAAGAACTTGTCGTGTACTGGGAAAGGAACCATATGTAACATGGGCGCCGAGATTGGTGCCACCACCTCTACATTCGGCTACGATGAGGCGATGGAGCGTTTTCTAAGAGCTACAGATCGTTCCGAAATTGCCGATGAGGCAAATAAGATCAAAGATTATCTTACTGGAGATCCAGAGGTGTATGAAAATCCCGAAAAATATTTCGATCAGGTAATTGAAATCAACCTTTCTACGTTACGCCCTCATCTCAATGGGCCCTTCACTCCCGATCTTGCCACACCTGTGGGAGAGCTTGGGAAGAAGGCTCGGGAAAACGACTGGCCGATCAATGTGATGTGGGGATTGATAGGATCTTGTACAAATTCATCTTATGAAGATCTTACCAGAGCTGCGTCTATTGCTCAGCAGGCTATTGACAAAAAATTGAAACCTAAAAGTGATTTCGGGATCAATCCAGGTTCGGAGCAGATACGATATACCGCTGAACGGGATGGCTTGTTACGAGTTTTCGAAGATCTTGGAGCCACTATATTCACCAATGCCTGCGGTCCATGTATAGGGCAGTGGGACAGAAGCGATGTTCTTGGAGATGAAAAGAACACCATTGTTCATTCCTTTAATAGAAACTTCTCCAAGCGAGCGGATGGAAACCCGAATACACATGCATTTGTAGGTTCGCCGGAGATGGTTGCTGCGATAGCTATTTCGGGGCGGTTGGATTTCGACCCCATGAACGATTCCCTCCTCAATGAGGATGGAGAAGAAGTGAAGCTGGACGAACCCAGAGGAATTGAATTACCACCGCGCGGATTTGAAGTTGAAGATGCTGGTTATCTGGAGCCGGATGCTGATGGAAGTGGTGTGAATGTGGTAGTGAATCCTAACAGCGAACGACTTCAGTTATTAACCCCTTTCGAACCCATAAAAGATGAGGAGCTACAAGGCGTTAAGTTGCTGATAAAAGCTTTTGGTAAATGTACCACAGACCATATTTCGATGGCCGGGCCCTGGCTACGATATAGAGGGCATCTGGATAATATCGCAAACAATACACTTATAGGTGCAGTAAATGCTTTTAACAAGAAGACAAATTTTGTTAAAAATCAGTTAGATGGAGAATACGGAGGTGTTCCCGATACGCAGCGAGCCTATAAAAAAGCTGGGATAAAGACCATAGTAGTGGGAGATCACAACTACGGAGAAGGTTCCTCACGAGAGCATGCTGCTATGCAGCCTCGTCACCTTGGAGTGGCAGCGGTTTTGGTGAAATCGTTCGCGAGAATCCACGAGACCAATCTAAAAAAACAGGGAATGCTTGGGCTAACTTTCGCCAATGAGAACGATTACGATCTCATTCAGGAAGATGATACTTTCAATTTTGTTGATATCTCCGAATTTGCTCCCGGGAAACCACTTACCATTGAGGTAGTGCACGCCGATGGAAGCAAGGATACGATCTTGGCTAATCATACGTACAATGATGCACAGATAGAATGGTATCGTGAAGGATCGGCATTGAATTTAATAAAGAAGCAGAACAACGCTTAAATCGTTCTGAATATAAAATAAAAAACTCCTGCCTACGCAGGAGTTTTTTTTCGGTCAGCCTTTATCGCACCTGATGGATGGTGAAGAAGCTATCAAGATCGTTTCCGATAAGATTGACCGAGCCCAAAGCAATGTCGCCCTCCACCTCAAAGTTTATAGTATCTCCAATATTAAGTTGTAATAATGTTCGAACCGAGCGCAATGGTGGGGTCACATTGGCACCCAAGACACCCACATTTGCAAAACTGTTTCGCTGTGCCACCACTCCATTATGCATTATTTTTACTCCAAAATTGGTGGCAATACCAATGGTTGCATCTGCTTCGATCTGAACGTAGATGTCGAAGATACCGGCGTCTGTGGCGGTATAGGTGTAGGTAGTAGTGTCGTATTCTCCACCCATATCAAAATCCTCCGAATCGAAAGGGATAATGATAGATCCGGTAAGTAAGGATACATTAATAAGTCCGCCAGAGGAAAAATTTCCTTTAACCGCTGTAGGTAATGTAGCATCAATAAGGTCTTCTGCTGAAATTTTCTTTACCAATCCTGCGTTGGTAATAAGGAGCGAGTCTTTAGCAAGTTGAGCATTGCTTTCGGTTGTGATTTCTCTAATGATCACATCACCGTTAATATCTAGTTGCGCAACGGGAGCTGTAGTCCCGATTCCCACCTGTCCAAAAAGAGGTAATGTAACCAAGAAAAAACCAATGAGTAGGCTTTTCATGGGACAATAATTTTACTAAGTTGAACAAAAGGGGAGTCTTGTAAACATAGAAACTATATCTATGAAATGCAAAAAAAATCGACAAAATACACGATTTATCTGGATGTTTGTGTAAATATGGGGGTTAGAGAGCGTCTAAAAACGGGTATTGTAGGTTATATTTTGTAGGAATCTGTCTATTTTTACGCATGAAGTTTATCAGAAAACATCTATTTACGCTATTATTCTTAACGATTTTCGGACTTTTACTCTATCCACCTACCGGTGTCCCGATCAAAGCCTTTGTACAACGACTTTTAATGATCTCACCCGGGGTATTGGATGAATCTGAAAGAGTTATGTTGAGCGATTACAACTGGACGCTTTCTGAGGTTGATGGCGGTACGAAAAATTTCTCCGATTCGCATAATAAGGTGTGTATTGTGAATTTGTGGGCCACCTGGTGTCCTCCATGTGTGGCCGAATTACCTTCGATGCAGCGTTTGTACAACAGGTATGGAGATCGTGTAGATTTCTACTTTGTTTCGGCAGAGGATCCTGGAACCGTGCAGAGATTTCTTCAGAAAAAAAATTATGAGCTACCCGTATATATAGAAGTTGAAAGACCACCGGCCGAAATGCAGGTTACCACCATTCCTACTACCTTTCTCATCGATAAAAATGGTAGGATACTAATTCAGAAAACAGGTGCAGCCAAATGGGATAGTGAGAAAGTACGCGCCTTACTTGATAGTTTACTTCAGTGAGTATTGTTTTCTTCTTTCTTTTCTGAAATTACATCAGAAATAAATAATACCGTTAACAACATTCCCAGGTTATAGATAAGGTCCTCTACGGGGATTGTTTTTAGCCGAATACCTAAATTTTCAGCATTATTGTACCATACCACCTGTTCTTCAATCCCCGTACCGGTAAGTATTCCGTTAACGATAAAAAAAGGAATTAGGATCACCGTATAGGTAGCAAAAAATGAAGGTAACAATTGACTTCGCTTAGATTGCACCAGGGCAAGAATAAATAACCCGAAACAGAAGTTTACAAGCGTATACCATCTATCGTAATAGTACCATAGAAGGATTATAAGAGTGGTTACGATCGTGATATAGACAGTAGCTGTAGTATATTTCCCGAAATAGAACCGGGGAAACAGTTCCAGTAAGGCGTAATGGGTGAAAATACAGGCATAGGGAATACAAATAAAGAAAAGCCATTCTTCAAGAGGTAATCCCAGGATGTCGATCCCGATGAGATAATCTGGATTAAAGCCCCATATCCCGTAATGCGTAAAAAATATGTCCCACGGAATAAATATGGCCATCATGATCAGGATTCCTGAAAATAATTGTTTCCATTTACGATAGAAGCGTAATCTTGGATGAAAACTGAACAAAAAAGGAATGATGAAGGAACCGATGTTAAGCCACAGGTATAAATATTCCATCCGTTATTTTTTGAAATATTTTAGGGGTGGAACAAGCATACCAAAACATTCTCCTTTTTCCTTACCCAGGTGTTTGTGATGTATTTTATGCGCTCGTCTAATTCCTTTAGCGTACCAATTATTGGCGTTACGGAATATTTTAAACCTTTGATGAATAAAAATATCGTGAACCAGAAAATAGGTAAGGCCATAGGCGAAGATCCCTAATCCAATTGGCAGACCGGCCCAAAATCCGTAATACTGCCATCCTATAAAGCAACCAATACTTACAGCTGCATAAAAAATAAAAAAGAGATCGTTGCGTTCCCACCAACTGCCATGATCTTTCTTATGATGATCCTTGTGGAGAGTCCATAAAAATCCATGCATGATATATTTATGAGTAAACCAGGCCATGAACTCCATAAAACAGAAAGTGGCTAAAAAGATGAGTATCCAAAAAAGAGTCGTCATAATCTTATTTTACCAGGTTTAAATGATATTTAACATAACTACGAGTTAGCAACCCAAACTTTTCGTAATTAGGAACACGAATCCGTGCGTTCTTAATCTCCATTGCAGGAGTTTTTGCTAATTTCTTAAGCAGGCGCCTGTAATAACGGTAGGCTATAAACACGCCAAACTTTGCTTCTGTAGGAAGGTGTAGTATTCCCTGATATCCTTTTTTAAAATCGGTTTCTATCTCATTGATGATCTCTTTTTTAGAGACTTCATCCAAAGCTGAGAGGTTAGTGTTAGGGAAATACGAACGGTTAAGCGTTTCATAATCTGCTTTCAGATCTCTTAGGAAGTTTACCTTTTGAAAGGCAGATCCAAGGTGCATGGCCGATTCCTTTAGAGCTTCATATTTTACACGATCGCCTTTTACAAATACTTTAAGGCACATTAGTCCCACTACATCGGCCGATCCGTATATGTATTTTTTAAATTCTTCATCGGTGAGATAAACCGATTTGCTGAGGTCTAATCGCATGCTTTCCATAAACGAATCGATAAGGTGCCGATCGATATTGTAATTGGCTACAGTATGTTGAAACGAATTTAAAATAGGGTTCAAACTTATCTTATGCTCGAGTGCATGGTGCAGATCTTCCTCAAATTTGTTAAACAGCTCCTCTTTGTTGTAGCTGTGAAACGAATCGACGATCTCATCGGCTAATCTCACAAATCCGTAAATATTGTATATGTCCTGCCTGATGCCGGGTGCCAGCATCTTAGTAGCCATGGAAAAGGAGGTACTATATAATTTGGTCACCTTCCGACTGCAAATTTGAGAAACATTATCAAAAATCTCTTTCACTTTATTTTTCTTTTTCGATTAAACCTGCTACCAATTTTCCGGAGATCAAAGATGGGGGAACACCAGGGCCCGGAACGGTAAGCTGTCCTGTAAAGAACAAATTTTTAACCTTTTTGCTTCTCAATTTTGGTCTCAAAAATGCCGTTTGCATTAAGGTGTTTGCTAGGCCGTATGCATTTCCTTTGTACGAATTATAATCTTCCACAAAGTCATTTATGCAGTAGGACTCTTTAAATATAACGTATTTTTTCACTTCTTGTTTGGTAAGGAATTCAAATCTGGACATGATCTTCTCAAAATATTCCTCACGAATTTGGGGTGTATCTTCCAGTCCTGTCGCCAGCGGAATGAGGAAGATGGCCGCTTCTTTATTCTGTGGTGCTGCCGAGCTGTCTGTTTTGGAAGGAAAACTAGCGTAAAACAACGGATTTTCGGGCCAGGCTGGTTCGTCGTATATATCTTTTGCGTGCGCATTAAAGTCTACATCGAAGAATAAAGTATGGTGTTCGGTATTATCTATCTTTTTGTCGAAACCAACATAGAATAGCAGGGAAGAAGGTGCAAATGTTTTCTTGCTCCAGTAAGCTTCAGAGTATTGTCTAGATTCTTCAGGAAGAAGTGTTTCACTATGGTGGTAATCTGCACCACTCAAAACTATATCAGCAAGAATCTTTTTGCCATTCACAGTAATTCCCTGAACGGTTTTATCTTTTACATGAATTTGTTCCACATTGGCGTTAGTATTTATAATAACACCCAGGGATTCTGCCAGTTCCTTCATGGCGAGAATTACAGAATACATACCGTCTTTTGGATGAAAGGTCCCCAGGCCGAAATCGGCGTAGTTCATAAAACTATAAAATGCGGGCGTATCTGATGGCTTGGCTCCAAGGAAAAGCACAGGAAACTCGAGTATGGATATAAGTCTGGGATTGTTGAACTCTTTACGTACCTCCTTACTGATGGTAGAGAAAAACTGCCCTATTTTACGCATGGTCACCGGTGTAATTAGTTCAAGAGGTGAGATACCCGGTCTGTATACCAGATCTTTGATAGCGATATTGTAGTTGTCCAGTGCCTCCTCCATAAACTTCTTTAGTTTAATCGAACTTCCTTTCTCTTCCCTTTCGAAAGTTGCACAAATCTTCTCCAGACTGTCTTCTATAGTAATGTAGTCCCTCTCTCCAAAATAAACGGAGTAGGCCGGGTTAAGTTTAATGAGCTTGTAATAATCGGACGGTTTTTTGTTGAAGTCGGAAAAAAACCGCTCAAAAACATCGGGCATCCAGTACCAGGTAGGGCCCATATCGAAGGAGAATCCGTTTTTCCTGAACTGTCTGGCTCTACCACCCACAGTCTGGTTTTTTTCATAAATGGTAACCGAGTTACCCCCTTTGGCAAGATATGACGCCGCGGCCAGGGATGAAAAACCAGATCCGATAATAGCGATGTTCTTCATATTTTGTTTAACAAATTTATCAATATTTTAAACAAAATATTGTTAGGCGATGTATTTTATGATTTTTTTAATGTTTCAAGTTTCGCGAGAAAATCTGTTAGTTGAGAGAAAACTGTAAAATTCTTATCCAGTTTATGTCCGTTAAGGTCCTTGGTTTTATGCCCTAGAAGCCATAGGTCGAATTTCTTTTCACCTCCAATTTTTTCGTTGAACTTTTGGGTATAATCCAAGAGACTTTGCTTATCGGGTTTAACAGTAAAGTAGGATACAAATTTTACATTCTTATGGTGTTTCACGACGTATTTTAAACTATCCAGGGAAAGATTGTTCCCCAGATAAATGGTTTTATAGCCAGCGTTTAATAATTCGTAGTTGATGTATAGGAGTCCGATCTCATGGATCTCTTTAAATGGTAAGTAAAGTGTAAAGATCACGTTGTCGTGTTTGGCTTTTTTTCGCTGAACTTTTTCTGTTTTCAGGATCACTTGCTGTTTTACCAATTCGGATATAAAATGTTCGTGTGAGGGATCGATGGTTCCGGTTTGCCAAAGGATACCAATTTCATCCAGCAACGGGAGGAATACATCGAAGAATATCCGCCGGAATGATTTTTTGGCCGAAAGCGAATCGAAGGTCGTGGTAAAAAGCCTGGCGTCGAAATCGAGCATCGCAGAGATGAATGTTTTAATGGCGAAATCCTTGGTGTTGGTGGTACCGTGATCCAATACAAGTTGGTTGATCTCTGCCTCACTTAGTTTAGCGATTTTAGAGATCTTTATTCCTTCATTATATAAAAAAGTGACATTGAGTAATTTCTTCAGGTTGTGAAGGTCGTATTCTCTGATGTTGGTGTCGGTCCGACTGGGTTGTAGTAAATTATATCGCTTTTCCCATATTCGGATGGTGTGAGCCTTCACATTGCTTAAATGCTCAAGGTCCTTGATGCTGAATTGCGTTTTTACGGTCATTCTATGAACTTATTAGGCGAAAGGTAGGAAAATATTGCAAAGGTGTTTAATATAAAATCTTAAAAAGTAAACAGCTTTTATTAAAATTTAGAGCAGATATTTTTATCAAAAGATGGTCGACAGCTCTAAGTAAGTTTGTTGCGTTGCCGGCTCGCCTCTGAAATTTGTGTTCATCACTTTACAAATTCCATAGGCTCGCCATGCCCATTACGGGCTCGTATTTAGGTAATAAAAATAGAAGTAATCCAATTTAGGAATGTATAATACCGATGGGAGTTTACTTGATTGCCGGCTCGCCTCTGAAATTTGTGTTCATCACTTTACAAATTCCATAGGCTCGCCACGCCCATTACGGGCTCGTATTTAGGTAAAAAAAATAGAAGTAATCAAATTTAGGAATGTATAATACAGATGGGAATTTTATTGATTGCCGGCTCGCCTCTGAAATTTGTGTTCATCACATTACAAATTCCATCGGCTCGCCACACCCGTTACGGGCTCGTTTTTAGGTAATAAAAATTAGAAGTAATCAAATTTAGGAAGGTATAATACAGATGGGAGTTTCATTGATTGCCGGCTCGCCTCTGAAATTTGTGTTCATCACTTTACAAATTCCATAGGCTCGCCACGCCCGTTACGGGCTCGTTTTTAGAAATAAAAAAAGTCACTCCTTTCAGAATGACTTTCAGTGCCCGAGATGGGAGTCGAACCCATACGCCCTATTGGACACATGGCCCTCAACCATGCCTGTCTACCAATTCCAGCACCCGGGCAAAAAAAAAGTTAAACCAAAGGGCTTAACTTTTTTGTGACCTGACTGGGGCTCGAACCCAGGACCACCTCCTTAAAAGGGAGGTGCTCTACCAACTGAGCTATCAGGTCGCCTTCAACGCGCTAAGCGCATTCTCCCACGCCTATAGCGTAGGAGGGTGCAAATATACTATCAATAAATTTATTTTTCAAAGCATATTAAATTAAATTTACTAATAATTTCAAGCCATCATATCGACTTCATTTTAAATCCCTTTTATTCATGAATTTAGTGCTTATTGGTTATATGGGAAGTGGGAAATCTGCGGTTGGCAGGGCACTTGCTCAAACACTGGATTTTCAATTCAACGATCTCGACCAACTCATAGAGCAAAGCGAGAGCCAGACCATAGCCGGTATTTTTCAAACCAAAGGCGAAATTTATTTCAGAAAAAAAGAAGCTGAAGCCATTCGAGATGTGCTTTCAAAGAATAAAAAAGTAGTTCTAGCCACCGGGGGTGGCACTCCCTGCTACGGAAATACTATGGATTTTCTTTTGCAACAACCCAATGTTTCCACCATCTACCTGAAAACCTCCCTTGAAGTTTTAACCGGACGATTGTTCATAGAAAAAGAATCGAGACCGTTAATTGCTCATTTGAAAAGTACCGAAGACCTGAACGATTTTATAAGAAAGCATCTTTTTGAACGTACTGCCGTATACGAACGGGCCAACGAGATAGTGATCACAGATGGCCTGGAAGTAACAGAGATAGTTCGTGAGATAATCGCCCGGTTATTCTAAAATAGCCCGGTCGTTATTCCTTTCGAAGATCACCGCGACATTTTCATTTAGAGAAGTAGATAGAGAGATCCCTTTAAAATCTGCCTTAATAGGATATTTCTTGTGATTCCTGTCTACCAGAACCGCTGTTTTAAACTGCTTTAAAGGAACTTCCAGGAAGTGTTTTACACCATATATCAACGTTGTACCACTATGCAATACGTCGTCCACAAGGATTAGTGATTTGTTGGTATAATCATCTGGATCTATAGAGGTTTTTACCGGGTTGGTAGGTTTCTGTTTGTCTATAGTTACCTTGCAAAGTATCACAGTTATAGGAGATATACGTTCAACCAGACGCTTTAATTTCTTGGCGAGCAAAAAGCCATTGCTCTCTATGCCCGCAATAACAACTTCTTTCTCGTTGATATTAGCCTCATAAACCTGATAGGCCATCCGTTTTAATTTATGGTCTATTTGTGTCTTGTCCAGGATAACAGTTTGTTCCTCCATGCAGATGTTTTTTCAAAGATACTAAACCACTTATTTTATTCGCCATCACTATCGGTAAAATCTTCAAGATCCCTGCGGTCTTTTTTAGTGGGCCTTCCAACCCCTTTTTTACGATAATAGTCCCTGGAATATTTTAATAATTCCTTGCTCTCGAATGCTTCTTTAGGAGTTGTATCCTTTCTATAGATATCCACAAGTTTAGCACCCAGTCTGCTATCAGGCAGATCTAGCACTTCAAGGGAATAATTTATCTGGTTCTTGCGTAACACGATAGTATCGCCTGGATATACCTCCCTGGACGGCTTCACGCTACTCTGGTTTACAGAAACCGCTCCTTTCTTACATGCCCTGGTTGCGTTACTCCTTGTTTTATAATAGCGGAGACACCATAAATATTTGTCGATCCTCATACGGTCCCACTTAAATCTACGTTAATAAGTAATACAAAAATAGCGGAAAATTGTATCTTGCGACTCCTAAAAAATGATGATGAAAAAATACCTTACTTTTCTTTCTCTGGCACTTTTGTTGTCTGCCTTGACCACTTCTTGTGGTAATGACGATAATCCTGAGGATAATTTTATCCCTGCCAGGGATAGAGCTGAAGAAGCCCCGCTTTCCCAGGCGATCATTGAAGAGTACCTGGATACGCACTTTTATAATTATGAGGAATTTGCCAATCCACCGGCCGATTTCGATTATCAGATAAAATTCGACACCATCGAAGGCGCCAATGCCAATAAGATCCCTCTTAGCCAGCAAGTATCTTTTAAAATGGCGAAAGACAGATTAAAAGATGGGCTGGAGTATAAATTATATTACCTAAAAGTTAGAGAGGGCGATGGAGATCGTCCCGAATTTCCTGATATCGCTACAATCACTTATGATGGTATCTTTATAAACAAAGAAGAAACAACTATCGACTACACCCGAAGATTCGATGCTTCCACTATCCCGGTTCGTTTCGATATGACGGCTATAGTAAACGGATTACAGGACGCTCTGGTAGAATTTAAAGGAGCCACCGAAATTATAACCAACCCAGATGGTTCGGTGAGTTTTGAAGGCTATGGTATAGGTGCTGTGTTCATGCCGGCAGGGCTGGGATATTATGTCGACCCGCCAGTGACTTCCTCTATTCCAACCTATGCCCAGCTCATATTCGCCTTTCATCTTTATGAGAATGAAATGGGTGACCAGGATGGGGATGGTGTTCCTTCAGTAGTTGAAGATCTTAATGGAAATAAACTGGAAGAAGACGATGATACCGATGGGGATTCGCTTCCTAATTATGCCGATGCCGACGACGACAATGACGGCAGACCAACCAGTGATGAAATAGAAATCGACGGAAATGGCAACATAACCTATCCGGATGAAGACGGAGATGGTATCCCGGATTACCTGGATGCGGATAGTTGATCAAAACATTTTATTAGAAATAAAAAAAAGCCTCACATCGCTGTGAGGCTTTTTTAATGATCTGTTTTCCCATCACAGTAGGCTTCAATGAAATCTATAAAACCATAGACGCCTGACGGGATCGGGCAAAAAAAGATCTATTTACGTGCGATCACTTTCAATGCCGCCTTAACGATCGCTTCGGCATTTAATCCGTATTTATCCATGAGTTGTTCTGGTGTACCGGATTCACCAAAGGTATCCTGTGTAGCCACGAACTCCTGAGGGGAAGGATTATTTTCCGCCATTACTCTTGCTACACTTTCTCCCAGCCCACCGTAGTAATTGTGTTCTTCGGCGGTAACTACACATCCGGTTTTGGCAACACTTTTCAAAACTGCATCTTTATCAAGGGGTTTGATCGTGTGAATATTGATCACCTCTGCAGATACACCTTGTTCATTAAGTGTCTCGGCAGCGAGTAATGCCTCCCAGACCAGGTGTCCGGTAGCTATTATAGTTACATCGCTTCCTTCCTGAAGTTGAACGGCTTTCCCAATCTCGAAAGTTTGATCTTCTGGTGTGAAATTTGCAACTTTAGGTCGACCAAATCTTAAGTATACTGGTCCGAAATGATCCGCAATTGCTATGGTGGCCGCCTTCGTTTGGTTATAATCGCAGGTATTTATCACGGTCATTCCGGGGAGCATTTTCATAAGCCCAATATCTTCAAGGATTTGGTGCGTTGCTCCATCCTCACCCAGCGTAAGTCCGGCATGCGAGGCACAAATCTTCACGTTTTTATGGCTATAGGCAATACTCTGTCTTATCTGGTCGTAAACCCTTCCGGTTGAGAAATTGGCAAATGTGCCTGTGAAGGGGATCTTACCACCTATGGTCATCCCGGCAGCAATACCCATCATATTGGCTTCTGCGATACCTACCTGAAAGAAGCGATCCGGATGATTATCTTTAAACTCATCCATTTTTAAAGACCCGGTGAGGTCGGCACAAAGGGCAACAACATCTTCATTCTTTTTGCCTAATTCTGTAAGTCCTGCGCCAAACCCAGATCGTGTATCCTTTTTTCCGCTGTCGGTGTATTTTTTCATTCCTTTATATTGAATCGATGTGAGACATTAATAGTTGTGGAAACATCTTCTACTGAAATGGCTTCCATCATAGTACCCGATTTAGAATAAACTCCAAGTATAAGGCCTTTCGGGATATGTAAGCTCATACTGCCTTTGCTCTCGGTCTTCCGAAGCATCAGTTGTATAAATTCGTTTATTACATTGTAATTGTTAACCGGACGTTTTGTATCGATAACCAGTGTTAACGGGTCTTCCGGTTCTGTATTGGGATAGAGTAAATAAGATGGGTAATAACCCCCTGCGATCTCTATCTCATCTCCGGTTTCTTCGGAAATGAGTTCCATATTCCCTTCAAAGGGATCGGATTCTATCGGAATAAGGGCTTCCAGATCCATTTTAAAGTACATCATATTCTTATCGAAACTGAAATTGAAGTAGATCTCCATCTTTTCAGTATCCAGGATAAACGATGATCGCGCTGACGAAAGATCGAGATTTGGGTTCTCGAAAACTGTTCTTCCGAAATCCTCTCCCAAAATTTTTGCGTCGGAATATAAATACTTCCCAGCCTTATCGAAACTAATGGCAATTGTATCCATTGTGCTACGAGCCGGTGCCGGAATCTCGTAGACTACCTTATAATCAAGATTCACCACCAATTCCTGCGCCTGGTTTTCGGCGAATACAGTTAAAGCCAGAAAGGTTAATATATATTTCATCTAATAATCACCTAAGGTTTCAGGATTTTGAGATAATGCGATCTCGAGTTGTTCATCATTAGGCGCTTTTCCGTGCCATGCATGGGTATGCATCATAAAATCCACTCCGTTACCCATGACGGTTTTCATAAGGACACAAACTGGTTTTCCTTTACCAGTTCTGCTTTTGGCTTCCTTCATACCTTCGATGACTTCAGTGAGATTATTACCATCATTTATCTCCATTACATCCCAACCAAAGGCCTTGAACTTTGCGTTTAGGTTACCTAGGGGTAATACATTCTCGGTAGCTCCGTCGATCTGTTGTCCGTTATAATCTACAGTCACAATTAGGTTATCCACTTTATTGCCGGCAGCGTACATAATGGCTTCCCAGTTCTGACCCTCCTGTAGTTCTCCATCACCACATAGCGTATAGACCAAATGATCGTCGTTGTTCAATTTCTTGGTTTCGGCGGCTCCTATCGAAACAGAGATGCCCTGGCCAAGCGACCCGGAAGCAACCCGAACACCCGGAAGTCCTTCGTGTGTTGTAGGATGTCCCTGTAGCCTGGAATTTATATGTCTAAAGGTGTTAAGCTCATTCACCGGAAAATAACCGGATCTTGCCAGAACACTGTAAAAAACAGGGGAGATGTGCCCATTGGATAAGAAGAAGATATCTTCACCTTTTCCGTCCATGTCGAACCCATCTTTGCGCTCCATCAGAACCTGGAAAAGTGCTACAAAGAATTCGGTGCAGCCTAAGGATCCACCGGGATGCCCGGAGTTCACCTTATGTACTTGTCTTAATATGTCTCTACGTACTTGTATTATTAAATCGTTGAGATATGAAATATCCGGCATAGTATTGAAATTTTCAGTGTCAAAAGTAACGTATTCCTCAGGTGGAACAAAGAGCAAAATCGGGCAGTTATTAACGATTTCAGGTTTTTAGTTAACATAATCGAAATGATCTAACTTTGGGATGGTTCTAACATGAATTTGGGATGGTAAACTCATAAATCATTATATCTTTGCAGCCAATTCATGGCCTTTGCCATTTAAACTTCGAAAATGCACTTCAAACTTGAAGGGAAAGATGAACAATCGTCTGCCAGGGCGGGTACCATAAAAACGGGTCACGGTAGTATTGAAACGCCAATCTTCATGCCTGTGGGTACTGTTGGGACCGTGAAAGGAGTGCATCAGCGCGAACTTTCGGAAGATATAAATCCGGATATCATTCTTGGTAATACCTATCATCTTTATCTAAGGCCTCAAACACAGATCCTCATAAAAGCAGGAGGATTACATAAATTCATGAATTGGGACCGAAATATCCTTACCGATAGCGGCGGTTACCAGGTGTATTCGCTTTCAGCAAACAGAAAGATAAAAGAGGAGGGCGTTAAATTTAAATCGCATATAGATGGTAGCTATCATGTTTTCACACCGGAAAATGTAATGGAAATTCAAAGAGCTATCGGCGCCGATATTATTATGGCATTCGATGAATGTACTCCTTATCCATGCGATTATAATTATGCCAAACGATCCATGCATATGACGCACCGTTGGCTGGACCGTTGCCTTTCTCATTTGGAGAAAACCCCTTTAAAATACGATTATGAGCAGGCTTTTTTCCCTATAGTGCAGGGAAGTACCTACAAAGATCTGCGTGAACAGTCTGCCGAATATATCGCGAATGCGGGAGCGGTAGGGAATGCCATAGGAGGTCTATCAGTGGGAGAACCGGCAGAGGAGATGTACGAGATGACTGCGGTGGTTACCAACATACTCCCGGAGGATAAACCGCGTTATCTAATGGGCGTGGGAACTCCTATCAATATATTAGAAAACATAGCTCTGGGTATCGATATGTTCGATTGTGTGATGCCTACCAGAAATGGACGGAACGGTATGTTATTCACTGCCCATGGCACCATAAACATCAAGAATAAAAAATGGGAGGACGATTTTTCTGCCATCGATGAGATGAATATCACCTGGGTGGACACAGCCTATAGTAAAGCCTATTTACGACATCTGTTTACAGTAAATGAGATGTTGGGAAGGCAGATCGCTACTATTCATAATCTGGGTTTTTATATGTGGTTGGTTCGTGAAGCCAGAAAACATATCTTAGACGGAGATTTCAGATCGTGGAAGGATAAGATGGTAAAACAAATGGATAAGCGCTTATAATGTTAAGCATACTGGACAGGTACATACTGAGAAAGTATCTGGGGACATTTATCCTCTTGCTACTACTTTTCATCCCAATCGGGATTACGGTAAATCTTGCCGAAAAGATCGATAAGATACTAGCCAATGAAGTTCCCTTTATAGAAGTAGCCAAGTACTACCTCGATTTTACGGTTTACTTTGCAAATTTACTTTTTCCATTATTTCTTTTTCTCTCCGTCATCTGGTTCACCTCCAAACTGGCGAACAATACCGAGGTGATCGCTTTTTTAAGTAGTGGGGTTTCTTATTATCGTTTCCTGCGACCCTATATTATAGGAGCAACCATCGTATGTATTGGTGCGCTTGTTATGGGAATGTACCTTGCGCCTATGGCAAGTAAAGGGTTTAACGAGTTTACCTATAACTATCTTAAAAAAGGAAAACGGGCTAGAAATCAATCTAATGTATATCGCCAGATCAATGAGAATGAATATATCTATGTGAGTTACTTCAATGTGAAGGAGAAATCGGGTAATAATTTTACACTCGAACATATTGAAGGCAATCGAATGACCTACAAGATCTCGGCCAGCCGAATTAAGTATAATGAAATAGACAGTAGTTATTCCTTGTTCAATTTCAAGAAAAGGATCATTGGCGAAAATGAGGATATTCTGGAACGGCGCAGCAAAGTAGATACTACCTTCACTTTCGAACTGGAAGACCTTACTCCTGTAGAGTATATCGCGGAGACGCTCAATTATACCGAATTGAATGATTTTATCCGAAGGGAAAAAGCCCGAGGATCTTCTTATATCAACCGTTATGAGGTAGTGCGATACAAACGCTGGAGTTTGCCGGTTTCGGCATATATCCTCACTATCATCGCCGTGGCTGTTTCTTCAATGAAGCGGCGTGGAGGGATGGGTGTTAACCTGGCCATAGGGATCGCCATCGGGATGGTATACATTTTCTTCGATAAGATCTTTGGTACGATGGCCGAACAAAGTACTTTCTCACCCTTTATAGCCACCTGGTTCCCTAATTTTGTATTTGGTATTTTAGCAGTATATCTGTTACGAAATGCAAAACGCTAGGCTATTTAATTACCTGCATTTACATGTTATTGTATTTATCTGGGGCTTCACTGCTGTATTAGGGGCCCTTATCTCTATTGATGCAATACCTCTGGTGTGGTTTCGGATGCTCCTGGCTACAGGCTTCATACTATTCTTTTTGCTAATAAGAAGAATAAATTTGCGCCACACGAAAAAAGCCCTCGCCGGTTTTTTTATCGCTGGTGTGCTTATTGCCTTGCACTGGCTGGCTTTTTTTGGCGCGATAAAAGTTTCAAATGTGTCGGTCACCCTGGCAGTAATGTCTACCGGGGCATTTTTTACTTCTTTTCTGGAACCATTGTATTATCGCAGAAGAATTATTGGGTATGAGGTTTTATTTGGATTACTGGTAGTTGTAGGGTTGTATATAATCTTTCAATTTGAGACTGGTTACGCTATGGGAATACTACTTGCCCTGTGTTCATCCTTTCTTGGTTCTCTGTTCTCGGTGATAAATGGCAAAATGGCGAAGCGGCATCGGGCTTCGGTTATTTCTTTTTATGAATTGTTCTTCGGAACCCTTTGCATCTCGATCTTCCTCTTATTCAATGGCGATCTTACCTCCGAATTCTTCCAACTAAGTTCTAATGACTGGATCTATTTACTAATTCTTGCCACCGTGTGTACTGCCTATGCTTTTATTGCGTCCATTCATGTAATGAAATGGTTAAGCCCCTACACCGTAATGCTTACCATTAATCTTGAACCGGTTTATGGGATCCTATTGGCATTGTTCATTTTGGGAGATTCAGAAAATATGAGCCCTCAGTTTTATTATGGGGCGTTGATCATTTTGGTTACCGTGCTGGCAAATGGAGTAGTGAAAACAAGAAGAACAATAAAAAAACAAGCGAAGGAGTCTAACTAAATACAAAGTTTTATCTTTGTAAGCTAAGCAAAAAATACAGTAGCGCGAGACTATGGAATATCTTGAATTTGAATTACCTATTAAGGAGCTTCAGGAGCAGTATGAAAAAGCTTGTAAGATCGGCGAGGAAAGTGATGTCGATGTAAGTAATACATGTAAGCAGATCGAGCTTAAACTTGAAGAGACCAAAAAGGAGATTTATAAAAATCTTACTCCTTGGCAGCGTGTACAATTATCACGTCACCCTAATCGTCCCTACACTTTGGATTATATAAAAGCCATTTGTGGGGATTCTTTTTTAGAACTTCACGGCGATCGCGCCTTCAAGGACGATAAAGCCATGATTGGTGGCCTGGGCAAGATCGGTGACCAGAGTTATATGTTCATTGGCCAGCAAAAAGGTTACAATACTAAAACCAGGCAGTACAGGAATTTTGGAATGGCGAACCCGGAAGGATATCGTAAAGCTTTGCGTCTTATGAAATCTGCCGAAAAATTCGGGATTCCAGTAGTTACCCTTATTGATACCCCTGGTGCGTATCCGGGCCTTGAAGCTGAAGAGCGAGGCCAAGGTGAGGCTATCGCCCGAAATATTATGGAAATGACCCGTCTCGAAGTACCTATTATTGTAATGATAATTGGTGAAGGGGCAAGTGGTGGCGCCCTCGGTATAGGAGTGGGCGATAAAGTTCTAATGTTGGAGAATACCTGGTACTCTGTAATTTCACCCGAAAGTTGTTCTTCAATCTTGTGGAGAAGCTGGGAATTTAAAGAGCAGGCTGCCGAAGCATTAAAGCTTACCGCAGCAGATATGAAGAAGTTGAAACTGATCGATCAGATCGTTAAGGAACCTCTTGGAGGTGCTCATAGCGATAAGGAAAAAACATATCTTCTCGTTGCCAACGCAATTGAAAAAGCATATCGAAGTTTGCAAAATTTATCCCCAACAGAATTGGTGGAAAAGCGGATGGAAAAATATTCCGAAATGGGAGTCTTTAAAGGCTAGATTCAGCAATAACAACCCTTCTGAAAATCCGAAGTTTTAGCTTCGGATTTTTTTGTAACTTATTAACAATAAAATTGAGTTGTTAACAGTTCAATTGTTGAAGACCGGTTAATATACAAAGTTCGAAAAATTCTACTGCTCTTAACATTTTATTTACATTCGCTCAATGGAAAAACTGAAACCTCACACATCTTATCCATCCAGGCCTTCCCAGATTATTTCTTTGGAAAAAGGTAAGTTACCTCCGCAAGCTACTGATTTAGAGGAGGTTGTGCTTGGTGCTATGATGATCGATAAGAAAGGGGTCGATGAAGTGATCGATATCCTAAACGCCGAGGTTTTCTACAAAGAAGCACATCAACACATCTTTGAAGCCATTCACACTCTTTTTGAGAATAGCGAGCCGGTGGACTTATTAACCGTTTCAGCCCAATTAAAGAAGGATGCTAAGCTGGATGCAGCCGGAGGGGAGTTTTACCTGGTTCAACTCACCCAAAAAGTATCGTCTTCAGCCCATATAGAATTCCACGCCAGGATCATCCTTCAGAAATACATTCAAAGAAGCCTTATAAAGATCTCAAACGAGATCATTGAGGATTCCTACGATGAGACCACAGACGTTTTCGATCTGCTGGATAATGCCGAGGCTAAGTTGTATGAAATTACCCAGGGGAACATCAAACGTTCTTCAGAAACTGCTCAGAGTTTGGTGATCCAGGCCAAGAAAAGAATTGAGGAAATTGCGAATAGGGAAGGTCTGTCTGGTATTCCTTCAGGATTTACCAAGGTAGATAAACTCACTTCGGGATGGCAACCCAGTGACCTCATAATTATTGCTGCTCGTCCGGGTATGGGTAAAACAGCTCTAACCTTATCTATGGCACGAAATATAGCCGTGGAACATAATATCCCTGTTGCGTTCTTTTCCCTGGAAATGTCTTCAGTACAACTTATTACTCGTCTTATTTCTTCTGAAACCGGTTTAAGTTCGGAGAAACTCCGAACCGGAAATCTGGCAAAACACGAGTGGGAACAACTCAATGTAAAAGTGAAAGGGCTTGAAAAGGCACCTCTATTTATAGACGATACTCCTTCTTTATCCATCTTCGATCTTCGCGCCAAAGCAAGACGACTATCCTCCCAGCACGGTATTCAACTGATCATAGTGGATTACCTGCAATTAATGACCGCCGGGGGGAGCCAGAAAGGCGGTAACCGCGAGCAGGAAATTTCAACTATTTCCAGGAACCTAAAAGCTCTGGCGAAGGAACTCAATGTTCCGGTGATAGCACTGTCTCAGCTCTCCCGAGCCGTGGAGACCCGAGGGGGTAGCAAACGGCCTCTATTAAGTGACCTAAGGGAATCTGGAGCAATCGAGCAAGATGCCGATATCGTTTCCTTTATCTATCGTCCCGAATATTATAAAATAGACGAATGGGATGACGAAGACCGTACCCCTACAGCAGGGCAGGCAGAGTTTATTGTGTCTAAACATCGTAACGGTGGCCTGGATGAGATTCGACTTAAATTTATCGGGCACCTGGGTAGGTTTGAGAATCTGGAGACCTTCGATTTCCCAACAGAGATCCACTCTCGTATGAATGATGCCGCCAACGACGACACTTTCAAAACAGATAGTTTCCCATCTGCCGATGAAGCTTTCGGCAGTAGTATGAACAACGACCTCTCACCAGACGACGATAACGACGTGCCGTTCTAACCACAGATTTAGCATTTAATTAAGCCTTTGTCATTAATTTTGTAACTACTTTGTGCATACAAAACAGTTGTAAAATTTAATATCATGAGACGATCTATCCTATTTCTATTTTTACTGTCACTATCATTACCGGCGATCTCCCAGGACAAGGAGATGGTAACTCAAACCCTTAATTATTATCTGGACGGAGGAACCAATAACGATTTCGAAACGCTGAAAAAAGCATTTCATGACAATGCCACAATGAAATACATAGGTGCCGATGGCTACACCGAAGTGAATGCCATCAATTTTTTTAAAGGGATAATGAAACCCGGCCCAAAACAGAATCGAGAGACCCGCATCACCCATCTCGACATTATGGGTAACGCCGCTCATGCCCGGCTGGAGATCATTTATAAGGATTTTGCCTTTATAGACTATATGAATCTTTTAAAGGTTGACGGTGAATGGAAGATCGTAAGTAAGATATTCTACAGGGATAATCGCAAATAAACCGTTATCTTGGCTTAACTTTTGTAGTAAGCATCTTAGCATGAAGAAGAATATAATTTTTATTATCTGCCTTTTGTTTTCTATGCAGTTGTCTGCATCCTATATCCTTATTCCTATGGATGCCGAAGGACAAAAAGAACATCTCAAGGCCTATGGTATCACCTACTGGACCCTGGAACGACAACAAAAAGTAAAATGGCTTCTCAATTACCGAGGCGGCTCCTTTCTATTACCGGACGCCGAAGAAATTAGAAAAGAATGCCAGATCAGGGGTGTGTCTTACGAGATCTTATCCGATTCTAAAGCCGAACAGATCCTAACCGAAATTAGCAGCCCATCTCAGAACATGGAGGCGGTTGTTCTTGAAAAAGCTCCCCGTATAGCTGTGTACTCCCCTAAGGGCAATCAACCCTGGGACGATGCAGTGACCATGGTACTCACCTATGCCGAAATTCCTTATACCGTAGTTTACGACGAAGAGGTGTTAAGCGACCAATTACTTCTTTACGATTGGTTACATCTTCACCATGAAGATTTCACCGGGCAATACGGTAAATTCTACCGCGCTTATCGTTCAGCGCCATGGTATATCGAAGAAAAACGAAAAGCAGAGATGTTGGCAAATAAATTAGGCTACGACAAGGTTTCAGAAGCCAAAAGAGATGTGTCTCTTAAAATTAGGGACTATGTGATTGGGGGCGGATTTATGTTTGCCATGTGTAGTGCTACCGATAGTTTCGACATTGCCCTGGCGGCTGAAGGTGTAGATATTTGCGAGCCTATGTTCGATGGAGATCCCAGCGAACCTGGCTACCAAAGTAAAATAGATTTTTCCAAGACATTCGCTTTTAAAGATTTTACCCTCGAGCGAAGTCCTATGGTCTACGAATTCTCAACTATAGACATGACACGGGATCGACGTATCATCAAAGAGACAGACTATTTCTCTCTCATGGATTATTCGGCAAAATGGGATCCAATTCCGTGTATGCTTGTTCAAAATCACACTTCACTAGTAAAAGGATTTATGGGGCAAACCACCTCCTATAGAAGAAGCACTGTAAAATCTAATGTGCTCATTATGGGAGAAAATAAAACCAATGGAGAAGCACGCTATATACACGGTATAAAAGGAAAAGGCTTCTTTACTTTCTACGGCGGGCATGATCCCGAAGATTATCAACACAGGGTAGGAGATGCCAAAACCGAACTCGCACTACACCCAACGTCACCGGGATATCGTCTTATACTGAACAACGTTCTTTTCCCGGCTGCGAAAAAGAAAAAGCAAAAGACTTGATCTAGTTATCGGGTAAGGAATCGTAGTAATCTTTTGGGGGAAACACCATAACTTCCACTCTGCGGTTTATCTGTTTGTTTTCATCTGAAGAATTTTCAACCCTGGGCCTGGTTTCACCGTAGGCTTTGGTCTCAAATTTATAAGTCCCGAATTTCGAAAGTAATTGCTTTAGTTTCCTGCGTACCGATTGACATCTATTGTCTGAAAGTCTGAGGTTATAGGCCTCATCTCCATCACTGTCTGTATGGCCTTCTATTAATATGGTAGCATTTTGCACCACCTGTATGGATTGGGCAAGTGAGTCCAGGGTGTGTTTTGAAGACGGCTTAAGTCGGTATTCAGCAACATCAAAAAGTACATCGGCATTCACAGTTAAGCGGATAACGCTATTGATCGCCGCAACCGCATCGATATCTGCCCCTGCACTTTTTCCGGAGCATTCGTCTTTTAAATCCTGAAGCTTTACGTAATAGAATAACAAGTTGGGATCTATCTTCTCATCATCAAATTCCAGTTTTGAGGTGCCTCCCTTTGCAAGGCCTGCGTAGATCCAATGCTCACCGTCGGTACTTACTTCCACTCGGGTTCGCTCCCTGGATGGGCCTACTTCGAAAATGGTGAGGTCGTGCCCTTTTAAATTCATAAACCCATTATTCGTGAACTTTAAAACTATACTGCCCTCACAACCTAATGTTATGAAATCGGCGTTGTCATAGCCGCGGTAGTTTGGCTTGTGGAGGGACTGGCTGCTGTCTCGGTATTTGGAAATTGGCCTTGGATATCCCATATTGAATTTTACCACCGAATCTGCGAACGATATCTTTCCCAGAGGTAGGTAAATACGCTTGCCGTCGCTTCCGGTATAGTGCAATTTGTTATCGTTCTGTGCCGTACCGCAGACAGAAAGTGCTACATAGGTCAAGATGATAAGAAAATATCTCAAAGTGAGCCATTTACGTTTTCACTAAAGTACGAATTATTAGTATGTAAGCATTTTGAAGATGTGTTGGGCTATAAAAAAACCCGCTCTCAGGGAGCGGGTTTTCAGCGAAATAATATGTTGATTGTCTTATTTTACTTTGTCTACTACAGCTTTAAAAGCTTCAGGATGATTCATGGCCAGGTCGGCAAGAACCTTACGGTTCAATTCGATATCGTTAGCCTTGAGTTTTCCCATGAACTGAGAATAAGACATTCCGTGTTGGCGTGCCCCTGCGTTAATACGCGTGATCCACAGGGATCGGAAATTTCTCTTTTTTGCACGACGATCGCGGTATGAATACAACATGGCTTTTTCCACGGCATTCTTCGCAACGGTCCATACATTTTTACGTCTTCCAAAGTAACCTTTGGCGTGCTTCATCACCTTTTTTCTTCTGGCTCTTGAAGCAACTGAATTTACTGATCTTGGCATAATTTACTTGTTTTTGTAGCAGGCGGTTTTAATCTTGAAATTTTATCTCAAACTTAAAACACTTTTCAGGCCATACTCCAGGGTTATTAAAATTGATTAACCGGTTAAACGCTTACTTCAATCGAAGCATTTGTTTAACGTTATCCTCATCACTCTTGTGCACCGTGGTGTCATGAGTTAAGGCTAGCTTGCGTTTTTTCGACTTCTTTGTTAAGATGTGACTTTTAAACGCATGCTTTCTTTTGATCTTACCAGTACCTGTTAGCTTAAATCGCTTCTTTGCACTGGATTTTGTTTTTTGTTTCGGCATGTTTCCTACGTTTATATATTACTTCGCTCTTTACCCACTTTCACAATTGATTGAGCGGATAAATATTTTAATTCAATTTATTTTTTCTTAGGGGCGATGAACATAGTCATTCGCTTTCCTTCCAGTCTTGGCATTTGTTCTACTTTACCGTAGTCTTCCAATTCCTGCGCCAGGCGTAATAATAATATTTCTCCCTGGTCTTTATAAATTATCGATCGCCCTTTAAAGAATACATAGGCTTTCAATTTCGCTCCGTCCTTTAAGAACTTCTCTGCGTGTTTTTTCTTAAACTGATAATCGTGATCATCGGTATTAGGGCCAAATCGTATTTCTTTGACCACGACCTTAGAGGCTTTCGCCTTTAACGCCTTTTCACGTTTCTTTTGTTCGTAAACGAACTTCTTATAATCCATCACCTTACATACAGGTGGGGTGGCATTAGGTGAGATCTCTACAAGGTCCGATCCCAGTTCATCGGCTATATCCAAAGCCTGTTGCCTGGAATAAATTCCAATTTCTACATTATCACCAACT
Organism: Pukyongia salina; assembly: GCF_002966125.1. Taxonomy (GTDB): domain Bacteria; phylum Bacteroidota; class Bacteroidia; order Flavobacteriales; family Flavobacteriaceae; genus Pukyongia; species Pukyongia salina. The sequence goes on from NZ_CP027062.1 coordinate 2,222,523, forward strand.
AACCGCACTTCTTCCGCACGGATTTTTTCGTTGATCCTGTGTTGATCTTCTTTAATGACCCTTGCAGGGCCTCTACTTCTTTTTCTTCGTATTGCTATGACTATATTTATTAATTCCGTTTAAACGGATATGTTACACATTAAATTCGACACTGTTCTTTTCAATTTCCGAACTAATTAATTCAGAAAATTTCTCAACGCTCATAGTGCCCAGATCACCTTCGCTATGCTTTCTTACAGAAACCGTACCATCTTTTTCTTCCTGCTCTCCAACGATCAGCATATATGGGATCTTATTCATCTCCGCCTCCCTGATCTTCTTCCCAATGGTTTCGTTCCTATTATCTACAAGGGCGCGAATTTCGTTATTTTCAAGCAAATTTAAAACTTTTTGAGCGTATTTCTCGTATTTTTCACTGAGAGACAAGATACTAACCTGCTCCGGCATCAGCCAAAGCGGAAAATTACCTCCCGTGTGCTCCAGTAAAATGGCCACAAAACGTTCCATACTTCCAAATGGAGCACGATGGATCATCACCGGTCTGTGCAATTCGTTATCGCTCCCCTTATAGGTTAGCTCGAATCGCTCCGGCAAGGTGTAGTCTACCTGGATGGTTCCTAACTGCCAGCTTCTACCAAGGGCGTCACGTACCATAAAATCCAGTTTCGGACCGTAGAAAGCGGCTTCACCGGTTTCCATCACATAGTCCAGTCCTTTGTCTTGTACTGCGCTTACAATGGCTTGTTCGGCCTTTTCCCATAGCTCCGGGTCGCCAATATATTTCTCAGGATTATCCGGATCGCGAAGCGAAACCTGGGTAACAAAATCTTCAAACCCTAAGGAACCAAAAACATACAACACCAGGTCGATCACCTTTTTAAATTCCTCATCAAGTTGATCTGGAGTACAGAAGATATGGGCGTCATCCTGGGTAAAACCACGTACTCTTGTAAGGCCGTGTAATTCTCCACTCTGTTCATATCTGTATACGGTACCAAATTCTGCAAATCGCTTAGGCAGATCTTTGTACGACCAGGGTTTGCTTTTATACATCTCGCAGTGATGCGGACAATTCATGGGCTTGAGCAGGAATTCCTCGTCCTCGTTTGGAGTTTTGATCGGCTGAAAACTATCGGCTCCGTACTTCTCGTAGTGGCCCGATGTTACATATAATTCCTTCTGCCCTATATGTGGTGAAACCACCATTTCGTACCCGGCTTTTTTCTGCGCTTTCTTCAGGAAATTCTCAAGCCGTTCCCTTAAGGCAGCTCCTTTGGGTAACCACAGCGGAAGTCCTTGCCCCACCTTTTGCGAAAAGGTAAACAGTTCGAGTTCCTTCCCTAGTTTTCTGTGGTCTCTTTTTTTGGCTTCTTCCAGCAGTTCCAGGTATTCCTTTAGATCTTTTTGCTTCGGAAATGAAATTCCGTAAATACGTGTGAGCTGAGTATTGTTTTCATCCCCACGCCAATAGGCACCGGCAATGCTCATTAGTTTTACTGCTTTCACGATCCCTGTGTTAGGTATATGTCCACCCCGGCACAGATCGGTAAAAGTGTCGTGATCGCAAAACGTGATGGTGCCGTCTTCAAGGTTCTCAATGAGTTCCACTTTATACTGGTTCCCTTGTTTCTGATAAAAATCCAGAGCCTCCTTTTTAGAAGCAGACCGCATTTTAAACTCGTGTTTCTCCCTGGCGATTTCCAGCATTTTATTTTCTATAGCCGGCAGGTCCTTTTCAGAAATGTTGTGTCCGTTCAGGTCTACATCATAATAAAAGCCATTCTCAATTGCCGGACCAATTGTAAGTTTGATCCCGGGATACATTTCTTCCAGGGCCTGAGCCATGATATGGGAGGAGGAATGCCAGAAAGCCTGTTTGCCTTCGTCGTCACGCCAGGTATAAAGTACAAGTGATCCATCCTGGGTGAGTGGGGTAGAAGCCTCCACTTTTTCACCATTAAATGATGCCGAAATTACATTTCGTGCAAGTCCCTCACTAATGCTTGTTGCCACATCCATGGGAGTAGTCCCTGCTTTCACTTGTTTTACACTTCCGTCCGGTAGCGTGATTCCTATCATAACCTTACTATTTTAAGGGCGTAAAGATACTACTGTTTTATTCGTTTTACAATACGCTTTGTTCTTTATATTCTACAGGTAGAGCGTTCCCCTGCAGGAGAGCAGAGCGCCCTGCAGGGGCGGGCTATCCGTTATATCCCTGTAGTAGTCGTGTAGTGAGCTTCGCTATACTTCATCGGCACTACAGGGGATGTCACTTCTATCCCTAACGCGGTGTTTTATTTTTGCTAGTATATATATAAAGGTAAAAAGTGAGCTAAAAAATTATTGGGAATATAAATTAGGAAGGATCAATTACTTAAATGTAGAAGCGATATTTTTTTAAAAATTACTTGTCTAATAACTTGCAGAAAATAAAATGGACTGTATATTTGCATCCGCTTTTACAAGCAAGCATAAGTTCTTAATACGGGGAAATTCAAACATCACATTTTATTTTTTGAAATAAATTTTCAAATCCTTGTTGGGTATAAAAAATGTTGTATATTTGCACCCGCTAAAAACAGCTGATAGATATTTTTTGAGGTTGTTTTTTTTAAGTTATACAAAGTTCATTGAGATATTGAAATTGACAGCGTATATGGATTTGGATGGAAACGTCCGGGTCTATATCGAAAACTAAACTAAGTTAAAACTCTTGAGATTTTTTTTGGGTTTAGACTATTTGTTGTTGAAGGAAGTAGTATGGTAACATATATATGATTTAACGATGAAGAGTTTGATCCTGGCTCAGGATGAACGCTAGCGGCAGGCCTAACACATGCAAGTCGGACGGTAACAGGGATTGCTTGCAATCCGCTGACGAGTGGCGCACGGGTGCGTAACGCGTATACAATCTGCCTTACACTGGGGGATAGCCTTTAGAAATGAAGATTAATACCCCATGGTCTATAGAAGTGGCATCACTTTTATAGTAAAGGTTACGGTGTAAGATGAGTATGCGTCCTATTAGTTTGTTGGTGTGGTAACGGCACACCAAGACTACGATAGGTAGGGGCCCTGAGAGGGGGATCCCCCACACTGGTACTGAGACACGGACCAGACTCCTACGGGAGGCAGCAGTGAGGAATATTGGACAATGGGCGAGAGCCTGATCCAGCCATGCCGCGTGCAGGAAGACTGCCCTATGGGTTGTAAACTGCTTTTATACGGGAAGAAACACTCCTACGTGTAGGAATTTGACGGTACCGTAAGAATAAGCATCGGCTAACTCCGTGCCAGCAGCCGCGGTAATACGGAGGATGCAAGCGTTATCCGGAATCATTGGGTTTAAAGGGTCCGTAGGCGGGCAGTTAAGTCAGGGGTGAAAGTTTGCGGCTCAACCGTAAAATTGCCTCTGATACTGATTGTCTTGAATTAGTGTGAAGTGGTTAGAATGAGTAGTGTAGCGGTGAAATGCATAGATATTACTCAGAATACCGATTGCGAAGGCAGATCACTAACACTATATTGACGCTGATGGACGAAAGCGTGGGGAGCGAACAGGATTAGATACCCTGGTAGTCCACGCCGTAAACGATGGATACTAGCTGTTCGGACTTCGGTCTGAGTGGCCAAGCGAAAGTGATAAGTATCCCACCTGGGGAGTACGTTCGCAAGAATGAAACTCAAAGGAATTGACGGGGGCCCGCACAAGCGGTGGAGCATGTGGTTTAATTCGATGATACGCGAGGAACCTTACCAGGGCTTAAATGTAAGTTGACAGGGGTGGAAACACCTTTTTCTTCGGACAATTTACAAGGTGCTGCATGGTTGTCGTCAGCTCGTGCCGTGAGGTGTCAGGTTAAGTCCTATAACGAGCGCAACCCCTGTTGTTAGTTGCCAGCGAGTCAAGTCGGGAACTCTAACAAGACTGCCGGTGCAAACCGTGAGGAAGGTGGGGATGACGTCAAATCATCACGGCCCTTACGTCCTGGGCTACACACGTGCTACAATGGCCGGTACAGAGAGCAGCCACTTCGTGAGAAGGAGCGAATCTATAAAACCGGTCTCAGTTCGGATCGGAGTCTGCAACTCGACTCCGTGAAGCTGGAATCGCTAGTAATCGCATATCAGCCATGATGCGGTGAATACGTTCCCGGGCCTTGTACACACCGCCCGTCAAGCCATGGAAGCTGGGGGTACCTGAAGTCGGTGACCGCAAGGAGCTGCCTAGGGTAAAACTGGTAACTGGGGCTAAGTCGTAACAAGGTAGCCGTACCGGAAGGTGCGGCTGGAACACCTCCTTTCTAGAGATTTTCTATCTGTTAGGATAGGAAACCTGTACGACTTTTGGAGACAAATAGAAACAACCGTTGAGAGATCAATGGAGTTTTTACTTGGTTTAGCTGTCAATTTTATAATATAATTTAGAATAAAGAAGTAAAGAATAGTCTCGTAGCTCAGCTGGTTAGAGCGCTACACTGATAATGTAGAGGTCGGCAGTTCGAGTCTGCCCGAGACTACTACTTTTTTATTTTGGAAATTCTGGAAGTTGAGCGATTACGAAAGTGGTTAACAATTATTGATTGCTAAATTGGTAGTTGTTCATCATCATGGGGAATTAGCTCAGCTGGCTAGAGCGCCTGCCTTGCACGCAGGAGGTCATCGGTTCGACTCCGATATTCTCCACAGATAAAACTTTTAAAAAGGGGTATTTGAAACGCAGGAGAGAAAACAAAGCTTGCTTTGATTTTCTCGACAAGTGAGAATACTTTTAAAAGTTTTTCAAGATGGGAGTTTGAGGTTGGTTGCGAAGCAACACTTCGAAAAACGAGCAGCTTGGTCATCTCGACTGGGTTAGCACATTTTGAAGGCTATTTAAAAGTTTTTCAAGATGGGAGTTTGAGGTTGGTTGCGAAGCAACACTCTGAAAAACGATCGGCTTGATACGATATTTGATTGTTGATTTCATTTGGTTTGTCCCTAAAGGCAGGCGTAAGAATGATGAAGGAGATCAGAAACGTTCATTGACATATTGGGAAATAAGAAATACGAGAAAAGCAATTTTTTCAATTAAGAATTTTTTCACTTGGTGGTGTTTTATTACGCCATCGATGAATAGATTTTTAGTTATAGTAAACTCATTAAAAGAGCAAAAAAGTACAATAAGCAAAGTAAGGGCGTATGGGGAATGCCTAGGCTCTCAGAGGCGAAGAAGGACGTGATAAGCTGCGATAAGCTGCGGGGAATGGCACATACATTTTGATCCGCAGATTTCCGAATGGGGCAACCCACTATGTTGAAGACATAGTATCCTTTAAAGGAGGCGAACCCGGGGAACTGAAACATCTAAGTACCCGGAGGAAGAGAAAACAAAAGTGATTTCGTTAGTAGCGGCGAGCGAACGCGAATTAGCCCAAACCAAAGTTGTTACGGCAATTTTGGGGTTGTAGGACTGCGACATTTTATGCGTGATGAATTAGAACACTTTGGAAAGAGTGGCCACAGACGGTGATAGCCCGGTATAAGTAAAGAACGTTATAGATAGCAGTATCCTGAGTAGTGCGGGGCACGTGAAACCCTGTATGAATCTGTCGGGACCATCCGATAAGGCTAAATACTCCTGAGAGACCGATAGTGAACCAGTACCGTGAGGGAAAGGTGAAAAGAACCCTGAACAAGGGAGTGAAATAGAACCTGAAACCATACGCTTACAAGCGGTCGGAGCGCATTTATGTGTGACGGCGTGCCTTTTGCATAATGAGCCTACGAGTTACTGTTGTTAGCAAGGTTAAGTACTTCAGGTACGGATCCGTAGCGAAAGCGAGTCTGAATAGGGCGTTTAGTTAGCAGTAGTAGACGCGAAACCGTGTGATCTACCCATGGGCAGGGTGAAGCTGTGGTAACACATAGTGGAGGCCCGAACCCGTTGACGTTGAAAAGTCTTGGGATGACCTGTGGGTAGGGGTGAAAGGCCAATCAAACTCGGAAATAGCTCGTACTCCCCGAAATGCATTTAGGTGCAGCGTTTTATTAGTTTTATAGAGGTAGAGCTACTGATTGGATGCGGGGGCTTCACCGCCTACCAATTCCTGACAAACTCCGAATGCTATAAAATGATGTAAAGCAGTGAGGGCATGGGTGCTAAGGTCCATGTCCGAGAGGGAAAGAACCCAGACCATCAGCTAAGGTCCCAAAATATACACTAAGTTGAATAAACGAGGTTGGACTGCCCAGACAGCTAGGATGTTGGCTTGGAAGCAGCCATTCATTTAAAGAGTGCGTAACAGCTCACTAGTCGAGCGGTCCGGCATGGATAATAATCGGGCATAAGTGTATTACCGAAGCTATGGACAGAGTAATCTGTGGTAGGGGAGCATTGTAGTTGTGTTGAAGGTGAACTGTGAGGTTTGCTGGAACGGCTACAAAAGAAAATGTAGGCATAAGTAACGATAATGCGGGCGAGAAACCCGCACACCGAAAGACTAAGGTTTCCTCAGCTATGCTAATCAGCTGAGGGTTAGTCGGGACCTAACGCGAACCCGAAAGGGGTAGTGGATGGCCAACAGGTTAATATTCCTGTACCTGCTCACGTTAAAAGTGACGGAGGCGAAAAGATGGTGCGTGCTGACGGAATAGCACGTTGAAGCCAGTGGTAACACGGCGATAGTACACTAAGGCTACGGCTGCGGTGATAATCCATTGTATCGACTTCCAAGAAAAGCGAGTGAAGCAGCCCGTACCCTAAACCGACACAGGTAGTTGGGATGAGAATTCTAAGGTGCTCGAGAGATTCATGGCTAAGGAACTAGGCAAAATAGACCCGTAACTTCGGGAGAAGGGTCGCCACGCTCCGGCGTGGCCGCAGTGAAGAGGTCCAGGCGACTGTTTATCAAAAACACAGGGCTCTGCTAAATCGAAAGATGATGTATAGGGCCTGACACCTGCCCGGTGCCGGAAGGTTAAGAGGAGATGTAAGCACTTGTGCGAAGCATTGAATTGAAGCCCCGGTAAACGGCGGCCGTAACTATAACGGTCCTAAGGTAGCGAAATTCCTTGTCGGGTAAGTTCCGACCTGCACGAATGGTGTAACGATCTGGACACTGTCTCAGCCATGAGCTCGGTGAAATTGTAGTAACGGTGAAGATGCCGTTTACCCGCTGTGGGACGAAAAGACCCCGTGAACCTTTACTATAGCTTCGTATTGACTTTGGATAAGTAATGTGTAGGATAGGTGGGAGACTTTGAAGCTGCGTCGCCAGGCGTGGTGGAGTCACTGTTGAAATACCACCCTTTACTTATTTGAAGCCTAACTCCGCAACCGCGGAGAACAGTGCGTGGTGGGTAGTTTGACTGGGGTGGTCGCCTCCAAAAGAGTAACGGAGGCTTCTAAAGGTTCCCTCAATACGGTTGGCAATCGTGTGTAGAGTGCAATGGCATAAGGGAGCTTGACTGAGAGACCTACAAGTCGATCAGGTACGAAAGTAGAGCATAGTGATCCGGTGGTTCCGCATGGAAGGGCCATCGCTCAAAGGATAAAAGGTACTCCGGGGATAACAGGCTGATCTCCCCCAAGAGCTCACATCGACGGGGGGGTTTGGCACCTCGATGTCGGCTCGTCACATCCTGGGGCTGGAGAAGGTCCCAAGGGTTGGGCTGTTCGCCCATTAAAGTGGCACGCGAGCTGGGTTCAGAACGTCGTGAGACAGTTCGGTCTCTATCTACAGTGGGCGCAAGAAATTTGAGTGGATCTGACTCTAGTACGAGAGGACCGAGTTGGACTAACCTCTGGTGTACCAGTTGTCCCGCCCGGGGCACTGCTGGGTAGCTACGTTGGGAAGGGATAAGCGCTGAAAGCATATAAGCGCGAAACCCACCACAAGATGAGATTTCTTTAAAGGGTCGTGGGAGACTACCACGTTGATAGGTCACAGGTGGAAGTGCGGTAACGCATGTAGCCGAGTGATACTAATAACCCGTATGCTTATGTACGCGCTTCTCCCTCCGAAAGGAGGGAGAGCAGTCTCTTTTATAAGCTTACAAAAAACGCTTTTTTCCTATTTCTTACTTCCAGTATGTTATAATATTTCTCCCCATAGGGGAGCGTGACAGGGTAGCAGGTAGACCATAATCGGTCAAACCCTAATCCAACACGAAAAACTTAAGGTGGTTATAGCGACGGGGCTCACCTCTTACCATTCCGAACAGAGAAGTTAAGCCCGTTTGCGCCGATGATACTACATTTGTGGAAAAGTAGGTCGCCGCCTTCTTTAAACCCTGAAGTGAGTTTACTCTACTTCAGGGTTTTTTTTTATTACCACACCGAAAGCATATCGCGGCTCTAGGTCCTGCTTGTAGCGGGATTGCTTCCATCTGCATGCTTGCTGCACAACCATGGGTGTTAGGGAATCGCCCCCTTCTAATAAAATCCCCTTTGTTGATTTAAATGCGATTTATTTTATGTATATAATTTAGCTAATTATTTATTTTTCGAATTTTAATAATTAATCTTGACAAGGTAAGGCTTTAAGTTTTTGATTAATTTCTATGGCTTTTGCAGTTTGCCACATTGGGTTGATATCATCTATTATGGTACGTATATCCATAAGTAGCTTATTTTTTTCTGCTGTATCTAACGTTCCATTATACTCTCCACAGTCACATATGGTACCATTTTTGAGTTCTTTAGAGCAAAAAGGGTCTGCAACTTCTCTAATTTTTCTATATGGAAAAAGCATAGGCCATGCTTTCATAGCGGCAACACTCTCTTCGGTTATAGCTTCTAAAAAGTCACTTATGGCTAACATTACATTAATTAATTGAACATCACTCAATTCATTGCTATCCGGATGTAAATGATCAATACAGTAAATATCCAAATTGAGTGTTATTAAATACATGGCGTAATCCTGTAATAATACTTTCCTAACATTACAGCTTAGGTCATCAGATTTTAAATAATGCTCATATTCGGCGATTTTGAATACCTTAAATAGGGTATTTACCATACAAGTAAAGGTTTCATCACAATCCCGATCAACTAATTGGCCGTCAAGAATAACCATTGAAGGAAAAGCGCCAAGAGCCCCAGTTGCATCAAATACTGCTTTAAGCTCATAAATATTAATATCATCTATTTTAAGTTCTTCAGTATTTCCATCATCATCCTCACTGGGTTCATTATCATATAAATCAAAATAATCTTCCGGAACAGGTGTTTGTGCGTTGATTTCAACGTTTAAACTAACAATTAAGAAACATACTATTAAAATGAATTTAGTTTTCATACAATAATTTTATGAAGAAGTTTTAAATTCCTGTTTTATAATCTTCCTTGTGAATTTCAATCGGATTTTCCTTTAGTTCGGTACAGATCATGTGCATATTGTTCTTTTTACCTCTATTTGCAGTATACATCATCTCCATAACCAACGATTTTTCATTAAGGGGTAAGGCCTGATCCTTGGCGCTTTTTGGTAGCGAACTAAAGTTAGCATACACACCATTTAAACTCACGGGGGCATCATTAGTGACCCAAAACTTACCTACACCGTCTTTGGAGGTTACTCGAAATCCGTCGCATTGATACCCTAAAATGGTTTTTCCTTCAATGGGTATTATTTGCACGTCTTCATCATCTTCAGGAATAATTTTCTTCCCAAATTTCTTTTCTGCTTTTTTAATACTAGGCATTCGCATTTTCATAGCCATTTTTTGTTGGTCATTCTCCATAAAAGTGACCATAAGATTCTTTTTTAGATCGTATACTATAATTTGTTGGGCTCTAGGATCGTCCATTTTATTTCCAAAGTACGCAGTATCTGGCTCTAGTAAATATTCTAAAGTATTGGTTTCTTTTCCGCTAGTCATTTCGTATGTTAATGCGTAGGAAAAAGTATAGGTGTCTGGTACACCTTCCATTCCGCCACCAAAAAAATTCCCCATTTTGGTTTCATTGGCTTTCTTTTCTTCTTCGGTTGGCGTGTTGGGTTCTGTGTTTTCTTCAGATTCCGCATTTTCTTCATTTTCAGAATTTGTATCCTCTTTCTTATTTGAACCGGTCACTTCTGAAACCTTATCTTTTATTTTTTTTAATAATTGCGCTTCTGCCGAAGGCATACAAAGTAATGCGCATAAAAGAAAGCAAAGTATGTATCTAGTTTTCATGACTTTTTATTTATTTATAGTTCGTTTAATGTTTCAAATTTTATTTGCTCTATTATACTCCAAAGTTCATCGTGACTTAAGCCATAACTTTCAATGGTTATTCCAAATCGCGTATTGTGAAACAAAAGAATTCTGTAGAAATTATTGTCTTTTACATAGGTTTCCAATGCCTTTAACCCTTTATGTACATAGGTTTTCTCATACCCAGAGGGATTAGTACTACTTAATTCTGAATTATGTGCTATATAATGTGAGTTGATAGCCAGAAGGCCATCTTTACTCGCTCCGTCTACAATAGATAGTTCAAGTTTTTTTACATCGCCATTTTTATAGATAGCTCCGGCTGAAGCAATATCGTCTTGTGAGATTCTAGTTTTTGTAAACGCTATTCGTGTAAGCTCTCCTAGACTCTCGGGTAACCAATTTTGAAATTCTGCCTTGGTTGCAGGTTCGGTTGCTTTTAAACGTTCTCGAAAATCGGTAGAGGTATGGTCACCTTTTTTGGCGCTTTTTTTTGTGTTCTCTTTTTTTTCAATTGTACTACTTTCAACTACTGGATTAGAGTTTGGTTTTTCAATGGTAGTTTTGGATTCAATTTCAGGGATGCTCTCATCTGGTTTTGTATTATTACACCCCCAAATAAAAAAAAGGAATACGAGTGAAAGAAGGTTTAAAGTTTTCATGTTTATATTTAAAATTTATCTATAGCGTTCTAGAGTAGTTTTAATATTATTACTTCACATGTGTAAAGATTCGATCTAAATCGATTAGTTCGTATCCATTATTTCTATTGTCTTCATGCATGTCCATAAAAGTGCAGAAATCAAGAGCCGGTTGTTTAGCAGTGTCATAGCTAGTGAGCATATTAGTGTTTGAAGGTTCCCAAATGCTTATAACAAAACGTGCTTTGGGATCGTCACCCCGAAGAAACATGTCCACGTCTAGTAATTTGCCGTAAGAAGCGTAACTACCTGCTTGAATTCCTTCCATAAATTTGGTAGGTGTCTCTATCAATAGATTGTTGCCCGTACCTTTTACAAAAAGCCCTGTGAATATAGTTTGGTCACGATTTGGGTGTCCCTCTACATCAATTATTTTAAGATTATTGGATTTGTAGTCTGTTACCAGTTGCACAAATTCACTTTGTGTTTTCCAGGACTCTAAAGTTGATAATGGCGCACCTTTTTCAAATAATGCATTTAATGAGCTATTGAGCATCAAATCGTCAGAGCTCGGATCAAATAGGCCATACTCTACATCGACAATTTCGAGGTTTTGAGATCTAAATCGATTTACCTCTTGTAACATATCAGCGTAACCTTTGCCAGTAACCAAAACTTGAATTTTTCTACCTTTTTTAAATACACCATCGTATATTTGTTTATGGTCATTGGTAACGTGAATTTCAAAATCATCAAGGTGGTAACCATAGTCCCGCATGATTTTTATTTCATCTCGAAATTCTGCTAACTCTAGTCCGGTTCTTATAATTTGTTCATTACCAGTTTTCCTCCAAACACCAATAAATAGATCTTTATCGCTTTTCATACCTCTTCGACACTTATCCATTGGTTTTTTTTCTGAGCTGTACAGTCCGGGTCGTATTTTTAAATCTTCAACTAGATTCCTAGCCATCCGTTCCAGTTCGGCTTGAGCAAAAGGTGCAAGGATTACTATACCGGTTTCATCACTTGGGAAAAAGAGTAAATAGGCTCTACTTCCCTTATTGGTGCCACCATGGAATACTCGAGTATCATTACCTGTTCCAGCGCGATTTAATCCAAATCCATATCCTCTAAGCACATTGCTATTTTTCCAAAGGGCGTCTTTTTCTTTAATGAGTTCGCCTCTACTGAGCGCTCTTGCAAAAGTGGCTAAATCGCAAATAGTAGATTCCCAACCACCTGATGGAAGTACATGGTCATAATCTCCTAGTGGTTCATTAGAGTAAATTCCATCTTCAAAAACCTGATATCCATATCTGTTCTTTGCCCCTTTTGCCTCATCAAAATTCCTTAGACCTAATCGAACCGAGATATGCTTTTTTACCCAGCTATCGTATCCAAAATGAATTTTAGAATCGATCATGGCACCTGCTAAGTTAAATCCATAAGAGGAATACAGATAATCTTTTCCAGGGTCGAAATCTAGAACTGATTTGTTAAATTGTGATACTGAGCTTTTTGCATTGTATCCTCCATTGATTAATGGCGTATACTCTACATTATTTGCAAATTTCACGGTTCTGTTTTTGTAGGTTGTTACTTGAGACTCATTTTTTCCTCTTCCATAATGCTGTATTCCGCTACTATTGTTAAGCAAATGACGTAAGGTGATATTGGCGTAGCGATCTTCGGTGAGCTTTTTCCCATTAATATCCTTAACCTCAACATTGTTGGGCCAATAGGAGAGAAGTTGAGAGGGGCTGTCTGATAATTTCAACCTGCCTTCTTCTACCATTTGTATTGCCGCTACAGCTGTAACAGACTTTGATATGGATGCCCATTGTAATTTTGTGTTTAGTGTTAATGGATGGTTTAAGCGCATTTTGCCATACGCTTTCATGTGAATTATTGAATCTCCTTTAAAAACACAAACTAGCGCTCCCGGTATATTTTGATTCAACATTTCTAATCTAATGCTCTTATCTGCTATAGGATTTATTACCTCTTCACATTCAAAAGCGTTTGTTTCTTGATTATCAGATGGTAAAACTCCCCCAGAATCATTATTTTCTCCAGAACCACTACCTTGGTCATCACTACCATCTTGTCCACCACTTTGGTCATCATTGGTGTTTTGATCCTCGTTTCCTCCTTGATTATCACTGCCTCCTCCTTGACCACCACCTTGGTCATTCTCATTGCCATTGTCTTCATCATTTCCAGAACCTCCGTTCCCGTTAGGACCACCCGTTCCAGGACCACCTGTGCTTCCAGGTTCTATATCTGTTTGTATAATACGTTGTGCATAAGGATTTGAGGGAGTTGCAATAGAATTTCTTGACTTATAGTATTTACCATTAACTATTGGATAAGGCTCATTAATTGAAGGTCCCTTACCTTTTATAGGTTGAAAGGCTTCAATATCATCCTCAGGGACATATATTTGTGTTTTGGTCCCTCTATAGCTTTGTATATTATAACGGATAAAAAATCCATTTGGATGTTTGGTCCATCGTCCTTTGTTGTAGATATTTTCAGCAGGTTCAACGCCAGCTCGCATGGCAATTTTTTCATATTCTTCGTAATCTGAAACACCCTGATAAAATTTACGTCTTAAATTGTTTTCCGCTTCCAGTATATAACGCAGTGTTTCATTTTTTTTAGCAATTTTTTTTATTTCATTAGATGCATAACTTTCAAGGGCATTTGTACTTAAACGAGCCAATTGTTCTGGAGTAAGTAATTTTATTGCAATTACTTTTACTTCACCCTTCATTTTTTGAAAATCTGTTTTAGCCACAATTGCCCAAAGCAGTAATTGAACTTCTTTTTGTGTGATGTCAGGATTTTTTTGATAGCCTTCTATTATAGCTTCAATAATATCTGCTTTTGGGCCTTTTAGTTCGGCATAAAAGCGACCATCACCTCTCTGTGGGGCATAGGTGCCAGCCTTAATGCAGAAAGAATTGAAATACCCCTCATAAAACCCTGGTGCAAGAAAGAAACCATTTTCCCAAGAATAAGGTTGGTCATGAATATTTTTAAATACAGCATCATTTCCAAAATCATCTTCTAAATATTTAGTTCTATCTACGTCGTTAAAAGAAGTGGTTATTGGATCCTGTTTTAACTTATCCAATGAAATAGTTTTGGCAACGGTATTTTTAACCTTCTTAATTTTATCAAGGATTTGTGCATTATTTGCCTGATAGAAAAAGAGGAAGGAGATAAAATATACTAAAGTTCTTGTTTTCATTGTAACAGTGTTTTTGTTATGACCTTTTATAGATGTATTTGTATAAAACTCAACGATGGTCATCCAAAGTTAAAATCTATTGATAATGACTTATATAGGTTTGGCTGCATGGATGATAAATATGTGTAAATGGTACTATTTAATGTATTATTGGAAAGCACTGTTTATACGTCAGTATTTGAAATCCATACAACTGTAGACCCCATTTGAGTTTAAAATAAGACCATTCATAAAACCATTAATTATTTTTAAGTTGTAGTCATTATCTTTATGTCTTAATCCATTGGAAATACATCAATGTTAAAAGCAATAATTGTTGACGACGAGGCTAACGCAATAAAAAACCTAAAATGGGAAATTGAACGGTTTTGCCCAGAAGTTTCCATTCTTGATGGATTTACAAGCCCTTCTGAAGCAATTTCTGGGATTAACTATTTAAAACCAGATTGTGTTTTTTTGGATATTGAAATGCCTGAAATGGATGGTTTTCAATTATTAAAGGAATTGCGTTTTAGGGATTTTAATTTAATCATTACAACTGCATATGATAATTATGCGATTAAGGCTTTTAAAGAAAATGCGGTTGATTATTTATTGAAACCCATAGATTCTGATGATTTAAAGCGGGCTGTTTCAAAAATTATTAGTCAAAAAGAAAAGCAAGGTTTGGGGTTTGAATTAAATAAAGTTATAGACAGCCTTCGACCACCAAATAATAAAAAGATTTCAATACCACTATCCGGTAGAACATTGTTTGTAGATAATGAAGAGGTCATTTATTGCAAGTCTGATGGTAATTATACAGAGATTTATTTAACAGAAGGGAAATGTGAAGTAATTACAAAGAATCTTAAAGATGTGGATCGAGAATTACTTAATGAGGCTTTTTATAGAGTTCATAATTCATTTGTTGTAAATACATATCATATAAAGGAATATATAAGAGCAGACGGACACTATTTAATTATGTCTAATAACCAAAAAATCCCTATTTCTAGAACAAAACGTGATGCCCTTGTACAACGTCTTGCTATTTAATACCCTACAGAATACGAACAATTTTTTTGAATTTCCTTACCAAAGCGGATTTCTTGATTTTGTATTAGGTGGCTTGACGTTATTGTCTGTGTATCATTTATTTCTTTTTTTTCAAAACAGAAATAAATTATACCTTCTTTATTCTTTATACTTAACTTTTATAATTCTTTCCCAAATTCGTTTTGCCCAAACGGGGTTTATAACCTCCATTTTAGACCATATGGGGATTTTTAAAGAATACGGTGAAATTTACACAGAGACCTACCATATTATTTATTTCTTTTTTGCATTTAAATTCCTTGAAATTAAAGAGGATTTTCCCAAGTGGTATCGCTATTTGATAAATGCATTATATATTATAGGAGGTTTTTGCGCATTAAAATTTTTGTATTATGCGTTAGGGGGAAGCTACAGTTATGTAGAGCAAGGCTACTTTGTTTTTGTAATCTACATCTTAATTTTAAGCATTTTTCTATACATTTTGTTTTTTAAATCAATAAGACCTTTAAAGTATTATTTAATAACCGGGTCTTTGATTTTGTTATTCTTTTCGGTGTTATCGCTATTAAAATACTTACAATATAGAACAGAAGGGGAGTCGATCGAGCCGTCTTATATTTATTTGTATTTCGGTTTTATCCTTGAGAATATTATTTTTTCCTTAGGGTTAGGGAAAAAGCAGAAATTGATTTTAAACGAGCGTAATCAAGCTCAAGAAAATTTAATAAACCAATTAGAAGAAAATAAAAAGCTGGAAATTGAAGTACGAAAAAAATTGGAACAAGATGTAGAGTTATTACAAGCCAAAGTTGAGCGAGATAAACTCGAGCGTCTTACCATCCAATACGAACGTGACTTAGTAGAATTAAAACTTGCTTCGCTTCGCAGTCAAATGAATCCACATTTCATTTTCAATTCCTTAAATTCTATTAAAGGGTTTATCATTGATAATGAGCAAGAAAATGCGGTGTTTTATCTCAACAAATTTAGTAAACTTATAAGGATGATATTGTCTTCTTCCATGGAAAAAAATATTTCCTTAGCGCAAGAAATTGAAATTGCCAAACTCTATGTTAATGTTGAAAATATTAGATTTAATAATGAAATTCTATTTACTCTAAATATTGACAAAGAACTTTCATTAAATACAATTAAAGTTCCAGCCTTATTATTTCAACCCTTTTTAGAGAATGCCATTTGGCATGGATTAGCGGCAAAAGAAGGTAGAAAAGAGTTGCTTTTTTCAGCTGTGAAAAAAGATGGAGTACTTAAAGTTACTATAAAAGATAATGGTGTTGGAAGAACAAAGTCTTCCGAATATAAAAAGAAAAAATTGATGAAGCGCGAATCCTTCGGAATGAAACTTACTGAAGATCGTTTGGAAAATTTTGTTGCTTCAAATAAGGGGAAATATCACTTAA
The DNA here is from genome assembly GCF_002966125.1 of Pukyongia salina. Classification (GTDB taxonomy): domain Bacteria; phylum Bacteroidota; class Bacteroidia; order Flavobacteriales; family Flavobacteriaceae; genus Pukyongia; species Pukyongia salina. Next base: position 2,239,070 of record NZ_CP027062.1, read on the forward strand.
CTATAAAAGATTTATATGATAAACGTGGACAGGCTGTAGGGACATTAGTAAAAGTAAAATTGCCAATTGTACTTAATTAAAGACAGCCTTTAAAATAAGTTTCAATCCACTGTATATTAAAAAAATGGTTGTGCCCATAGAAATTATGCCTAAAGGAAGAAATATATAGAGAGGTATAGTTTCCTTGTTCAGAAAAGCAAAGGTCAAAATATAGGTTGTAAGTACTAGTATTGGAATGGAAATGGCCATTCTTTTAATTCCTCTAACTAACAACTTTTTATCAGTAAATTTTTGATCAGGTTCTTTCATTATAGGCCTCTATTGCTTTACGCACACTTTGATGTTTCAGTAACAGCACATTGGCTTCTTCCTCGGTGATATTTAATGCGTCCATCACCATTCGGGTTCCCCGATCCACGAGTTTGTTATTGCTCAATTGCATATCTACCATCTTGTTGCCTTTTATCCGCCCTAACTGGATCATGGCAGTAGTACTTATCATATTCAACACTAATTTCTGAGCTGTTCCAGCCTTCATCCGCGAACTACCGGTAACGAACTCCGGGCCCACAATCACTACCACAGGAAGTTTCGCTGTTTCAGCTAACGGACTACCGGCATTGCAAGTGATACATCCCGTTGGGATTTCATGCGCGTTACAACCTTCTAAGGCACCCAATACATACGGCGTGGTTCCCGAGGCTGCGATCCCGATTACGATGTCCTTTTTCGATATAGCGTGATCTTCCAGGTCTTTCCAACCCTGTTCTTTCGAGTCCTCTGCAAATTCGACCGCCTTTCGGATAGCCGTATCTCCGCCGGCAATAAGCCCTACCACTAAACCATGAGGAACACCAAAGGTGGGTGGACATTCACTCGCATCTACAATCCCAAGGCGTCCGCTGGTCCCTGCACCCACATAAAATAACCTACCGCCATTCTTCAATTGTTCGGCAACCATTGTGGCTAGCGTTTCAATTTGAGGCAGTGCTTTTTGCACCGCATCCGGAACGGTTTTGTCCTCAGCATTGATAGCAACCAAAAGATCATGGATGCTCATCTGTTCCAGATCATCGTAGTGAGAAGATTCTTCGGTGGTTTTTTTAAAAGTCAAATCGCAGTTTTTAGCCATTCAAAAATAAGGATTAAAACCCTATATTTATAGCAAGCTAACTAGATTAAATGACTTCACTTCTCGAGGACGCCTCACAAGTTCTACACAATAACTGGAAAGATTCATTCACCATTCCCTGCGAAGGACTATATCCGTTTCAATGGAACTGGGACTCCGGATTTATCGCCATTGGGTGGGCGCACCTGGATATGGAACGAGCTAAAAGGGAAGTGTTATCCTTACTTAAAGGGCAGTGGAAAAATGGTTTTATACCGCATATTGTTTTTCATAATGAAGCCGAAACATATTATCCCGGCCCCGAAGTTCATGCGGCCTATCTCAGTGATCAAAGTCCGAAAACTAAAACCTCTGGCATTACACAGCCGCCTGTTTTAGGATTCGTGCTGGAAGAAATTTACAATATCGCCAAGGACAAAGAAGACATTCTCCATTTTATAGATGAAGTTTTCGATGCGGTATATCTCAATCATCATTATTTCTACACGCATAGAGACCCGGCTAATGAAGGCCTGGTGTACATTTGCCACAATTGGGAAGCAGGAACAGACAACACCCCGGTCTGGGATTTTATTTGGGAAACCTTCGAAGTCCCTAATTACGAGCTCGACCGAAAGGATACCAAATTGATAGATGCCTCGCATCGCCCAACCAATAAAGAATACCAATATTACATTCATCTAATAGAGTTGTTCAAGCAATGGAAATACGACGATGTGCTTATTGCCGGGGGTTCTCCCTTTCTCATTCAGGATCCATTATTTAACAGCATGCTGATAGCGTCTAACGAAAGCATAATCCGCCTTGGAAAGCTGTTAAATCGTACAGAGAAAGTTGGTCAATTAAGTAGATGGCAGACCAGGGCAAAGGAGCGTATGAACACTAAACTATTTGACGACCAATTGAACGCTTATGTGTACTACGATCTTAGAAATGAGCGAAAATTATCTCATGTTTCTTCCTCTAGTTTTGCTCCCCTTATGGCCGGAATACCAACCAAAGAGCAAGCAGACCGTATTGTGAGACATTTTCAGGGAGGTCGTTTTAGCGGAGCAAAGCATGAAAATTTTCTTTGTGCATCCTTCGACCCCGGAAGTGAGTTCTTTAATTCGAAAAAATATTGGAGAGGGCCTATCTGGATCAACCTTAACTGGATCATTTATCGTGGATTAAGACGATATGGATATGATGAAATAGCCGATATCATTAGAAAAGACACCTTATATCTTATGGAGAAATACGGTTTCTACGAATACTTCGAACCTTCCAAAGAAGTAAACAAATCACTCGATAAAGGATATGGCGGGAATAACTTTTCCTGGAGTGCTGCACTTACCATTGATCTGCTAACCAATAAAATCTAATATGAACTGGCTCGACTATACCATCGTACTCCTGTACATTGTTTTCTTCCTTGGAATGGGAAATTTTTTCAAGAATAATAAAGATTCTACAGATTATTTCCTGGGAGGCAGAAGCATGGGGTGGTTCCCATTGAGCTTGTCTACTATGGCAACCCAACTTTCGGCCATTAGTTTTATTTCTGCACCGGCGTTTGTAGGACTAAAACTGGGCGGTGGTATGAAATGGCTCACCTTCGAATTTGCTGTGCCCCTCGCAATGATTTGCATAATGCTGTTTGTAATCCCTCCACTTTTCAGATCGGGCGTGGTGAGTATTTACGAATATGTGGAGAAACGTTTTTCGCCTTCTACAAGGCTAATTTTAAGTATTGTTTTTCAAATTAGTCGTGCCCTGGGGACTGGGGTGATGGTGTATACCATTGCAATGATCTTACAGGCAGTGCTGGATATCGATTACATCTATACCATTCTTATAATTAGTGTAATTACCATAATTTATAGCTGGCAAGGCGGTATGAAAGCGGTAGTTTGGGGAGATGCTATACAGATGATCCTGTTGTTTGGTGGCTTGGTGGTATGCCTTATTTACGGATGGTACCTGGTTGAAGAAGCCGGAGGCTTAACCAATGGATTCGCCACCGAACGCTTACAGGTTATTGATCTTAATCTTGGGATAGGACCCGATCAGGAATACGGACTATGGCCTATGCTTATTGGCGGATTTTTTCTCTATGTCTCGTACTATGGCTGTGATCAGACCCAGGCACAACGTATGCTTTCCGCTAAGAATGAAAAGACCATCAGGCAATTGTTACTCGCCAACGGTCTGTTGCGTTTCCCGGTAGTGTTGATCTACTGTATTATGGGGCTGTTTGTTGGAGCCTTGGTAACGTTAAACCCCGATTTTATGGCCGAAATTGCCAGTACTACCCAAAAGCATTTCCCCCAGGATTTCGCATCAACAGGCTATAAGGCCGACCTGATGATTCCTGTTTTTATTACAAAATATCTACCTCATGGAATGATTGGCTTACTTATGGTTGCAATTATGTCTGCAGCCATGTCGTCTTTAAGTTCTACGGTAAATTCGTTATCTGCAGTAAGTGTTGAAGATTTTTTTAATAGAGGGAAAAAGAAACTTGAACAAGCCAGATACATGCGAATCTCAAAACTAGCCGTTGTTTTTTGGGGGGTAGTGTGTATAGCGTTCTCCTTCCTGTTTGGGGGCAGTAAAAGCACAGTGATAGAGATTATTAACGCCATAGGCTCTGTGTTCTATGGCCCTGTTCTGGTTACTTTCATTCTGGCGATTTTCTCCAAGCGGGTAAACCATGTTGGGATGAACACCGGGATCATTGTTGCGGTGTTGATAAATTTGATATTCTCCAATACAATACAGGAGATCTTTAATTACGATATAGGGATTAAAATTTTCTGGATTTGGCTCAATTTCACCGGAGTGCTTATATCATTGGTGGTTGCCTACCTGGTGAGTGCCATGACCAAAAATGTGAAAGTTAAAACTGCAGACGTAATAAAGTTTGAAGTGAAGAAGAGTGATATCTTTTCCAAGGAGGTATATATTCTTGTAGCCTTCTTTGTGGCTATTCTAATCTTTAGTTATTTCGTACCTCAGATCTTTTCATAAATGGCTTTGAATGTTCTTTTAATACCCGACGCCTTCAAGGATTCACTTTCTTCTGCTGAAGTAGCTCAGGCTATGAAAAAAGGTATACTCGAGGTCCACCCAAATGCGGAAATATACCACATAACCGCCTCCGATGGAGGCGAAGGATTTCTCGAATCGGTGATCAACTATCTGCCGGATGCCGAGAAAGTTTATTGTGATACGGTCGATCCTCTTGGCAGGCCACATCGAGCCGCCTACCTCATTGATGCTGCTAGAAAAGACGCGTATATCGAATTAGCGAGAGCCTCCGGACTTGAATTATTAAAAGCAGAAGAACGCAATCCTATGCGAACTTCTACAAAAGGTACGGGTATACAGATCGCTCACGCCATCGAACAGGGTATGAACACCATCTACCTGGGAATAGGAGGGAGCGCTACAAATGATGCCGCCACCGGAATAGCTTCTGCGTTAGGGTTCGAGTTTTTGGATGAGATCGGGAACACGCTGGAACCAAGCGGCCAGGCATTGACCCTTATAGATTCTGTAAAAAAATCCAATGTAGCCGATGATATCAGTTTCTACGCTATAAACGATGTGCTAAATCCATTGTATGGCCCGGAAGGAGCTGCATTTACATATGCAAAACAGAAAGGAGCATCTCAAACAGAGATCGAAAGCCTCGAGGAGGGTTTACAAAACATTAGTAGGGTTATGAAGAATGCTACGGGAAAGGATTACGCTCAATTGCCTGGTGCAGGTGCTGCCGGTGGGACTGCTTATGGATTAAAGGCTTTTCTGGGGGCCCAATTTATTTCAGGCGTTTCGTTTTTACTTCAGTTGGCAAAATTTAAGGAACTTATTAAATCAAAAAGTATCGATGTTATTCTCACTGGTGAAGGATGTATCGATTCACAAACTGCCTATGGTAAATTAGTGTCCGGGGTAGCTCTTGAATCCCGCCCTCTCAATGTGCCGGTAGTAGCTGTATGTGGTAAATTGAACTTAAACCCTGAGGAAGTAAGAAGCCTGGGGCTCCTAGCAGCCGATCAACTGTTCAGGCCCGATCAACCGGAAGGATATAGCTACACTCATGCCAGTGAATTGATAACAGAACGAACCCGGGAACTTATAAAGTTAATTTGATTACTTATTCCTGGACCACCAGGGTTTCTTTGTATTCCTGAACTATCGCAAAGTATCCCAGCGCGAAATTATTGATGTCGTTAAGATTATCGAAGTTGTTATTATTATCAATATTCGTGGCATTGATAAAATTCCCTCTAACCGTTAGGGCTGGTGTTTCAAACGGACCAAAATCCTCTTCACTCTGAAGGATAAGCTGGTCCATATACGTGTAAAAATCTTCATCCACTCCCATGATAGAAATATTTAATGTATCTCCCACGGCCAGGGCCTCATCGTAAAAGTATGAGAATGCGAACTGCTGCCCCTGATAAAATTCGTCTTCGGTGACAAGGTAATTTCCGAAGTCAAAATCGAAAAGGTAGAAATCGTCACGCTCATCAGAATCTGTAAAGGTTACAATAACCTCGGTGTCATCCTCATCGAATAAAATTCCGTCTCCCTGCACCAAATTGTCTATTGGAACGGCAGGCACAAACCTGGCAGTTGCCACATAAAATTCGTCTTCAAAATCTATTTGCAAAAAAAGGCTGCCTTGAGTGAGAAAATCGGTGTCGAATACTTTACTGTATATACCCGAACCCGGTGTTTCCTCAATTAGTACCGGAGGGTTGATGCCTCCTCCTGGTAGGTCGAGATTAGTAAGGGTGATCTGCTGCAGGTTGGCGGCCGGAATAGACTCGAAGAAAGAACTTGTTTCACTTACTTTCACCGTAACCTTCGTAAAAGCTTCGTTAGTATCTACACGCACTAAGGCGTCGATAATAAGCCTGGGCTCCTCGGTAGGTAGGTCCACATCTATCACCTCCTGACAGGAGACCATCAAAAGAAGAAAACTCATTATTATGAGTATGCCATTACTATATTTTTTCATCTTACCATCTCTTTTACTAGAACTTAAAGTTATAGGTTACCGAAGGAACAATACCAAATATTGAGGTCCTCACGGCCTCATTGATCCCTGTATCCTGATTTTGTCTGAAATTAATCGATGCCGAATTCATTCTGTTATATACATTATAAATGCTGAAAACCCATTCCGATTGCCAATTACGTCCTTTGTTCTTTCGAGGAGTTAGCGTTGCGGCTACATCCAGCCGATGATAATTGGGTAGGCGAGTGGAATTTCTCAGTCCGTAATATGGGATCACCAGGCCCTGGAATTCGAATTGCCCGATAGGAAAATTTGTGGGCTGCCCCGTTTGAAACACAAAATTACTATTGAAACTCCATGTTTCGTTTAATCTATAATTACCGTAAAGGGCGATATCGTGGGTCTTGTCGTAGGGGGTATTGTACCATTGTCCATTGTTTATCCCAATCTCTTCTGAATTTCGTGCAGGAGTTCGCTGTTCAGATTTAGACAGGGTATATGCTATCCAACCTTGCAGATCTCCTGTATTTTTTCTGAAAAGAAATTCCCAGCCATACGCTCTTGCTTCTCCATTGAGGATCACCTGTTCGATGGCGTTATTAGCGATAAGGTTGGCTCCGTCTATATAATCCACGCGGTTTTGAATGTCTTTGTAGAATACTTCGGTTTCCAGCGTAAACTCCCTGTCCCACATATTCTTAAAAAATCCGAAGGCAAATTGGTCGAGTAATTGAGGTTCCACAAAGGGGCCACTGGGAGTCCAGACATCCAGAGGGGTGGGAGAGCTGGTATTACTCAATAAGTGCAGGTATTGTGCAATTCGGGTGTAGCTGGCTTTTACAGATACATCGTCGTTGAAGGTATAAGAGAGTGAAACCCTGGGTTCCAGATTGGTATAGGATGCCAGCTGTCCACTCCTGCCGGGATTAGAAACTGCTATGGGTTCTGCCGCTTTATAAATAAGAAGGAAGGGATCAAATTCAATCGGATTGTTATTTTCGTATACATTTAGCTCTTCCTGCCCGAAACGGATAAAATGACTCAGTCGGAGTCCGTATTGAACGCGAAGTTTATTGGTCAACGTATGTTCCACATCCACATACGCGGCAAACTCATTGGCGTATTTTTTTATCAGCTGTTCTTCCAGTATACCCGATTCCGGATTGTTGGGTTGTATCTTTCCCGGGTTAAACACGTAGTATATGTTATTGATTCCGTAGTTAATTTGGAGCTTATCAGACATGTAGTGCTTCAGGTCGTATTTGATGTTGAAATTCTGAATACCCGAATTCCATTCGAAGCCCACAAAATCAAGCTCTAAGCCATAATAATAATCCGAATAGATCACAGACAGGTTAGAGAATAATTTATCCGAAAAAATATGGTTCCATCTAAAATTCACCAGGGCGTTCCCATACACATTCACAAAACTGTCGTTGATACTAAACAGGTCCCTTCCGAAGTAACCAGATAAGAAAATATTATTCTTCTCGTTGATTCGGTAGTTGATCTTTGTGTTTAGATCGTAGAAATATGCACTGTTGTCTATATTGAAAAGTGGTAGGAATAAATGAGCATAGGACGCCCGACCACCAACAAGGAAGGCTGCTTTATCCTTAACTATCGGCCCTTCTGCCAGGAGTCTGCTTGCTACCGCTCCAATTCCTCCATTAATTTTTAGTTCTTTGCTGTTACCTTCCTTCTGAAATATTTCTAGAACCGAAGAAAGTCGCCCGCCATATCGGGATGGAATGCCACCTTTAAAGAGTTTTACGTCCTTGATGGCGTCTGGATTAAATACAGAGAAAAAACCGAAGAGATGCGACGAGTTAAAAATAGTAGCCTCGTCCAGTAGGATCAGATTCTGATCTGCCGCTCCGCCTCTCACATTAAAGCCTGAGGAGGCTTCGCCTGCATTGGTAACTCCTGGAAGTAATAGTATAGACTTCACCACATCGGCCTCTCCCAGTACCACAGGGATATTCTTTATGGTTTCGGCACTCAGGGTATTTACACTCATCTGTGGCGCTTTTATGCTGGCACGCTCCACATCGGCTTCGATTATAACTTCATCGAGTTGTTCGGCATCATTAGCCAGGCTAATGTTTCTCCGCAAATTTTCTGTTAATTGAATAGTGACCACTTGGGTTTCCAAACCCAGACCGCTATACGTTACATCGTAGGTGCCTTCCGGTAAGGTGATAGAATAAAATCCGTATTCGTTGGTTATCGCGCCAGTGCGTAATTCGGGAATAATCACGTTAACCCCAATAAGGGTTTCACCTGTCTCTTCTTCTAGTACCGTACCACTTAGGGTATATTTTTGTTGAGAAAAACCAAATGTAGAGAGCAGGACAAAAAGCGAGAACGCAACTATTTTCAAATCAGATTTTTCTTAAAAATAGCTATTATAACTCACACCTGAAAACTGTTTAGATAAGGCAGGTGTTAAATTATTCTATACTCTCTAAAATATAGTTGAAAGTGGCACTTGCTCTCATCTCACGATTTACCAGATTCGCATCCGGCCAATAGTATCCATCGATATTCACTGGTTTCCCCTGAGCTGCGTTCAATTCGGAAACGATTTTATCTTCGTTTTGTTTCAAGGCTTCGGCTACCGGGGTGAAACGTTCTTTTAGTGCGCCGTCTTCATCCTGATTTGCAAGGGCTTCGGCCCAATACATTGCCAGGTAAAAGTGACTTCCGCGGTTATCCAGTTCGTTCACTTTTCGTGAAGGACCTTTTTTATTTTCCAGGAGTTTTTCGGTGGCTTCATCCAGGGTTTGCGATAGTAAGATCGCCTTGGCATTATCGAAAGTAGAGCCCAGGTGCTCTAAGGAAACGGCCAATGCGAGGAATTCGCCCAGCGAATCCCATCGTAAATGCCCCTCTTCAACAAACTGCTGTACGTGCTTGGGAGCCGATCCTCCGGCACCGGTTTCAAAAAGTCCGCCGCCATTCATCAATGGAACAATAGACAGCATTTTGGCACTGGTTCCTAATTCCAGGATAGGGAAGAGGTCTGTAAGGTAATCGCGTAGTACATTACCTGTAACTGAAATAGTATCCTTTCCTTCTTTTACTCTTTCCAGGGTGTAGCGTGTAGCTTTTTCCGGAGCTAGAATTTTTATTTCCAGTCCGTCGGTATTATGTTGAGGCAGGTATTTATTTACCTTTTTTATTAATTCAGCATCATGAGCGCGCTCTTCGTCCAGCCAGAACACTGCTGGAACATTGGTTGCTCTGGCCCTGCTCACTGCCAGTTTAACCCAGTCCTGCACAGGTAGATCCTTAACCTGGCACATTCGCCAGATATCACCTTTAGAAACCTCATGTTCCATAAGCGTGTTGAGATCCTGGTCCAGGACGGTGATCTTTCCGTCTAATTGAATTTCGAAGGTTTTATCGTGCGAACCATATTCTTCGGCTTTTTGAGCCATAAGTCCTACATTGGGAACCGTACCCATGGTTCGTGGATCGAAAGCACCGTGTTCCTTACAGAAGTCGATGGTAGCCTGGTAAACCCCTGCATAACTACTATCCGGAATTACAGCTTTGGTATCTCGTGTATCCCCATTCTTGTCCCACATCTGTCCCGAATTACGGATCATAGCCGGCATAGAGGCATCGATGATCACATCGCTGGGAACGTGCAAGTTGGTAATACCCTTGTCGCTGTTCACCATTGCTAAGTCTGGATTGGTTTCGTAAATATGTTCGATATCACTTAGGATCTCCATTCGTTCATTTTCCGGCAGTTTGTCCAGGTCGTTGATGAGGTCTCCAAAGCCGTTGTTTACGTCTACACCTAGTTTCTCGAATGTTTCGGCGTGCTTTTCGAATAATTCGGCAAAATAAACTCGTACCGCATGCCCAAAAATTATCGGGTCGCTCACCTTCATCATCGTAGCCTTCATATGCAATGAAAAAAGTACATCCTTCTCTTTGGCATCCTTAACCTGAGCTTCCAAAAAAGAGATCAATTCCTTTTTTTGCATAACAGTTCCATCTATGATCTCACCTGCTTGCACCGGCATGTCTTTCTTTAAAAAGGTCTGATTTCCAGAATTATCGGTATGAATTATTGAGATACTTCCCAGATCCTTTATGGTAACCGACTTCTCATTATGCATAAAATCGCCATGCGACATTGTGGCCACATGAGTTTTCGAATCCTTACTCCAGGCGCCCATGCTGTGCGGATTCTTTTTGGCGTAGTTTTTTACTGCTTTGGGCGCGCGTCTATCACTATTCCCTTCCCTCAATACAGGATTTACGGCACTTCCCTTTATTTTGTCGTAGGTAGCCTTTATCTTTTTTTCTTCCTCGGTTACCGGCTCATCCGGGTAATCGGGCAAAGCATATCCTTTTTGTTGAAGTTCTTCTATGGCTGCGATCAGCTGCGGGATCGATGCGCTAATGTTAGGAAGTTTAATGATGTTGGCCTCCGGTTGTTTAGCGAGGTTACCTAATTCGGTGAGCGCATCGCTTACACGTTGATCTTCATTTAAATAATCGGGGAAATTTGCCAGGATTCTTCCGGCTAATGATATATCCCGGGTTTCGATCTTTATATCGGAAGGTGCGGTGTATGCTTCAATAATTGGAAGTAGGGAGTGGGTGGCAAGGAACGGGGCTTCGTCCGTCATAGTATAAATGATCTTCGCAGCTTTGGTCATATTTCTGGTATGTATTTGAACATGTTAAAAGGATGGCAAATATAGTGAATTGAAGAAGCTTTTAAAAGGGAAGTATAGTAGAATCCTTTCCCTCTACAAACAAGAAAAGCCATATCACCGTATTGCTACTTTGATATGGCTTCTTGTGAAACACATCGTTACCAACTATTCGCCGAAGGCGAATCGAAGCGAGTTTATTATACCCTCGCAGTTGTGACCTGTTTCAATGAGACTGTTTTCGTCAACGGCTTTCCGAAACAAGTTCGTCCGGCCTCTTAAAACAATACCCTAACTTTTACCGAATCTCAGCCTGACCTTCCTTGCGGTCGTCAGCGCCTCAAACAATTCAACAAAAGATATAAAGAACGTTACTTTATGTTTATCATGCGATTTGCATCACATTGATATTTCAAATGTAATATAGAAAATGAAATAAGCAAGAAAAATAACCTCCTTTGTATCAACAAAATATGAACCGGGGTTATTAACATTTGTTCATAACAAAGGCCTCCAATTTGGAGGCCTTTAATTTATGGGGATGGAAGCTATTATTAGCTTCTTTTTTCTCGAATTCTTGCCTTCTTACCGGTAAGTCCTCTGAAGTAATAGATACGTTTTCTACGAACACTACCTACTTTATTTACTTCGATCTTCTGTAAAGCCGGAAGATTCATTGGGAAAATTCTTTCCACTCCAACTGTTCCGGACATTTTACGGATGGTGAATGTTTGCGATGTACCTGTTCCTTTTATCTGGATCACAGTTCCTTTAAAGAACTGAGTTCTTTTCTTGTCACCTTCACGGATCTCATAATACACAGTAATACTATCACCCGCACTAAACTTGGGGAATTCTTTTTTAGTTACAAATTCGTCCTGAACAAATTTTACTAAGCTTTCCATTGTAATTCTTATTAATGGTTTTGTTTAAAACAACATTCACGGTTCTCGCCAGAGGTTGAAGTAAATCGGCTGCAAATATACGGTTTTCTCAATTTCGAGCAATTTTTTACGCAAAATATTTATGGAGAATATTTTGGGCGTTTCCCTGTAGTGCCGGTGAAGTAGAGCGAAGCTCACTTCACGACTACTTCAGGGTCGGGCTTTCCGCGCTACACGCCTGCCCTTTATCAAGGGCTGGGCGGGGTAGCCTGCTTCAATCCCTAACGCAGGTCCTCGTCGTCCAGGAGATCGGGACGCTTTTCTTTAGTATTCTTCAAGGCCTGCTCTTCCCTCCATGATTCGATTTTTGCGGTATGTCCACTGGTAAGTATCTCCGGAACTTTCCATCCTTTGTAATCGGCCGGGCGTGTATATATTGGCGGTGCTAGTATATCATCCTGAAAGGAATCTGTAAGAGCGCTGGTCTCATTCCCCAGAACTCCGGGAAGCAACCGGATCACAGCATCGCTAACAACAGCTGCCGCTAACTCCCCTCCACTCAAAACAAAATCCCCCACAGAGATCTCGCGCGTAATGAAATGATCCCGAACTCTTTGGTCTACTCCTTTGTAATGGCCACATAACAGAATGATGTTTCCTTTTAAAGACAGTTCGTTGGCGATTCCCTGGTTAAAGGTCTCCCCATCAGGAGTAAGATAGATCACCTCGTCATAATCTCGTTCCTTCTTTAGTTTGCTTATGCATTTGTCTATAGGCTCTATCATCAGCACCATCCCGGCTCCCCCTCCAAACTGGTAATCGTCCACCTGCTTGTATGTATTGGTGGCAAAATCCCTAAGATTGTGAGTGTATACAGAAACGAGCCCTTTGTCTATGGCTCGTTTCAAAATGGATGCCTCAAAAGGGCTTTGTAATAATTCGGGTAGTACAGTAATGATATCAATCCGCATTACATCAATTCTTTTTTCATCTTGCATCGGTCTATAGATCCTTTTGCTCTCTCCAACACAGATTTGTCCAGAGTGCCTAAAGCTGCCTTTCGGTAATGCTCTATCGCCTCATCCAGTTTTCCCTGTTGCTCAAACATGATCCCGTACTCGTTCCAGATCGTGGATTTGGTGATCCCGGGGATATTGATAGCCTTGTCAAGTAACTCTTTTAGTTCATCCCATTTGCCCAAAGTGGACAATAAAATTGAGTAGTTATAATACACCGCAGGATACATCGGACTTTTTTCCAGGCAAAGCTTATAGAGCGTTTCGCCTTTTTCGTATTCCTTGAATTTCACTTCGTATAAATAACCCAGGTGATTATATGCCTTCCCGAAATTAGGATCCATATCCAGGATTTTTTCCAGTTTATTGGTGGCTTCATCGTAGCGTCCATCCTTAATATCAAGGTTGGCCTGATCGAGCAATTCCTCTAGTTTGGTTAAGTGATCCATAGTATATTTATTAAAGCATAAAAATACGTCAAATACTTTAATTTATATCTCCCAGGTATAATGAAATACCTCGGTATCCTTTTTAAATCCTAAACGTTCGTACAAGTGCCTGGCAGGATTTTCGATTCCCGTTTCCAGAGTTAATCCTCTGCAGTTTTTTGCTCTGGCAAATTCCATGGCATGCTTCATCAGAGCACCACCAACGCCTTGTCCACGCGCCGACTCATGAACAAACAGGTCGTTCAATACGTAAACAGGCTGCATGCTAACCGAAGAAAACAACGGGTAAAGTTGAGTAAACCCCAAACCGTCACCGTCTTCAGAAAGCGCGAGAAAGACCACCGAATCTTCCTTTGCAAAGCGTTGTGCAAGAAATTCGCGAGCAGCCTTTAGATCACTTTCTCTTTTATAGAATACCCGGTAACTATCGAACAACGGACTTAGTAACTCAAGATCCTCTGTCTTGGCGGTTCTTATTTTCATTTAAATGACATTTTAAGCAAGTAAGTTAATGATAAATAAGGGTAATACAATTCAGTAGAAAATAGAAAAATCCTTTTCTTATCTTTAAGCGTCAATTCAAAAACTAATCAATAATGAAACGGAGATCTTTCCTTAAAAAATCGGCGGCAGCCGGTGCTGCTTTTACTATCGTGCCTAGTTTTGTTCTGGGCGGAACTCACGTACCACCCAGTGACACCCTTTACGTAGCGGGAATTGGTGTAGGCGGACGAGGGGGAGGAGTGGTTAACGAGCTGTTTAAGAGCGGGAAAGTTAAATTCGTGGCTTTGTGCGATGTGGATATGAAGCGAGCAGGCACCACCTTTGCCAATCATCCCGATGTTAAGAGGTATAAAGATTTCAGAAAGGTGTACGACAATCACCTGAAAGACATGGACGCGGTGATGGTAGCAACTCCAGATCACACCCATGCGTCGATTGCCTTACCTTTTATGAAAGAAAAGAAACATGCCTATGTTGAAAAACCTCTTACGCACAATATTTATGAAGCAAGGCTTATGGCAACTACAGCCAAGGAGATGGGGATTACTACACAAATGGGAAATCAGGGTGCATCTGGAGATGGTATCCGTACGGCACAGGAATGGATAGATGCCGGTGTTATTGGAAAAGTTCACAGGGTAGACTGCTGGACCAACAGGCCGGTATGGCCGCAAGGCTTCAAAAAAATAACCACAGGCGAGCCTGTTCCCGAAACGCTAAGCTGGGATCTATGGCTCGGCCCTGCTTCAATGAGGCCATATAATTCTGCCTATCTGCCTTTCAAATGGAGAGGCTGGTGGGACTTTGGAACCGGGGCCATGGGTGATATGGGTTGTCATATAATGGAAACACCGTTTAAAACATTAGGGCTAAGATTCCCATACGAGGCTGAAGCAAGTTGTACAACTATTTGGTCTGGCGATTTTGTAGAAGCCGATTATTCTGAAGCTTGTCCACCCTCATCTATAGTGCGATTGAAGTTCGATACAAAAGTTCATGGCGATGTATCTCTTAACTGGTACGATGGAGGTATCATGCCGGACCTGCCGGCAGAACTTGGCGATGGAGAAGAGCCTGGAGGCCAGGGCGGGGGAAGTATTTTTCACGGTAGCGATGGCATAATGATCACCGATACCTATTCTCGCAACCCAAGATTACTACCATCTACTCGAATGCTGGATTTCACTCCACCCGATCCAAGTATAAAACGCGTGGAGACAGACCATGCAGGAGAATGGGTAAATGCCTGTATAAATGGTGGCGAAACTTCATCTCCCTTCAGTTATGGTGGTCCGTTAACCGAGGCAGTACTTATGGGAAATCTCGCTATTAAAGCCTTCCAGTATAAAACCCTGAAAGAAGGCAAGAAACACGGAGATTGGGATCCCTACAATTATCCGGGACGCCGCACTATTTTATGGGATGGTGAGGCAATGAAAGTAACAAATTACGATCATGCCAACAACTGGGTTAAACGTGAATACCGTGAAGGCTGGCAGTTATAACCACTAATAATAGGTGTACCTTCTAACCTTCGAGATGTACTTGGCAAGCCTAATTACCTGATGACTATAGCCATACTCGTTATCGTACCAAACGTATAGCACAACATTCTTTCCGTCATTCGCCACTATGGTTGCATTGCTGTCGAAAATAGACGGCGCTGAAGAACCTACGATATCCGAGGAAACAAGTTCGTTATTCAGGGAGTATTTTATCTGCTCTACCAGGTCGCCTTCCAGGGCGTATTTCTTCATGATGGTGTTAAGACCGTCTTTGGAAGTTTTGTTCTCAAGTTCCAGTTTCAGGATAGCAAGAGATCCATTTGGCACCGGAACCCTGATGGCATTAGAGGTGAGTTTTCCTTCAAAGGATGGTAGTGCCTTCGAAACTGCACTTCCAGCACCAGTTTCTGTGATCACCATGTTCAAAGCCGCTGCTCGACCACGTCTGTATTTTTTGTGCATATTATCCACCAGGTTCTGGTCGTTGGTATATGCATGGATGGTTTCAAGATGTCCCTGTACCACCCCAAAAGAATCCTCGATCGCTTTTAAAACCGGAGTGATGGCATTGGTAGTACATGAGGCAGCTGAAAATATATCCACTTCTGCAGGATTGTATTCGCGGTGGTTCACTCCATGAACGATATTAGGAATTCCTTTTCCCGGCGCTGTTAATAACACCTTAGAGACCCCTTTCGATTGCATATGGCGGCTCAACGCTTCTTTATCTCTGAAAGCCCCCGTATTATCTATAACCAGAGCATCTTCTATCCCATAAGGGGTATAGTCTATATCCTCCGGGGCATTGGCGGTGATCATATGTACCGTGGTACCGTTAATTATGAGCGCCTCGTTTTCAACATCCGCTCTAACTGTACCCGGAAAATCACCGTGAACAGAATCGTGCTGTAACAATGAAGCTCTTTTCTCAAGAACAGTTTGGTCTACAGTTCCTCTGGTAACAATGGCGCGCAATCGCATTTGGTTTCCCTGCCCGGTACGGGTCATCAATTCCCTTGCGAGGAGACGACCAATCCGGCCAAACCCGTATAGAATCACATCCTTGGGAACTAAATTTTCCGATTCCTTAGCGTCCTTCAGTTTATTGCTTACAAACGCCATGGCGTCTTCGTATTGGTTATCTTCCAGGTGGTATTCGTAGGTGAGTTTTCCAATATCGAGTTTCGCAGGAGGGAGGTTAAGTGTGCGGATGGCCTGAGCGATCTCTACCGAATCGAATATTGAAATTGGCTTTTGCACAAATTCTCCAGCGTATTCATGCAGGTTCAGGATCTCGCTAACGTTGCGGTCAATAAGCTGATTTCTGAAGAGAACCAACTCTATGGAGCGGTCGTACCACAGATCACTTACGATCTTGATAAATTCGACAGTTGCCTTGCGGCGATCGGTTTGAAAAGACAGTTCTTTTTCATAGACTTCGTCAAAACTCATGGGTGCTTTATTTAGGATTTGAAATTTGCTGCAAAAGTATAGAATTCAAACGTTTTCGTAAAGGATATTTATAAAAATAAATACCCCTTCGAAAAAGTCTCTCGAAGGGGTATAAATCTTAGGTAAAAATAGCTTACCTGAAGATAAATGTGTTCTGGTCACCATCGCGATCCAGGAAGGTAAGTTTAATGTCGTCTCCCGCTTTTCGTCTGTTCATTACGCGTTTAACATCGTCCACGTTATTTACCGGTTCATCGTTGATCTTGGTGATTAAAATACCTGCAAGATCGTAGCGCTGCATATCCCTGGTAAGTGCACGATTTACTTTTACGCCACCAGTCACACCATATCTACGCAGATCCTCACTATTGGCATTACGCAATTCCAATCCCAGGTCTTCAAGTTCTACTGTTTCCAGTTTAATTAGTGTTACAGGCACCACCTTTTCTTTCCCGTTTCGAATAATAGTGACATCTACTACATCATTAGGACGTTTCGATCCTAAATAACCTGCCAGGTCCGAAAATTTACCAACCTTGTATCCGTCGAGGCCTTTTATTATATCTCCTTCCTTTATTCCACTCTTGGCAGCACCACTTCCATCTTCTATGCCACCAACAATCACTCCTTCCGTTTCACTAAGGCCTAACTGCTGTGCTATATTCGAGTTTAACGTTCTACCCTGTATTCCAAGGATACCTCGTTGCACATCACCGTATTCCATGATATCTTCAATGATCTTTCGAGTATTATTGGAAGGTACTGCAAACGAGTATCCAACGTACGAGCCTGTTTCGGAAGTTATGGCTGTATTGATACCTACCAGTTCTCCACGTATGTTCACCAGCGCACCACCACTGTTACCGCGGTTCACCGCTGCATCTGTTTGTATAAATGATTGTGGATTACTGTCAAATTCGTTAAGATCTCTAGCCTTGGCACTCACAATTCCTGCAGTTACAGTAGAAGTTAAATTGAAAGGATTTCCAACTGCCAGAACCCATTCACCGATCTTTAATTCGTTAGAATCTCCAAAGGGAACAAAGGGTAATTTCTCTTCAGAATCGATCTTGATGAGGGCGATATCACTCTTTGCATCGGTACCTATCAATTTAGCCTCATATGTTCTGTTGTTATTTAAGGTAACTTCCAATTGTGCCGCATTGGCGATCACGTGATTGTTAGTTACTATATATCCATCAGGGGTTATGATCACGCCACTTCCGGCTCCTACCATCGCCCTTGGTTCACCTCCTCCATAGAAGTATTCCATAATATTGGTTGGTTGTCGACTTATGGTGGTATTCTTTACGTGAACAACCGCGTGAACAGTTTTCTCCGCTGCCTCTGTGAAATCGATGTTGGTTTCACTAAGATTAGTGGTATAGTTTGTTGGAATAAATGAAGTTTCTTCCTGAGGAGCGGCCAACACTACGGGATCATCTTTCTCTAACAATTTATAACCCCCAAGCGTTACAGCGCCTGCAATGAGCGCTACGGTAAATAATCGAACTGTTTGTTTCATATGCGCATACATTTATAATGGTTAACAATTATAAGACTGAAATATTTTTTCAACATTTCATTTTTAACGTCCATTTAACACGCTCCCTTGTATTACAAAAGAATTCGCTTTTTATACCTTTGCCCATATGGCCATAGAATTCTATAAATATCAGGGAACGGGCAACGATTTTATAATCATAGATAATCGTCTCGATATTTTCCCCAAAAATAATACCAAACAAGTCGCCCTTATGTGTGACAGAAAATTTGGCATTGGGGCGGATGGCCTTATTTTACTGGAGCATCATGCGCAAGCCGATTTCCGAATGGTGTATTATAACTCCGATGGAAAGTTGAGTTCTATGTGTGGAAATGGCGGCCGTTGTATTGCTCATTTTGCTAAAAGTCTTGGTATAATTGAAAATTCGGCGGTTTTTGAAGCTGTGGATGGCATGCACGAAGCTACTGTAGAAAATAAGGTTGTTTCACTCCATATGAATGATGTAAGAGAAGTAATCATAAACAACGATTTTGTTTTTCTTGATACGGGCTCACCGCATCATGTCAGTATGGTGGACGATTTGTCAGAATTTAACGTCTTTCAAGAAGGCAGACGTATTCGAAATCAGGTCTATGGAGAGGCCGGGGCTAATGTAAATTTTGTTCAAAAAGAGGGAGATTCGGCCTTTTCTGTCCGAACCTACGAAAGAGGTGTGGAAGACGAAACACTTTCCTGTGGCACCGGGGTTACGGCAGTCGCTCTGGCAATGCATGCGACCGGTGAAACTTCGGCCAACGAAGTGAGCCTGAGAACACCTGGTGGCGATCTCAAAGTGAAATTCAGCAAAAAAGAAAATGGATATACAGATATATATTTAATCGGGCCGGCGGTACAGGTCTATAAAGGCGAATGGGCATGAAGACCTTACAAGGAGAAATAATATTGTTAAGGGCTCTGGAACATTCAGACCTTGATTTTCTTTATAAACTGGAGAATGACGAAAGTGTGTGGGAGGTAAGTAATACCAGTACGCCATATTCAAAATATGTACTGAAACAATATCTTGATAATGCGCACAGGGACATCTACGATGTAAAACAGTTACGACTGGTAATTTGTACGTCTACAGACAAAAAGGCTATTGGTTTTGTGGATCTTTTCGATTTCGAGCCTAAGCATCGCAGGGTTGGAGTGGGAATAGTAATTTTTTCTGAAACAGATAGAAACAAAGGATATGCTTCCGAAGCTTTACAACTTATCTCGAAGTACGCCTTTACACATTTAAAAGTACATCAGTTGTATGCCAATATTTCTGAAGATAACAACGTTAGTATACAACTGTTTGAAAAACTAGGCTATACACTTTCCGGAACTAAAAAGGACTGGCTAACCGCGGCTAAGGGCTTTAAAAGTGAACTACTTTATCAATTGATACATGAAGAAGAATCTTAAACGAGTTATTTGGTCGGTACTTATTCTCGGCCTGGTTGCCATGGCTATCTTTGCATGGTTTGTTTATAGCGCCGTACTGGCTCCTAACACAGCCTTCACAAACAATGAGGCTCACGTATATATACCTACCGATGCCACCTTCGCCGATGTTATGGAGGAGCTGCGTCCCTTGCTAAAAGACGATATTTCATTCGAGGCAGTCGCGAATCGTAAAGGTTATCCGGCAAATATCAAACCCGGGCACTATATTATCACAAAGGGTATGAATAATAACGATATTATAAACACCATCCGCAGTAATAATGTCCCGGTGCGGGTAAAATTCAATAACCAGGAAAGGCTGGAAGAACTTGCAGGTGCAGTAGCCCGACAGATCGAAGCAGATAGTATATCATTGCTCAACGCAATGCTGGACCGCGAGTTTCTAATTAAAAACGATTTAAACCCAGATACAGCGCTATCCATATATCTGCCTAATACTTACGAATTCTACTGGAATACCTCCGCAACCGAATTTTGCGATCGCATGAAAACAGAGTATGATAGGTTCTGGAATGAGTCTAGGCTCGATAAGGCGCAGCAACTTGGGCTAAGCCCCATCCAGGTGATCTCACTTGCGGCTATAGTTCAGAAAGAAACCGCAAAGGTGGATGAGAGGCCAAGAGTAGCCGGATTGTATTTAAATAGGATAAAGAAAGGAATGTTATTGCAGGCAGATCCAACGGTGATATATGCAAAGAAGAAATTGGAAAATGATTTTGAGCAGGTGATAAAGCGGGTTTTATACCGCGACCTTGAACTGGATTCTCCTTATAATACCTATAAATATACTGGCGTTCCTCCGGGCCCTATCAGCATGCCGGACATCTCGTCGATCAATGCAGTTCTCGATTATGAGACTCACGATTATTTATATATGGTAGCCAATGTTTCTAACCCGGGCTATCACAAATTCGCAAAAA
Organism: Pukyongia salina; assembly: GCF_002966125.1. Classification (GTDB taxonomy): domain Bacteria; phylum Bacteroidota; class Bacteroidia; order Flavobacteriales; family Flavobacteriaceae; genus Pukyongia; species Pukyongia salina. Next base: position 2,259,626 of record NZ_CP027062.1, read on the forward strand.
CCCTGGCACAACATAACAGGAACAGAGCGGAGTATGTTCGCTGGATCAATGCACAGGGGGTGAACAGATAATTCTCTTTAAATATTTGAACCATTGTGTGTTTTAGCCGTTTTTTCGTCGGCAGACCGATTTATTTAGTAAATGAACTGTTAAATTTTACAGTTTAACAACATTGCATTGTTAATAAGATAGTTCATTGTTTTTGAGCATATTATCAATTTCACACCCTATTCGATGCTAATTTTACAAATATTATTGAAAAAAGCTGATTTGTTGAAAATTCCCACAAAAAGTACTCTTAACAAACATTAACAGTCGTCAAATAAAGTTTGTCGATTCGGTCGTATATTTGCAGGCTGAAATTAGATAAGTAAGAAATTACGTATCGAAAGCTAAAAAGAATGAAGCGTAAGTTATTGCGATTTAGTTTATTAGTTACCGTAATCCTGGGAGCTTTCTCGACCTTTTCGTTTAAGAAAAAGGCGGCTACTTCCTATTTCAATACGGAGGGTATGGAATTGTTCTTCACAGTTCCAACAGAAGCAGAAGCAAAATTTGAACTAAAAAATCAAGAGGTTAATTACAACCTCTTTTTAGGAAAGACCTATGTAGGATTTAAAGAAGCTTTAGGCTTTAAAGAATCCCGAAACAACTATAAGATCATAAACGAATATGGTTATATGGGCAAATATCAATTTGGGAAAGGGACTCTCAATATGATTGGTATCTATAATTCCGATCGTTTCTTAAACGACACCAAATTGCAGGAAGACGCTTTTACTGCCTATGCCTCACGAAATAAATGGATCTTACGTCGAGATATCGATAGATATGTTGGGCGTACCATAGGAGGAGTGAAGATCACCGAATCGGGGATCCTTGCTGCAGCGCACCTCGCTGGTGCCGGGAATGTGAAGAAATTCCTTCGCAGTGGCGGCGAAATAGGTTTTAGTGATGCTTTTGGCACATCGATTCGTTACTACTTGAAGAAATTTTCAGGATACGATACTTCCTGGATCGAAGCCGACAAACAGGCGAAAGTTTTATAGTTAGTTATTTATGGATTATGAACAGGGTGGGTCTCTTATTGAGATCCACCTTTTTTTGTTTCCATTCGTCTGCTGTCAATGTGAGAATAAATTCATCCGGCAGACTAATATCGCAGGCCACACAAATTCTGGTATTCCCCTGAACTGTGCTTAATATACTCTCCAGAAGCTGGTTATTTCGATACGGAGTTTCAATAAATAACTGGGACTGGTTATATTCTTCCGAAAGTCTTTCAAGTCGTTTAATTTCTTTTCGTCGCTCTCGTTTATCAATGGGAAGGTAGCCGTTGAATGCGAAATTCTGACCATTAAAACCACTTGCCATCATTGCCATTAGTATACTTGAAGGCCCTACAAGGGGCACCACTTTTATTCCCTGCTTATGGGCTTCCTCTACCACGGCGGCACCGGGGTCGGCTATCCCGGGACACCCGGCATCACTTATCACCCCAACGTCCAGCCCTTCATGACATGGCGCCAGCATATCAGGAATCTCAGATTCGTCGGTGTATTTATTGATGAGTTTAAATTGTAAGTCGGGTTGTGATTTACGAGGCGAAATACTTTTTATGAACCTGCGGGCATTCTTTTCATGCTCCACCACATAGTAGTCTATCTCTTCAACTGCCTTTTTCACCAGTAGAGGCAAGACTTCAAGAGGTGGAGTTTCACCTAAGGTACACGGTATTAGATATAGATTTCCCTTTTCAGAAACCATAATTACCGAATCACCAATTTTTGTACAAGTTGTCTCCCATCTTCTGTAAACAAGCTTACGAGGTAGAGGCCTTGCTGAAGATGCGATACATTCAACTCGAAGCGAGTATTGCCAATCTGGTCTTCAGAAATTATCATACGTCCTGAAATATTCATCACTTGCACAGATTGTATAGATGCATTCTCAATTTGAACTGAAATGGTTTCCGAAGCGGGATTCGGTACCATATGGAATCCACCGGCTTGATTATCGTTTACCCCTGCAATGCTCGCATCAACGATGCGGTAGATGTTTCCGGAGATATCTACTACAAAAAGTTCATCGTTGTTATCCACTCCAAAAGACACCCAGCTTCCACCATATCCACCCAGGTCCACCAGCGTGCCGGCAGGGTCTACCGTAAATAGTTTACCACTGCAAACATCGGCGGCAAAATATAGACCTTGAAGTGCTGGCCACAAGCTGCCACGATATACATAGCCACCGGTAACAGAACAGTTTCCACTTCCACTGCTGGACGAATATTCGGCTTCCGGAAAGGTTAGATTGCCAGGAGGAGGGCAACCGGTAGTGTTATAAGGAGCCGATCCTTCATAGCATCTCCAGCCGTAATTCAGGCCGGCTGTGGTTGAGGGTTGTTTATTAATTTCTTCCACATCTCCCTGGCCAACATCACCAATCCACAGATCGTCCGTCGTACTATCGAAGGAGAATTTCCAAGGGTTTCGAAGACCATAAGCCCAGATCTCCTCTGCCTCGGTAGGGCTACCTGCAAAAGGATTATCGCCGGGAATGCCGTAATTATTTCCACCGCCCGGATTGTCTACGTCTATTCGTAATAATTTCCCCAGAAGGAGTTGGGTGTTTTGTGCCCTGTCTCCGGGATCACCGGCACTTCCCCCATCACCGGAGGCGATATATAGATAACCGTCTGGTCCGAATGCCAGGGAACCTCCATTGTGATTTGAGAATGGCTGAATAAAATCAATTATTGGAAATTCCGATCCGGGATCGGCCGTATCCGGGTTTCCTGCATTTACAGAGAACCTCGATACCTGGGTGTCGCCACCATTATCGATATAGTAAACATAAAAGTATCCGTTGTTTGTATAATCCGGGTGAAATGCCAGGCCAAGTAATCCCCGTTCGTCATTTACCCCGGTAGGGTTGATCACTATGGAATTAATATCAAGGAAAGGCGTTGCGTTTATACTACCGTCTGAATTCAGGATCTTGATGATACCGGCCTTCTCTACAACAAAGAGTCTATCGTCCCCGGCATTTTGTAGATCTACCGGTTGGTCAAACGATCCACCAATGTTAAATTGTTCAATTTCAATTTGTTGTGCCGATGCGTAGATAGGAAACAAAAGGCATAGCAGGACGGGGATAACATTTTTCATAGTAACATTTTTTTTTGATGCACTACTAAAGTAACGAAATACGAAGGAATAAAAAAGTTATAAGCGCGCGGCTATTTTATCGCAGGCCTCATCCAGCATTTTGTAGACATTCTCAAAACCGAAAGCTCCGCCGTAATAAGGATCGGGGACATCCACATTCTCATTGGGGAAGATCTCATCCAGGATGAGTTGGACTTTCGCAATTTCGGCTTCATTTTTTGCCAGGCTTGTTACATCTCGGTAGTTGGAGTTGTCCATTACAAAAATATGATCGTAAGTTTCGAAATCGTAAGCCGAGAATTTTCTTCCACGCTGATACGTAATGTCCAGGCCGTATTTCCTGGCTACTTCTATACTTCGGGGGTCCGGTTGTTCGCCCACATGCCATCCACCAGTGCCTGCAGAGTATACAGTTACCTTATTGGGATCTACCTTAGACCTTAAAATACCTTCTGCGAGGGGAGATCGGCAAATATTGCCGAGGCATACCATCAATACTTTTGTTTTCATTATAAATAAAAAATCCCGCTGTGGCGGGATTGTACTATAAGGTTAATTTCTTATTCAGATCTTCCACATACTTTCTGAATTGCTTATCGGTACTCGAAAGGTTGTCTACCGTCTTACAGGCGTGAAGAACGGTGGCATGATCACGCTGACCGATCTGGGAACCGATAGAGGCCAAGGAAGCCTTGGTAAATTTCTTGGCAAAGAACATGGCGAGTTGCCTGGCCTGAACAATGTGTCGTTTTCGTGTTTTAGATTGCAGCGTATCCACATCCATTTGAAAGTATTCGCTCACCACCTTCTGAATATAATCAATGGAAACCTCACGCTTGGTGTGCTTCACATAATTATCTACGATCTTTTTGGCGAGATCGATAGTGATCTCACGCTTGTTAAAGGACGAATGTGCAATAAGGGAAATGATAGCACCTTCAAGTTCTCGAATATTGGTTTTTATGTTGTTAGCCAGGAATTCTATGATATCTTCCGGCATCTCAACCCCATCTCTATACAGCTTATTTTTAATGATCGCCACCCGCGTATCGTAATCGGGATGGTTTAGTTCGGCAGAAAGCCCCCATTTAAAACGAGACAAAAGTCGCTGTTCAATATCGATCATATCTACCGGTGCCTTATCACTTGTTAAGATCACCTGTTTTCCATTCTGATGTAAATGATTGAATATATGGAAGAAAACATCCTGAGTTCCGGCTTTCCCGGAAAGCAGCTGAATATCGTCCACAATAAGAACATCTATGATCTGGTAGAAATGTATAAAATCGTTTCTATTGTTCTTTTTAACAGACTCTATATATTGCTGAGTAAATTTTTCGGCAGAAATATAAAGAACTGTTTTCTCCGGATATTTATCTTTTATCTCAACCCCAATCGCGTGCGCCAGGTGGGTTTTACCTAAACCAACGCCTCCAAATATCAAAAGCGGATTAAAAGAGGTTCCTCCCGGTTTGTTTGCAACGGCCATACCCGCAGAGCGTGCAAGTCTGTTCGATTCGCCTTCCAGAAAGTTATCGAAGTTATAACCCGGATTTAACTGAGATTCGATCTTTACATTTCGGATCCCGGGGATTACAAACGGATTCTTTAACTCCGGACTCTTATTCTTTAATGGAACATCTACTTCCTGAGATTGAACCTGACTTCTATTGGTACTTGGTATCTTTTCGGTAAAAGGTTGCTTGTTACCATAGGTATTCTCCATCTTGATCACATATACCAATTTCGCGCTGGTACCTAATTCTTTGGTAAGGGCAACTTTCAATAATTTCACATAATGCTCCTCCAGCCACTCGTAGAAAAATTTGCTGGGAACTTGTATACTAAGGGCATTATCTGTAAGTTTTACTGCTTTGATAGGTTCGAACCATGTTTTGTATGCTTGTGAAGAGATGTTATCTTCAATAAAGGACAAACAATTGTTCCAAACCGATTCCGCAGTTTTGCTCATAGTGAATGCTGAAGTATAGTTAGTTAATTATGCGAAAGAAAAATGACGAAAAAAGAGCGATTCGTAACATTATCTTAACACTGCAAATATGTGAACAAAAAAATGAAAAAAAAAATACAATGGGTATTGAATATTCACTTTTTTTTTCGCATACCTTTACGTAGATAAACTTACAAAAAATATCCCCCTTTCAGACATTTTATTTGTGAAAAAAAATATTACAAAATTAAGAGTGCGATACGGAGAGACCGATCAGATGGGTGTGGTTTATTATGGAAATTACGCACAATATCTAGAGCAGGGACGAACCGAATGGCTTCGTGAGCTTGGATTTTCCTACCGTTGGATGGAAGAAAACAACATCAAACTCCCTGTAATTAAACTAGTTATAGATTACAAGCTTCCGGCTCGTTATGATGACGAGATTTTTATAACCACAACATTGAAGAAACTTCCTACGGTTCGGATAGAGTTCGATTACGAAATTCACAATGCCGAGGGAGCACTTTTGGTGACGGCTTCAACAACTTTGGTTTTCGTTGATATGCAAACAAATAAGTTGAAACGCGCACCCGATTATCTACTGGAAAAACTAAAGGAATAATTATTCTCTTTTTATACTCACTTTATGTAGATTATTGAGCTTCTGAAACACAATTTCGGCATCCCTTTCACGCACCGAAATCTTAAAACTACATTTCAATTCCATTTTCTGATCCACGATCTTCAATTTTTCAGATTTAAGTATTCTCATCACGCTGTTCATTTCGGGATAGTCGCATTGAACAATAAATAGTTGATCTATAGTTCGTTTTACTTTACGAGATGAATCCAGTGCCATCTTAGCCGCTGTTTTGTATGCCTGGATCAATCCGCCTACACCTAGTTTGGTGCCTCCAAAATACCGTACAACCACCACCAGTACATTGGTGAGGTCGAAGGCCTGGATCTGGCCGTAAATAGGCGCTCCTGCACTGTTAGTAGGCTCTCCATCATCATTTACCCTGTATTGCTCATAGCGTGATCCTAGTTGCCAGGCATAACAATGATGTCTTGCTCCGTAATGTTGTTTTCGAAGCACTTCAAGTGCTTCCCCGATTTCTTCTTCGGAAGTGACCGGAAATGCATAACCGTAGAATTTACTTCCTTTTTCTTTAAAAAGTATTTCCTCCGAAGGAGCCGTCACGGTTTTATAGGTGTCCTTTTCCGAAGCCATTACCAACTATTAAACGTTACAAGCACGATACTCAACACAGCCAATAATATACCCAGCCAATTCTTCGGCATCAATTTTTCCTTAAACAGCAAAATACCAACAAGAGTAGAGGTCATTACTATCGCAACATTATTTACAGTGAAGATCCCTGAACTCTCCAATATATCACTGCGGAGCGCATGAACCAGAAAATATACCGAGAAATAATTGGGAATTCCTAAAAGAAACCCTCCGATCACATTTTTCCATTCGAAAACGAATTTCCTGCCTAATGCCTGGAAAGTCAAAATAAGAATTCCTACCACTGCCGCTGCCGCGAAAATGGTCGAGGAGAAGATAGCGACCTCATTTTCGGCGACATGCGTATCTTCCAGATATTTCAAACTGGTATCGATTATTCCACTGCCAAAAAATACAAGTAAAGGATATATCAAATTGCGCTTATCAATCTTTAGTCCTTTCTTTGTTTTTAAAGAAGCCAAGTACACGGCAAATAAGGCGAGGATGATACCTGTTAATTTAAGAAAACCCAGGCTCTCATTGTAGTATACGAGTCCGAATACGATGGGAATGACCAAGCTCATTTTTGTCGCCACCGAAACCACCGAAAGCCCACTACGCTGGGTAGTAAGTGCCATCAGGTTAAATATTACAATGAAGAGTATACCAAGGGCAACTGTAAAGGGAAACCATCCCTTACCAATAATATCGCCTGTTGATACAACACCATTATACGCTAATAGCCCACAACTCGCCGCCACCATATAATTAACCACAATGGCATGAAAGCGGTTTATTTTAAATCTGTCGAAAAGTTTAAAAGTCACAAAAATAACTGTAGAGGAAAGTATGCTAAGTATAAGGTAGATCAAGAGTAGTTGTTTTTATAAAGATAGAGAAGGTCTTCCTTTATTTTTTTTTCTGAAACTAATTCGGCATTAAACTTAGGGGAGGACACACCTTCATGAAATTTAACCTGGCCCTGAAAAACCAATGCTTCATCCCAAAGGTCCTCATCGATAAAAGTCTGCAAGGTTTGGCTTCCTCCTTCTACGATCAGGCTTTGAATTCCTCTTTTAAATAGCAACTTGCATATTTGGCCAGCCATCGGAAGGTCGAAATCTATGTGAACAAAATCGATATTTCCCTTACTCTCTTTTAAATTTTCGGTGATCACCAGGGTAGGTGCTTCTGTGTTCAGCACTGCTGCGTCTTTCGGAATTCGGAGGCTGCGGTCCAGTACGATACGGAGTGGAGAATTTCCTTCCCAGTCTCGCACGGTTAATTTAGGATCGTCATCAATTACGGTTGTTGTCCCCACAAGTATGGCCTCTTCCTCTGCTCTCATCTTATGCACCAGTTGGCGGGAGATCGTATTGGTGATCCATACGGGTTTCTTTTCCTTAGGGCGAGTAGCCGGGGCGAGATATCTATCGGCAGACTGAGCCCATTTCAAAATTATATAAGGTCTTTGTAATTTGTGAAAGGTAAAGAAGCGCTTATTGAGTGTGTCGCATTCTTCAGCAAGGACTCCTGAGATCACGTTGCATCCTGCTTCCCGTAGTTTATTAATGCCCTGGCCGCTAACTTTGGGATTAGGGTCACTACTTCCAATTACTACCGTTTTCAAACCTTTGGAGATTATTAAATCTGCACAGGGTGGTGTCTTACCAAAGTGGCTGCAAGGTTCCAGATTCACGTAGAGAATGGCTTCGGGTAATAAAGCAGGATCTGCAACATTGGCGAGCGCATTAACTTCGGCATGAGGGCCTCCGGTCATGTAATGCCATCCTTCCCCGATAATACTGTTGTTATGAACGATCACACTGCCCACCAGAGGGTTCGGGTAGGTGGAACCAAGACCTTTTTTGGCCAGTTCGATACAGCGCGACATAAATTTTTCATGTAACTTCACATCGCAAAAGTACAAGTTAAAAACTATATGGAAATGCCAGTAATTCGCCCCATAGAAAAGCAGGATAATGCCCGGTTAACAGAACTTATAAGATCTATCCTGGACGATTTTGGAGTCCCCAGGATTGGTAGTGCATATGCGGATAGTGCTCTGGACGACATGTATTCTGCGTATCAGATGGAAAAATCGGCCTATTTCGTAATAGACGATAATGGAACCCTCTTGGGAGGTGCAGGGATCGCACAACTTGATAATTTCGATGGCCCCGTTTGTGAGCTGCAAAAAATGTATTTCGCGATCGAGGCTAGGGGAAGAGGACTGGGAACCGAAATGATGCGGATCTGCCTCGAGAAAGCGAAAGAATTTGGTTATGAGAAGGTATATCTGGAAACCATGCCCTATATGATCGCAGCACAGAAGTTGTACGAGCGTAGTGGCTTTACATATATTGACGGCCCATTGGGTGATACGGGTCATTATGCCTGCCAGACCCACATGATAAAGCAGCTATAAATTACATGACTTTAGCCGAGCTCAAGAATTATTTTGAAACCGAACTTACCGGTTTCTATCCTTCGGAAGAAGTACAGTCCTTTTTCAATATACTTACCCAGGCCTGGCTTGGCTATTCCCGAATGGATATATCGCTCAATGCTTCCGAAGTAATCCCTTCAGAAATAAATATAAAATTCAAGAACACAATAGAGCGGTTAAAACGAAGCGAACCCATACAGTATATAGTTGGTTCCACCGAGTTTTATGGGCTGCCATTTGTTGTAAATCAAGATACGCTGATCCCCAGACCGGAGACCGAGGAATTGGTGGAGTGGATCCTTGAGGATAAAAGGAATAAAGTAAAGATTCTCGATATTGGGACGGGGAGTGGGTGCATCGCGATCGCGCTGGCCGGGATGAACCCGGAGGCGGAAGTTACAGCTTTGGATATTTCTGAAAAAGCTCTTGATATTGCCCGGAAAAATGCAGATCTAAATGAGGTTGAGGTTAGTTTTCTTCAAACTGATATTCTTACTGTAACTACTTTACCCGACCATTATGATATTATTGTTTCCAATCCTCCGTATGTGAGGGAACAGGAAAAAAAGTTGATGCATGACAATGTACTTTTGTACGAGCCGGACTCCGCCCTTTACGTTAGCGAGGACGATCCTTTGAAATTTTATCGTGCTATATGCAAACTTGCTTCACATCATTTAAAGCCAGAAGGGGTTCTGTTCTTCGAGATTAATGAGTATCTTAGTAAGGAGATGGTCTCTCTCTTAGACGAAGAGGGATTCCATAATATTGATGTTCGCCGTGATTTCAGAGGCAAGGATAGATTTGTAAATTGTACCTTATAAGCATGATGAAACTGGAAAAAATATGTGTATTCTGTGGGAGTAGTGACGGCAATGATGTGGCGATCACTTTAGCGGCGGAACAGTTGGGAAGACTCCTTGCAGAAAGAGAGATCACCTTAGTGTATGGTGCAGCGAAGATAGGAGTGATGGGAAGTATTGCACAGTCGGTACTGGATCAGCATGGTAAGGTTATTGGAATCATACCGGAATTCCTTAAGAAGAAAGAAGTGGTACATCTGGGACTTACCCAGCTTATCACTACCACCAATATGCATGACCGCAAATTAAAAATGCAAGAGGTGAGTGATGGTTTTATCGCAATGCCCGGAGGATTGGGTACCCTGGAGGAATTATTTGAAATACTCACCTGGCTTCAATTGGGTCTGCATAGCAAACCCATTGGGCTACTTAATGTAAATGGTTTTTACGACGACCTCCTGCAATTATTCGAAAACATGGTGCGTAAAGGCTTTGTTTCGATGGAGAATTACGAAATGCTCCTTGTAGATTCGGAAGCAAATAGGCTACTGGATAAAATGGTGCAATTTAAAGCCCCGGAAATACCACACTGGCTAAACACCGAAAGAGCCTGATCCAAAGTAAATGATATTTTGTGTTGTTAAAGCAGGATATCCTACTTTCCTAAAAAAAAAATTATCTAGAAGATTGAGTTTCAATGCATAAGGAAAATGCCTAATAAAATTCAGGATTTTCCCTTATTATTTTTTGTTCAATAATTGTAATTTAACGAATTATTAACATATAACAACCTATACAATGAAATTCAAAAAACTTTTACTTCTTTCCTTAATCATGGTATTTCCAATCGTTGGAAATGCCCAAATCAGCACTGAATCTGCACCTACTTATATAGGTACTGTTTCTTCGGTAGAGTATGTAACCTCAATGCTTTCTCGTCCCGGAGATCTTTTACCTCCGGACGACACTCCGCGTGAGGCTAAGGATAAACGATCCATTGCCAACCTGATCGCATCCGGGCAAGATCCTCAAACAGAAGACGATTATTTTGTTCGAAACAGGCATGAACAGGAACAAAGCGCTACGCGTGCGCCTGCAAGTCTGGTATTCGATGCTTATTCATCCAGTTCTCAGCCTACAGATCCATCGTTGGCCATTGGACCCAATCACGTATTTGTGGTTTTCAATACAGGATTCGCTATTTACGATAAGGCCGGGAATCAGCTTCAGGGACAAACAGCTCCCAATCCGGCAATTTTTCCATCGGGTGGCTGTTGCGACCTCACCGTCTCCTACGACAATGCTGCCGATCGTTGGGTGCTAACTTTCTTAGGCTCGGGTGCACAGATAGCCGTTTCAGACGGGCCAAATCCTTTAACTGCAGGATGGAATGTTTACACTATCTCTGCGATCAACGATTATCAGAAACTTTCGGTATGGAGTGATGGCTATTACATAACCGATAACACCAGTAGTTCTAACAAGGTTTGGGCCCTTGAAAGAGATGCTATGCTGGCAGGTGATCCGGGAGCACAAATTCTTGGTTTTAATTTACCCGGTATAGTGACCAGCGGATTCTTTAGTCCACAGGTTCTCAATGTAACCGATAATAACTTACCGGCTGCAGGTGGTGCCACAGTAGTCTATATGCAGGATAATGCCTGGAGTGGTGTCTCAACAGATCATGTTAAATTATGGACGATCGACGTAGACTGGAATAGTCCGGGTAACTCTACAGTTTCTTCTGCACAGCAAATCAATACCACATCTTTTATTAGTGTATTCGACAATGGAAGTTTTTCCAATCTAACGCAGCCCGGTGGTGGTTCGGCAATCGATGCATTGCAGGCGACCATTATGAACCAGGCACAATTCAGAAAATTTGGCACACACAATTCTGCTGTGTTCAATTTTGTAGTCGATACCGATGCCGGTTCGGGAGAACTTGCAGGAGTGAGATGGATGGAGTTGAGGCAAAATGGTGACAATCAACCCTGGTCTTTGTATCAGGAAGGTACCTATACCGCTCCGGATGGCAGACATGCCTGGAACGCGAGTTTAGCCATGGACGGACAAGGAAATATAGGGATGGGGTATACCTCCATGTCGGGGCCTACAACCTCTTCGACAGTGAGAGTGAGCTCTTATTTTACTGGAAGATTAAGCTCGGACCCATTGGGAACAATGACCTCTGCTGAAGGACTTATTGCCAACGGTAATGGAAACATCCCGGGTACCCGTTACGGAGACTACAGTAAGATCGACGTAGATCCATCTGATGATTCCTCCTTTTATTTCATCAACGAATATTTCAACAGCGGACGAAAAGGTGTAGTTGGTAAATTCCAGGTACAGGCAGGCCCACCGGATAACGAGGCCCCTACCGACCCTACAAATCTTACCGCCAGTAACCTGTCTGCTAACGGTGCCACTTTAAACTGGACCGCATCTACCGATAACGTAGGTGTATCTCAATACAATATTTCTATAGACGGTAATGTGGTAGGTACCTCTACCACCACCTCCTTTAATGTTACTGGTTTATCTCCGTCCACTGCCTACAATGCTTCTGTGAATGCACAGGACGCTGCGGGTAATGTATCGGGTAATGCAACCACTTCGTTTACTACGCTAGGGGCTTCTTACTGTAGCTCTGCCAGTACAAATACAAGCGATGAGTACATAGGAAGAGTACAGCTCAATACCATTGATAATACTTCCGGGGCACAGTTTTATTCAGACTTTACCTCTATTTCCACAACCCTTAATGAAGGCGCGAATTACACTGTGACTGTTACTCCGGTTTGGACAGGAACTGTGTATCCAGAAGCTTATGCGGTGTGGATAGATTATAATGACGATCAGGATTTTGACGACGCAGGAGAACTGGTATGGTCTCAAGCTGCCAATACCAACTCCCCCAACAGCGGTTCCTTTACGGTGCCAAGTGGGACGTCTGGAAATTCTGTACGGATGAGGGTTTCGATGAAATACAATGGTATTCCTACCTCTTGTGAAACATTTACTTACGGAGAAGTTGAAGATTATACCATCAATCTTGGCACCGGCGGCGGTGGAGATACTACACCTCCTACTGCACCTACCAACCTTACTTCATCTAATGTCACCGATACGACCGCAGACCTATCCTGGAATGCTTCAACAGATAACGTAGGAGTTACAGGGTATGAAGTGTTCCTGGACGGATCAAGTATAGGTACAGTTACCACAACCTCTGCTACTGTAACGGGATTAACTTCCCAGACGTCTTACGCGTTCACGGTTCGTGCTTTTGATGCAGCCGGTAACAATTCGGCATTCAGTAATACCGAAAACGTTACAACTACCGGTGGCGGTGGTGGACCAGGGGTAATCGCAGGTTACTATTTCGAAACCGGCCTTGAAGGCTGGATAGACGGTGGTAGCGACTGCGTGCGTTTCAACAATGCTTCCAGAGCCTACGAAGGTAATTACTCCATAAGGATTAGAGATAATTCTAATTCTTCGAATGCAGTATCACCGGCGCTGGACCTTAGTGGAAATACGCAGGTTACGATCGAATTCCACACCTATGCGAGAGGAATGGAAAACGGAGAAGACTACTTCGTTGAATTTTACGACGGTTCTTCCTACCAGGTGATCGGGCAGTATATCACAGGAACACATTTTACCAATAATACGTTCTTTACAGATACTATTGTTCTGGATTCTTCTACCTATAATTTCAATGCGAATAACAGGTTTAGGTTCCGAAATGATGCAAGTGTGAACAATGATCAGATCTATTTCGACCAGGTTATAATTTCGGGAGATAATGTTAGAACTCCAACCCCGGGGCTTATCCCGATCGAAACATCTCCGGCCAGAACCTTTGCTCAGATTGCAGGCGATAACATCAAGTTATTCCCAAATCCGGCAGATACTCAGCTAAATGTGGAAATTCTCCAAGGAAGCTTCGATGAGATCATGGTTTATTCGGCAACGGGAGCGTTGATCGCAAAATTAGATCCTTCGTTAAGTAGCTTTAGCCTTGATGTTTCTAATTATTCATCAGGAATGTATTTTATCACTTTTGTTTCTGAAGGGCTTGCTCATACCAAGCGATTCATAAAGAAATAATTCAATATTAATTGCTCAATATGGCCTCCGGTTTTCCGGGGGCCTTTTTTATTTTTACCCTCATCTTACTGTTTGGGAAGCCGAATCAATTTCTATATTTGTTACATGAATCCTGAACAGCAAATTCAACAACTTCGCGAAGAGCTCCGTGAGCATAACTATAAGTATTACGTGCTCGATCAGCCTGTGATTTCCGATTACGAATTTGATCAAAAGCTAAAACTGCTTCAGGAATTGGAAGCTGCGCATCCTCAATATTACGATGCCAATTCTCCTACCGTACGAGTAGGCGGGGAGGTGACCAAAAATTTTGATACCGTTACGCACGAATTCAGAATGTACTCATTGGATAATTCGTATTCCAGGGAAGATCTGCTGGATTGGGAGAAGCGAATAGGGAAATTAGTGGATGGGGAAATAAAGTATACCTGTGAGCTTAAATACGACGGTGCATCCATAAGCTTAACATACGAAAAAGGCAAATTAGTACGGGCTGTGACAAGAGGTGATGGTTTTCAGGGAGATGATGTAACCACCAATGTTAAGACCATTAAATCGGTGCCTTTACAATTACAAGGAGATTACCCCGATAAATTCGAGATAAGGGGGGAGATCGTACTCCCTTTTGATGGTTTCGAAAAAATGAATCTGGAGCGGATCGATATAGGAGAAGAACCCTATAGAAATCCTAGGAACACAGCTTCAGGTAGTTTAAAGCTACAAGATAGTGCCGAGGTTGCGAGGCGTCCACTTGAATGCCTGTTATATAATTTAAAAGGGAATCGCCTTCCTGTGTCTACCCAGTTCGAGAGCCTGGAAAAGGCCCGTCAATGGGGTTTCAAGGTGCCTGATGTGGCAAAATTATGCAACAATATTGATGAAGTTCTCGAATTTATAAATTACTGGGATGTACACCGTCATGATCTGCCTTATGAGACTGACGGGGTAGTGGTAAAGGTAAACGATCTTCAACAGCAGGAAGAATTGGGTTATACAGCCAAAGCACCTCGCTGGGCTATAGCATATAAATTTAAGGCAGAAGCTGCTGTCACTGTCCTGAATGAAATAACCTACCAGGTTGGCCGTACGGGTGCAATAACCCCGGTGGCAAATCTGGATCCGGTAGAATTGGCCGGGACCATTGTAAAAAGGGCTTCCTTGCACAATGCCGATCAGATAGCGAAATTGGATATACGAGAAGGCGACACCGTTTATGTAGAAAAAGGAGGGGAGATCATCCCCAAGATCACTGCGGTTGACACCTCCAAACGTAAATCAGACAGTAAACCAACGGCCTATATCCGTTTATGCCCAGAATGCAACACACCGCTGGAGCGTAAAGAGGGTGAAGCCCAGCATTATTGTCCGAACACATCAGGGTGCCCGCCACAGATCATTGGACGGATCCAGCATTTTATTTCGAGAAAAGCAATGGATATTGAAGGGCTGGGAGGAGAGACGGTGGCTTTACTGGTAAATAACGGCTTGATTAACAACTATGCCGATCTTTATGAGCTTACAGTGGAGCAGGTGATCCCTTTAGAAAGAATGGCAGAGAAGAGTGCGGAGAACTTGGTAAACGGAATTATAGCCTCAAAGCAGATTCCTTTTGAACGGGTATTGTTTGCCCTCGGTATCCGCTACGTGGGGGAAACGGTTGCTAAGAAACTGGCAAGACACTATAAATCCATTGATGCACTTATGGAGGCTTCGGAAGAGGCATTAGTAGAAGTAGACGAGATCGGAGAGCGAATAGCACAAAGTGTTATAGGATTTTTCGCTTCAGAAGAAAATAAACAGATAATCCGGCGTTTAAAGAATTACGGATTGCAACTTGAAATATCGGCAGAGAAACTTGCCAACCAGACAGATAAATTACAGGGAAGTTCTTTTGTTGTAAGCGGAGTATTTTCGAAGGTTTCTCGAACCGAATTAAAGAAGCTGATCGAGGATAATGGCGGGAAGGTTTCCGGTAGTATATCAGGTAAAACAAGTTATGTAGTGGCGGGTGAGAACATGGGACCCAGTAAACGAGTAAAGGCCGAAGATTTAGGAATATCTATTATTTCTGAAGATGAATTTCTGGATATGATTTCCTAAATAGAGGTAGGTAATACATCTTATATAATGTATTTTTGTAGGGTAATTGATGGCATCAATGTTTGAAAAAATAAAGCGACGTTCATTAAAAAAGAAGATCGATCAAAACCTCACTAACAGGGATACTACCGGAATCAACTCCAGGTTGACCACCTTGGGAATTTTGGTGGATGAAGCACTTATTCCAGACCTGGATGCTTTCGATGGTTTTGCGTTAGACTACAAGTTACAACCCAAAGATGTAAAGGTTTTTTCGTTTCAGGAAGTGAAAAAGAAATTGCCGTCAATGAGACAGAATCAAATAAATAATAAGGATTTTGGGTGGAAAGGCGAGATCAATAACCAGAACGCGGTAGAATTTTTAGAAAAACCTTTTGACGTACTGGTGGGTTATTATAAGGGAAAACATGAGTTTATGGATTTGATGGTTTCCCGCAGTAAGGCAGCCTTTAAAGTGGGATTTCCTGGGGGTGACGAGCGATTATTCGACCTGATCATGGCGTTAAATCCGAAAGATGTTGATAATTTTAAAGAAGAACTTAAAAAATACCTACAGGTATTAAACAAACTATCATGAACGAATTAAGAGGAACAGGTGTCGCTTTGATCACTCCGTTTACCGAGGACCGATCGGTTGATGTTGCCGGCCTGGAACGAGTGGTTAATTATCAGATCGAGAATGGGATCGATTATTTGGTACTATTGGGGACCACCGCAGAAAGTGTAACACTTAGCAAAGCAGAGAAACAATTGGTGATCGATACGGTTGTAAATGTCAATGCAGGAAGATTACCATTGGTTATTGGGATAGGAGGAAATAATACCCAGGCTGTGATCGAAGAGATAAAAGCGCGGGATCTTTCAAAATTTACGGCTATCCTGTCTGTTTCCCCAATGTATAATAAACCAACACAAGAGGGTATTTATCAGCATTTTTCGGCCATAGCCAAATCGACAGATACTCCTATCATAGTTTACAATGTTCCCGGTAGAACGGCTAGCAATATGCTTCCCGAGACAGTTGTGAGGTTGGCAAACGATCACTCTAATATTGTGGCAATAAAGGAGGCGGCCAACGATATCATTCAAGCCATGCGGTTGATAGATTCAACTCCCGATGGATTCATGGTTATCTCGGGGGATGATATGATCACTTTACCGATGGTTTTGGCAGGTGGATCGGGGGTAATATCGGTGATAGGACAGGGATTTCCGAAGCAATTCTCCGATATGGTGAATTATGGGCTCAATGGAAATCACACCGATGCCTATACTATTCACTATCAACTAATGCCGATCATTGATCATATTTTTGCTGAAGGGAATCCGGCAGGAATAAAGGCGGTTTTCAAGGCGCTTGAGATTTGTGAAGACACGCTAAGGCTACCATTGGTGGGAGTTAGCGATGGTTTGAGGTCTAAAATTAACGCCTTTGTGAGCGGGATTTCTTCTTAGCACATCGTCTTAAATGTTAATTGTATCCGAATCTGTATCGAATATCCCGGAAAGGGCAATATTTTAGCCCGATATTAAGTTTTTGTAATCAGCTTTATTTCACTATTTTTGCACGATGTTTTATAAAATCATAAGAACGAGTCTTTTAGCCCTGATCACGGCAGTATTTTTCAATTCATGCAGTGAATACCAGGTGGTATTGAAAAGTGACGATGCGGCCAGAAAATATGTGGTAGCAGATTCATTATACCAGCAGGGAAAATACAAAAAGGCTCTAAAGCTTATGGAACAGATCGTTCCGGTATACCGAGGAAAGCCGCAGGCGGAAAAGTTGATGTACATGTATGCAAACACTTTCTACAAGCTTGAGGACTTCTATCTGGCCGGTTATCAATTTGAACGATTTGAGACCTCATATCCGAAGAGTGATAGTCTTGAAATTGCAGCTTACAAGAGCGCAAAAAGCTATTACGAACTTTCACCGCGTTATTCACTGGACCAGAAAGACACCTTCAAAGCGCTTGAGCGACTTCAAAATTACATCGATAAGTATCCCAACTCGTCATATCGTACAGAAGCAAACAGTCTGGTTGCCGAGTTAAGAGAAAAGCTTGAAAAGAAAGATTTCGAGATCGCCCAACAATTACTCAATATTGAAGACTATAAGTCGGCCATTGTTGCTTTCGATAATTTTATCACCGATCATCCCGGTGCCAAATTACGAAAGGAAGCGTTTTACGGTCGATTTGAAGCCGCTTATAAACTGGCGATCAACAGTTTGCCATCGCTGGTGAAGGAGAGGCTATTAGAAGCGAAAGCTTATTATAATAATTTCACAAAATATTACGAAGGCAGCGATCTAACTCCAAAGGCCATGGACATAATGGCCGATATAGAAGAACGCATGGCCAACGTTGAAGAACCCACAAGCAAATAACAGAATTATGACAGATATCAAAAATTCGGAAGCACCGATCAATACCAAAACGATCGACAAGAATTTGATCGACGCACCAACAGACAATATATACGAAGCTATTTCTATTATTTCCAAACGTGCTAATCAGATCAATGCAGACATCAAGAAAGAACTCTTAGAGAAACTTGATGAGTTTGCAACTTACAACGATAGTTTGGAAGAGATCTTTGAGAACAAGGAACAGATCGAGGTGTCCAAATTCTACGAAAAGCTACCTAAGCCTCATGCTTTGGCAATCGAGGAATGGCTGCAGGATAAGATCTACTACCGAAACACTCGGGACGAGGAATTAGAAGGCTAGGAGCTATGTCTGTTTTAAGCGGAAAGAAAATTTTACTTGGCGTTACTGCCGGGATAGCCGCTTACAAATCTGCTTTTCTCGTTCGTCTTCTTATCAAGGAAGGCGCTCAGGTGAAAGTAGTTATGACACCTTCGGCAAAAGATTTTGTCACTCCGTTAACCCTATCTACCTTATCGAAGAATGAGGTCTATTCTTCCTTTACCAGTGAAGAAGACGAAAATGCCCAATGGAACAACCATGTAGAGTTGGCCCTTTGGGCAGATTTATTTATTATAGCGCCAGCTACTGCAAACACACTATCTAAAATGGCGCATGGCACCAGTGATAATCTATTGCTGGCAGTGTATTTATCGGCTAAATGTCCAGTCTATTACGCCCCTGCAATGGACCTTGATATGTATAAACATCCTTCCACTAAAGCCACTTTCAATACGCTCGATTCTTATGGTAACATACAAATCCCGGCTGGACATGGTGAACTGGCAAGCGGTCTGGTGGGCCAGGGGAGAATGGCCGAACCCGAAGAAATTGTATCCTTTATAGAAAAAGACTTACTGAAGGCCTTACCGCTAAGAGGAAAGAAAGTCCTTATCACAGCTGGCCCAACTTATGAGGCCATTGATCCCGTACGATTTATAGGGAATCATTCTTCGGGCAAAATGGGCTTTGCTATCGCCGAAACAGCTGCCGGATTGGGAGCTGAGGTGATTTTGGTAGCAGGACCGGTGAACATAGGTACGGATCATCCAAATGTGAAATTACTGTCGGTGACTTCGGCTGAAGAGATGTTCAATGAATGTATCGAACATTTTTCAAACTGTGATATTGCCATTTTAAGTGCGGCGGTAGCAGATTATAGGCCGGTAGTGGTGGCTTCAGAAAAAATAAAGAAAAAAGATAGCGAGCTCCATATAAAACTCGAAAAGACGAGAGATATACTCGCAACGTTGGGAGAGCGGAAAAAAGACCAGTTTCTAGTAGGATTTGCGTTAGAAACCGAAAACGAATTGGAAAATGCAAAAACGAAACTCAAAAAAAAGAATTTAGATTTAATTGTATTAAATTCGCTGAGAGATAAAGGGGCAGGTTTTAAAGGAGATACCAATAAAGTAACGCTTATCGATAAGGACAATAAAGAGTATCCTTTTTCAGTTAAACCAAAGACAGAAGTCGCCCGCGATATTTTAGAATTTATTATAGAAAAACTCCATGCTTAGATACGTACTCTCTTTAGCCTTCATACTTATAATAGCTACTGCACATTCGCAGGAACTCAATTGTACAGTGACCATAGATGCCGAACAGACCGGTCAACCTAATCAACAGGTCTTTAGAACACTGGAACAGCAACTAACAGAGTATATTAACAACACTAAGTGGACGGATAAGATCTACAAGAATCAGGAGCGGATCGATTGCAACTTCACCCTGATCATTACCAGTTATGAGTCTGATTCGTTTGGAGCTACCATGCAGATTCAGGCATCTCGCCCGGTTTATGGATCGACTTATGATAGCCCCATTTACAATTACAACGACAGACAGTGTAATTTCGATTATATAGAATTTCAGCCACTTGTGTTCAATATCAATAATTTCGATTCTAATTTAATGTCGGTTATCGCATTTCATGTGTACACCATTATAGGTTTGGATGCCGATACCTTCGCTCCTAACGGGGGCCAGGAATACTTCGATATTGCCAAGCAGATTGTAAATACTGCAGCAGGAAGTAATTTTGCCGGTTGGAGAGGAAGCGATGGGACACAGTCCAGGTTTCGGTATAATGATGCTTTAATTTCCAGTGTTTTTAGTGAGTTTCATGAAGCGATGTATAAATATCATCGGGAGGGACTTGATCTAATGAGTGAACAACCTAAAAGGGCTAAGCAAAATATTGTGGCGGCTATTGCGGTTTTAAAGAATATCAACGACCGCCGGCCAAACTCCTATCTTCTTCGAACTTTCTTCGATGCCAAAAGCGACGAGATCCAGGATATATTTAGTGGAGGTCCACAGGTGGAAATCGCCAGCCTGGTTGAGAACCTTAACAGAATGGCTCCCACAAAGAGGAGCAACTGGAGTGAGATAAAGTTTTAGCAACCTTCCTGTTTGTTTTAAGCAGAATTCCTCGTATTTTTAAACAAGATAAAAGCGGACAATTAAGTTCGTAGTCGTTGCTTGTGATCACAAACCTCTCCATAAAAAATTATGCGCTTATAGATGATATCCGGGTTAATTTTAGCTCGGGTCTTACGATAATTACAGGTGAAACCGGAGCTGGAAAATCGATTCTACTAGGAGCCTTATCCTTGCTATTGGGAAAAAGGGCCGACTCGAGCAGCGTGAGGGATGCAACGAAGAAATGCGTGATCGAAGCCGATTTTTCGATAGCCAATTATGCATTACAGGAGCTTTTTTCTGAAAACGATCTGGACTACGATCCAATTACCATAGTACGCCGGGAAATTCTGCCTAGTGGCAAATCCAGGGCCTTTGTAAACGATACTCCAGTAACGTTAACCCAGTTAGAGGCGCTTGGAAGCAGGCTGGTGGATGTTCATAGTCAGCATGAAACTTTAACCCTGTCCTCTGAAGCATTTCAATTGGAAATGATCGATGCGATAGCGGGTAACGAACCTTTGCGTGAAAGTTATAAACTTCAATTTGAAGAAGTACGAAAGCTCTCGGAAGAAGTTCAGGCGTTATTACTCGAAAAGGAAGAAGCGAACAAGGAGCTGGACTATAATACTTTTCTGTACAATGAGCTAAAGGAAGCCTCTTTGGAAGGTTTAGACCTTGAAGAACTTGAAGAGACCTATGAGACCTTGAATAATACAGAAGTTATTCAGGAGTCCATGGCTGAAGCAATAGGGCTTTTAAGTGAAGAATCGATCGGGGCTATCGAAACAGCCAAAAAGGCCAGGGCCGCGCTTGCAAAGATCAGATCATTATCAACTTATTTCAACGAATCGTGGGAACGCCTCAACAGCAGTATCATCGAATTGGAAGATCTGCTTGAAGGTATGACCGATCATGCCTCCGAAATCGAGGCCGATCCCCAGCGTTTGATGGCTGTGAATGAGAAATTGCAGCAGGTGCATAAACTTCAGCAAAAACATACTGCTGCCAGTATTTCAGAATTACTGGAGATACAGAAGCAGTTGGAAGGAAAAATTGACGACACGGTAAATCTAGATGAACGTATAGAGGCACTTCAAACAAAACTTTCAGAAGCGCGGAAAAAGACAAAGATCACGGCAAATACCTTGCATGAAAAGCGAGTAGCGGCTGTTCCAGATTTAAAAGAAAAGCTAGAAGCCATATTAAAGGACTTAGGATTACCTAATGCACAATTCCGATTTGAGATCGGGATGCAGGAAACCTTTAGAAAACACGGTATGGATAGCTTGGACTTATTATTTACTGCCAATAAAGGATTGGCATTCGGGCCGTTGAAGAAGGTCGCATCGGGGGGTGAGATGAGTAGGATCATGCTTGCGGTAAAGGCAGTGCTCGCTAATTATAAGCATTTACCAACCATTATATTCGACGAGATCGATACCGGGGTTTCCGGTGAAATCGCTAATAAGATGGCCTCTATACTGGGATCGATGAGTAAGAAAATGCAATTAATGAGTATTACCCATTTACCTCAAATAGCTGCGAAGGGAGACAGGCATGT
This sequence comes from Pukyongia salina, assembly GCF_002966125.1. Classification (GTDB taxonomy): domain Bacteria; phylum Bacteroidota; class Bacteroidia; order Flavobacteriales; family Flavobacteriaceae; genus Pukyongia; species Pukyongia salina. Next base: position 2,281,875 of record NZ_CP027062.1, read on the forward strand.
GATGGTGTATAAGGAAGATGTTAATGAGGTCACTGTTACCAGGTTAAAAGAGCTGAACAATGATGAACGAATTGTGGAAATAGCCAAAATGATTGGAGGGAAGAAAGTAACAGAAGCAGCCTTGGCCAATGCAAAAGAATTGTTGAATTAAAGCGTATCTTTGCTATAGTAAACTATCAACTAATTTTCAATAATACATAATGTCGTATAACTTATTAAAAGGAAAAAAAGGTATTATTTTCGGTGCCTTGGATGAAAATTCCATCGCATGGAAAACTGCCGAACGCGTACATGAAGAAGGTGGAACTTTTGTTTTAACGAACGCACCCATAGCCATGCGAATGGGGCAGATAAATGACCTCGCCGCTAAGACTAACTCGGAGATCGTTCCTGCCGACGCAACGAGTATGGAGGATCTTGAGAACCTTGTGGATAAAGCCACAGAAATCCTGGGGGGAAAGCTAGATTTTGTATTACATTCTATCGGCATGTCGGTAAATGTGAGAAAAGGAAAGCATTATACAGAGTCTAATTACGACTGGACGCATAAAGGATGGGATGTATCCGCCTTGTCTTTTCATAAGACCATGCAGGTATTGTATAAGAAAGATGCCATGAACGAGTGGGGGAGTATTGTAGCTCTTACCTATATGGCGGCGCAACGCGTTTTTCCAGACTATAACGATATGGCAGATAACAAAGCGTATCTGGAGTCCATTGCAAGAAGTTTTGGATATTTCTTCGGAAGGGATAAAAAGGTAAGAGTGAACACGATCTCTCAATCCCCTACGCCTACCACAGCAGGACAGGGTGTTAAAGGCTTTGATGGTTTCATTTCATATGCCGAAAAGATGTCTCCTTTGGGTAACGCTACAGCTATGGACTGTGCGAATTATACAGTAGCTATGTTTAGCGATCTTACCAAACGGGTTACCCTTCAGAATTTATACAACGACGGCGGATTCTCCAATATGGGAGTTAGTGATCTGGTAATGGAGACCTTTCAGAAAGAAGAATAATTTCCCAATATAGAACGAAGAACAAAAGTCGTTTACAGTATAGCTGTAAACGACTTTTTCATTCTTGATTGGTGGTAATGTAATCATTTTCTGATAAGCCACAGTTTATAAGTACTTCATATCGGTATTTTTGGCCTTTTAACGGATACTTGAAAAACTTAATCGATATATTAGTTTTATCCTCCTAATAATTTGTTATTCAGGTAATATTTAGATAATTTTAGTTCATTAATAACTAATCTAATTAATTCAATTATGAAAAGAATTACACTACTAGTGGCTTTGGCTGTATGTAGTTTTGGTTTTGCCCAGCAGTACGAGGCTTCTATGGGTCCTGTGCCGGCTGATTATAACCGAACTGCAGCTACAAGCAATCAAACAATTACACCAGAGTCATCTGTTCTTATTACGGAAGATTTTGATGCCGGGTTACCAGCCGGGTGGAGTACTGTGGTCAATACAGGTCCCTGCGACTGGCAAAATGGAACAGATTTGCCTACCGGCGATGATTTTACAACGCCTGCAATGTTCTTTGACGACGATGCATGTGGTAATGGTGCTCCAGTTAGTAATGTAGAATTACTTTCTGATGTTTATGACACTTCTGGATCTACAACAGTGATGTTAGGATACGACGTGGCATTCCAGGAAGCTGGAGGAGGCTCTACAGGGTCTGTAGAGGTATGGGATGGTGCTGCTTGGCAACAAGTTGCATTTTATGACCTTGATCTAGACCCGGATATTCAAACGGAGTCTATAGATATTACTGCTTTTTCCAATGCAGCTCTTCAAATTCGTTGGGTTTACGACGATGGAGGCGGATGGGAATGGCATCTTGGTGTTGACAACTTCTCACTCGACTTTGACGGTGGAGGTGGAGGAGGTCCTGTAATCGCCTATGGTGGTGAAGCGGCAAATATGATGTTCAGTAGTTTTGATATAACTACAGCCGATGATCTTACATCCATTGGGCCTTTAGGTTCTACTTCCTTTGAGAACGCCGGAGCATTGAACATGACAGGTGACACTGCTTGGGTTTTAGCTTCCGATGGAGATTTCTGGTCCGTTGATACTGCAACTGGGGTTTATACCGCACAAGGAACTATACTTCCTTCTACGGGTGGAACCTGGGCAGGTATGGAAATGGATCTTACCACTGGTACACTCTATGGCCTTTCCGGAAACTTCACTGTAGATAATCAAGTTCACGTTATCGATCCTGTTGCCATGACAGCAACAGCACTTCCCAACCCGGTAGGTATGCCTGGTGGTGGAATTGCACTTGCAATAGATGGCGCTGGAGATATGTGGGGTTACGACCTTATAGACGATAACTTCTATTCTATCGACAAAACAACCGGTATTGGTACTATCGTTGGAAATATTGGATTCGACGCGAACTTTGGTCAGGGAATGGGATATGATCCAAATACGGATACTGTATACATGACTGCATTCAACAATACTACTTTCCAGCCGGAATTCAGAAGCGTTGACACTGCAACGGGATTGTCTACGTTTATTGCTGTTATTGGAGCGACTAACCCAGGAGGTTTAGTTCAGTTAGGTTGGGTATCTATGGCAAACAATACACCGCCAGTAGACAACGATCTATGTGCTGATGCTACTCCGATCGCGTGTGGCGAAACTCTTTCTGGAGATACTTCCGATGGAAATACTGATACTAATGGTGGAGCAGATCCACTATTGTTGAGTCCAGACGAGTGGTTTGTATTTACTAGTACTACTCCAGGAGAGATAGTAACAGTTTCTACTTGTAACCAAGCTGGATATGACACCAGATTAGCTGTATGGGAAGACTGTACATTGGCCAACCAGATCGCAGCTAATGATGACGGTCCGGGATGTGCCGGATTTACTTCCGAACTTAGCTTCCAGGCTGATGGTTCTTCAACATATTATATTTCTGTAGATGGGTTTAACGGAGCTTCAGGTGCATTCGATCTAACGATCACCTGTGAACTACCACCGGCGAATGATAACTGTGATGGTGCAATTGCCATTTCATGTGGTGACTCTGTTCTTGGAACTACGATAAATTCTTCCGATGATACGGCTGTAGCACCAGATTGTGGTACTCCTACCTCGGCTCCAGGTGTATGGTATGTTTATAATGACACTACCGGTCTGGTTACCGATATCTTACTATCTACTTGTAGTACTAATACAAACTACGATACTAAGATCTCTGTATATACAGGTGACTGTGGAGCTCCACCGTTAACTTGTGTTGCAGGTAACGACGATTCTCCAAACTGTACGAACTTCCAGAGTGAAGTAGAATTCCAGAGTGATGGAAACACTACTTACTATATCCTTGTTCATGGATTTGGAGGAGCTACAGGAGATTTCGAACTTACGATGACTTGTACTCCGGTACCACCACCAAACGATATGATCGTGAACTCTATCGATGTTGATGAGATTGGTGTTCCTTATACAGATCCTGCAGTGGCCATGCCAGCTGCTACCCTGGAGAATGGAAACCCAACCGGATGTAATATCGATGGTGCTAAAGGTGTATGGTACAACTTTACCGCTGCTGCATCTGGAACTGCTACTGCTGAGATCGTATCTCCTGCAGGCGCTAGTTTTGTGGTATTCTTCAAAGCTCCGGATGAGAACGCAATAGAGACCGATCTTGAATATTTCTTCCAGATTGGAAACCAGTGTGCACCGGCTACTTCTGCAAATATCTTTACGGAAGGCGGACAAACGTACTACGTATTTGTTGTGAACGATGGCGGGGTAACCGACATAGTGATCGATGGAACACTATTAAGTGCAGAGGATAACATCATAGAAGGATTCAACTATTATCCGAATCCAACCGATGAGACCTTGAATCTTACTTCGGTAGAGGCTATCGAAGACGTAGCGATCTACAATCTGTTAGGACAGCAGGTAATGGGTCTTGATGTGAATGCTACCAGCACACAACTAGATACTTCATCACTTGCCACAGGAGCTTACATTATGAAAGTAACTGTGAACGGACAAGTTGGTACCTATAAGGTGATCAAGAGATAATTCTTTTCAATAATGCCTAAAATCCCGATGGAAGAAATTTCATCGGGATTTTTTTTATAAGACTAATTTATTAATTAGAGGCAATTTGATGAAGTCGAGTCGAATTTCTTTTTATCTTTAAGAGCAACTAAAAATAATACTAAATTGATAGAATTATGAAGAAAATTACTTTACTGTGTAGTTTATTCCTGGGATGCATCTTCCTCGTAAACGCACAAAATGAAAATTCGGCAATTCAGCAGGAATTGAACGCGGCGGCGTTAACAGAGGCGCAGGAACAAATTGATGTACAGCAATTAATTGACAACCTCACTAACAGGGCACAAAGTCCTGTAATTGATCAAGACTTATTCAGTCCTGCAGAAAGACTCGCTATTCGAAAATATTATAGTGACATGAACCGATCTGCACTTGCTAATATTATTCCTAATGCAGGTGCAACCGAGACTTTCGCTGTAAATACAGGGGACTTCTTTTACGACCCAACGGATGGACTAACCGGTGGACCCGGTGGTGATTGTTCTACTACCAGTTCGGGAGATCCGGGTGATTATCCAAATTGTGGTTGTGTTACTGTTACTACCTTAACAGGTACAGGGCTTGAAGTTGAATTCCTTTCATTTGAGATTTTTGGGAATTTCGATTGGTTAAATATCTACGATGGTACAGACACCTCGGCTCCGTTAATATATGATTCGACTGTAAGTGGCGATAACCTTACGGATATGATGAATTCGACCGGAACCATATTTACTTCAACCTCCGATGCATTGACCTTCGAATTTAACGCAACGGCTGTAGTAAATACCTGTGGATGGGAAGTAGAAGTCCTGAACGCCGGTGGAGGCGGTGGCGGAAGCGATACTGTTTATGCGTACGATGGGGGCTTCTGTTCTGATGATTTTGGAACCTTCGATATTAATGGTCCTTATACACTGGCTCCAATCTTAACAACAACTAACCCAACATGGTTTGCGGGTGACTTTGATGATTCAGGTACATTGTATGTGCTGGATCAAACCTCACTTTCTCTTTTAACCGTTGACACGGCAACAGGGGCCGATACAACCGTTGGGCCACTTACAAATTTAAATGCCGGGCACACCGTAACTGGTTTAGCCTGGAACGCAGACAATTCCACTATGTACGCCTTGAGTACCGATGGTACAGATTCTACAGTTTATTCCGTGGATATTTCTACCGGTACTTTAACAGTAATTGGAAATACCGGGACAACCCTTGGAATCTGGCTAGCTATCGACTCTATGGGTAATGCTTTCGCAGCAGACCTGGACGACAATCTTTATTCTATCGATCTGGGTACCGGTGCAGGTACCGTGGTTGGTCCTTTAGGATTTGACATTAATTTTGCTCAGGACGCAGATTTTGATCCTGATACAGACGTTCTTTATGCCGGACTTTATCTTGGAGGTGGGGCCAACGAATGGGCTTCGATCGATACAACAACCGGTGCCGCAACCAGCCTGGGGCAGGTTAATGCAAATTGTGCCGAACTTTCGGTAGTTGCAATTGAAGGAGTTGTAGCTCCTCCTACCAACGATCTATGTGCGAACGCTACCCCTATCAATTGTGGGCAAACCCTTTCGGGAGATACTTCGAATGATACAGATACTAATGGTGATGGATCTCCGGACGAATGGTTCGCAGTTACCAGCTCTGTTTCCGGTGAATTGATTACAGTTTCAACCTGTAACCAGGCAGGATATGATACTATCCTAACAGTTTATGATGCTTGTGGCGGAACAGTTGTGGCAACTAACGATGATGGACCCGGTTGTACAGGATTTACATCCGAATTATCATTTGTTGCAGATGGATCGTCTACTTATTACATAGCTGTTGATGGTTTTGGAGGTGCAAGCGGTACCTTCGATCTTAGTATAACCTGCGGACCTGTAAACGATGATCCTTGCGGAGCCTTACCAATCGAATGCGGAGTGCCAATCTTAGGTAATACAGATACGGCAAACGACGATACTGCTTTCGCACCAGATTGTGGTACGCCTACCTCTGCAGCGGGAATCTGGTATGTTTATGAAGACACTACCGGTCTGGTTACCGATATCTTACTATCTACTTGTAGTACTAATACAAACTACGATACTAAGATCTCTGTATATACAGGTGACTGTGGAACCCCACCGTTAACTTGTGTTGCAGGTAACGACGATTCTCCAAACTGTACAAACTTCCAGAGTGAAGTAGAATTCCAGAGTGATGGAAACACTACTTACTATATCCTTGTTCATGGATTTGGAGGAGCTACAGGAGATTTCGAACTTACGATGACTTGTACTCCGGTACCACCACCAAACGATATGATCGTTAACTCTATCGATGTTGATGAGATTGGTGTTCCTTATACAGATCCTGCAGTGGCTATGCCAGCTGCTACCCTGGAGAACGGAAACCCAACCGGATGTAATATCGATGGTGCTAAAGGTGTATGGTACAACTTTACCGCTGCTGCATCTGGAACTGCTACTGCTGAGATCGTATCTCCTGCAGGTGCTAGTTTTGTGGTATTCTTCAAAGCTCCGGATGAGAACGCAATAGAGACCGATCTTGAATATTTCTTCCAGATTGGAAACCAGTGTGCACCGGCTACTTCTGCAAATATCTTTACAGAAGGCGGACAAACGTACTACGTATTTGTTGTGAACGATGGCGGGGTAACCGACATAGTGATCGACGGAACACTATTAAGTGCAGAGGATAACATCATAGAAGGATTCAACTATTATCCGAATCCAACCGATGAGACCTTGAATCTTACTTCGGTAGAGTCTATCGAAGACGTAGCGATCTACAATCTGTTAGGACAGCAGGTAATGGGTCTTGATGTGAATGCTACCAGCACACAACTAGATACTTCATCACTTGCCACAGGAGCTTACATTATGAAAGTAACTGTGAACGGACAAGTTGGTACCTATAAGGTGATCAAGAGATAATCCGGATTAGTAATTATAAGAGCCACCCGCCCAACGCGGGTGGCTTTTTTTTTAATTACATTTGCGTTATGAACCTGGATTTTTCTTTTATCATTCCTGTTTATAACCGTCCCCGGGAAATATTGGAATTATTGGAAAGCTTCAAGGTTCTGGAGTTCGAATCGCCCTATGAGATAGTGATAGTTGAAGATGGTTCAACCGAAACTTCCGAAGAGATCGTAGATCAATTCCGCTCGACGCTCAACATTTCTTACTATATTAAAGATAACTCCGGCCCCGGTGATTCGAGAAATTACGGCATGGCAAGAGCTAAGGGCAATTATTTTATAATTCTGGATTCGGATGTGATCCTGCCACCTCATTATCTCAACACTGTTTCAGCCTTTTTAAGCAACACCTATTGCGATTGTTTTGGGGGCGCAGATGCCGCTCATCCCAGCTTTACGAAACTCCAAAAAGCTATCAACTATGTAATGACCTCCTTCCTTACAACCGGAGGGATACGCGGTAATAAAACTCAAATTGGTGATTTTGAACCTCGAAGTTTCAATATGGGTATCTCCAGGGAGGCCTTCGAACAAACAAGTGGTTTCGGAAAGATCCATCCGGGTGAGGACCCGGACCTGTCTCATAGAATAAGAAAGGCAGGATTTAAAACCAGGTTTGTTCCGGGTGCCTATGTGTATCACAAGCGTAGGATCTCATGGCGTAAGTTTTACATGCAGGTTACAAAATTTGGCTTGGTACGACCCATACTTTCCAAATGGCATCCTGAAAGTGCAAAGATCACTTTTTGGTTTCCATCGGTGTTTACCTTAGGATTTTTTATTTCTCTTCTTCTTGCATTTTTACTGAATTGGTTTTATGCCATCCCGGTAATATTTTATATCATGCTTATTTTGATCGATGCTTCAATTAAGAATAGAAGTGTCGAAATCGGATTTATGGCGGTGATCGCCTTATTTGTTCAATTCTTCGGCTATGGTCTGGCCTTTTTAAAATCCACTTTTTACATTCGCATCCTTAATAAACAAGCCCGGAAACAGTTTCCTCAATTATTTTTTGAGTAACTTTAATTCGGTAATAAAAAATTCTTCTAAAAGACCTTGGGCCCTAAAAAATACAAGACGAAAAAGATACGGACCTTCCTGCTTTTCCTGGCACTGGCCTGTATTATTTGGGTCCTGACGAAGTTCTCCAAATCGTATACGGCAACCATTTCTGGAAACATAAACTACATTAATCTCCCGGAAAACACTGTGCTAGGCGATGGAAATCCAGACAAATTCTCCTTCGAGGTTACGGCAAATGGATTCAAGTTTCTTCAGTATCAGTTAAATACTCCGGAAATCGATATCCCGGTCGCTAATTATTTGCCAAACAATAATAATCGCATTATCATAGAGCGTAACGAATTGAACCGCTTGATCGCCTCCGAACTGGAAAATGAAGTAAGTGTGAAAAACCTATCGTTAAACCAGATAATCATCAACCTCGACACTGTAGCCTCCAGGATGATCCCCATAAGGGCTAATATTAAGATACGGTATAAAGAAGGGTTTAGGGCGGTGGATACGGCATTGCTTAATCCAAATGTGGTAAAGGTATCGGCCCCGGCCAATGAGCTGAATAAGATCGACACTATTCGAACCAAAGAAATATCTCTAACTGATGTAGATAAAAAGGTTGATCTAGATCTTCAATTGGAGTTGCCTGCTAGCAATAGCTGGAAAGTAGAGCCATCGACAGTTAAATTTAGTCAGGAGGTCAAAGAATTCACCCAGAAAAAATTAAATGTTCCTATTGAGATCGTAAATCTGCCACCGGGTATAAAAGTGAAGATCATTCCAAATTCACTAACTATTTCATTCGATGTACCTATGGAAAACTTCAACAATATAACGGCAACCGATTTTAAAGTTGTTTGTGATTATGCCAAGAAAGACAGCGCAGACAATTTTATGGTGGCTGAGATCATTAGGCAACCCGAGGGTATTCTCAACGTTGAGGTAAGTGAGAAGAAGATCGATTTCTTAATCTTTAAATAATCACTATTGAAAATAATTGGCTTAACAGGTGGCATTGGAAGTGGTAAGACTACGGTAGCGAAGATGTTCGAGGAGTTAGGCATTTCGGTCTATATCGCAGACATTGAGGCCAAAAAATTGAGTAATCGCTCAAAAGTGATAAGGCGTAAACTTACCAAATTGTTAGGACCGCATACGTACAAAGAATCTCAGCTTAATAGAGAATTTGTCGCACAAAAGATCTTTAATGATCCAGATCTTCTAAAAAAAGTGAACGCGATTATACATCCAAAGGTAGCTTCCCACTTTAAAAGATGGGCGAAGAAACAACAAGGCCCCTATGTGATAAAAGAGGCTGCCATACTATTTGAGAATGGAGGATATAAGCAATGTGATAAGACCATTCTGGTTGTTGCACCTAAAGCCGTTCGTATAGAACGAATACTGGCGCGAGATAACAGCAATAAAGAAGAAATAGAAGCTAGAATGAAGAATCAATGGAGTGATTCAGAAAAGAAGAAACTGGCCGATATCATAATTGAAAATACTCACCTGGAAACTACCCGAAAACGAGTGCTGGAAGTACATAAAAACCTTAGTCAACCCCAGTAAAATCCTGCTGTTCTTTTTGTTAACATTTGGTTAAATGGAAGCAGGCCTAAATGTTAAAATCTTACTTTTGGCTTATGAACAAAAGGCTGTTTATTTTATTAATAGCACTCATGTCCCTTTCGCTATTGGGAATAATTTTTGTTCAGGGTTACTGGATAAGCAATTCATACCGGGATAAAGAAGATCAGATAAATTTTAATTTTCACCAGGTATTAAACGAAGTTGCCAAGGAAGTACAAACACGAGAGATCGAGGATTATTATCGTATATATAGCGGCCTGGCGGATAGTGTAAAAACCCCTGAAAGTATCAATTTTAGTGAATTGGTTTACACAACCCGAAGTGATAAGAGTAATGAGTTCTACATCTTTAGCGATGGTATTTTAGAAGAGGATTACAAACTGTCCTCCAGCTTTCTGGATACAGAGATCGATAGTATCCTTTTTAAGAGGATCATCAATAAAAAAAGCAAGACAAAGGTTATAAACGGATTAGATGGCTCGGGACCTGTGAAAGAAACCATAGAATCTTTCAGCCAGTTAAAGGACTATCAACGTAGTAGTTTTGAAAACGCCTTTAAAAACATATCCTCCAGAACACCTATTCACAAAAGGGTAAGTGTTGAGGAAATAGAAGAATTACTTCAAAAATCGATGCAGGAACGTGGCTTAAAATCGAATGTTGAATTTGCTGTGTATAGTAACGGCCTTTCCACGCGCGTTCATTCCAGAAATTTCGAATTCGACGCTTCTAAGATACTCAGCACCCCGATATTTGTGAATGAAGAAATGAAAATAGGATACGACCTGTTAGTGATCTTTTCAGAAAAGAAAAAAACCGTACTAAAATCCATCATGGGAATGGCGGTACTTTCGCTCATATTCACCAGTGTAATAGTATTAGCCTATGCCAGTGCCATCTCACAGATCTTCAAGCAGCGACAAATTTCCCAGATCAAATCGGATTTTATAAATAATATGACGCACGAGTTCAAGACTCCTATTGCTACTATCAACCTGGCATTGGATGCCTTGAAGAATCCAAAAGCTAAGGCCGATGAAGCTTTCGTTGAGAGATACCTGAAAATGATAAGGGATGAGAACCGGCGAATGCACGCACAGGTAGAAAACGTACTACGTATCTCGAAACTGGAGAAAAACCAACTGGATCTGCCAAAATCCCGGGTAAAACTTCACGACCTCATTGAAACCGCGATCTCTCATGTTAGTCTAATAGTTGAGGATAGAAATGGATACATTAAAACCCATTTCGGTGCGTTAAAATCATCAGTGCTGGCGAGTGAATCACACTTAACGAATGTGATCGTGAATATTTTGGATAACGCTATAAAATATTCGGAAGACGAACCCAAGATCGATATCTATACTGAAAATGTAAAGAATAGCATAGTTATGAAGGTTCGCGACCAGGGAATTGGAATGACAAAATCTGTTCAGAAGAAAATATTTGAAAAATTTTACCGCGAATCTACAGGAGATATCCACAATGTAAAAGGCCATGGGTTGGGATTGGCGTATGCCAAACGTATTCTGGATGACCATGAAGCCGAGATCTATGTAGAAAGTGAAAAAGGAAAAGGAAGCACATTTATCATTAAATTACACTTAATATCATAAAATATGGAAACTGAAAACAAAAAAATCTTGCTTGTAGAAGACGATCCAAATTTTGGAACCGTCCTCAAGGATTATCTGGCAATGAACGATTACGATGTAACACATGCCAAGAACGGAATGGAAGGGTTTGAAAAATTTAAAAAAGATGACTTCGACCTGTGTATACTGGATGTGATGATGCCCTATAAGGACGGATTCACACTAGCGAAAGAAATTCGTGAGAAAAATGAAGATGTCCCAATCATTTTCCTTACTGCCAAGGCAATGAAGGAGGATGTCCTTAAAGGATATAAAGTAGGGGCCGACGATTATCTCAATAAGCCGTTCGATAGTGAGGTGTTGCTCATGAAGATAAAGGCGATCATACAGAGGAAAGCCACAGACTCTATCGCAGACAGTAAACAATTTGAGTTTGAAATTGGTAATTTCCACCTGAACTCGAAACTCCGTTTTCTTACATATAATAAGGAGGAACCCATAAAATTATCGCCAAAAGAGAACGAATTACTTCGTCTTCTCGCCCTGCATAAGAACGATCTAATGCCAAGGGAACTCGCATTAACTAAGATATGGAGGGATGATAACTACTTCACATCCCGAAGTATGGATGTTTATATCGCGAAATTGCGAAAATATCTTGGTAAGGATGACGGTGTGGAGATCATTAATATTCACGGAGAAGGCTTCAGACTTGTGGTAAAGGATGAAGTGGACCAATAATTATGATATATAAGTGTAAAAAAGGCCTCTCAGAGGCCTTTTTTTTCTTTTAAAAAGGAGATGATCTCTTCGAATTCGGCATCATGATCAAACCAGTGAATCTCTGTATTTTTTCTGAACCAGGTACCTTGTCTTTTCGCAAACCTTCGCGTATTCTTCTTTATCTCGGCGATGGCTTCATCCTTTGTGAGTTTACCGTCTATCCAATCGAACAATTCTTTATATCCCACCGTCTGCAAAGCATTTACTTTTCTATGCGGATATAAAAGCTTAGCCTCTTCGATCAAACCAGCCTCAACCATCTTATCTACTCGCTGGTTAATTCTGTCGTATACCAGGGATCTTTCGGCTGTCAGGCCGATAAAAATAGTATCGAATTTTCGTTCGGCCGAATTATTGGCCAGATACGAGGAATATGGTTTTCCGCTGGCCCTGAAAATTTCCAATGCTCGTATAAGTCGTTGTTTGTTCTGAAGGTCAATTCGATTAAAGGAGACCGGGTCTACATTCTGAAGTTCTTGTTGAAGGGCTTCTATCCCCTCTGTTTCAAGCTCTTGTTTTAATTGCTTTCTTATTTCCGGGGAAACCTCGGGGAAGTTATCTAATCCATTTACCACGGCATCTACATACAGTCCTGACCCTCCAACTAGTATTACTGCTTTTTTTGTAGTGAATATCTGTGTTAGTTTCTGAAGGGCATCCCGTTCAAACTCGCCTACGCTATAATCCTCGAAAATGCTTCTGGATTGTATGAAATGATGTTTGGCGGCCGAAAGCTCCGCTTCCGAAGGTACCGCAGTACCAATGCTCATCTCCTTATAAAATTGTCTGGAGTCTGCAGATATTATTTCCGCATCAAACGCCTTGGCCAGCTCGATGGCTAAGGTTGTTTTTCCAATGGCAGTAGGTCCTACAACACAAATTAAGGTTTTCCGGGAAGGCATAGGTTTTAAAATTCTTCGGGATGTAATTCTTCCCCACAGCGATGACAATATTTAGCGTCATCCCGATGCTGGGCTGCATTACAATTAGGGCAGGCACAAGAATTAACGTGTACGTAATTATCTTTTTTAGCATATTCTGCACTAACAATTCCGGTAGGAACCGCTATTATGCCGTATCCCATGATCATAATAATTGCGGCTAGAAATTGCCCAAGGGGAGTAATAGGATGAATATCTCCAAAACCAACTGTAGTAAGGGTAACTATACACCAATAAATACTAACCGGTATACTTTTAAAACCACTCTCCTCTCCCTCTATGAGATACATGAGTGTACCTGCGATGATGCATACAATAAGTACGGCGAATAAGAAGATGAAGATCTTGGCGCGACTGTGCAGCAACGCACGTTTAAGCTTATTAGACTCACCTATGTAACGGGTTATTTTAAGTATTCTGAAAATTCTAAGTAATCTCAGCGCTCTAACAGTGAGCAGGTAGTTGCTGCCAGCCAATAGAAAAGTGAGGTAGAGCGGGATGGTTGATAGAAAGTCGATGATCCCGTAAAAGCTAAAGATATAGCGAGCCGGTTTCTTTACGGTGATAATACGCGCAATGTATTCGAAAGAAAAGAATATAGTGATCACCCATTCTCCCACGTATAGCCAGTCGTAGACATATTTTGGCAATCCTGCCACGCTTTCGATCATTACAAACAAGACGCTTAACAGGATAAGGATCAATAGTACAACATCAAAAAGCTTCCCTAACGGGGTATCCGCTTCGTATATAATATCGTGAAGTTTCCTTCTCCAGCTTGAATGTTGTTTAGAAGTCAAGGTATACGCTAATAGTTTTTTAAAAGTAAGCAACTTTATTTATATGGTCGCTTCCTCTGGTAATTTTACAATATTAATCACCTTATTCTTTCTGAGATAATTCTGAATAATATGTTGAGAATCTCGGTCGTTATTCACCGGATTGATGATAGTTCGAAGTATTTCGATGTTGTTGATCTGATAATTAAGATTGTAGAAACCATAGCCTCTGTACTGACCGTTTTCTATCAAAACTACCGAGCGCTCATCGACGTCCCTTCCACGATCGATTATGAGCATGTGCTTGTTATCATAGCTGTTCTTTTCGATAAAGGCCTGGACACGTTCATTGTATTGAGCCGCTGATTCCTCATGTATACAGGCACCGTTACATTCTTTGATAGAATAAAGAAAACAGGAGCTATCAGATTTGTATAAGCCCGTAAGTTTCTGGCACAGACCATTCTCCTCTGTAATTCGGTATAGTGAAGATTTCGCTTGCTGGTAATTACTATAGGTGAGGATCGCTTCTTTTTTATGATTTGCCTTTTCTATGCTTAAATTTATATACCCATTCTTGTCTGTAAAGGAAGTGAGTTGATAACTAAAAAAGGTACGGCGAAGCGCCCTGTTATAAATGGGTTTATTTTGCTTGATCTCCCGGCTTTCCTTTAATTGGGCAATAAGATCGTTCCCGGTTTTTTCGTAGGTTACAGCGGCGACCTCGAGTTGTATTCTTTTTGATTTTTTCGAGTCGTTGGTAAAATGCTGTACCAATCGCTTTTTTATATTCTTACTCTTGCCAATATAAATTATTGTTCCATCCTCCCGGTGCATATAATAAACACCTGTTTCGTTTGGGGCGTTCTCGATCATCTCGAGTAGTTTGGGTTCCAACTGTCGTTTTGGGTCCTTCCGCACACATTTCTGAATGATCTCTTTTGAAGCGTCCTTAGCCAGTAACATTTTGAAGAGCGCGACAGTTGCTTTTGCGTCGCCCTGAGCCCTATGTCGGTCGCTTAGTGGAATTCCCAAGGAACGAACCAATTTTCCCAGGCTATAGGAGGGAAGTCCCGGGATAAGTTTTTTAGCCAGTTCTACAGTGCACAGCGTATCTTTTTCAAAATTATAGCCAAGCCGGTCGAATTCGGTGGTAAGGATTCGGTTATCAAATTGTGCATTATGTGCTACCAGGACGGCATCCTCTGTGATCTCAATTATTCGTTTAGCGACCTCGTAGAATTTAGGTGCATTCCGAAGCATTTCAGCATTAATACCCGTTAAGTTAACTACAAAAGGCTGTATCCTTCTTTCCGGGTTGATCAGGCTTGAAAACTGATCTACGATCTTTTCTCCATCAAATTTGTAAATAGCGATTTCTGTGATTCCTTCTTCATTGTACTTACCTCCAGTGGTTTCTATATCTAAAATCGCATACATCAAACTAAGCTACTCATATTTTTTGAGGGTTAACTGTAATTTCTTTCTCCAAATATAGCACTTCCTACGCGGATCATATTACTTCCTTCCTCCAATGCTATCTTATAATCCCCGCTCATCCCCATTGAAAGTGTAGTAAATTGATGTGTTTGAGAGAGGGCATCATACAATTTTTTCAATTTGCCAAATTCGGATCTAAGTTGGGGTTCATCATTGGTAAAAGTTGCCATCCCCATAAGTCCAACGATCTTCACGTTCGCCATTCCTTTTATTTCATCACTGTTTAAGAGCAACCTAACATCGGCTTCATCCATCCCAAATTTGCTATCCTCTTCTGCAATTTTAACCTGTAACAGGCATGATATACACCGCTGGTTCTTAGCGGCCTGCTTGTCTATTTCTTTTAGAAGTTTCAAACTATCCACGGCGTGGATCAAACTTACAAAGGGCGCCATATATTTAACTTTATTCCGTTGAACATGACCTATCATATGCCATTCCACATCTTTCGGCATTTGCTCCCATTTTTCCACCATTTCCTGAATCTTATTCTCTCCAAAGATCCTTTGGCCGGCGTTGTAGGCTTCCATAAGATCGGAAATGGGTTTGGTCTTGGAAACCGCTACCAAGGTAGTGCCTTTCGGTAGCCCGGATTTAAATTCTTTTATGTTTTCAGAAATACTCAAATTAAAACTCATAAATAGTTACACCACTCCTTAATTTAGGCTCTATATAAGTGCTTTTAGGAGGCATGGTAAGGCCCTCATCGGCAATTTGCTTTAATTCGGAGGTGCTTACAGGCAACAAACCAAAACCAACTTTATAAACTCCAGAATCCACCACACTCTTTACATAAGCAAGATCCATTCTGCCGTGGGAGTAATTGAGACGCTTATCCTTCCTGGCCTCTTTTATCCCAAGGATCGGTTTCAATATAGTGCTATCCAGAATCTTAGTGTCCAGGGCATCCAGGGCATTTTTAATCTCGTAATTATCCTTCCGAAGATAAAGAGAGTAGAATGAGCCATCCAAATACATACTAAAATGATGCTTTTTGGACGGCTTATAATACTCGGCACCGCGATCTTCAATACGGTACATGGCGTCAAGTTTTATAAGAAACTCTTCTTTACTAAGGCCGTTCAGGTCTTTTACAAGCCTGTTGAACTCATATATTTTCAGGTCACTTTCAGGGATTAGATAACTCATAAAAAAGTTATACGGTTCTTCTCCCGTATGCTCTTTATTCTCATTTTTATAATCTTCGGCAAGTAGGTAAGAGGAGGAAGAACGGTGGTGGCCATCGGCAATATATACAGCCGGCATACGCTTAAAGATCTCCCGGATCTCGTCTACAGTCTGTTTATCTTTCACATACCATAGATAATGCGTATCGCGGTAGGTAGTTGTAAATTCGTATTCTGCTCTCGATTGTACCACACGGCTTACAATACGTTCCAGATTAGGATCATCGGGGTGAGTGAGTAAAACAGATTCGGCATTAAATCCAACAGTTTTAAGATAATCCCGAAACATGGTTTCCCGAAACTCGATCGTTTCCTCATGTTTTTTTATCCTATCCATGCGGTAGTCCTCAACACTGGCCGCTGCTATTATCCCATGGAAAACCAGTTGGTCCCGGTTAACGATCTTATAGATGTAGTATCCGGGTTCCTCATCCTTTACAAAAATTTCATCCTCTTTAAATTCCTGATATCGGTTTCGTACCAGTTTATAGCGCTCCTTCCCGGAGATCACCTTATGGTATTTATAACCGGGATTTACAATGTGTAGAAAGGAAAACGGGTTATCCCTCAAGCGTGAATCCCTTTCCTCTTTGGTGTAGCTGTCGTAAGGACGTGAGGCAATTAGGCTTACCTTATCCCTTGTGGGACGCACTGCTCTAAAAGGAAGGATTTTTGGCATGTAGGATGCGTTGTAAATTTGATGTTAAACTTAATAATGAGCAAGCCAAAAACTATAAAGAACTATCGAAACATTTTGGCTATAGTTTCGGCCTTTCTACTCTCGGTATAGTCGTAAAATCCTTCTCCACTCTTGACTCCCAATTTTCCTGCCATTACCATATTTACCAGTAATGGGCAGGGGGCGTATTTGGGATTCTTGAACCCGTCATACATCACCTTCAGTATAGAAAGACAAACATCAAGGCCAATGAAATCTGCTAATTGCAGAGGCCCCATAGGATGTGCCATACCAAGTTTCATTACCGTATCGATTTCATTTACTCCTGCGACACCGTTATAAAGAGTTTCAATGGCTTCGTTGATCATAGGCATTAGGATACGGTTGGCTACAAAACCGGGGTAGTCGTTCACCTCTACAGGAACTTTATTTAATTTTTTTGAAATTTCCTCAACGGTGGAGTAGGTTTCGTTACTTGTGTTATACCCTTTTATGATCTCCACTAACTTCATTATAGGAACCGGGTTCATAAAATGCATTCCTATTACCATTTCCGGCCTTGAGGTGGCGGCAGCGATCTCGGTAATTGATATAGAGGAGGTATTACTCGCCAGGATTGTATCCTCCGGGCAGAATTTATCCAGGTCGCGGAAGATCTTCAGTTTTAGATCTAAGTTTTCAGTGGCTGCTTCAACCACCAGGCTCGCATACTCCACACCTTCCTCAAGACTGGTGTAGGTTGTTATATTATCTAGTGTTTTAGCCTTTTCCTCTTCAGTAATGCGTTCTTTGGCCAGCATCCTGTCCAGGTTCTTTTCGATAGTGGCTAGTCCGCGATCCAGGGCGGCTTGTGACACGTCGATCAACTGGACTTTATAATCGAATTGGGCAAAGGTATGGGCAATTCCGTTTCCCATGGTACCTGCACCAATAACTGCAACATTTTTCATATGTTCTTATAGTTTTTTAAAATTATCTATGATCTGCATAGCTACTCGCAAGGCGTTGGTTCCTTGTTCCAGACTAACAACGGGTGTAGTATCATTTTCGATCGCATCTGCGAAGGTTTCAAGTTCGTCGAGGATCGCGTTATTAGATTGGATATGCGGATTATCAAAATAGATCTGTTTTTTTATTCCTTCCGCATTCGTGAGGATCATGGCAAAATCGTCCGGTCTCCTTGGTGCATCTTTCATCTTCACTACTTCACATGCCTTGTCCAGGAAATCTACCGAAATATATGCGTCACGCTGGAAAAACCGCGCCTTTCTCATTTTTTTCATCGAGATCCTACTTGCGGTAAGATTAGCCACACATCCGTTCTCGAATTCGATGCGTGCATTGGCGATATCGGGTGTTTCAGAAATAACAGAGACCCCACTGGAATATACATTCTTAACTTCCGAATCAACCACACTTAAGATGGCATCAATATCATGGATCATCAGGTCTAACACCACAGACACATCTGTGCCTCTCGGATTGAATTCAGCAAGGCGATGGGATTCTACAAACATAGGGTTGTCTATCATATGCTTTACAGCTTTAAAAGCCGGATTGAATCGCTCTACATGACCTACCTGTCCTTTTACGCCATGTTTATTGGCCAAAGTAAGCAACTTATGTGCTTCTTCCACAGTTTGGGTGATGGGTTTTTCAATAAACAAATGCTTCCCTGCGGTAATCACCTTTTGAGCACAGTCGAAATGCGAAACCGTTGGAGTAACCACATCCACAACATCGCAAGCCTCGATTAGGGCCTCCATGGACGGGAAACTTTTATATCCAAATTCTTTCCGTATTGCAGCAGAGGCTTTTGTGTCTGCGTCGTAAAAACCTATCAATTCGTAACGGGATGATTGGTTAAGAAGTTTCAGGTGAATTTTTCCCAGGTGTCCGGCACCCAGTACGCCAGCTTTTAGCATGTGATGTGGTTTTGCACAAAGGTAATAGATTTTGAAGAAATTATGGAGGCGGAGATGGTGATTTAGACCCTTATATTTTTTTGAAATTTCAATGAGAATTTCAGGCATTCTTTTCATCTTTGTAAGGATGAAAGACGACTTCAAGCATAAGGGAATGCGTAAAAAACTGGTTGATACTTTGATCCGAAAAGGGATTAGGGATAAAGCGGTTTTAGAGGCTATTAATACGGTCCCCAGGCATTTGTTCATGGATTCGGGATTTGTAAGCCATGCTTATGTTGATAAAGCGTTTCCCATTGCCGCAGATCAAACAATTTCACAACCCTACACAGTTGCGAGACAAACCGAGTTGCTTGAGGTAAAGCGCGGGAATAAAATTCTGGAAATTGGTACAGGAAGCGGGTATCAAACAGCAGTGTTACTAGAAATGGGAGCCGTAGTTTATAGCATAGAACGACAGAACGAATTATTTAAAAAATCCAGATTATTTTTAAGCAAATTAGGCTACCGGCCCAAGAAACTTATATTCGGGGATGGCTATGTGGGATATAAGGAAGAGGCTCCCTACGATAGGATCATAGTGACGGCTGGCGCACCTTTTGTCCCGAAGGACTTATTGGCTCAATTGGGGGTAGGTGGCAAACTGGTGATTCCCGTTGGAACCGATGTGCAGGTGATGACTGTTTTTACACGGAAGGGACCAAAAGAATTTGAAAAGAAAGAATACGGCGAATATAGATTTGTTCCGCTTCTAGAAGATAAAAATTAGAGAGTTCAGTATAAACCGTCTTCTTTTAGTATGGCATAGCCGAAATTATCAGTCCAACCTTCCGCCAGCGGTAGTATTTTCCGCTTTCTTCCTTCACGTTGCATTCCTGCTTTTTCAAGAACTTTTACTGAAGCTATATTGTCTACCGCTACGCCGGCTTCAATTCGATGAAGATGAAGAGTGTTAAATCCGAAGGTCAGCGCTGCCTTCACCGTTTCGGTAGCGTATCCATTTCCCCAGAATTGCGGTACCAGGCTATAATGTATTTCGGCACGGTTGTATTTTGGGGCGGAGAGTTGCATGCCTAATTCGCCAATAAATCGCTTGGTATCCTTCAGATAGATGGCCCATCCAAAAAGGGTTCGTTTATTGAGAAACTTGTCGTAGATGACCTTCTGAAGTAGTGTCGCAGTAACCTCGGGGGAGTCTGGTATCCCTGTGGTGTTAAACCTGGCGACTTCAGACATACAATTCATTTTATAAATCTCCGAAATATGGTCTTCAGAAATTTGATGCATTCGGAGCCTGTTAGTTTCTAGATCCATATAAATTTTAAATAGGGGGGAAGTAAGTTCGATCTCGCTGGACCTCTCCAGTATTTTCCATGGTAAAATTAGGTTTGGCCCCTTAATTATCAGACCAGATTGCTAGCTCATTTCCCGCAGGGTCCTTAAAATGAAACCGACGTCCGCCAGGGAAAGAGAAAATATCCTTAACTATTCTTCCCCCTGCGCTTTTTACATCCTCTAATGCAGATTCGAGGGCGTCGTGATACAAGACAACTAAAGCACCATTTAAAATTGCCTGGTCATTTCGTTCGAACCCTCCGGAGAGACCACTATTTTCAAAAGAAATATAATCGGGGCCGTAGTCTGTAAAAGTCCAACCAAAACATTTATTGTAGAATTCTTTTATCACCTCCAGATCCGCGGCCTTAAATTCTATATAATTGATATGGTTGTTATTCATTTAGCTTTTTTAGAATTTAATTACCCGCTAACGGAGTTCCGAAGACACCCACAGCGAGCTCGGCCCAAATAAGGAGAAATAGAACTATAATCGCAATAGAGATCAACACGCGACTGCGGGGTTTCTTGATTTTCCGAAGAGTTAGGTCTAAAACGAAGCCCACTCCAAACAACAGTACAGCCGCAACCAGAAAATCCATCGGGCCCCATTTAATGTTCTCAGTAAACTGCATCCCGATAAGTGGAATTAACAGGATAAGCAAGACCACTAACGATATAACGATTACACTTCTTTTCTTCATCATAGTAAAGGTACCAAAAAGTTGGTTATCACGAATCCTGTAAATAGGTATATAAGTGAGAGAGTTAAAGCACCATCTATAATTCAGACTAAAAGACAGATGTACGTTTAATTAAATAATTTATGGGAACCATCGCAATTGGGCATTCGTTTAGAATGGCCACAAATACAATCGGTAAGGCCTTTTCCCATATAGATTCGTTTTTCACAATTTTCAATTCGCGACACCCTTGTTTTCGCTTGTTTAGGTTTCGAGAAATGAAGCAAATATCCTTTTTGTCTACCTGGTGTCAAGGCTGTAAATGCTAATTCGAATTCGGGATCGGTGTTAAATTTTTCCGTTAATTCGTCTGGTGTGTGATAATCTGCAAGAGATTTCATTTTTACCTTCAATCCTGCTTTTTCAATTTCGATCGCTTCAAAAACATATTGTTTGATCATCGGGATCAATGGTTTTATCTCTAGGATGGAGGTAAACCGAAGTTGCCTGGCAGCCTGAGTATTTTCGGTTTGTTGTTTAAGGATCTTCTGCGAATCTTCCAGAAGGGCACCCTTGTGAAACAGTATGGCACAGTAATCCTTAAACTCATGAAGTAGTAGAACGTTATTCCCATTATACGTATAGCAGGGATGCATCCACTTATAGGTCTCGGTTAAACCACATTCCAGCATCACTGAACGGAGCAGGGATAGTTCTTCCTTCCATTGTTCTAGATTATTGATATATGCATTAACTTCTTGTTTCAAGATTCAGAATTATTTTTCATTTTAGTAATAGGAATTCGTTTAGCCATGCAAGGATTCCTGGTAAATTTCGAATCATAAAAACCTAAAGTTTGATTTATTTATATGATCTAAGCCAGATCAGGTTATTCTTTCCAGTACACCTTTTCGTTTATAGATGTTTTTATAATCCCACTGAATTTCCCTGGATTTTTTCAGCCAGCGGCAGAGTTTTTCCAAATCTATCTGGTCTGTTGAGGTATAAAAAAAGGAAGCGTCTTTAAACTTTCCGGTACCCGGCAAAAGATCGGGTTCATTGAAACTCGCTCCGCTCCAGAACATAAGTCTGATCCCGGCCTTCTGTTTCGAATACCCTACCACAGGGTTACCTGCCAGGAACCATACCGGGTGCCCGTGCCAAATTTTATTTTCTGCTTCTGTAAGGATCTTGTCTATACTTGAGGCCAAGCATTCACAGATAGATTTCTCTTCGCCTTCCAGTGAATTATTAAAAGATATGGTTTCTGCGTTCATCCTAATTATTACTTTAAATATTGATTTTGTACTAGTACTACTATGACCAAAGCACTGACGTTGACCCTGTTCTATGCTGTGAAACGAAGCTGCCTTCAGGCTGAAATGTCTTTATTAAAATAATTAGTAAGATAATGATTTTGCTAGAACAGCTCAGTTTTTACCTTAGTAAAATAACTGTCGCTCACAGGGATAGAATGCCCCGAAAGCAATAGATTACGGCCCTTTAGCCCCGTAACTTTGTCTCTGTTTACAATATAAGAGCGATGTACTCTCATAAATAGCTTTGGAAGAGATGTTTCGAGATTTGCCAGAGATTGATTGGCAAGAATATTTTTACCATTCTCAAGAAAATAATTAACATATTCACTATCGCTTTCTATGTAAACGACATCGCTAAACTTAACCTTATGGAGGTCGTAGCCTGATTTTATAACAATAGTGTCCTCGTTGTTTGTGGGATGAGGAAATTTTTCGACTGCGCTTAAAAATCGTTGAAAGGTTATGGGTTTTAGCAGGTAGTCCAGGGCGTTTAATTCAAATCCCTGCAAGGCGTAATCTGAATAGGCTGTGGTAAAAATCACTCGCACCGCGGTATTTGAAATAATTTCGGCAAATTCTGTTCCTTTTAATTCGGGCATTTGTATGTCTAAGAAGATCAGGTCAACTTCATTTTGGTGAATAAAGTCCAAAGCTTCCATCGGATTTTCAAAAGAGCCTATACAATTGAGATAACTTACCCTATCCACGTATGTTTTGAGAAGCGTCCTGGCCAATTCTTCGTCATCTATTATTATGCATTGTATAGAGCTCATCCTTGCGTTAGTTTTAGAAGAACCTTGAAGGTATCCTGTTTTATTATCTTCAGTTCGTGCCGTTCTGGATATAAAAGTTCCAGTCGCTTACGTACATTAGGTAAGCCAATTCCTCCTACTGCATCTTTCTTATTCTTGTTTGAAGGTAGACTGTTTTCTAATGTGAATTCGATCGTTTCTCCTTTCTGAACCAATGATATACGTACAAAATTACCCTTTCCTTTTTCAATACTACTATGTTTTAATGCGTTTTCTACAAACGGAATAAAAAGCATGGGTGCTACTGTGGTGTTGTTATTGGCTATATCCTGATGGAACGTTATATCGAATTCCCTACTGCTCTTTAAATTAAAGAGACTTATATAATTACGAATATAATCGAGCTCTTTGTTCAACGGAACTTCAGCCTGTTCACAATCGTAAATTACATAGCGCAGCATTTTGGAAAGCGTATTGATACTCTCCTGGGTTTTATTAGAATCTGTTACTGAAAGAGAATAGATATTGTTGAGGGCATTAAATAGGAAATGCGGGTTTATCTGCATTTTCAATAATTTCAATTCACTCTCCATCAGTTCCGCTTTGGCGATAGTAGCCAGTTGTTCCTTATTTCGGGCATAGATAATGGTTTCGATCAAGATGGCAGCAACACTCGAGATGGACATGACAAGCAGGTGAATCAAGAAGCGGGAGGGTATCCTAACCGATCCTGGTCTCACTTCAGTCCCGGGCGGAGGTCCAAGTTTAGGGGACGGGCCAAATTGAGAAGAAATTAAAGCAGATAGCAGGATTCCGGAAATAGTTATAATGAAGAACTGCAGAAATTTTTTCTGAAAAAGAAACTGAGGAACGGCATAGGCGATAAGGCCAAAAATAAGTATCAACTGCATTCCGAATGCCAACGCGTGATCGCGGATGAATCTAAAATTTGTATCGACCAGTATCCAAAGCAAACACCAGATTCCAATCCAAAATATCACTTGAAGAATATATCTATTTATATATCTCATAGTACAAATAAAGTAAATTAATAATCAGCAAGGTGCTGTATTAGACTGCCTGAGCTCACAGAGGTTTAGGTTTCAAAGGCGATTTTAGGATGTCTACCGAAATTCTCCCGGCATTCGCTGAAAACCCGTCAAGGCAATACAACTTTTGTGTGATCATCGGGTCATACTACCGATCACTAAAACAAAAAAATGAAAACGAAGAATTTACAAAAGGGATTAATAGTAATGAGTTTTTGTCTGGGATTCGTAGCAGTTACCTATGCACAGCCAAAGGACGGAAAGTCTAAGAAACCTCCCACCTTTAGCGAACTGCTTAAAGAAATGGATGCTAGTGAGGATGGGAAGCTCTCGGAAACAGAGGTAAAGGGCCCATTGAAGGAAGCCTTTGCAGATCTAGATCTAAATGAAGACGGGTTCATCACAGAGGACGAATTTGATAAGGCACCCAAACCCAAAGGAAAAAGACGTGGAAACTAGTAAATAGTGTTTTTTAGTTAGTTTGTTTAGTAAAAGCTTCATAATTCGTTATGGAGCTTTTTTCTTTTAATCATTCACTATAATTCTCATTACGGGGTAGTTCATCTGGAGTTTTTGGCAAATGGCTTCACCACTCCTGAAGAATTGAAAGCGATAACTGCCAATCTACTATAAAATAATTTGAAAATATTTCTTGATGATCTAGATTTTCTCCTAAAACAATCCTGTTATATTTCCGTCTTTATCTATGGTAATATTTTCTGAAGCAGGAGTAGCCGGAAGTCCGGGCATACGCAGCATATTTCCTGCTATGGGGATCACAAAACCTGCACCGGCGGCGATCTCCAATTCCCTGATATGAATACTGAAATTCTCAGGCCTGCCCAGCAATTTATCGTTGTCGCTCAGGCTTTTTTGGGTTTTAGCCATACAGACAGGTAGTTTGGAATATCCAAGGTCTTCAAAACGTTTTAATTGGCGCCTGGCTTTGGCCGAGAGTTCCACGTCGCTAGCTCCGTATATATTGGTACAGATCTTCTCGATCTTGGTTAATAATGTATCTTCCAGATTGTAGGTAGGGCGGAAGGTGCTTTTACAGCCTGCGACAGCCTCCACAACTTTTTCTGCCAGTTCTGCGCAGCCTTTTCCGCCGTCTGCCCAACCATTGCTTATGGCAACAGGAATTCCCATTGAACTACAATGGTTGATCAACAATTCTTTTTCGGCTTCGGTATCACTTCCAAAGGCGTTCACTGCCACCACTACTGGGATCCCAAAACTTTTCAGGCTTTCAATATGCCGCTCCAAATTGGGAAGTCCGGCCTTCAGCGCAGCTGTATCTTCGTTCGTAAGTTCGTCAAGTGGCTTGCCTCCATGATATTTCAGGGCGCGAATTGTTGCCACCAGTACCACCGTTTTTGGAGAAAAACCGGCTTCACGACATTTGATGTTTAAAAATTTCTCGGCCCCCAGATCCGCACCAAATCCGGCTTCAGTAACCACATAATCACTTAGGCTAAGGCCCATTTTAGTAGCAAGGATAGAATTAGTTCCCTGTGCAATGTTGGCAAAAGGTCCTCCGTGAATGAGGGCAGGATTGCCCTCCAGGGTTTGTACCAGATTTGGTTTTATGGCTTCCCGAAGCAGAACGGCCATGGCACCCTGGGCGTTGAGGTCGCGAGCATAGACTGGCTGTCCGTCGAAGGTATCTCCTACATATATATTACCGCATTTCAGCTGCAGATCCTCGAAATCCTTACTCAGGCAGAGTATGGCCATGATCTCTGAAGCAGCCGTTATATTAAAGCCTGTCTCGTTTGGGACACCGCCCGCTTTACCGCCTAGAGCTGCTACGATATTCCGCAGGGCGCGGTCGTTCATATCCATACAACGCTTCCACAGCACGGTACGTGGGTCGATACCCAGACTTCTACCCTTACTCTGAATATTATTGTCGATAAGTGCCGCCAGCAGGTTGTTGGCTTTTTCAATGGCCGGAAAGTCTCCTGTAAAATGCAGGTTGATATCTACCATTGGGATCACCTGGCTATGTCCACCTCCTGCGGCTCCACCTTTTATTCCGAATACAGGACCAAGGCTGGGTTCCCGCAGAACTGTCATCGCTTTTTTACCTATATAGTTAAGACCATCTCCAAGACCAATAGATACAGTGGTTTTTCCTTCTCCGGCCGGGGTTGGGGTGATGGCAGTAACAAGAATGAGGTTATTAGAGTTTACCTTATCTTCGTTTATGAGTGAGAGGGGTAATTTTGCCTTGTTATTGCCGTAATATTCTAGATTTTCTTCTGAAATGTTGAGTTTTGCCGCTATGTCGCGGATATGTTGTTCTTGTACGCTTTGCGCTATTTGTAAGTCGGTCATTCGATAAATTTAATGAAGAAATGTGAAATTAAGGAATAAATTTAATTCTTCTGAAATCCTCTGGACCAGAGTGCATCCGTTATAGGAGCTAAATCTATTGGAAAAGGTTTAAAAATTTCAATCCGAAGATCACTGCGCCGTCACCCACCCCATTGTAGTAGGATCGTACGTAATCCAGCCTTAAGAAGCGAAACTTACCCCAGCCCAGATTATCGATACCCAGGGAATATTCGGAATAAGGTTTTTTCCCATCGATGCTTAGCATGTGTGCGCCGGCTACCAGGTTGAAATTTAATTTGTTTATCCCGGGGACCTTGCCCAGGATCCATCCCCTGAAATTGTGTTCAACGTGACCTTCAAAAAAACTTTGATTGGTACTTAGCTGGTAATAAGGCAGGAGGTTAAATACCTCACTATATGTGGATGAGGTTCCCACCCGCGTCTGATTTCCATTAAAATGCTGATAGTCTGCAAAGGAAATATTATCCGCGTTAAAGAAGGTGCCACCTTTTAAACGATAGATCAGTCTCCCTTTATTCCCCAACGAAACATTTTGCGCGACATACGCATTTAGCTGACTGTAATTATAGTCACTCTGGGAGGCTCCAAGACCGTTTTCAAATTCTAATCGCAAGCGAGGGAATTTGTTCCCTCCCATATTCACTTTTCCGTCCGGGTAACTGTAATATTTTTGTCCGAAAGTTACATATGCGTTTAACTTCGACTTGATGATATCATGGGGTAGGATGTCGACAGGGGTGATGCCGTTTTCACTTGGTCTGGGGTTATTTACCGTGAAATCTATCTCGTCGTTCGGGATGATCACATAATCTGTCGTGTTAACCAACGGTTTTCGTTTTTCATAACCTGTACTTGCCTGCAGATAAAGACCATTGAACAACTCCTGCCCCCAATTTGCTTTTACATAAGTTAGGTCGAAAACCTTCATGTAATTACGTTCGAAGAAGAGTGTCGCGACAGAATTGATCAACGGACTTATAGGCTCTGAACGGTTAAACTGAGTGGCTGCGTTTCCGGCGAAAAGCCCAATAAATGAATTATTATTGCGGTTATAATTATAGGTGATCCCTGCTGTTGGACGCAATCTCTGATCGGACACGCCATATTCGAAAGTGGAATGTATCCGTATATACCGGGACCGGGTTTCACCATAGGCCTGGAAAAATGTAAGGCCAATATTTCCATTCCATCCCTGCACTGTATTATAATTAACCCCGGGCAGAGGCCCCTTATAACTTATATCCCATTTCTCGAAACTATTCTCGTAGGTATACCCGAAAAGTACATCGAGCAGTTTGAAACGATTATTCTTCCTGTCCAGCGAGTCCAAATAGGGCTTAGATTTGCGCAATTGCTGGATACTGTCTTTTTTAATGTAATCGTTCAACTCTTCATCCGTTAGGGGAACAGGGCGAATCCCGCGCCAAAACAATGAATCCTTTTTATTGGCCTTTGGCTTAAAGGAGAGCACTTCGTTCGTAAACGATCGCTTTTCAAATTCAGGTTTAAAATTATAATTACTGTACACTGCGATAAACCTTCCGTCTCCATTAAATCCAAAGAAACCGAATCCGAAATCGATGGTTTGGGAGCGTTTTACCCAAAAATTGTTTTTAGGATCAAAACTGAAATTCTGTTTGAAAATTAGTTGTTTCACGAAAGGGATCTGAATAGCCTGTCCGTTGGTAGCCAGCTCAAGGCCATACAATTGCCAATCGTCTTCTACTATATAAATAACTCCTTCAAAAACCCTGTCGTTCGGGCGTTTAGGTGTAACAATTATCTTATTGATGAGTTTTTTTCCTTCATAGAAAACCCCGTCTAGTTTGTAGTTGTAATAACTTAACGCGTTGTTTGCGATGGGAGATACAATAGAGGCGTTAAGGGAGAGATTATTCTTATAAAAAGAGAACTCGGCATCTATAGCGGTGTTAAAGCTAAAACCGTTGTCGTTTCCACTTACTTTGCTGGCAATAATGGTTTCTTTGAAATCGTTCGGTTTTCTGTAAGCGATCTTTGATATTGTTTCTGAAAGATAAACGATGCCGGTACGGGTGGAATCCAGCTGCCCATCGAAATCTCCCACCTCCTGTCCCATAAACTTCTCCGGAATACTATCTACCCTCCATAGTCCCCGGGAATAGAAATCGGCTTCATATTCCGATATTCGATCCAGGTTGGCCTTTCGTTGAGCGATTGTGTTTCTAATGATCCTGTAGGCGGGGTCTTCAGAAGCATCGATCACCACTTCATCGAGACTGGTTGTCTCCTCTTTTAGAGTAACGTTGAGAATATGTGGGAGCGAACTAATGCTTATTTCTTCTGTTACCCTGGTGTACCCTAAAAATTGAAAGACAACGGTATATTTTCCGGTTTTATTTACGGCCAATTCATAGTTACCGTCGTCGTTGGAAGTGGTACCGGTATACGAATCTTCCAGGTAAATGTTCACATAGGGTAGTGGTTCGCCTTCAGAATTGGTCACCTTTCCAACGATCTGGGCAGAAACTTGTGTGGTAAGAAGTAAAAGAAGGAGTTTAAATAGTAGTTTCATTGATGGCTTTCTATTTAAAAGACGTAAACGATACTGTTATGGTTGTTCGACACCTGAATGAAAATAGAAATGTAAGCATAGGCCATTTTTATTTCAGCAAAATTTTACCTCTCCTAGCGATTAATTATTGAAAGATTTCTTGATCCGACTAAGGTCTCTCTTTGTATCGCGATCTTTTATAGATTCCCGCTTATCGTACTGTTTCTTTCCTTTACAGAGGGCGATCTCCATTTTTGCGAGCCCTTTTTCGTTGGTAAATAACAGTAGTGGAATGATGGTGAGCCCGGTATTTTTCACCTCTTTCTCAAGTTTCTTTAGTTCACTTCGGTTAAGGAGAAGTTTGCGTTCAGATTTCGGGTTGTGGTTAAAGTGGGTGGCATGCGAATACTCCTGGACCGTCATATTGATCACAAATAACTCACCATTGCTAAACTCACAAAAACTTTCGGCAATAGACGCCTTCCCTTCACGAATAGCCTTTATCTCCGTACCCCGCAACACAATGCCTGCTGTATAGGTATCGAGGATCTCGTATTCGAAGCGAGCCTTTCGGTTTTTTATCTGTACCTTTTTCTGAATTGCCATAGGCGGCAAAAATACTACAAAATTATTCTTCGGGTGGCGAAATCACGTTTAAACGAATGGGAGAATAGTCTTGTTTTAGTTCCCCATTCACCATAATAGAATCGAAGTAACATTTTACACCCACATCACTGTAAAGATCCGGGCCGTCCTGAATATGTAAGTGCAAATGCGGTTCGGATGAATTTCCCGAATTCCCACAATTCCCTAAAAATTGACCCCGTTTTATTTCCTGCCCCTTTTCAACCTTAATGGTTTCTTTCTCAAAATGGGCGTAGAAGATATACTCGTCATTTTTTGTTTTTAGAATTACTGCATTTCCCAGTGGTTGGGCCGGATTCATATCTCCGGGTTTATTATCGTCTATTCCGGTGATCACATCATAGACCACTGCGTCACAAACCGCATAAATTGGCTGTCCGAAAGCGTAATAATCCTCATTTCGGGTACCGCTGCGTTCGTAGGTTTTATTCTGCTTCCCCAGGATCAGGAAATCGAAAGCCCGCCTCTGGGCCGGAAAATTTACATGGTAATTCTGTGCTTTGGTATCTCCTCCCCAAACCGTAAACCATTTCCCCTTAAAAGGAAGACCTAATGCCGTGCTATTGCGTTCAAATTTAGGCGGCCTGCTATCTGTAAAAGGTTTGAACAACAACCCAGATAGTTTGCCATCGCGATTGAGAGTGATATGCATGGTTTGCTTCCCTTTTTCAAAATGGACGATGTAGGTTTCTGTAATTCCTTCTTTTTCTTTGTACTCGAAACTTTTCATTTCACCGTACCGTGTTTGGAATGACCTTACAATCTGGCCTGTTGTTTCCAGATTTACCGATTCCTGCATGAGGGGAGCGAACATATTAAAGATCTGCTCGGCATTGTGATCGTTATAAGAGGTTTGAAAATTTTCAATTGCGGTAACGTAGGCCTGTGTTTGAGCCGACAGCCCAAGAGAAGCTGTGCACAACAATGCGATAAGGTATTTCATAAAATAGAATTTCATTTATTCACGCTACGAATTTCAACCTGAGTACTGTCATTTCTCAAGGTTACAACGTACAAACTACTGTTATCCGTATCGTTCATGTCTTCGTATTTTTTCTCACCAATGATCTTATTTACAAAGGCAGGAGTAGTATTACTATGCCCTACGATCAAAACAGTTTTGTTGCGAGTGCTATTTTTAAAATCATCATTGTAAAGATTTGCAGGATTGTAGGGGAGCACGTTGAGCTTCTTCACTTCGGCTGTTGGTGTAGCTGTCATTACCGTTCGCACGTATTTTGTAGAGTAAACCGCATCCAGGGAAATGGTGTCGAAATAATCTGCCCAGCCATTGGCACGGTTTGTACCTTCGGCTGTTAATGCCGGATCCTGATTCTCGGGATCACTGCGATCTTTTTCCGCATGCCGGATAAGATAATAGCGGGTGGTTAGTACGGTTTCTTCAGAATTTTTTGCGTCTTCTTTTTCAGAATCTTTACAAGATCCAAGTAAGATGATGCCACAAAGTATAAAAGTGAGTGCTCTGATCATTGATTGTGTTTTTCAGAAATATACAAAAATAGAAAACCATTGATTTACAATTTACGTAAATATAGTATCGAATGTCAGACTTTGTTTAGTTAGGTTAGTTAGCAACTTTGCTATGAAGAAGAGAGCCCTCCCACGCTTTAGCGTTGGAGGGTTTTTATTTATAGGAATTGTATAGCGGTCACCACACTGTAACTGATCATGAAGGCAGAAATTAGGGCGATATAGATCGCCAAAATATAATTGCGTCTTGGCTTCAGATGTTCTCTTCCTGATTTTAAATTCTTGATTTCCATGTTGATTGGTTTATTGAACTGATTACGCTATTTAGACGATCAGACCAATAATTTTGTTACATAGAATAGCTCCGAACCGTTGAAAATTAGTCCTCAACTGTATAATTGAACATCCCATACAACATTTCATCTGTACTTTGAGGCCCGAACTTTAGATCTTTGGAAGGATCCGGGTTCAGCGGGTTCTGAAATGAATTATCGAAAATCGCTTCTACCAGGATTGTAGAACCTTTTTTGGCAACAAAAGGTGTCTCTAACTCGTAGATCCATTGCCAGTTAAAGTTGTAATCGGGTACGTGAACCAGCGTAGTTTTCTCTCCTTCGGGTGAGATCACCGAAAACTTTATATCCTTACCTCTGTAGTGCATGTGAGGCAGCAGGTTATAGATCTTAATATCCTTATCTATCTTTTCTTCTGCGACAAATTTCACATCCTTTGCGTAAGCCGGGATCTTAAAGGTGGTATTGTGTGTGTTATGCGACCGGAAGGGCACATCTGGAGCCTCATCCAGGAGGTAAAACCCTATCTGCGTTATATCTTCGGTTGCCGTTCCATAGGGGGTGTAGTGCAATTGTGCCGTTATTTTTGTTCCCTTCTGAATAAATATCCCTGTACCCTCAGGATATGCCATTGTTTGTTTCTTGCCCGTACTTACCGCGATGAAATTGTCAACTTTCGGACTGATCATTCTATCGGAAATTGGACTTTTCTGTAGTTCATGGGCGCTGGACAACAGCACGTGATGAACCACATTCGGGTTTCCGGGTTTTATCTCTATGGCTTTCAGCCATACGTCACGATCGAATTCCAGGTCGATCTCCTGGTATCTGTAAGGGATCAATCCTGTAGCCGGTACAGATTCCTTCTTCAGGCTAATCACCCTATCGGGCATACCCAATTCCCAATCGCCGGAGGTAGGCTTTATCATGCTAAGGGTGTCTTTGCCGGTACCACGAGGGCTTCCCTGATCGATCCATGAAACAATTTTGCGCACCAATGAATCTTCTATCCCAATGTCGTTCTTAAATGTAAAGTTATTGGAGTTCACAGTCCAGGGTGGCATCCGTTTAGTTAGTAATACTTGTTTCATCATGGAGGACCAGCCTCGTACGGTCTCATAGTCGCTCATGGACCAGGGACCGATCCCATTAGGGTTGTGACACATAACACAATGTTCGGCCAAAATTGGAGCGATATCTCGTGTGTAGGTAAGCGTATCACCCTTCTCCAGTGTTGAAAGTCGGGTGACGGTGCAACCTCTAGTCATCTTTTCTTTAGAAACCGGTTGTTTACCCTGCAGTATAGCATCTAAAGCGTCGCGTAGGTAGGTTTCGGTGGGTTCGTTCTTCTGAGCCCCGTAATCCAATCGGTTATTGAGAGGACCACGAAAGATGACCTCCCGTGAGGTTGGGTGAAGTACAATGGCTTCGGAAGTGATCTTAACATCAAGGGCATCGGCAACCAGCTGGATATTATCTAACAATACTGGTGCGGAAAAATCGAATTTATTCGCTTCAATACTTGTTTCATCAGAGTCGTCCTGGGTGTTACTATTCAGAAGAAAAAAAGTGAATCCCTTATCCTCATAATCGTTCACAATATCATTGAAATCACTCACCGCATTCCTCACGATTGGACAACCATTACCTTGCACCCAAAGTACTATAGCCTTACTATCATTATAACGCGACAATCGGTGAAGCTCACCCGATGAGTCGAACAAAGCATAGTCGTTAACCCTGTTATCTGCAATGGCTTCAGGCGGTTCATCACAGCCAGTAAAAAGTGAAATAAAGAAGCCGAGGACAAGAAGATCTCTTAGATAATTCATCGGTACGAAAGTACTCATTTTCATTCACACAAAATAAAAAAACCGCCCGCAGTCTCACAACCACGAGCGGCTACTAACCAACCAATTATAAATGAGTTTTTATGGAACTCTAACCAGTATTATGATTTAATTAGATCTTGCTGGTTACGGAATACTAGGGAATCGTCGAAACTATCAATTAGTATGATACTTTCCGTCTCCACTTTACCTGCCAGGATCTCCTTCGAAAGTTGATTAAGAACTTCCTTCTGTATAACCCGTTTTACAGGCCGAGCTCCGTATTGCGGATCGTATCCTTTTTCGGCCAGGTAAGAGATCGCTTCCTCTGTGGCGTCCAAAGTGATACCCTGTTTGGATAGCATTTTGGTCACTCCTTTTAGTTGTAACCTCACGATCTCTTTGATATCTGCTTTGTTTAATGGAGTGAACATGATGATATCGTCTATACGGTTGAGGAATTCCGGCCTTACCGATTGCTTCAATAAGCCTAAAACCTCGATCTTAGCAGTCTCCATGGCCGTATCCAGATCTTTCATATTTTCATACTGCTCCTGTATAATATGGCTTCCCATATTACTTGTCATGATAATGATGGTGTTCTTGAAATCGGCCACCCTTCCTTTATTATCGGTTAACCTACCTTCATCCAATACCTGTAACAGTATGTTGAACGTATCCGGGTGGGCTTTTTCGATCTCGTCCAGTAAAACCACCGAATATGGTTTTCTGCGAACTGCTTCGGTGAGCTGTCCGCCTTCGTCGTATCCCACATAACCCGGAGGTGCACCTACCAATCGGCTCACACTGTGCCTTTCCTGGTATTCACTCATGTCTATACGGGTCATGGCGTTGTCGTCATCGAAGAGGTAATCTGCCAGTGCCTTTGCAAGTTCGGTTTTCCCAACCCCGGTTGTTCCAAGGAAAAGGAAGGAACCAATGGGTTTCTTGGCATCCTGCAGGCCGGCCCTACTTCTTCTAATGGCATCACTCACGGCAACGATCGCTTCTTCCTGCCCCACAACACGTTTGTGCAATTCGGTTTCAAGCTGCAGCAACTTTTCTCGTTCACTCTGAAGCATCTTAGTAACCGGAATACCGGTCCATTTGGCAACCACCTCGGCTATGTCGTCGTTGGTAACTTCCTCTTTGATCATTGAACTTCCTTGTTGATACTCGGCAAGTTGTTCTTCGAGTTTACTCAATTGCTCCTGGGTTTCCTTTATCTTGCCATAGCGAAGTTCTGCCACCTTCCCAAAATCACCTTCCCTTTCAGCCTTTTCGGCCTCCAGCTTAAATTCTTCTATCTCTTTCTTGGCATTCTGAATATTATCTACAACCTCTTTCTCACTTTTCCATTTAGCGTTAAGGTCGTTTCGCTCTTCTTTCAAATTGGCAAGTTCAGATCGTAAAGACTTAAGTTTTACTTCATCCTTTTCACGCTTGATCGCTTCGATCTCGATCTCCAATTGCATGATCTTACGGTCCAGTACATCCAGTTCTTCCGGTTTCGAATTGATCTCCATACGCAAGCGAGCCGCTGCCTCGTCCATTAGGTCGATAGCCTTATCCGGTAAAAATCTATTGGTGATATAACGTTGTGATAGTTCAACGGCAGCGATAATTGCCTCGTCCTTGATTCGCACCTTGTGATGAGTCTCGTATTTCTCTTTTATCCCCCTTAGAATAGAGATCGCACTTTCGGTATCCGGTTCACTAACCATTACCTTCTGAAATCGCCTTTCCAGCGCTTTATCCTTTTCAAAATACTTCTGGTATTCATCCAGTGTTGTGGCACCTATCGCCCTTAGTTCCCCACGAGCCAAGGCCGGTTTTAGAATGTTGGCAGCATCCATGGCTCCCTGGCCACCACCTGCTCCTACAAGGGTATGGATCTCATCTATAAACAGAACGATATCTCCATCACTTCCGGTTACCTCCTTGATCACGGCCTTTAGGCGTTCTTCAAATTCACCTTTGTATTTTGCGCCGGCAATGAGTGCGCCCATATCCAGGGAATATATCTCTTTTGATTTAAGGTTTTCGGGAATATCGCCATCTACAATACGATGAGCCAGACCTTCCGCGATCGCAGTTTTACCCGTTCCGGGTTCCCCCACAAGCATTGGGTTGTTTTTAGTTCTTCGGGAGAGTATTTGCAGTATACGTCTTATCTCCTCATCTCTACCAATAACCGGGTCCAGTTTTCCGTCCCGTGCCAGTTGATTGAGGTTTCTTGCATATTTACTCAATGAATTGTAGGTATCCTCGGCACTGGCTGAAGTAACCCTGTCTCCTTTACGCAATTCTTCCACTGCAGCTTTTATACCTTTTTCGGTCACTCCCTGATCTTTCAATCCTTGAGCGATGCTACTATCCGATTTAAATATAGCGAGCAGCAAGTGTTCGATGCTTACAAACTCGTCGTTCATTTTCTTGGCGATAATGCTCGCTTCATTCACTGTTTTGGTGGCAACCCGCGATAACATGATCTCGCCTCCCGCAACTTTAGGGAAACTCTCTAATTGCTTTTCCAATACTTGTTGAAGCAAGGAGAGATTTACGTTGAGCTTTTTTAGAATAAAGGGAGTAACATTCTCGTCTACTTCAAAGATAGCCTTCAGCAAATGTTCATTTTCTATTTGCTGATGCTCCATACTTTGTGCAATTTGCTGTGCATGCTGCAAAGCTTCCTGCGATTTTATTGTAAAATTATTAAAGTTCATAGCGTTTATATTTTCTGAAAGCCTGGCTTTCGTTTTTTTCAATTTTCGATGAGCATAGGTCAAAACTTACGCCAACTTAAATTCAGGACAAAATGACCGATTTTGTAAGGTTTTAAAAGACATTCTGACCGATTCACAATATTTGAAATCTGTATATTCGCAAAAAAAAAGGTTAATGAGCTTATTTGGATTATTTGGATCGAAGGACCCTTCAGAAAAGAAAGAGAAAAAACAACTTCCCTGGGAAAATTTAACCAGTCTGGAACAACTCGACGAGATATCGAAGATCTCCGAAACACAACCGGTGGCCATATTTAAACATTCCACCCGTTGTGGAATAAGTAGGATGGTGCTCAATCAGTTTGAAGCTTCTTACGATATCGACCCCGCAGAGATGCGATTATTTTTTTTAGATCTGTTAAGCTATAGGCAAGTTTCGGATGAAGTTGCCATAAGATTCCAGATACTGCATCAAAGTCCGCAACTTATCGTGGTTAAAAATGGAGTGGCCGTACACCAGGCATCTCATCACAATATACAGACGGCAGAACTAAAGCAATTTACTGAGATATAAAAAAAGGGCGGTAATTACCGCCCCATCTACTTAAAGTGTATTATTTCTTAAGATCTCTTTCAACCGGCCTTTTATATCATCGCTGGCATCCAGTAGGAGCTGGGCATTATTTGGAAAGGGTACAAAACGGTTCTCG
The DNA here is from genome assembly GCF_002966125.1 of Pukyongia salina. Classification (GTDB taxonomy): domain Bacteria; phylum Bacteroidota; class Bacteroidia; order Flavobacteriales; family Flavobacteriaceae; genus Pukyongia; species Pukyongia salina. Next base: position 2,318,695 of record NZ_CP027062.1, read on the forward strand.
ACCAGAAGAAGATCGTCGTCACTTAGTGCCCTCTCATCGCCTCTGAAGGTGGCAAATACATTTTCGAAAATAAACTCCGTACCCATCGGAAACCTATCAATGTCTCTTCCCTGGTTCAGGTCTCTGTAAACCACATTTCCTCCTACGGTAGCGGCCTTAAACTGCTCGGTAATAGTAAGTATAGCCGAGACGGTTGTATAAATATCCACCTTGATAGGATTACCTTCCTCATCTTTCATGATCTTTCCTTCGCGATTTCGTTTGTATTCCCAGCCGTCCTTGATTCTTTTGGTACGTCTTACTTCTTTTTCTGAAATGCGCTCAGGTGAAAATTCGATCTGACGAAAATTAAGTGCGATCCCGTAGTCATAATCGATATTTGGGTTTCGCTCATTGTGATATTGGGTCCAGAAATTATCGAGTCCGTATGTATTGAAATCGAGTAATTCACGCTCCAACTGTCGCGGCATGATCTGGCCACTCCGGTTATTTAGCGTAACAAATACGAAATCTGTTCCCAAATAAAGCGCATCATCAAGTTTCTGTGAGAGGCCCATATATCCAAGGCCAAGGTCTTCCAATTCACTTAGGAGCTCATATGCCGTTCGGGCCTGCATTTTATCGTTAGTTTGCAGAAAGCGATCGCTTTGGTTCCATAAGGCTTCACCCAGCACCTGTTTGGCCGCAATTGCCTCGTCTGAATAGTCTTTCATTTTAAACCTGGCGTTCCTTCCTTCAGAAGAAATATATAAAGGAAGCAATGGCCGGATGAGCTGCTGTCTTCGTTCTAAACCCTGATAGAGGTAATACAGCTGTCGTTTCGACTTTAAATTATTCTCTTTTTTCAGAAAATTGATCTGTCGTTGGTCCTCATCATTTGCCTTTTTATAGGCTTCCTCCAATAAAACGATATGTTCTTCATTCCTGGCTAGCGTTTTGTCCTTCTGAAGTTTCTTCACGGCCAGCTCTATGGCCTGGTCGTAATTACCACGAGCAAGAAATTTCTGATTTCGTTTCACACTATTACATCCGCCGAGCAATAGTACTGCCATTATAAGGGTAATAGTCGATCTCATAACAAAAGGGTATTGGTTAAGCAAAGTAAATTACAAGGGTTGTGCCAAAGTTATAACTTTCTGGCAGGCAGTACTTTACCGCTACAATCTCCAAACCCGATGCGGATCTTGTCGTTTTGGCTATAGCCTCGAAGTATTACAGTATCCCCGTCCTGGATGAATTTCCTGCTGCTTCCGTCGGCCAAGGGTACCGGATTCTGTCCCCGCCAGCTAAGTTCCAGCATGGATCCATAACTGTCTTTGGTAGGCCCGGAAATAGTTCCACTTCCCATCATGTCTCCACTGCGAACATTACAGCCATTTACGGTGTGATGAGCCAGCTGCTGGGCCATCGACCAGTACATATACTTAAAGTTGGAGTTGCATACAACGGTTTCTTGTTTCCCTTCGGGTTTTATAATGGCTTGAAGTTTTATATCGAAGTTCTTCTTCCCTTGCTGCTGCAAGTAAGGCAAAGGTTTTGGGTCTTGCGCTGGCCCCGCAACCCGGAAGGGTTCGAGGGCATCCAGAGTTACAATCCATGGTGAAATGGTAGACGCAAAATTCTTCCCAAGGAAAGGCCCAAGGGGTACATACTCCCAGGCCTGTATGTCGCGAGCGCTCCAATCGTTAAAGAGGACCAACCCGAAAATATAATCCTCGGCCTCATCGATAGGGATCCGTTTCCCAAGATCATTGGAAGCAGTTGTGATAAAGGCCATTTCCAACTCGAAATCGAGTAATTTAGTAGGTCCAAATCCGGGTACTCCGTCATCGCCGGGCTTGGTTTGTCCCACCGGCCTGCGTACCGATGTTCCTGAAGGAATGATAGATGAGCTTCTGCCGTGATATCCAATAGGGATATGAAGCCAATTTGGCATTAAGGCATTCTCCGGATCTCTGAATAGCGATCCCACGTTGGTTGCATGTTCCTTGCTGGCGTAAAAATCTGTATAATCACCTACATCTACCGGTAATTGCATTTCAATCTCATCCATAGTGAACAATACACGTGTCTTGTGCTCCTCATGGTCACGCAATACGGGATTGTCTTTCATGAAGATCTCCGAGATACGGTTCCGAACAAGACGCCAGGTCTTTCGGCCATCGGCAATAAAATCGTTCAAGCTATCCTGAAGGAATATATCATCGGTTAGCTCTATTCCCTGAAAATAACCCAACTGATGCAAGGCTCCCAGGTCGATCGCTGTATCACCAATACGGGTGCCTATGGTAATGATATCATCACGGGTTAGGAACACGCCAAAAGGTATATTCTGAATAGGAAAATCGCTGTTTTCAGGGACATCGAGCCAGCTGCGTCGATCGGGATTATTTGCGGATAAGGGCATGATTTGTGTTTTGGATTTTTATTACTTGATTTGTTGGTAAAATGTTAATCAAATATATAATTTCTGAAGTATTACCCCTAAGCATTTTGTATTTTTGCTGCTTTATTAACATTTCTGAAATATGATATCCAGAGACGAACAGATATTCGAACTAATAGAGGCTGAAAAACAGAGACAATTGAATGGCCTGGAGCTTATTGCTTCCGAAAATTTTGTGAGTGATCAGGTGATGGAAGCTGCGGGTTCTGTCCTAACCAATAAGTACGCCGAAGGTTACCCCGGTAAGCGATATTATGGGGGTTGCGAAGTGGTAGATGAGGTAGAAAGCATCGCGATCGAAAGAGCCAAAACGCTGTTCGGCGCCGAATATGCCAACGTTCAACCTCACAGTGGATCGCAGGCTAATACTGCTGTTTTTGCTGCTTGCCTGAAGCCGGGTGATAAATTCCTGGGATTCGATCTTTCGCACGGAGGCCATTTAACTCACGGTTCTCCTGTTAATTTCTCCGGTAAATTATATAATCCGGTCTTTTATGGCGTGGATGAAGCCACCGGAATGCTGAACTACGACAAAATTGAAGAGATTGCGATCGCCGAGAAGCCTAAGATGATCATCGCGGGTGCTTCGGCTTACTCAAGGGAGATAGATTACAAACGATTCAGAGAGATAGCCGATAAAGTAGGCGCCATCCTTATGGCCGATATTGCCCATCCGGCAGGATTGATCGCCAAGGGTATCATTTCAGACCCAATTCCGCACTGTCATGTGGTAACCACCACTACGCACAAAACATTACGCGGACCCCGTGGCGGATTAATACTTATGGGGAAGGATTTTGAGAATCCCTTCGGAATTACATTAAAGAGTGGTAAGCCTCGCATGATGTCGTCATTATTAGATAGTGGTATCTTTCCCGGTAACCAGGGCGGGCCATTGGAACATATTATTGCGGCCAAGGCTATAGCATTCGGAGAAGCGTTAACAGACGACTTCCTTCATTATATGGTACAGGTTAAAAAGAATGCTGCTGTTATGGCACAGGCCTTTGTAGATAAAGGTTATAAGATCATATCGGGAGGGACAGACAACCACATGATGCTCATCGACCTTCGGAACAAGAATATCACAGGGAAAGATGCCGAGGAAGCTCTAGGGAAAGCCGATATCACCGTGAACAAGAACATGGTTCCTTTCGACGATAAATCGCCCTTTGTTACCAGCGGGATCCGCATTGGTACTGCGGCTGTCACTACACGTGGTCTTAAGGAAGACGATATGCAGCAGATCGTAGACCTGATCGATGAGGCTATTATTAATTACGAGAACGAGGAAAAACTCGAATCCATCGCAGGAAGGGTGAATCAAATGATGGCTGGTAAGCCTTTGTTTCAGGCGTGATCTAGCACCAACCAATCTGTGTTCGACGTTTCCGGGGTGATCTCAACTTCGTATTCACCCAGGGCACCCATTGTTTCCGGCAATTTGCCCTGTGAAAGAGCATTGAACATAGGGGTGGGGTCGGCATCAAATTCAACTACACGTGTGGTTTCGTCCATCAGGGTGTCCAAAACAGCAAGCTCGTAACGCAGGAGACGGTCAAGCCAGGGTAATTTATATTCTTTTTTCTGAAGATATTTGGCGAAATTCTTCGCTTCCTTATAGCTTAGTTGCTCTGGTGGATAGCTTTCCCAGAAATGATTGAGAATGGCCGAGAATACCTCCGCACCCAAAACCAGCATCATGTAGCGCGTGGTTAGCTTAAAGATTCGCGCCACCATGGACGCCCTGAATTCTTTAATTAGTTTTTGATATACCTCGAATCGCTCTTCCTGAACAGTGCCTTCCGAAGCAGAACTTCGGCCTATCACTTCATTGCCTAGCAAACTTTCCCATTCTGCTGGTTGGTACTCCTGGTTTAGTTTTTGAACGTTGTAAACAGCTTTCGGGAGCTGTTCATTATTAATAGCCTTGTAGCGTATTTTTCTGCTTTCCCAGAGATCGCGAACCGTCTCCATTTCAGAAATAATAACGGGGTCACCCACGACCGGGATGTATGAATCGAAAATTTCATAGGTAATAGCTTTTAAATTTGGAAGATCCGGCAGGATCTCTCGTGTAAGTGATAATAATCGTTTATCGATGGGCCCGGAGTGAGAGTCCATCCAGAGTCCGTTTAACTCGGTTCCCCCGGCGATATGCATTTCCACAACCTGTTCCAGAGGTATCTCTTTAAGAAAATCGACGATGCTTTGCCGGCCGTTTAACTGGTTAGCGAAGAGGTTATGTATGTCTAGAAGGATACCGCAGTTAGTGGCTTTGGCGAGAGCCGAAACATAAGCACCGTCGTTCATCTCTTTAGTATTTGGTTTTAAATAATTCACTCCTGTTTCTACTGCGATAGGGCGCTCTATCTCTTTTTGCAGAATGGTCACATTGTTTATGGCCAGTTCCAATCCTCTTTCGGTTTGGAGCGGTGGCAAGAAGAATCCGGTATTGAATTGCGTTGTAGCGTTAAAGCTAAGATGCTCGGTCACCCAGGGGCTGTTAAATAAGTTAGCCGAATATTTTATCAGGTCAAGTTGGTCGCGTTTGGGTGTAAGGCTCCCACCAACCGGGGCACCTATACTATGAACCAGTTTATTGTATGGCAAAGCCTGGATTTGTTCGAAGACATTGACAGGGATCTGCAAACTGTCGTCGGCATTTCTAATGCACAGGGTTTGTGGTTCCACCTCCAGGGTGTCTATCAGGCCTTTTGGAAGATCAATATTGGCAATAGCTGGCGAATAGATAATGCCTACCCCTGTTTGGGGTAGACATTCTAACGCCTTCACGTTGTTGATAGATCCTTTCATATTTCAATTAGAAATTGAAGTCGAATTGATTCTGAAAGTAAATATCGTGCCCCGAACAACATGCAAGACAACCGATCTCCTCAAAGATATCTTTAATGGCTAAATCAATCTTTCCGATGTCATACGATGTGTTCTTGGAAACACCAACGCTCAGGGTACTCGTTGAAGCCAGTTTACTTGGCTGAGGTGTAGGATCGCCATACGCTATAGGCTGAATGGCTTGTTCTTTTGGGTCCAGAACGTAATCGCGGATGGTGGTGAAATAACAATCCACTCCCGAAAAACATTTAGGACATCCCAATTCGTCTAAAAGATCGTAGATACTTCTCTGAAAAGCATCTGCGTTGTAGGCTACTTTGGCAGGAATGGAAAGTCTTATTGCTCCGCTTCCTTTTCGCTCTCTTGATTTCATACTATTTGTTTTAAGATTAATGATGGTGTAAAATTAGACCTGTGAGGTACGCAGCACAAGCGTATTTTCCCTAAGAATCCCAGCGAGGATTGCTCCAAATTTGAAGGGGTAAAAACCTTTTTTATAGAGGAAAATTCCTAATTTGCAACAGGTCCATTACAGATCTTTCTACATGATCGTTACAGAAACCAGGCGTTTACAGATTCGACACTATACATTAGAAGATGCACCTTTTGTGCTCGAATTACTCAATTCACCCGAATGGGTCTCTAATATTGGTGACCGGGGGATTAAAACTCTTTCAGATGCCGAGGATTACATAGCCGAGAAATATTTACCTCAGTATTCAGAGCGTGGCTACGGAGCTTATATTTCGGAAATAAAAGAAAGTGGAGAGATCGTTGGCACCTGCGGACTTTACAAGCGTCCGGACCTCGATCATCCGGACATAGGGTTTGCATTACTTCCGAAGTACAGTAAAAAAGGCTACGCCTTTGAAGCCGCCCAGGCCGTGATGGAATATGCCAGATCATTCTTGAAAATCGACCCGATTTACGGCATTACCCTTCCAACGAACAGAAACTCCATACGGCTGTTGGAAAAACTCGGACTCCGCCAGGTAGACCGCATTAGGTTAGAAGATGATACGGAAGAACTATTGTTATTCTCCACTGCTCAAAACTAGGATCCCTGCAGAATACCCCATTTAGGGGATTTACCTTTCCCTTTAATTGGTTAATTTTAAGCGTATTAAAGTATTTTATAAATGCTGAAACATCACCACAGCATATATTGCCTTTTAATCTCGGTTATATTGTCCATACAGTTAAGTTACGGGCAACTATATGAGGTAACACGTTATGCCGATGACAATGGCCTGCCATCGCGTATTGTTCACGATGTTGACCAGGATAGCGAAGGTTATTTGTGGGTTGCCGGGAACAATGGGTTATACAAGTTCGATGGGCAAAATTTCCATGCCTATTATGCCGTGCTAAATGATACTACGGGTCTTCGGAATAACAAGATCAATACACTTATTGCCGACAGCAATGATCGAATTTGGATTGGTACTCCCAAAGGACTGCACCTAATGGAGCAGGGCGAGATACGCTACGTACCCCTGGAAACTAATAGTACCGATTCTCAAGAACATATTACCGCCATTTTTGAGGATTCCGATAAGAATATATGGGTAGGCACCTATGAAGGATTTTACAGAATTTCACATGAAAGTGGTATCATTGATAACTTTGCAGAACATCTTTTATGGAATGAAAAGAAGAGTACGGTTTGGGGATTCTCCCAGGATACAGCCGGGAATATCTGGATCGCCCGTGCAACCTATCCTCCTTTACTACTTCCAAAAGGAAAATCGACCTTCAAAGAACTCGATCTAACGATAGCAGATGAGGATCTGCCGGAGGATCTCACAATATTTCACTATCTCGAATACGAAACCGGGCACTTCCTGGTTGGGAGTCCTCATGGATTGCTAAAAGGCACCTACGACCTTGATAATAGTTTTATTATTAGTAAATATCGAACCCCGGATAACAAGCCCCTGCCAAGGTATCATATTAACAAAACGGTAATAGATGTTGATGGGGCAATATGGATAGCTACCTGGCGTAATTATTATAAAAAATTTCTCATAAGGGACGGATATCTTGAGGAGCAGGAAGTGATCGGGATGAAAGACTTTAACCAGATGTCGGGCTTTGCACGAAGCGTTTTCCAGGATAAGCAGCAAAATCTCTGGATGCCGAATTCGAACGGATTGTTCAAGTTTAGCAAAAGCACTGGAAATGCCACGATCTTTCCACCACCGCATAAACCTAATTGTATTGAAAATATTAGCGTTTATAGTATAATTGAAGATAAGTTAGACCGACTATGGATCAACACACCCACTCATCTTTACAGGATCGACAAGGAAGACATTTTAAACAACAGATGCCCCAAGGAGTATCTAAGTTTTGAGAATCCACATTTTCAACTTTCAAGAGATATGTTTATCGATAGTCGTGACCGATTATGGATAAGTGGCCAGGGAGGGATAAGTGTTACCCAGCTTGATGACGAGCATGAACCGGGTGACTTTGTACATTATACGCCTAAAGATGGATTACCACACCTATGGTCCTTCGAAATTCTGGAAGAAAACCCTGATACATTCTGGGTCACGAATTATCACGGACTTTTAAAACTTACCCTAAAGGACGCTGATATTAGAAAACCGCAGTTCATTAACTACCAGGCTAATGCAGAAAGCCCCACCACATTGATAAATTCGTATACGTTACAGCTTGAAAAAGATAAGGGAGGATCGCTTTGGATAGGTACCTTTTCGGGCTTGAGTAAACTAATTTCGGAAAGGGCAGAGGGAAGCTTTTCAAATCACACTACATCTTTCGGTAGATCCGATCAGCTAAGTAACAATTCGATCAAAAAGATTTTCAGGGATAGCAGGGACAGACTATGGATAGGAACTCAAACCGGCCTGAACTTGTATATCGAAGAATCGAATTCGTTTATTCAATTTGGCCGCCCAGAAGGATTGCCTTCAGAATATATACTTGGAATAGCCGAGGATAGCGAAAACCAACTATGGATCACCACCACGAACGGGGTATTTAAAGGTATCTACAATGACTCTATGAAGGCTTTCGTTCATATTGAATATTTTACGGGAAAAGATGGGCTTGCAGATAATATATCCAATCGTAATGCTATTTACATAGATGAAGACGATCATGTATTTATTGGCAGTAGCAAGGGAATTAGTGTATTGAATAATGCACAATCTCAGATGGATCTTCGGAAGTATAATTTGGGTATAACAACCTTGGAAAGTATTCGTAAAAAAGAATCGGGCTTTGTGTCTGTGCTGAAGAAAATGAAGAACAACAAGATAGAGCTTTCAGCAAGGGAAAATTCGATCAGACTTCATTATGCTGTTCTGGATTTTACTAATCCCGAATTTAATCAATACAGGCATAAATTTTTACCTCTGAACGAAGACTGGATAGAAACGGGCAATTCCTCTCAACTTACCTATTACAATCTCTCTCCGGGGTCTTACGAACTTATTCTCGACGGGCACAATAACCAGGGTATGTGGGCTGGTGACCCTCTAAAGATCTCGATCGTGATCGCCCCTCCTTTCTGGAAGTCCAATCTAGCATTTGCCCTTTATGTACTGCTTGCATTGGGGATAATTAGAATGCTTTATGTTATGCGAATTAGAAAGAAGATGCATGAATTAGAACAGGAAACCCGTCTTGAAAAAGCACTGATTCTGGAACGCGAACAGTTGCGGAATGAGAATGCAGCCGATTTCCACGATGAGCTTGGCTCGAAGGTCACAAAGATCTCCATGTTCCTTACGTTGGCAGAGCGTTCTTTAAAAGAGGAGAAAGACCCAACAAACTGGCTTGGTAAAATGAGGGAGAATATTAAGGATCTTTCAGGGAGTTTCAGGGATTTATTATGGGTGATCGATCCAAAGAAAGATAGTTTAGGCGATGCATTTCTGCGATTGAAAGATTTTGGGGATGATCTTTTTGGTACTTCCGAAACCAGATTTAGTACTGTTGGTTTTTCGGAAACACTAAGTGCGATCAAGCTAGATCCACAAACTAAGAAACAGGTGGTGTTGATCTTTAAAGAAGCTATGCATAACTGTGCAAAACATGCCAATGCTACGCTGGTGGAACTAAATATTTCTCATAAAGATGACCATTCATCACTGTTTTTACAGGATAACGGTAAGGGGTTTAATGCGCATGAACAGGGAAAAGGCCGGGGCCTTAACAATATGCATCAAAGGGCCGAAAAAATAGGAGGGAAGCTTAAGATAGTTTCAGATAAAAGTGGTACGACGATTAAATTGGAAAACATACCCCATCTGAGGGATGTAAATACAGTTTAATTAGTTGTAAATTAGACTATTGAACCTAATATGTTGACAGATACCATACATATAGCAATTGTTGAGGATGATAATGAGATAAGACAGACCCTACAACTAATTCTGGATGGTTCGGCTGGTTTCGCCTGTAAATATGCTTTTGCAGATGCCGAGTCGGCCATAGCATCTATTCCAGATTTGCCTGTTGACGTGGTACTGATGGATATCGATCTGCCAGGAAAAAGCGGTATTGAGGCGACGCGTGAATTACGAAAGCGGATTGGTGAGATAGACTTTATAATGTTAACGGTCCAGAGTGATGACGACTCTATATTCGAATCCTTGTGCGCCGGGGCATCGGGTTATTTACTGAAAGATACCAACCCCGCAGACCTGCTTGTACATATAAAAGAGGTGCATGAAGGAGGATCCCCAATGAGTAGCCAGATCGCCAGGCGAATCATCAATTCCTTCCGTATTATCGATAATCCGCTCTCCGATCGTGAAACAGAAGTCCTTAAACTTCTTAGCCAGGGACTCAATTATAAGGATGTTGCAGAGACTATGTTTTTAAGTCCGCATACGGTGAAAACCCACATCAAGAATATCTACTCCAAACTGCATGTGAACAATCGAGCAGAGGCGATTTACAAAGCGATCAAGCAAAAACTCATTTAGCAGGAATTAGATTTTCTGAAAATACCCCATAAGAGCGATTGATTTAAGTTGTTCATAATGAGAGATTTGTGATCTAATAATCAATATATCTCACTCATGAAAACAACTAAACTTATTAAAAACATCGCAATGTTCTGTTTGCTACTTACATTTAGTAGTGGTTTTGGACAGGATGTAGGAGGTATTATCTCCAAGAAAGCGAAAAACAGAGCCAATAAGCAGATCAACAAAACTGTGGACGATGGCCTCGATGCCATAGAAGGTAAGGACAAGAAAAAGACCAGTCCGAAAGAAGATAAGAATACCAATACGAACTCCGATGTAGTGGAAGTTTCCACAAATTCAATGGGTTCAACGGTACCGCTTGATAATTTCATCGACCCGGGAACGGCAATCTTCGTGGACGACTTTAATACAGAACGCCCTACAGAATTCCCATCGAAATGGGTGCAGGTAAAGGGGGCGCTTCAGAATAACCAAGTAATAACCAATGGAAAAAAGGACGGAGTGGTTGAGACGATCTCCGGATACAGTACCATTAAACCTAATATCAGTAATGAAAACTACCTGGGTTCAGAGTTTAAGGTTGAAATGAAAGCTTACTTTCATAATAAAGGTAACGAGCAATATGTAATCAAGCTTAAGAATTCGGAAGATCCCTATGCCAACCACGATGTTAGAATAGGGAATGGTGTGATGTGGAATGGTGCCGACAATATCTCCAGATTACCGTCCGGGATATGGAAAGAAGGATGGCATACAATTCAATTATCCTTCAATAAAGGCTATATGAAGGGTTACCTCGACGGGTATATGCTGGTAAACGATCCGGACATTACGACTAACGAGGATCATGTTCGAAAAATGTTCACTAACCTGGAGTTGTATATAATATCGCCTTCGGTAAACAAGAACCCTTCAAAACCCGAAATGGTTACTTATTTCGCCATAGGAGGTAAGGGACACGATTTATATACCAGATTGAAGACAGACGGCAGACTAGTAATGAATAACATAAATTTTGAAGTAAACTCTTATAACCTTACTTCTGATTCGTTTACAGTACTTGATCAGATCGCGGCTATGATGGCTCAAAATGTTGAGGTTCGATTGAATATACATGGACACACAGATTCTGATGGATCCGATACGTCCAATCAGACCTTATCCGAGAATCGCGCATTGTCTGTAATGAAATATCTCACCGGGAAGGGAGTTGATCCAGGACGATTGTCCAGTGCTGGTTATGGGGAATCCAATCCGATTGCAGAAGGAAATTCACCGGAGGCAAAAGCTAAGAACAGACGAGTAGAATTTGTACTTATGGAACAAAAATGATAGCGATATGAAACTAAGATATGTAATAGCATTATCAATATTTCTTGTAGGAGGAATGGGGGCTACCATGGCTCAGACCTATACACCTCCAAGCAGGGAACAGGTAGAGAACTATCTTGATGAGATAGATTCGTGTAAAGCCTTCCTAAAGGATCTTGAAGCGGATATTACAGAAATGGAGAACAATCCGGAATTGGTGACTCTTGCTCAGTACAAAGAGGCAATAGCTTTACGATCGAGGGCACAAAGTTGTTTGAGGTCAACCCGAGCGAAACTGGATGAAATGAGAAAAAAATATCCGGGGTGGTTCAATAGTCCTGGTGCGACAGTAAACCTGAGTAAAGGAGGACATGTTACCCCTAAGGAACTCAGGGCAGGTTTAGATGCGATTGAAGCAAAGATCGATAAATTACTTAGCAGATTAACTGCCATTGATGAACCGGCCAATTGATGAGTTGTGTCGAAAAAGAAGTCCTGCAAATTAGCAGGACTTTTTTTTATGGTGTTCCTCCCGGATCGGGGAAGACAATACTTTCGTAAGCGCCCGCATCGGGGTTAGCGCCACGAGGTGTTCCATTTAGATCGGTGGCGGGCCCTACGCCCGGCAAGCCGATTCCATCTGCTCCCGAAGCTCCGGTTTCAATATTGAAATCGTTCATTTCTGTATTAAGGAAAACAGGGTCCTGGTTCCTCACGATATTTGAGTAAAGGGCGACATTCTGAAACTGATATTCGGGAACATCGGTGAATTCGCCATTAGGGTCTTCAAATCTAATCAAGCTGTTATTGAATTTGAAATTGAATTGTGCCGAAGGATTATTAACAAAACCAAGTTCTCTCTGTTCGGTTCCGTAAACGATACAATTATTGAATTCGGCACGAACGAGATCTGCAACAACCACTTCGGTTTCACTAACCTGCAAAACATTATCTATTAGAACTGCAGGGAAGGTTCGGAAACTGTTTGACCAGTAATTCGCAAAAGTAGAATGATTAAAGACGTAATCGCCACCCAGGGAACAAGCAAGGGAAGCCTGGCCGCTGTTATTGATCACCACATTATTACCAACTATAGTAGCCGTTCTGCCTAACAGTCCCACATTGGCACTGTTATAGATCTGTACATTATCCAGCGTTAAAGGAGAGTTGTCGTTGAGGATACCAACAACCGAATTCTTAATGGTAGTATTGGTAAAGGAATTATTTACACTGCCCTGTGTTAGCCATATAGTGCTCCATTGTCCGGGGACATCGGCAAACCCCGGTTCGAGACGATCTCCTTCAAAGATCACTTCGTTCTCCATTAATTCGGGATCGTTGCTGGGAGCCCCATTGGATTGAATAGAACCCATATTAGCCACTATGATCCCACTATCGGCATGAAAGTGAATCCGTGCCCCGGGATCGATCGTTAGGGTCTTATCCGGCGGCACAGCTGCATAGCCGTAGATCACATAGGGTTTTTCGTTGGTGAAATTAAGTTCGGTGTCATCAAGAAAAAAGCCTTCAACCAGGATATCCTCTCCATTGGCATCCATCCCCAGATTTAATGTTTCTATGGTTCCGTCTGCGAACTGTTCGGGGAATAAGAATACCGCATCCTGTACGAGGGTGACCAGGTCTACATCCTGCTGCATTCCTCCGGTATCGAATAAGATCTTATCGGTATACAGGAAGGCATTATCAGGGTTGGGAAAGTTATTGATATCTATGGTGGTTTCAATAAAAATGAAGATACTGTCCTTAGCCAGTATGGTAATATCCTCGAAGGTTTTTCCGGGGATACCGTCTACATTAAGTCGGTAATTGGAGGCTTCGCCATCACCCAGGGCGATGGTTGGGATATTAATATCATCGTTACTGCGATTATATACTTTTAGATTGTAGGTGCTCGAACCGATATTGGTAAATACTGTATCGAGATAAACAGTGTCTCTGGAAAATTCAAGATTTCCGGTACTTGCAACAGTTTCAAAATCATTTCGGCAGGAACTCCACAAGATCACACAGGCGAACGCTGCGATTCCGTATAAATACTTCATGTAAGCTAATTTTCAGTAAAAATATAACTTTTTATGATGCAACTTATTGTTAGGTGAAGAACTTTTAGCAAAGCAGTTACAGCAGGTACCTCCTGTTATACCCCAAACCTACCCAGATTATGCAGGGATACCTACTATATGCTGCCATGTTATTTCCTTTTTCGCTTTGAACGCTTAAGTTTACGCGCGGCTTTTTTACGCGCCTGTTGCAGACGTTTATATTCTATTTCGTTGGCGTGTGCCTCACGGATGCCCTGTCTCCAGGTTTTCCTTTCCTGCTCTGTTTCGATCGTGTATTGCGTGGTGGTGATTGTTTGAGGTTCTATCACATATTTATTGCCTACCGGATCTCCATCGTTGCGAGTTACAAATCCAACAATACCTGTAACGACTAATCCTTCCAGCATTACCTCATCCATGACCATAGTGACGTTTTCAGGTACATCTTTCACATTATATTCCTTAGTTTTAAATCCAACATAGCTAAATTCGAGTACCTGGCCTTTATTTGCATTTATCTCGAAATTCCCGTCGAAATCTGCGTGGGTACCTGTTGCAGTACCTTTCACTAAGACATTAGCTCCCGGCAGAGGCAGGCCTTGTTCGTCGATCACTACTCCACGTATTAATGTTTTAGTAGCCTCATCGTCCTCTTCGGCACCTTTGTCGGCAATTCCTTCCTGGCTAATTTTCCCGGATACTACCTCCTTGGTTATTTCTTCAATCTCTATGATCTCTATATCCCCCAGGTCGCAAGTGGAAATTGGTATTATGTTCTCATCTTTTATATTCTCCGCGATGATCTCCCCTTCTAAAACCTCATCGATCTCGTATGCAACATCCCCCAGGGTTTCCTCAACAACGATGTCTACGGCTGGCGCGGGTGGAGGAGGGGGAAGTTCACTAATAGGTGCCGCTAGTCCTCCCAGGACTATAATATCCATGTCGTCTACGGAAGGATGTAACTTTATATTAATGGTTGTAGAGGTATGGGTGAGTTTTACTTCCTGTGCTACAAATCCGTCTTTCTTGAAGATCAGCGTTTCGCGATCCAGGGATTTAATTTGGTAATCTCCGCGTATCCCACTTACCACACTTCTGCCACTTTCTTTTACACTAATTTCCACATTAAAAAGTGGTTTCCCATGGGCGTCTGTGATCTTTCCGGATGTTATCACCTGAATACGGTTGTTGTTCGCATTGCTATAGCGTCCAATACCAAGGGATACAAAATTCTTTTCAGATCCATCAGTTTCGGTAGGATTGGATCCCATCAAGCTAAGCGGCACCAACAGGGAAGCTGCATAGGGCAAAAGGCTGTTATAGCTTTTTCGTTCCATCTTAACCTCCCTGTTTAGCTGAGAACTTTTAAATCGGCCGCAGATATTTGTTTTGCCTGCCAATTCTTTTACCAATTCTTCGTCCCTTTTATTACTGAAATCGATAACTTCTTTTTCGCAGCTAGTGCAAAACCGGCCTTTTTGTGTGGGGGTCATGTTCTGCCATCCTTCGTGGCATGGCTCCGGAATGTTGATGGTGATGGATTTTTTCATGCTTGACATATTGACACATCAAAGCAATCAAAAACTTAACCAAAATAAAATAGAGTTTGAGGGAAACAGCTATATGAGTGAGGGAAGGGGTGGAAGTGAGGGGTTAATAGTTGGATGTGAGAAATAACAATAGACAATTCCCAAAACTCAAATAAATTTCAAATTCCAATGTAACAAATTTCAAAATTGGTCATTGAATATTATTTATTCTTTGATTTTTTGAGATTTATGGTTTGTGATCCTAAAAACATCTAATTATTCTACAATCTCGATCTTGAACAATTTATCCCAATTCTTCCCTGTGACGTATAGAATATTTGGTTCGCCCTTGTATGCTATCCCGTTGAGTACATCAAGTTCTTCGTGTTGTGTTACCTTATCCTTGAGACCTTTCAGGTTGATCACTCCTTCCACAGCACCGTTGTCGGGGCTAACGATAGCGATCGCATCTTTCTGATAGATATTCGCATAGATCTTTCCATCTACCCACTCCAGCTCGTTAACTTTCGGGATCTTGGCAGAGTTGGTGTAGATCTCTATATATCCCTCCTCGGCCAGCGTATTGGGATTAAGCGTCCAGATACGTTCGGTACCATCGCTTTTATAGATTTTCGTGCCGTCATTGCAGAGTCCCCAGCCTTCCTTACTCTCACCATATACAAAGGATCCTGTGTTTTCCATGGTCTCCAGTTTATATATAAAGCCAGTGTTTTCCTGCCAGGTTAACTGATAGATCTTATTATTGAGAATAGTGAGACCCTCACCAAAGAAGCCATCTCCCAGGGGAACATTTTTTAATACTTCACCAGTAGTGAAAATTGTCTTTCTTAAACTCGATCGTTTGTATTTACCAGTACTTTCGTAAAGGGTGTCATTTTCAAATTCCAACCCTTGCGTATAAGCGTTGATATCGTGCGGATACGTTTCTAATACCTTATAAGTATAAAGCTTTGGTGTTTCATTTGCCAGCAATACAACTGTGTCTGCAAGGTCGTAAGAAACGCCTTCCGAATAGATCTTAGCTCCTATCACTCTTTTTCCAAGATTTAGAGAGGATACATCTATGGTTATTTCTTTGTTTTCTTCGGAAGCGGCCATCCGTTTCCCGTCGATAGAATACACCACAGAATCTATCACCTTTCCTTTACGCGATTTTACCGAAATATCAAGGGGTTCTGAAACTTTGTGTCCTTTCTTCGCACTATCGTGTTCCAGAGAAAAAAGATCCTTAGCAGATGGCTCCTTATCCCCACAGGCAGCTGGAAGGATCACTAAAAGTATAATAACGAATAACTTAAGTACAGGCATGATATTTTTCAAATTTTGGGCAAGATAGTTATTTAAAATTGTAAACTAAAAAACCTTGTCAAACGTGTAAATTGCCGTATATTTGCAGTGGCAAGTCCTACACAACCAGCTCCTGTTGAATCCCCCAGGGCGGGAACGCAGCAAGGGTAGACGGTCGTAGCGGTGTGATGTAGGTAGCTTGCCATTTTTTATGCGCTTTATTTGCAATTCTTACCCCTTAAACGCATCTTTGCTTTCATTCGATATTAAGTATGTCTAAAGTAGTCTTCATTACGGGAGGATCTTCAGGAATTGGAAAGGCCATTGGCGATTTCTTAACTGAAAAAGGATACAAAGTATACGGTACTTCCAGAAATCCGGATAATTACGTCTCAAACTCTAAATTTACGCTACTTAAAATGGATGTTGGTAACTCTTCATCCATAGAAGAGGCCGTTTCCGAAGTAATAAAAAAAGAGGAGCGGCTTGACATCCTTATTAATAACGCCGGGGTAGGTATCACCGGCCCTGTGGAAGAAACCCCCGATAACGAGATCCTGAAGGCATTCGACACTAATGTGCTGGGTCCTATACGGGTGATGAAGGCGGTTTTACCCCAAATGCGTGCACAGAAAAGCGGCCTGGTGATCAACATTACTTCTATCGCTGGATATATGGGGCTTCCGTATCGCGGGATCTATTCTGCTACTAAATCGGCCCTGGAGATCACTACAGAGGCCATGCGAATGGAAGTATTACAATTTGGCATTGAAATGGCCAATGTTGCTCCCGGGGACTTCGCCACAAACATTGCCGCCGGACGATATCATGCTCCCCAACTTGACAGCTCTCCCTATAAAAAGGCCTATGGCCATACCCTGAATATGATGAATGAACATGTAGACCAGGGAGAAGATCCTTCACAAATGGCAAGGGCTATCTACAAGATCATACAAACACGCAAACCTAAGGTGCGTTATCGAGTAGGGGCGTTCCTCCAAAAGTTTTCGGTTGTTCTTAGAAGAGTTTTACCCGGTAGAGTATACGAACGCATGCTAATGAATCACTACAAACTGAAGTGATCCCCATTACCCAACTATTTGTGATTATCTACTTAGTTTATCAACAAAAATTTGTGTGAAATTTTCCTGTCTTTCATTGAAGGAACCTTTATTCCTTTGTACTTTTGTGCCAATCTAAAAATTATATAAACAGCATGAAATTTTTCATTGATACAGCAAACCTTGAACAAATAAAGGAAGCTCAAGAACTTGGTGTCCTAGACGGGGTTACCACCAATCCATCCCTGATGGCCAAAGAAGGGATCACGGGACGAGATAATATCCTGAAGCACTATGTGGATATATGTAATATTGTAGACGGTGATGTTTCTGCTGAAGTTATTGCTACAGATTATGAAGGCATCCTTCGTGAAGGGAAGGAGCTTGCCGCCTTGCATGACCAGATCGTTGTAAAGGTTCCCATGATCAAAGAAGGCGTGAAAGCCATCAAGTATTTTTCGGATCATGGAATTAAAACCAACTGTACTTTAGTGTTTTCTGCCGGACAGGCATTACTGGCAGCCAAAGCCGGTGCCACGTATGTGTCCCCTTTTATCGGGAGATTGGATGATATCTCTACAGATGGATTAAACCTTATTGCGGAGATCCGACTTATATACGACAACTATGGCTTCGAAACACAAATACTTGCTGCTTCTGTACGTCATACCATGCATGTACTGGAATGTGCCAAGATCGGCTCCGATGTGATGACAGGCCCGCTTTCATCTATCGAAGGATTGCTTAAGCATCCACTTACGGATAGTGGATTGGAAAAGTTCCTTGCCGATTATAAAAAAGGTAACTAAAAAATAAGGTAACTAAAGAATAAAGCTTCGGAGATCCCGGAGCTTTTTTTATAGATTAAGGTAACCCAACAGATTTTCTTCTATAGTAGGAGAGAACAGATTTGAATGTCCGTCCAGAATAATTCCGTTCTTGTCTACGATGATAGCCTTATTCATGGAGTTGATAAGTAATTTCTGCTCTGCATCTTTTACATTATCAAGTTGATATTCGTGATTGGTGTTATATCCCGATTTATATACAACTTCCTTCCATTTCTTAAAATGAGTATCGGTATTTATGCCTTTAAAATCGTATTCGGGGTATTTTGATTTCAGCTCTGCGGCGCGAGAATGTAAATTTCGGAAATGCTTCACAGATTCTGCAGACCAGAAATACAATACGGTAGGCTTATTTACGATAGAATGCACATCCTTCATTACATTGTCGTAGTTCACCAGCATTACATTGGGTAAGATATTACCAGGGGTAAGTTGCATGGTGGTTGCGGCAAGTTTTTCAATATGCTCGTGATGTTCGGGATTTGTGTTCGTCTTATTGAAGATGGCAACCATCTGTTTTTCATTCTCAATATCCTTGGCATTGATGAGGTAGCGACGCGCACAGGTATACAACAGGCTGTTCTTCAGAATTTCACATTCCACAAGGCTGTCTATTATCTTAATCTTCTCATAGCTATGATTGAAACTATTTCGGTTGAGATAATTCCCCGAATTATCATTTTTGCTATGAGCCAGGTTGTCGAAGTACCTGTTCAAAAATCTATAGTATGGGTAATAAGCGCGCAATTCCTTGTTCCCAAAATCTATTTCTTTCCGGTAATCGTAAAAATCTTCCGGAAAATCCTCCGGCTTTAAATTTTGGTTAGTGACGTTAGCCGAGGTATATAGCTCTTTTTTCGAATAATAATCGTAATCGATATTTGCTAGAGCTACTTTTTTGAAATCGGAGCACAATCCCTGGTTTTCTGCATAATCATTGAAAAGCTCCATCCGCAAGGCTCTCAGAGAATCTATCTTAGCTTCAAATTCTACCGGCTTGAGACGGTAAAGCGATGGCATAAGTGTATTTTCACTCTCGTTCATAAGGAAGAGGTCCATCAAAAGGTTGTTGCGTGCAGCTCCAGTCCCAGAATAGGTAAGGGATTCGTCAAAATCGACAGTGTTCACCCGTAGCATCAAACTATCTCCCGGTTCGAGATAAAAGATCTGGTATTCGTGATGACGGAAGGAATACAGCCCCGGTTTGATACATTCGGATTGATAATGGAAGAAATTCTGGGAATCCAGTTTAATGGTGTCCATTACCTCATTATCCTTAAGCAGCACCACGTAATCACTTTTGGGATTAACGATCTGTCCCCCTATCCAGGTCATATCAGATTCGCTCTTAGAGCCGTTCTCACAGGAAAGAAAGGGGAGGCAAACAATGAGTAGAAGTAGTGTTCTAATCAATAGTATTTCTTTTTTGATACACAAAGCAAAAGTAATTCACACTTGTTCTTCTATGTGTTAATTACTAGTTAAAAGTAATTTTAAACAGTATCCGCTTCTTCAATAGCAGTTTATTAGCTACTTTTGCGGCGAATTTATAAAATTTTATGGGCACATGCTTTCAGTGAATAATTTATCGGTTCAATTTGGGAAAAGGATCCTTTTTGATGAAGTGAATACGCAGTTTGTACAAGGAAACTGCTACGGAATAATTGGTGCTAATGGTGCAGGGAAATCTACTTTTCTGAAGATCATAGCAGGAAAACAAGAACCTACTTCCGGAAGTGTACACCTGGAGCCGGGGAAAAGAATGTCTGTACTGGAACAGAACCACAACGCCTATGATGAATACCCGGTGCTGGAAACTGTGGTACGAGGTAACCAGGAGTTGTTTGCCATAAAATCGGAGATCGATAAACTTTACGAGGACTATTCAGACGAGAACGCCGAGAAGATAGGGGAGTTACAGGTGGCATTTGAGGAAATGAACGGCTGGAATGCCGATAGCGACGCCGCGGCCTTGCTTTCTAATCTGGGCATCAACGAATCCTTGCATTATAACCTGATGGGTGATCTGGACGGAAAGCAAAAGGTGCGGGTACTCCTGGCGCAGGCTCTATTCGGTAATCCGGACCTGTTGATCATGGATGAGCCTACCAACGATCTGGATTATGAAACTATCACCTGGCTGGAGAATTTTCTGGCCAATTACGACAATTGTGTGATCGTGGTATCTCACGACCGTCACTTTTTGGATGCGGTTTGTACGCATATTAGTGATATTGACTTCGGAAAAATAACCCACTACAGCGGAAACTACACGTTTTGGTACGAAAGTAGCCAGTTAGCAGCCCGTCAGCGTGCTCAACAGAACAAAAAAGCCGAAGACAAGAAGAAGGAACTAGAAGAATTCATCCGTCGTTTCTCGGCCAACGTAGCTAAATCGAAACAAGCTACCAGCCGTAAGAAGATGATCGAAAAACTAAACGTGGATGCTATTAAACCTTCAAGCAGACGTTATCCGGCTATTATTTTTGAAAGAGAAAGAGAAGCCGGAGACCAGATTTTGAATATCGAAGGACTTACGGCCAGCCTGGACGGAGAAATACTATTCAGGAATGTAGATTTAAACCTGGCCAAAGGAGACAAGGTTGTAGTGTTTTCGCGCGATTCGCGTGCAACTACTGCCTTTTATGAGATCTTGAACGACAACCAGAAGGCAGATTCCGGTAGTTTCCAATGGGGGGTTACTACTACCCAGAGTTATTTACCCCTGGATAACGAACATTTCTTTCAAAACGATATGTCGTTGGTGGATTGGCTACGGCAGTGGGCAAAAACCGAAGAAGAGCGGGAAGAAGTGTATATACGCGGATTTCTGGGTAAGATGCTTTTCAGTGGGGAAGAAGCCCTTAAAAAGTCGAATGTACTATCGGGAGGAGAAAAAGTTCGGTGTATGTTGAGTAGGATGATGATGATTCGAGCGAATGTGTTGATGCTCGACGAGCCTACTAACCACCTGGACCTTGAATCCATCACCGCTTTCAACAATTCCTTGAAGAACTTTAAGGGAACCGTGCTATTAACAACTCACGATCACGAATTTGCCCAAACTGTAGCGAACCGGGTAGTGGAGATCACGCCAAATGGGGTAATAGATCGTTACACTACCTTCGACGAATACATGAACGACAAGAAGGTTAAAGAACTACGTGAAAAGATGTATTCGGTAGTGGTATAGGGCATTAAGCGTTGTAATATTTACTGTCCCATATCGCATTGTTGAAATTCTTTCCTTTGGCGAACCCATAGAAGAGTACGATCCCACCAACCGATTTGAACATAAACAGGAACATAAGAATATATTCCTGCATCGCTGCAGTATGTGTAAACAAGCCCATCGGGGTAATAGCGGTAAGCAATGCACTAAGCAGGAAGACCGTGATCACAAGATTTTCGAAATTCTTATATGGCCACATCAACAACTTTCTAAACGGGTGCAGATCATTACCCCATTTATGGATAAGATAGAAATAATCATTACCCATTGGCGCAAAGAGCAGGGGGTCGTCTGCATTCTCTAGCTTGAGACGTTTGGAGGGAGCCACAACTTTAAAATGAGAGAGGGAAGTATTGTGATCTTTTTCTATCTGTCGTATTTTGGAAATTGCTTCTTCCGGGAACTGTCCTTTAAAGAAATTACTATCGAGGAACCGTAAACGATATGTGACACAAAGTTTCCTGATATCTGTAAGATGGTATATCCTTTCCGCCTGGAGCTTATCTGGGTTAAAAATGTTTTCTTCAGAAGAGGGTTGTTGGAGGTTTTTGGATATTCTGTCTCGCTCACGATCCGTAGCGGCAAGAATTTCCGCAACTTCAGTCAAAATATCTTCAGAAGAGATCCTTCTGTCTCTTGTTTTCTGAAGTACGGTTTCCATGTTTGTTTTTGAAAACATAGCGTATTTTTTATAAAAGTAACGACCAAAGTAATACGAGGCAACAATTTAACAATTCTGAAAAAAATTAAATAAAACCTACGTTGGTACGTTCCCATTGTATAAATGTTTACATTTAATCCGAAAAATTTCACCATGAGTTCAAAATTATATCTATCGGTTCTCTTAACTGTTTTCGTAACTGTTTCAACCTTTGCACAGAAATATACGAACACCGAAATGTCTGAGGTTACTAAATCGTATCAGGGAAACGAATTTTCATCAAATAAAACATTATCCGAAAATCTGAAGGAAGCCAAAGGATTTAGTTATTTCTCGGAGATACTTGAAAATTATTCGGAAGAGATATTTACGGATGAGTTTATGGGAACCGTGTTTGTAATATCAGATGCGGGTGTAGAAAAAGTAAAAGAGGAAAATGAAACCTTCGATTTTTCCGATCCGGCTTATCAGAAGTTTCAATTACAGTTCTTTACGATCCCCGGCAGACTAGATGCTCACGCCATTAAAAAAGCTGTTGAAAAAGGAGGAGGTAGCGCAAGTTTTAAAACTTTGGAGGGAGCAGTGATCGTTATACAGAAAACTGGAGATCAATTGTATCTGTATGGCCCCGATAATGCAAGATCCAAAATTATAGCCTCAGATTTTTTCCATCGTCACGGTTTCTTTCATATTGTAGAAGGTCCGTTGGCGCCATCAAATAATAAAGAGTAGCAACTTAGAAATATTCTATCTAAGCGTTGCCCCGAAGTCCTTTTCAAATTTTTGCTGAAGCTTTTGCATGATCTTATCGATCTGTTTATCGGTAAGAGTCTTGCGCTCATCCAGGAGAGTAAAGCTCAATGCGTAGGACTTCTTGCCTTTCGGCAGGCTTTTCCCGGTATACACATCGAAAAGCGACACATCCTTGAGGAGTTGTTTTTCGGTTTGCATAGCGGCTTCTTTAAGTTTTCCGAAGCTTACATCATTATCGAGCAACAAGGCGAAATCTCTTTTCACCAAAGGATATTTCGGAATAGGTTTCAACTTAAAGTTATCAACCTTGATCGATTTCAGAATAAGATCCCAGTTAAAATCGGCATAAAGTGTTTCTGCCTCAATGTCGAAGTGATCGCGAATGTTTTTATTGATAAGTCCGAATTCTACAATAGCTCCGTTTCCATTAGTATATAAAAGCCCTTCAGAAAATATATCACTTTTCACATCTTTTACCGAATAATCGCAAAGACCCAGACGTTCCAGAATAGCCGTGATCACACCTTTAAAATAAAAGAAATCACTTTTTTGGGAAGACACGACCCAACTGTCTTCGTTGCGCTCCCCAGAAACCGTTAAAGACAAATGCTTTTTCTCAGCCCTGCCATCCGGATAGTTATGGTAAGTAGTGCCAAATTCGAACAGCTTTATATCTTTCATCTTCCGATTCACATTATAGGAAAGTGCTTCCATTGCCCCGTATAGCATGGATTGCCGAAGAACGGAAAGATCCTGGCTCAATGGATTAAGGATACGAACACTCTCATTTTCCTTCTCCACTATACTCAAGCTAAGATAAGCAGGGGAGGAAAGGGAATTTGCCAGCATTTCATGAAATCCGAGTGCTGTAAGTTGTGCTGCCACCTTATCCTGGATGAGGTGGTCTTCCACTTTTTTTGTTTCTGAAATAGAAGCGTTAAGTTTTTCCGAGAACCCTATCCTGTTATAGCCGTATACCCTTAGTATCTCTTCGATCACATCTGCTTCTCGGGTAACATCGTTCCTATATGCAGGAATAGTCATTCCTATGCCCGTTTCGGTTACGTTATTCACTTTTATCTCCAGGGAGGTTAAGATCTCTTTGATCGTTTCCTTTGGGATCTCTTCCCCAATGAGACGGGTAGTATTTTCGAAATTTAGAACCACCTGATGGTCTTCGATCTTTTTCGGATAGATATCTACCACATCGCTGCTAATTTCTCCGCCGGCCACTTCGGTGATAAGGATGGCGGCTCTTATCAAGGCGTATTCGCAGGCGTTGGGATCCACACCGCGTTCAAATCGGAAAGAAGCATCGGTGTTGAGTGCGTGGCGTTTAGCAGTCTTTCTAACGCTTACAGGATTGAAATAAGCACTTTCAAGAAATATACTTGTGGTACTTTCGGTAACACCGCTGTTCATTCCACCAAAAACTCCGGCTATACACATGGGTTTTTCGCCGTCACATATCATGAGGTCCTCTTCGTGTAATTCCCTCTCCACTCCATCCAGGGTTATAAATTTTGTGCCTTTATCGAGAGTTTTAACCTGGATCTTATTATTGGCGATCTTTACAGCGTCGAAAGCATGTAAGGGTTGTCCCAGTTCGTGTAATACATAATTGGTGATATCTACCACGTTATTGATGGGTGTGAGCCCTATAGCCTTTAATCTATTTTGCACCCATGCAGGGGAAGGACCAACCTTGATACCGCTAATGGTTACACCGCAATACCGTGGTGCGAGGGTATTATCTTCAACCTCCACATCGATGCGAAGTGTTCTGTTGTCTACATGAAAACTACTGTTGGAAGGTGTAATAAGTTCCAGGAGGATATCCTGCTGTAAAAGTCCGGCTCTAAGATCCCGAGCAACACCCCAGTGGCTCATGGCATCGGCGCGGTTGGGAGTAAGTCCGATCTCGAATACATCATCCTTTTCAATTTCGAAAACTTTAGAAGCAGGAGTACCGGGTTTTAATTTGGAATTAAGCACCATGATCCCATCGTGACTTTGTCCAAGGCCTAGTTCATCTTCGGCGCAGATCATTCCCATACTGGTCTCACCGCGGATCTTACCTTTCTTAATTTTCCATGGTTCTCCATCGGGGCTATATAAGGTTGTGCCAACCGTTGCTACCGGCACCTTTTGTCCCTTGGCTACATTAGGTGCACCGCATACGATCTGTACAGGCTCTCCATCTCCAAGATCTACTTCTGTGAGTTTTAGTTTATCGGCATTAGGATGCTTTTTACAGGCTACCACATGACCAACAACTACTCCCTCCAGTCCGCCAGGCACAGAAGTGAATGAGGTGATTCCCTCAATTTCCAGCCCCAGGTCTGTTAGCAACTCACCTGTGCGTTCGGCTTCCCAGTCTATATTGATGAATTGCTTAAGCCAATTGTAAGAGATCTTCATGAAGATTTAAATTTAAGCCTACAAAGATAAAACAATGCCAATACCATTCAAACATTGCGGCAGAATTTGTACTTTTAAAATCTAATTAGTTAAACCATTATAAATGAAAGTAGTATTAAAACTTTTTTTAGTGATCTTCGTATTTGGACTTACCTCTTGTAGGGACGCTAAAAAAGAAGAGGCAGAGGACGAAGCAGTCATCGAGCAGATAGAAAATATCGAGCAGGAAACCGAAGAAATTGAAGAGTCTATAGAGGTTAAAGCCGAAGAGTTAGAGGAAGCATTAAGTGAATTAGACAGTATTTAAAAACAAAAACATTATGAAAAATTTGATAAGATCCCTTATAATCGTTGCACTTGTGGTATTTGGTACAACAGTGAACAGTTATGCGCAGGACAGTGATGGAGCTGTTACCAAGAAAGTGGAGGAAAAGAAACAAAGAGTTGAAAAGAAAACGACAACTACCGATGCGGATAAGGAAGCCAAAATGAAGATCGAAAAGGAAATGAAGGCCGCTAAAGATGTTGAAGGTAAGATGGATAAGGAAAAGGCAAAGCTTAAGGATATGGATTCTAAGGTTGAAAAAGAGGCTAAGAACAGGTCGGATAACATGATGAAAGATGCCAAGGACAAAGCAGATAAAAATGTTAGCGAGGCAGAAAAGGCTGCGGCGAACAGGTTGAAGAACGCCGACCCCAGTAAGAAGACCGGTGTAGAAACGCGAAAGGCAGAAATTAAAACTAAGGCTGCCACCATGGATGATGCCAAAGCCAAGCTCACCAAAACCAAGGCTAAGATGGAAGGACATCAAAAAGCTTTAGACAATGGTGAAAAGAGAATTGAAGCTGCCAGAGCCAGAGTGGAGGCTGAAAAGGCAGAAGGAAAGATCGACGCTGTGGAATACGCTAAGAAAATGGAGAAGATCAAAAATGCAGAGGATCGTCTCAACAAATTTAGAGATGCTCTTGATAATGCGAATTCTAAGGTGGAAGCACAAAATGCCACTCTTGTTAAAATGAATTCGAAGGAAGATCAAAACTAGATCAACTTACTAAGTTATAGAACAGGCGTCTTTTAGGGCGTCTGTTTTTATATATACCAATACGATGTTCAAAGCACTTTGTTTCATACTGCTTAGTCTGAGTTTATTTTCATGTTCTCAGCAACCTCACCATCCAAACCATGGTACCTGGCGAGTGGTGCTCGAACTTGGCGACAAAAAGGAGTTGCCGTTTACAGCTAATTTCCGAGAGGATCATACATTTATCTATCACAACGCAGAGGAAGTATTAGAGACCGACGAGGTAATCATAAGAGGCGATTCGATAATAATTACACATCCTGTTTTCGAAGGGGTTTTAAAGGGAACATTCACCGCAGAGACCATAACAGGCAGCTACATTAAGTCCAGTTTAAACAGAGTAGTCCCTTTTACAATGACTTATGGCGATCATCCTCGATTTTATACGAACAAAGAGGCCTCGGCGAGGGTAGAGGGAACGTGGGAAGCCGTATTTAGTCCGGGCTCGGACACAGACAGATATATCGCCAAGGGTATTTTTAAACAGGAAGGAAGTAAAGTAAGCGGGACTTTTAGAACTACCACAGGAGATTACCGTTATCTGGAAGGGGTAGTAGAAGGGGATACTCTCCGCTTGTCCACATTCGACCATGCCCATGCATTTTTATTTGAAGCTAAGGTAACCGACAGCACTATGACTGGGATCTTCTATAGCGGAAACCATTTTAAAGAACCGTTTTCGGCTGTGAGGAATTCGGATTATGAATTACCCCGGGCAGATTCTCTTACTTTTTTAAAAGAAGGTTACGATTCTATAGCATTTAATTTTCCGGATACTGAAGGGAAAATGGTATCTCTGGATGATGAAAGATTTCGGGAGAAGGTTGTTATTGTACAGATTATGGGTAGCTGGTGTCCAAATTGTCTGGATGAAACTCGTTATTATACAGATTTTTACAAAAAGAATAGAGGAGAGGACTTAGAGTTCGTTTCCCTGGCTTTTGAATATGCACCCACCGAAGAAAAAGCCATGGCGGCAATAAAACGATTAAAGGAAAAAGTAGGTGTTCCTTACCCCATTCTCCTGGCACAAGCGGGTAGCAGCGACAAACAAAAGGCGAATGAAAAATTACCCATGCTAAATCATGTGCTGTCTTATCCTACTACTATTTTCATTGATAAGAAGGGTGTAGTAAGGAAGATACACACCGGTTTCAACGGACCAGCAACCGGAGAGAAGTATACCGATTTTATCGAGGAGTTTGAGCGGTTTATTGCTTTACTCAGGGCAGAAGATTAATCTCGATTAGGGATAGTTTTGTAGGATCTCATCGGAAAGCTTCCCAATACTGTTACCCGGATCCTGTATTAGAACCGGGTCGGATTTTTTTGCTTTTTCAATTACCATCATGTGTCCTTTTACTTCAACCAGGAATTTTCCGTCCGGAACGTCTTTTGCTTTAGTTTTGGCCAGGCTCTTCGTCATGACGATCCCAATATGGGCATAAAATTTTTCCCAGTCTACATCGTAATTTCTAAATTTCTCCAAAGTTGGGGTAGACCATATATGATAGTGTAAAGCTTCGGGTGTTTTCTGTTCGAGCACCGGGCCTAGATAATTTATTAGGGCCTGAAGGGCACATCCTTTCTTTACGTCGTAAACATCCTTAATATCTGAAGTTTCTTCCTCTTTTTTTAACTCGGGCTGTTTAATTTTTACATTCAAATATTCTGCGGCTTCTTCAATAGTTGGGCCGTCTTTTTTGCCATTACCCCTGGAACGTACCCATTTATCCAGGATAACCCAGTTTTCCTCAGGATTATCAGACATTCCCTTTTTAAGGGCATTCAATGAAACCTTATCTCCTCCTCCCAACTTCATCTGGATGACTGCCGGAGAATCGATAATACTTACAGATTTTAATTGCAGGCTGCCGGCATTATCGGAAACGAAACCATTGGCAAGGTCCTGCGTTTGCCTGATCACACTGGATTGGGGCCTATTGTCTGAAAATTGAAAATTGGAGTTGCTGGGTTGTTGTTCGCCAGCCGACTTTATTTTAGCAGGGGCGGCGTGATTCTTATGTTCGTAAGAGGCAGACATGCATACGGAGATTGATATAATTAGATCTCAAGTTATTAGGATTTACGAACAATTTTATTACGTATAAACCCTTATTTCAGAAAAACATGTGTATAAAAAAGGCCCATCGAAAACGATGGGCCTGGGTCAAAAATTAAGTTGCGTTTTGTTAGATCACTCGTACCTGAACTGCATTTAATCCTTTTTTTCCTTGTTCAAGCTCAAACTCTACTTCATCTCCTTCGCGAATTTCGTCAACTAAGCCGGTTGCGTGTACAAAGTGTTCGGTTTGTGAATCATTTTCTGTAATGAAACCAAAACCTTTAGCGTCATTAAAGAACTTAACTGTTCCTTTAGTCATAATAAATAATAATTAATTAATAAGTTGCAAATGTAGTACTTATAAACTCCACGAGCACTACTTTGGCGAAATATTATGAATATTTGTGCTGAAGGAGCTAAAACTTATAGCGAAGTGTAAGGATATAATTCCCGTTTCCTGAAGCGAAACTCACATCGACGGGCGGGTCGGTGTATTTATTTGTAAACAGATAAGTGCTACTAATCCCAACCGTCGCTCCGGCCAGTACATCCCAAAAATCGTGATAACCATCCGGCCCCTCCATCCGGCTTACGCCCACTACTCCGGCCAGCACATAGGCTGCCCACCCGTATTTCCAGCCATATCGCCGCTGAATAAAAGATGCTCCACTGAAGGCAGATGCGGTATGACCACTGGGAAATGCGTCGTATTGCTCCCTACCCTCCGGTCTGCGTTTTGCAATGATATATTTTAAAGAATAGGTTAGTGCTAGGGTAGTGCCATAAGAGAAAGCAAGTTGTTTAGTACCCTGATAATCGCCCTTTATGAGTGTTAGCATTGCGGCACCGGCAGGTAAGGCAATTTGTAGTACATCTCCAGAGCCTTCCAGCACGAATTCCCACTGTTCATGACCGCCATCGGCAGGAGAAATAGGATTTTGGGCCGCACCATTCAGTATAAAAAACAGGAATACGAACACGGGAATATATGTGGTGAATCGAGCTGTCATTCACGTTCAGATTAGTTAGTTGGTATACAATATAACGTGTTAAATATGAAAAACTTATGAAGAAAACCTACTTTTTGGATCACGAAATATAATTCCAGATGTTCCTGTATTTAGCTAATTGAGAATAAGTATGCTTAACAGGAGCGTTTTCAGGGTGTTCAAGGGCTGGATCCTCTTTCAGGGTTTGAAAGGCATAGGAGCGGGCTATCTTTAGTATTTCCCCGTCTTTTACAATATCTGCGATCCTTAAGTTAAGTACACCGCTTTGCTGAGTTCCCATTAGATCGCCGGGTCCCCGTAGTTTTAGGTCCATTTCGGCAATTTCGAAGCCGTCATTGGTGCGGACCATGGTTTCCAATCGCGTACGGGCATCGTGAGTGAGTTTATGGCCGGTCATTAGGATGCAATAGCTTTGTTCCGCACCGCGGCCTACGCGGCCGCGAAGTTGGTGGAGTTGGGACAATCCAAACCGTTCGGCGCTTTCTATTACCATTACGGAAGCGTTTGGGACATCAACACCAACTTCAATGACGGTGGTCGCCACCATGATCTGTGTTTCTCCTTTTACAAACCTGTCCATTTCAAAATCTTTATCGGCCGGTTTCATTTTTCCATGAACAATTGATATTTGATATTCCGGCAACGGAAACTCTCTCACAATACTCTCATAACCATCCATGAGATCCTTATAGTCCAGAGCCTCACTTTCCTCTATTAGCGGGTATACAATATACACCTGCCTGCCCTTCGAAATTTCTTCCTTCAGAAAGCGAAAAACCTTAAGTCTGTTTGCGTCGAATCTGTGTACCGTTTTTATAGATTTTCTACCCGGTGGAAGTTCATCGATCACACTAATATCCAGGTCGCCATAAACACTCATTGCAAGGGTTCGGGGAATTGGAGTTGCAGTCATTACAAGAATGTGAGGAGGCTTCTTATTTTTTTGCCAGAGTTTACTTCTTTGAGCCACACCAAAACGGTGTTGTTCATCGATCACAGCAATGCCCAAATTTTTAAATTTCACCTTATCTTCGAGCAATGCATGTGTGCCAACAAGTATCTGTAAAGAGCCATTTTCGAGATTTTCGTGAATTTCTCGTCTATTTGAAGTGGTGGTTGAACCAGTGAGAATAGAAATACTGATTTTCAACTTATTACACCAATCCAATAAACTATTATAGTGTTGGACTGACAAAATTTCAGTTGGCGCCATTAAACAGGCTTGAAAACCGTTGTCAATGCCTATAATCATTGACATGAACGCAACTATGGTCTTCCCGCTTCCCACATCTCCTTGCAACAAGCGGTTCATTTGTGCATTGCTACCTACATCCTTTCTAATTTCTTTGATAACTCGCTTTTGCGCAGTGGTAAGTTGGAAGGGTAAATGTTCCGAATAAAAGGTGTTGAAATACTCCCCTACTTTCGTAAAAGGATAGCCTTTAATTTTCGATTTGTGGACAAGATTTTTTCGAAGAAGTTGGAGCTGAATATAGAATAATTCTTCAAATTTTAATCGGTATTGTGCCCTTGCCAAAAGCGTTGCATCTTTAGGAAAATGAATGTTGAAAAGTGCCTCCTTTTTTGGCAGTAATTTCAGGCTATTTAGAATGGTATTTGAAAGACTCTCAGCGAAGTTATTTTTGGACTCAACAAACAGTTGTTCCATCAACTTAATGATCACCCTGTTCGTGATACCTCGACTATTTAATTTTTCGGTGGAAGGATATACTGCCTGCATGGCCGATCGAAGACTTTTTTCATGTTCTTCCTGTAATTCCATTTCGGGATGAGGCATAGAAAAGTGATCGTTAAACCAGTTTGCCCTTCCGAAGATCACATAGGGATCATTTATCTTTAAGTTCTCACGGATCCATTTTATACCTCGAAACCATACCAGTTCCATTTTTCCGCTCTCGTCGGCAAAGGTGGCAACCAGGCGTTTTCCTCGTTTTTGCTCTACTGTTTTAATATGCGTGATCTTACCGATGAGTTGAACCTCTGCGTTCGTTTTTTGTAATTCGGAAATCTTATAATATCGCGTACGATCCAGATAACGATTAGGAAAAAGATTGATAAGATCCTGAAAAGTGTGAATACCCAACTCTTTCTTGAGGAGATCTGCCCTGTTAGGCCCCACACCTTTTAGATATTCAATGGGAGTTTGAAGGAAATTGGTATTCATAGAACGAATTTAATCATTTCGACCGAAGGGAGAAATCTCATTCTGCTTCGATTGAGTAAACCTGTTCATTCCGGGATTTACAGCATGGATTGAGAGCAACTATTAATTCAATCTACTCCAATTAAAGCTAATGCTTTAACACATTCTCTCTGTGATTTCTCAGGCGTACCTCCTATGAAATGACTAAATTTGGCAGAGCATTTGCTTCTCTGTACTTTATGAAACACTTTCTCTTCATTTTAATAACAATTGTTACTTCGGTTGGACATGCCCAACAAACAGAGGTAGTAGATTTCAAAAAGATAGACGCGAGTATTACATTTGAACCTGATACGAAAAAGGTTATAGGTGATTTATATGTCGAATTTCATGTAATAAAAGCGTCCGATTCTTTATATCTTGATGCGATTGGCATGGAAATAACAAAGATATCCTCAAAAGGAGTACAGGTAGGATCTACCCGGGATAAAATTTGGATCCATGGTAACTTTGAAACAGGGAAGACTTACCAGACCAGCTTTAGTTATATTGCTTACCCACGGCAGACTCTTTATTTTACAGGCGATCAGATCTGGACTCAGGGCCAGGGAAAATATACGTCGCACTGGCTGCCTTCCATAGATGATATGAACGATAAGATCGAGTTCGATCTTCAGATAATTGCCAATCCCCAGGTAACGGTAATAGCTAATGGGGCATTAAAGGAAGTAAATAGTATCGATACGGATAGCCGCGCATGGCGATTCGATATGGTGCAACCCATGTCCAGCTACCTCGTGGCAGTGGCGATAGGCGATTTCAGAAAAAAAGAAATAAATTCACATTCGGGGATACCCATAGAGTTATACTTCAAACCCGAGGATTCTTTAAAGGTTGAACCCACCTACAGGCATACCCGGGAGATCTTTGACTTCCTTGAGGCGGAGATCGGGATTCCTTATCCGTGGCAAAATTATAAGCAAATTCCGGTACGTGATTTTCTATATGCAGGGATGGAGAATACAACCGCCACCATTTTCTCTGAAGCATTTGTGGTAGATTCCATTGGTTTTAACGACAGAAACTATATAAATGTAAATGCCCATGAGCTGGCGCATCACTGGTTTGGTAATTTGGTCACCGAATCCTCTGGTGATCATCACTGGCTGCAGGAAGGCTTTGCAACTTACTATGCCCATCTAGTGGAAAAAGAATTATTTGGCAGTGATTATTATTACTGGCAGTTATATCAAACGGCCGAGCAATTACGCGAATTAAGTGAGGCCGGGAAAGGAGAATCGCTGTTAAATCCGAAGGCATCCTCCCTAACTTTCTACGAAAAGGGCGCCTGGGCATTACACGTTTTACGTGAGCTGATAGGAGATGAGGCATTTAAAACAGCAATCGCAAATTATCTATCAAATAATAAATTTGGTAATGTGACGACCGCCGATTTTCTGCGAGAGGTGCGAGCGGTATCAACGGTCGATATAGATCACTGGGAAGAGGATTGGCTGAAACAAACAGCTTTTAATTCTACACAGGTGTTCAATTCACTGTCCAGATCCGAATTTATGAACCGGTATTTTCAGATCTCCTCCTTACGGGCTACACCTGTAATGCAAAAAATAGGGGAGTTGCGAGATGCTATTTTGGGGGGCAATGATTTTATTGGTCAGGAAGCAGTTTATCAGCTGTCTGGAGAGGACCGCTTTGTAACCCACGCCCTTTACGAACATGCACTCGATAGTGATAATCTCTATATCAGGCAGGCCGTAGCGGTTTCTATGGATGGAGTATCGGAACGGCTTAAACCTAAATTCGAAAAATTGCTGCAAGATTCTAGTTACGTTACCATCGAGGCTGCTTTGTACAACCTATGGAGCTCATTTCCCGAGGACCGGACGAGATATCTGGAAATCACGCGTTCGGTAGAAGGGTTTCAGGACAAGAATGTACGACAATTATGGCTCGCCCTGGCCGTTATCACAGAGGGCTATAGAACCGATGAGAAAACAAGCTTTGTTAACGAATTGAGAGGATACACCAGTAATACATACAGTTTCGAGGTTAGACAACTGGCTTTCAGGTATGTGAATGATCTTCGTCTATTCAACGATGAGGTACTGGATAACCTTATAGACGCTTCAGTGCATCACAATTGGAGATTTCGAAATGCATCCCGAACCTTATTTTCAGAAATAATAAAAAATCCCGGAACGGGAGATGAGATCTTAAAAAGGCTGGACACTTATTCTGAAAAGGAACAGCAATTCTTACAAACCCAATTAAAAGCATGAAACGTGCTCTAGTAATATCAGGCGGTGGTAGCAAGGGAGCCTTTGCTGGAGGTGTGGCTCAATATCTCATGCAGGAAAGAGGCTTCGATTATCAATTATTTGTTGGCACTTCAACAGGCAGCCTGCTTATTTCCCATCTGGCTTTGAACAACCCCGAGAAAATAAAGAAAGTCTATACCTCGGTTCGCCAGGAAGATATTTTTAGTCATCGTCCTTTCGTAGTAAAAAAAGGGAAGTTTGGTGAAAAACAGATCGGGATCGATCATTTTAAGGTGTTGCGTAATTTTTGGAGAGGGAGTAAGACTTTTGGTGAAAGCTATAATCTTAGAACGTTGATATCCAATACTCTAACCGAGAAAGAGTTTGAAAAATTACAGGCAAGCAGCAAGGATGTGGTTGTTACAGTTTCTAACCTGTCCCTAAACCAGGTAGAATATAAATCTGTAAACGATTTTAGTTATAGTGATTTTTGTGATTGGATCTGGATCTCTTGTAATTACATTCCGTTTATGAGCCTGGTAAAGAAGGATGGCTGTGAGTATGCAGATGGAGGCTTTGGGAGCATGGTGCCTATAGAAGAGGCCATCAACAGGGGTGCCACTATTGTAGATGTTATTATCCTCGAAACCGAAATGACTTACTATAACCGTATGCATTCCAGGAACCCGTTCTCCCTGCTAACCAATATGCACGCCTTTATGCTGGACAGGGTAGAGAAACAAAATATCCGAATTGGTAAATTTGTGGCGGGACACCACAAGGCTGTGATAAACTTCTATTATACACCAACAGTGCTTACTACCAACTCACTTATTTTCGACAATAAACAGATGACCCAGTGGTGGGATAGTGGTTACCTCTATGCTAAAAGTCAGAACGAAGAAACCAGCGAAATTCATCCGCAGGATTCTTAAAACAGTTCCCCTACCTCTTTTTTGATATAAGCCAGGGCTTTCTGAGAGGGGGTGATCTCTTCCATGAAGTTCCGAAGTAAATATTCACGCATTTGGTCGGCACCATTGTCCTTTTCATGCATAGCGGCCTGCCTGATAATATGAATCGTGGCATTTTTTGCAGCATTCACAAGATTCCAGCATTCCGGGGTCACATAGATCTGTTGTGCCACATTGTGCTCAAATTCTTGTTCAATATTATTAATAAGCAGGGTTTCGTACTTCTCAATGTCGTCTGAGAATGGTTTTACGCGAATAAGTAGCTTATTAGGGTCCAGACGCTCCATAAGCAGTGTTATGCGCTCATAGGCCTGTAAACGCATTGGTAGTACTTTATTCTGGGCTTCTTTCTGAATTAAATACCTGCGGCGCCCTTCTTCATTCGCCGAATGGCCTTTGAAAAAATAATAAGCAATGATCCCAACCACTATGGCAGGTAACAAGTAGGCTACGTAGTTCAGTATCTGAGAAATATCTTCCATAATTTAACGGTCTTACAGCAAACTTAAGATTTTTTTCCATTTGCACAAGATAACGTTCATCGAACCAAATAAGTATTTCATCGCTTCACAATGAGGGTAAATAACCTCGCTATTCATTCTTGGCTGTGGTAGGAATACATTGCAACCTAATTCTGAATAACACTTTTAATGGCTAAAACGATGAAAACAAAAATTACTTTATTCATGGCAGCCTTATTTATAAACTTCGCCATGAATGCCCAATATCAGAAAAGTATCATAGAGAGCAGTAGGCACTTTCACGATCTTAACATTGTACCTTTAACGGATGGTAGTTCCGATTATGTGGTCGCAGGTAACCTGTTCAACGCTTCACTTTCAAGTGGCCTGTTGATGTTGCAAAGAATAGATAATCTGGGCAACGTGGTCTGGATCAATCAATACACACATTCAACTTTTCAAAACCTGCGAATTTTCGACGCTGTTGCCTACGAAAGTCTTGTGGTAATCACCGGCTCGGTAGATGTGGCCGGATCGCGTCATGTGTTTATCTCTAAAATTCATGCCACCACAGGTTTAATGATCGACGCAAAGTATTACGAAATTGTTTCGGCTAATTTTAATTCGGTTGGACTCCATATCGAAGCCACCGAAACGGATGCTACGGGGAATGGTTTAGGTGATGTTGGTTTTATAGTGAGCGGTTTCTTTAGTGACTGTTATAACGTTAATGTAAATTGTAATAACAATATTGGTTTTGTGCTCCGCACCGACTTTGGTCTAAATGAACTGTGGACGATCGAGATCGACACAAACTTATCTACAAATACAGACGATTTCGATTTTGCAAATGGTATCACAGAGACGGATAATGGTTATTTGATTACGGGAAGTTGCACCGCTCAATTGGCTTTGGGAGGCGAACAACAGGCCGTACTTGCACATAAAATTGACTTTTTGGGGGCTGTTCAATGGGATCAGAGTTATTACTTCGGTAATAACAGGGATATAAGCGTGGATGCTTATTACGATAGTGCGGCAGACGAGTTGTTTATGCTTACCAATTATTCTTTTTCGCATTATTTTGGAATTACAGTATTGGACGATAGCGTACCGGGGGCAGGTTCTATAGATCTTTCAAGGAGTTGGTATGCTTTTGAATGGAACGACCTGAACCGATATGGCTTCACCGTTATGGAATCTGTTGCTGATGCGAATAATTTAGTGATCTCGGGTTACGACAGGGATGAGTCATGGGTAGATGGAAATAATAATCCGCAATTTGGAAACAGCAATGTGTTTGTATACGAATTCAATAAAACCACTGGGAGCCAGGTGGGGCCGTTGTATCAATATACGGTGCCTCATGTAGAACCCACTGGGGATGATTACAATTTTTGGTTTTGGCAAATGCCACTTATGTATTACCCGGATATTAGTTATCAGATAAACGATCCTGCCAATGTGAACTCCGCTTATTACCATCTTGGGTATCGCACTATGGGAACAGGAACTACCCAATCTGAGATGTTCCGTACAACAAGTGCAAAGATCAATAACTGCGATTATATTGATAGAACGATTAATTCCGCTGGTATAAACCCTATCTCGGTTCCGGTTATTTCGGGCTTTGTTCCCAATACTGACTTTACAACCACCATCAATAATGCGCCTGTAACCATAACAGAAAACTTTTGTGAGTCAACCTTGGGGATAGGTGATGCAGGATACGAACAACCTGGTATATACCCAAATCCAGCTTCTTCCCAGATCTTCGTAAGTGGAGGAGAGTTCACTCATTTCACGATTATTAGCTCTCTTGGCGTGATCGTGAAGGAAGGGAAGCTGAAGCCTGATAATTCGATCGCAATTGAAGATCTTACCTCCGGAGTGTATGTGATTTACCTATTGGGAGAGAATGGCGAATTATTTGCTCATAAGTTTATAAAAAACCAGTAATAACTTGATTTTAAGTAAATTTAGTAAAGCCAAAAACAAAATAACCTTGAATTCCCGGTTTGCCATTTTTCTGCTTGTACTTTTCGTTTTTCTCTCTGTAAAAGCACAGAAATACGATCATTATTCGGTGGAAGACGGGCTGCCGGGGAACATGGTGTACCGGGTAACTCAGGATAAAAAAGGATTTGTATGGGCGATCACAGACAAGGGTATAGCCAGGTTCAATGGTAATACCTTTAAAATATTCAATACAAAGAATGGGCTCCCTACCAACGATATCTGGGATATTCAGATAACAAACGATCATAAACTCTGGTATTTCTCAAAGTCGGCTTCATTAGGCTATATCGAGAACAATGAAGTATTTGATTTCCCGGCAGAAAACCCGGATGAACAGTTATTTCCTGCCATTATTTTTAAGATAGATAATGATATTTACTTCGGGTACAATAACCTTAGCTACTATTTACACGATGGGCAATGGAAACTTCTGGACGAAGCAACCGCTAGCGATGATGACGAAAAATTAGCAAGATATCTTCGGTATAAGAACAAAATGGGAGATTTTGTTGCTGCTAATAAACAAAGATATCAAAGAGGCTTATTAAGGGTATTGGATTCGCTGGGAATTATTATCGGTGAAAAGAGTTATGCGGTTTTAAACTTAAATTCAAATGATCTTTTCGAATACAACTTTCCAGAAGCAATTAAGGCCAAAGATCCTGGCTTATTTAGAGTTCATGCGGTAAACGGCGAGTTGCAATTTACAGGTCCTGAGTTTGTGGCCAATATGGACAATGATTACCAACTTGTGAATCTATCTTTTTTTTCTGAAGATCTGAAAGCTCATTTTGCCATGCGTGATAAGCTGGGTAATTTGTGGATGGCTAGTCTTAATCAGGGGCTATATAAGTTGCCTGCTGTGAACCGAAAGAACAAATACTGGCTTGAAGGGAAACGAGTACGCCAGTTGGAAGATACTCCCTTGGGTATCATCGCTTCGGTTCAGGATTACGGATTTTACCTATACAACGCAAGCTATGATAGTTTCGATCTACTTAATAAAAGCGAAGGCTTTGTGTATGGTACCGCCTATATAGATCAGTTGTCGGCCGCATTTCTATTAACAAGTAAAGGGATCGTGAAAGTAAATGCCAATGGAATTCTGCAATCCTTTAGTCCGATGGCGAGAAAGATCTGTTACCACGAGGGGTATTTGTATGGAAATGTCTCATCCGGTCTAAACCAAATAGACCCGATCCAAATGCAGGTAACCAGGCATATCAAAGGGGTGGGGATTAAAGATATAATTAGCTATAACAACATGTTGATTGTGGGTACGTCCAACGGGCTGAAACAACTTAAGAACGATTCGCTTTTACCTATTCAAATTAATGGCCAGGTGTTTTCCAGGCCTATAATGAATTTAGGAAAACTTCCGTCCGGCATATTATTGATCACAACCGATGGATTTGGCGCTTACCGAACCGATCTGGAAGAAATTACCCAGATTGAAAAAACCGAATATCTCAGCGCAAATTCACAGGTAGTGCAGGATAATAATCTTTGGTTGTCCACCAGCCAGGGGGTTTTACAGTATGATCTCGACCAAACAAAAATTACTTTAAAGAATACTATTGGAACCGAATATGGGGTGCCCTCGGTAAATACGCATACGATACTAGCTCAGGGAGATGCGCTTTGGATTGGAACAGATAACGGACTTGTAAAGCTCCCATCCGATCTACAAAAACAAGACCAATACCTGGGAATTTATGTTGAAAAAGGGAGCTACGCGGGTAAAGAAATTAATAAAGTTGATAAAGTAGATTATCAAAAATCCGGAACCCTGAGTTATGTAATTGGAACTATAGATTTTTCACAAAAGAAAGAATCCAGTCCTTACGAATACCGCCTGTATCCCTTCGAAACCAAGTGGATAACGACCACTTCGAATATTATAAATTTTAGTAATCTTCCTCCAAATGATTATACTCTTCAGCTTCGAAAAGGCCAAAACTCATCTACGCATAAGTTTAGTATAAGTCCTCTTTGGTGGCAAAAGCCAATTAGTAAGGTGGTGTTTGTATCCTTGGGGTCACTTTTGCTCCTTTTGCTTCTGCTACAGATACGACGATACGAAATAAACAAGAAGTTGTCTAAACTGGAAATTCAAAATAAACTTACCGAATTCGAATTATACGCTTTAAGGTCTCAGATGAATCCTCACTTCGTGTTCAATTCGTTAGCGGCCATCCAGTATTGTATTAATAACGGGGATATAAGATCGGCCGAATCCTACCTGGTCAAGTTCTCCAGGCTGGTGAGACAATTCTTTGAACTATCGAAACAAAAAGAGGTCACAGTTTCGAAAGAGGTAGAATTATTAAAAAATTACCTCGACATTGAAAAACTAAGATTTAATGAAAAATTAGAGTATTCTATCAAAATAGGTGATAGCGTAGAAGTCTCAAAGGTGAATATCCCCACGATGTTATTACAACCCGTAGTGGAGAACGCCATTAATCACGGTATATTTAACAAAGAGTCTAAAGGCAGAGTGGATATTAGGTTTCAGCAAAATGGTGATAACTCACTGGAAGTTGAGATAGAAGATAACGGAGTGGGGTTTGTTAATACAAAAAAAACCGATAGTGGAAAAAGAACTTCGTCACATGTATTGGAGGACCGACTTTTATTTCTGAATAAATCCGGGAAGTGGGATATTAGTCTTTCTCATAGAGAGGCTTATCCCGAGAAAGAAGACAAAGGAAATATTACAACCTTTAAAATAACCGCAATAGCGTGAAAAATTATCAGGTAATATTAGTGGATGACGAGAGATCCGCTCTGGAGCTTTTAAAAAGAAAGGTGGAATTCCTCTTCCCTAATCTGAAGGTTGCCGGCACTTTTCAGGACCCTCGAAAAGCGATTTCATTTATAAAATCCAATTCTGTCGATATCTTGTTCCTTGATATTGAAATGCCTCATTTAAACGGCTTTGAAATGCTGGCCCAACTTTCCGAACTTTCCTTTCAGGTGATATTTGTGACCGCCTATAACGAATATGCTCTCACAGCGATAAAGCAGTCGGCCGTGGATTACATCTTAAAACCCATAGATGATAAAGAGTTGGTAATTGCAGTACAAAAAGCAGCTGAAGCAATTGAGAAAGAGTTGCAGGCCGAATCGACCGAGAAGCTGTTTGGCTTATTAAGAGACACGATGAAACGTACACACAAATTGATCGTACCCACAGCAAAAGGACTTTCACTCATCCCAGAATTTGAAGTACTGCATTTGGAAGGGTATGAAGGCTATACCCGAATTCATCTCGTAGATGGATCTACTGTGCTAAGCTCGTACAGCCTGGGAAGGTTTGATCGAGACGATAGTAAAGTATTCTTTAAATGCCATAAATCGCATATAGTGAACCTGGAACACGTTCGTGCATTCGAAAACGAAGGATATTTATTATTGGAAAAGAATCACAGGGTACCTATATCGAGAACCCATCGTAAGGCATTTCTTAAGTTATTCAATGATAATTAATAGCGCACTTCATTCTTTTCCATAGCCCGTTTTACAATATTCTTTGCTTCTTTTGGCTGGTAGTTTCCACCCAGATGCTCGCATTTCATACATTCCTCAACGCTGGTAAACGGTACTTTGGTTTTATTATAGGCGAACGAATCTGCCAGGGTCTTAATAAGATTGCGATCCCCTAAACTAAATTCAACATCATCCATCGTGAGTTGAGACGGATGTTCGTATCCACAGGCATGGGTGATTTCAAGTAATTCTTTTCTGAAATTTTTAAAGTAAAAGTGGGTGCGTTTTGCCTTATCCGAAATATTTATTCCTCTTTGCCTCCATTTATTCTGTGTGGCAACACCGCTGGGGCAATGATTGTTATGACATACCTGTGCCTGTATACAGCCAATGGCCATCATAGCTTCCCTTGCCACATTTATACAGTCTACACCCATGGCAAAGGCCATTGCAGCTTTGGCCGGAAAGCCCAACTTACCACTTCCAATAAAGGTAATATCTTTTGTAAG
Source organism: Pukyongia salina (assembly GCF_002966125.1). GTDB lineage: Bacteria > Bacteroidota > Bacteroidia > Flavobacteriales > Flavobacteriaceae > Pukyongia > Pukyongia salina. The sequence goes on from NZ_CP027062.1 coordinate 2,360,212, forward strand.
TCCGTGTTTCTGAAATATCTTATAAACATCACTAAACCCAAATACCCAGGGTAAGGCTACATGATCGGCAAAGCTGGGAGGTGCTGCTCCAGTTCCGCCTTCACCGCCATCTATAGTTATAAAATCCGGTCCCTTGCCACTTTGTTTCATCTTGGTAGCAAGTTCTTCCCAACTATGTAATTTTCCAACGGCCGACTTGATCCCAACGGGAAGACCAGTGGCGGCTGCTATATCCTCCACAAAATTTATTAGCTCATTTATATTACTGAATGCGCTGTGAGTAGGAGGGGAGAGCACATCTTTACCCATTGGGACTCCCCTAATTTCGGCAATCTCCCTGGTGATCTTAGAACCCGGTAGTACCCCGCCCTTCCCGGGTTTAGCACCCTGAGATAGTTTAATTTCTATTGCTCTTACCTGTGGGTTATTAGCAACAAGTTGTCGCATTTTTTCCATACTGAAATTCCCCAATTCATCACGAACGCCAAAATATCCCGTTCCAAAATGAAATATAATATCTCCCCCCTTTTGATGATAGGAAGATAATCCACCTTCACCTGTATTGTGATATGCATGCGCCATGGCACAACCCCTGTTTAGAGATTCTATGGCACGTGCCGAAAGGGATCCGTAACTCATTGCGGAAACATTGATAACAGAGGCAGGGCGATACGGCCGCTTACGCCGACCTAGTCCCATTACCTTCGCACAGGGTACAAAATAGGGGTCGTAACGGTTGGGGTGTTTGGGAGGTAGTTTATAGGGTAGCAGGGCATTGTTTATAAAAACGTAATTTGGTTTATAGAAGTCGCGGTCGCTTCCGAAGCCTTCATAATTATTTTCATTCTTTGCCGAAGCATAGATCCAACCTCTTTCAATTCTATTGAAAGGCAATTCTTCGCGATTATTGGCAACAATATACTGGCGAAGCTCCGGGCCAATACTCTCAAGCATATAGCGGAAATGGCCTACGATAGGAAAGTTGTGTCGGATGGTGTGTTTCTTATTGAAAAAAATATCCCTTATCGCGATCACCGCCAGCAGGATAAGAACCCACCCCCACCAGGGAATCGATTTCAATACCTCAAAAACTGCATCCATTTAATTTGCATTTAAATAATCTAAAGAAAGTTGAGTCATCGCTTTTACTCCAAGCAATAACCCGCTATCGTCGATCAGAAAATCCGGGGTATGATGTGGATAATAAGAAGTATTTCCCGGGGTCATTCCTCCCAGGAAAAAGTAGAAACCTGGAACGATCTCCTGAAAATAGGAAAAGTCTTCTCCTCCGGTGGTCGCATTCATGGTAATAACGTTTTCCGTACCTGCTATCTCTTGAAGCGTAGGTAACATCTGTGAGGTTAGCTCCGGATCGTTATAGGTTACCACCGTATTATTCTGCCATTCGATAGATGCTTCCCCGCCGTAAGCTTTTGCGATATCCCTGGCCATTTCATTCATTCGCCGCATAATTAGTTCCCGCATTTTCGGGTCGAGTGTCCTCACGGTTCCTATCATTTCGGCACTTTCGGGTATGATGTTAAACCTAACCCCACTGGAAATTTTTCCTACGGTGATGACTGCGGCTTCTTCAACTAATGGGGCTTCTCTGCTTATGATGGTTTGGAATCCATCAATGATCTTTGCAGAAATTAAAATGGGGTCTACTCCGGACCAGGGTGCCGAACCATGCGTTTGTTTTCCCTTTACGGTGACCACGAAGCGCTCTACGGCCGCCATGGTACCACCACTTTTATATTTTATGGTTCCAACCGGTGTTCCCGAATTGATATGAAGTCCAAAAATAACATCGACATCCGGGTTTTTTAGTACCCCTTCTTTTATCATTAGCTTGGCACCGCCTTCTTCCCCGGGAGGGGGTCCTTCTTCTGCTGGCTGGAAAATGAACTTTATGGTCCCTTTTATCTTGTCTTTATGAGAAGAAAGAACTTCGGCAACTCCCATGAGGATGGCAATGTGGGTATCGTGTCCACAAGCATGCATCACCCCGGTTTCTGTTTCGAGAAAGCTGGATTTCACCTCGCTTTTAAAGGGAAGGTCGTTCCTTTCTGTAACGGGCAGGGCATCAATATCGGCCCGCAGTGCTACTACCTTGCCGGGCTGATTACCTTTTAAAATTCCTACCACCCCGGTTTTGGCTATACCTGTTTGCACCTCCAAACCTAATGACCGAAGATGTTGTTCGATTTTTTCGGCTGTCTTAAATTCCCTATTGGACAGTTCCGGGTTTTGGTGAAAATAACGTCGCCATTCTATTACTTGTTCTTCAATATTTTCAATGTCGGTTAAAACATCCTTATTCATCTGTGCCTGGGCGTAACAAATCCCAAAGAGTACCAGCACCAAGGTAAATTTTTGTCTCATATTGTAAAAAGTTCAGCTAAAGATAAACGATTTTCAATAAAACAAAAACCCGGACTTTTTGTTTATAATTTATGGGACCTGGCGCTAATAATTCTTAGTAATTTCAGTATTTTTCGGCCTCAGAAACTTCACGATTTGCAAGCATATTTAAAACAACTCAACGAGGCTCAACTAGCTCCAGTACTTCAGAAAGAAGGCGCGATGATAGTTATCGCTGGTGCGGGATCGGGTAAGACTCGTGTTTTAACTTATCGTATAGCCTATTTGATGTCGCAGGGTGTGGACCCGTTCAATATTCTGGCACTTACTTTTACCAATAAGGCGGCACGGGAAATGAAGAAACGTATCTCGCAGATCGTGGGAAGTAGTGAGGCAAAGAATCTTTGGATGGGAACCTTCCACAGTATTTTTGCAAAGATCCTGAGGTTTGAAGCAGATAAGCTGGGCTATCCGTCTAATTTTACCATTTACGATACCCAGGATTCCCAAAGTGTGATACGCAGTATCATCAAGGAGATGCAACTGGATAAGGATATCTACAAGTATAAGCAGGTCTATTCCAGAATATCCTCGTACAAGAACAGCCTCATCACCGTAAAGGCATATTTCAATAATCCTGAACTGCAAGAGGCCGATGCCATGGCCAAGATGCCCAGGCTGGGAGATATTTACCAGGCTTATGTGGATAAATGTTTTAAGGCGGGTGCTATGGATTTCGACGACCTGTTGCTCAAAACGAACGAGCTTCTTAACCGTTTCCCGGACGTACTTGCCAAATACCAGAATCGCTTTCGTTATATCCTTGTAGATGAGTATCAGGATACCAATCACAGCCAGTACCTCATTGTAAAAGCCCTAAGTGACAGATTTCAGAATATATGCGTAGTTGGAGATGATGCCCAGAGTATCTATGCTTTCCGAGGAGCGAACATAAACAATATCTTAAATTTCCAGAAGGATTACGACGATGTGAGGGTCTATAGACTGGAGCAGAACTACCGTTCTACCAAAAATATTGTAAATGCGGCCAACAGCATTATAGAGAAGAACAAACAGCGACTGGAAAAGGTAGTTTGGACCGCTAACGATGAAGGAAATAAGATCCTGGTTAACAGAACTATGACCGATGGGGATGAAGGCCGTTTTGTGGCGAGCTCAATTTTCGAGAACGCTATGAGCCATCAATTGAAATACGATTCTTTTGCTGTTTTATATCGCACCAATGCCCAATCGCGGGCAATAGAAGATGCACTTCGGAAGAAAGACATTCCATACAGGATCTACGGCGGACTCTCATTCTACCAGCGGAAAGAGATCAAGGACGTTCTGGCGTACTTACGCCTGATATTAAATCCGAAAGATGAAGAAGCCCTGAAACGTGTGATCAATTATCCTGCACGGGGAATTGGACAAACCACCATCGACAGGTTAATTGTCGCTGCCAACCATTACGACAGGTCGATGTTCGAGGTCATGAAACATATCGATAAGATCGACCTGAAGATCAACAAAGGCACCCAGGGAAAGCTACAAAATTTTGTAACGATGATCGAGAGCTTCCAGGTGCTCAACCAGGGTTACGACGCCTTTCAGATCGCCGAACACGTTACCAAGAAGACTGGCCTGGTTCAGGAATTAAAAAAGGATGGAACCCCTGAAGGTATTGCCAGGATAGAGAATATTGAAGAACTCTTGAACGGGATGCGCGACTTTGTTGAGGAGCAAAAGGAACTTGCCGACACCACGGGATCCCTGGCCGAATTTTTGGAAGATGTAGCCCTTGCCACAGATCTGGACAATGAAAAAGGAGATGATAACCGTGTTGCATTAATGACCGTCCACCTTGCTAAAGGACTGGAGTTTCCGTATGTCTACATTGTTGGAATGGAAGAAGATCTGTTTCCTTCAGCTATGAGTATGAATACCCGTTCTGAGCTGGAAGAAGAAAGAAGACTTTTTTATGTGGCTTTAACACGAGCAGAAAAGCAAGCTTATCTTACGTATACCCAAAGCAGATATAGATGGGGAAAATTAATTGATGCTGAGCCAAGTCGATTTATTGAAGAGATAGAGGACCAGTTTCTGGACTACCTTACCCCCATCACCGAGAACCGTTATAAACCGTTGATAGATACCGATATTTTTGGAGAGGTTGATAAGAGCAAACTTAGAATGCGAAAGCCAAGTTCGGGGGTACCGCCAAAGGGACCTACGGAGTCGCAACTAAGAAAGCTGCGGCGCTTGAAACCGGTTTCCAGTGATACCGATAAGAATTTCGATCTGGAAAAAGCCAATTTATCGGAAGGAACGATGGTTGAGCATGTACGCTTTGGCCAGGGAAAGATCCTGAAGATAGAAGGAGTTGGCGCCGATACCAAGGCAGAAATACTCTTTGAGAATGGCGGTTTGAAAAAATTACTTCTTCGCTTTGCGAAACTAAAGGTTCTCGATTCCTGAGATTGTAAAAAAGTACGTCTGGTATTTTAAATTTTCGTATCTTAATACTATGGCCCTATTCATACGTTTATATGAGGAGAATCCTAATCCGAAGGATATAAAAAAGGTTGTGGATATCATCCGCGAAGGAGGCCTGGTGATCTACCCCAGCGATACCGTTTATGCCCTGGGTTGTGATATTACCAATAACCGGGCATTGGAAAGATTGGCTCAGTTAAAGGGTATCAAGCTTGAAAAGGCCAATTTCTCCTTTATTTGTGAGGACCTGAGTAATTTATCAGATTACGTGAAGCAGATCGATACAGCAACCTTCAAATTACTAAAACGAGCTTTGCCCGGCCCCTATACCTTTATTCTACCGGGTAATAATAATCTTCCTTCGGCTTTTAAGAAAAAGAAGGAGGTAGGTATCAGGGTACCCGATAACGCCATTGCAAGAGCTTTGATTCGCGAACTAGGTCATCCTATTGTATCTACTTCTATCAAGGATGAAGATGAATTGATCGAGTATACCACAGACCCCGAACTCATATTCGAAAAATGGGAGAAAAAGGTAGACGTGATCGTGGATGGTGGATACGGTGGTAATATAGCTTCTACAGTGATCGATCTCACAGGAGACGAACCTCTACTGGTTAGAGAAGGAAAAGGGAGTTTGGAGATATGATCCCTAGTCGAAAGGTTGCAGATCTGGCTCCAGATATGTGGTTCGAGCTTCTTCTGAATCGAAAATATTGAACGCATAGTGATAACCAAGAAGATCCCGAAATTCGAAAAGTAATCGTGGAAATTCATCGATGAAATCTCTGAAGTTGTCCGACTTGGACTTCAGTATAAAATGAAAAACTGCCCGAATTGCAGCAATAGTAACAGTTTTATTATACTTGGTTTCTTCGTTGTTCAGCTTAGTAAAAGCCTCTAACTGAGATGTGATATTTTCGATCGCATTTTCTAATCCGTATTTAGTGATATGAATCCATGCGAGACGTAAATGAGCTTCATGGGTGAAATAGCTTGGATGTAACAAGCCATGCTTAAACTGCTTTTCAAAAGCGGCGTCTGAAAATTGATAATGCGGCTCCATTTTTATTATTATTGGTTAGTAGGGGGAGTCTTTCATATAAGTAGACGATCTCTCGCTAAAGCTGTTACATACTTTTCAAAAAAAAATAATAAAATAAAAAACCCGAACGATTGTTCGGGTTTGATACGTTTAATGATCCTTTTTCTTAGTTGCCATCTATGGCAGACAAAGTTTCCAGTTCTTCTTCGATCATGGTATAGAATTGATCGATCTTAGGTAGAACAAGGATTTTAGTCCTTCTGTTGGTAGCACGGTTTTCCGCAGTGCTGTTATCTACTAACGGTACGTGTTCACCACGCCCGGCAGCGATCAGTTGAGAAGGTCTTACGCCTAATTCCTGTAATTTTCTTACTACTGCTGTAGAACGTTTTACACTAAGGTCCCAGTTATCCAGTAGTACTCCGCTTTTGTATGGTACTGTGTCTGTGTGACCTTCAACCATAGCTTCAAAATCAGGCTTGCTGTTGATAACGGTGGCTACCTTGCCCAAGATCTCGTTTGCTCTTGAAGATAGTTCGTAGGATCCGGAACGGAATAATACCTTATCGGAAAGTGAGATGAAAACTACACCTTTCTCAACATTGATCTCAATGTCGGGATCGTTAAGTCCAACTTCTTTCTTCAAACTGGTTACGAGCGCAAGGGTAACGCTATCCTTTTTGTTAAGGGCATCCTGTAATCTGGAGATCTTAAGATCTTTCTCCTTAAGGCTTTCCAAAGATTTTTCAAGATTTGTCGCACCTTGCTGAGTAAGCATGGTTAGTTCCTTAGAGCTTTGAATAAGGTCCTGGTTCGTTTTACGCAGATCGGCTAATCGCTCCTCCAGAGATTGAACTCTGGTTAAAGCTGCTGCTTTATCGGTAAGGCAGCTGTTTAATTTTACCGTTGCTGTATTTAATAGATCTTGTGTTTTCTTTTGTTTTGCTTCGAGTTCGGCGTACTGTTTTTTAGACACACAAGAGGTGAATAACAGTCCCGTACACGCGGCTAGTATTAAGAGCTTTTTCATGTTATGATTATTTATTTGGTTGATCAAAATTATGAATTAGGAAGGCTCCAAATTCAGTGTTAACAATAATTTAAGTAAAAATTATCAGAGTTCGTTAAAGTTACGTTTTTTTAGAATATAGTACCGCCAAACCACCGACTTTATTTTCGAATAATCCAGTGTTGTAGCGTGTTTCTTACGTTTTTTTAAGAATCTTGGGAAAAGGCCGTAGAAACTAAAATGAGCCTTCAGAATGGCTAAAAAATGTCTAAACTTTCCTTTAAATAAAAATTGTAGCCCGGCAACTGCATCAAGGATCAATCGAAGAAAGATCAAACCATACACTTTGGGTCCTTTTACATTTTTCAGAAGCATTAAAAGAGAGTTCCGAAAATTATAAAACGTTTTTGTTGGATGAGATACTTCCAGAGTGGCGCCTCCAACATGATAGACACTTGAGGACCCAACATACTTCACCGTTCCTCCAGCCGCCTGAAGTCGCCAGCACAGATCGATCTCCTCCTGATGGGCAAAGAAATCCTCATCGAAACCCCGGGCCTCTTGAAAACTACTTCTCCTTACAAACAGGCAAGCTCCTGTCGCCCAGAATACAGGAATTATATCGTTGTACTGTCCACGGTCGGTTTCAATGGATTGAAATATCCTGCCACGACAATACGGGTATCCCAATCTGTCGATAAAACCACCGGCAGCTCCGGCATATTCAAATTTAGACCTATCCTTATAATCCAGGATCTTAGGTTGTGCAGCCACTACGTTGGGATCCTCCCTGAAAACAGAAACTACAGGCGTAAGCCATCCGTTTGTCACTTCTACATCGCTATTGAGCAATACAAAAATATCCTCGGCAAGAGTATTTAATGCCTGGTTGTATCCCCGGGCATATCCTCCATTCTCCTTGTTTTGTATAATTTTTACTGAAGGGAAATTATTCATTACATACCGTACCGAATCATCTGTAGAAGCGTTGTCTGCCACATATACATTTGCTTCGGAAGAGTATTTCACCACCGAAGGCAGGAATTGCTCCAGCAAAGCTCTTCCATTCCAGTTTAAGATCACAACGGCTATGGTCATAAGGACAAAGTAAAGAGTTTATTTTTTATCATTAGGTGGAAGCGATCGCAAAAACAGATAACGGTCTTCGTCATAATCCATTTTGCAGTAGAAGTGTTTCAGGCCGTTGCTCACCATTAGATAATTGGCGTCCAGGACAAAGTTATAACGGGCGATCTGGTTGAATGTCTCCTGGGTAATATCTACATTGGGCGCTTTACATTCTATTATGATGTGGATACTGCCATCGGGCTTGAAAACAACAATATCGTATCGTTTGGTGGTTTTATGAACTGTGATCTGCTTTTCAACATTTATGTGAGATAATGGATAACCCAGCTCGTTGTGGAGGTAATGTACTGTGTGTTGTCGCACCCATTCTTCCGGATTGAGAACTACAAATTTTTTTCTGATCACATCAAAGATCAACGGTTTGTTTTCCCTATTTTTGAAACGAAATTTATAGTCTGGAAAATTGAGCTGCTGCATACCGCAAAGGTAGTAAAATGCCTCATCCAATGTACTCTTGAGCGGGTTGAAAGATAAAGTTACAAGGGTGGTCAAGCCAGAAGGAAGATCAATATATTAAAACTAATATATAGTCTTATAAAATATTTATTGGTTCATGAAATAAATCTGTGATCGAACCGAATAGAGATTTATTTTTAAACAGAACATTAGCGTGCCCATAGAGAAAGCCAAGCAGATAATCAAAGATATTCAACAAGGTAATATAGCTCCCATTTATTTTTTAATGGGGGAAGAGCCATATTATATTGATGGAATTAGTGCGTTTATAGAGGATAGCATTCTTTCTGAAGAAGAGAAAAGTTTCAACCAGGTGGTTCTATATGGGAGGGATGTAAGCATAGACGATATTATAAGTAATGCCAAGCGATATCCAATGATGGCCGAACGCCAGGTGGTCATTGTAAAAGAAGCTCAGGACCTGTCAAGAACTATAGAAAACCTGCTTCCTTATGCCGAAAATCCACAACCTAGTACTGTGTTGGTGATTTGTTATAAATATAAAAAGCTCGATGCTCGAAAAAAGCTCTCCAAAACGATCCAGAAAAATGGAGTACTATTCGAGAGTAAGAAATTATACGAAAACCAGATCCCGGATTGGATTAGAAGGGTCCTCGCAGGCAAAGGATACACAATTACTCCCAAGGCGGCCCAAATGCTTACCGAATTCCTTGGTAACGACCTTGGAAAGGTAAATAACGAACTGGAAAAACTTCAGCTCATCTTACCTCAGGGATCACAGATCACCCCCCAGTTAGTAGAAGAGAATATCGGGATAAGTAAGGACTTTAACAACTTCGAGTTACAAAATGCCATTGGGTCCAGAAACATCACCAAAGCCTTTACTATTGTACAGTATTTCGGTCAAAATCCAAAAAATCATCCATTGGTAATGACCGTGGCCTTACTTTATAGTTTCTTTTCAAAATTGCTGAAGTATCACGCCCTGAAGAATCCTGCCCATGCTGCTCGTGAATTGGGTGTGAGCCCTTATTTCATAAAAGATTATCAAACGGCAGCTCTTAATTACCCCATGAAAAAGGTAAGTAAGATCATAAGCGATATTCGGGAGATCGATATGAAAAGTAAAGGGGTAGGGGGAGCCAATATTCCGCAGGGAGATTTACTGAAGGAACTGCTGGTTAAGATTTTTGACTAAGATCGCCTGTATTCCTTTCCCTTATTCGTTTTAATACTTCTGTGGCATTCGTTTTATACGCCTTGAGCATGGTTAGGTAATTCTTGCATACAATTGCGTAGAAATATGCGACTTTGTTCTTGTAGGTCTGGCTGTCCATATACTCGTATAGTCGAGGGTCTGGCTTTCCCGAAGTGACCGCACTAAACCAAGGCTGTTCGTCTCGCCATTCTTTTACATTTTCAATGGTAAAATCCTTAACCTCTTCCCCGAAATCGGATAACAATGCCCCAAAAGCATTGTAAAACTGCACGATCTCAACGGTTAAGGTATCCTTTTCTTCCACCGAATCTACGATCTCCTTTAATTGAAGATAACCTTTGTCATTCATCTTAAACGGTGCATAGGTGCTAATTAAGTTAGGACAAAGCATGCAGGTTTTATACGAATCTTGGTCGTATTTGTTGTTAATGATATCTCTGGCAACGACCTCCCTGGTTTCGTAATAACGAATTGTTGCACCTACCGCGAGCGTATCCTGCTCCAGATCGTAAGTTATGCTCTGCAACACGCCATTTATTAATTTGTCGTTTTTCCGTTCTTCGTTATAGTTATTTATTTGAAGAGCAATTAATATCCCGGCAACAACAAGTACAATTTCTCCCAGGGCGTAAAGTAAGTAGCGTCCTATTCTTTTATTATTGAAGGATCTTAATTTAAGGGATTTGGTAAATAAGGGCATAATTATTTTTTATCTACTGAAAATTTACCGGCACCCACCAGGGCGATCACCAGGAAAGCAAAGCCATAAAGCAAGGCTTTCTCTTTACTTCCGAAGGGGTCGTCACCATGTATCACAAAGGCAGCAACGGCCATGGTGATAAAAGTTGGAATTGCGGCGAGTCGTGTTTTATAACCGATGATTATTAATAATGGGCAGATCACTTCTGTAATGATAGCCAGTATTTTAGTAAGGGGTTCACCTATTCCGAAGGGATCTCCAAAACCAAAGTCACCTTGTAGAACATCCCATAATTTCGGAATGCCATGTACGAGCATTAAACCGGAGAAACTAATTCGTAAAATAAGTAGGCCAAAATGATGAGTGGATGTCATAAGTAGTATAAATTTTGTTTGGTTCGAGGATAAAAGTAGTAAAACAAATGGAAATGCAGTCTGATATATTTAGTTGACGAATGTAGATCGATTACCTATTTAAAAATTCCTGGGACTATACTTTTTACAGGAGAATTAATAACGTATTTTTGCGCTGTATTAATGAATCGTACATGTCTAAAGTTAAAGCCTGGATCTCGGCTGCACGACTACGAACATTGCCTTTATCTGTTTCGGGTATCCTTACAGGCAGTGCTGCGGCCTATGCCGGCGGATTTTTCAAACTCCCTGTATTTTTACTCGCCATAGCCACCACCTTAGGCTTTCAGGTGCTTTCCAATTTTGCCAATGATTACGGTGATGGTCTAAAAGGCACAGATAATAAGGAACGCGTGGGTCCGGCAAGGGCCTTTCAGAGCGGACTATTAAAAGCCCGTGAATTAAAGCGGGGGATGATAATTACTACAATTATCACTTTGTTACTCGCCAGTTTACTGATCTTTTATGCCTTCGGAAATGAAAACTTCCTGCTTTCTTTTATCTTTTTTAACCTGGGAATTGCAGCCGTGATCGCCGCAATAACATATACCGTTGGTAGATCTGCCTATGGCTATCGGGCAATGGGAGATCTCTTTGTTTTTGTTTTCTTCGGAATAGTAGGGGTGATGGGTAGCTACTTCCTTTACTCGCAAAGTATGGGGGAACACATAGTCCTCCCTGCCATCACTATTGGTCTGTTAAGTACAGCTGTATTGAACCTGAATAATATGAGGGACAGGATTAGTGATGCTAAGGTGAACAAAAATACCCTAGCCGTGATCCTTGGTGCGGAACGGGTTAAGTTCTATCATCTGGCTCTTATTGTAATTGCTTTATGTTCGGCCGTGGTCTATTTATGGCTGGAGTTCACCGGATGGCCCCACTTTATTCCCTTGATAGCATTTATTCCCTTACTATTGAATGTGATAAAAGTTTTGAAAACCAAAGATGCTACCACCCTGGACCCGGAATTAAAGAAGGTGGCTTTAAGTACCTTTCTTTTCTCCTTGCTGTTATTTGCATCAAACTTCATTTAAGTTTATCTTTCTGTAAAATTAATTTCCAATGAAGATCACTTTTTACGGTCATAATAGCCTGGCCATTCAGGTTGCCAACAAACATATTATAATCGATCCTTTCATTAGTGGGAACCCTTTATCCAAGGATAAGGTTGATATAAATTCACTAAAGGCAGATTTCATTTTATTAACACATGCGCATCAGGACCATACTCTGGACGCCGAAGCAATTGCCCTTAATACCGGGGCAACTATAGTAAGTAATTATGAGATTGCGATGCACTATGAGGCAAAGGGGTGTACGGTTCACCCAATGAATCACGGCGGGAACTGGCAATTCGATTTTGGTAATGTAAAATATGTGAATGCCATTCACACATCTTCGTTTCCCGATGGGAGCTATGGAGGTCAACCGGGAGGATTTGTGATCGAAGGAGAACATAAGAATATTTATATCGCGGGAGATACGGCGCTCACTATGGATATGAAGTTAATCCCCATGCAGACCAAACTTGATCTTGCAATTTTACCAATTGGCGACAATTTCACAATGGGAATAGACGATGCTATAATTGCCAGTGATTTTTTAGATTGTGATAAGGTCCTGGGCGTTCACTACGATACGTTTGGATATATCGAAATAGACCACGACCTCGCCAAACGCAAATTTTACGATGCCGGGAAAGATCTTATGTTGTTGGAAATTGGCGAGTCCATCGAACTTTAGTATGTTTAGAATCCCACGACAAAATAAGGGTATCCTTTTATGATAAACGCCTCCTTTAAAAAGCACCGGCTTGTGTTTAAAAAAGCCAGTGGCACCTCGAGAGGTATTTTAACTACCAAGGATACTTGGTACCTTATTCTGCGAGATGATGAGAGGTTTGGGATAGGAGAATGTGGTATGTTCAGGGGGCTAAGTGTGGATGACAGACCAGATTTCGAACAAAAACTACAGTGGGTCTGTGATCAAATTCACATGGGGGAGCAAGAACTTTTGCAGGCTCTAATTGAATTTCCTGCTATACAAATAGGTGTTGAAACAGCCTTTCGCTCCCTTCGATCGGATGACCCGTTTCAAATTTTTCCTTCCCAATTTTCAAAGGGAAAGGAATCCATAGCTATCAACGGACTTATTTGGATGGGAAGTGCTTCCTATATGCGAGAACAGATCAAAGAAAAACTTGATCAGGGATTCAATTGTATTAAAATGAAGATAGGTGCGATCGATTTCGAAACAGAGCTATCACTTTTACAATCTATCCGCAGCGAATTCAACCAATCGGACGTAGAACTACGAGTCGATGCCAACGGAGCTTTCCACCCCAAAGATGCTTTAGAGAAGTTAAAACGGTTGTCTGAATTTCAAATCCATTCTATCGAGCAGCCCATCAAAGCCGGTCAGACAGAAGAAATGGCCAATTTGTGTGCTCGTTCACCCCTGGCCATTGCATTGGATGAAGAGCTAATAGGTGTGGTAGATTCCGAAGAAAAAAAACATCTAATAAACACCATAAAACCTCAATATATCATACTTAAACCTAGTCTTATCGGAGGCTTTGGAGGCAGTGACGAATGGATAGAAATAGCCGAACAAAATCACGCGGGCTGGTGGGTCACATCGGCTCTGGAAAGTAATGTAGGATTAAACGCTATTTCGCAGTACACCTTCATAAAAAATAGTAAATTGCCACAAGGATTGGGAACGGGAAGTTTGTTTACCAACAACGTCCCATCACCACTTACAGTTAATAATGGACGGCTTCAATATATCGGCGGGAAACCATGGAACGTCGAACTGTTGAAGCTCTAAATATTTATAGGAAAATGTACATAGCTCAGGCTTATAATCATTTACACGACTGGTGGCGTTATCTGCTGCCCATTGCGGGGTTATTAGGACTCTCCGCATTAAACTATGCGGTAATTTTACTATTGGATATCGACGTAGACACCATCATAAAAGAAGAGATCGCAAAAAAAGGCTCCAATAGGGTTTTTCTTGAGAATATTGCGCCTATGGCGCTCTTTCTGGTCGCCCTCTTTGTATGGGTAAAATATGTGCATAAACAATCTATTAGATCACTCACTACAGCAAGAAAGAAAATCGACTGGGGCAGGTTTTGGTTTGGTTTTGGGATCATAGCGGTAACCACGATCGTACTTACCGGTATAGATTATTATGCCAACCCCGATGATTATGTCTTGCAGTTCGATCTCGTTCCCTTCTTATTCCTGGCTTTGATAGCTATCATTTTTATTCCATTGCAAACCAGTTTCGAGGAATATATGTTTCGTGGTTATCTCATGCAGGGGATAGGAGTACTGGCAAAGAACAAATGGGTGCCGCTGGTACTTACATCGATCATTTTTGGAGGCTTACACTTCCTTAACCCCGAGGTGGAAAAACTGGGAAGCGTAATGATGGTCTACTACATTGGGACAGGATTCTTCCTTGGGATCATAACTTTAATGGATGACGGGCTGGAACTGGCCCTAGGGTTTCATGCTGGTAATAATCTTGTTGCGGCTTTATTGCTTACGGCAGACTGGACAGTGTTTCAAACAAATTCGGTCCTGAAAGATGTTTCCGAACCTTCTGCCGGTTTCGATATAATTGCTCCGGTATTTATAATTTATCCCATCTTTATAGGTATAATGGCCTGGCGTTATAAATGGACAGGATGGAAAGACAAATTATTGGGTAAGGTAGAACCGCCGCCCCTTATTGAAGAAGACACTATAGATTACGTACATTAATCCGGAAGACATTGAAACCAACCTCACAATCACTTCACCCGGCATTTAAACTTAACGGTCTTGAATTTTCCTCGGCCGAAGAAGTTTTGAATTTTGCCGATGGTTTACTTGAGGATGGTAATGAGCAGGAAGCGAGTGTGGTTCGCTTTTTGGAGCAATGGTTGGATTTTTCTGAAACCATTAAAGTGAGAACATCGGGATCTACAGGGAAGCCAAAATGGATCGAACTTAGTAAAGCTCACATGATCAATAGCGCCAGGGCTACCGGTGCCTATTTCAAGGCCGGGAACAATACCCAGGCTTTATTGTGTCTTTCAGCCGATTATATAGCCGGAAAGATGATGTTGGTTCGTGCTATGGTTTTGGGTTGGGATCTGCACGTCGTAACACCCTCCAAAGATTCTCTCACCGAATACGATAATGATTACGATTTTGTTGCCATGGTCCCATACCAGGTCTGGCACTCCCTGGACGCCCTGAAAAAAGTAAAGAAACTCATCATTGGCGGAGGACGAGTTCCCGCCGAACTAGAGGAAAAACTACAAGATGTAGATACCGAGGCTTTTGCCACCTATGGCATGACCGAGACAGCAACACATGTGGCCGTTAGAAGATTAAACGGCCCCGCACGAAGTGAAAGCTTTTCTGCTCTTCCCGATGTAAAATTTTCGGTAGATGCGAGAAGTTGTTTGATTATTACTGCTCCTGCAATCCTGGATGCCCCATTGGTTACCAATGATGTGGTGACTTTAAACTCGCCTACAAACTTCAATTGGCACGGACGATATGACAACGTGATCAATAGTGGCGGCTTAAAGATCTATCCCGAATTAGTGGAAGCAAAATTGTCATCCTTTATTCCTAATAATTTCCTTATTGCTTCTGAAAAAGACGAGCTATTGGGAGAGCGTGTCATCCTAATCTTCGAAGGTGAGATGAAAGAGACTTCATCCCTGGCCGATGCATTCCGGAAATTAGAGCCCCACGAACGCCCAAAAAGGGTGTATAGCTTATCTAAATTTGTGTACACAGACACCGGTAAATTAAAACGCCGGGACGTGCTTAAGGTACTTCAGAAATACAAATAAGAAATTTCCCTCGCTCAAATTGGGGTTTTACTCATTGGTGGTTTATTTTTGTGTAAAGCGATGTTAGTTTTATGGAAAATCTTTAAAACCACAGCGTTATGAAAAAATTAATTACCACATTCGTTTGTTTCTTCGTCCTACAACTAGGGGCGCAGACTGTTACTGTACAAGGGCTTGTAACAGATGAGTATAATGTACCCTTGAATGGTGCGAGTATCCTGGTTTTGGGCACAGATAAAGGTGTGCAAACCAACTTTGACGGAAATTATTCCCTCGAGGCAAAAGTTGGACAGAAGTTGGTGTGTTCTTACCTGGGAATGAACGATGAGATTGCCGTAATCGAAGAAGGTGGAACAATGGATTTCACCCTGTCCCTGAAACCCGAAGAAATAGGGACGGTAGTGATCCGTACGTATGGTGTTCCTAAGAGCGATAAACTAATTCCTACTTCGGTAACCATACTCGAAGCGAAAGACATTGAAAATAAGCCCGAATCGGACGCCATTCGCTCTATGGCTGGCAAGATCCCCGGCGCCAGGATCACCGGAACCAGTGGAGCTTTGGGTTCGGGAACTAATTTTGTGATCCGCTCCAGTAGTTCGATAACCGGAAACAATACTCCCTTATTTATTGTGGACGGAACTCCTTTTAATGCCGGGACCAATGATCTATCCGGCCTATCCGGTGGAGGTGCCATAACCAGTAGTAGATTTCTCGATCTGGACCCCAATAATATTGAAAGTGTAAAGGTATTAAGGGGCTTAAGTGCTGCCATACTTTATGGCCAGGAAGGTCGAAATGGAGTTGTACTAATCACCACAAAGTCTGGTTCTCAAAAAGATTATGCGCTCGCTCCAGACCTGCCATATAGCGAACGCTACCTGGCAGCACAAGAAGAAGCGCGTACCCGATTGGCGAATGAGCGCACAGCTACGGAATTAGGCTATGCGAGTCCGTACCAGGCTATGGTAAAATCTATTCTATCCAGTAATGACCGGATGAGCACCTACCTTAGCTTAAGAGAGAATAATCCTAACGATCCCGCATTCTATGTGGATATTTTCGACAGGTTCAAAAAAATTGACCCCGATTTTGCAATGGGCGTTTTAAATTCGTTTACCACAGTAAAGAGTAACGACCCTCAATTACTGAAAGTACTGGCATATAAACTGGAGGAGCAGGGGAAAGCAATGGATGCTGTTACTGTATATCGCAGGATCCTCGAACTGAGACCAGACGAACCTCAGTCGTACCGGGATCTCGCTCTGGCCGTTTATGAAGCTGGCGACCCGGAAGAAGCCGTAAAGCTACTATTCTCGGTAACGCAGAGAGCCGGACTTAATAAGGAATACAAAAGAATTGTAGAAAACGATATAACTAGCATTCTTAGCAGTTCGGAAACCGCCAGAAAGGCTTATAATATCAGGTCGACCGACTTGAAAAACGTTACCAGAGATATGCGGGTAGTGATCGATTGGAATCGAAAAGATGTGGATCTCGACCTAACCGTTATCGATCCTAATCTGGAGATCGCAACTCCCGAGAACCCCAAAACCAGGGCCGGAGGTGTGCTGCTTAGTAATAACGAATCCGGATATGGCCCGGAGATCTATGACCTGGAAGAGCTTCAAACAGGTTCCTATTATCTAAAAGTACAACATCCACTGAAAGAGGGTGAGATTCTCGATGTGGATGGAGCAACCTATGTAAAGCTTACAATTTATAGAAATTATGGCCGAGCAGATCAAAGTAGGGAAATACAGCTGGTACGTATTGTTGAAGACAAGAAATTACAGCTAATGGATAGGATCGCAGTTCTGTGATCTATTAAAATTAACCATCATTTAAAGAGCCGCGATCGCGGCTCTTTTTTTTATTGAAATATGTATCTTTAAAAAAAATTGACCTCCATGCGAATATTACTATTCCTCTTTTTCTTCGGAAGCCTTTCTATGTCCTCCCAGATCCTCAGTGAGTGGGACAGGGCAAAACTAAAAGATGAGATCCTTGCAGATCGATTCAATAATCTGCTACCCTCGTTGATGGACCGTGCCGATATCGATATGTGGCTCGTAATTTCCAGGGAATATAATGAAGATCCGGTAATGCGAACTATGTTGCCTGCGCGGTGGTTGAATGCCCGCCGTAGAACCATTCTGGTATTCTATAGGGACAAGACTAATAATACCATCGAAAAACTCGCTGTGGCCCGATACGACGTAGGGGAAAACATATCGTCTGCATGGGATAAAGAGAAGCAACCGGATCAATGGGCCCGGCTGGTGGAGATCATTAGAGAGCGCAATCCCCGGAAGATCGGCATCAATATTTCGAAGCATTTTGGTATTGCCGATGGCTTGGTACATACAGATTATACAGAGCTGAAAGAAGCCTTACCGGATGATCTCGAACGAAAACTGGTCTCGGCAGAGAAACTGGCTATAGGCTGGATTGAGACCAGGACGGAAAAGGAGATGGAATTATATAACACCCTGGTGGAGGTCACTCATAATATAATCGCAGAGGCCTTTTCCGAAAAAGTGATCACTCCCGGTACTACAACCACCGACGATGTGGTGTGGTGGATGCGCCAGAAGGTTACCGATATGGGCCTGGAAACCTGGTTTCATCCAACCGTAGATATACAAAGATCGAGTGAGGCATTAAAAAGTCATATCTATTCTTTTACCAAAGGTGATAAAAGTAAGGTGATCCTGCCGGGCGACCTGTTACATTGCGATTTCGGGATCACTTATATTGGTCTTAACACCGACTGCCAGCAGCATGCTTACGTTTTAAAGGAAGGAGAAGATGAGGTTCCGAAATATCTGCGGAAAGCATTTGCCGATGGTAACCGGGTTCAGGATATTTTTACAGCTAATTTTAAAACGGGCCGTAGTGGGAATGAGATCTTGCTTAAATCACTTTCCGAGGGGAGGGAAGCAGGATTAAGGCCAGCCATCTATACCCATCCTCTGGGTACCTATGGACATAGTTCCGGTCCAACTATCGGGATGTGGGATTCGCAGGGTGGAGTACCGGTACGCGGTGATTATCCACTTTATCCCAACACGGTGTACGCTATCGAATTAAATACAACTGTCACGATAGACGAATGGCAAAAAGATGTGCGAATCATGCTTGAGGAAGCAGGATTTTACGGAGAAGACGGTTTCCGCTATGTAAATGGCCGACAGGAGGCGATCATTGCCATCCCATCAGATTAAAGGTTATTTCTGCATTTTTAGATACTTATCTACTGAATGCCTGCCCGAACCATAGAATAAAAAGAAAATACATACCAGGAGTACTGTAGAGGATACAATAAGATTGGTAGTATTCATCTCACCAATAAAGTTTATCACGAAAGCTCCCAGTAGAATTGGTAACTGCGCGATGATCGCCCATCGGGTTAATAGTCCGAATACGATCAGGGCGCCACCCACAAAATGTGCCGGAGCGATATAATGCACCAGCATCATGTCCCCGAGAACCGGTTTCACTGGTTCGTAGAGTTCCAGAAGTACAGGAAGATTGGACATGAAATAAACCCCCTTATAGAATAAGAAAACGCCTAGTGCAACACGCAATAGATCCAGTGGATAATAGGTATGCCTGTTGGCCCATTTATTCAGTGTTTTAATTGTTCCCATGACTAAATGATTATAATTATCTTACTGTAAGATACTCATTTTTAATAAGATAAAATTTAAATATTGTAAACTTTCTAAAGTCTGTTTTTATAACAGATGCCTTTCTAGTCAATTTTATCAGGCAATATGGAAGAAGAATTTGGTAACTTCAGATAGTGAAAGCTTATCCATAATTATACAACTATAATATTCTTATTACTATTCTCGTAGTTAGGTTTCTTTTTTTCTTCTGAAGCAGTAGAAGCATCTTAAGTTGGTTGAATCAGGTCCCATAAATTTCCGTACAGATCGGCAAAAACTAATACTCTACCAAAACTCTCATTTGAAGGTTCCCTTACTATCTCAACATTATGCTTTATTAAATTCTGATAGTCTCTATCGATGTTATCGGTATACAGAAATAGAAATACACGCCCCCCGGTTTGGTTTCCGATGGCATTTTTCTGCTCTGTGTTAGCTGCTTTGGCCAACAATAATCCACAGTGGCCAGATCCTTTCGGCTTTACAACTACCCATCGTTTCGACGGACTCAACACTGTATCCTCCAACAGTTCGAAATTTAGGATGTTCACATAAAAGGCAATGGCTTCATCGTAATCACGTACTACTATGGCGATCTTATTTAAATATTGGTTCATGTTGTTTTCCTATTGGTAATTCGATAAAAGAGGAGGGAAGCAATAAGTCCGATGAATGAAAAACCAGCCAGGATCCAGAATACGTATTGCTGGCCTGGTTCGCCCGGATATTCATCCAGGAAATAGCCTATCATAGGGCCCGCGAAGATATCTGGAGTGTAACCAATAAATGATACTACGCCAACAGCTGTACCCATCAGTAGCAGTGGGATGTTCCCTTCGTTAAATACGGCAAAATATAATACACGGGCCGCATACACTCCCATGGCTATAATGATAATAGAGAAGAAAAAAGTTAGAGCATGATCAGGCCCCAGGAGGCCGGATGCAAATATTACCGCACCTGCGATCGACAACAAAAAGCCCACGATGAGGTAGACGGATGCCTTCGCACGATCGGCCAAAAATCCAACCAGCACACCTACCAGCGGCCTCATGTACAACAGGAATGTTCCGGTCTTGGCAGAATCTACTTCAGAAAAAAGCATGACCTCCCTAGCGTATAACGAGAACACATCGGTAGTTTTGTATCCTACATAGGCACAGAGAATGATGATCATGAGCAACCAGATAACCGGCATGCTTATTACGGTCTTGATATCTTCGGCTGAAATAGTTTCTTTTAAAGGTACAACTTCGTCTTCATGCCTGAACTTGAGAAAGAAGAAAACGAAAATTCCAATTAGTGCTACTATGGCAGACGAAACCAGAATCACATAACCAAATGCTTCCTCTCTTAACTCCGGGGAGGTTTCGGTGGCATTTGCATCAATAAATAATGAAAAAATAAAGACACCTAAAGTTCCGAAGGCAGCACCCACCAATCCGCGCCCACCGTCTAAAAATCCGAAAGCTTTCCCCTGACTTGAAACGCCGCCCCAAATACGGGTGGCCTTTATCATGGCTGCCCAAAATAGAAATATTGTTGTAAAACCCCAGTAGCCATAGAGGATCTTCATGAGGAAATAATCGGGAAAAGTTGCCATAAAAACTCCTCCTGCAGCCGTTAACCAGAGTGCTACTGCCATTAGTTTGGCAGGTTTAAATCTATCGGCCAATACGCCGCCAAAGAGATAGGAGATCAGTGCCACGATCCCATAGGTGGAAAAGCAGATACCTAGAGATACGTTATCCAGTTCGAAGGCCGCTAAGAAGGTAGGTCTGAAAACCCGCGCAAGCACAAATGGTAATATAAAAACGGCCTCCCCGGCGAGGATGAGCAACACGATTATATACCACGGCTGTTTCACCGGCTGGGATGGATTCATCTTTTTTATACCTGTATCACCCCTAGATTAAAATCTTTCTCAATGGGTGCGTGGTTTGCCGCTTCTATACCCATGGAGATCCATTTGCGAGTATCCATAGGATCGATCACGGCATCGGTCCATAAATGGGCAGCTGCGTAATACGGAGATATTTGCCGGTCGTAACGGGCTTTAATTTTGTCGTATAGTTCTTTTTCTTCTTCGGAAGTGATCTTCTTTCCTTGTTTTTTGAGGGATGCCGTCTCGATCTGCAGTAGAACCTTAGCCGCACTATTACCACTCATCACGGCCAGTTCGGCACTAGGCCAGGCAACTATCAGCCTAGGATCGTAGGCCTTACCACACATAGCGTAATTACCGGCACCGTAAGAATTACCTATAACGACAGTAAATTTAGGGACAACACTGTTACTAACCGCATTAACCATTTTTGCGCCGTCCTTTATTATACCTCCGTGTTCGCTTTTACTGCCTACCATAAAGCCGGTAACATCCTGAAGGAACACCAACGGAATTTTCTTCTGATTACAATTTGCAATAAAGCGAGTGGCTTTGTCGGCACTATCACTATAGATAACACCGCCAAACTGCATTTCTCCCTTTTTTGTTTTAACCAGCTTACGCTGATTAGCAACTATACCCACAGCCCAGCCATCGATTCGGGCGTAACCCGTAAGAATGGTTTTGCCATATCCTTCTTTATATTCTTTAAATTCTGAATTATCCACCAGCCGCTTTACAATTTCGAGCATATTGTATTGATCGGCTCTGGATTTGGGCAGGATCCCGAAGATACCGGAAGGATCTTCCACCGGGTCCTGAGGGTCGATTCTATTGTAGCCCGCCTTGTCGTAGTCACCTATCTTAGAAACAATACCCTTTATGGTATCCAGCGCATCTTTATCGTCTTTTGCTTTATAGTCTGTTACACCACTGATCTCACAATGAGTGGTGGCACCTCCCAGGGTCTCATTATCGATGGATTCGCCAATAGCCGCTTTTACCAGATAACTCCCGGCTAAAAAAATACTCCCGGTTTTATCTACAATTAAGGCTTCATCGCTCATGATGGGTAAATACGCTCCACCAGCCACACAACTCCCCATCACAGCGGCAATTTGAGTAATTCCCATACTGCTCATCACGGCATTATTCCTGAAAATTCTGCCAAAATGTTCTTTATCGGGGAAGATCTCATCCTGCATAGGGAGATAAACACCGGCACTATCTACAAGGTAGATTATTGGTAGCCTATTTTCCATAGCGATCTCCTGAGCCCTAAGGTTCTTTTTCCCGGTAATGGGAAACCAGGCGCCGGCTTTCACCGTGGCATCGTTAGCAACTACAATACACTGTTTACCAGCAATGTAGCCTATCTTCACTACAACTCCTCCACTGGGACATCCTCCGTGCTGCTCATACATACCATCTCCAGCAAAGGCACCAATTTCGATGCTGTTAGAATTCTCATCGAGTAGGTAATTTATTCGTTCGCGCGCGGTCATCTTGCCTTTGGCGTGATGTTTTTCTATACGCTTAGGGCCGCCTCCTGCTTTGATCTTGGTAAGTCTTTTGCGTAAATCGGAAACAAGTAATTTATTATGATCTTCGTTTTTATTGAAGTTAATATCCATGCGCGTGATTCATTTGCTCAAAAATACAAAAGTGTAGTATTATGCTTAGGATATTATACGATTAATTAACGATATTTGTTGTTGCTCTCTAATTAACAAAATATGATGAATAAAAATACAGTTTTAGCCTGGGCCACATTTATTATGATCGTCGTTGGGATTGGCCTGATTGTTCTTGGAGCCTTTAAATATGAAGATGTTGCCGGTTGGGGATTTGCCTCGGTGGGAATAGGTTTTTTTGCGATCGCCTGGGTTTTTAATGCCCTCAAAGGCCGGGTATAGTTCTAATATAATTTAATTCTAAAAACAAAATGTCCGACGATAAGAAAGTTATCTTCTCCATGTCCGGGGTTTCGAAGACCTATCAAAATGCACAAACTCCGGTATTAAAAAATATCTACTTAAGTTTTTTCTACGGTGCCAAGATTGGGATTTTAGGTCTCAACGGAAGCGGTAAATCCACTTTACTTAAGATCATCGCAGGGCTGGATAAGAACCACCAGGGCGATGTTGTATTCGCACCCGGCTATACGGTAGGATATCTGGAACAGGAACCACAACTGGACGAATCTAAAACAGTAATAGAGATCGTAAAAGAAGGGGTAGCCGACGTAGTTGGAATTCTGGATGAGTACAATAAAATAAACGATATGTTTGGTCTTCCGGAGGTGTACGAGAATCCGGATAAGATGCAGGAATTGATGGATAAGCAGGCGAAATTGCAGGATCAGATAGATGCGTCTAATGCATGGGAACTGGACACCAAACTGGAGATCGCCATGGACGCACTTCGTACCCCTGAAGCCGATAAACCCATAAGTGTTTTGTCTGGAGGGGAACGACGACGAGTTGCCTTATGCAGGCTCTTACTTCAGGAACCGGATGTTCTGCTACTCGACGAGCCTACTAACCACCTGGACGCGGAAAGTGTACATTGGCTGGAACATCATTTGGCCCAATATAAAGGAACAGTGATAGCTGTAACTCACGACCGTTATTTTCTGGATAATGTCGCCGGCTGGATATTAGAATTGGACAGGGGAGAAGGAATTCCATGGAAAGGAAACTATTCTTCATGGCTTGAACAAAAATCGAAACGGCTTGAACAGGAGCAGAAGCAGGCGAGTAAGCGTCAAAAAACCTTAGAACGCGAGCTCGAATGGGTTAGAATGGCTCCCAAAGGAAGACAGGCAAAACAGAAAGCCCGTCTAAGTAATTATGAGAAGCTAGCCAGCGCAGATCAGAAACAACTGGACGAAAAACTGGAGATCTATATTCCCAATGGCCCCAGGCTGGGTACCAATGTTATCGAAGCGAAAGGAGTTTCGAAAGCATACGGTGACAAGCTGCTGTACGAGGATCTGAACTTTAAATTACCACAAGCGGGTATTGTGGGAATTATTGGCCCCAACGGCGCCGGTAAAACAACTATCTTCAAAATGATCATGGGGGAAGAAACCCCGGATAAAGGTACTTTCGAAGTAGGAGATACGGCCAAACTTGCCTATGTAGATCAGGCACATTCTAATATCGACCCCAATAAAACCATCTGGGAGAACTTTAGCGATAGCCAGGAACTAATCATGATGGGCGGACGACAGGTAAATTCCAGGGCCTATTTAAGCAGGTTCAATTTCAGCGGAAGCGAACAGAACAAAAAAGTGAGTATGCTTTCAGGTGGGGAGCGGAACAGGCTACACCTTGCCATGACCCTTAAGGAGGAAGGAAACGTACTTCTTTTGGACGAACCAACCAACGATCTTGACGTAAACACTTTGAGAGCACTGGAAGAAGGACTGGATAACTTCGCCGGGTGTGCTGTGATCATCTCTCACGATCGATGGTTCCTCGATAGAATTTGTACTCATATTCTGGCATTTGAAGGGAATAGCCAGGTGTATTTCTTCGAAGGAGGGTTTAGTGACTACGAAGAAAACAAGAAGAAACGATTAGGCGGAGATCTCCTTCCGAAAAGGATCAAGTACAAGAAACTCATTCGTTGATATATTAGTTTCAGCAGGAAAAATCATATGATCACTTTTTCAGTTTATGCTTAGCCAAATAAAAGCAATAGCCTTCGATGCCGATGATACCCTTTGGGTGAACGAACCTTTTTTCAGAAAGGCAGAAAAGGAGTTTTGTGAATTGATGAAAGATTATATCGATGAAGAACGATGTAATCAATTCTTGTTCGAAATTGAAATGCAGAATTTACCCCTTTATGGCTATGGCATTAAGCCCTTTACTCTTTCTTTGATAGAAGCCGCGATACGGTTTTCAGGTGGAAAAATTTCCATAGACGGGATCAATACCCTTATTGAACGCGGAAAGGAAATGCTGGACCAGCCCATCGAGATCCTCGACGGCATTCCGGAAACCTTACAGAAGCTCAATGGGGATTATCGCCTGGTGATGGCTACCAAGGGCGATTTACTCGATCAGGAAAGAAAGCTAATAAAATCGGGCCTTGAGCCTTATTTTCATCATATCGAGATCGTTTCAGACAAAACAGAAGTGCAATACAGCAAACTGGTAAAGCACCTCGATGTGAAGCCCGAAGAATTCCTTATGGTGGGAAATTCGGTGAAGAGCGATATTTTACCCGTGTTAAATATAGGGGCACATGCTTTCCATATTCCGTTTCATACTACCTGGGCTCACGAGGTAGTGAAAGAACCTGTGGACCATCCTAATTACAGACGTCTTAATTCGGCTTCGGAAATGTTATTGCAGCTGGGCATTGTTTAATTATTTCTGAAGAATCTCTACCTGGCAGACCGCTGTTTTTACTTACATCTGGTCCTTCGTCCGCGACGAATATTTTAGGTTCGAATACTTCCGAAGTAAACTTCCTAAAAATTACGTAAGAATCATTTAGACTCCCTATTTTGAAATTCGGTGCTTTATCGAGTATCTTTAACCTTCTCAAAAAAATCCAAATATGAAAAAAGCATTTCTGCTATTTTTAATACTAATTACAACTTCAGCCACACTTCAGGCACAATTGCAAAAGAAGTTCGAATATTTAGATGTTTTTCAACTGGAATATACCGCCGATCCTCAAATTTCTCCCGATGGGAATTACATAATCTACAGGCGTACCGGTTTCGATATCATGAAAGATCGCGCCAAAGGCAATTTATGGCTACTAAGCACAGATAACCGGAAAATACATCACAAGCTCACCAGTTTTGAAGGTAATGAACGCCAGGCCCGATGGTCGCCCGGAGGTGATAAAATAGCTTTTGTGAGAAGTACCGATGAGGGGAGTGAGATCTTTCTCTACTGGACCGAAACGGGAGCCACGGCAAAATTAACCCAATTGGAGGGCAGTCCATCCTCCCTTAGTTGGTCACCCGATGGCAAGCAGATCGCCTTTACAATGAAAGTAGATGCCAAAGCGCCTGTCATCGCCAAGATGCCGGAAAAGCCAAAGGACGCGAAATGGGCCGATGCCCCCAGGATCACCGATCGCCTGAAACATGAAGCAGATGGATCCGGTTATATAAAGCCCGGGTTTACCCATATTTTTACCATCCCGGCAGAGGGAGGATCACCAAGACAATTAACAAGTTGGGACAGAAATCACAGTGGGAGTTTGTCCTGGTCCCCAGATGGTCGCAGGATCTTCTTTTCCTCAAACCTCAATGAAGATTGGGAATATGATTTCAGAAACTCCGAGATTTATGCCATCAACACCGAAACGCTGCTGTATGAAACATATACAGATCGCCCTGGGCCGGATAATACGCCAAAAGTTTCTCCGGATGGAAAATGGGTAGCTTCTGTGGGCTTTGCCGATAAAGTTCAGACCTATCAAACAAGAAAGATCGAACTGATGGATATTAAAGGGGAGGGTAAAAGAATCCTCTCCGAAAATCTCGATAGAAGCGCCGAAGATATTACCTGGGATAGCGAAAGTAAAGGATTGTATTTCCTGTACAACGACAAAGGATTAACAAAATTAGCCTACATCGATCTTAAAGGAAAAGTAACGGACATTGTAGATAACGTGGGCGGGACAACCCTAGGTCGTCCGTATTCCAGCGGTAGTTTCTCTGTGTCAAACAACGGAAAGATTGCCTATACCATCTCGTTTCCAGACAGACCTGCAGATGTAGCTGTAATTGAGAAAGGGCAAAAACAACCTAAAGTGCTTACTTCGGTCAATAAAGACTTACTCGACTATCGAATGATGGGGCCGGTGGAAGAAATGTGGTATAAATCCTCCTTCGATGGAAGAGATCTACATGGGTATTTAGTGTATCCTCCCGATTTCGATAAGCGTAAAAAATATCCGCTGCTCGTTGAGAATCACGGTGGTCCAATTTTAAATTACGGACCCCATTTTTCGGCAGAAATGCAGCTTTATGCTGCTGCCGGATATATTGTATTTTACCCCAATCCCCGTGGAAGTACCAGCTATGGAGAAGAATTCGGGAACCTACTATACAATAATTATCCGGGTGAAGACTATATCGATGTGATGGACGGAGTGGATGCGGTGATTCAAAGAGGTAAGGTACATCCGGATCAATTGTATGTTACCGGTGGAAGTGCAGGCGGGATTATGACAGCCTGGATAGTTGGGAAGACCAATAGGTTTAGGGCTGCGGTTGTGGCTAAACCAGTGGTAAATTGGATAAGTAAAACTCTGGTTGCCGACAATTACTACGGTTATGCAGACTCTCGTTATCCGGGGCAACCCTGGGAAAATTTTGAGGGGTACTGGAAATTTTCACCCCTTTCTCTGGTGGGGAATATAGAAACACCTACTATGGTGATGGTAGGTATGGACGATCTAAGAACTCCTCCCAGTGAAGCGAAGCAGTTATATCATGCTTTAAAGCTTCGGAAGATAGAGACCGTGCTGGTGGAAATACCAGATGCTTCCCATGGGATCGCATCGCGGCCAAGCAATCTTATAACCAAGATCGCACATACGCTGGCCTGGTTCGAAAAATATAAGGAATAAGGTACTTAAGAAATTATTGAGGCTATTTTTTATAAGTTCAATTCCATCTTTATATTACTTCGTTTGTATGGGCTGTTAGGTTCTACTTCAATTTCTTGAAAACCAAACTTACGGTATATATGAATGGCGTTTTCCAATATCGTATTGGAATAGAGTATAAGCTTTGCTTCCCCAAGTTCTTTAGCGTGATCAATACAGTATTGTAGTAATTGTTGCCCTATTCTCTTTCCTCGCTGATCGGGTAAAACAGCCATTTTGGTTAGTTCGAGAAAGCCGCTATGATGCTTCATTAAGGCGACTGTTCCCAGTACCTTTTCACCTTCCTTGGCGAAAAAGATGTATCCACCGGGCCCCAGGATATATTTTTCCGGATTACTTAGAACTTCCCTATCGAAATCTTCAACGTAGAAATAAGTTTCCAGCCACTCGATATTCAAGGCGTAAAAGTCTGATGCATAGTCTTTTTGATACGGAATGATCTGGAGGTTCATTCTTACATTTTAGAATTTATATATTCGATCGCTTCAGCCTCTTTCTCAAGCGTGGATTCGTATATGGATTTTGCTTTCGCCATGATATCTTCGGCAAAGCCCCTATCTTTTATATCCTTTGCATTAATCCTTACATTAAAATATGCCCCTAGAACCGCAGTCCTGGCACATAGTACTCCTACGCCTGCATCAGACAGAGAGGAGGGAAGCCCATCTTTCATCATCTGTAGCATAACTTCAATGGATTGATGCGATGTTTCCATCACCTCAAAAGGAATTTGAGTTGCGTATTTAGTGGCTTCTTCGATGGCTTCACGGCGTGCCGATTTTTCCTCGTCTGTTCCCTGTGGCATTCTGAAACCTTCAATGATCTTATTAAATGCATTGGTATCCTCGTCTACCAGGTACAGCAATTTCTTCATATAAGCTTGTCCTTTTTCTGCCCATTCTGAAAAGTATTCCCATTTATCGTCCCAGCCTGCTTTGTGTGCAGATAAATTGGCAACCATGGTGCCCAGGGCTACTCCCAGACTTCCCACATATGCCGAAATAGAACCTCCTCCCGGGGCTACCGATTCTCCGGCGGTCTCATCTGCAAAGTGTGTTAATTTAAGGTCGACAAGCTTCTTATCATCACTATCGAGCATATATTCGATGATCTTTTCATTTGGGTTGAAAGGCTTAAGATCGTCCAGTCCCAGGGATTTTACTGCAATCTTGATCTTTTCACTTTCGGAAACACCCAGCGATCTATTTTGTTTTACAAGGAAATAGTCTGCCGCATCCAGCATCGCTTGTAAAGGGATAAGACCAATTAATTCTGAACCTGTTACTCGAAGTCCGCGGGCTTCGGCTGCCTTACAGGTCTCATCGAAGGCAACGTGCATTGAAGTGATCGAGATATTGGTAAGGTTATAGGAGATCTGAGCGATCCCATACTCTTCGATATACCAGCCAATTCCCTTTACGGCTTTAAGCTTTCCGGGTATCCGAATCGGTTCACCGTTCTCGTCCAGTACCTTCTTTCCGGTAATTGGATTCCCTTCCCGTTTTACTCTTCCGGCCTCTCGAATATCGAAGGCTATAGCGTTTGCACGCCGTGTAGAGGTAGTGTTGAGGTTTACATTATAGGCGATCAGAAAATCCCTTGCCGATATAGCAATGGCACCGGTGGTGGCCACATTTTTATTGAATTCGGCTGGCCCAAAATCCGGTTTCCAGGATGGATCGGAAAGTTTTTTAGGTAATCCTTCGTATTCTCCGGAACGGCAGTTTGCTAGATTTTTTCTTTTATCTTCTTTGGCGGCACTTTCATAAAAATATCCGGGAATACCAAGCTCTTTTCCCACCCGTTCGCCTAATTGATGGGCGTATTTTGCCGTTTCTTCCAGGCTAATGTTGCGGATAGGGACCAGCGGACAAACATCGGTTGCACCAAACCTAGGATGCTCCCCCGAGTGTTTGCTCATATCGATGAGTTCTGAAGCCTTTTTAATGAGTAAAAATGCGGCATCGATAACTTTGTCGGGTTCGCCTACAAAAGTGATCACAGTTCTGTTGGTGGCCTTACCAGGGTCAATATCCAGCAATTTAACACCATCTACTGTTTCTACGACTTTGGCGATCTCATTGATCTTTGCCATATCCCTTCCTTCACTAATATTGGGGACACATTCTATAAGTTGTTGTTGCATTGTTAAATTTTTTTCGAAATATATTTTTAATTAGTTATATCCTGAATAAGGTAAGCCAGAGCCTTACCAACGGTGTTATTTTCGGTTTTGTTTGGAATGGCCTCACATATATGCACATAGGCAGGAACCGGATTTGTTGCAAAATAGCGTGCAAATTGCCTTGCCTGCTTAAAGTTAAATCCGGAGGGTGTCATGGCACTGCTAGGAAAAGATTCGATGGCGTCGACGTCGATCTCTAGTCCGAAGCTACCGGACCTTATAAACTGCTTTGCCAGTTTTATCGCCTGATAGAAAGAAGGCTTCTCTTTTATCACAATGTCCTCAAAGAAATAGAAAGCGATCCGGTTCTTAAATTGTGCCATTCGGTCGTAGACCTGTTGAGAGGTATAACTTTTATGAATTCCGAAAATGGCATAATTATTCAGATATCCTTTTTCCATTGCATAGGAAAAAGGATTACCACTATGGCGATGTTCAAGGGGTTTAAAATCGCTATGTGCATCCATGTTGATCACATTTACGGCTTTCCCCAGGGCATCGACTGTACCTTTTAATATTCCGAAGGCATTATTATGGCCACCACCAATCACTATAGGGATCTTACCGGCGGAGACTACCCTGCGAATAAGTTGAGAGACTTCCAGATCGATCTGTTCTACCAATTTTCCTATGGTTTCCCCAAAGGCGTCACCATCAGGATCAAGCATATGGGCAGTCCTCATTTCTTCCCGGCAGTTCAATTCACCCAGGATGATCACATTTTCCGGTTTGGTTAGTGAATTAGCCTGCATATTGAGAAGAGCATTTAAACACTCATGCCATGCTTCTGAAGTGCCTTTCTTTCCGAAGTTAGCCAGAACACCTATATCTTCAGGTATGCCCAGGATTACGTATTGTGCCTGATGAGATTCAAGATCATCCAAGGAAGGTACAGTACATACCTTTTCGCCATATTTTGTTTCTCCTTTCCGGAGTTTGGTCAGGGAGATCAGATAATTTTTATCGTATAGACTGAGTTTACTCATACAAGTTCCCCGTTACAAATTACCTGTTCGATATAATTACTTCCGAAGGAATACGGAAGGAACCCATAAGAAGGAATTTCCTTGGTAATTATAAGATTGGCCTTCTTTCCTTTGGTGATGCTTCCATGCGTGTGGCTTAATCCCATGGCATGTGCAGCATTGATAGTTGCAGCGTTTATGGCTTCTTCGGGCGTTAATTTCATTTTTATACAAGCCGCTGCAAGTACAAAATTCATATTACCGGTGGGTGAGGAACCCGGGTTAAAGTCGGTCGCAATTGCCAGCGGAATACCGGCATCTATCAAAGCTCTTCCCGGCGTATAGGGGATACTTAGGAAGAAGGAACAGGCGGGTAGTGCTACTGCTATGGTATTGGAATGCTGAAGCTCTCTTATATCATCATCACTTACTATCTCCAGGTGGTCCACGGAAAGCGCATTGTGTTTCACCCCAACAGCCACTCCACCAATGCTGTTAAACTGATTTACGTGTATCTTTGGGGTTAGCCCGTATTTGGAGGCTGCGGAAAGTATCTTATCGGTATCTTTCACCGAGAAATAACCTTCCTCACAGAAGACATCAACATAATCGGCTAGATTTTCGGATGCCACAGCGGGTAACATTTCATTACAGATAAGATCCACATAGTCGTCTTTTTTATTTGTGAATTCCTTCGGAAGTGCATGTGCCCCTAAGAAGGTTGTACGTACCGTAACCGGATAGGTTTGCCCGAGTCTTTTTGCCACGCGTAGCATTTTAAGTTCGGCTTCTGTGGTGAGACCGTATCCGCTTTTGATCTCTATTGCTCCCGTCCCCAATTTCATTACTTCTTCCAGGCGTTGGGCCGATTGCGCGAACAGATCATCTTCGGAAGTTAGCTGTAGTTTTTCGGCACTATTGAGAATCCCACCGCCTTTAAGGGCTATTTCCTGATATGTGAGTCCGTTGATTCTATCGACAAATTCCTGTTCCCTATTTCCGGCAAAAACGATATGCGTATGCGAATCGCACCACGACGGAAGTACGATCTTTCCGCTACAATCTATAGTCTTATCAATGTTTCCTTCGGGCTGTGCCATCATGCTTCCGAAGTCTACTATAGTATCATCTTCTATGAGAAGCCACGCATTTTTTAGAGTTGGCAGATGCTTCATTTCACTGCCTTTTAGCAGGTGTGTGGATGCGTCCCTAATTTGTAGTAATTCCTTAATGTTGGTTAGCAAAACATTCATTGGCTAAAGATAGCAAACCTGAAAAGGAATTTATAAATTAGTAGGGTAAAAAAAATCTTTTGAAATGAAATCGAAGTCACCCGGTGTGAATACAATTTGCACCCACGTAGGAGAACTAAAAGATGAGCAATATAAGGGAGCTATCTCGCCTTTGTATATGTCGAGTTCGTACGCCTATGAGAATGTGGATGTAAAGCGTTATCCCAGATATTTCAACACGCCAAACCAGGAAGGTCTGGCTAAAAAGGTGGCGGCTTTAGAACATTGTGAAGCCGGACTTATATTTGGTAGTGGAATGGCGGCAATTAGTCATACTATGCTGGCATTTTTACGGCAGGGAGATCATGTGGTGGTTCAGAAAACTATTTATGGAGGAGCCTATAATTTTATGGTCGAAGAACTTCCTAAATACGGAATTAGTTTCGACTTTACGGATGGTTTTACAGAAACCGACTTCAGAAATAAAATAAAACCAAACACAAAAGTAATCTATGTGGAAACTCCGTCCAATCCACTAATGTTGATCACCGATCTGGAAATGATCTCCAGGCTGGCTAAGGAATATAGGCTCGTATCTATGATCGATAATACCTTTGCCACACCAATAAATCAGACGCCTGCCGATTTCGGGATCGATATTATGATCCACAGTGCGACCAAGTATATGGGAGGCCATAGTGATATTTGTGCAGGAGCGGTGGCCGCTTCAGAAGAACATATAAAAAAGATCTGGAATGTAGGGAAGAACCTGGGAGGGAGTTTAAGTGATTATACGGTTTGGTTACTGGAAAGAAGTATGAAGACTATGGGAATTCGGGTTAAGGCACATAACCGGAATGCCCGAAAAATAGCGAGGTGGTTGAACGATCATGAATTAGTACAAAAAGTATATTATCCCGGATTGAAGGAACACCCGGACCATGAGCTCGCAAAGAAGCAGATGAAGGGTTATACCGGGATGCTTTCTTTCGAATTAGTATCTGGA
The DNA here is from genome assembly GCF_002966125.1 of Pukyongia salina. Lineage (GTDB taxonomy): Bacteria > Bacteroidota > Bacteroidia > Flavobacteriales > Flavobacteriaceae > Pukyongia > Pukyongia salina. Next base: position 2,393,486 of record NZ_CP027062.1, read on the forward strand.
GTAGATCCCAATAAATTCATGGAATCCCTTTCAATGATCAAGCAATCTATGAGTTTAGCCGGGGTGGAATCCACTATCCTGTCTCCGGCAAAGACTTCGCACGCATTATTGAGTGCAGAAGAAAGAGAACGCCAGGGGATTTCGGATGGTTTATTGCGATTTTCGATAGGTATTGAAAATAAAAACGACCTAATTGCCGATCTGGAACATGCTTTTAGGGAAGTTTCCAAGAATCGGTTACAAAAATCACTTGTATGAAACTAGACATATTAGCGATTGGGGCTCATCCGGATGATGTTGAAATGAGTTGTGGGGCCACCATCGCCAAGGAGATAGCAGCGGGAAAAGTTGTGGGAATATTAGACCTTACCCGAGGTGAATTAGGTACGCGTGGAAGTGCCGAGATAAGGAGTAAGGAGGCCAAAGAAGCGGCTAGGATACTAGGAGTAGAGGTTCGTGAGAATTTAGGTCTTTCAGATGGGTTTTTTCAGAATACCAAAGAGGCGCAGTTAGCAGTAATAAGGATGATTAGAAAGTATCGTCCGGAGGTTGTATTGTGTAATGCGGTTGAGGACCGGCATATCGATCATGGAAAGGGAAGCAAGTTAAGTAGTGATGCCTGTTTTTTGAGCGGTCTCCGTAGAATTGAGACCGAATTAGATGGTGAATCTCAGCAGGCATGGCGACCAAGGCATGTCTATCATTATATACAATGGAAGGAACTTGAGCCCGACTTTGTGGTGGATGTAAGTGGTTATATGGATAAGAAACTGGAAGCTGTGTTTGCGTATCGGAGTCAGTTTTACGACGAAAATTCGAAAGAACCCGAAACTCCCATCTCGAGTAAAAATGCTACAGAAAGTCTTAGGTATCGAAACCGAAATCTAGGAAGGCTTATAGGGACTGAATATGGAGAAGGATTTACCGTAGAGCGTTATACGGCGGTAAATTCGGTATTCGATCTTATTTAAAATTTAAATAATAGTATTGCGGAAGCAGGGGAAAAGATTTATATTTGCCTCCGCTTTTATCATAAAAAGCAAATGGTGGTTGTAGCTCAGCTGGTTAGAGCGCTGGATTGTGGTTCCAGAGGTCGCCGGTTCGAACCCGGTCTTCCACCCGTTAAAGCCTTCAGCGTAAGTTGAGGGCTTTTTTTGTGGATAATGAGAAAATGAAAAGAATTATTGTAAAGGAACTGATCTTATTTCAGCCGGTCCTTGAGGAAAAGTTTAACGATAAGTTTTTCCCATAGGTTTTTAGGGGTTAGTTGAATTCCCATATATCGTAAATTTTCCGCTTTGTTTATTGCAGTAAGGGCAAGTATGATGAGTACTACTATAGTTAGTATTAATGTGAAAATCAACCAATTCATAGGATCAATTTAATTTTGTTGAGGTTTTTGAATAAAAAATTTTCCCGGGAGTTATCCCGGGAAAATAGAATGTTGACCTATCAATAAGTAACCTCTTAACATGTTTAATTAATTATGATCAACAAACATTCACTGATTAGTTAGGATTATTGTAATAACAAATGAGAAACATAAAATCCAAAAGTTCAGTTTTGTTATAAATTAATATTAGTAATGGGTTGGATATGAGAGCAGATTCGTCATGAAAATCCACTCTCAGATTCTTTTAATTATGTCCGGCTTGGTGCAAACCTAAAAATTACCTATTAAAAGCGCGAGGGACATATCATTGATCTAAGGGATCAGATGATGTATTTTAAAAGAACGTTATCCAACTTATTGTCGAGAATTAAATAATTTAAATTCTATCGTGCTCTTTCCACATATTCAATTGAAAAATACTGGCTTGAACAAATTGTGTTGTTGGGTATTTGTTCAAATTCTGAGAACAGAATTAAGATGAAAGAGAACCGTAATTTTCCAAGGTGGACTGACGAACCTAACTCTTAATTTTCGACTGTTGAAAGATACTATTGCGGGACAAGCTCACCTAAAAACAATCATCTACATTTCATCTATATAGACTCTATATTAGCTCTACATATTTCTAATTTCACAGTTTCTTAATGCAGTAAACATGAATTTGTGTTAGGATTATGCTAAGATTGGATTGGTCCATTTAATAACCACTTGTGAATTAAGGCTTCATATAATTATTAAGAAGAAATACAACTAATTTACCAGTATTACCTCTTGGTGAGATTTTGGTTTTACTCTTAAAGCAAGATGATTTTGATCAATTATTTGGTAAGGGAGGGTTTGACTATAGGTTTATTAAAAGTACCTCCCCCTAAATCTAGTAGAAAAAGGGGGAGGAGTCAAATTACCAGTACGTTTGCCAAAATTAGGCACAGATGGCAAGGAATATCGCAAGGTTATTGACTTGTGGGGATATCCATTCATCATCGTGCTCATTACATGAGGTTGAATCAGGTACCGTAATTAGCTACATAAGCAGGCGAATTGAAAAGCCGAATCTGATTTTTGCTTAGTTTCCAGCGATCGTATAAAGTGTCTATTTTATCGCAAAGTTGTTTTACCAATCGATCCCTGGTTTGTCTTAAGGAGACGTAGTTGACAGGTTGATCCAATTGAAACTCCAACAGATCTTTAGGAGTACCTGAACAAAAAATTCGATCCAGATATAATTTGGTTTTATGTTCAATGTACTGATCAAGGTCATTGGCCTCGTTAATCATATAAATAAATACGGTGTCCATATGCGAGGAACTGTTATTCATCCTAATAAAACGTTCTAACCTGCAATAATCCACATCGGGATACTTTTCTATTAGAATTTTTGATAAAAACAGGCCATGAGCAGCATGGGAATCAATCAAAACAATTTTCATAGTCTATTATTTTAGTTAAATATTGTGGCTTGTTGTTTACATGCCACATTTTTTTACCAAAGTTCAAATTAGATCAGTGATCCTTGTAACCACCGGTATGAAGTGGGGCGACTACTTACATACCGGTATTACAATTGCGGGGCAAAACAGGATGATCTAATTTTCATGAGGTGCATTTAATTATGGTTTTTACGTCACTTGATAGTTGAACAAAGTATTTACCGGAAGCGAAATCATCGAGAGAAAATCCAGGAGACTTTCCCGACTCAAAAACATCTATGATCTCGATTATATTTTCGCTGTCATCGATAATGGCTAATTGTGAGGAGTTAATAACTACTGCACTAAGAAAGCTTGTACTTCTTATGGGGTTTAAGTTTGTTTCAGGGCGTTTTAATCTTGTGTGATACACAGGTTCTAGTTGTAGAGTTGACATAACTATTGGCTTTAGTTGATTTTTCCTGTCACAAACATAGTTGGCAACCTATTACCAATCAAAAAAAGCATATATACAACACCTATACACCGCTTATACATTATATAGACTAAATCATTATATCTGTAAATAATGTCACATTTATAAAGGGGTCGGAAGAAAATTTAAATACAGAATTATCACATTATTTTTAGCTAATATGCTATTTAAACGGAACCAATATTCTAAAAAGTGAAGCAGTTGAAAACTAATCTATGCCATCAAATAAAAAAGGGCCGTTTTTTAATTAGTTAAACGGCCCATAACACTTCCAATATGGAAAAATCATGCTCAATAATAACAAATAACACTGGCTAACCAGGTACATGTATCAACACGAACTAGTGGAAGTGAATCTAAAATAAGAGCTTACACTACTTGGTGGCTTTGCTAGAAACCAAAAAAATCTGAAACCCACCTTTATCTAGGTGGATTTCCAACATGATAACAATGAGGCATATAATGTATGCCACGTTCAATATTAAACTATAGGCAAGCTAAGCCCTTTTAATGATTTAGTATTGTGAAGAGTATTCGTTATTCCTATACGTAGATTACATAAACCATCTACTAATTTAGAGATCTATGACGTAAAATGTTGATAATAAAATAAAAGGAGGTTGTTTTAAACGATCACAAGCTTTTGATAAAGCCATCCAGATCGTCATCCGCAGACAAGCCTAATTGATGGCGTAATCTAGATCTGTTTTGATACACAGAAGTAAGTACGATGTTCTGCATCATGGCGATTTCTGAATTATCTATTCCCAATCGGATTAGCGAGCATAGTTTTATTTCAGATTTGGTAAGATGTGGAAATTGAGTTTTTAGTTTCTGATAAAATTCATTACTTAGATGATGTACCCGATCATTAAAGGCAATGATGGACTTTTCAGCCTTTACCTTATTAAAAATCTCGGTTTCTAGGTGTTCGAAGGCTTTATTTTTATCTCTGCCGGTACATTTCTTGATATATTCAATTTGAACGAGTAATTCTTTTGCCCACTTTTGATTATATGAAATGTTTAAAGCAAAATCTATGAGATCTTGTTTCTTAGCATCAATTTCGGAAGCAAGAAGTTGATTTTTAAGTTGCTCGTTATTAGCTTTTTCTTCCTCCAGGATCCTGGCAGATCTGGCTTGGCGAACGCTATGCCTAAACCTTGAAATAAGAGTGAATATCAATAAGCCAAGAGACCCTAAAATTAAGAGTAAAAGCCAATAGATTAATCGACTTCGTTCTTGTTGTTCTAACCTCAGTTGCTTTTCCTGTAAATAAAAATTTCTTGATCTTTCCAGAGCAATATCCTTTAATCTCGAGAAATAACTAAACTTTATGTCCTTATTTACATTAGCAACACTATCTATTAGGGAGTGTGCTTTGGTAGCATAACCGTACGACTTTTCATAATTCCCTTTTATTAGATAGTAGTCCTCCCAGGTTCGAGCCAACAGGATCTCATTCTGCTCTTTATTGTAATACGCTCCAAGTGAGTCCATCTTTTTTTCTATATTGGGTAAAAACGCTCCTGCAAATTCCAGATTTCCCATTTTAATTTCTGCTCCGGCCCATTGTATTCCGGAGCGCATCCAACGTTCCTCATCAAAATATTTCTGATAAAACTCAAAGTTTTCTAAGAAAAGATCCCTGGCCTTGGTGTATTCTTTTCGCTCCATATGAATTAGGGCTATATTATCGTACATACTACCCTGTAATATTTCATAGCCATCATACTTATCTTTTGGAAAAGAATACACTTTCTTAAAGTAACTCATGGCCAGATCGTATTCCTTAAAATATGTAAAGAAATAGATTCCTGCATTGTTGTAGGCGGAGAGTTTGAATGGATGCGTGGGTTGTTCCTCGTAATAGTTTATTAGCTCTCGGTTGATGCGTTTTAGACTATCCAGATCATTTTTTTCAATGTAGGCATCAGACATCAGTTTATAAATTATCGTCACATAGGGGTAATATTTTAATTTTTTGGCAAATGGCAATCCTTTCTTACCCGTTTGCAGGACCATATCGTATTGATGATTATCGGCAAACCCTTGTATAAAGATCAAATAAAACGTATTGAGAAGTGTATCATTGGTGACCCCTTTCAGTAAGTCGAGCCCTTTATAATAATCCATCACATCCGGCGGATTTTCTCTATTATAGTCTTTTTGAAAGGTTTCCGATAAGAAGGTTTCGAATTGCTGGTTGATCTTATCTGTATTCTGCGCTAAAACATCGCCCGAAACATGAGAAAAGCCTAATACTAGTAAGCATGATAAAATTAATTGCCTTTTAAACATCATTTTGTGTTAATAGAAACTAAGCAAAGTACCATATGTTCTTATTTCATGAATTCGGGGATATTCAGTTAACAAATGTAAATATGCTGGTTCGACTAAGGTAGTAATCATTACGGGCCATACATAAATTTGGATATATACTATTCATATACAAGTATGGGTTTAGGAATTAGAAAGCCAATAGTATCAGGCATTTAACCGAAATTAAAAAATCGGAATAAAGGCGTATAAAATCGGATTAGAACTCGAGATTCGCTTCTTTATTTGCAAGAATACAATTACGTCAGGAATAAGAATAATAAGGAAGTACTCGGTAGATTCACTAAAAAGTAAATCAGATTTCAGAAATAAAAGTGTCCAGATCCTGATCCTGTATAAGTTTCATCCTGGTTCTTAATCTGGACCTATTTTGATACACTGAAGACAAATTTATATTCTGAATGAGCGCAATTTCCGGATTATCAATATTTAAACGGATAAGTGAGCACAATTTAATTTCCGATTTGGTGAGATAAGGAAATTGTTGCTTTAGGCTATGATAAAATTCGTTACTAAGCAGATCGACTCTATTCTGAAAATCGATAATTTCTTCCTCTGCCATCACTTTATTTTTAATTTCCTTCTCAAGTAATTCGTAACCCTTTCCCTTAGACCTCCCTTTTAATTGCTTGATTTCTTTTATCCTCTCTAATAGTTCTTTAGCCCATTTCTGATTGTATGAAATATTTACGGCAAAGTCCACAAGATCTTGTTTTTTTGAAGCTATTTCGGATTGTAAAACTTCGTTCTTTAATTTCTCAACATTGGCTCTTTCTTCCTCAATGAGTTTGGCCGCCTTTGCCCTTCGCACGCGGAATCTATAATGACTCATAATTACGAAAATAAACAGTACAAAAGCCGCGATAGACATGATTAGGATCCAGGTAGTTACTTCCGATTTTTCCTCTTCTTTCAACCTTAGAATTTTTTCTTGTTCATAAGATTTTTTAGATCGATCCATTACGATGCGCGAAAGATCTGTCTGTGTGTCGAACCTAATTTTTTCTTCTACTCTCTCTATACTATCCTTTAATCGACTAGCTTCATTAGAATATGAAATAACTTTTTTATAATCGCCCAAAGCTTTGTAATATTCTTCGTAAGTATGAGCCAGTAGGATACGGTTATATACTTTTTGAGGATAATTTCCCAGGGAGTCCATCTGCGTTAAAACATGTGAAAGTATTCGATTTGCCTCTGGTAGATTTCCAAGCTTGATGTCTGTATCTGCCCATTGGATCCCGGCTCTCATCCATCGCTCACCGTCGTTAAAAGCAGGATATATTTTTAAATAGTTATTGGAAAAATAATCTCTCGCTTTATCAAATTCACCTTTCCTCATGTGAATTAGTGCAACATTATCGTATACGCTCCCGGCGAAATGTTTATGCGTTTTCAATACCTCGGGATATTCTAGTATTCTATTGAAAAAATACATCGCAGAGTCGTACTCCTTTAAAAATTCTTGATAGTAAACACCTACATTATTGTAGGCGCTGTATTTCATAATATGATCAGAATTCTCATTATCATAATAAGCAACAGATTCGGCACATATCCTGCGAAAATTGTTCCTGTCATTATCCGATATATAGGTCTTTGCTAAATGAACATAAGTAAATGTTATATTCATATAGTCCTTTTGTTTTTTTAAAATTGGTAGGGCCTCCTCTGCTAGTGAAACTAATAACTCGGTTTGGCCTGAATCACCGTAGTGGGCTAAAAATATATTATAAAATTGTACGCGCAGACTGTCACTTTCTATGTCCTGGACAAGGTCGATACCTTTATAATAATCTATAGCATTTAATGGTACACCTGTTCCTAATTTTTGATTTAAGCCGTCAAGAAAAGTCGTAAATTCTTCTGTACTTTTATTCTCGGTGTAGGATTGTGGGTATAGCGTAAGATTAGTGCATAGAATTATACACATAAGAAAAGTCCAAAAAGGTGTTTTATCGTTAACTATCATTAACACAAAGATATATAACACATTTTATACACAAATTCCTTCGTTGTTGAGTACGCATGATTCCTATAATGGCTAACTAACTTCATGTACTTATAAGTTTTTAATAAGGCAATTGGAGATAATTGAATAGTATAAGGATCAATCAAAACATAATCACTAAATATTCCGGGCACGAACCGTTCTACTTAGTGTTCATCAAATTCATTCTTCGTTATAGCATCAGTGAAACAACCTGTAACGTAAGGCAAACGATAATATAAATAAATAACATAACTACTAGTATTTTTCGAGGCCTAACAAACTTTTCCTTTTGATAGAAAATAATAAGATGTACCATACATGAAAGTGGGATTGAGGTTAAACTTTACTATTTATAATTTTCCGAAAGACTTGAAGTTCCCGGCTTTATTAAATCAAATCCTCTTAAACTCTATTAATTGTCGATATATACAATAACTTGAATGTGTATAAGCTTACAGAGCTTTTAAAGTGATTTAAATCGATTTTGGCTAATCTAAAAAGGAAGGAAATAGTTTGCTAAAATTCTATATATCAATTATATATACAGCATCTATTATATAGATATAATAATTGAAGATATGAGGGTGGTTCCGAAATTGAGAAAGGAGAAGTGAATTGGGTAAAAAGTTAAGTAAAGAGGGAGAAAATCGCATAAATAAAAAGAGCCCTTCTTTGGAAGGGCTCTAAGAATACATAACCTCTAAATTATGATTCTCTAATCACAGCCATACTGCAATCAGTTTTTAATGTCATTTATTTCTATGAAAACCGAGGTTTTCGTATACAAACAGTTAGACAATGTAATAAAATCTGAACAATCTGCTCTACAATTCAAGCTTATTAACATTTTGTTTAGGAATTGTTATCGACTATGCATATCCCTTAAATTAACACCACATCGTGGCATTATATAAGCTATTCCTTCTTTCCAAGTTTATCTGCGACGATCCTGTTCTCCCTATTCGATACTTCCCAGGCGGTCTGGAAAATAAGACGGGCTCTTTTCGCCAATAGATCGTATTCTATCTTATCCGGCGTATCGGTAGGTTTGTGATAATCCTCATGTACGCCATTAAAATAAAAGATTACCGGAATATTATTTTTTGCAAAATTATAATGATCGCTACGGTAATAAAAACGATTTGGGTCGTTTTCATCATTAAATTTATAATCCAGTTCTAACTGTATATATTTATCATTAACAGCTTCCGAGACATCATGAAGCTCCTGGCTAAGTTTATCACTACCAATTAAATACACATAGTCTTCATCACCTGCTTTATCCGGATCTATCCTACCAATCATGTCGGTATTAAGATTGCACACAGTATTCTCTAATGGAAAAATTGGGTTCTCGGTATAATATTTCGATCCAAATAAACCAATTTCTTCCCCCGTAACGTGCAAGAATAAGATTGATCGTTTAGGGCCATTTCCATCACGAACCGCTTGTTGAAACGCTTCGGCGATCTCAAGCAAAGCCACAGTACCACTTCCATCATCATCGGCGCCATTATAAATATCACCGTTCTCTCGCATACCCACATGGTCGTAATGCGCTGAGAGGACTATTATTTCTTCCGGCTTTTCCGAACCTTTTATAAAGGCAACCACATTCTCCGAGTCTGTCTTTATCCTTCTTCCAAGGTAACTGGCAGGGATGGTCTGGTAATAGTTGTTCTCTTCAATTGGAGATTGAATTCCCTGATCCATATAAAAATTCCGAAGGTATTCAGCAGCTAATTTCTGGCCATCCGTTCCTGTCATTCGTCCTTCCATTTTATCACTGGCAAACGTATACAAATGAGTTTTTAGCTCTTCAGCAGTGATCGTATTAGCATAGTCAACTCGAGTTGAAATCTTTTGTATGCTCTTTGTTTGCGCCGAATTACATGAAATTGTTAAAACCGATAAGGCTACAATGAGAATATGTTTCATTCTAATTTTAATTTTTGAATGGCTAAATATACAGGAATGATGCTTGGGCTTTGTGAAAATTATGTGAAAATCGGTAACCCACATAGTAAAAAATATATCCCTATACTGGTGTTGATGGTATCGAACATACAAAGGGGATTTTTCCTGAAATTGTATCGAAGGGTCAAATTAAACTTTTTAAAAGCCTAACTTTAGTTCATTATAGAAAATAAGGAAATATGGATACTTATAAAGTGGACGATAGTGCGAAACACGTAAAGATAGATGTAAAGGTGGGTTCTACCGGTTCGGCGGAGACCAGAGTTTATCTGGATACTATTACAGCAGACAACCGCATTTGCGAATCGGATGACAATAGCAATGGAAATATCCCAGCCACCAAAGCCGGTATAAATCGCAAATTATTTCTCAGAACCTTAATAGTTAATACCTCGCTTAATTTCTCCAACATACCCGATTCTGCTGTGAAAGATGCGATAAAGATGACACACATCATCTATACACTCGATGGAGGGCCTCAAGGGGAGAAGCCGTTCAATAACCTGGATGCTATCGTCAACGATTCTGATATATCCAGCGTGGAAATAACCAAACGAATAGAATTTGTATGAAAAATATTTGTACCATACTCGCCATAATCCTTATTCAGTTTGTTTGGGCACAGGACACTAACCCTGAGAAAAAAGAAAAGGAAATTTCTTTCGATAATCTTGAAGTTCCCAATACTCCAGCTTTTATATTACTGGATGAGGCGCCCACAAGTATTCAACGGCCAAATTCAACCCGGGCATTTGCCTTGGATCTCATTCAGGATGTCACCGAAGATGGCGTTTTGGGGAATCTTGCCGTTGAAGTAACTCCTTTTTGGATGATCCAACATACCCATATGACCCCCGAAAAATATTACGGAATCAAAACACAGGAGGACGGAAGTGTTTCGCAGAATTTCTTTTCCAAACTTCGCCTGGCCTCAGTGTCGGCGGCATATATGAAATCTGCCGATTCTATTACGAACATCAGTATTGGGGTTAGAACAACCTTGTTTGAGATAAAACGACAGGACGATATTAAAGATTATAAGGAAGCTTTGCAACAGGCGCAGAAGTATCTTAATAATTCGGCAAATTATATGGAGCAATATAATACCCAATGCAAGATACCAAAACCTGAAAATTACAGAAGCGAAACAGCATTTCAGGAAGCTATGCAAACATATAAAGGGATTTGCGACAAACCGGAACCTACCAGACCTACTGTGGGTGCGACCGATGAAGAAATCCAAAAATATCGTGCCGCGATCAAAGAATACAGACTTGCTTGCTACTGCCCACCGGACCCTCGTGATTATGATACAACCGCTCAATTTGAAGCTGCAAAGGAATGGTATGAAGCCGGATTGAATGCTTTTCGAGAGAAGAAACGTGAAGAAGATAATTTTACAGCGAAAGACCTGGACGTTGCCTTTAAAGAGATTACCAGTAGGAAACCGCTTTTTGCCATAGACCTGGCGGCCGCTTATAATCAGAGATTCTTCGGAAATACTTTTAACGACAATACCGCAGGGAGATTCGGGATATGGAGCACCCTTACTTTGTCTTCCTTCCTCGATAAGAAAAAAACAAACAGAGACTACTTTAATGTCTACGGCTTCGTTCGATATCTGGATGATACAAGACGTGGGATATTCCCTGCTGCGAACGATGACCGATTTAATGCCTTCGATCTGGGTGTTAAGGGAGAGTTGGAATTCGACAAGCTAAGTGTGGCCTACGAGTATATAAACAGGAGCGGAGATATGGAAGGGTATCGTTCTGTGGGAACTATCCGGTATCAACTTATCAACGACATCTTCCTCACAGGAAGCTTCGGAAATAATTTTGAAGAAACAGATGACCTCGTTACCCTCTTCGGAATAAAATGGGGAATCAATGGCGCCCTTCAATCTATTACCATCCCGCAAACCGACTAATTTTATCTGTTTTACATTGATAAAATATTGTTAAACAGTTTTAATAAAGTGGGATCTATTTCATATTTTCGTGCCCCGAAACAATGAAGCAGTTCTCTCAGTACATATTAACGGTTTTGGTGATATTCTCACTATTTGCTCCCGCTGTGATCCCCTTTATCGAGGACGATCGGGTAGATCTAATAGTGCTTAACCCTATTGAGGAAGAGAATAAACAAGACAATAAGTTAAAGAACCTCAAGGACCTGGAAGAGAAGCAGGTTTTCTTCGAGCGCTTCAATGGAATGGAAAGTGAGTTTCTATCCCTTCAACAAAATTTAGATCGTCATTACCTGGACGATTTTTCAGAGTTTCATATTCAGATCAATAATCCACCCCCTGAACGTAGGAGTTAGTTTTTCAGTACGCGAATAAATTAACTCATCTTCAGAGCTTTCTGAAGAAAAATCTATTACTATGTTCAAAAATTTAAAGAGCGACTTACCCGCAAGTATTGTCGTATTTTTCGTTGCGTTGCCACTTTGTTTAGGGATTGCCCTGGCTAGTGGAGCACCGCTTTTCTCCGGTCTCATAGCAGGGATCGTAGGAGGAATTGTGGTAGGCTCCCTTAGTGGTTCTCAAATTGGGGTAAGCGGTCCTGCAGCGGGGTTGGCCGCTATTGTTTTAGCCGCTATTGCTACCCTTGGTAGCTTCGAAAATTTCCTACTAGCTGTGGTGCTGGGAGGAGTTATTCAATTGATCTTCGGAATTCTGAAAGCCGGAGTAATTGGTTATTATTTTCCATCATCTGTCATTAAGGGGATGCTAACTGGTATTGGGATAATCATCATTCTGAAACAGATACCTCATTTCTTTGGATATAATGCAGATCCCGAAGGCGATTTTGCCTTCCTTCAGGTTGATGGAGAAAATACTTTCTCCGGGATCATACAAACAGTAAAGTACATTAGCCCCGGGGCCACTATAGTCGCACTGGTAGGCCTCGGTATTTTGATCCTGTGGGAGAAGGTATTGTCTAAAAAAGCAAAGTTATTTACTTTGATACAGGGCCCGCTGGTTGCGGTTATCTTCGGAATCGTATATTTTGTGCTTACCGAAGGAACCCGATTTGGAATTGCTTCCGATAATCTGGTTAGCGTGCCGGCTCCCGAAGATGCCAGCTCATTCCTGGCACAATTCACATTTCCTAACTTTTCCGAGATCACCAATCCGCAGATATGGATCGTGGCATTTACCATTGCCCTGGTGGCCAGTTTGGAGACCTTATTGTGCGTGGAAGCTACCGATAAACTAGACCCCCAGAAAAGAGTTACTCCTACCAATAGAGAACTTCTGGCCCAGGGGACCGGAAATATCATGTCCGGGCTAATTGGTGGTTTACCCATTACGCAGGTAATTGTGAGAAGTTCAGCCAACATTCAATCGGGAGGGAAAACTAAGGCTTCGGCTATCATTCACGGATTCTTCCTGCTGATCTCGATCATCCTTATCCCAAAATTGCTCAATAAAATTCCGTTATCGGTACTGGCCGCAATTTTACTGGTAGTGGGATATAAATTGGCCAAGCCTGCTTTATTCAAGAAAATGTATGCCCTTGGCTGGAAACAATTCGTTCCCTTCACAGTAACTGTCACAGGAATAATATTTACCGATCTGCTTATCGGCATCGGTCTGGGACTTGCTGTTGGGATCGTTGTCATACTTCTGAAAAGCTACCAAAACTCGCATTTCCTGCACATAGAAGATAAGAGTAATGGGAAGCATAAAATTAAAATGACCCTCGCAGAAGAAGTTACTTTCTTCAATAAGGGTGCAATTTTAAAGGAGCTTGATAATCTCCCCGAGGATACTTATCTTGAGCTGGATGTGAGAAAAACACGCTATCTGGACAATGATATCGTTGAGATCCTCGAAGATTTTTCAGAAAAAGCAAGGAATCGAAATATTACAATAAAAATAATCTCCGAAAGGGGAGAGGTGGAAAATCCACCGAGCTATATTCAATTTTTTAAACTAAGACCAAAAACAACGTAAAAAAAACACACTATGAAAGCACATACAAGAGAAACACAAGCAACAATGACTCCCGATAAAGCTCTACAGTTTTTGAAGGAAGGAAACGAAAGATTTCAGAATAACCTGAAAGCAAACCGAAATCTACTACAACAAGTAAACGAAACTGCGGAGGGCCAATTCCCTTTTGCAACGATTTTAAGTTGTATAGATTCCCGCGTCTCGGCCGAACTTGTGTTCGACCAGGGATTGGGCGACATCTTCAGTATTAGAATCGCCGGTAATTTCATCAACCAGGATATTCTTGGAAGTATGGAATTTGCCTGTAAGTTGGCAGGAACCAAGCTTTTGGTTGTTCTAGGACACACCTGTTGTGGAGCCGTTAAAGGAGCCTGCGATCATGCACGCATGGGGAATCTCACAACTCTAATAAATAAGATAGAACCTGCCGTATTCGCTGTTAAGGAACCACAGGACGAATCTAAACGTAATTCGTCAAATCTGGAGTTTGTAGATGAGGTGGCCAAAGTGAATGTAGAAATGGCAATAGAAAATATCCGAAACCAGAGTGTTATCCTCCGGGATATGGAGCAGGAAGGAAGTATAAAGATCGTGGGTGCGATGTACGACCTTGCCACAGGAGGTGTAACCTTCTACGATTAAACAGTAAGAACCCGGGGAGATCCCCGGGTTTTTTGTTTTATTCTGAAATACATAACTTTACGAGTACCCCTTTGATCGCTTTTTTCAACCTCAAAAAAAAACCTATGAAAAAGCCATTATTACTCTTGAGTTTCGTGATCATATCTGCTGTAAGTTATTCACAATCGGCACGCGTACAAGTGATCCACAATTCGGCCGATGCTTTAACAGCTACCGTCGATGTGTATGTAAATGGGATGCTTACTCTGGACAATGTGAATTTCAGGACAGCGTCTCCCTTCACCGACCTTCCTGCTGGGGTTCCCTTGATCGTTGGCGTAGCCCCGGACGACAGCACTAGCGCTTCCGATGCCTTTTACACCGAAACTTTCACCTTAACCGAAAATGAGACCTATGTGATCATTGCGGGGGGTATTGAAAGTAGTACCGGATACAACCCGGCTCCTCCCTTCGATCTCCACGTGTTCGACATGGGAAGGGAAACTTCTATGGATCCGTTGAAGGTAGATGTGTTGATCTACCAGGGATCTACAGACGCACCAGTGATGGATGCATTCGAAACCGAAGTTGGGTTGGGGCAGATCGTGGATAATATAGCCTATTCCGAATATCAGGGCTATTTTGAATTCCCTTCCGATAATTATACCATCGAATTACGTAACGAAGCAGGTACCCAGGCACTAGCTGCCTATATTGCCGCACTAGAATCTCTGGGCCTGGAAGGAATAGCCGTTACTGTGCTGGCTTCCGGATTCTTCGATCCTTCTCAAAATTCTAACGGTCCCGCCTTTGGGCTATATGCCGTATCTCCTTTAGGTGGTGGGCTAATACCGCTTCCACCGGCACCGCTAGCCGTAGAGGATTTTAATGAAGAAAAATTTCAGTTATATCCTAATCCTGTGAATGATATATTAAATGTTCATGGGGTTGATTTAACAGACTATGATATTCGTATCTCCGATATTTCTGGGAGGATTGTTTCTGAAAAGTTCTATGAAATTGAAAATGATCACCTTAAAGTGAACTCACTCTCATCGGGGGTGTACTTAATTTCGTTATATGCCGATGGTGATATGAAAGCTTCAGAAAAATTTATAAAACTTTAATTTTATAGATTAGATCTGGGTAAGGGACAGATATATCAACAAAAAGACTTCATTCATTAGTTTACCATTGTCGTAAATGCCCTGTTATTCAGAAAAATATAAAATATCTGGCCTCATACATTTCAGTTAAATTTAAATAGCGTTCCTGGAAACGTATTCAAGAATACTTATATTATTGATTATTAGCGGTTTTCACTGAAGGGCCTTTTTTTCTGAATTAAAAAATGAATTTTTTCGAAGATTCTCTTAGGGTATTTTCCTGCTGAAGTGTTCTATTTAAGAAATTATGTATATTTTAAAAGCTGAGGTTGAGAAGATTCGGAGGTGATTTATCCGGCCGCAAATTGAATAATTAAACTAAATTTGAGTGAATATCACTCGTATCATGAAAAACATCTTTCCGAAGATCAAAAAATTGCTTCTCCCATTTTTCGACACGAAAGCCGCCGGAGTTTATTTCGTCCTGTTCGCGGCTGCGATCGGCATTGCTACTTTCATTGAGAATGATTTTGGTACCAGTGCTGCACAAAAAGTGATTTTCAAGTCTTGGTGGTTCGAATTGTTACTGGTATTATTTGGCATCACCATCTTGGTTAATATATTAAGATACAGAATGATACCCATGCGTAAGTGGGCTGTTTTAATGTTTCATGCTGCTATTATCATTATCATTATAGGGGCCGGTGTAACCCGATATTTTGGATTTGAAGGGGTAATGCATATACGGGAAAATGACAGGGCATCAAGTTTTTTGTCTGCCGAAACCTATTTGAAATTCGATGTATTGAAAAATGGTACGACTTATAGTTTCGACGAACCCGTACTTTTCGCAAGTTTAGGAAACAATAATTTTCACGAATCCTATTTAGTGGATGGTAGTTTAATTGTTGTTGAAGTAACCGATTTTATTCCAAATCCGAAGCAACAATTGAAGGCCAATTCCGATGGCGGGGTACCCGTAGCAAAGCTCGTGGTGGCTGGTCCGCGTGGCAGGGAAGAATATTTTGTCGAGAAGGGAAGTACCCACCGAATTGGAGAAATGCTTTTCAATTTTAAAGATCAACGCATAGTGGGTGCCGTAAACCTGAGGTATGTTAACGATCAACTCCAGATAAATTACGACCGGCCACTTGTACAAACCGTCATGGCGACACAGCAACGGGATACGATCGTTTTTAATGGTGAATTCAACCCGTTGGCTTTACGTGCTTTATATTCGGATGGAACGAACAATTTTGTTTTTTCCGAATTCGAGCCAAAAGCCTCGCTCGAGCTGGTAAGCGAAGACCCTAAAGTTAAAAGTGAAAGCGTTACGGCCGTGGTATTAAACGTCACTGTAGATGGTGATACCCAGGAAACTATGGTATACGGAAACCGTGGCTTACCGGGTAATCCGGCTATCCTGAACTTTGATGAGCTATCGGTTAGATCGGCGTATGGCGCTAAAGAAGTAAATGTTCCTTTCTCGATTAAACTGAATGATTTCATTATGGAGAAGTATCCGGGAACCAACAGCGCTTCGTCTTATGCCAGTGAAGTTACGCTCATCGATCCTGCAGAAAATGTGAATATGGACTACCGTATTTATATGAATAATATCCTTAATTATAGTGGTTATCGGTTCTTTCAGTCTTCTTTCGATCGGGACGAAAAGGGCACTTACTTAAGCGTGAACAGTGATTTCTGGGGTACTTTGATCTCTTATATTGGCTATGCGTTGCTCACCCTTGGGATGATTCTTACTTTCTTCAGTAAAAATACCCGCTTCCATGAGGTACTTCGTAAAATAAAGAAACTGAGAGCAAAACGAGGCACTTTTATTTTGCTGCTGCTTTTGTCCTTAGGGTATAGTTCGTACGGACAGGCGTATAAGTCGAAAGCCGTTTCTAAGGAACATGCCGAGGCCTTTAGTAAAGTGGTAGTTCAGGATTTTAAAGGTAGAATGAAACCCATGCATACCCTTTCCAGAGAAGTGATGCGTAAGATTGCAAGAAAGGAAAGCTGGGATGGCTTAACGGCAGACCAGGTAATTCTTGGGATGTTCGTGAATAAGAAGGACTGGTACGATGTGAAAATGGTTAAACTGGGGAAGCATAAAGACGTTCAGAAATTATTAAATGTAAACGGTGATTATGCCTCTTATAAAGATTTCTTCAATGAAAAAGGGGAGTACAAGCTAAGGGATGAAGTGAGACGGGTTTACGCCCTGGAGCCTATTGATAGGGGTGTTTATGCAAAAGATCTTATGAAAATAGACGAACGGCTTAATATCATGAGCATGTTATTTTCCGGTAGTCTTCTCAAGATCGTTCCTAATCCTAACGACCCTAACAATACCTGGCAGGCGTATAATAATCATAATCACTCACCGAACGATGGCCATAATCATTCTACCATAGCCGAGAATTTTTTCAACGCTTATGGTACTGCCCTTCAGCAGGCCACGAATAGCGGTAACTTTGATCATGCCGGTCATCTCCTCGAGGAGTTAAAATCTTTTCAGCAAGCCAAAGGAGGAAGCATTATGCCTTCCGAATCTAAGATCAATACCGAGATTCGTCTTAACCAAATGAATGTCTTTACTCGTCTTGCCGGATTCTACATGATCCTAGGGCTTTTTCTTTTATTCTTCTTGTTTTTATCGGTTTTCAAACCAAATTTAAAACTAAAGAAAGTATACTGGATCTTATTCTCTCTCATCGTTTTAGGCTTTGTTCTGCACACGATTGGGCTGGGAATGCGATGGTATGTATCGGGCCGGGCGCCATGGAGTAATGGCTACGAATCTATGATCTATATTGCCTGGACTTCCACGCTTGCGGGCGTGCTGTTTACTCGTAAATCTTTTGGCGGACTTGCCGCTACTATGGTGTTGGCAGGGACCATTCTATTTGTGTCCACCTTAAGCTTTCTGGACCCTGAAATTACACCTTTAGTGCCTGTATTGAAGTCGTATTGGTTAACTATCCACGTCTCTTTAGAAGCAGGAAGTTACGGCTTTCTAATGCTGGGGGCCATCATAGGATTGATCAACCTTATTTTGCTCATTTTCATCACCCAGAAAAATAAGGACAGAGTGAAGCGAATTGTACAGGAAATGACCTATATAAGCGAGCTAACCTTAATAGGTGGACTATTTATGGTAAGTGTAGGGACTTATCTGGGTGGCGTTTGGGCGAACGAATCCTGGGGTCGCTACTGGGGTTGGGATGCGAAGGAAACCTGGGCGTTGGTAACCATTCTGGTCTATGCCTTTATTCTGCATATGAGATTGATCCCAAAATTAAGAGGCCTGTACGCCTATAATCTGGCTACGATCTTTGGCCTGGCATCTGTAATTATGACCTACTATGGAGTAAATTATTATTTATCCGGGCTTCA
This sequence comes from Pukyongia salina, assembly GCF_002966125.1. Taxonomy (GTDB): domain Bacteria; phylum Bacteroidota; class Bacteroidia; order Flavobacteriales; family Flavobacteriaceae; genus Pukyongia; species Pukyongia salina. The sequence continues at coordinate 2,412,187 of NZ_CP027062.1, forward strand.
TTCTTATGCCACCGGAGATCCTATTCCCATTCCGCAATGGGTTTATATCGTGGTAAGTTGTATTGTGTTAATAAGTTTTATAGCTTATCTCCGAAAACGAAAGTTTCCAATAATATCTTAATGAGGTTATTCAATTACAACCCCATCCTCGAGGATTAGATCGTAGCGATATCCAGCACCAAAATCCTTGTTTAAAACAACTTTAGCACGCATGGTTACAGTTTTTCCTTCAGGAACAAACGTATTGGAGGTAATGACCAGGTCGAAATCGTTCTTACTGCCATCCTGCAGATGGATCCAATTTCGTTTCATGATGTTTGGGTTGATCTTCACACATTTACCGGTTAATTGGACGGTTTTTCCTTCGTAGGCGGTAGGATTTGCCACAAGTTCTGCAATTTTAATGCTTCCTTTATGCTGAACAATCTCCTCGGTATGCGTAGGGATATTTTCTTTCTGAAGGGTTTGTTCGGGCTCTGCGGTGAAATCGGCAGACAAGGTTCCCGTATTGTTCCCGTGATCTTCGGCCACCAGAGTGGAAACAAGAAAGATCCTGTCGAAGACACGGTTGTATTCTTTACTTTCAAAATTTGTTTTCAGTAAACCATTACGATAGAAATAAGTGCTACCTAATTCGATGTCTTGTTTTCTTGCTGCAATCCAGTATTCTTCTCCACCACCTTCGGTTACCTTTAAATAAACATACTTTGTGGCAGGCAGTATCTCCTTAACAACTACCTTGTGCAGATCTTCGGTAAAGGAGGTTCCCAATTGAGAATTCGCCGGTTGATTATCGGCATTTTCATCGGAAAAAATCCCACTCACCTTTTCATTATTATCTGGCTCTGTCTGAGCAGTGATCACTTTGGGTTTGTTATTACAAGACACTATAAAAGCTGTGCACAATGCAAATAATATAAGTTTAGACTTTTTCATAATTTATTTTTTCTTTTTGCTGTAAAATCGTTTGGTTAATCGTGTATAAAAGCGATAGTTATTTTCAACATCAGCCTGTGATAATTCTCCCGAAAAACTTAACTGCCAGGTCCTGGAGATGCGATAATTCAAGGTAGCACCAATGTAATTTAATCCCTGATCATCGATATTGTAATCGTAGGTGTAATCGGCTCTTCTAAAATAGACTTCTGTACCCAATTTATTCTCAAAAAACTCTCTGGAATATCGAATTGAGTAAATATTACTGCTAAGATAGTTTGAAGAATTCATATTATACGAAATGTTTATTCTTCCGCCCAGATGTGGAATTCTGGATACAGTGGCGTACGCGTAAAAATTGTCGGATTTATTTTGATTATCGCTTCTAAAGCGTCTGCTATAGCTTAGTCCGAGCCATAAGATCTTGGCAGGCCTTACGTTAATACGTGTTCTAAAGCCTTGTCTGGCCAGATCGTCATTAAGCAATTGCTCAATTTCCGTTTGAAAGGTTTCGTAGTATATAATTCGCTTTCGGGAGTCGTAGGATACCATAATATTTGCCGCTCTGCTTATTCTGTACCGAGCCGATAAATAGAGATTAGTTAATCTGGTCTCATTACCTGTATTTCCGAAGATATCCATCTCTGCCGACCCAAATAAACTTAGGTCTGATGCTATGGTGCTGAAATGCTGAAAGAAGATGTACCGACGGTCTGTTGCCCCGGAATTGGTTTGTTCCATTGCACCAAGGGTGGTTTCGCTATAAAAATCCTGCGAATTTGACTGTATTCCGAAGTATCCACCATATTGTAACAGATCCGAATTAAAGCCGTAATCCTGGAAATCCGGCCGATATCCACCCATAGCACCTACATAAAAATTACCAAAATATTTCTCAACCTGCACACCATCAATAGCGCCAACGGTAGATGCTTTTTGATTGATCTTTCTTCCCGCGGTAACAGAAAGTGAAGGTGTAGCGTCGTATCGCACATTGAGATTGTAAATATTAAAGATATTAGTCCTGCCATTGTATCTACTGTCTGCCGGGGTGATAATATTTCGGTAGGTGAGGTAAGACTCAATAGAGAATTTCGAGTCACCCAGGTGATTGGCATTCAACGAAAAACGTGTCCTGAACTGATGACGATCCTCCCTAAGGTCTGAAAATGTATTATAACTAGCCAAAGAGACTCTCCCGCGGATATTTTCGGTATAGATGGATTCCTTCTCCGTGTCCAGAGTAGTAGGTACTATAACTTCGGCTGGAAGTACTTCATCATCAGGCTCTGTAATAGAAGGCTCTGTGCCCGGTTCTGTTTCTGTCACGACTATTATGTAAGTAACCACATCACCCATTTTAACTGCGCAGTTGTTTAAAACAACCGAAACAACAGAAGTGGATGATTTATCTGTAACCCTAAGACAATCCGTTCCGGCCAATTGTAAACTTTTACCTATTTCGATATCCCTGGTATCATCAAATTTCACGTAGACATTGTTCGAGGTAACAAAGGAAACCGTTCCGCTAATGGATTTATCCTGCGCTAAAACCACCGACGATATCAGCAACAATATTAGTATGTACGCAAATTTAAATTTCATAAATATTTGCCTTCCATTTTAAGGATTTGGGTGACAGGCAAAACAGGCATTGCTCTGGTATACGTAACCGGATACACCTTCATGTTCATCGTCCATATCGATTTGAGTATGACAGGTGACACATGTAAATACTGCATAGTTACTAGTATTGATGTGACAATCTATACACTGGTTCCACTCTCCTTCATGCTGTCCCGAATAAATAGGGAAGTACATAGAATCGTGGTCGAAAGTAGCCGGCATCCATCCGGGATTAGTAGTATGACATGTTACACAATCTGTGGGGAATTGTGCTGCTGAATGGTTTGGATTAGTAGTAGCGTTATAGTCGTCCATATGGCACGCAAAACAATCGGTAGGAGTAGTGGTGTAATTTCCATTGATATGGCAGGAGGCACACTCCTGTATATCATGCCCAAGGGTTAAAGGGAAAAAGTCATGATTGAGGACGGCAGGCATCCATCCTGGATTGGTAGAATGGCAGGAAGCACAATCTGTTGGGAAATTCGCTGCCTGATGATCCGGATTGGTGGTAGCATTGTAATCATCGGCATGGCAGGCGAAACAATCTGTGGGGGTGTTTGTAAAGTTTCCGTTTATGTGACATTCATTACAATCCTGAATATCGTGTCCCAGTGTTAATGGGAAGAATCCATGATTTACGGTTGCAGGCATCCAGCCCGGACTAGTAGTATGGCAGAGCACACAATCTGTAGGGAAATTAGCAGCCTGGTGATCGGGATCGGATGTAGCGTTGTAATCGTCTGAATGACATGCGAAGCAATCGGTAGGAGTGTTGTTGAAGTTACCATTGATATGGCACTCATTGCAATCCTGGATATCATGTCCCATGGTTAATGGGAAGAAATCGTGATTAAGGATAGCCGGCATCCACCCTGGTGCAGTTGTATGACACTCGTTGCAATCTGTTGAAAAATTAGCTGCCTGGTGATTGGGATTGGTGGTTTGGGCATAATCATCCATGTGGCAGGAGAAACAGTCATCGGAGATATTTGAAAAATTAGTCACATCGTGGCAGCGGCTGCAATCCTGTATATCATGTCCCTGGGTAAGCGGGAAAAAATCATGATTTATCCCCCCAGAATCCCATCCCATACTTAACGGACTATGACACTCAAGACAGTCTGTAGAGAATCCGGAAAGTGGGTGATTGGGATTAGTAGTTGCCATATAATCATCACGGTGACACTCAATACATTCATTCCCAATAGGGTTGAAAATAAGTGAGCTTTCATTGCTATGGCACTCTATACAGCTAAGGTTGGTGTGGGCGCCAATAAGTGGAAATCCATTTTGTTCGTGAAGTTCCGGGATGTTAAAAACTAACCAGCTTTCCGAATTGTGACAGCGCATACAGTCGTTGCCAACAGATTGACTATGAACGTCCAGATGGCACGACATGCAATCTGTAGTAGTATTCTTGAAGGTTAGATCTGTATGGCAGGCCTTACAATCGGTAGTGCTGTGTGAGCCTTCCAGTTCAAAATTTGTAGTATTATGATCAAACTGCAATGTGGCGTAATCGATCTCCCAGCCATTTGGATTGTGGCATTGCCCACAGTCGATCTTAAGATCATTACCATGTGGCGATTGAGCGAGCAAGGGTGTCATGGCAAGCAACAATACTATTGTAAATGACAGTCGATACATTCCAGTTTGTTTAATTTATACAGAACTGTGGTTTCTCCATTTTCACCACGAATCTCATGACAAAGTTTACAATCAATTTCGGCATGCCGTCCTTTCAATGGGAAGGCCGTACTGTTGTGATCGAACTTTTTTGGAAACCAACTGTCCGTGACATGGCATCTGTTGCAATCCGTTACTCCATTTATGGCAAACTGTTCATCATGCACATTTTCATGGCAGGATGCACATTGATTCTCTAAGTTAATAAATTTTTGAGATATAATATTGTCATTTTCAGAAGTTTCGAAATGACAAGATCTACAATCTACTTCAAGGTGTCTGCCTTCCAGGGGCCAGTTGGTCACGCTATGATCGAAAGTAACAAAGTTCCAGGCATCATTAATATGGCAAACCGTACAATCCTGGTTGGGGTAATAGCTGGCACTTATGTAACTATCGTGAAAATCCTCATGACAATCCACACAGCTTGTTCCCAGGTCGACGAAAGTCCATCTATTGTCCTCTTCGCTGATATGACAAGCAAAACAGGGTGTAGCCATGTGAGCCCCTTCCAGCGGAAAAGAGGATGTCTGGTGTTGTTCTATGGTATACAGACTAAATTCGAACCCGTTTTCCAGGGAATGACATTCAACACAGTCCGGACTTACGCCATTAGTTGCAAATTCTCCCTGGTGGTAATCATTATGACATTTGTTGCATGCCGAAAAATCTATTGGTGTGGAAAAACGCTCAACATGACATTTCCTGCAATCTACCTCCAGGTGTTGACCTTCCAGAGGATAGTCGGTAACTGAGTGGTCGAAGAAATCCATGTCTTTCAGGGAAAGAAAGCTCGATTCTACATGGCACTTCGCACAATCCAATCCATAAAGTCCGTCGTGCTGATCATCATGACAGGCAACACAGTTATCTTCAGCAATATTTAATTTATCCTGAAAGACAGCCAAGGGCTCATCACTTGGGTTATGACAACTAAAACAATCAATATTTTTATGTTGTCCTTTCAGGCTGAAATCTGTTATGTTATGATTAAACCTTCCTTGCCCTATAAAATTTGAAAATGATGATTCGGTATGACATTCTTTACAGTTTCCTTTTAATTGGTTGTTATGAGGATCGTTGTGACAGGATTTACAATCTGCAAAGGGAATTCCACCGAACTCCTGGAACTTAACGCCGTTACGCGTAGTTATCTTATGGCATTCCACGCAGTCTACATTACGATGCCCTCCTTTAAGGGGATAGTCGGTTTTATTGTGATCGAAGTTTAGCACTGGTTTGAAAGCATCCATGTTGTGACAGCTAAGGCAATCGTTGGGTAATGTATTTTGATGGAAATCGTCATGGCAGGACAAACATGCATTATCAAGGCCCAAAAAAGTTCCACTACGTTTTCTTATTTCGTTATTCGCAATATTATCGGGCATATGGCATTGCCGGCAATCAACTTCGGCATGTTTTCCTTCCAGCACATAGCCCGTTAGGTTGTGATTAAACCTGTTTTCATCAAAACGAACCATATCAAACTTACGTCCGTGATGTTCGCTGTGACATTCGAAACAATCTTTGTTTCTTACTCCTGAACTGGCGTGATACCCCTTATTATTGTTTATTAAGGTTTTAATCTCCTTGTGGCACTCCAGGCATTTTGCATTAGAAACCTTCTTCCCAATATCGTGGCACATTGTACAATTTGTTAGTCCTTCCAGGTTGGAATGCGCCGTTGTGAGATCGCCGGGGGATATCTGGCCATAACTATAGGTTACAGCTAATATGATGGGAAATATGATATGGATTATCCGGTTTCTCAAACCATATATTTCCTGTTTATTGGGGTTTTGTTAAAAGAACCGACGTCGTTTAAGGTCCCTTCTTTTGTAATAAACAGTTAACTTTTAAATTACCCTACTTAAAGTTAACCATGTTTTTTCATAATATAGCCAAAACGCTTGGTAATTTTAATACCCGGCTTCTCTAAAAAGGCTGTTGGTAGTATTCCACCAGCGAAAATGTAGACCAGGTCGTTTTTAACTTGCTGCACGATTTCGTCACCGTCTGTTTTGATCATACAATGAGTATCACTAATGGAAACCAGGTTGGTTGAGAACATTAAATTTACCTTCCCTTGTTCGTTCGCCTCGGTTATACGCTCACGATTTTTTGGTTTACATCGCGTAAGTGTATCGGTTCTTACCAATTGTCGCACGTTATTGTTGTCCATAAGTAACAAAGAAGCTTCGATAGCCGAATCACCTCCTCCAACTACTATAATTTCTTTTCCTGAAATGCGCTCGGGCTCAAGCAATCTATAGGCTACTTTTTGCGATTCTTCACCAGGAACACCAAGTTTACGAGGGCTACCGCGTCTGCCAATGGAAATAAGCACGTTATTACTCACATATTCTTCTCCATTAGCCGTAACTATTTTAAATGTGTCGTCTGCCTGAGGTACTATATCGACCACTTTACAATTCTCTTTGATCTCGATTTGGTGCTCGGCGATCACTTTGTTCCATAAATTTAGTAACTCATCCTTGGAAGTATCATACAATTTCACTTTCCCGTAGAGCGGCAGGTTCATAGGTGATGTCATCACTATTTTCGAGCGTGGAAATGTATACACTGTTCCCCCCAGGGAGTCCTGTTCCAGTGTTAAACTGGTTAATTTGTGCTTCTTGCAGGCCAGGGTTGCAGAGATTCCTGCCGGGCCAGCACCAATAATGATCACATCGGTTACACCACTCTTGTTTGGTTTTTTACTTTTTACGATACTGTCGATGGCCTGCTGGCCTTGTTCCACACTGTTTCTAATAAGACCCATTCCACCTAGTTCTCCGGCGATGTATATGCCACGGATATTGGTTTCGAAATTCTGATTCACATGCGGAAGATCTACGCCCCTGGTTTCGGTTCCCATTCGAAGTGAAATGGCTTCCACGGGGCAGGCGTGGAAACAAGCACCATGACCTACGCAATTGGAAGAGTTAATAAGGGTAGCTTTTCCATTTGCGATACCAATGATATCTTTTTCGGGACATTCTGAAACACAGGCTGCGCTACCAATACAAGTGTTCAGATCTATATAAGGGTGTAAGGAAACAGGTTCGTACAAACCTTCTTCTTTGGCGATGGCGACTTTCTTTTCTGTCTCCCGGGTATTTTTCTTCAATTTCCGAAGATAAAAGTACACGATAGCCCCGCAGAAGATAAAGACAGCACCGTAAACAATGATATTTTCTATAAGGATATCCATTAAAAGATCCATTTATATCCAAATGCCAGGGTAACGGCCACATGAATAATTACAATTACAAGCATAATGAGTGCAAAAGGAAGATGCGCCACGTGCCAGTATTTAAAAAGTTTTTGCATGGTTTGTAAGCGACTTATCTTTCGGCTAAGAGTTCGTTCGTTCTTTAGAAGCTTAAGGATAGATTTTCTCTGGTCCTTTGGTAGTTTGCTTTTTAATAAAGCCTTTTTTAATTCTGATAAGGAAACTTTTTCTCCGGTATCTTCGTCATTTTGGGTAAAACGTATAAAGAATTGTATGGTAGGAAGGTCGAGTTTGTATTTTTCTCTTAAAACTTCCGATAGGTCTGTTTTCATTCCTTTCACTTCCTGAAGGCTAAGTTCTCTACCTTCGATGGTTCTGGGGATCTGTATATAAATAAACCGGCCGATAACACCACTAAGCACAACGGCGACCATACTCCAGAACGCGACCGAAACAATTCCGCCAAATTTAAATGCAGTGTGGAATAACACCATAATAGGACCAAGCGAACAAAGGAAAATATGAAATTCGAGCAAGTATTTGAGTCGGATAAACTTCGCCATGAAGTTATAGCGTTTTCGGGCAATATAGATGCTCACTCCAAATAAGATCATTAAGGTTCCAATAATTCCCAGGCCATGGCCATAGGCACCACTTGGCTTAAACCAATCGTGGTTAGGATGGTAAAAGCGTTCTTCCAGGGGAGTGCGGTAGTAGGAATAACCGGTGTATGCGAGGTAGATGGTTACCAGGATCACGATGGTAACCATTGTCCCTATATAGGTTTTATGTACGGATTTCTTCAATTTTTATTTTTTCAATTTGGGATAATATGCAAAATACATGCACTAATAACCGAATTTTTCTTGCGGCCTATATATCGACTTAGGAAAAATACTAATTAAAATATAAATTAGGGTGTATTATTATTATCTACAGGTAGTTTTATAGCAAGAATAGGCATGTTTACTATATAAACAGTTTAAGTGCGGTTTACCCTACCAACTATCTTACTGGTATTCAAATCATAAGAATTTTTAACGTTTCTATTTCTTAAACAACTATTTCAATACATATTAGTACAGATAGCTTAGATAAACAAATGTTAAACAAAATCTTCAATTATACATTTTTCTTAACTTTGTACTTAGCATGAAACATTTTTTCCATAGGGTATTGTCATTCTTGATGGCGTTGGTAGTGCTTTTTTCTACGATGTCATTTACCGTAAATATGCATTATTGCGGGGATACTCTAGTAGAAACTGCTATTTTTAAAAAAGGTGATGGTTGTGGAATGGATATGGAGAAATCTTCAATAGAGGGATGTTCTATCATCAAGAAAAATTGTTGTGATGACAAGCAGGTTGTCGTCGAGGGTCAGGATGAATTAAAGATTACAATTGACCAAGTTTCATTCGACCAGCTAGTATTCGTTACTTCCTTTATTTATTCCTATAATTATCTTTTTCAGGGAGAAGATAAAAACGTAATTTCTTACGAGAGGTATAGACCGCCACTCGTCGTCAAGCAGATCTACAAGATTGACGAATCCTATTTAATTTGATCTTAAACAATAGCTTCTTTTATCCAACGGCCTAGTGTCGATTGGATATATTGCTGTATTCGGTGATTTACTATCACCAATGTCTAATTGTTTAAGAATCAATCCATGCTTAATAAATGCATAAAATTTTTAATAGAAAATAAGCTTGTAGCTGTTTTACTTCTTATTCTATTTATAGGATGGGGTACTATTAATGCGCCTTTTAATTGGGATACCGGGTTTTTGCCAAGCAATCCGGTTGCTGTAGATGCTATCCCTGATATTGGTGAAAACCAACAGATCGTATTTACTAAATGGGATGGTCGTTCACCACAGGATATAGAAGATCAAATCACATATCCGTTAACCACAACTTTATTAGGAATACCGGGAGTTAAAACAATTCGAAGTTCGTCTATGTTTGGCTTTTCGAGTATATATATCATTTTCGAAGAAGATGTTGAGTTTTATTGGAGTCGTAGCCGAATTTTAGAAAAACTAAATTCCTTACCTAGTGGTTTATTACCCGATGGTGTGAATCCAGCCTTGGGACCGGATGCGACGGGATTAGGCCAGATTTTCTGGTACACTTTAGAAGGGCGTGATGAAAATGGAAATGTTACCGGGGGATGGGATTTACAGGAGCTTCGGAGTATTCAGGATTACTATGTAAAGTACGCGTTGTCTTCGGCAAGTGGGGTGGCAGAGGTCGCATCTATTGGCGGATATGTTCAGGAGTATCAAGTGGATGTGAATCCGGAGTTGATGAGGCAATACAACATTGCATTACATCAAATAGTGAAAGCCGTAAAAGAAAGTAACAAAGAAATTGGAGCGCAAACAATAGAGATAAATCGCGCCGAATACTTAGTACGCGGTTTAGGGTATGTGAAATCTATCGCGGATATTGAAAATGCAGTTGTTATTTCTGAAGACTTCACACCTATTAGAATTAAAGATATAGGCAAAGTTTCTTTAGGTCCAGGGACCAGAAGAGGCTTGTTGGACAAAGAAGGTGCCGAAGTCGTTGGTGCTGTGGTTACCGCTAGGTATGGGGCTAATCCAATGGAGGTGATCAACAATGTTAAAGAGAAAATCAATGAGATAAGTTCTGGCTTACCATCAAAGGTTTTATCGGATGGTAGAACATCACAACTCACTATTGTCCCATTTTACGATAGAACAGAAATTATACAAGAAACTTTAGGTACCTTAAATGAAGCCCTTACCTTAGAAATTCTCATCACCATATTGGTTATTATTATTATGGTGTTCAATCTGCGAGCTTCCATTTTAATTTCGGGTCTTTTGCCTGTTGCGGTATTGATGGTGTTTATAGCGATGAAACTCTTTGGTGTAGATGCCAATATTGTTGCGTTATCCGGTATTGCTATTGCCATAGGGACAATGGTTGATGTAGGTGTAATTCTTTCAGAAAATATTATACGGCATTTAGACGAGGACGATGGAACTCAACCAATCAATACGATAGTTTATAATGCTACAGCCGAGGTTTCCGGAGCAATAGTAACGGCGGTCATGACCACCATCATAAGTTTCATACCAGTATTTACGATGATAGGTGCTGAAGGGAAACTATTCAGACCATTAGCTTTTACAAAAACTTTTGCGCTAACAGCCTCGATCATAGTGGCTTTATTTTTAATACCTCCGTTCGCCGCTTATTTATTCAGGAAGAAAAACAATAAGACTAATTTGAAATATGTAACTAATGGTGGTCTAATATTGTTTGGCATCGTATCAATGTTCTATGGATATTGGTTGGGACTGGTATTGATCGCATTTGGCACAATCGCCATCCTAAGGCTTCGACAGAAGATCACGGCGAAACAATCTAATCTCGCGAACATATTTATCTCGGCAACCGCCATTATATTCTTGTTAGCCCAATATTGGCGGCCCCTAGGAGTGGATAAAAGTATTTTCTGGAATCTCATTTTTGTAGGGATTATTTGTTTCGGACTTTTAAGTCTATTCTCCTTATTTATTAAGTTCTATACTCGGATTCTAAGATGGTGCTTGGATAATAAATTACTTTTTTTATCGATCCCCACCGCTATTGTAATAGCCGGAATTTTTATAATGCGAAATACGGGGAAAGAATTTATGCCATCATTAAATGAAGGTTCATTTTTACTGATGCCAACCTCAATGCCACATGCCGGGGTGGAAGAGAATAAAAGGGTTTTACAGCAATTAGATATGGCCGTTGCCAGTATCCCGGAGATAGAAACCGTAGTAGGTAAAGCTGGAAGGACAGAATCTGCGTTAGACCCAGCACCTTTGTCGATGTACGAAAATATCATTCAGTATAAACCAGAGTATATGCTAAATGATAAGGGAGAACGTCAACGTTACAAAGTTAATAAGGATGGCTTATTCGAATTAAGGGACGGTCGCTTTATTTCGAATCCTAATAAGGTCGAAAACAGTTCTTTTCCAAAGGTAAAAAGATCTCAATTGATCGAAGATACGAACGGTGAATACTATCGAAATTGGCGGCCTGAAATTAAATCACCGGATGATATTTGGAATGAAATTGTGAGAGTAACCAAATTACCAGGAGTAACCTCAGCACCAAAATTACAACCCATTGAAACACGATTGGTGATGCTTCAAACCGGCATGCGGGCACCTATGGGCATAAAAGTTAAAGGACAAGACTTAAAACAAATTGAAGCGTTCGGCGTCCAACTGGAAAATATAATAAAACAAGCTGAGGGCGTAAAAGTTGAGGCTGTATTTGCAGACCGAATCGTAGGGAAGCCTTATCTGTTAATTGATATAGATAGAGAAAAAATTGCACGATATGGAGTGACCATTCAAGAGGTGCAGGATATATTAAAAGTGGCAGTGGGTGGTATGGTATTAACCCAAACTGTTGAAGGAAGGGAACGCTATGGAGTTCGTGTTCGGTACCCGAGAGAATTAAGAGCGAATCCCACGGACATAGAACAGATCTACGTACCGGTGGAAAAGGGGAGCCCGATCCCTTTAAGTGAATTGGCAACAATACGGTATGAAAAAGGTCCGCAGGTTATTAAAAGTGAAGATACTTTTCTTGTGGGATATGTGCTATTCGATAAAATAGATGGGTTTGCAGAAGTAAGTGTGGTTGAAAACGCCCAATTACTTATAAAGCAAAAGATAGATTCTGGTGAATTGATTGTTCCCGAAGGAATTAACTATGCGTTTACCGGCACCTACGAAAATCAACTACGAGCAGAGAAAACCTTATCGGTTGTGGTACCCTTAGCTTTGGCCATTATCTTTTTAATACTGTATTTCCAATTTAGATCGGTAGGCACATCCTTAATGGTGTTTACAGGAATTGCGGTGGCGTTTGCTGGAGGGTTCTTAATGATATGGTTATACGGGCAAAGTTGGTTTTTAAACTTCAGTTTCTTCGGAGAGAATTTGCGCGATTTATTCCAGATGCATCCCATAAATTTAAGTGTGGCAGTCTGGGTAGGATTCATTGCTTTATTCGGGATAGCAACGGATGATGGGGTGGTAATGGCCACATATTTAACACAGACGTTTCATAAGAATACACCCGAAAATAAAACAGAAGTGAGAGCGTCTGTTCTTGAGGCAGGCGAAAAACGAATAAGACCATGCCTGATGACAACAGCGACCACGATCCTTGCACTACTTCCCGTATTGACTTCCACAGGTAGAGGAAGCGATATCATGATACCTATGGCCATTCCAAGCTTTGGCGGTATGCTTATCGCCCTAATAACCTTATTTGTTGTGCCGGTATTGTATAGCTGGACGGCCGAAGTTAAACTAAACAAATTGACAAAATGAGAGAGAGTAAGTTTTATATAAAAGTATTGGTGTTCCTTGCGATCTGTTCGGCAGCTCCAATTTCCAACGCACAGGATTTGGAAGCTCTTGTTGAAGAGGCTTTGAATAACAATCCGGAAATCCAAAAATTCGAATTGCAATATAAAAGAGCTTCAGAAAAGAGCAATGAGGTTAATGCAATTCCGAACACTGAATTTGGTTTCGGTTATTTCATTAGCGAACCAGAAACACGAACGGGCGCACAACGATTTAAAATATCGGCCAAGCAGATGTTCCCGTGGTTTGGAACCATTGCTTCGAGAGAGAATTATACGAACTCATTGGCGGATACGAAATACATGGAGATTCTTATTGCAAAGCGGAAATTAATAGCTTCGGTATTGCAGGTATATTATAACTTATATGCGAACCATGAAAAACAAAAGGTACTCACCGATAATATAAAATTACTCGATACCTACGAAACTTTGGCACTAACATCGGTTGAGGTAGGTACGGCTTCTGCTGTCGACGTACTTAGATTGCAAATGCGAAAAAACGATCTGCAGCAGTTAAAAGATATATTATATCAACAGTTTTTAGCAGATCAAACAAAGCTAAATAAGCTTTTAAATAGAGATGAAAGTATTTCGATTAGGATTGCGGATAAATTGGATATTCCTTCTGAAGATGTTGAAATCCTTACTGAAAACTTGGTCTTACACCCAGAACTGTTGAAATATGACCAGTTGTATAAATCTGTTGCACAATCTGAATTACTAAACCAAAAAGAAAGAAGTCCAATGATTGGTTTTGGGCTGGATTATATAAACGTTGATGAAAGACCGGATATGAGTTTTACCGATAATGGTAAAGATATTGTAATGCCAATGGTCTCTGTATCGATTCCAATTTTTAATAAAAAGTACAGATCTCAATCTAAACAGAACGAGATAGAACAACGAGAAATCAGTTATCAAAAACAGGATCGATTAAACACTCTGGAAACACTGTTAAGCAAGGCTATTAACGATCGTATTTCAGCCAGGATTAGTTATAATACACAAAGCAAGAACCTTAAACAAGCCAAAGATGCAGAAGAAATTTTAATTAAGAGTTATGAAACAGGTACGATAGATTTTAATGATGTTTTAAATATTCAGGAATTACAGTTAAAATTCGAGATGGAACGAATCGAATCTATAAGGGCCTACTATGTACAAACTACAATTATCAATTACTTAATTCAATAATGATATGGCACAAACATTTTTTATTAAGAATATGGTTTGTAATCGATGTAAGATGACAATCTTAAATCTTTTGCGTGAAAAAGGATTTCAGGTAGAATCTGTCGAGCTAGGGAAAATTGTTGTCAATGAAATTTCTGATGGAAGTTATGTTGAATTAGAAAAAGAACTCAATAGTTTCGGTTTTGAAATTATAAAAGATACGGCAAAGGCTCTTGTTGAGAAAATTAAAATAGCCCTTATTCAGCAGATCGATGAAGGAGATAAAGATATTATACTAGTAAACCTCGCCAAAGAATTAGGAAAGAACTATGCTCTGCTTAGTAAAACGTTCAGTAAATCTGAAGGCATGACTCTCGAAAAATATGTAATCAATCTAAAAATTGAGAAAGCCAAGGAATACATTCAGTTAAATCAGCACAATTTCAGTGAAATAGCCTATTCTTTATATTACAAGAACAGTAGTCATTTAGCGAAACAATTTAAGAGTTGTACCGGGATGTCGATGACCGAATATAAAAACCTTCAATCTGGTTACAGAATACCATTAGATGAAATTGTATAAATATTTGCCAGAATTAGGAAAACTATCTTATGTAAACCGCTGTAATTTAGTTCAATAATTCAAAAAAAACTAAAAAATGAAACACACGTATTACATACACGGAATGACTTGCAGCGGATGTCGAGATCATGTAGAAGAAACACTTTCTCAGGTTGATGGTGTTTCTAAAGTAACGGTAGATCTAACCAAAGGTGAAGCCTCCATTGAAATGGACTCGCATATTCCTATTGAAGTATTTCAAAACGCTTTAAAGGATCTAGGCGGCAGATATAGTATTGATACACATCGCGAACATCGAGAGGATGGAGGTGCGAATAAAACAAATAAACTAGTCGATGCGGGAACAGGTACATTTTATTGTCCTATGCATTGTGAAGGGGATAAAACTTATAACAAAGCAGGTGATTGCCCTGTTTGTGGAATGGACTTGGTTGAGGAGCAAAGCCTTTCCAGTAGCAGTGTTCAACAGTGGACATGCCCTATGCATCCTGAAGTTGTGCAGGATCATGCCGGATCGTGTCCCATCTGTGGTATGGATTTGGTGCCAAAGCAACCGGATCTCTCATCTGAAGAAAAGACGTATAAAAAGCTGCTAAAAAAGTTTTGGATCGCCTCGTTCTTCACGCTACCCATTTTTCTAATTGCGATGAGTGAAATGATTCCAAATAATCCCTTGTATGAGATCACGGAACAAAAATACTGGAATTGGATACAATTTGCCTTATCGCTTCCGGTAGTGTTCTATGCTACCTGGATGTTTTTCGAGAGAGCGTACAGAAGTATTAAAACATGGAATCTTAACATGTTCACGCTTATAGGTATTGGAGCCGGTGTTGCCTGGATTTTCAGTGTAATAGGCATGCTATTCCCTGAGGTGTTTCCAGACCAATTTAAAACACACAGCGGAGCTGTACATGTATATTTTGAGGCTGCAACTGTAATTCTTACACTGGTATTGCTGGGGCAATTATTGGAAGCCCGCGCACATAGCAAAACAAATTCGGCTGTAAAAGAATTATTGAAACTTGCTCCAAATAAAGCCAGTAAGATAATAGATGGGGAGGAAGTAGAAGTTGGAATTGACAGCATAAAGCCAAATGACATTCTAAAAGTAAAACCTGGTGATAAGATCCCTGTGGATGGTGTAATAATGGAGGGAACTACAAGTATTGACGAATCTATGATCACAGGAGAGCCAATTCCGGTAAATAAGTCTGTAAACGATAAAGTGAGTAGTGGGACAATTAATGGAAATCAGTCCTTTTTAATGAAGGCCGAGAAGGTTGGTAGTGATACTCTGCTGTCTCAAATAATTCACATGGTAAATGATGCCAGTAGAAGTCGTGCCCCTATTCAGAATTTAGCCGATAGAGTTTCGGGTTATTTTGTTCCGGCTGTAGTGGTAATTTCAATTCTAACTTTTATAATATGGGCAATTTGGGGTCCGGAACCTTCTTATGTTTTCGCGTTGGTAAATGCTATCGCCGTTTTAATTATTGCCTGCCCATGTGCATTAGGACTAGCAACCCCAATGTCTGTGATGGTTGGGGTAGGAAAAGGGGCTCAAAATGGTGTGTTGATCAAAAATGCGGAAGCTCTCGAAAAAATGAACAAAATAGATACCCTCATTATTGATAAAACAGGCACTATAACTGAAGGAAAACCAACGGTAGAAGCCATAGGTACTTTTAGCGATGAAATTACGAAAGAGGAGGTATTGCAATATATTGTATCAATCAATACACATAGTGAACATCCTTTGGCCGAAGCGACTGTAAAATATGGTAAGGAACGAAGGATCGAAATTTTAAAAGCTGAGGAATTCACTGCTGTTACAGGAAAAGGAGTTGATGCTATAATAAATGGGGAAAAAGTATTTCTGGGCAATGAAAAGTTGATGGAGCATGCAGATGCAGAAATTAAAACTGAGATGATCGCTCAAGCAAAAACCTATCAAAAACAAGGTAAAACAGTTTCATTTCTAGCTATAAACAAAAGAGTTGTAGGTTTTGTGGTCATTGGTGATAAGATTAAGGAAACCAGTGCTTCGGCTATTGGCTTATTGCAGGCTAAAGGGATAAACGTAATTATGCTCACAGGTGATAATTACCATACGGCTCAGGCTGTGGCTAAAGAACTGAACATGACAAACTTTAAGGCAAATATGTTACCCGAAGCTAAATTGAGAGAGGTGGAACATTTACAACGTGAAGGTAGGGTTGTGGCGATGGCCGGGGATGGTATAAATGATGCTCCCGCATTGGCCAAAAGTGACGTAGGAATTGCCATGGGAACAGGGACAGATG
Organism: Pukyongia salina; assembly: GCF_002966125.1. GTDB lineage: Bacteria > Bacteroidota > Bacteroidia > Flavobacteriales > Flavobacteriaceae > Pukyongia > Pukyongia salina. The sequence continues at coordinate 2,429,152 of NZ_CP027062.1, forward strand.
TTGCTATAAATAGTGCGATGATTACACTGGTTAAAGGGGATTTGCACGGCATTGTGAAGGCAAGGAATTTAAGTGATTCGGTTATGAAAAATATAAAGCAAAATTTATTCTTTGCCCTTATTTATAACACTTTAGGGGTTCCAATCGCAGCCGGTGTCTTATATCCGTTCTTCGGAATTTTATTATCACCAATGATTGCCGCATTGGCTATGAGTTTTAGTTCAGTTTCGGTAATAGGAAATGCCTTACGATTAAGAACCATTAACATATAATCTAAAACCAAACATTATGAAAAATTCGAACCATCATTCAAACAAGGGAAATTACAGGACATTCTTTCTAATGCTAGCGTGTTCATTTATCGCTATGTACGTTACAATGTATCTCAACACCTACGCTATAGATCATGTATGGTTTAGCTTAACCCGCTTTTTTATGACATGTTTAGGTATTTCAACTATGGCAGTAATAATGTGGCTTTTTATGCGAAAAATGTATACGAATAAGAGAAAGAATATTGCCATTCTAGCTGGAAGTACTTTATTATTTGTAAGTGCTTTGGGATTAGTGCGATCACAATCGCCTATTATTGGAGATATACTATGGATGAAAGCTATGATTCCACATCATTCTATCGCTATTTTAACCAGTGAAAGAGCAGATATCAAAGATCCTGAGGTTAAACAGCTGGCGGACGATATAATTAAGGCCCAACGTAAGGAGATTGAACAAATGAAAAAAATGATTAAAAGATTAGAAAATGAAAAATAACAAAATAGTTACTTATGCAGGTATACTTGCAGTTGGCCTGCTGTTAGGGTGGTTATTGTTTGGTAGTGCTTCGTCAATGAAGGAATCTACAAGCCATGATCATACAGAGGTTTCCGAAGCAAATCAAATGTGGACTTGCTCCATGCATCCTCAAATTATGCAGTCTGAACCGGGTGATTGCCCCATTTGCGGGATGGACTTAATTCCTGCTGAAACGGGTAGTGAAAGCCTGTCAGTAAATCAATTCAGTTTATCGGAAACTGCTTTGGCTCTTGCAGACATACAAACCACTGTTGTACAAGGGAGTTCTTTGAGAGGAAACAGTATAAAACTATCGGGAAAAATTGTCGAAAATGAAGAAGAGAATGCTGTACAGGTTAGTTATTTTTCTGGTAGAATTGAACGGCTTTACGTTAATTATACTGGAGAAGAGGTTAGTAAAGGGAAGCTGTTGGCAACTATTTATTCTCCGGAATTGATTGCTGCTCAACAAGAACTGATCACAGCTGCTTCATTAAAAGAATCTCAACCAGCGCTATACAATGCGGTGAGAAACAAGCTTAAATTATGGAAGTTATCCGAAAATCAAATAAATCAAATCGAGATATCCGGAAAGGTTCGCGAAAATTTTCCTGTTTATGCAACGGTTTCCGGAACGGTTTCAGAGAAGTTGGTTGAGGAAGGGGAGTCTGTAAAACAGGGGCAACCATTATTAAAGATTGCCAATTTAAACACTGTTTGGGCTAGTTTTGACGTGTATGAGAGTCAGATCAACCTTTTTGAACAGGGTCAGGAAATCGTGATTACCACCCAAGCCGATCCCAATGAGAAATACAAAGCAAAGGTATCTTTTATAGATCCAGTTCTTGACGGTAAGACCAGAACAGTAAAATTACGGGCTGTATTGGATAACAAAAAAGATGTGTTCAAGCCAGGAATGTTTGTAGAAGGACAATTAGAAGGGAGGTCGGGCAAAGCAGAAAATCTTATTACGATACCATCTTCCGCCGTACTATGGACCGGTGAAAGATCTGTGGTTTACGTCAAGGTAAATGAGAATGAACCTGTTTTTGAAATGCGTGAAATATCGCTAGGAAACAGTGTAGGTGAAAATTACGAAGTAAAAGAAGGATTATTCAGCGGGGAAGAAATTGTCACCAATGGGGCTTTTACTGTCGATGCGGCTGCGCAATTACAAGGTAAAAAGTCTATGATGAACAAGGAAGGCGGGAAAACATCGACGGGTCATGAAGGACATCTTGGAATGAATACTTCAAATTCCAATTCAGAAAATTTAAATACACATGAAAGAATAAAGGTTTCATCTAATTTTCAAATGCAATTGAAGAGTGTTTTTGATGATTATATCGGCTTAAAGGATGCATTTATTTCAGAAGATTCTAAGGCGGTTAAGTTATATACCAAGGAACTTCTTAGTAGTATTGACAAGGTTGACATGAATTTATTAAAAGATGGTACCGCACATGACCGTTGGATGGTTTTGGAGGGAAAAATAAAGTCTGCATCGAATTCAATTATTAATACTTCAAATTTATCGTCTCAAAGGAAATACTTTAAAGAATTGTCCTCACAACTTTCTTATGCTATTCAATTGTTCGGAATTAATGAGAAGGTGTACAATCTTTATTGTCCGATGGCAAATAACAACCAAGGTGCTTATTGGTTGAGTACGGAAAAGAAAATTTTAAATCCTTACTTTGGAGAGGCAATGTTGACTTGCGGAGAAGTAAAACAAATAATCGAATAATTAACTAAATATTGAAACAATGAAAAAAATTATTTTAGGTTTGGCGATCATTACGTTTATGGGAGTTTCATTAACTGCCTGTAAAAATGACACAAAGGAAGATACGAAGACTCAAGAAATTGCGAAAGTAGAGTATCAATGCCCAATGAAATGTGAAGGTGAAAAAACCTACACAGATAAAGATGTAAAATGTCCGGTGTGCGGCATGGGATTGAAGCAAGTGGAGCATAAGAATGATCATTCAAATCACGATAATTAATTGGTTTAAATTATCGGCGGAGTGATTAGATCATCTACTAATCTGGCCATTATGGTAGAAAGCCCTGTAGATTTTAAACTACGGGGCTTTTTTATAATTAATTTTTGGTGATAATCATGCCCCGTGTAAATATTATATGGCCGGTATAAAAGCCTTCATGAAATCATAATATGATGACTATTGAGTACTGTAATCCATTGTGATTCAAAACCTCGTCTCTAATTACGTAAGTAGCTAATGAAACTAACAAAGTAGGACAAAACCATTTGAATGACAAGAGGTAAGCAACTGACCTCTCTGATAGATTTGTTTTTGATGCGCCTAAACAATTCGAGTTTAAAATACACCTTCAAAACTATTATCACTATTTAACGAATAGTATTTTAGGATTGAAAGTTCTGATTAGGTAAAAACATTGACGGATGAAATACTAACGAAATATAAAACACCATCACATTTACAGGTAATTATGAAAATAATATTAATACCGTCACATATTAAATATATTCAGTATTTGCACAGGCATTGCATTAATAAATTAATAGCTTTGTAGAGATGAAATTTTTGTGCTACATATTGGCAATTACAATATTTTCTTTGTCTGCAACACCTTGTTCTGATGGTCAAAATATTGAAGATCAACATCAGGAAGAGCTGAGCATAGACCATAATCATCAAGAAGATAGTGACGATTCTTGTCCCGTAACTTGCATTTGTAATTGTTGTGGTATGTCTATTACCTATGAACCTTTGGCGACTTTCGACCTAATTGACTATTACAAAATTTCTACGAAAATATTTTCTTCATATCAGTCTATATATAGATTTGATTTTCATTCCAATATTTGGCAACCGCCACAAGTAACTAGCTAAAACAATATGATTTTAGATCAATTTTTTAGTTAATTACAATTTTATTTCAATGAATAAATACATATTGAGCATAAAGCTCATTTTAATACTTTGTCTATCAATAGAGGCACAAACATCCGATATTCAAATAAAAGTGGTTACAGGGGCAGAAAACGAGCCTTTAATTGGTGCTACGGTTTACTTTGAGGCATTAGAAAAAGGAGCAGTAACAAATTTCGATGGGATTGCAGAGTTTACGGTAATACCGAATGGTCAACATCAAATAATAATTTCATTTTTAGGATTTGAAACATTAGAAACAACGATTCAAGTCCCGGACGAAACAGATTTGACGTTTAAACTTAAAGAAGGTGGGAATCAATTAGATGCTGTGGTATTACAGTCCACGAGAAGTACAAGAACGGTGAAAAGGATACCAACACGGATTGAGTTTATAGGTGCAGAAGAATTAGGAGAAAAAGCAATAATGAATCCTTCTAATATTTCTATGGTACTTCGTGAAAGTACCGGAATACAAATGCAACAAACCTCATTAAGCAGTGGTAGTACGAATATTCGGATTCAAGGATTAGATGGAAGATATACACAGTTATTGAGAGATGGATTTCCTCTGTATGGAGGCTTTTCAAGTGGATTAAGCATACTACAAATTCCACCTTTAGACCTTAATCAGTTTGAAATAATAAAAGGAAGTTCATCTACATTGTATGGTGGAGGTGCTATTGCAGGATTAGTAAATATGGTATCTAAAACACCTGATGAAGAACCTGCTTTAGACATCATGCTTACGCAGACCCATGCATTAGGAAGTACAGCTAATATCTTTTACAGCGAACGAAATGAAAAGTTTGGTGTTTCACTCTATGGCTCTGGTCACTATCAAAAAGCATTTGACCCAGAAGATGATGGCTTTAGTAATCTACCAAAAACAACATCAATTTCTTTCAATCCTAAACTGTTTTATTATCCATCTGAGGATACTACAGTTTGGTTTGGATTAAACGGAACGTATGATGATAGAATCGGTGGAGATATTACCAAAATTGAAAGTGGGGAAGATGGTATTCATCAATATACTGAAGAAAACATTTCAAAACGCATAAGTAGTCAATTGGTGTATCAAACTCAATTAGATTCTGTTAGCTCATTAGAATTTAAAAATAGTGTCTCTTTTTTTGATAGGGATTTAAATGTTCCAGATTTTAATTTTGATGGTCAGCAAACAAACACTTTTACTGAAATTACATATAATAAAGCATCGGAAAAAACAGATTGGATAATTGGAGCTAATCTATATACATCAAACTTTGATGAAAATGATAATGCACCACTACAACGTGACCAAAAAGACGTAACCTTCGGTGCTTTTGCAAATAATATCTACGATATTTCAGATAATTGGATATTAGAAACAGGGCTAAGAGCAGATTATAATAACGATTTCGGTTTCTTTCCTCTACCAAGAATTTCATTACTATATAAAAATAGTAGTGGATTTTCAAGTAGAATTGGTGGAGGTTTAGGGTATAAGATTCCGGATATTTTTACTGAAGAAGCTGAGTACATCAATTTTGAAAATGTACTTGCAATAGATAAATCTACAGTAGATGCAGAACGTTCTTATGGTGTTAATTTCGATGTAAATTATCAAATCCGTTTATCTGATGAGATTGGTTTTTCTGTGAATCAATTATTCTATGTTACTGCTATTAATGATGGATTGCTTTTAAATTCAACAGATAACGAATTATTTCAGTTTGAAAATGCACCAGATGAAATCTTTAGTAAAGGAGCAGAGACAAATATAAAATTTACATATAGAGACTTTAGATGGTTTTTAAACTATGCCCTTATTGATACCAAACTAAATTATTTACCTGGTAATCCTCAAAAACCATTAACAGCGAAGCATAACGCAGGTAGCGTTTTAATGTACGAATCGGACAAATGGCGAATTGGTTATGAAACCTATTATACAGGAAAACAATTTTTATCCAATGGAACCGAAACGACAGACTTTGTAACTATGGGTTTGTTGGTTATGCGTAACTTTAAATTAGGTAGTGTATTTGTGAACTTTGAAAATTTTACAGATAGAAGACAAAGCAGGTTTTCACCTTTGGTTTTACCACCACACGAGAATCCTGTATTTCCAGAGATTTATGCTCCTACAGATGGCTTTATATTTAGTGTAGGACTTATTATCAAACCTTTCGGAAACGGAGACCACGATTAATTATGGAAACAATCGAACAATTATTAGAGTCAAAAGTTATACGTGTTACCGCAATGCGCTTGTTGATATACAAGTTTCTTGCTGAAAAAGAAACTGCAGTAACATTGAGTGATATTGAAAATGCGTTTGAAAAAGCAGATAGAACTACCTTATATAGAACGATCAAAACTTTTGAAGATAAAGGAATCGTTCATCAAATAGATGATGGCACAGGAGTTACCAAATATGCATTATGTGAAGAGAGTTGCAATTGTGAAATTGAAACTGATTTACACCTCCATTTCCATTGCACTAATTGTAGCGAGACCATTTGCTTAACAGAGCATAAAATCCCTCAAATAAAAGTGCCGGAAGGATTCGTTTCTGAGAATGTGAACTTGGTAGTAAAAGGTATTTGCGATAAATGTAGCGGTTAATAATGCACTTCCATTGCACAGCTTATTGTTGGATCTTTGGATGGTATAAAATTTATTATGAAGAAAAAGAAAGTCAATTTAAGAGATTTAAAGCCAAATTCGGGAAAAGAGCATGGACATGATGATAGCCACAATCATAGTAACAATTCAAATAAATTTAAAGCCTACATTCCAGCCATCATAAGTTTTACAATGCTAATTATTGGTATTGGGTTAGATTATTTTGAAGTTAGTTTTTTCAAGGATTGGATTAGAGTCATTTATTATGGCATTGCTTATTTGCCAGTTGGACTTCCTGTTGTAAAGGAAGGCTGGGTAAGTATTAATAAAGGCGATGTATTTACAGAGTTCTTTTTAATGTCCATTGCTACTATTGGTGCATTTATAATTGGTGAGTATCCTGAAGGTGTTGCGGTAATGTTATTTTACGCAGTTGGTGAATTATTTCAAAACGCAGCAGTAAACAGAGCAAAAGGAAATATAAAAGCCTTACTTGACGTAAGACCAAATGAAGCTCTGGTATTTCGAAACAATGATTATATATCTGTAAGTCCAGAAACGGTTAAAATTGGCGAAAAAATACAAGTACGTGTGGGAGAAAAAATTCCTTTGGACGGTATTCTTCTTTCCGAAAAAGGCTCATTTAATACAGCTGCATTAACAGGCGAAAGTAAACCCAATACCTTGGTAAATGGCGAAAAATTATTTGCTGGTAGTATTAATTTGGATGGCGTAATAGAAATCGAAACCACCAAAGAATTTAAGGATAGTTCCATTGCCAGAATTCTGGATATGGTTCAGAATGCCGTAGCTCGTAAATCGAAGACAGAATTGTTCATCAGGCAATTCGCACGAATTTACACACCCATTGTAGTGTTTTTAGCAATTGGTGTTACGTTCATTCCCTATTTTTTTGTTCATGATTATGTCTTTAAAGATTGGTTATACAGAGCTTTAATTTTTCTGGTAATCTCTTGTCCTTGTGCCCTAGTTATTTCAATACCATTAGGTTACTTCGGAGGATTAGGAGCAGCTTCAAAGAATGGTATTTTGTTTAAAGGCGCTTCATTTCTAGATGCAATGACCAAGGTAAATACTTTGGTTATGGATAAGACAGGAACGGTTACCAAAGGAGTTTTCAAAATCAAAGAAATCAAAGTCATAGATTTAGAAGAATCCGAATTTATGAAGTACCTAATGGCTATGGAAGAACAGTCAATACATCCCATTGCAAAAGCCATATTGGAATACAAGCAAGATCTTAAAGGATTTAAAGCAGAAGAAGTTTCTGAAATCGCAGGTAAAGGCTTAAAAGGTATCGTGAATGGCAAGACCGTATTAGTTGGTAATAAAGCCCTTATGACAGCTAATAACATTAGCGTTTTAGATGAAACGGATACAATTGTAGAATCGATTGTTTTAGTAAGCATCGATAATAAGTTCGCTGGTTTTGTAGTAATTGCTGATGAATTAAAGGAAGATGCACAAGAAACGATTACAGCATTGCATAAAATAGGTGTCAAAAATATAATGATGCTTTCTGGGGATAAAGATTCAATTACTCAAAAAGTAGCCTCTGAATTAAATATAGAAAACGCAAAAGGCGGCTTGTTACCAGAGGATAAATTAAATGAAGTTGAAATTTTAAAGAAAAATCCAACAAATAAAATTGCTTTCATAGGTGATGGTATTAATGATGCGCCCGTTTTAGCTGCAAGTGATGTGGGTATCGCAATGGGTGGTTTAGGTAGTGATGTTGCTATAGAAACAGCTGATGTTATAATTCAAACAGACCAACCTTCAAAAGTGGTTAGAGCCATTAAAATAAGTCGCTCCACCCGAAAAATTGTTTGGCAGAACATTATTTTGGCTTTTGGTGTAAAAGTTATTGTATTGATTTTAGGAGCAGGTGGCTTGGCTACAATGTGGGAAGCTGTTTTTGCAGATGTAGGTGTAGCACTATTGGCAATATTAAATGCAGTTCGATTACAGAGAATGGAATGGAGTTAATTCAAATTATATTGCGGACTATTGTCAGCTATTATGTCAACTAAGAAAACAAACCCGCTTATATCAACAGATAACGGAGATAGTAGCGGAGAAAGAGGGATTACATATCCCTGGTCCTCCACACCTTACAATAAAGCTCCCTGCTGCTTACGCAGCATTAATGCTTTTGCTTTTTCTTCACTTATGAAAGCCTGCGCCTTTCAACATTCTAACAAACAAAAGCCCAATTTCTTTTCAGAAATTGAGCTTTGCTCTAAGCGGAGAAAGAGGGATTACATATCCCTACGGTCTCCACACCTTACAATAAAGCTCCCTGCTGCTTTCGCAGCATTAATGCTTATGCTTTTTATTCACTTATGAAAGCCTGCGCCTTTCACCGTTCCAAAAAAACAAAAGCCCAATTTCTTTTCAGAAATTGAGCTTTGCTCTAAGCGGAGAAAGAGGGATTACATATCCCTGGTCCTCCACACCTTACAATAAAGCTCCCTGCTGCTTACGCAGCATTAATGCTTTTGCTTTTTCTTCACTTATGAAAGCCTACGCCTTTCACCGTTCCAAAAAAACAAAAGCCCAATTTCTTTTCAGAAATTGAGCTTTGCTCTAAGCGGAGAAAGAGGGATTCGAACCCCCGGAGGTGTGACCCTCAACAGTTTTCAAGACTGCCGCATTCGACCACTCTGCCATTTCTCCAATGCGGTTGCAAATATACTATGCTTTTTTATTCTGAAAAAACTATTTTGAAAGATTTACACTAATCGATCTTCTCCCTTATCTTTTTATATTCCGCAGATTCTACGCCTAAGAATAACCTTTACTTTTTGCGATATAGTTATTTGTAATTACACCTTTTCATTTAATCGGGATATGAAACGTACTTTTGTACTATATCCTAGAGATCATGAATTCAGAAATTATATCTAAACTTCGATGGCGATACGCAACTAAGAAATTCGATCCCAATAAAATTCTTTCCGAAGCAAAATTGGAAATTCTAAAAGAGGCATTTAATCTCACTGCTACATCCTACGGACTCCAGCCGCTTCGATTATTAGTCCTCACAGATCCTACCATAAAGGAGCAACTTGTACCCATTAGTATGGATCAACTACAGGTAAAGGACGCTTCTCATGTTCTCATTATTTGTACAGAACAAACCGTGACTTCAAAATATATAGAAGCACATTTTAGTAGGGTAGAGGAAATACGCAATACACCGAGAAAGATTCTTGATCCCTTCGAAGACTTTCTTGTTGCTTCTTTTTCTGAAATGAAACCCGAGGAGATCGACCTATGGATGACCAAACAAGCCTACCTCGCCATGGGTAATTTACTTACCGTTTGCGCTCTGGAAGGTATCGACGCCTGTCCTATGGAAGGTTTCGAACCGGAAAAGTATGACGAACTTCTGGAATTACACAAACTAGGCCTTCGCTCTGTGCTGGTCTTGCCTGTAGGTTATCGTGCTGAGGATGATATGTTCGCCGATTTTAAAAAGGTGAGACGTGGGGTAAAAGATGTAGTGATCGAACTTTAGTCTATATATCGTTACCTATTTTATCAAATAGTACATCTCTATCAAATATTTGTACGCAACCCTTATCTTTGCCGCTTATCTATTAAGTGACCTAATTTTTTAGCAATATGCCCGGATTTGAAGTTTTTGGCGCCGAAGAGCGTAAACAAGTGAACGACGTATTAGAAACCGGTATCCTCATGCGATACGGATTCGACGGAATGCGAAACAATCATTGGAAAGCTAAGGAATTTGAGGCGGCATTTGCCAAACGTATGCAGGTAAATCATTGTCAGCTTGTCTCCAGCGGCACAGCAGCACTCACAGTAGCCCTGGCCTCGGCCGGAATAGGGGCAGGGGATGAGGTGATCATGCCTACATTCACCTTTGTGGCAAGTTTCGAATCCATCATGATGTTGGGCGCCGTTCCTGTCCTGGTGGATATAGACGACACCCTAACCCTGGATCCCGTGGCAGTCGAGGCTGCCATAACTCCTCGAACTCGTTGTATCATGCCTGTTCATATGTGTGGATCCATGGCAGATCTTAAAGCCCTGAAATCTATTTGCGATAAATACAATCTTATCTTGTTGGAAGATGCCTGTCAGGCATTAGGTGGTACATACGACGGGAAACCTCTCGGTAGCTATGGCGACCTGGGATGCTTTTCTTTCGATTTCGTTAAGACCATTACCTGCGGTGAAGGAGGAGCGGTAATTAGTAATTTTGAACAGTATATGATCCACGCAGACCAGTACCAGGATCACGGCCATGATCATGTTGGTAACGATAGGGGAGCCGAAACTCATCCCACCTTGGGCTATAATTTCAGAATTTCCGAACTCAATGCAGCCGTGGGTATCGCTCAGCTAGCGAAGATGGATACTATTCTAGATATTCAGAAGACAAATTACACCCTAATGCGTAATGCTATAGCCGGAATTCCGGGTGTAAGCTTTAGGCGAGTTCCCGAAACCGGGGTAGAAAATTATTCTTTTCTGAATTTCTTTATGCCTTCGGAAGAAAAAGCCAAAAAAGCTCATGCTGCATTGCTTGAGGCAGGCGTAGATGGCAGCTTCTACTGGTATACCAATAATTGGCATTATATAAACGGATGGGAGCATCTGCGTAACCTGAAGTCTCTAGGCAGATTACCTTCAGAAATAAAAACTCAGATGCAGGATCTTAATAACACCGATTTCTCTAAAAGCGATCACTGGATGGGCAGAACCATTTCCTGCCTGGTAAAAGTTGGCTGGACCGAGGAAGAAGTGAAACAACGTGCTGCTAATATGAAGGCAGCACTGGAGCAGGTGATCTAATACGCCACGTAATCTACAATCTCCAGGCCATATCCTATCATTCCTACTCGTTTTGATTGCTGACTATTAGAGATGAGCCTTATTTTATGAATACCCAGGTCGTGAAGGATCTGTGCCCCTATACCAAAATCTTTGCTATCCATCTCTATTCTTGGCGCTTTGGCGATCTCGTTGTCAACTTGAGCTTCACGTAGCTGCGCTAAACGTTTTAAAAGGTTTAACGACTGGGACTGCTGATTGATAAAAACAATGGCTCCTTTTCCTTCATCATTAACCACCTTGAACATATCGTCCAGTTTCTTATCTGCATTATTGGTTAGCGTACCCAATATGTCATTATTAACCAGCGTAGAATTAACTCGTACTAAAACGGGTTCATTTTCCTGCCATTCTCCTTTTGTCAGGGCGATGTGGATTTGATTATTGGTAGTTTGCTGATAAGCTCTTAGCCTGTATTTGCCGAAGTTGGTATTGATCTCAAAATCTTCTTTTTTGTCGATCAGGGAATCGTGCTCCATCCTGTAGGCTACAAGATCTTCTATAGAAACCAATTTAAGGTCGAATTTCTTCGCTACTTCTACCAGTTGTGGCAATCGTGCCATTGTTCCGTCTTCATTAAGGATCTCCACCAATATTCCAGCTGGTTTTAATCCCGCCAGTCTCGCGAAATCTATAGCCGCTTCTGTGTGCCCTGTTCTTCTCAATACACCTCCTTCTTTGGCGCGAAGTGGGAATATATGTCCTGGCCTACCAAGGTCACTGGGTTTTGTATCTTCATCAACCAGGGCTTTCATGGTCTTGGCCCGGTCATGAACCGAGATACCTGTTGTACAGCCATGTCCTATAAGATCTACCGATACAGTAAATTGAGTATGATGTAATACAGTATTGTTCTCAACCATCATGGTAAGATCCAGCTCCTTACAGCGTTCTTCGGTAAGAGGTGCGCAGATAAGTCCGCGCCCATGTCTGGCCATGAAATTGATCATCTCCGGAGTTACCATTTCGGCAGCGGCGATAAAATCTCCTTCATTTTCTCGATTCTCATCGTCTACCACAATGATGATCTTTCCATCTCGTATATCCTCTATGGCTTCTTCAATGGTGTTTAGTTTTATGGTGCTGGTCTTTTCCGTAGTGATCATGTTTTATTTATTAACGGTACAAAGATACTGAAAGGCTAAGAAATAAAACCAGCCCACAGTATTAGTCTTCCCTATATCACTATTAACGAATATTTTTCAAGCTTCGTTGTATGTGTCTCTTATAGTAGAAATACAAAAAGATATATAGCGGGAATCCCACTAAGATTACTGCCGAATTAATCGTTTGGTCTTTGGTGATCCTACTTAGGTTATTCACGGTATTATGGGTCTTGAATAGGAAGACATAGAAAAGCACGATATTAATCAGCCCGATCACCGAAAGTATAACAGTTATGGTTTCATCTTTAGTCTCCATTGCCGTGGTGACAATTGGTATTACCAAATAAAGCGCAAAACAAATAAAGGTATATACAGATAGTTTCCTGAATCGGCTAACCAGTTTTTCCGCTTCGATAAGGTCTTTATTATACAAATCTCCCGAAACGTGTAAATGCTCTTGGGTAAACCCGTGCTCGGCTAGTTTTCGCAAGGCAGCGATCCTGAAATCACTTGTATAGCCATATTGCTTAGAGTTCTTTACAGCGTCTTTAAGCTGGGCTACCGTTAGGCCTTCCAAGGATTCTTCTTCCTCTTTGGTTATCGCGATCTCTTTATTGAGGTTCTCGTACACAACTTCCACTTCGGCGGCTGGCGATTTTCTAAATCGATGAAGAAAGGAATCGATATCGAAGATGCCTTGATCTGTCGTCGCCCTGTAAGTAAGCCATACCCCAAGGGGGAGCATGATAGCTGTACTAATCCAGGATGCGATAAAAGGATGCATTGTCCCGTCTTCTGCACTGTTCTTCGCAAATATCCCGATGAAATGATAGGTTAGGAAGAGCAATACTGCCACCACCATGGGAAGTCCCATTCCACCTTTACGGATTATAGCACCCAGGGGAGCACCTACAAAGAAGAGTATGATGCAGGCAATTGCGAGTACGTATTTCTCATGAAGAGCGATCTCGTGTTTATTGAGCTGCTTGGTCTTAATTTGGAATTCGATCTTTTTAGAGTTTATCGACTGGATGGTCCCTCTTACGTTGTTAAGAGCCATGTTCAAAATGTTCAACTGAATGGGCACCTGGTAAACCTCCAGAACCTGGCCTATGGTATCTGTGCCTTCCACATCCTGTACTTTTGGATCCTTGAACTTTGAAAGTCCGCTACGGTAGTACATATTATCTGCAAAGGTTTTAATGTCGTTGGTATAACCAATAGAGAGAGAGTCGATCTCCACGAACAGCTCGGACATCTTGTACATATTGTGGTTGCTTACGTCGTTCTCTTTGTCTACATCTGTATCATTGAATTCGGTTAGGTCGATATTGATCACATATTGCTCAAAATAACTTTTTACAAAGGGCTCCTTTTGTTGTTTTTCGGGATCTTTGGTCTGAACTTCATCAAAATAATAGCCTTCATTTAATATCAACGATAGGGTGTTGCTACCCTTGGCACTGGCCAACTCGCCATTATCTGCGATAATTACGGTATAGTTTCCATTTGGCCTTGAAGGGTTTTTCTTGTGGATCACTATATTCTTTAAGTACTGGTCGCGATCCCCGCTTTTCTCGGCTACTTTGATATTAAAATCGTCTCCAATCTGGCTAAACTGTCCTTCGGCTATTACCATGGACGGACTAACCTGGGCGATGTTTCTTCTAAGGTTCTGCCACTTATATTCAGAATAAGGGATCACATTATTGGCAAACAGGAAGGCTGTTCCGGCAAGGATGAGTATAAAGATCGTGAGGCTTCGCATGGCGCGCTGCAAAGAGATCCCTGTAGATTTCATTGCCGCGAATTCATACTTTTCAGAAAAATTCCCAAAAACCATTAGGGAAGTGACCAGGATCGTTAGTGGCAATACCAGCGGAATAAGACGTGGAGAAACGTACCACAGGAATTTCAATACCACCCAGACATCAAGGTCTTTCCCGGCTAATTCGGAGATATATAACCAGATGGTCTGCAGTACAAAAATGAACATTAAAATAATGAAGACGCTAAAAAACGTCTTCAGGAATGAGATCAATATGTAACGATCCAGTATTTTCAATGGTTGTTAATCCAGCTTATTGATATAATATCCGTCCCTTTTGTACTTAGCTTCATCAAAGGTAAAAAGAGTTTTGGACAACGGTTGGTTGGTTTTAAAAGAATTAACCGTAATAGTGTATTTGGTTCCTTTGTTATCCGTCTGAATCAATTTGTAAATATGCTTGGTCTGCACATCGATCCCCAGTAAAATATCTTTGATCTCCGCTCTCGTATCGATTGGGATGAGCTTTACATACTGAATCTTTCTGCCTTTTACATTCTGGGTAATATCCATCTTGTAGGTGTATCCCTTTTCGTAAAAGGTCAACATCTTAGAGGGGGTGATCTCCTTATCTTCGGCAGCATCGTAAGCCGAAATAGTTACCTCTTCATCTTCCGGAACAATAGTATAGATCGTTTTTCCGTCGAACATACGGGTAATACCCAGCATGTTCAATACATACTTATTTCCCTGTAAGGTTACATCGCCACGGGTATCCTGGTTTACATTTTCCTTGGCGTTGTTAAGGTTGTACTTAAAATCGATCTGAATATTTTCATAGCTTTTCACCTTTGCCGAAACTTCACCCAGCAGGCTTTTTGGATTCTGTGCCAGGGTGGATGACAAGCTGATCAGGGCTACTAATAATAAGGCTAACTTTTTCATGTTATAGGTTATTGCTTTCGTTTTCCAATAATTGGTTCAATGCATCTATTGTTGGTACCAGAACTTGTCTGGCCTTACTTCCTTCGAACGGGCCAACAATTCCCGCCGCTTCGAGTTGATCGATTATACGCCCGGCACGGTTGTATCCTAACTTCAGTTTTCGTTGTAGTAAGGAAGCCGATCCTTGCTGGGCTATCACAAGCACCTCTGCTGCTTCACGGAACAACTGGTCCCGTTCGTCCACACTAATATCAAGATTTGTGCCACCTTCTTCACCTTCGTATTCGGGCAGCATATGCGCACTGGCATAGGCTTTTTGCGAACCTATATAATCTACTATATCTGCTACTTCAGGAGTATCCACAAACGCACACTGAAGTCGGGTGAGATCGTTGCCCTGGGTATACAACATATCACCACGACCAATTAACTGGTCGGCACCGGCACTGTCCAGGATTGTACGTGAATCAATCTTGCTGGTTACACGAAACGCTATACGCGCGGGGAAGTTTGCTTTTATGATTCCCGTGATCACATTAACCGAGGGTCGCTGGGTGGCGATGATGAGATGAATACCAATCGCTCTGGCAAGTTGAGCCAACCTGGCAATAGGGGTTTCAACCTCCTTACCGGCTGTCATGATGAGGTCTGCAAATTCGTCGATCACCAGCACAATGTACGGCAGGAACCTGTGGCCGTCGTTAGGATTGAGTTTTCGATTTTTGAACTTGGTATTGTATTCTTTGATGTTTCGGCATAATGCGTCTTTCAGCAGATCGTAGCGCTCATCCATCTCGATACACAGTGAATTTAGCGTGTTGATCACCTTATTTGTGTCGGTAATAATAGCTTCTTCCGTATTAGGTAATTTCGCCAGGTAGTGACGCTCAATTTTGTTGAACAGCGTAAGTTCCACCTTTTTGGGATCCACCAGCACAAATTTCACTTCAGCAGGATGTTTTTTATAGAGTAGGGAGGTAAGGATGGCGTTAAGCCCAACCGATTTCCCCTGGCCTGTAGCCCCGGCCATAAGCAGGTGAGGCATTTTTGCCAGATCTACTACAAAGGTTTCATTGCTAATGGTCTTCCCGAGGGACAAAGGTAATTCCATTTCGGCATTCTGAAATTTAGGAGATGCAATAACCGATCGCATGCTCACTATACGGGGTTTTTTATTGGGAACCTCGATCCCAATGGTCCCACGGCCCGGAATTGGCGCAATGATCCGTATTCCCAGGGCTGATAGCGAAAGGGCTATATCGTCCTCAAGATTCTTGATCTTGGAGATCCTAATACCGGCTTCGGGAACGATCTCGTAAAGTGTAACTGTAGGTCCAACCGTCGCTTTTATATTGGAGATCCCTATTTTGTAGTTGTTCAGGGTGTTTACGATCCGGTTCTTATTCTCTTCCAGTTCCTCCTGGTTAATAGTAATTCCTTTTCCCCCGGTATAGTCCTTCAACAGGTCTATGGTTGGAAATTTATAATTGCTTAGCTCGAGCGTGGGATCGAATTCTCCAAAATCCTCCACAAGTTTTTTGCTGATGTTTTCTTCTACCGTTTCTTCTTCAGCCACTTTTTCAATTTCCATGGCCACTTCAGAGTCTGTCGAGTCTTTTATTTCATTCTGAATCACAGTCTTTAAGAAAGGTTCCTCGAGATTGTCTTCGTCTACTATGGTTTCAAGGTCTATGGAACCGGTATCATCGATATTTACCACCTCTTCGATCACCTGTTTCTCGTAATCGGTTTGTTGGGCAAGATTTTCTGAATTTTCTTCTGAAGCGGGATCGGTATTAAAATCGTCTACGATATCCTTTTTTGTTTTTTTGATAGCATCTCCAACTTTTTCGGGAGTCATCTTCAACCGAATGACCAGATAAACGATAGCCAGAAAGGTCATTAGAAGAATGGCGCCTATAAGCCCCAGGTAATCCTGGAGAAAGTCGTTAATCTCATAACCCATCACTCCACTAAACAGGTTCCTGGTACCGGCAAAAAATCCGAAGAAAACGGAGATCCACAGCATAACCAGCAGTCCCCAGAACCAAAAACGGAGGAGTTGTTTTTTGGCATAGTCGAAAAAATAATAGATGCCGGTAAGGGTGACCAAAAAAGCAAAGATAAAGGCAGCGATGCCAAAACCGTCATACACAAAAAAATGAGCAACGTTATTCCCAAATTTATTCAGCCAGTTCTCGGCCTGCAGTTCGCGTTCTTCGATTATTCCTACAATACTTTGGTCTGTTTGCCAGGAGAAGAAATACGAAACAAAGGAAAAAATAAGTGCTAATCCCACGAAGAACAAAAAGCTTCCCAACAGTATCTTTTGCTGCTTGGAGAGCGCAAATGAAATTTTTTTACGAGGGGTTTTCTTCTTTTTGGATGTGGAAGTTTTTTTCTTCGCCATGCAGCTTAGGGTTGTCGTTCAGCAAATATACAACGTCCCAAACTAATTAAAATTTTTTATTTTAAAAGAATACGACTAGCTAAGCAAATTATACATGACCAGCATTTTATCGTCTTTTTTCCATTGGATCCAACCTTTACCTACCTTTTCGTAATTGTCGTTTATAAGAAGTACTTCCATCCATTGGGATTTAATTCTCAATGGCTTCATAAACGAATACGGTGTGTTTACCTCTCCCGACGCTTCGAAATCCCTGCTTCGTACTTTTCCACCCTTATCGGGTATAAATTCCACCGAATGAACCCTTAATAGAAAATCCGGCCATAAGACCACATTTCCGGCCCGTTTTGCCACCCAGGAAGTTTGGCCGTTTTGGGTGTTTACCAATACTTCAACAAATTCTTCTGTCACACTTACGATCCTGAAATAAAGCATGTCGTAATCTAGCTTCAGATGATCGGGGACCAGCCAGGGTGGGGCGGTGGCGATCTCGTACTGGTTATATTTGTTGCGTTTAAAGGTAATGCTGTCATAGGGTGTATGATCCATAAGTGACTTCTCCAGGTTCAGGTTACCATAAAAATACAAGCTGGGATTTTCATAATAGTTTGGAGTAAAAAATCCCATCCCGGAAACTTCACTAAGGGATTCACCTTCTACTTGTATTGTTCGTTTCTTTCCAGGAAATCGCAACATAGCCGAAGGCGCTACTTTCGTAGGCGTTTTAGAACGTTGTTCTATTTCTTTATTTTTCTCTTCACGAAGTTTATCCCGTTGTCGGAATTCGTAGAATTTTATACTCCAGGTAGTAAGTAAAAGAACGAGCAGCACCCAGTTAATTATCTTAATGATCTTAACGTTGAGGTAATATGCAATAAAGAAGGAAGCCACGAAGGCGATCCCGCCAAAGAGTACACCATATCCAAGAACGATGGCACCTCCGGCCAGCCCTTGGTTCTTTCCGGCATCGATGGCACCGGCAAAGAACAATCCTAAAACAAAGAAGCTTAGCAACATTAAGATATAAAACCCTATACAGGCCGGTTTCAATAGTTTCTTCATGATTAAAAGTTCAAAGTCTTGGTTACTGTTTCTCCTTGTTTCACTTCCACGGTAATAGTCTGGGTAGCTCTGTCCTTATTCGCCCCGAGTGGCGTTACTTTTAATTCATACGTCCCGGGATTGATTTTAAATTCGTTCCCTTTGGTATAACTCCGGCTACCAGCAACATTTGTCCCAGTTTTCACTTCCGAAACTTTAACCACACAATCTATTATCTCACCGCCAAGTTTTGGATACACCTGCAACACCCCAGTCTTAAATGTGTGATCTACCTCTGTAACTGTACCGGCTTCCACAGTGTATTGTTTGGTCTCGGTAAAGGTTTCAAGACCCTTGATAACCAATGCCTGGAAACTTAGTGTATAAACTCCCGGGTTAACTTCCATTTCTTTGGTGACACCGTAGGTTCTCGTACTGGCAACTACTTTACCATCTGTATCCATAACTTTTACCATACAATCCCAGCCTTCCTCATTATTATAGCCTGTAACCTTTAGTTTCCCACCATCGAAGCTAATCTCTTTCACCGTCATTTCCTCTTCCACATTTTCAACATTTTTTACCTTGATACTGGTTACGTCACTTCCTAAGGGTTTAGCCACCAGATCGAAAGTGCCTGATGGTAAGTACATATACCGTGTTTCACCATAGGTTCTAAGGGTACCCATTTCTTCTTCGGTTCCGGCTTTGAAAGCTTTTACATAGGCATCGATAGGGGCTCCGTTCTTTATCGCGTACACCCCAAAATTCCCTTTGGGCTTATCTACATTCTGCTCTACGGCTTCATCGAGTACATCACCCAATCCGCCGGCGTCGGCAGCATCATAATAGTTTCCATCCCCTGCGGTAGCAGCACATTTCAGTTGTTCGGTTTCTCCTTTTTTAAGTCCGAAACCTATAATATGTAATTTAAAATCGATGCCTTCAGCCTTGGCTGCCTTTACAACATCGCAAATATTTCCGTTACAGGATTCTATTCCATCGGTGATGAGGATGATCGTGGCTTTTTCTTTAGACGCTCGCAGGGTATTGATCACCAAAGTAGCCGAATAGGCCAGAGGCGTTTTGCCTAATGGTTTAATAGCCTTTATAGCCGTAGACACTTCCGAAGCTGAACCATTAGAAACATCCACAAGGAACTCCACATCCTTACAATCTCCCTTCTTTCGATGTCCGTAGGCCACCAAACCCACATTCTGGTTTGATGGGAGTTCGGTTAGTGATGTTGAAAGTACGCTGGAGGCTATTTCCATTTTAGTTTTACCGTCCATTTGGCCCCACATAGAGCCGCTGGCATCGTAAATAAAAATAATGGGCGATGGTTCTGTTGTTTGTGAATAATGAAGTTGAACCACGAACAACAGGCTCAACAAGAGGGCTAATTTTTTCATAATGTGAGTATTGGTTAGGAGGAGTCCTTATAAAATTAGGTAAAATGTTTAATAAGGAATAAACTTACAACCAGGAATTTAGGAAATCAATCGCCCGTTTGGGTGATTTTAGAACTTCGGAATATATATTAGGCAAGCAATTATGATGGCCGCTATGGCCGAAAAGAATACCGCACCTGCCGCCACATCTTTTATATACCCTATCTTATTGTGAAAATCGGGATGAACAAAATTCGCGATCTCTTCTGCGGCCGTATTAAGGCCTTCAATGCTCATCACCAACCCAATTGCCAAGGTTTGTGCGATCCATTCGGTGGTGGAAATGTTGTAATAGAATCCCGCAATGGTAATTCCTATTGCGACGACCAGTTGAACCTGAATACTAGCTTCATTTTTAAGCAGCATCCAGGCTCCTTTAGTCGCATATTTAAAGCCTAGCAGGCGTTTGCCAAGATAGGTGTTCCACATGTTAAAGTGCGTTTAACGCGGCTTCATAATCGGGTTCCTGTCCAATTTCAGGTACTTGCTCGGTATAGATCACCTTTCCGGTATCGTCCAGTACTACTACGGCTCGTGAAAGGAGACCGTCGAATGCACTACCTACGGCTGTAACACCGTAATCCACCCCAAAC
The DNA here is from genome assembly GCF_002966125.1 of Pukyongia salina. Classification (GTDB taxonomy): domain Bacteria; phylum Bacteroidota; class Bacteroidia; order Flavobacteriales; family Flavobacteriaceae; genus Pukyongia; species Pukyongia salina. The sequence goes on from NZ_CP027062.1 coordinate 2,449,673, forward strand.
TGCCCTGTTTTAAAATCGGATAACATCACTACATTTTCTAGTCCTTCTGCCGCGCAGAACTGTTGTTGAGCGAAGGGAAGATCTTTGGAGATACATAACACCGTGGTGTTGTCTGCTTTGGTTGCTTCAGTATTGAACCTGCGCACCGAGGCTGAACAAACTCCAGTATTTACACTTGGAAAGATATTGAGGATAAGTTTTCGACCCGTAAAATCGTTCATGGTCTTCTCACTCATATCGATTGCTACTAATTTAAAATCCGGTGCCTGACTTCCAACCGCGGGAAGATCACCAATGGTTTCTGCGGGATTACCGCCTAAAGTTATTTTTGCCATAGTTGTTTTTTGAAATGTAAAAATAAGCATTCGCCAACTAATTTTCGACGGTTGAGAATATTTGTCGCTTAATATCCCTCAACACTATAATGTATGAAGTGATAGTTATTTTGTCCCTGTAAACCCGCCAATGATAACAGTAGAATAAGTATGAGAACCCCGTTTCTCAATATGCCCCAGAATTTAATTCATATAAAACTACAAAAATTGAGTTTAGATAATTCTGTAGTCAGGATTTTAAACGCGTAACAACTCGATTTATGAAATCGGGCTTCCCGAAATTCTAAATTATGCGGAAACTACTTTGGAAGTGGTAAGTTGCCTGATCTTTATCTTGAACGCAGCAAAGAGCAACGTCATAAACGGACTCAACCAATTGAATATAGCATAACCAAAGTAATCTAAGACCGGTACTCCTAAAACGCCACTCTGGTATGCACCACAGGTATTCCAGGGGACGAGTACCGAGGTCACAGTACCACTATCTTCCAGGGTCCGTGAAAGGTTTTCGGGTGCCAGGCCTTTATCTTTAAATGCCTTGCTGTACATCTTTCCCGGAACCACAATGGCCAGATATTGATCTGAAGCCGTGAGGTTTAATGCGAGGCAACTAAACACTGTACTGGCGAACAAGCCGAAAGTGGTGTGAAATAACGACAACAACCCCCTGCTAATTCGTGCAAGAGCACCAATTGCATCCATAACCCCACCAAATACCATCGCACAAATAATTAACCAGATAGTACTTAGCATGCCGCTCATTCCACCAGCCGAAAAAAGATCGTTTAGCGCAGCATTATCTGTACTTACCGAAGTCTCAACGGTGATGGCATTTAAGATGCCTTTGTATGCATTTGTGAAATTCATTGAAGTTCCTCCACCAATATTTGCAACAATATCTGGTTGAAAAACAAGGGCAGCGATAGCACCAAAAAGTGTTCCTGCCAGGAGAGCGATCAGCGGCGGTGTTTTTTTAATGATCATTATTATTACCAGCGCAGGAACTAAAAAGAGCCATGGATTTATATTGAACGATGCATCTATAGAACTTAGAATTGAAGCCGTGTCTGCCGCTCCTTTTGGGTCCAGACCAAAACCTATGAAAATAAAGATGATTAAAGTAATAACGATTGTAGGCACTGTTGTATACGTCATATATTTAATATGCGTGAATAGGTCGGTGCCGGCCATAGCAGGTGCAAGATTTGTGGTGTCGCTTAAAGGTGACATCTTATCACCAAAATACGCTCCCGAAAGGACGGCTCCGGCAGTCATTCCCAGTGATATACCCAGGGCTTCGGCTATTCCTATCAGGGCTATACCTACAGTAGCCGACGTGGTCCAGCTGCTCCCGGTTGCGATCGATATAACAGCACAGATGATCACGCAGGAAGCTAGAAATATGGTTGGATTGAGGATTTGTAAACCATAGTAGATCATAGTTGGGATTACCCCGCTTATTAACCAGGTACCGGCCAGGGCGCCTACCATTAGGAGAATGAGTAAGGCACCCGTAGTAGATTTTACATTTTCGGCAACTTCCTCTACCATTCTCTTATAACTCACTTTATTAAAAGTTCCTACGATCGCCGCAACAGCACCTCCTAATAAAAGAATAAATTGGTTACTACCACTAAGTGCATCATCACCAAAAACATAGACATTGTAAAACAACATTCCAACCAGAGCTATTACCGGAATTAGTGCCTCCCAGATGTTTAGTTCTATATTCTCAACAATTTTCTGGTCCTGTATTTTAAATTCTGAAATATTTTCTTCGTCTTTCATTTAAGTACTGTTTTCGACTTGTAATGTTACGATTTTGTCCTTGCATAGGCAAATACGACAAAAAGGGTCTTTTACCCGACGAAAAGAAGGGTTTTCCCTTTGTGGTTTAAATCCATATCGTTTATCTTCGTATATACCTCATATTCTTGCACTTAACTCGCTTGCTTTAAATTAAGTGTATTATGAAATCTTCATTATTTGTTTTCGTGTTTTTATTCTTTCTGAATTTCGCAATGGCTCAGGTAGGAATAGGAACAGTCGCACCCGATGCATCTTCTGTTCTTGATATTTCGGCTAGTGATAAAGGGATTCTAATTCCGCAGGTGTCTCTTGCCGATGTGAGTGACACCATGTTGGACGGAGTAAATACTGCTGCCACAGGATTGTTAATCTACAATACCAATGCATCGGTTACAGGTGGTTCCGGGGTAGGTTATTATTTTTTTAACGGCACCAGCTGGGAGAAAATGACAACTTCTGCGGAGCCAAAGTGGAATTTAACGGGAAATACCGGGACTACTTCGGCCGATTTCTTTGGGACCATAGATAATCAACCTTTAAATTTCCGGGTGAATAACCAGAAAGCTGGGATCATAGATTCTACCGATACCAACACAGCATTTGGATATAAAGGCCTAACGGCTATTACTTCAGGAACCTTAAATACCACTTTGGGATACCAATCCCTGGAAAACGTTACAACTTCCAGTGGAAATACAACCATGGGGTATCGAAGTATGAGAAATCATCTCGGGCCTGGTGGGCATAATACGGCTATTGGAACCGAATCCATGGAGAATGGAGGCGCCGGATCGATGAATGTAGCCGTTGGATGGCGAGCCATGCGCGCCGATACAATAGGGGATCAAAATGTTGCAGTTGGCGTGGGTGCGATGGAATATGGTGCCGGCACCAGAGCCGGGGTTGCAGTGGGTAGATATGCCCTGGCAAATGATTCTTATTCTATAACCAGTACTGCCGTTGGTTTTAGATCGCTTTATAGCCAGTCGTTCGATAATAGTGGTAGTACCTGGACTTCGTACAACACAGCTCTGGGATCGTATACATTATATTCCAATAATCCTACGGCTACCAATAATGGTATTTATAATACGGCAGTTGGAGGCGCAGCATTATATTCCAATACTACGGGCTATATCAATACTGCCGTAGGAACGGTGGCATTGTACTCTAACACAACAGGGTCTAATAATACAGCCATTGGCTATAACTCGCAACGAAATACTATTGCAGCTTCGTATAACACTTCTGTGGGATCCTATTCCTTAGATGCAAATACAACAGGGCACAGAAATACGGCCATTGGATCTGTGTCTTTGTCTGAAAACACTACAGGGATTGTAAATACAGCGGTAGGAGTGGATGCGATGCAGCAGAATCTGGATGGAAGTTATAACGTGGCTATGGGTTATGAGGCATTAAAAGCGCAAACGTCTGCCTCCTATAACGTAGGTATTGGAACGTATGCACTGGGTGAAAATACTACTGGTTCAGAGAATGTGGCGATTGGCTACGTGGCTTTAAGAGGTGTTGCTGCCAGTTCAACAGCACTAGGCAATACAGCGGTAGGTTTTAGAAGTATGGAAGATGTAACAACCGGGAATCAGAATACCGGTTTAGGGCACTACGCATTAAGTAATGTTACCTCAGGCGGCCTGAATGTGGGAATTGGTGGCGGGGCCATGGAATCGAACACCATTGGTACTAGAAACGTGGGAATGGGTTTTTGGGCAATGCGGTTCAATACCGAAAGTAATGGTAATGTGGCCATTGGTAACCAGGCATTGTACAGCCAGTCCTTTACAAATGGTGGTACCTCTTATAATTCTTACAATGTAGCTGTAGGTTATAATGCGTTGTACGCCAACCAGCCTACGGCAATTGCAGAAGGCCGATATAATACGGGTCTCGGACTCGCAGCCGGGGATACCAATACTACTGGAGCGTTTAATACCCTAGTTGGAGCGCTTTCCGATGTTACTTCAGGGAATTTTACAAATTCAACGGCCATAGGATATGCCGCACAGGCCAATGCAAGTAATATGGTGCGGGTAGGGAATCCTTCGGTAACCACTATTGGTGGTTCTGTAGCATGGAGTGTATTGTCCGATTCCCGATTAAAGAAGAATATTCGTGAAGATGTGGCGGGACTGGATTTCGTGCTTAAGCTAAGACCGGTTTCTTATAATTACGATGACAAATTGTTTGTGGATGAAGCATTCGAATTGATAGATAATTCTGAGGCTAAACGATTACGTCATAACGGTTTCATCGCTCAGGAAGTGGATAATGCTGCTAAAACCTTGGGATTCGATTTCATCGGGGTTGATACGCCTAAAAATTCGGAAGATCACTACGGTCTTCGCTATGCGATGTTTGTTGTACCCCTCGTAAAGTCGGTACAGGAGCAGCAACTACAAATTGAGGCTCAAAATGATAAAATAATCGAATTGAGCGATAAAATTTCGGAAATGGATGCCTTGCTTAAGGTACAGCAGCAGGAGTTTGCAGCCTTGAAATCGTTAGTTAGCAAGCTAACTTCCGAACAATAAGCTTTAAAGTTTCATATTCAAACCTAACATTATGAAAAACAAAATAGTACAGCTCATATTGATATTGATCTTTACCACTAGTTATTCCCAGGTGGGTATAGGGACTGTTGTCCCTGATGCTTCTGCTGTTCTTGATATTTCTGCAGGAGATAAGGGAATTCTTATCCCGCAAGTTTCTTTGGGAGATGTTACAGATACTATGCTGGATGGAGTGAATACTGCCGCTACCGGCTTACTTATTTACAATACCAATGCAGGAGTTACCGGGGGTACGGGTGTTGGCTATTATTATTATAACGGAACCACTTGGGAGCGGTTGGTAACAACTGCAACCTCCACTGTGGATATCGATTGGTATGAGGAGGGGACCACCTCGGCACCAAATGATATTAATGATGATATGTATACACTTGGTAACCTCGCTATTGGAAAAAATACAGCAGATTATCCCCTTGAGGTCGACACCACTACAGATACCCGTGGAATAAATGCAAGTGTTGGCGGAACAACCAATGGTTCGGTTTATGGAGGTTACTTTACTAATTCAAATACAGGCTCTGGTTCCAATTTAGGTGTTGCAGCCGAGCTTACATCCACTAGTGGTACGCAGCAGATTGGATTTTATAGTGTGTTGAATGGTGATAGCGATGGCGCGAGCTATGGATTCAGAAGCTTAATGACAGGAGATGGTGATGGATTACATTACGGAATATTTAATTCCCTGTCTGGCTCAGGAACTAATGCACACTATGGAGTAAGGAATACCTTAAGTGGATCAGGTGATGGGGCAATGTTTGGAGTTGAGAATACAATGATAAATTCCGGTAATGGACTCCATTATGGCGTGAATAATAACATACAAGGGACTGGCTCAGGTACACATTACGGTATTTCCAATACTTTGTCGGGAGCTGGTACAGGTCAACAAATTGGATTGTATAATCTTTTAAGTAATTCGGGTGACGCATTTCACTATGGTTTATATAATCAGTTAACGGGAAATGGAGCCGGAACGCGTTATGGCATTCGAAACAACTTAAGTGGTAGTGGGGACGGAGTTCATTATGGTTTGGATAATGTTCTTACCGGAACCGGTACAGGCACAAAATACGGAAGTCGTAACTTAATACAAACTACCGCCGGAGGAGACCACTATGGAGTATATTCTGAAGTATTACGGTCAACAGGTACTACTTATGCCGGCTATTTCTTAGGCAATGTAGCTATAGGAACCTCTGGCGCAAATACTTACGTGTTGCCGGCTTCAAGAGGTACGGCAAACCAACTAATTCAGTCTGACGGTATTGGTAACTTAAGCTGGGTAGATCCTTCCACTATTTGGTCTTCAGAATGGATAGATAACGGGGGGTATTTATCTCCCGCCGATGGCAATTCGGAGGCTGTTTCTATCGGTACTGCATCCACAAGTGGAACCCTTACGGTATCGGGCGGTACCGGAAGTTCAGTAATCTCTCTAAGTGGCACCTATATAAACCCGAGCCCAATCATGAATATGTTCAATTTTACCTCTCAAAACGGGGGTATTTTAATTAACAATCAAATTAATGGAACAACTAGTTCCGGAAACCCAATATATGGAATGATTACCGACTACGGTGGACTAACCGCTAATTCCGAATCAGTTTATGGAGTTTATCATTCGTTTGGTGGCTCAGGTAGTTCTAATCGAATTGGGATGTGGAATTCATTTGGAGGGAACCACAGCGGTTCAAAATATGGAGTTTATAATACTTTCAGTGGAGCTTCTACCGGGGTCAAGTATGGGACATACACAGATTTTAGCTCTGCGACAGATACAGATGTGCGATATGGAAATTACGTTGAAATGGACAATGGTAATGCTGCGAAATATGGGAGTTTTACGAATATGGGGGAGGGTAGCGGACTTAAATACGGTGCTCGAATTGAAATTCCTAATGCAGCGACAGGTTCAAATTATGGCGTGTCCTCGATAGCTTTGGGGACAAGTGGAACCCATGTCGCAATTTACGGTTCGGCTAATACTACTAACACTTCTGCTTTTGCTGGATATTTTGCGGGCAAAGTTTTTACATCATATCGATTAGGAATTGGAGTTGGAACCCCGTCATTCAATCTTCAGTTAAACGCAAATTCGGCAGGAAAGCCCACCTCTAGTTCATGGACGGTAGTATCAGACGGACGACTAAAAACTAATGTTCGACCGTTCACTGATGGACTTGCACTTATCGATAAAATAGACCCAGTATGGTTTACCTACAATGGTAAGGCCGGAATGCCAAATGAGACAGGGGTGGGTACCATTGCCCAGGAACTTCAAAAAATTGCGCCTTATATGGTAAGTAATTGGGAATATATTTCCGATGATGGAAATAGTAAGAGCAACTACCTTGGAGTTGACTATGGTGCTATGGATTTTATTTTAGTAAATGCTATTAAAGAGCAACAAGCTGAAATTAAAAATCAACAAGATGAAATTCAATTTTTAAAATTACAAGTTCAAGAATTGAGATCTATCCTAAACGATGTTGTTACAGATGTAAATAATGATCAGAATTAATTCGTTAAAGTCACCTCTGAAATCCTTATTTCAGAAGCAAAAATAATTTAGCTTAAGCCACTATTGTTGTAGGTTTTAGGCCGGTGTTACATTTGTACAAGTTATTGTTACATGGTTGCCATTTAAGTTCATGATATCAATATAGCTTTGATCTTATAAAACTATTATCATGAAAAAATTTGTATTGGGCTTTATTCTTCTTTGTTCATTCTCAATTTCGTCTCAGGTTGGCATTGGAACCACCACACCCGATCCTTCTTCTTCCCTGGATATCACCTCAACAGACTCTGGCGTTTTAGTGCCAAGAGTCTCTCTAAGTGATGTGACCACTACATCCCTGGATGGAACAAATACTGCTGCCACCGGATTGCTTATCTGGAACACTAATGCAGCTGTGACAGGAGGGTCTGGAGTTGGGTTTTATTATTTCAATGGTTCAAATTGGGAACGTATTAGCACAACTGCTCCCTCCGGCGGAAGTGACAGCGATTGGTATGAAGAAGGCACGACTACCAGCCCAAACGATATAAACGATAACCAATATACATTAGGAGAAGTGGGAATTGGGTTGAATACACCTGCGTATCCGCTGGACATCAGTAGTAGTAATTACAATCGTGGAATAAACCTTGCGTTTTCGCGAATTTCGCCTACTACCGACATAGCCGGTATTTATTTGGAAACTAATGATGCGAATTCAGGAAATACATCCCGGGGTATTTATAACTATGTGAGAGGATCGGCCGGTGACAAGCATGGTGTCTTCAACCGTATAACACCTACCAATAACGGGACTCATGTAGGTACGAGGAATCAGGTTAATAATTCGTCTGGCGGACAACTATACGGAGTGTACAACACTTTGAACAGCAGTTCCTCCACGGCAGCTCAAACGGGTACTTATAACCAAATTGCAGTATCCGGAACCCAAAATCGCGGGTTATATAATACAGTTAGCTCGGGGGTTAATTCCTGGGGGGTCAAGTCTGTAGTGTCCGGAACAGGGATACTGTATGGGATGGAGAACGATGTGAATGCGAGTGGTTCGTCTGGGGTATATGGCACCCATAATCAACTAAGCGGAACCGGAACCGGCACTTATACGGGAACGTACAACGAGTTGGGTGGTTCCAGTACGGGCGATAAGATTGGTAATTATAACCTGGTGTCTTCTACGGCAGCAGGGACGCATTACGGACTTTATTCTGAAGTTGAGAAAGCTGGCAGTTTTGCAGGATTCTTTACAGGTTCTGTTGCAATAGGAACTGTTTCACCCTTCGGAACAGGAACAGCAGATCACTATATATTTCCTCCAAACAGAGGCAGTAACGGACAGCTGATGCAAACTGATGGTTCGGGTAACCTTAGTTGGGTGGATCCGGCGGGCTTGAGTGATGAGGATTGGGTTGTCGATACCTCCTCAGGGACAGTATTATACCCCACCAATACTACAGACAACGTAGCTATAGGTAAAGCCACCGCAAACGCCAGGTTGGATGTTGAACTGGATGGGTCTGGGGCAACCGCATCCTTCACACAAATAAATTCGACTGGTACAACCGGTGCGCTAACAAATATGGTAAGTGGAAATTCGGGTGCGGTAAACGCCTTTGTAAATACCCTGGATGTCGCAGGAAATGGCGCCAAATACGGTATCACCAACGAGATGAGTTCCGGAACTACCGGAGCCTCAGGAACCAAATACGGACTTTACAATATGATCGAGAGCTCGGCAGATGACACCTATGGTACCACAAATGATCTGTTTGGGTCTGGTAATGGAAATCATTTTGGCACCTACAATAATATAAGAGGCTCGGGTACCGGAAGTAAATACGGAAGTTATAACATCCTTAATACTTCGGCTAATGGCAATCTGTATGGTGTGTATTCGGAGGTGCTTCGAAGTACAGGAACTACCTATGCGGGATATTTCTTGGGGAATGTAGCTGTAGGAACCAACACCTCTAATACTTATAGTTTACCGGCGTCCAGGGGAACAAACGGACAGATCATGCAAACCGATGGCAGCGGGAATGTGAGTTGGGTCAATGTTCCAGCATCTACCGATAAGGCCGCATTAAAAGTAAGAACCACCTCCAATATATCTGGTTTCAGTAATGCAGTTGAGACCAACCTGATACTAAATAGTGTTTCATATAATTTAGGAGGAGGCTCCTATAACACCACTTCCGGTACCTATACCATACCTGCCAACGGGGTATATGAAATCAACGCCAATTTCAATATGAATTTCGTTACTTCAACAAACAAACAAATGGTAATAATGCTTAGGGTGTATGTAAATGGCTTTGTTGCAGAGACGCAAAGTCTTCAAACAGGATCGACCTATCTGTCTGGTTATACGCAGAATTTTCATTATAATTTTCATTTGAACCTTAATGCCAACGACCTGGTTGCATTTCGATTTATACCCGTATGGGGAGGAACTACGCCGGCACCTTATTTTAGTTCATCAGGAACGAGCATTGCTATATCAAGAGAGTATTAAACAATCGAAGAGTTGGTAACTTCATTTATTGGATAAACACCAACCTCTTTCATACATCTTCTCATGCTTCTATAGGTCCTTTCTATGTCGTTATCCAGCCCGATAGAAAAACGGATAAGGCCATCGCTAAGTCCCATTTCCATCTGTTCCTCTTCCGGAATTTCGGATGAAGTAGAACTCCCCGGTGCACTGAAAAGAGTTTTATAAAAACCAAGACTTACAGCAAGGTAACCCAGGTTACGCTCCTGCATAAGTTCCATAAGTTCGTTTGCCTTTTCCAGACTGCCTACATCAATAGTAAGCATACCACCATAACCGTATTGCGGATTCATGAGGCGAGTGATCAATTCATGACCGGGATGCGATTTCAGGCCGGGATACACAGTTTTTAAACCGTCGGCTTCAAATTTCTCTGCCAGATACATAGCATTGGCGCTATGTTGTTTCATCCTGATGTGCAAAGTCCGTAGATTCTTTAAAATGGAAGCTGCCCTAAGGCTGTCCATTGACGCACCCATAAGCATACAGGCTCCGTCGTTCACATTTCGAAGTTCATCAATGAATTCCTGGGAACCACATATAACACCGCCCATGGTATCACTGCTGCCATTTATAAATTTTGTAAGGCTGTGTAGTACAACATCGGCACCTAATTTTGCCGGTGAAACAGACATTGGGGAAAACGTATTATCCACCAGCAATTTTAAGTTGTGCTTTCGGGTAATTGTACCAAGTTCTGCTATATCTGCGATCTCGAGTAAGGGGTTGCTTACACTCTCGCAATAGACCACTTTGGTATTAGGGCCTATAGCCGCTTCTACCGCCTCGGGCTTTGTGATATCCACAAAAGTGGTTGTGATGTTGTATTTCGGGGCCATATTCTTTAAAAATGCATACGTCCCGCCGTAGATGGTTCGGCTAGCTACTATATGATCTCCCGCACTACACAATTGCATAATGGCCGGTACGATAGCTCCCATGCCCGTTGCAGTAACGGTAGCCGTTTCCGTATCTTCCATCGCTGCCAGTGCTTCACCCAAATAAAGTGCACTTGGGGAACTATGTCTGGAATACAGATAACAACCTTCGGCATTCCCCTCGAAGGTGTCGAACATTTTTTTAGCTGAAAGAAAGGTATAGGTTGATGAATCTGAAATAGATGGATTAACACCTCCAAATTCACCAAAATACTGAAGATCCTGAATTTTATTAGCAGGTTTGAATGTCATAACTGTGTTGGATTATATTTAAACGAAAGTAAAACTACATAAGATAATAATCAATGATATACCTCATAAACCGAAAATAAAACTGAATTAAATTAAAATAGCCGAAAATAGATTAGTTACAAGTTAAAAAACACCTAACTTTAAGAAAAATTTTCAGTTATGGTTTTGGATAGTATAGATCGGGCAATCCTTATTCACCTTCAGGAAGATGCCAAACAGACGAACAAACAACTTTCTCATAAACTTAACCTCTCGGTAACGGCTGTGTATGAGAGGATAAAGAAACTGGAACGTTCTGGTGTGATAAGAAAATATGTAGCCATGGTAGACAGAGTCAAAGTAGAGCTTGGATTTACGGTGTTCTGCCATATAAAATTAGTGCAACATGTTCACAAATCTGTTACCGATTTCGAGAGGGAAGTGGTTAAATTGAATGAGGTATTAGAGTGCTTTCATGTAAGCGGAGAGTACGATTATTTATTAAAGGTTGTGGTGAAAGATATGGATCATTTTAGAAATTTTATGGTTGAAAAACTCACCACCTTACAGCATATAGGAAGTACCCAGAGCTCCTTCACTATTAATGAAGTGAAAAATACAACCGCGCTATCGTTATAGCGATCTTAAATCGTTGGCTGTTGCATGGGAGTATTGTACCTTTGTACCTTCAAATTTCAAAAAACCGGCTTTTATGACTACTTATGATGTTGCAATTATTGGATCGGGTCCCGGCGGTTATGTGGCGGCAATTCGTTGTGCCCAGCTAGGAATGAAAACAGCCCTGATCGAGAAATATAATACCCTAGGGGGAACTTGTCTTAATGTAGGATGTATTCCCAGCAAAGCGCTGCTGGATTCGTCTCATCATTACGAAGATGCTATGAAGCACTTTGCGGAACACGGTATTGAAATTCCGGGGGAGATCAAGTTGAATTTTAAAAAGATGATCGAACGCAAGCAGGCGGTTGTTGATCAGACCACCAAAGGGATTGAGTTCCTTATGAGCAAGAATAAAGTAGATGTATTTACAGGAACCGGAACTTTTAAAGATGCTACACATGTTGTAATCGCTTCAGAAAAAGAAAACAAGGAGATCGAAGCGAAGAATATCATTATCGCCACTGGTAGTAAACCTTCAACACTTCCTTTTATCACTATTGATAAAGACCGCATTATCACATCTACAGAGGCACTTACACTTAAAGAGGTCCCAAAACATATGATCGTAATTGGTGGTGGAGTGATTGGTTTGGAGTTGGGACAAGTGTATCGTCGCCTGGGTGCCGAAGTTTCTGTTGTGGAATACATGGACAGGATCATCCCTACCATGGATGGAGCTCAAAGTAAAGAACTGATGAAGGTGATGAAAAAGCAAGGTGTGAAATTTTATGTTTCTCACAAGGTCTCTGCCGTTGAAAGGAAAAAGAATGAGGTTACGGTCACAGCAACCGATAAAAAGGGGAATGAAGTTCAATTTACCGGGGATTATTGCCTGGTTTCTGTGGGACGTCGCCCTTATACAGACGGGCTTAAACTAGAGAACGCGGGGGTGAAGGTGAACGAACGCGGGCAAGTGGAGGTTAACGACCATTTACAGACCAATGTGTCAAATATATACGCTATCGGTGATGTGATTAGAGGTGCCATGCTCGCGCATAAGGCTGAAGAGGAAGGTGTGCTGGTTGCCGAAATTCTTGCAGGGCAGAAACCGCATATCGATTATAATCTAATCCCGGGCGTAGTATATACATGGCCGGAAGTTGCCTCGGTAGGAAAAACCGAAGAAGAGCTTAAAGATGCAGGAATTTCTTATAAAAGCGGGCAGTTTCCAATGAGGGCCCTGGGCCGCTCAAGGGCTAGTGGTGATATTGATGGATTTGTGAAAATACTGGCAGATGCCAAGACCGATGAGGTGTTGGGTGTCCATATGGTAGGCGCGCGGGTAGCCGACCTCATTTCCGAGGCGGTAACTGCTATGGAATACAGAGCCAGTGCCGAAGATATTTCGAGGATGAGTCACGCACATCCAACCTATGCGGAAGCTGTAAAAGAAGCTGCATTAGCTGCCACTGAAAACAGACCGTTGCATATATAATAAACCAAAAAAACCAGCCGATTATTACGGCTGGTTTTCTTATCATTGTTCCTATTCTAAAACACGGGGGAGGATCAATGTACTTCTTATTCAATTACGTTTACAACCCAGTCCTTACTTACCGGATCGATTATCCCTCCTGAAATATTTGAAAGCCGTATCGTAACTGTATTTGCTGCACTAACATAACAACTCCAGGTTAATCCGTTTTCTATAGAGCCTACAGGAGAACAATTGCATGAGCTTCCGGGGGTTGCACCATTTACTGTAACTGGTAGTTCAGAATGCAGCCCGGCGAACATTACAAGAAAATCGAGGGTCGCGGTTCCGGTTAATTTTTTTAATAAAATTTTTCTGTTGCCATTAGGCGTGAAATAAAGGTGTGTACCATCAAATTCGAAAGTACCATCTTCTGTACTACTCATATTCGTTCCGGCATTGAACTTTAGGGGAGCAGAATTGGCAGAAGCCGTACCACCTTTTAATTGCAGTACTGCCGTTGGATTATCTACGCCAATCCCAACCTTTCCGCTTGCACGAATGGTCATTTCCATCCCGTCGGCATCTGCAGAAGTATTTCCGGCAGAGGTTACAGAGAAATTGAATCTACTAGGAAGATCACCACTAGAATGATCGCCGTCGGCAGCCGAATTTACATAAGAAACCACAGACGATTCGCCACTTCCATCCCATACGGTTCCGGCAAGGGAACCAATAACGTCACCGTCATTTAGGAAATCTCCGGATGCGAAGGTTCCGTTTTTAGTAAAGAATATAAAGTTTGGTGCATTGGGCCTGGTTCCGTTAGATGCTATTTGTATGTCGTTGTCACCGGGTAAACGTATCTCCAGACTTTCATCTGGTTCATCGGTTCCCATCCCCATCTTGCCGTTGTCCAGGATCACTACATCCTTCTGATTCTCTTTAAAGGCTTGTTTTACATAGGTGAGATGTTCACTACCTTTATTATAGCCATCTACCCACTCTCCAGCAAAGTATTTCCATTCTAAGGCAGAATTATCCCAGTAATGATGCCCTTTTTTATATCCGTTGTCTGGAGTGGTAAGGAAGACCATCATCCCATCCTGGTCTGCGCCCGGATTAGTTGCTGGTAATTTATCCACAAGCGGTACTATCAGGCCATCGGTAATAGCGGGAGCCGATGGATTAGTAGCTTCTATATCGAATATACTTTTCGGATTATTTGTATTTACTCCTACCTGCGCGTGCAGCTGTAAAGCCATCGCCAGGTTGATCAAGAATATGATGCTCAATTTTTTCATGGGTCCTGGTTTAATCTATGACAGTTACTTTCCAGCTTCTACTGGCCGGATTAACAGCAAAGGCGTTTACGTTGGATACCCTAATTCTTACACTATTGGTACTGCTTACATAGCAACTCCATTGAAGTCCGTTTTCTATACTAGTATTAGGGGCACAAGAACATGCACTTCCTACTACTGCACCAGGCACTGTTACGTTTAACTCTGATGTATTACCAGAACCAATGTTCGGGAAATTGAGTGTTTGCGTGGCAACCAAACCGGTCATTAATATTTTTCGTGTAGTAGAGGGTGTGAAATACAAATTAGTTCCATCGTATTCCATTGCTCCTGCCTCTGGAGTAGAAAGGTTGGTCCCGGAAGTTAATTTCAAAGGAGCCGAATTAGAACTTGATGTTCCTGCTTTTAGTTCCAGTACTGCCGAAGGATCATTTAGTCCAATACCAACATTTCCGGTACTTGCGATCACCATTTCAGGATTTCCAGAATCCAGGCTCGTATCATTCGGACTCGTTACAGCAAACTCGATCTTGGTAGGAAGGCTACCTGAGGAATGATCTCCATCGGCTTCCATCTGTATGTTAGCTACGTCGGCAGATTTACCGGTTCCCGTCCATACTTTACCTGTTAAGTATCCAATATCGTCATTGTCGTTCATGAAATCCGGCGAAGCAAAGGTTCCATTAGTAGTATAAAACACCAGCTGCGGGGCATCTGGTGGCGAAGCACTAGACACCTGGATATCGTTGTCTCCATCTATCTTCAGTTCCAGATTTTCTTCAAGATTGCTTGTTCCCATCCCAATTTGTCCGGAGTCCAGAATAACCACATCCACACCACCGGCACCAGCCTGGTTGGCGTAGATAAGGTTACCGTCATAATCTCCTCTGGATTGAGCTACAAAATCGTCTTTCCACTCATCGTTGTATGAGATCCAATCGGTTAACGTATTATCCCAATAATAAAATCCTTTGGGGTTACCTGCACTGGCTGTCGATAGGAAGACCAACATACCATCCTGATCTGCACCTGGATTGGATGCTGGGAAGTTATTTATTCGTGGTATCAATATACCATCGGTACTAGCGGGGGAAGTGCTATTAGATGCCGGGATGTCCAGCATACTTTTTGGGCTAGTTGTACCAATTCCAACCTGAGCGATCATTGCCTGGCTGAAAATTAATAGTACAAATAACGAGAGCACATAAGTAGTCTTTCTCATATTGTGTTGATAATTTGGGGTTTATCAGTGACAATAATATAAAGGAATCACTAGCCAAAAAAAGATTTGTAGGAAAATACGCAAACTATTCGATAAGCTGTATTATAATCTCGACGAAAGACATAAATGCTTTGTTTTTAGACTGTTATTTACCACCGTTAATCGACAAGGGGTAGGTTGGCAGTTGTTTTTTATTAAAGGAGTATCTTTGTTGTATGAAAAAAATAATTGCTTTTGCCGGTAGTAACAGCAGTACTTCCATCAATCACAAGCTTGTCTCATATGTTGTAAATTCTATAAAAGATCACGAGATCAATCTTATAAAACTTGTAGATTATCCCTTACCTATTTTTAGCGAAGACCTGGAGAAAGAAGAAGGTTATCCTAAGCAACTTTCCCGCCTCTTAGATGAAATAAAGGCGCACGACGCCCTGATCATCTCGGTAAATGAGCATAATGGAGGCCCTTCTGCCTTTTTTAAAAATGTGCTGGACTGGTTGTCGCGTATCGAATATAAATTCTTAGAGGGAAAGAAAGTACTTTTATTGAGTACTTCTACCGGGAAAAGAGGTGCGTTATCCTCTTTACAATATACACAGGGCGTACTTCCCAGATATAACGCCGAAATAGTGACTTCTATGCCTTTTCCGTCATTTTCCTCAAATTTTTCTTTGGAAACGAATACTGTTACCAACGATGAGTTGTCTGCGCAACTCCATTCGGAGGTAAATTCATTTCTCGATGCCCTTAAATGAAACGAGTTTGCGTAAAATACAATGTCGAACTAGATGTTCAATTAAAACGTAAACTGCTAAAATGGGCCGAGCAGTTTTACGAAGTTGCCTGGTTGGATTCTAACAACTACGAACAAAACCATAGCAGCTACAAGGCCATACTTGCTGCAGAAGCGTTCACTTCCATACAAACCGACCATCATCAGGCGTTCGACAAGTTGAACGAATATCAAACCACTATTCAGGATTGGCTGTTCGGCTATCTTAGTTACGACCTTAAGAATGATGTGGAACGATTAAGCTCCAATAACCACGACGGGCTGGGTTTTCCCGATCTTCTCTTTTTCCAGCCAAAGCGCCTGCTACTATTCACCGAAAAAACGGTGGAATTTCACTATCTGAATCTGGTAGCCGACGAAATCGATACAGACTGGCAGCAGATCCAGGCCATCGAGGCAGAGAAAACAATAGGAAATGAGCAGGATGCGATAAAAATTAGCCTTCGTACTTCCAAAGACAGTTATTTTGAACAGGTTAATCGTATGCTAAAGCATATAGAACGGGGTGATATTTACGAAGCTAATTTTTGTCAGGAATTCTACTCGGAAGGTGTTACGATCAATCCCACAAAAACCTTCCATCACCTCAATGCTATTTCCCGGCCTCCATTCGCCACTTTTTTCAGAAATGGGCCGTATTATGCTATGTCTGCATCTCCCGAACGATACCTTAAAAAATCTGGGAATACATTGATCTCTCAACCCATTAAAGGAACGGCAAGGCGATTTCAGAATAAAAAACTGGATAAGGAAATGATCGAAAAATTGCGATCAGACCCCAAGGAACGCAGTGAGAACATCATGATCACAGATCTGGTGCGAAACGATCTCTCCCGGCTTGCACTTAAAGGAACCGTAGAGGTAGAGGAGCTATGCGCTGTCTATACCTTCGAGCAGGTTCACCAGATGATATCCACAATTAGATGCGAGGTTCCTGAAAATATGGATCCTGTAGAGATGATACGGCAAACATTTCCTATGGGAAGTATGACCGGGGCGCCCAAGATCTCGGCTATGAAGATCATCGAACAGCTTGAAGCATCCAAAAGAGGGCTGTACAGTGGTGCAATTGGTTATTTTTCTCCGCAAGGAGATTTCGATTTCAATGTGGTTATTCGAAGTATCTTGTTTAATTCTGAAAGGAAATACGTTAGCTACTCGGTAGGTGGTGCGATCACCGCGGGATCTGTTCCCGAAAATGAATACGAAGAATGTCTTCTGAAGGCAAAAGCAATGCGGGAGGCACTTGAACGAAGTAAATAGGATTCGCTGCGTAACCGATTGACTATATTTGCGTAGATGTTGAAAAAATTAAATGAACATATTGCTAAAAACCTTTCTTTTCTGAAGGATAAAAGGTTGCTCGTCGCTTGTAGCGGGGGTCTGGACAGTGTAGTGCTAACACGTGCCATGAAGGAGCTAAACTACGAAATTGGTATCGCTCATTGCAATTTCGGATTGCGCGCGGCCGAAAGTGATGCAGACGAGGCATTTGTGCTGGACCTTGCCGATATGTTGGATGTACCTGTTTTTACAGAACAATTCGAGACCCGCGAATATGCCAATGAGAAAAAATTATCCATCCAAATGGCGGCACGCGCCTTGCGATATGAGTGGTTTGAGGAGATACTTCGTGATTTTAAATACGATTATCTCTTAACCGCCCATCACGCCGATGATGCCCTGGAAACAATGCTTATCAACCTCTCCAGGGGAAGCGGGCTAAGAGGACTCACGGGAATTCCGGCAGTTAATGATAAGATAGTACGTCCTTTGCTGGACTTTAGCAGAGCCGAATTGTTGGAGTATGCTAAATCGCAGGGATTTTTTTGGCGGGAGGACAGTAGTAACAAAAAGACGGATTACCTGCGAAATGCATTACGACATAAGGTGGTTCCTCCCTACAAGGAAGAGGTTGAAGGGCTTCTCCAGAACATTCTGAAAACACAGCAGCACCTAAGAGATAGTAAATCCTTAATAGACGATTACCTCGTACTTATTCACCAGTTAGTAGTTACAGAAACTTTCGAGGGCTTCAATATCGATATTGCGAAATTAGCCAACTTACCGCATCAGGAAGCGTTGCTTTATGAGCTTTTAACTCCTTTTGGGTTTACCGCATGGAAGGATATTTCAGAATTGATGACCGCACAAAGCGGCAAGTTTATTCTTTCAGAGACACATAGATTGGTAAAGGACAGGGATAAATTATTGTTAACAGTGATCCCTTCAGAAGAAAAAATTGAGACCTTTGAGATTAAGGAAACCACCCTCCGTATCGACCAACCCATTCCCTTGCTGTTTGGTGAAGTTGAAAGTCCTGGAAAAAACACGGAGCTGGAGATCTTTATTGACAAGGATAAATTAACCTATCCGCTTCTAATAAGAAAATGGCGGGAGGGAGACCATTTTTACCCTTTAGGAATGAAAGGAAAAAAGAAATTGAGTAAATATTTTAAGGATGAAAAGTTATCTTTGGTAGCCAAAGAAAAAACCTGGCTGCTCTGCAGTGGTGATCAAATTGTGTGGGTAATTGGCCATCGTGCCGACGAACGATTTAAAGTGGAATCCCGCACCAGGCAAATTATGAATATTCGAACCTCCAAATCTACTTCGTAAAATATGAAACAATATCTCATATTGGTTTTATTGGCCATATCCGGCTGTTTTTCTGCACATGCACAAGATTTTTTAGACCCTGTATCTTGGGAAGTTACCGTACAAAAAGAAGAGGGAACCCGGTACAACATATTAATGGAAGCCACAATCGATGCCGGTTGGCATTTATACAGTCAGATCCAATTTGGCGAAGAATTTGAAGGTCCCATTCGTACCGAATTTAGTTATAACGATAGTTCGGAAACCTATACCCTCGTCGGCGAGACCCAGGAACCGGATGTGGAACCGCTTTTCGATCCTGTTTTCGAGATAGACGTAAAATATTTTGAGGATAAGGCGGTATTTATCCAACCCATCGAGGTGATCGATCCCGAAGAATTGAAGATCGTTGTAGAAATTTCGTATGCGGTATGTGACGATAAGCAATGTTTGCCTCCCGATATTAAAACCTTTGAGGTGGATCTCGCATCGGGGAAATCTGAATTTGCCACCGCCGAAATCACAGAAGAAGATCTTGAAAAATCGGCGGCACTTACTATCCCTATAAAAGGAGATCTGGGAAATACCAATAACAGTAAAGGTTATCTCACTATCTTTTTTCTGGGCTTTTTGGGTGGCTTCCTGGCTTTGTTGACTCCTTGTGTATTTCCAATGATCCCGTTAACAGTTTCCTTTTTTACTAAGGGCTCCAAAGACCGGAAAAAAGGTGTAAGAAATGCGTTGCTTTACGGTTTCTTTATATTCTTTATCTATGTACTATTAAGCCTTCCGTTCCACTTACTGGACTCGGTAGATGAAGGCCTGCTGAATAATATTTCAACCAATATTTATCTCAATATTCTCTTTTTCCTGGTATTTCTGGTGTTCGCATTTTCATTCTTCGGGTATTTTGAGATCACGCTTCCAAGCTCCTGGAGTACAAAAATGGATGAGAAAGCCACGAGTATTGGAGGGATCATTGGTATTTTCTTTATGGCGCTAACCCTGGCCATTGTATCATTTTCCTGTACAGGTCCCATTTTGGGTGGTCTGTTGGGAGGGTCTCTTAGTCAGGACGCCGGAGCCATGCAACTTAGTTTTGGAATGGGAGGTTTTGGCCTGGCTCTTGCCCTTCCATTTGCCTTGTTTGCTTTGTTCCCTAACTGGTTAAATTCTTTACCCAGTAGTGGTGGATGGCTTAATACGGTGAAGGTCGTTTTAGGTTTTGCCGAGTTAGCCCTGGCATTTAAATTTTTGTCCAACGCAGACCTCGTGATGCATTGGGGCTTGCTAAAACGTGAGGTTTTTATTGCAATATGGTTGCTTTGTTCCCTCGGAATGGCCTTATATCTTTTCGGGTTTATACGTTTTCCTCATGACGGACCAAAAGGAGGGAAGCTTCCTAAAGGAAACATTATCGTTGGAATATTAGCGATCGCCTTCAGTATTTATTTAATTCCCGGACTTACAAATACTAAATATGCTAACCTTAAGCTGCTAAGTGGTCTTGCGCCACCGTTATTCTATAGTCTGTACGACAAAGGCACGTCGGCACCTTTGGGCCTGGAGGCCTACAAGGATTTTTACGAGGGTCTTGAAGCAGCCAAAAGTTCGGGAAAACCAATTATGCTCGATTTTACCGGCTGGGCCTGCGTAAATTGCAGGAAAATGGAAGAGCATGTATGGAGTGTGGATGAGGTATTTAAGATGATCGATGAGGAATTTATCCTGATCTCACTATATGTAGATGATCGCAAACCACTGCCTCAGGAAGATCAGTTTAATTTTCTGCGGCCTACCGGTGGCACCAAACCTATACGAACTGTTGGTGACAGATGGGCAACTTTTCAAACTGTTAATTTTAAAAACAACTCGCAACCGCATTATGTATTGATGGACAGCGATTATAACCTATTAAATGTTCCTGTTGGTTATACCCCCGATGAGAACGAATATCTTGCCTGGCTAAAAGCCGGTCTGGAGGAGTTTAAAAAAACTAAATAACAATTATGAAACGGATCTTGATCTTTTTATGGGTTGTGTGTATCACTTCGGTGTCGTTTGCCCAGGACAATGATACTTATGTAAAAGAAAATTATAATAAATCCGAAACCTATATCACAATGAGGGATGGGGTAAAGCTATTTACCTCCATTTATTCACCTAAAGACACCTCTAAACAATATCCCATACTTTTCCAACGCACACCCTATAGTTGCAGGCCCTATGGTGAAGACCAGTTTCGGTCTAAAATAGGACCTAACGAATTTCTGATGAAAGATGGCTATATCATCGTTTACCAGGACGTGAGAGGCCGTTGGATGAGTGAAGGGGTTTACGATAATATGCGCGCTTATATTCCAAATAAAAAAGGAAAACAAGTAGATGAGGCCAGCGACACTTACGACAGTATAGACTGGTTGGTGAAAAATGTGCCCAATAATAACGGCAGGGTAGGGACCTGGGGTGTTTCATATCCCGGATTTTACGCTACGTATTCCTTGCTGGACGCACATCCTGCTTTGAAAGCTTCTTCTCCCCAGGCGTGTATAGGCGATTTCTATTTCGATGATTTTCATCATAACGGAGCCTATTTTTTAAGTTATTGGAGGGCTACAGCAGTTTTTGGATACGAAAAAACCAAGCCAGCAAACACCGCCTGGTACACTTTTCCTGATCTAGGCACACAGGATCAGTATCAGTTTTTCCTGGATGCGGGACCGTTATCGAACCTGGACAAATATTATGGGGAGGATAATGTGTTTTGGCAGCAGTTGAAAGAACATCCCGATTATGACGAGTTTTGGCGCTCCCGGGGAATTATTCAGCATTTAAAGAATATTAAACCGGCGGTAATGGTCGTTGGCGGACTGTTTGATGCTGAAGATCTCTATGGGCCTTTCGAAACCTATGAAAAAATTGAAGCTAACAGCAACAATTATAACACGGTTGTTTTTGGCCCCTGGAGTCATGGTGACTGGGCTCGAACCAAAAAAAGACAGGCAATTGGGAATGTATATTTTGGAGATGATATTTCAATTAATTACCAACGGGAGGTCGAAACGCCTTTCTTTCATCATTTTTTAAAAGGAGACGGAACAGGAAATACCGGTTTGCCCGAGGCCCGTATGTTCGACACCGGTACCAGAGAATGGAAGTCGTATACCGAATGGCCTCCTAAAAATGCGGAACGTAGCACAAGGTGGTTACAAAGCAGACAACGCCTCAATAAAGTAATGGAAAAGAGCTACACTTTCGAGACATTTATTAGCGATCCCGCTAAACCTGTGCCGTATTCAGAAGACATTAAGATGGTGTTCACCCCCAGAAAATATATGACAGACGATCAGCGTTTTGCCGCACGTCGACCCGATGTACTGGTTTTTGAAAGCGAGATACTCGACGAGGACATGACAATGGTTGGCGACCTACTGGCCAAACTAAAAGTTTCTACAACAGGAACCGATGCCGATTGGATTGTAAAGTTAATCGACGTTTTTCCTCCCGATGCCGAAGATTACGAAGAAACTCAGGATTATCTAAAAATGAGCAACTACCACATGATGGTACGGAGTGAAGTGATGCGAGGTAGGTACAGAAATGATTTCTCTAAACCGGAGCCCTTTGAACCAGGTGAGAAAACCGCCGTAGACGTGAAGCTACAGGATGTGCATCATACATTTAAGAAAGGGCATAAAATTCAGATCCAGGTGCAGAGTACCTGGTTTCCGTTAATCGATCGAAACCCTCAGACATTTGTACCTAACATCTTCAAGGCAGACGCCGGCGATTTTAAGAAGCAGACACATATTCTATTTAATGATTCTTCAATAGAATTCTCTATCTTAAGGCCATAAAAAAAGCATCCCGTCTTCACGGGATGCTATAACAAACCTAACTTAGTAAATTCTAAAAGTCTTAGTTGTACTTTTAAAATATTCTACCAAATGAATTTTCTATCCCCACAAAAAATTGATATCAGTAGAATTTTCACTAATTCTATTCAAAGGTAAAATTCAAACCTACATAAGTCCATACGTGCATACACGTATTTTGATAACTTTAGGATTCGTTGGTAAGGATTATAAACAGGAGATTCGTTATAAAAAAAGCCATTACGCGATCTTGTTCAAGATTTTGTAACGGCTAATTTTTGTATAAGACACACAAGGTGCCTCAACTTTTACTTCCTGATCAAATATATGTTCTTTTTTGCTCCATTGGACAATTCCCGGTAGCGTCGATGTTACGAAAACGTTATAGTGTTAATATGTTTTAAAACTTTAACATTTCCTCAGTTATACCACCGATATTTTATAATTTGTTAAACAATGATTATTTTAATTGCGTTATTATAAACGGAACCATTATAACCATCAGTAGCATCACCATAGAATATGCAAAAACTAACCCTCAAGAAAATAGCCAGAGAACTTGATGTATCCA
Source organism: Pukyongia salina (assembly GCF_002966125.1). GTDB lineage: Bacteria > Bacteroidota > Bacteroidia > Flavobacteriales > Flavobacteriaceae > Pukyongia > Pukyongia salina. Next base: position 2,473,107 of record NZ_CP027062.1, read on the forward strand.
TATCAACGGTTTCGAAATCCCTAAAGGATAGCCCAGAGATAAGTGAAGATACCAAACAAAAGATCAAGGCTTTCGCCGACCTCTACAATTACCGGCCAAATACTATAGCCCTAAGCTTAAAGAATAGAAAGACCAAAACGTTGGGAGTGATCATCCCGGAGATCGTTCATCACTTTTTCACGACAGTGGTAAGTGGGATCGAGAAGGTTGCGAACGAAAAGGGTTATACCGTAATTATAGGACTGAGTAACGAGTCTTTTGAGAAGGAAGTTACCAATATGGAGAAACTCGCCAATGGCAGTATAGATGGCTTTATATTATCGGTTTCCCGAGAGACTCAACTTAAAAAGGACTACCACCATTTGCTCGAAACTATAGATCACGGGATGCCTGTGGTGCTTTTTGACCGAACTATACCGGAGATAGAATGTGATAAGGTAGTTGTGGACGATACGGAAGGTGCTCGAAATGCCGTAAAAAAGCTTCTTGATGCGGGATGTAAAAATATAGCACTAATCACTACCGAAGCTCATGTGAATGTTGGCGAATTACGAACAGCGGGTTATAAGGATGCGCTCATAGAATCCGGAAAAGGTTTTTCTGAAGATCTTATCCTGAAATTAAAGGATGAATTCAACGAGGAGGGGATGGAAGACAATCTTAATACAATTATCGAATTATTTCTTCGGAACAATCCTCAGGTGGACGGAATTTTTGCCGTTAACGAGAAATATGCTCTTACTGCTATGAAAGCATCACGCTCCCTGGGTAAAGATATCCCGCGCGATATAAAAGTTATCGGTTTTACAGATGGTGTGCTGTCTAAGTATGCCACGCCTAGCCTTACAACTGTGAGTCAGCATGGTGTACAATTAGGAGAAAAAGCAGCCGAACTCTTAATAAGAAGATTGGAGGAAGACGACTACGAACCTCCTTATCAAACGGTTGTAGTGGAGACCCGGCTTATAGAGCGGGAATCGACCTCCATCACTTAACCTATTTCAAAAAATGCCCTATATTTACCACCGCACATATCAAGACCTGATTTTTACTTCCTACCTTAAAATTAGATTTGATAAGTAAACTACTTGTTGGAATAGTACAAATACTATTTTTACCCTATGAAGAAATGCGATCTTGCAGTCGAAAAATGGAAACTCCATGGTTTGATTACCCGGAATCTCCACCCTATAAATTTCCCTCAAAACTCGTTCCATCCAAATATTGTTCTCCATGAATAAGAGAGGTTTTATTTTCGACCTCGACGGTGTGATCGTGGACACCGCCAGGTATCATTACTTAGCATGGAAACGCCTGGCCGATAGTCTGGGTATTTCGTTTGGTGAGACCGAGAACGAACAATTAAAAGGCGTAAGCCGGGTACGTTCCCTGGAGAAGATACTGGATTGGGGAAATGTAGAATTGAGCAAAGACCGGTTTAACGAATTACTGGATATAAAGAATAAGGATTACTTGGCGTATATAGAACGAATGGATCAGGATGAGATCTTGCCGGATGTTCTCAGGGTATTATCTTTTCTGAAGCAAAACGAACAACCCATTGCTTTAGGATCTGCCAGTAAGAACGCGCGAACCATATTGAAGGAAGTAGATCTCCTGGATGTTTTCGACGTGGTGATAGACGGCACCAATGTAAGTAAGGCAAAGCCAGATCCGGAAGTGTTCCTGAAGGCCGCAGAAGGACTGGGGCAGGTGCCGGAGAATTGTATTGTCTTCGAAGATTCTGTTGCCGGAATACGAGCCGCCAACGCAGGTTCCATGTTAAGCATCGGAATTGGTGACGCCTCTGTTTTAAACGAAGCGAGTTATGTTTTTAAAGATTTCACCGAAATACCCACAGAATTTTTTTCAAAATTAATTTCAGAAAGATGAATCAGAAATATATTTTACCCGACCCCTGGAGCATAATCGAAGAAGGATTTGATGCTGAAAAAGTTAAATCTTCCGAAAGCCTTTTTAGTATTGGAAACGGGGCTATGGGCCAAAGAGCCAATTTTGAAGAAGATTACTCCGGAGAAACCTTCCAGGGTAGTTATGTAGCCGGTGTCTACTACCCAGATAAAACTCGTGTTGGCTGGTGGAAGAACGGCTATCCGGAATATTTCGCTAAAGTTCTTAATGCTCCTAATTGGATTGGCATAAAAGTTTCTGTGAATGGTGAGGATCTGGACTTACATACATGTGACCAGGTGAAGAATTTCCGAAGAGAACTTAATATGAAAGAGGGCTATTACAGAAGGTCTTTCCAAGCTACACTTCAAAACGGGACAGAGGTAATGGTTGAAAGCACCCGTATTCTGCATCTCGATCAGGACGAATTGGGGGTAATCAATTACAAAGTAACAGCCCTGAACAAGGATGCGGAAATTGTGTTCAGCCCATATCTGGATGGTGGGATCACAAATGAAGACAGCAACTGGGACGATAAGTTCTGGGATACGTTAAGCGTTTCCGAAGCCGATCATCAAGGGTTCATTAGGTCTATGACCATGAAAACCCAATTCCATATTTGTACTTATATGCAGTCGGACATATTGGTAAACGATTCAGAAGCAACGCCTGCTTACACTTCAGAAAAAAAAGACCAGTACCTGCAATTCAATTATAAAGTAAACATTTCTAAAGGCGATACCGCAACCTTGCGAAAATATGCAGGTTATACCGTTTCGCATCACCACAAACCTGATAATTTGGTGAATGCCGCAAAAGACGCCATTAATGCCGGAAGGACTATGGGGTATGAAGGGCTTAAAGCGAGTCAGGCCGAGGCCTGGTCGTCCATATGGGAAATGGCAGATATTACCATAGAAGGTGATGTTGAAGCCCAGCAGGGTATTCGTTTTAATATCTTTCAGCTCAATCAAACCTATTTAGGGAAAGATGCCCGTCTTAATATTGGGCCCAAGGGATTTACCGGTGAGAAATACGGCGGCAGTACTTATTGGGATACCGAAGCGTATTGTTTGCCTTTTTATATGGCCACTAAAGATCATACCGTTGCACGAAATCTGTTGGTGTATCGATATAACCACCTTCAAAAAGCCATAGAGAATGCAGAGAAATTAGGATTCAGTAATGGAGCTGCCCTTTACCCAATGGTAACCATGAACGGGGAGGAAAGTCATAACGAATGGGAGATCACTTTCGAGGAGATCCACAGAAACGGAGCGATTGCATTTGCCATATATAATTATGTGAGATATACAGGAGACATTTCGTATGTAGCCGAGAAAGGTCTAGAAGTGCTGATCGCCATAGCACGTTTTTGGCAGCAAAGGGCTACTTATAGTACCCACAAGAATAAATATGTGATCCTTGGGGTTACTGGTCCGAATGAGTATGAGAATAACGTAAATAATAACTGGTACACCAATTTTACTGCAAAATGGTGTATAGAATATGCTGCTTCGGAAATTGACAGACTGAAACAGGACGCTCCTGCAGAGCATACCCGGATCATGGAAAAAACCCGTCTTTCTGCCGATGAGGTTACTCAATGGCTGAAAGTATCTTCCAATATGTATTTCCCGTATTCTGAAGAACACAACATTTATCTTCAGCAGGACGGCTTCCTTGATAAAGAGCTTATCACCGTGGCCGATCTGGATAGATCACAACGTCCTATAAATCAATATTGGTCCTGGGACAGGATCCTTAGGTCTCCCTATATCAAGCAAGCGGATGTTTTGCAGGGGTTCTATTTTTTTGAAGATCATTTTAGCCAGGAGGAACTGGAACGACATTTCGATTTCTACGAGCCCTTTACAGTGCACGAATCTTCGTTATCGCCTTGTGTTCATAGTATACAGGCGGCAAAACTTGATAGGATGGAACAGGCCTATACGTTCTATTTGCGTACCTCTCGTTTAGATCTGGACGATTATAATAAGGAGGTGGAAGAAGGCTGTCATATCACCAGTATGGCGGGAACCTGGCTAAGCATCGTGGAAGGTTTCGGCGGCATGCGAGTGCGTGACGGGCATTTAGAATTTCACCCACGCATTCCAAAACATTGGGACAAATATGCATTTAAGGTGAATTTTAGAGGGCAGATCTTAAAAGTTACCGTAAGCAGGCAGGGAAATAGTTTCGAGTTGTCCGGAAGCGAACCTCTTTCGATTAAAGTGAAAGGAGAAACGAAAACTATAACACCATCCAATTAATGCCTTAAAAAGTCTTTTAATTATGAAAATTTCCAAATATGTAGCCCTTCTCATAGGTGTTATTTTAATTGTGTCCGGCTGTGCAGATAAACAAAAGGACCTTGCCGAGACAGAAACAGTTATAGAACCCACCGTTAAACTACCTTTTAGTTGGGAGGCTGCCAATGTATATTTTTTACTAACCGACAGATTTAATAACGGCGATCCGTCTAATGATGTGAATTATGGCAGGACAAAAGAAACGGCAGTACTTAGGGGATTTGAGGGAGGCGATATAAAAGGAGTCACCCAGAAGATTCGTGAAGGCTATTTCACCGACCTCGGCATCAACGCAATTTGGATGACGCCAGTAGTAGAACAAATTCACGATGGTACAGATGAAGGCACCGGTTACACCTATGGTTATCATGGCTACTGGACCAAAGACTGGACTGCACTGGACCCCAATTTTGGGACCCGTGAAGATCTGGCCGAACTGGTAAAAACAGCACACGACCATGGAATTCGGATCCTTCTGGACGCGGTGATCAACCATACGGGTCCGGTTACATCAGTAGATACAGTTTGGCCGGACGAATGGGTTCGAACTTCCCCTAAATGCGAATTTAAAGACTACGAAAGTACGGTTACATGTACATTAGTTGAAAATCTCCCGGATATTCGCACCGAAAGCAATGAAGCTGTAGAATTACCACCACAACTGGTGGAAAAATGGAAAGCCGAGGGAAGGTATGAGGAAGAAATAGCCGAGCTCGACGCTTTCTTCGAAAGAACCGGACACCCGAGGGCACCCAGGTTTTATATCATGAAATGGCTTACAGACTATATCACCGATTTTGGCATAGATGGGTACCGTGCCGATACGGTGAAGCATACCGAAGAATACGTATGGGAAGAGTTTAAAGCTCTTTGTGAGGCTGCCTTCATAGACTGGAAGCAGGCCAACCCGGAAGATGTTTTGGATGATACGCCCTTTTACCTGGTGGGCGAAATATATTTCTATAATGTGAATTCTGGCAGAACATACGATTTTGGCGATAAGAAAGTAGATTATTTTAATAACAGCTTCGATGCACTTATCAATTTTGATCTTCGTTCCAGTGGAGAGCGCAGTTATGAAGAGGTGTTTAGTAGTTATTACGAAATTCTATCGGGCGAACTCGACGGTCATAGTACGCTGAGTTATATGAGTTCTCACGATGATAGCCATCCTTTTGACAAGCAGCGTATAAAACCTTACGAGACCGCTAACCGACTCCTACTGGCACCTGGTGCTTCCCAGGTGTATTACGGAGATGAATTGGCCAGAACGCTAATTGTAGAAGGAACCAATGGCGACGCAACCTTGCGGTCTTTCATGAATTGGGAATCTATCGAGAACGACTCAGAAACAAAGGAAATACTGGAACACTGGCAAAAATTAGGAAGATTTAGAAGAGAACATATTGCCATAGGATCTGGTGTCCACTCCATGATCAATGAGGCGCCTTATACCTTTTCAAGGACTTACAGTGAAGATAATTTTACCGATAAGGTGGTTGTGGGCCTCGATCTGCCGGAAGGAGAGAAATTAATATCGGTGACCGGAGTTTTTGAAGATGAATCCATGGTACTGGATACTTATAGTGGCGTAAGAGCAAAGGTGGTGGACGGATACGTTACTTTGGATACTAAATTCAATATAGTTCTACTGGAAAGAGCACTTAATTAAGATGCAAAACCTTCAATACATAATGTTAACCTGTTTCCTTTGCATGTTTTCCTGCAAAGAGCAACCCAAAAATGAGACTGTGGAAATGCAACAAACCCTCGAATCTATTTCGCCTATTACCGATGCTGTTTTAGAATCGGCTGTTATCTATGAAGCCAATATCAGGCAATATTCTGCCGAAGGAAGTTTTAATGCCTTTACGAGAGATATTCCTAAGCTCAAGGATCTGGGCGTTAAGATCATTTGGCTGATGCCGATCTTTCCTATTTCCGAAGTGAAGCGAAAAGCCTACGGCGATCTAATGGTAGAAGATATAGAAGACCCGAAAGAACGAGAGAAATATTTAGGAAGCTACTATGCGGTTTCCGACTTCAGGAAGATCAATCCCGAATTTGGTTCGATTGAAGATTTCAGGAGGCTACTGGATACAGCTCATGAACATGATATCTATGTTATCCTGGACTGGGTTCCCAATCACACAGGATGGGATCATACCTGGATCACGGAGCATCCCGATTTTTACACGAAAAATGCAAAAGGAGAAATAACTGATCCGCTAAAAGAAGATGGAACATCGGTAGGATGGGAAGATGTAGCAGATCTGGATTATTCGAATAAGGAGATGAGACAGGCTATGATAGCCGATATGATGTATTGGGTTAAAGAGGAAGGTGTTGATGGATTTCGTTGCGATATGGCAGGGATGGTACCCACAGATTTTTGGGCAGATGCCATTCCCAGATTGCGAGCCGAAAAAGATATTTTTATGTTGGCTGAAGCCGATAAGCCCGAGCTAACCAGAGATAACATGTTCGAAATGGCTTATGGTTGGGAAGCCCACCATCTGTTAAATGCTATTGCCAAAGGCGAAAAGAATGCAAAACACTTTAACGAGTATATGCAAAATAGCGCAGAGAAATGGGTAGGAGGTGGATTTCTTATGAATTTCCTAACCAACCATGATGAAAACTCATGGGCGGGTACCGTGAAAGAACGTATGGGCGATGCATCCGAGGCTATGTTGGCTTTAACCTATTGTATGCCTGGTATGCCATTGATATATAGTGGACAAGAATACGATCTGGATCATAGGTTAAAATTCTTCGAAAAGGATTCCATTCCGAAGAAAAAAGGAGAAGTATGGCCTTTACTTGAAAAATTAGGGCAATTGAAAAATGAATCACCGGCACTCGCTGGTGCCAAAGCCCCTGCTTCCTATGAAAAGATTGAAACTCCCCGGGAGGAGAATATCATCGCCTTCAGAAGAAAAAATGAAAACAGCGAACTAATTTACCTGTGTAATACTGGTCCGGATAAAGTTGAATTCACTCTATCATTAACAGGAAAATATAAAGATTATATGAGTGGGACAGAGGTTGATCTTCAGGGAAATAACACATATCAACTCGGTGCATGGGACTACCGTATTTTGCTAAAAATGTAATTTTAGGGTCTTAATTTTACTTCAGATTAAGAATTTTATAAACCGAAAACGTTATAGTTACTTTTCCGGTTTGTATTGTGAATTTATTGCCATAGTTTTACAGTAATGAGCAATACAATAAAACGTGTAGCTGTGCTAACCAGCGGGGGAGATGCCCCCGGTATGAATGCTGCCATCAGGGCGGTAGTTCGTTCCTGTGCCTATCATAATCTCGAGTGTGTAGGGATCTATCGTGGCCTACAAGGCTTAATAGAAGGTGATTTCGAATTGCTTGGCCCTCGTTCTGTAAAGAACATCATTAACAGGGGCGGTACTTTCTTGAAATCGGCTCGTTCTCAGGAATTCAGAACCAAAGAGGGAAGGCAAAAAGCCTATGACCATCTAAAGAACGCGAAGATCGATGCCATGGTGGTAATTGGTGGCGATGGTACCTTTACAGGAGCCAATATATTCATCAACGAATTCGATTTTCCCATAGTTGGTTTGCCGGGTACCATTGATAACGATATCAACGGTACAGATTTTACCATTGGTTACGATACTGCACTCAACACAGTTGTTGAAGCCATCGATAAGATAAGAGATACGGCCAATTCGCACAACAGATTGTTCTTAGTGGAAGTGATGGGCAGAGATGCCGGAGATATCGCATTGAATGCTGGTATAGGGGCCGGTGCCGAAGAGATCCTCATTCCTGAAGAGAATATGGGAAAGGATCGATTGATAAGTTCTCTTAAACGAAGTAAGAAATCGGGAAAATCCTCATCCATTGTTGTGGTTGCGGAAGGTGACCAGATAGGAAAGAACATTCTCGGGCTGGCAGATTATATAAGAAAACATTTAGATGAGTACGAAGTAAAAGTTACTGTACTTGGCCACATACAGCGGGGAGGTTCTCCCAGCTGTTATGACAGGGTGTTGGCAAGCCGTTTGGGCGTTGGTGCTATTGATGCGCTATTAGACGGCCAGCAGGGTGTGATGATAGGGATATCTCACAACAAAATTGTAAGGGTACCCTTTGAAGAGGCAATAAAAGGTGAAAATAAAATAGATCAGGACTTAATAAGAGTGGCAGATATCACATCTGTTTAAACAAAGGATATATGACAAAAATTGGAATTAACGGCTTCGGCCGAATTGGAAGAATTGCGTTCCGCATCGCGGCGCAAAATGATAATGTAGAAGTAGTGGCCGTAAACGACCTTCTGGACGTGGATCATTTGGCTTATTTGCTTGAATACGATTCTGTTCACGGGAAATACCCGGGAACCGTATCTGTGGAAGGAGGAAACTTAATCGTAGATGGTAAGACCGTTCGCGTGACAGCCGAAAGAAACCCCGAAGATCTAAAATGGGATGCGGTAGGAGCCGATGTTATCATTGATTGTACCGGTATTTTTACCACCAAAGAAACCGCAGGAGCTCACCTTAAAGCCGGTGCGAGGAAGGTTGTTATCTCGGCGCCATCTAAGGATGCTCCTATGTTTGTTATGGGAGTGAATCATAAAGATGTGAAGCCGGACGATAATATTGTTTCAAATGCTTCCTGTACCACCAATTGCCTTGCGCCTATGGCAAAGGTAATAGATGACAATCTGGGGATAGTAGAAGGACTTATGACTACAGTTCACGCAGCCACTTCTACGCAATTCACGGTAGACAGCCCTTCACGTAAAAACTATAGACTGGGAAGAAGTGCCCTGTCTAATATTATACCAACATCTACAGGTGCTGCTGTTGCGGTTACCAAGGTAATTCCTTCGTTAAAAGGTAAACTTACAGGAATGGCATTCCGTGTGCCAACAACCGATGTATCTGTTGTAGATCTAACAGTTCGCACCGAAAAATCTGCTACCTACGATGAAGTGAAGCAAATGTTTAGAGATGCAGCGAAAGGTTCTTTTGCAGGTATTATAGATTATGTTGAAGATCCCGTGGTTTCTCAGGATTTTGTAAGCGACCCTAATACCTGTAATTTCGATGCAGACGCCGGCATTGCTCTTAACGACAATTTCTTTAAATTGATAGCCTGGTATGATAATGAGTATGGATATTCTGCCAAGTTGATAGACCTGGCAGTTCATGTTGCAAGTGTATAAGATATGACGATTATAGCAGATGGTGGTTCTACCAAATGTGATTGGATCCTTCTGGATGAGAAGGGAGATCAGTTACTAAAGACGCGGACACGTGGCTTAAATCCCGCTGTTGTTCCCAAAGAGGAATTATTTGAACGAATCCAGGAGAATGAAGAGCTTCCTTCTTTATTCGAAAAGGCTACCAGAGTTGATTTTTATGGTGCAGGATGCGGAACGGATACTCCCAGAGGAATATTAACTGCTGTACTTAAAGATTTATTCTTTAATGCCGATATCACGGTAAAGGAGGACATTATGGCGGCGGTGTACGCCGCTACCACCAAACCCGGGATCGTTTGTATATTAGGAACAGGTTCTAATAGCTGTTATTACGACGGAGAGAAAATCTTTACGCCGGTACCTTCTCTGGGCTATACGCTAATGGACGAGGCAAGTGGAAATTACTTCGGGAAGCGACTAATTAGAGATTATTATTACAAACGGATGCCGGAACAGATCGCGAAAGCCTTCGAGCAACGCTTTAATCTGGATGCAGACGAGATCAAGCTCAACCTCTATCAGAGACCTAACCCTAATACCTATCTCGCGTCCTTTGCCGAATTTATTTTCACTAGCAAGGAGGTAAATGGATACTTTTACAAGCTTATTAGTGAAGGGATGATTCGGTTTATAGAATACCGCATCATGTGTTACAAAGAGGCACAAACTGTCCCAATTCATTTTATTGGGTCAATTGCTCATTACTCCACAGATATTATTCGCGACTGTATGAAACGATATCATCTGGATTTGGGCAATGTAATTCAGCGTCCCATTGATGGTTTACTCGATTATTATCGGGTCCATGTGCTGAAAGTTGCAGAATCCAGTTCATAAACTGTAAATTAGCATATGAGCCTACCTAAAACAGATCCTACAAAAACCAAGGCTTGGTCGGGCTTATTAGAGCATTTTGAACAGATAAAATCCGAAAGGATGCAATCCTGGTTCGAGGCAGACCCCGATAGAGCCGAGCGTATGTCCATCACTTGGGCAGACTTCTACGTGGATTATTCAAAGAACCGTATAAACGACAAAACCCTATCCTTACTTTTCGATATGGCTAATGAGGCAGGTTTAAAGCAAGCCATCGATGCCCAGTTTTCCGGCGCCGAGATCAACGAGACCGAAGGCAGGGCAGTGTTACATACTGCGCTTAGGGATTTCGGTAATATGAAGCCGGAGGTGAAGGAAACTCTCGCCAAAATAAAGTCGTTTTCAGATAAGGTGATAAACGGCTCATGGAAAGGTGCATCCGGAAAGCCAATTACCGATGTGGTTAATATAGGTATAGGAGGGAGTGATCTAGGGCCCGATATGATATGCGAGGCGTTAAAATATTATCAGAATCATCTCAATGTACATTTCATTTCCAACGTGGACGGCGATCATGTTATGGAAAGTCTTAAAACTCTCGACAGGGAGACCACATTGTTTATCATTGTATCCAAGACATTCACGACCCAGGAAACCTTAACCAATGCTAATACGGTTCGTAGTTGGTTTCTTGAAACAATGAACGAGGCCGATGTAAAGCATCATTTTGCAGCAGTATCTACCAATCTGGATGCGGTTTCAGAATTCGGGATTTCCTCCGAGAATATTTTTCCTATGTGGAATTGGGTGGGGGGACGGTTCTCACTATGGAGTGCTGTAGGACTGTCTGTGGCGTGTGCGGTGGGATATAAAAACTTTGAAGATCTGTTACGGGGAGCCCATAATATGGACAGGCATTTTCAGGAAACCGATTTTAACGGTAATATACCCGTAGTTCTGGCTCTAATTTCTGTGTGGTACAATAATTTCTTCGGAAGCGAAAGTGAGTGTATTGTACCCTATTCTCAATACCTGAACAAGCTTGTTGCCTATCTTCAACAGGGTATCATGGAGAGTAATGGTAAAAGTGTAGATAGGAATGGTGAAGTAGTATCCTACCAAACAGGCACTATTGTTTGGGGCAGTACCGGTACCAATGCTCAGCACGCGTTCTTTCAACTGATCCATCAAGGCACCAAACTCATCCCAACAGATTTTATTTGTTTTGCCCATTCTCTCTTCGGGAAGACAGATCATCAAAATAAGTTACTTGCTAATTGCTTTGCACAAACCGAAGCCTTACTACAGGGAACCTATGGTATGGAAGTGGAAAATTCTTTCAAAATATTTGAAGGAAACAAACCCACCAATACCATCCTGATTCAAAAACTCACTCCTCAAAGTTTGGGTAGCCTGATCGCCATGTACGAACATAAATTATTTGTACAAGGCGTGATATGGAATATTTATAGTTACGACCAGTGGGGCGTGGAATTAGGAAAGAAACTAGCCAAGAATACCCTGGACGCCATCGAAAATAAATCCACTTCTAATACAACCAATGCTTCTACAAAAAGACTTATTAATAAGTCGTTTTGAGCATAGAATTTTATTATCTACGAAATCTTTCGTTTTCTACTTACGGTTTTCTTATTTTTAGTAAGTATAATCAATTAAAAACTTACCAAATATGAGTGCAAAAGACAAGACGATTAGTTTAGACACCGCCAAGACCTGGACGCAAACCTGGCGTAAAGAAGAATCTGATTACAATAGTTATAATCGCTGCAATGGATTTCTGGTTCCGGCCGAAGACCTTCGTGGGGTTTTGGATGAGATCAAAGATCAGAAGAATCCACAATACATCCGCGCATATCTTGGAGTTGAAACGATGAAACTTGCCGATGGCAAAACAAAGCAGGTAGAAAAACTAATTATGGTTGGCACTCGTCCGGCAACTAACCCTTCTACAGGCAAGGTTTATTATGCCGATATATTACCCAGTGATAGTGAATCTGCCGATGGTGACACAGGTGGAAATATCTACGACTTTAGCGATCCGTGTCCACCAGAATGTGATGAGGATAGCGAGTTAAATTAAGTCATGAATCATTTTTTAGTCCTATCCATTATCGGCCATGCCATTCTCCTGGTCAATGTGATAGTATATTTTAAAAGCTTTATTAGAAATGATAAGGCTTTTAAAATATTTTCAATTTATCTAGCCATTTCTTTTTGTATTCAAATAGCCACATTGGTTATTGGTAAGGGATTTCATTTGCCTAATTTATATTTATCACATTTTTATATAGTGGGCCAATTTGTTTTGCTGTCACTTTTTTACTTTCAGCTTTTAAAGAATAAAGTGATTCTTTACCTAATACCAGCCATAGTGGCCCTTATCGGGATACAATTTATTCTAGACCCCTCTTTATTTTTTAGATATAATCCAGTTGGAATAGTGATTACCCAAATAATTCTGGTTCTCTATGCTATTCTTTATCTATACCAAAGCTTAAGCGGAAAGAAACCATTTATAATAATTAACGCGGGGATTTTATTTTATCTTTTGTCAAGTACTTTGATCTTCGCATCCGGAAATCTGGTTTTGGATCTGGATATTTCACAGAACACCAGGTTTATTTTGATCAATGTAAACAGGGTGTTCATTTTACTGCTTCAAATATTAATTTTTACCGAATGGTACCGCAATTATCGGCCGGCCCTAAAGAGTGGATAATTACATGTGTCGATTTAGTATCTTCGTCTAGCCATGCAAGAAATCATTTCCGAAGAACAACAAATAATAGACATCATCCTCATCGCCATAGGACTCCTGTTACTCATGGCTCTGGCAATCGTTTTGTTCTTTTATTTCTCGCGTCGAAGGATTATTAAAACAGAATTGGAAAAAGCAAACCTGGAGATAAAACACCAGAGAGAAGTATTACAATCCACAATCATTACACAAGAGGAAGAACGAAAACGGATCGCACAAGATATGCACGATGCTATTAGTTCTAAGCTCAATGTGGTTTCACTCAATGCCAATATACTTTCGGATGCTTCAATCTCCCCTGAAGAAAAGTCGAAAGTCGCAGAGAACATTGTTAAGGTTACCTCGACTGTACTAGAGAATTCCCGCAAGATCGCGCACGATCTGCTTCCTCCCACCTTAGAAAAATTTGGTTTGGAGGCCGCAATCGAAGAATTATGCGATGAAATTGGCGAGGCAGGTTCCTTTAAGATCCAGCCATATTTTCAGTACCGGCAGAATATGTTAAGTCAGAATGACGAACTTCATTTTTTCAGGATCACCCAGGAGCTGTTCAACAATACTATTAAATATGCCGACGCCAAATCCGTCCAACTTTCCCTGGTTGGAAAAGGGTCTGAAGTGGTTCTATCCTATCAAGATGATGGAAAGGGTTTTGATGTGCACGCGGCGAAAAAGGCAAAAGGACTGGGCTTGAGTGGAATTTCCAATAGAGTCGAAATCCTGGATGCCAGTATGGAAATGAACAGCAGTGTTGGCAAAGGATTATTGGTTCGAATCATAAAGAGATTGGACTAATTTTCATATTTTAGAGGCGAAGCAAACCAATAAACTCTTGAAAATAAATCTTGTAATTGCCGATGACGAGGAATTATTCCGCGTAGGTCTTTCGCATATTCTTTCTAAAGATCCTGAAATTTCAATTGTTTTTGAAGCAAGTGACGGACAACAGTTGCTGGAATATCTGGCAGCGAATGAACATCTTCCGGACATAATCATCACCGATATAAAAATGCCCGAACTCAACGGGGTAGAGGCCACCAAGTTGATTCATCAGTTATATCCCGAAATAGGTATCATCGCCCTTACTACGTATAATAGCAAGCCATTTATTAGGAATATGATCGACGTAGGCGCTTCTGCCTATCTGGTAAAGAATTCGGCACCCGATAAGGTTATACATACTATTAAACAGGTGTATTATAATGGTTTTTATTACGATAAGCATGTAATGACGATACTTAACAATCGTTATGCAACCGATAAGGAAGGAGAGAAAACAGCTTTCGATCAGGAATTCCTTACCGAACGTGAAGCCGAAGTCCTTGAACTTATTTGTAAACAATATAAAACGTCCGAAATAGGGGAAAAGTTGTTTATTAGCCCCAGGACCGTCGAGGTGCATCGCAAGAATTTATTGATAAAGACCGGGATGAAGAATATAGCCGGGCTGGTGATCTTTGCCATTCAGAACGACCTTGTACCACCCATCATCATTGAGTAAATATTTCAATATCAAATACTATATTTATCTCGATATATTAATTAGAATTTCGTAGCTTTATACCTCTTCTAATTCCCCTCCTTTTTTATTTCTGAAATAATTTATGCTTACTAAAGTATATGGAAGCGCTGTATTTGGTGTGGATGCCACCACTATTACGGTTGAAGTGAACGTGGATCAAGGAGTGGGTTATCACCTTGTTGGATTACCCGATAATGCCATCAAGGAAAGCAATTACCGTATTGCGGCTGCGCTTCAAAATAATGGTTTTAAGATCCCGGGGAAAAAGATCACTCTCAATATGGCTCCGGCCGACCTGAGAAAGGAAGGGTCTGCCTACGATCTTACCCTCGCCATGGGAATATTGATCGCCACAGGCCAGCTTGAAGAACGACATCCGTTAACCGATTGCATCATCATGGGAGAATTATCCCTCGATGGAAGTCTACAGCCCATTCGCGGGGCACTTCCTATCGCTGTCAAAGCAAAGGAAGAAGGATTTAAACACTTTATCCTTCCGAAGCAAAATGCCCGGGAGGCCGCGATAGTAGACGGTATAAAAGTGTATGGTGTAGACAGCATTACCCAGGTGATACAATATTTTAATGAAGGTACGCCCATGGAAGAAACTGTGGTCGATATCAATGCCGAATTTTACGAACAACTTGAAAATCCCGAATTCGACTTTTCAGATGTAAAGGGACAGGAATCCATAAAACGCTGTATGGAGATCGCAGCGGCTGGAGGGCACAACATCATCCTGATAGGCCCACCGGGATCCGGGAAAACAATGCTTGCTAAACGCCTCCCCAGCATCCTGCCACCGCTCTCCCTAACCGAAGCTCTCGAAACCACCAAGATACATAGTGTGGCGGGAAGAACCCTCGGCAGCGGTGGCATTATGACATCACGACCTTTTCGCAGTCCTCACCACACAATAAGCGACGTAGCGCTGGTTGGCGGTGGTACCTTTCCACAACCAGGGGAGATCTCCCTGGCACACAACGGGGTTCTATTTCTGGACGAATTACCCGAATTTAAACGTTCTGTTCTGGAAGTGATGCGCCAACCTCTGGAAGACAGGGATGTTACCATTTCCAGGGCTCGATTTACTGTTACCTATCCCTCCAGTTTTATGCTGGTTGCCAGTATGAATCCTAGTCCCGGTGGTTATTTTAACGACCCGGATGCACCCGTTACCTCTTCGCCTGCCGAAATGCAGCGTTACCTAAGCAAGATCTCCGGCCCCTTGCTCGACCGAATTGATATCCATATTGAAGTAACACCTGTTCCTTTCGAAAAGTTAAGCGAGGAGCGAAAAGGGGAGGCCAGCGTGGTGATTCGTAAGCGAGTCACAAAAGCGAGGAAGATACAGGAAGTACGTTTCCGAAGGAATAAAGAGATGCATTATAATGCCCAGATGGGGGTAAAACAAATTCGAACTTATTGTAAGCTGGATGCTGCGTCTTCCGAATTACTTAAAAATGCTATGGAGCGCTTAAATCTTTCGGCCAGGGCCTACGACAGGATTTTAAAAGTGTCGCGAACTATCGCCGATCTGGACCTTTCAGAAGAAATAAAAGGAGAACATATTTCCGAGGCTATACAATACAGGAGTCTGGATAGAGATGGGTGGTTGGGGTGATACTTCTTATAAATAAAACCCTCTCCGTTTGAAATTAAAATGGTTTTTGATTGTCTACTTTCAGTACTCTTGGAAATACAATCTAAGTTTAGTAATTAACCAATTGTTCCTTCCCCGAAAGGGGAAGGTGTCTTCAATAATGTCTTTATTGAAGACGGAAGGGGATGAGAACTTATTATAAATAAAACCCTCTCCGTCAGTATCGAGGATACTGACACCTCTCCCTATAAGGGAGAGAAACTATTTCCTATAATTTTCAACTTATAACCATCTATGATTGAGATTATTTATGAAATAAAAGGAGAACTAATTTCTCAAAATATAAAATAGACGAGGCTAAATAGGACGGGTAGTTAGGGTGATACTTCTTCTGAATAAAACCCTCTCCGTTTGAAAACAAAATAGTTTTTGATTGTCTACTTTCAGTACTCTTGGAAATACAATCTAAGTTTAGTAATTAGCCAATTGTTCCTTCCCCGAAAGGGGAAGGTGTCTTCAATAATGTCTTTATTGAAGACGGAAGGGGGATGAGAACTTGTTATAAATAAAACCCACTCCGTCAGTATCTTCGATACTGACACCTCTCCCTATAAGAGAGAGAAACTATTTCCTATAATTTTCAACTTATAACCATCTATGATTGAGATTATTTATGAAATAAAAGGAGAACTAATTTCTCAAAATATAAAATAGACGAGGCTAAATAGGACGGGTAGTTAGGGTGATACTTCTTCTGAATTAAACCCTCTCCGTCAGTATCTTAGATACTGACACCTCTCCCTTGTTGGGAGAGAAGCAATTTCATATAATTATCAACTTATAGACATCCATGATTGAGATTATTTATGAAATAAAAGGAGATCTAATTTCTCAAAATATAAAGTACATGGGTCCGGATATAGATGGGTGGTTGGGGTGATTACTTATTCCACTGGGCATTTTTATAATCGTCATCCCTGGCAACGGCCTCCCGATTCTTCAGTTTTAAATGAGTGGCATCTTTGTACTTGGAACGGTATCCCATCAGGTGGAAGAATTGACGCGTAAAAAACCGGGCTATTTTTAAATCTACCACAAGTTCTTCATGTGATTCATGACGCCAGTTAACACCCGGTAATGCCACCAATAACCTGTCGAAGGAGATCTTCCGAAGAAAAGCAGAAAGTTTCAGAAAGAAAAGTGGAGTCTTGCGAATTATAAAAAAACCATCATTTCCTTTTCCCTGGTATAAAGGCATAAAAATCTGGCCTGAATAGGGCGTCTTTAGCTGTTTTCCGTTATTTATTGCGATCACAGTTCCTTTAGAAACCTTTTGAAAGTTCACATAACCATCACAAATAATAAATCTGTCATCGGGGTTTATTTCCTGTCGGAATATGATCTCGAAGAACTTATTTCGAAAGGCCATTTCATGTTGAAGTTTCGTGAAATGTTCATTGTAATTGGCCTCGGCCTGAGACAGACATCCGGTGAAATAAAGTGATAAATTGATAAAAGAAACGCAGTACTCGAAAGACTTAGGTGATTCGTGCTGGCCACCCTCAAATCCGAATGCAATGTAACCTAACTCATTGATATAACTTAACAGAGGCCCTTCCAGGAATTCTTCTATCCCCAGGATCAGCGGGACGGGATACAGACTTGTGAACTTACGATTTAGCAAACTATCGTTTACGGTAATAAATGGAGCCGTATCTCCGCTGGTGGTATGTAAGTCGAAAAAATAGAACGGTCCTTTTTCTCTTTCCAGAATACCCTGTATTAGATCGAAGATCTCTTTTTGCTGTAGCATTTCATCATCGAATGAAATCACCTTCTCATCTTCCAGGCCTGCAAGTTTTTCTTTGGTCCAGAGTCGGTTAAGATCTACCTTATTATATCGTACTCCTTTCTTTAAGGCTGTAAGATTTCCACTAATAGCATACATGCAGCCATGAAACTGGGGTGTGGTTTCTTTCAATTTTTGCAAGACCGTTTGAAGCGCAAAGATCCCGGCAGGTTCATTTCCGTGAATACCGGCAGTAAATATTAGCGTAGGACCCTCATCAGACCCATGGTAGGTGCCAATTAGCCGCTTTATTTCAATGGTCTTATTTAGAGGCCCGCTATGCAATTTAATCATGGTCGTAAGGTCTTACATCGTGTATGGTGATGATCCCGATAAGTTCTTTATTCTGAAGTACGGGTAAACAACCAATTTCGTTCGTCTTCATGATTTGGATGGCTTCTTTTATTGGCGTAGATGCTTCCACCGAAATCACCTTCTTCTCCATAATATCTTTTACCAGGTACCAGGGGTTGTCCTTCTCCTCGTGATATTTACTTGCATGCGACCAGGTGAGGATACCACACAACTCGTTCTCATCGTTCTCTACAGGAACGTGATGGATATTGTTCCATTCCATGATACTTGTAGCCAGGTTGGCCAGATCCGTATCTTTTACTGTAAAAAGCATGGTGGACATAATATGTCCTACCCAGTGCGAAGCCTCTTTCAATACATCATTCTCATTCGCATCGGGCCATTCATGAACAGGAATTCCTTTTTGCTGATTTAAATAGATCGACTTGGTTATTAGCCTAAGGGCTTTATCTTTTTTCATGGAACTGTTCAGCCTTCGGTAATTGGATATCATCCACGTGGATCCGGTATTTCCTTTTAATCGTTTTTCGATTACTGTAAGTAAGCGTTTTATATCTGTTTCGGCTATGCCTTCAGATCGCAACCCATCATAGGCGATTGGAAGAAACACTTTTTTTATAAGTTTTTTTGCTGAATAATGTTTGCCTTCCCAACACATTACTGCACTTCTTCCACTTCTGGCAGCCTTCACGAAATTTGATTTTGCTTCTCTGAAATCCATTACCGAAGCCATATCGTCGAATTTGCTGGGTCGTCCTCTCATTACACCTACCCAAAATGCGAAATTGGCCATTTCGTCCAGTACTGATGGCCCGGACGGGATATAACGGTTTTCAATTCGCAGATGGGCCATTCCGTTGCCTACACCATAGCAGGCCCGATTCCATGGATAGATGGTTCCACTGTGAAGGTTTAAAGCGCGTAATTTAGGGGTTTTCCCTTCGGCCAATACTTCCAGTGAATTTTCATTCAATTCGCGGGATAGAATGATCTTGAATTTGGAGATATTCTCCTTGTATATATCGACGGCAGTGCCTTTTGCCCAGTTGTCTCCAAAAGCCACCCTTGGTGATTGATCCTTTAGTGCTTCGGAAATGTTACGGGTATCGATACTCTGCCTGAACAGAGCGATACGTGTCTCGTCCCAGAGCTCCCTTCCCAGTAACAATGGCGAGTTACAGCAAATACTAAGAATTGGTCCGGCGATCGCCTGCGACCAGTTAAAACTGCTTATAAAGTCATCCGGCTCTATTTGTAAATGTAGCTGAAAACTAGTGTTACAAGCCTCAAATAAGACCGAATCGTGTGCTATACTTAATTCGTCTACTCCTTTCAGATGTAACTGGAAATTGGATCGTCTTAATCCCTTTAGCATTTCATTTAGAGCATAGTATCTGGGGTTTGGTGTAATATAATCCAGGGAGAGATGGGTTTTTGTGATCGTAGGCAAAATCCCGGTTAAGATCATTTTCGAATTGTTTTCTTCAGAAACTTTAGCCCCTTTGCTAAGCATGTCATTTAATTGAGCCTCAACTTTCGAGAAACAATCCTCCTTAAGTACTATGGGATCCAGGTTGATCTCCAGGTTATAGCGGGCTAATTCGGTGGTGAAATGGTCATCATCTATCTTAGACAGGATCTCTTCATTGTTGGTCGCCGGCCGCCAATCTTTAGTGACCAGGCAAAATTCCTGTTCAGCCCCGATACGGGTGATTCCTTTTTCGATCTGTCCGTTCTCAAGCATTTGCTCGAGTGCGCGAACGTCATCCAGGAGGTTTTTTATAAACAAGGCCTTCTTTTCTTCGGAAAACGATCGATTTACTTTTTGTTCACCCATAGTTTGCTGTTTCTCCAACACCGTTGGAAATTTGCAATGACAATTTGGGTATTTCAGTAGTATTAAAATATGATTTTCATCAGTTAGGTTGAAATGACAATGAATTGAGAGAAAGGCCGTTACAATACTAACTGATTTAACACTTTTTTATGTTAAGTATAAAGTGTCCATTGTATCTTTAAAAATTCTATAAAACAATCAAAAAAATGTATTTTAAAAAACTCACAAAATTCATAGCCATGGGTTTATTTACCGTGGCTATTGTCGCT
Organism: Pukyongia salina; assembly: GCF_002966125.1. GTDB lineage: Bacteria > Bacteroidota > Bacteroidia > Flavobacteriales > Flavobacteriaceae > Pukyongia > Pukyongia salina. The sequence goes on from NZ_CP027062.1 coordinate 2,493,574, forward strand.
TCATGTGGCGACAAGTCTGAAAACGCTGAAGATAGCGCAAATCTCTCCATCGAATTCACCAAATATGAATTGGAGAACGGTTTGGACGTAGTCCTACATCAGGACAAAAGTGATCCTATTGTGTCTGTTGCAATTCAGTACGGGGTTGGATCCAATCGTGAGAAGACCGGCAGGACCGGCTTTGCTCACCTCTTCGAACATATGTTATTCCAGGAATCGGAAAACGTACCTCAGGACCAGTTCTTTAAAAAGATCCAGGATGCCGGAGGAACTCTAAACGGAGGAACCTGGAAAGATGGTACCATATACTATGAAGTGGTTCCTAAGAATGCACTCGAAATGGTATTGTGGCTGGAAAGTGACAGGATGGGATATCTCATCAACACAGTTACCGAATCTGCCTTTTACAATCAGCAGGAAGTAGTTCAGAATGAAAAAAGACAACGTGTAGATAATAACCCTTATGGGCATACCAATTGGGTGTTGGATAAAAACATCTACCCGGAAGGGCATCCCTACAACTGGCAGGTAATTGGGGAATTAGTAGATCTTCAAAATGCAACCGTAGAAGATGTGCGTGAATTCTACGACCGTTTCTATGGTCCTAATAATGCTACTTTGGTATTAGCGGGTGATTTTGAAGAAGCCGATGCTAAGGCACTTATCGAAAAGTATTTTGGAGAGATAAAGAGACGGCAGGAAGTTGAACCCCTGCAGCCTCAACCTGTGACTATTGCCGAGACAAAACGACTATATCACGAAGATAATTTTGCTACTGCACCGCAAATGCACATGGTTTGGCCCACGCTACAGCAGTTTACAGAAGATGCTTATGCACTTGATTTCCTTGCAGAAATTTTGTCCAGTGGTAAGAAAGCACCCTTATACAAGGTGCTTGTAAAAGAAAAAGATCTTACGTCACGTACCATTGCCTATCATAACGCTCAGGAGATAGCCGGAGAATTTCATATTATCATAACCGCCAATGAAGGGGTGGATCTGGATGAAGTAGAAGCCGGGATCAAAGAAGCGATGACCTTATTTGAAACAGATGGCGTTACAGAACGCGATGTGGAACGTATAAAAGCAGGACTCGAAACTCAATTCTACAATGGGATTAGTAGTGTGTTAGGGAAATCCTTCCAGTTGGCCCAGTATAATGTGTTTGCCGGAGATCCCGGATTTATAGAGCAGGACATTGAGAATATCAAGAAGGTGACCAAGGAAGACGTGATGCGGGTTTACAATAAGTATATTAAAGACAAGCCCTTTGTAGTTACCAGTTTTGTTCCTAAGGGACAAACAGAGCTTATTGCCGAAAATTCGGTAGTAGCACCGGTAGTTGAGGAAGAAATTAAGGAGAATGTGGTAAAAACCATCGAAGAGGCTAACGAAGAGGTGGTAAAAACTCCGTCGCTCATTGATAGATCGACAGAGCCTGCTCAAGGCCCTGCTCCAAAACTGAATATTCCAAGCTCCTGGACAGCCACACTTGCCAACGGGATGGAAGTTTACGGTATAGAGCAAAACGAGATCCCAACAGTGAATTTCAGCTTAGTAATGGAAGGCGGGCATCTACTGGACGATAAGAATAAAAACGGGGTGGCTAACCTTATGACAGATATTATGATGGAAGGTACAGCCAATAAAACTCCGGAAGAACTTGAAGAGGAGATCGAAATGCTTGGTGCCAATATAAACATGTACACCACCAATGAATCTATCGTAATTCGTGGAAATACCCTGGTTCGAAATTTCGAAAAAACCATGGCGTTGGTTGAGGAAATATTATTGGAACCTCGCTGGGACGAAGAAGAGTTTACCAGGATCAAGACTAAAACGATCAACGATATAAAACGTTCAGAGTCTAATCCTAATGCAGTAGCGAACAAAGTGTTCAACAAACTTTTATACGGGGAAGATCATATTCTTGCCTATCCTACCTCGGGAACGGTAGAATCTGTTGAAGCTATTAAAATGGACGACCTGAAGGCATATTACAACAACTATTTCTCGCCTTCAGTAAGCACTTTCCATGTAGTTGGGAAGATCGATAAAGATTCGGCATTGGATAAGCTGGCCTCTCTTGAAAAAGGCTGGGCAGCTAAGGAAGTGACTATTCCGGAATACCCTGCCGAGAACGACAGGGATAAGGCTTCACTTTATTTTGTAGATATTCCTAACGCCAAGCAGTCTGTGATCAATATTGGTTATGTAGGTTTGGCGCGAAATCATCCCGATTTTTACCCGGTAGAAGTGATGAACTATAAATTGGGAGGATCTTTCAGCGGAAATGTGAATTTAATCCTTAGAGAGGAAAAAGGTTATACCTATGGGGCCCGAACTTCTTTCAGTGGATCTAAGATCCCGGGAACTTTCAAAGCTTCTTCCAGTGTAAGAACAAACACCACCGGTGAATCGGTTCAGATATTTAAGGACCAAATTTCCAAATATAAAGAAGGAATTAGCGAAGATGATCTGGAATTCACCAAGAACGCTTTAATAAAGTCGAATGCACGTCGTTTCGAAACTCAAGGCTCTCTTTTGGGCATGCTACAGGAAATGAGTATGTATGATCTGCCGGCCAATTATATAGCCGATGAAGAGACGGTTATTCGCAATATGACGCTGGAGCAGCATAAAACGCTTGCCAATAAATATCTGGATGAATCCAGGATGGCATATCTTGTAGTAGGAGATGCCGCGACCCAGTATGTTCAGTTTAAGAATATGGACTTCGATGAGGTTATGTTACTGGATAAAGAAGGAGAAGAAGTGAAATTAGAGGAAGTAGCCCAGTAAGCGCTTCCAGATAATATAAAAAGGGATACCATCACGGTATCCCTTTTTTGTTTAAATTCATACTTTATTCCTTCGTTTGAAACGATTTTTTAAAAATATCGGACCCGGTACCTTAGTAGCCGCAGCGTTCATTGGCCCGGGTACCGTTACTGTCTGCACCCTGGCAGGTGTGAAATTCGGGTTCACCTTATTATGGGCGATGGTCCTTTCTATAGTAGCAACTATAGTTTTACAGGAGATGGCAGCTCGCCTCGGGATAGTATACGGCAAGGGCTTGGCAGCGACCGTCAAATCTGAAATAAAAAATCCTATCGTTAGATCTCTCGCTATCCTGCTTATCCTTACAGCAATATTAATAGGAAATGCCGCTTATGAGGCCGGCAATATAAGTGGTGGGGTTCTGGGTCTGGGATCCATTTTAGATAGCTACTATGTTTCCATTTCGGGTTTAGAACTAAATGCATTAAGCCTTCTTATAGGCGTAATCGCATTTGTAGTGTTGTACTTCGGAAACTATAAGATGATCGAACGCTTCCTAATCGCACTGGTGTTGTTAATGAGCGTCTCTTTTTTAATTACCGCCGTATTAACAAGGCCGGACATTTCCGAAGTAATAAAACGTTTATTCGTTCCTACCTTTCCGGAAGAAAGCTGGTTAACTATCATAGCACTTGTAGGGACAACGGTCGTGCCGTATAATCTATTTTTACACGCTTCCCTGGTACGCGAGAAATGGGAGAGTACTACCCACTTAAAAGCTGCCAGAATGGACACCTATGTTTCGATTCTTTTGGGTGGTCTGGTATCTTTGTCCATTATAGTTTGTGCAGCCGCAGTACCAACTTCCGATATCTCTAACGCTGCAGATCTTGCCATTGCACTCGAACCTCTATATGGGGATTATGCTGTTTATTTACTAAGTATTGGTCTATTTGCAGCCGGGATCACTTCTGCTATCACCGCTCCTTTGGCTGCCGCTTATGTGGCTCGAGAATGTTTTGGTTGGGAGGCGAACTTAAGATCGGTAAAATTCCGTGCCGTGTGGATAGTAATACTTTTACTGGGTGTGATATTTTCTTCCCTCAGTTTTAGCCCTATAGAAGTGATTAGGGTAGCCCAGGTGGCAAACGGCTTACTACTTCCTATAATTGCCGGATTTCTTCTGTGGATCGTTAACAGGAAGAATGTTTTAGGTTCTTTCGTCAATAGTAAATTTCAGAATATACTTGGAGTGATCATTTTACTTGCCTCTGTTTTCCTGGGTATTATGAGTCTGATAAAAGTGTATAACAGCCTATGAAAGATGTAATAGACATTAATGCCGACATGGGCGAAGGTACTGGCCTGGACGAGCAGATCATGCCCTTAATTTCGTCTTGCAGCATAGCCTGTGGAGGGCATTTTGGGACCGAAGATACCATGCGTGAAACAGTTAAGTTAGCACTGCAGCATAAGGTAAAAATAGGCGCGCACCCTTCATTTCCAGACCGGGATAATTTTGGAAGAAAACTGCTAACCCTTACAAAGCAAGAACTAACAGAGGCTATTTATTTTCAGTTACTTCAATTTCTGGCCATTTGTGAGACAGAAAATGCCGAACTTCACCATATTAAGTTACACGGAGCTTTATACAATTATGCAGCCAAGGATGCGCCTACAGCCGATGCTGTGGTGGAAGCAATCACCAGTTTAGGTATTCGGCCTAACTTATACGTCCTGTATGGCTCCGTATTGCATCGAAAAGCCGAAAATTTACTCCCTTTGGTATTCGAAGCCTTTATTGATCGAAGATATAGAGATGACGGGGCACTCTTGCCAAGAAGCGAAACCGGGGCAGTACTTACATCTCCCCAGGCAGCCTGGGAACAACTTTTAGTATTGGTACGCGATGCAATGGTGATAAGTAGCTCGGGGAAGGAACTTTCGGTAGTTTCAGAAACTTATTGCATACATAGTGATACACCGCGATCTGTGGAGATTCTGGAATTTATAAGAGAAAATCTAAGAAAAGAAGGGATAGAAGTAAGATGAAGCAGTGGAAGGTACATAACTTTGGTGATCATGCTATTCTCATTGAATGGCCGGAAGATCTTCCTTTAGATCAGCGGCGTGAGATACTTGAAATGGACCATTTTATAGAAGAGCAGTATCAGAAAGTGGTTCTGGAAACAGTACCTTCTTACCGTTCTTTAGCAATTTATCTGAATAAGGGGGTTGATGTCAAGGTTTTTATTGCTGAATTGAATGAAATTGACATTATTCCAGGTCACAACATAAGTTCTACGAGACTGGTACATCTCCCGGTTTGTTACGATAAAGAATTTGCACCCGATATAGATTTAGTCGCTTCCGAAAATGGGCTAACAAGTGAGGAAGTAATTCAGTTGCATTCTAATGGCAACTACCGGGTAGAATTTATAGGGTTCTTACCCGGGTTTCCATATTTAACGGGGCTTGACGCACGGCTGTTCACACCGCGACTTTCCAACCCTCGTCCAAGGATAACTGCAGGCTCCATAGGGATTGGGGGAAAACAAACGGGGGTTTACACCATGGAATCTCCCGGAGGTTGGAATATTATAGGGCGGAGTCCCATTAAATTCTTCTCTGCCCTGGAGAAACCTCCTTCTTTATTACGGCCGGGGGATCTGGTAAAGTTTCGCGCGATCGATCGGTCAACATTCGATAAAATAGTAATGCAAGTAACCCAGGGAAATTATTCTCTAGAAATCAATACGCATGATTGAGGTTCAACATCCTGGAATGTACAGTTCTATTCAGGACCTGGGGCGATATGGCTTTCGTAAATACGGGGTTCCTATAAGTGGGTTTATGGATGAAGCCTCGGCGGTTAAGGGTAATGTTTTGTTGGGCAACGATCCCAATTGCGCTGTATTGGAATTTGCCAATGCGGGTCCGAAGTTGTTTTTCACAAAACCTGCGATCATAGCTGTAACAGGAGCCTCGTTTAATATCATGTTAGATGGTAAGGAAATGAATCCCAATCGCGCAGTACTTGTAAATTCTAACAGCGTGCTGGAAATGGGTAAAGCCTATAAAGGTGTGTGGGGATACCTGGCAATAAAAGGCGGGATCACTGCCAACGTCGTTTTAGGTAGCAGGAGCTACTTTAAAGGCTTGACCAGAGAGGAAAAACTTAAAAAGGGAGATATAATCGAAATTTCTACCTTATCTGAAAGCTCTTCACAGGAAGTAAGCTGGGGAGAACAACTGCCTGATATGGATCTGTACCGCACGATCCCAGTCACAGAAGGCCCCGAATTTCATACTTTGTCTTCGGCTATTCGTTTAAAGATCACCGATGCAACCTACGTGATCTCCCCTCAAAGTAACCGCATGGCGTATTTATTAGACCATACTGAACCAATCTCGGCTAAAGAGATCGTGACCGCTCCGGTCCAGCCCGGGATAGTGCAATTAACCCCTTCGGGAAAAATGCTCGTGCTCATGAAAGATGCGCAGACAACGGGAGGATATTCTCGTATATTTCATTTAAATGAAAAAGCGACCCAACAAATAGCACAGTTAAGGCCAGGGGAAGAGGTTCGTTTTAAACTAGTTTAACTGTAGGGGATCACAGAAACTCTAATTACCTACCAGGGTTTTTATTCTTTCCATCTTTTCGGAAATATGTTCGTGATCCAGCACATCTTCGATAAATTGAAGGCTGCTTTCACTTAAATGCCTGGATAAGGTGGGTTCATAGGTCCGCCACTTTTTGAAGAACTTATTTCGATCGCCCGAGCCATGCCCGGCTTCGGTGATGCTATCCAGATAATTATTATGAGCGATCAACTTCTCGTTTAATTCTATACGTTGCTCCTTATTCTTCATATTACCATTGAGATAATCTTCAACATCACCAATAGTTACCTTGTGCGGCATAAATATCTTGATAAGTTCTATTTGACTGTATCCATCCACAAAATCACTTACATATCCCGGGATCTTGTCAAGATTCAGAGCAGTTTGCAGATCGGCTATAATATTGTCGGTTTCGTTCTCATCCTTCTCGATCCTGTTCTTTTCGATTCGTTTTAAGAGGTCGTCCAGATAGAGTGTTTTACTATTTATGATTTCAATGAAAACCACTTTTTTATTCTGAAAAAATGTAAAGTTGTTCTGTGCCTGGAGATAGAGGTATAGATCCAGACATCCCAACATACCGCTATTGTCAATAGCACCGGCATCTATATAGTGACCATAGCCGGGTATTTTTGCTGCCGGGCTAAACACAGGAAATCGGTTTGTGGTAGAAACAGCTTCGTAATATGATAATGTCTTCGGAATCGCATTCTTCCCATTTCCATTATAAGCTTCCAATTCGGCCAGATCTTCAGAAAAATGAAAAATACTATCAAATTTATTGGCCTTTACAGACCACAGTATACCTCTCCGACCTGTAGTAGAAGCAGTATTCATAATTAAAGATGGAAAGTAGCCATGTTTCTTGTAAACATCCTTCCAGAAACTTCTGAAGGGTTGCTTGGATAATTGCGTGAGCCTGGTATCTTCAACATAATTTTGGTACTTCATCATGGCGTAATAAGGGCGGTCTCTAAGCGAGTAATCTCCATTTAGTAACCATAGTTTTCTGAAAGAATCGAGTCCGAAGGTAAAAGCGAGATCGGATGAGGTATAATTGCCTTCAGAAATATTATCTATTCTCGATTTTAATAATTTCATATCCGAAGATAAATTTCCGGATAACTCTTTAGAGAGTCCTGTATATAGGGCTAAACCCAGGGATCCACCCGAAGCTCCCGAAAGTGCTACAGTGCGATCCATTAATTTACCATGGGTTTCGGCGTGGAGTTTTTCAAGGACGTGTAAGGTCCAGGCATTCGATTTCAATCCCCCTCCGTGGGAGGCTATAAAAAAAACGCTGTTACCGTCCATCTTACTAACGGCCGATAAAAACTCATCCTGTGTGATGTCTTCGGTATTGTTACGGTTTACGAGGTCCAGTTCATGAGTATGTGTCTCGGTAAACATTCCAATAATAAATAAAAGCAAAATCAAAAACAGCGAAACACATAGTATTTTGAAGCGCACAGAATGACCGTCCGGCAATGTATTCTTTTTACTCTTTTGTTCGCGGATCTTATTATAGGCAAAAAAGAATTTCCCTATTGCGGCAATGATAAAATAATAGGCGTAGAAAAAGGCGAGTAAGATAGGGGTGCCGTTGGGAAGATCGCCAACCTGAAGCGCCATAATGGTAGTCCATATAATAATGGTGATCGAAAACAGGAAATTGAAACTAAATAGCAGCAAATAATGTTCGGAGCGGTAAAGTAAGTACTTTAAAAGCTGCATTCCCCAAAGAACCGGTTTAAACCCGGATTGTTTCAGGATATCTGTGATATCAGCCAGTTTAGTTCTCAGTAACCGGAAATACAGGTAATTAAACATGAATAAATAACAGGTTAGAACCAGGATAAAAAATCCTATCCTGCTAAACATCGCATCGTATACCAGGCACGTGATCACAAGAATGAAGGTAACCGTGAGGAGAAGAGAAAAGCGGTAAGCAAGTCTTTTATAGATGCCGGTTGTATTAGAATCCTTTTTGGCTTTGTTCACGGCCCTTCTTAGATAAATATAATGCAGCAGCGGAACAAAGCATAAGGCCCAGAATATCCAGATCGTGGTGGTGGCCTGGGCTTCGGTTAAATTGAATTTAGGTAGAAAGGTCTTAATGATGAAAAAGATCCAAACAGCATGGATAAGCAGGCCAATGGAGTATCGTAGATAGTGTGCCCTGTCATCCTTCTTATAGGTGCCACCGGTTTTTTCATGGAAGATAAAGACCTTAAAGAATTTATAAAATTTAAACGGAAATTTAGGCCAGGTTCCCTTAAAGGGATAAAGCTCCTCCCAGATTGTAAACTTCGAGCTGTTATTGAGATTGGCGGCGTAATAGTTATAGATAGGATAATGCGAGAGTGCCAGGGCGAGGGCATTGATCATAAAAAAGGAAAAGAAGAGTCCCCATTTAATTCCTTTTACTTCAATGAGGTCTACAAACATGGTGAACGCCTGGTCCATTTTTGTAAGTAGTAACAGGACGATTACGATAATGATGAGGCTTAAAATGGAAGCTTTGGTAAATTTAACTACCGAAGCAAAAACTCCGGACAGATAAGTGATCACATTAGAGAGAATTAAGCCGGCTTTCTTCCAAAATGATTTGGGATTTTGATCATTGGGCATAACAGAAAAATTGGTTAGTTTTTTAAGCTCCTATAAAAGTATGGCTTTATAAAACGCTGTACAAAAGGAAATTACACCTGCTCACTTTTGAGCATCTTATAAAGGTAAACTATGGAAGTGATTGAGGTAGGAGGAAAAACCCTTAAAATCTGTATAGGATTTTTCCTGTTTTTAGAACAGATTGCTTTGTTGGCGTCAGGAATTGCGTATTTTTAAACTTAATCCTTAAAATTTTCAACAATGGCTAAACCTCAAAAATGTATTTCAGTTCAAGAAGCAAAAACCCTTTATACTAATTGGCATAATTCCCGCGGAAATTCACTTACACTTTTTACTGGTGGTGATACGTCCGATTTCACTTTTAGTGTGGCCGAATTACAGGAATTTTTGGATTATGTGAAGGACGGATCCGAAAAAGAGGGCATTAACAACCCTGGTGTACGTGTATACTTTGCAGCCTATGGAACCGATTCTCAGAGCAAAGCAACCGTATTCCTGGCTCCCACCACAGGAACAGATTCAGACTCCGATAATAATTATGATCTGGATCCATTTAATTGGGGCCAGGGTGGATGGCCACCTAATGCCTATTAAATTTGGATTTTTCATACTATATAGAAAATACGCTGCCGATAACCATCTTCGAGTTGTTGGCAGCACTTTTTGGAACCTACTATTTCTTTTCAAGTAGAAAAAAGCATCTTCCAACAAAGATTCTGGTAATTTTTTTATGGATAACTGTTTTTATTGAGATAATAGGTTCTTATTCTCCCATAGCTTATTATTCTAACTATAAGTACTTCACTTGGGTGGAAGGGACAAAATTTGCCCAGAGTAATTGGTTATATAATCCATATTTAATTCTAAGCTATTGTTTTTATCCTCTGTATTTCCGATCATATATTAGAATAAAAACTTGGAGGATTATTTTAAAATACTTGGTTATATTCTTCTTTGTTACGGCAATTTTAAATTTAATTTTTAGTGACGCCTACTTTACAACCTTCGCACAGTATACTTTACTAATGGGAGCGTTACTCATTTTTGTGAGCGTTGGTCTTTTTTATTTCCAGCTGTTACGTAGTGAGGCTCATTTTAATCTTAAACATTACTTACCTTTTTACATATCTATCGGTACATTCTTTTTTCATTTGTGTATGACTCCACTGGCATTGTACTCAAAATATTTTAAAGTTGAGAATATTGATTTTGTCGATTTTCGAGTGAAGGCACTCCTTTTTTCAAATATTTTGATGTACTTTATCTACATTATTGGATTTATAGTATGCAGAAAGAAGAGCTCTTATTAATTTTTTATTTTGTTGTTGTAATCTTTGCGCTCATAGTGTTTGTGATTCTTTTTTTTATTGCATTTCAAAGAAGAAAGGATAAATTAATAATGGAACGGATCGAAACACAACAAAAATTCGAAAAAGAGCTAACAGATGCCCAACTGGAAATTCAGGAACAAACCCTTAAGAACATTGCCTGGGAACTTCATGATAATGTTGGGCAGTTACTTTCGGTGGCAAATATTCAGCTGAATATGCTCCAGGCAAATGTTTCGCCCGAATTCAGTCCGCAGATAAAGGAAACCAAGGACGTGGTCACTGCTACGGTTCAGGAGGTTAGGGCACTGTCTAAGACCCTAAATACCGATGTGATCCAACACAATGGCTTGATCGCATCTGTGCGAACCGAGTTGGAACGATTTAACCGACTTAATTTCTTGCATGCCGAGCTTAAGATAGAAGGAGAGGAAAAGTTTATTAGAAGTGAAGATGAGATCATTATCTTCAGAATCCTGCAGGAATTTTTTTCAAATGTGATAAAACACGCAAAAGCCAATATTTTATTCGTATTTTTATGTTATCGCGAGAAGGAGCTGGAGATAACTGTGGAGGATGATGGTACAGGATTCGATACGTCTGTAAATCGCGATAGTTCGGGACTGCACAATATGAAGAGTAGGGCTAATTTGCTTGGAGCGCGCTACGAATTAGCATCCCAACCTGGTAAAGGAACAAAACTAAACTTAGTATATCCCTTAAAGTCATGAAGCAGCAAAAACACACTGTCGCCATTGTGGACGATCACCTTTTGCTCGCTGGTTCTCTTGAAAAACTCATTAATTCATTCGAGGGTTTTCACGTGATCTATCACGCCAGTAACGGTAAAGAACTTCAGCAAAAATTACGTGCTAACCCCACCCCACCCAATGTCATTCTCCTCGATATCAACATGCCGGTAATGGATGGTTTTGAAACGGCCGAATGGCTAACCCAAAATCACCCCGATATAAGAGTGCTGGCTCTGTCTATGGAAGACGATGAAAAAGTGATCCTTAAAATGCTTCAGAAAGGGGCAAAAGGATATTTACTTAAAGATATACATCCAGACCGACTAAAGATTGCCCTGGAAGAGGTGATGGATAGAGGATATTATCATTCGGAGAAAGTGGCGGCTACGTTACTACACTCTATTCAGCCATCAAACAAATCTGAAGAAGTTCCGTTCAAGGAGAACGAACTCACCTTCTTACAACTTGCGTGTTCCGAAATGACATACAAGGAAATCGCAGATGTAATGAGTTTAAGTCCGAAGACCATCGATGGCTACAGACAGGAGCTTTTTAACCGTTTGCATATAAAGAATAGGGTTGGGCTAGTGATCTACGCTCTTAAGAACGACCTCATAAAGATCTAAGGCAGGCATTCCAGATAGCATCTTGCGGCGGAGCCGCCGTGATCGTTAATTCTTCTTTTTTCACCGGATGTATAAACGTTAGACTTCTGGCGTGCAAGTGGATGCTCCCGTCTTTGTTACTGCGTTTGGCACCGTATTTCAGATCTCCTTTTATACAACAACCAATAGCAGCTAATTGAGAGCGGATCTGGTGATGTCTCCCGGTTTCAAGTTCCACCTCCAGAAGAAAATAGTTATCCAGGCTACGTAATAACTTATAGCTTAGTATAGCCTTTTTACTCTCCGGGACTTCTTTTTCATGGGCGTAGGATTTATTTTGCTTCTGATTCCTTTTCATAAAATGAACCAACTTCTCCTGAGTGTTTGGTGGGGCATTTTCCACAACAGCCCAGTATACTTTTTCTGTTTCTCTTTCCGAAAATAATTTGTTTAATCGCGATAAAGCCTTAGATGTTCGGGCAAAAACCACAATACCACTGGTGGGGCGATCCAGCCGGTGAACCACTCCCAAGAAAACGGCACCCGGCTTATTGTATTTTGAAGCGATATACTCCTTAGCAACTTCAGATAAGGGTTTGTCTCCGGTCTTGTCACCCTGAACAATATCACCCGGCCTCTTGTTTACAACCAATAAATGATTATCCTCATAGAGGACCTGGAGATTTTCTTTTGTGCTGAATTTATTGATGGTCTTGTATTTTAGATTGTTAGATAATGGATTTGAGTTTCGATAACCTTTAAATCTGAATTACCAACCTATAGACCTAGCGTTAATACTGTTCTTCCTCGTTTGGGAAATCCTTACTTTTCACATCGTCGATATACTGGGTGAAGGCTTTGGTCATTTCGGCATAAAGATCGAGGTATCTTCTCAGGAACCTGGGGTTGAACTCGTGGGTCATCCCAATCATATCGTGTGTTACCAGCACCTGGCCATCCACGCCTCCTCCGGCACCAATCCCAATAATTGGTATGGTTAGTTCGGAAGCCACTTCCGCGGCTAATTTTGCAGGTACTTTCTCCAAAACAATAGCAAAACAACCACATTTTTCGAGGATCTTTGCATCTTCTTTTAACTTTTCGGCTTCCTCGTCTTCTTTGGCTCTTACTGTATACGTACCAAACTTATAGATCGATTGTGGTGTGAGTCCGAGGTGCCCCATAACCGGGATTCCTGCGTTTAAAATTCGCTTAGCCGACTCCTTGATTTCCCGGCCACCTTCAATTTTAATAGCATGGGCTCCACTTTCCTTCATGATGCGTATAGCAGATCGCAGCGCTTCCTTAGGGTCACTCTGGTAACTTCCGAAGGGAATATCTACCACAACCAAGCTTCGCTTCACAGCTCGTATTACGGCAGACGCGTGATAGATCATCTGATCCAGGGTTATGGGAAGTGTGGTTTCATGCCCGGCCATAACGTTCGAGGCAGAATCGCCAACCAGGATCACATCTACGCCTGCACTGTCTACGATCTTGGCCATGGTGTAATCGTAGGCTGTAAGCATAGAGATCTTCTCCCTATTTTGCTTCATATCCACCAGGGTCTTGGTAGTGATTCGCTTGTATTCTTTCTTAGCTACTGACATATAAATTAATGTAACAATTTGTGTGGTAAAAGTACTAATTTTAGGATTGTCTAACGGAATACTTAATCTAATTCAATTCTTATGAAATTCCTTGTATACTTGTCATTGTTGCTTTCTTCTTTTTTCATTTCCGCCCAGGATAATTTTACCGAAGCAAATGCCCGGGGTGTGATCGATCTTTTTTTCGAGGGATTTCATGAAGGTGACACCGTAAAGATGAGATCGGTGATGGCCGAAAATCTCCCTACCCAAACTGTTTTTGCTACCAAAGATGGAATGAACATGATTCAGGATGGTACTGGTAGTGATCTGTTGAAAGCTATAAGCACCCGGCCTGAAGACCAGAATTGGGACGAGCGCCTGCTGGATTATAAAGTACAGATCGATGGTAACCTGGCACATGTTTGGACCCCTTACGAGTTTTGGTATAACGGGCAGTTTAGTCATTGTGGAGCCAATGCGTTTACGCTGGCGAAATTTGACGAAGGCTGGAAGATCGTTCACCTTATCGATTCGCGAAGAAGAAGCAGTTGTAAAGAAGAGTAGAGGTTAGCAGTCGGAAATATTCACCTGTACAGCCAGGCCACCTTCACTGGTTTCCTTGTATTTGGATGTCATATCCTGGGCGGTAGCCCACATAGTCGCAATTACTTTATCGAGAGGGATCTTCGCATGAGCAGGATCTGAATCCAGCGCCATTTCACAGGCGTTTATGGCCTTTATAGCTCCCATGGCGTTACGTTCAATACAAGGGATCTGTACTAAACCGGCAATTGGGTCGCAGGTAAGTCCCAGATGATGTTCCATAGCGATCTCGGCTGCCATTAAAACCTGTTCTGGAGTTCCTCCCATTAGTTCTGTTAGTGCTGCCGCTGCCATAGAAGAAGATACCCCTATTTCCGCTTGGCAACCACCCATTGCTGCCGATATTGTGGCGCCTTTTTTAAACAGACTACCAACTTCGCCGGCAACCATAAGGAATCTGTTGATATCGTCATGATTCCCGTCGTGGTTTTCAATAACCAGGTAGTACATGAGTACGGCTGGGATCACTCCCGCACTCCCGTTGGTAGGCGCTGTGACAACTCGCCCGAGGGAAGCGTTCACTTCGTTCACGGCTAGCGCAAAACAACTTACCCATTTCAGGATCTGTCTGAATTTAACTTCGGTATTTCTAATCGCATCGATCCATTCGTAGGCATTAGAATATTGGGTTGCGCCAATGAGGTTCTTGTGTGTTTCGTACGATCTTCGCCTCACATTGAGGCCTCCTGGTAAGATTCCTTCGGTGTGACAGCCGGTGTACATAGAATCCAGCATTACATCCCAGATATTTTTAAGACCTTCCTTTATTTCTTCTTCGGAACGGAGAGATCTTTCATTTTCATAGACGATCTCGCTAATCGATTTTTTTTCTTCGGAACAGTAAGCGAGTAATTCTGTCGCTTTTTCGATAGGAAACGGAAAATGGCTGAATTTCTCCATCTTAATCTTCTTTCGCACTCTTTCTTTTTGAACCACAAATCCTCCACCGATGGAGTAGTAGGTATCCGATCTTTTTGCGCCGTTCTTCAGGATGGCGTTGAAGGTGATACCATTTGGGTGAAATTCGAGGAACTTCCGATTGAATTTTATGTGTTCCTTCGGAAAAAAGGGAATTGGGATCTCATTATTGAGAAGTAATGTGTTTTTGGTATTGATCTTTTCAATTTCCGTTGCGATATCCTCTATAGGAAAAGTTACAGGGTTTGTTCCCAGTAATCCCATCATTACAGCTATATCGGTGGCGTGGCCTTTACCTGTTAACGACAGGGAACCATAAAGATTAACGTGTACGCTTTCTATCTGTGAGAATTGTCCGCTTTTTTTAAGTGCTTCTATCCATCGTACAGCGGCGCGCCAGGGTCCCAGAGTGTGTGAACTGGAGGGTCCTACGCCTATTTTTAGCATATCGAATACACTGATACTTTCCATGGGCTACATTTACACCGCAAATATAGAAGACTATTCCTCATTTTTCACAAATTATTGTCTTCTGTTAGCCAGTAGCGGAGGAGGCTCTCCGGTAAAGGGATTCCAGCGGCTAATACTTTTGGCGCCCATGCCTGCCGCTTTTATCACGGCCCTGTCGCCGTAGCGTTCGCGCATTCGGTCCATTGCCTGGTACAGATTGATGATCTTTTCATTGTCTTCGAACAGGTCGATCTGCTGGCCGCCTTCTACCAGGTGGCTAAACCGAACCCCTACCAGGCGTACTAATAACCTTCGCTGGTACAGGTTTTTGTATAGTTCCATAACTACAGGAAGTATCTTGTGGTCTGCCGAACTGTAGGGAATTCGCTTTTGCTGAGTATATGTCTGGAAGTCGGAGTAGCGGATCTTGAAGGTCACGCAGGCAGTGAGTTTGTTGCCACGGCGTAGCTGGTAGATCAGGTTTTCGGCCATGGCAACGATAATACTTTCCAGTTTTTTTACATCGGTGGTATCGCGATCGAAGGTACGTTCGGTGGAAATAGATTTGCGTTCACTGTATTGTACCACCGGGCTATTATCAATACCGTTGGCTTTTTTCCATATCACCCGGCCGTTCTTCCCAAATACTTTCGACATCATTTCTACGGGCATTTCCTGTATGGTTTGGATACGTTTAATACCCAGGTCGCAGAGTTGACGGTACGTTACCTTACCAACCATGGGGATCTTACTCACCGAAAGCGGGGAGAGGAATGGCTTTTCATGTCCCTGAACTATATGCAGTTGGTTGTTGGGTTTGGCTTCCCCGGTTGCGATCTTGGAAACCGTTTTATTGATCGAAAGGCCAAAAGAGATGGGGAGTCCGGTTTCTTTGATGATGCGTTTCCTGATCTCGGAAGCCAGTTTATGGCAGCCGAAGAATTTATCCATCCCGCTGAGATCGATATAAAATTCGTCTACGGAAGTCTTTTCGTAGATAGGGACACTCTCTTTGATCACATCGGTCACGGCATTGGAGAACTTACTGTAAATACCCGAATTCCCCCTTAGTATGATAGCTTCGGGGCAGAGCTGTTTTGCCAGGCGCATAGGCATGGCAGAGTGGATCCCGAACGCGCGTGCTTCGTAGCTACAGGAGGCTACTACCCCGCGATCGCTGGTTCCGCCAATAAGTACGGGTTTCCCTTCCAGCCGGCTGTCGAGTAAGCGCTCACAGGATACGAAGAAAGTGTCGAGGTCCATATGGACTATGTTGCGGGTGTTGATCATTCTTGTTTTTTCATCTCAGTTCGAGTGTTCTTAGTAGCGAAGCGAATAAGAATGTATCCAGAAATGGCCGAGTTCTCGATACGATTTTCCTTCGGAAAATCACTCAGTTCTCGATACAATCCGCCTTTGGCGGATCACTCGAACTGACGAGGGTTTCTCGATATCTTAACTTAGCTAAGCTTTGATAAGTTGGTTAATTAGAATCTTTTTTTCGCGAGATTAGGAAGTTTATCATACTGGCCATTTATCAAAGCGGTTTTTTTGGCTTGCGACCAGTTATTAATTTGTTTCTCAATATCAATTGCCGAGGAGGGGTTTGTAAATTCTGAATAGAATACAAGCTTTAATGGCCTTCTGGCATAAGTATAATTATCCGGGCATCTCCCTAATGTGTGTTCTCCAAGACGCTTAAGCAGGTCGTTGGTATAGCCGGTATAGAAAGTCCCATCGGAACATTTCAATATGTAAACAAAATAAACTTTCATCACTTTTTTATTCGGTTCTCGATACAATCCGCCTTTGGCGGATCACTCGAACTGACAATTAAGCTAGACTCTTACGCCTTATTCTTATACCGTTTCGAGTGCACCCTTACCCGGGTGTCGTTATCTGCATAGCGCGGGTCCTCGATAATGGGGTAGCGTACCATCTTGGTTACCTCGATTGTGATACAGTCGAATTCTTCCATCACTTTTCCTGTGATCCCATAGATGCCTTTTCCGCGAAAGCGGTATTGTGCTGCGACCGGAGGAAAATGCACGGTGTCTATAAAATCACCGTCTCTGTCGAGGAAGGTTCCGAAGTGCATCCGTTTCCCGTTCGAGGTAGCAGTATTCTTCACCGTTACCAGATAGCCCTCGATGGTAATGATCTTTCCCACGTAGTCCGGGAGGTGTTTTGCTCGCATCTTACTCCGGGATGGAGCCAGTAGCAGTTTGAACGGATCGGACAGGGGAAACCCTATAAGTTCCATCTCATCAAAAGCTTCTTCCAGTTGTGTACTGGGGAGTTCGGGGGTTTTAAAACTAATCTTTTCTGTCTTGAAAAGAGTTTGAATGTTCTCGTCGAATGTTGTCTTGTTAATTTTCATATGTGCTTCCCATAAAAGTTCACGTTTGTTTCTTTTTGTAAACCGAAAGGCATCGATCTTTATTAAAATTGAGATCTGTTCCATAGAGATCGGGATCCTATCCAGAAAATCGTCCAGGCTCATGAAATAACCTTCTTTCGATCTTTTCTCGAGGATCTTTTTTATCACTCTGCTTTCCAATTGATGGAGGAACATAAATCCCAGGTAGATGTCCTTTCCCTGGATCACCGTTTCCGCCCGACTGTAATTCACACAGGGTGCCAGGATCCTGGCGCCGTGCATACGGGCTTCGTGTACGTATAGTTCGGGTCTGTAAAATCCACCACCATTATTTACGGTGGCGACCATATATTCTAGGGGGTAATAGGCTTTTAAGAACAGGCTCTGGTAACTCTCCACCGCATAGGAGGCCGAGTGCCCCTTGGCAAAGGCATAGCCTGCAAAACTCTCTATCTGTCGCCAGATCTCGCTGGTGAGATCGTCTGGTTTTCCGGAAGCCTTACAATTATCGAAAAAGCGGTCTTTCACTTTAAGGAACTCTTCCCGGGAGCGAAACTTCCCGGACATTCCCCTGCGAAGCATATCGGCTTCTCCCAGGGTGAGCCCTCCAAAATAGTGCGCTACCTTGATCACATCCTCCTGGTAAACCATCACTCCGTAGGTTTCGGGCATGATATCCATCATTACCGGGTGGGCTTCTTTTCGTCTTTCGGGAAAACGATACCGAAGGATGTATTCCCGCATCATTCCCGACTGGGAAACCCCCGGCCGAATTACCGAACTGGCTGCCACCAACCCCAGGTAGTTGTCTACCTGGAGTTTTTTAAGTAGCATCCTCATGGCTGGTGACTCCACGTAAAAACAGCCAATAGCTTTTGCATTGCTAAGCATATACTTAATGCGTTCGTCTTCCTTAAATCTTTTAATGTCGTGTATATCGATAGGCGGGAGGGTGGGTTGGTTATATTTCACGATCTCTACCGTATCCTTTATTTTTGCGAGGCCTCGCTGACTTAAAATATCGAACTTATACAGGCCTATATCTTCGGCGACCACCATATCGAACTGGGTGGTTGGGAATCCCTTTGGGGGCATGAAGGTGGCGGTATAATAGTGGATGGGCTTTTCGGAAATAAGAATACCACCTGCATGTATCCCCAGGTAATTTGGGAACCCCTGTATGCGTTTGCTGTACATCACCACCAGTTGCGAAAGTTTATCCAGCCTGCGGAAATCGTATTCGCCTTTAGAGAGCTTGTCCAGTTCTTCCTTCGGAAGTCCGAAAACCTTTCCTAATTCGCGGATGGAAGCTTTGTGTTTAAAGGTGTTGTAAACTGTTAGCAGGGCAGTATTCTTGAACCTTCTGAACATGAACTCGGTAATATCATCCCGGTCTGCCCAGGAGAAATCGATATCGAAATCGGGCGGATTCTTACGATAGAGATTGATGAATCGCTCGAAATACAGATCGAGCTCTATCGGGTCTACATCAGTGATGCGCAGCAGGTAGGCAACAATGCTGTTGGCACCACTACCGCGACCTACGTAGAAATAACCTTTGCTACGGGCATATTTCAATATCTTCCAGTTGATGAGGAAATAGGATACAAAGCCTTTCTCTTTGATGATATCCAGCTCTTTTTTTATGCGGTCCAGGATTGCATCGGTAGGGGTTTCGTAACGATAAGGCAGGCCTTCGTAGGTGAGTTTTTTCAGCAGCTTGTAATCGAGGGCCTCGTTGTTGGTATACGAATTCTGATTGTTGGGGGTCTCTTTTGTGAAATCGAATTCGATACGGCAGGACTCAAGCAGGTTCTCTGTGTTTTGTATCAGCTCGGGGAATTCGGCAAAGGCCTCCTTCAGGCTTTCTTCAGAGCAGAGCTGGTCGTATTCGTTGCCTTGCTCCGAAAGAGGTAGCTTACTAAGCAGGGTGTTATTATCGATGGCTCTTAGCAACCGGTGAGTATTAAAACCCTTTTTGCTGTTGTAGGTAACAGTTTGTAATACCAACAGCTTCTCCGGCCGCTTTTTCAAGGATGAGAATTTGAGTCGGTTAAGATCCTCCTTCCGAACCCCTATATATTCATGTTCTAATAGCTTATCTCCTTTATAGCTTCCGAAGGGATAGATCACATAGGTATGTGGTAATACTTCGGCGCGATCGGGAATAATTTCATCATTGTGAAGGAAACCCGACAGGTACCGATTGATATTGAGAAAACCTTCATTATTTCTTGCCAGCATAATGAACTGTTGCCGGGCACTGTTCCGGAAATCTACACCTACCACCGGACGAATCCCGAATTCAGGTGCCACGCGCACGATGTCCAGGCAGGCTGAAGTGGTATTGATATCGGTCACAGCCAGGGTTTTAATACCGTGATCCTGCGCCAGTTGGAGCAGTTCCTTGATGGCTAAAGTGCCATATCGAAGACTATAATATGTATGTGTATTTATAAACATCTTGGAATAATTCCAAATATATGGAAATATTCCAAAAGTTGTATGGGTTGTTAATAATTTTTTTAGTTAGTAGTTAGATGATAGAAATAACTAATAACAAGCACCAAATCTCAAATAAATTCCAATAACCAAAGGTTTGAATATTGATCATTATTTGTTATTTGAAAATTGTGATTTGTGATTTGAGAATGATGAGTGGTGAGTGGTTAATAGAACGATAGCAACTATCATCTTTGTTCTTTTCCTTTTTTTGCCCCTCCAAATCGTAGATTCACGAACACCAAAAAGTTTAATATTAGAGACGTGAGTAAAAAAAGGAGTAAAAAGGAGGCCTCTTCTAAGGTATTTTCAAAACGGCTTTCGCGTTTTGAAACCGGTTCCAAAACTCCGCGTCGCTTCGCTCCTGAATCTCGGAGCTTTTGTTCACCTATACTAACGAAGAGGAGTTTTCCGGCTATGCCGGAACTAAATTTCATATCGTGAGAAGTGAATAGAAGCCTATTTTATACAAGAGGAACTTGTGACAAAAATTGAATAATCAAATAACAAGCACCAAATCTCAAATAAATTCCAATATCCAAAGGTTTGAAAATTGAATATTGAATCATTATTTGTTATTTGAAAATTGTGATTTGTGATTTATGAGTAGTGAGTAGAAAAACTTATTGAATTTCCTCAAAAACAACTTCTCCTTGTTGATCCAATACTTTATAAACCCCGAAAGGGGCTCCTTCATAGATCTCGAGGTAGCTGCCATCGTTTTGAAGTTGCTCCAGGTATTTTGAGTCTTCACTCAAGTAGCTAAATAGTATCCGGAATAGGTTTACGCTTGAACGGAATTTGGAGTCGTATTCCGGGGCTTGCCCATTAGGCCACCTGATCGCCAACACAGCACTGAACACCGAATTAAGCAGTACCTTATCATTAGAACGTGTTCTACTCTGGAAACCGTACTCATAACCAACATAGCCACCGTGATCGGCAGCAATAACGATAAGCGCTTCCGGGTCCTGGGCAGTGATTAGCCCCACCACTTCTTTTAGCCATTCATTGGCTTCCTCCAGTCTTTCCAAGTACAACTCCCGCTCTTTTTCCATGCCCAGGGAGGCCGCCTGCCTGAACTGTACATGCGCCGGTGCGATCTTCTCCACAAAAACAAATCGCTTACCCGAATTTTCATCATCTAGTATTTTCTCAAGATCTGCAGCTAGGTCCTTTTTTAGGTCGAAGCCTCTCGATAATAATGGGATCTCATCATAACCGATATTACAATGATCGAATGCCATTTTTGGTCGATTGAGCACCAGGTAGGGCGTCTCCAGCAGCAAATGTGTGTTGTACCCATTGTTATTGAAAATGGAAACAACGGCATTATCTCCTGTGATCACCGATCGGTATTTTGAAGGGGTTTTTCCGGTCTTCCGCGGATTGCTGAAATAATGATGTTTCATTGTTAGCAGCGAACTGTTGGAAGTTACCGTATTGGGGTAATTGCTTCGGAAGTGATCATAGGTCTTGAAATTTTTTTCTGAAAGGAATGACTCGAGATCGCTGTTATTGTAGTTGTACGGTGCTTCCGAAAGATTGCCGAAATTCACGTAGCCGTCCGGTTGGATAAAGTATACATTTGGTTGTTTCTGAAATGTCACTTCTTCGATGGCATCGGGTTGCTCCATCCAGGCGGTATCGTAATTTATATAACGGGTTAAAAAGGGAACAAGAGTGAATAATACTGTGATCGCCAATATGAACTGCAGTACGATCACCTTTTTAAGGTGTTTATGCAATAAAGCCCCTAGCAAGCCCGCAACAAGCACAACCATGAGGAAGAATTCTTTTTTAGACCCCTCTGTAATGATCACGATAAGCCCGGCAAAGACGCAGAAATTCATCACCGAAAGGGCATATTTATGCAATTTGGGAAATAAACCGATCTTTTTTAGAGACCACAGTACAAGAGGAAATAGTAGTACAGGCAGCAGCACGAAAGTACCAAAATGAAATGCAAACTGTTCCCAGGAATTAATAAGGTTGAAATTGGCGTCGTAGGTATTGAGTAGCGGATACAGGCCCGCGGCGATGCCTGCGAGTACAGGGTATTCCTTAGGGCCATTCACAAAAGTAAGTATGCTTTTCCTGAGGTTTGATAGCATGCCCGAAGATAGTAAAAAGTAGTTAGAAGTGAGTGGTGAATGGTGAATGGTGAGTAGTGAATAATTAACAGTAAGATAATGACTATCATCTTTGTTCTTTTCCTTTTTTTGCCCCTCCAAAAAAAGGAGTAAAAAGGAGGCCTCTTCTAAGGTATTTTCAAAACGGCTTTCGCGTTTTGAAACCGGTTCCAAAACTCCGCGTCGCTTCGCTCCTGAATCTCGGAGCTTTTGTTCACCTATACTAACGAAGAGAAGTTTTCCGGCTACGCCGGAACTAAATTTTATATAGTTAGGAGACAATGGTGAATGGTGAATGGTGAGAAGAATCTAAATAATCAAATAACAAGCACCAAATTTCAAATAAATTCCAAATGCCAAGTACCAAATTTCAAATAAATTCCAAATTCCAAGTATCAAATTTCAAATAAATGCCAATGACCAATGGGGTGAATATTTATCATTGATCCTTATTTGTTTTTTAAAAATTGTGATTTGTGAGTTGTGAACTATAAATGATAATCCTGTAAAAAGTTAAAAATTTCTGTATTTACCTGCAATAGGGATTGAGCCAAATACCGTGTATGGGCGAAAGCCCGGGCCCCATGTAGCAGAGCGAAGCACACTACAGGGGCATTGCCCAGACCATCAAACTGACAGGGTGTCATATTCCGGGCGATGGCACAATGATTGTCATAGTGTTATCGATTTAAAACCTGAAATAACATTATAATTTATACAATAACGCTATGAGCAAAATAATTGGAATCGACTTAGGGACAACGAACTCGTGTGTTTCGGTAATGGAAGGAAGCGAGCCTACCGTAATCCCTAATGCCGAAGGAAAAAGAACAACTCCTTCTGTAATCGCATTTGTGGAGGATGGTGAGATCAAGGTTGGGGATCCTGCAAAACGTCAGGCCGTAACCAACCCTACCAAAACCATCGCTTCCATTAAGCGTTTCATGGGGAATAAATATTCAGAATCTAAGAAAGAAGCAGAACGCGCCGCTTATAAAGTGGTGAAAGGTGACAATGATACACCTCGTGTGGATATTGATGGCCGACTATACACGCCACAGGAACTTAGTGCGATGATCCTTCAGAAAATGAAGAAGACCGCCGAAGATTACCTGGGAACCGATGTATCTCGCGCCGTGATCACTGTTCCTGCTTATTTTAATGACAGTCAGAGACAAGCTACCAAAGAAGCCGGAGAAATTGCCGGTCTGAAGGTAGAGCGTATCATTAACGAGCCTACTGCGGCTGCGTTGGCATACGGACTGGATAAGAAAAGTACAGACCAGAAGATCGTAGTATTCGACTTTGGTGGTGGTACTCATGATGTATCTATCCTTGAATTGGGTGACGGTGTATTTGAAGTACTATCAACCGATGGAGATACTCACCTGGGTGGTGACGATGTGGACCAGAAGATCATCAACTGGCTGGCAGACGAATTTGAGAAAGAGGAGAGCATGGACCTTAGAAAGGACCCAATGGCGCTTCAACGACTTAAAGAAGCTGCCGAAAAGGCTAAGATCGAATTGTCTGCTTCTACGCAAACAGAGATCAACTTACCATATATAACTGCGACCAGTAGCGGACCTAAGCACCTTGTGAAAACACTAAGCCGTGCGAAGTTCGAGCAACTGATCGATGATCTGGTAAAGAGAACCATTGCTCCTTGTGAGACCGCGCTTAAAGCTGCCGGGTTATCGAAGAGCGATATAGACGAAATTATCCTAGTAGGAGGTTCTACTCGTATTCCTGCAGTTCAGGAAGCGGTGGAGAAGTTCTTCGGAAAGGCACCGAGTAAAGGTGTGAACCCAGATGAGGTAGTGGCTGTAGGAGCTGCGATCCAGGGTGGAGTATTGACCGGAGATGTAAAGGATGTATTGCTACTGGATGTGACTCCGCTTTCATTAGGTATTGAAACCATGGGAAGTGTGATGACCAAACTTATTGAGGCCAATACAACCATCCCTACCAAGAAATCGCAGATCTTTAGTACAGCGGCCGACAATCAGCCAAGTGTTGAGATCCACGTACTACAGGGTGAGCGCCCAATGGCGAACGATAACAAGACCATTGGTAGATTCCACCTGGATGGGATTCCACCAGCACCAAGAGGGGTACCTCAAATTGAAGTAACCTTCGATATAGATGCTAACGGTATCATTAAAGTAAGTGCAACCGATAAGGCTACAGGTAAGTCTCAGGATATTCGTATTGAGGCCAGCTCCGGACTAACAGAGGAAGAAATTCAGAAAATGAAAGCTGAAGCTGAAGCAAATGCAGAAGCAGATAAGGCTGCCAAGGAGAAAGTTGATAAGATCAACGAGGCGGATGCCATGATCTTCCAGACCGAGAAGCAACTGAAAGAGTTTGGCGATAAGCTAAGCGATGATAAGAAGAAGCCTATCGAGGATGCCCTGGAAGAGCTGAAGAAAGCATACGAAACCAAAGAGGTGGAGACGATCGAACCAGCATTGGAGAAGATCAACGAAGCCTGGAAGACTGCTTCGGAAGAGCTTTATAAGGCACAGGCCGAAACTCAGCAAGGCGCTCCAGCCGGAGATGCAGGAGATACTGCACAACAGAACGGTAGTGAGAATGCTGATGTAGAGGATGTAGACTTCGAAGAAGTGAAGTAATTAAGGGAAACTGTTTTTCTCTTTAACCTATGAGGTAGTGTAGAGAATTAAGGAAACCCGGATAAATAAAAGAACCCTGCTACGGCAGGGTTTTTTGTTTGCGGCTTATACCAACCGAGTGTAACTATCCTCCGCAACCCAAGGCCTCCATTTGCTGGCCTAATGTAAATAAACGATCAGCGACACTTCCGGGATGAAAGTGATATTCGAGCAGTTCGGTTAAAATTTGATCCCTGGGTGTATAGGCATCGGTATATAAACCTGTACAATAATTGGGTCCAGCTAGCGCACTAATTATCCTATACGAAGTTTTAGGTGCTTTCGTCGCAAATTCTGTCCAGTTTAATGTTCCATCTACATCGCAAGATTCCACGAACTTATTGATAAAACCAGATAATAGATCGGCTTTCTTTTGATTGTTCAAATTATAGATCTCTTCGGTACAATGCATAATGGTAGTACCGCCAAAGATAGAAAGTGCCTGCATACCCTTTAGATCGTATTTTAGTTTGCAATCTTCAGCGGCTTCAGCTTCCTTTTCCAATTCGTTATAATGATAAACGTATAAGGAAATTAGAGCCATACAATGGTAGTAGGGCTCGTCTAGTTCGTTTAAAAAGTCGGCCGTGTCTTTCATCTTATCATTCCACCACTTATTAAACTTGTCCATGTCATCTTCGCTGTATTGAGCATTATCGTCGGAATTTTCACCTCGTCTCTCGTCATCCATTTTAGCGGTTTGCTTTACCGAGTCGAAGATACTCTGTGCCTGGATCTGGCTACTTAGCATTGATAGGGAGAATAAAATTAGAGTAAAAATGATTTTCATGTCTGTAAGTTGTTGGTTTACATAAAGATAAAAAAATAAACAATAGGAAAATGGAACGTGAGATATATTGGATCGTATATCTCCACTATCTTTTTATTATCAAACCGGATATTATTTTTTTATCCGAACACGTAAGAGTTTGCTCAGGGTATCGATCTCGGTTTCAGAGTCGATATATTTTTTGGACAGCCCCAGCATCTTATCTTCAAATTCGGGCACACGCCTATAGAGTAAGTTGCTGTTCTCGATCACATTCTGAAAATAATTCCAGGATTCAGAATCCACGGTATGGCCGGTGATACCACCCATGAGCGATTGGTTTACTTGGATACCAAATTCTATGGTATTATTATTAGGCTGAATATCATGTAGCAGCATAGAACATAGTAAGGCTTTATTTTCGTTCGCGTAATAATTTGCACGTAGCCTTGGCTCATGTCGAATTTCGATATTCGGAAATCCTGATACAAATTTAAAATCCTCTTTACTGAAACTTTGTGAAATATTGTCTTTATCATTTCCGAAGACCAAAGTTATCTTCACACGCTGTTCCTGCTCCTTCTCGGAGAGTAATTCCTTTACCCAGGGTTGAAGTTTGATCGAGGGTGAGATAAGGATGATCTCCTCTTTGGCATCTTCCAGAATTTCCTGGAGACAGGCCGTCATTAAACTATTCTTGATGAAGTTTGCCATGGGTAATGCGATGGTTAAACACAGGTTAGATCTAAAGTTTATATTCCCTGAATATCAATACGAAGATAATGACGAAAAGCATTATATCATATACCAGAAAATAAAAATAATACGCCTTATGGGCCGATGAAAAAAAGTAAATACATTAAATTTCAATTGCTTAGCTTTATATACTAATCTAAAATCAATTAGAAATGAAAAAAACAATTCTTATCACCGTTTTCTTCCTGTTCATTTCCCTTGGAACTTATGCACAGGAGGGTTTTATTGGAGAAGTTCGGCTATTTGCCGGTAATTTTGCGCCACGCGGATGGGCATTTTGTGATGGGCAGCTCTTGGCTATCTCAACCAATACAGCACTATTTTCCATCCTGGGAACCACCTATGGAGGAGACGGCCGAACCACATTTGGATTACCCGACCTAAGGGGTAGAACTGCCGTAGGACCACGGCGCGGGCCTGGACTGGACGAAGTACGTTTAGGGCAAAAATTTGGAGGTATGCCTGTTTCAAGCAATAGTGGAGAATCCTCTCATACCTCGGCATCCCGAACCAGAACCACTCCGGGAATTGGGTTGAATTATATTATCTGTTTATCAGGAGTGTTTCCTTCGAGGAGTTAGGAGGGAATGGTGAATTGAAGCTTAATCTAAACTAGAAAAGCCCAGGGCAGAAATTGAAAAATCAAATAACAAGCACCAGAATTCAAATAAATTCCAACTTCCAAGTACCAAATCTCAAATAAATTCCAATAACCAATGGTTTGAAAATTGAATATTGATCATTGATTATTATTTGTTTTTTGGGTATTGTGAATTGTGATTTGTTAAGCGTGAGTGGTGAATAGTTAGAAGTGAAAGAAGAATCTACTTAAATTCACAAAAGTCAGGGCGTAGCCCTGCAAGTCTTCGGTGCAGAATATGCGAAGAAAACTTCGAGATTCAGGAGCGAAGCGACGCGGAGTTTTCGAGCGGTTTTTGCTGAAGGCAAAAAATTCCTCAGCGAAGTGCCTTTTCTTTTGCTTCGTTTTCTTTGGGCAAACAAAGAAAATGAAGAGAGTAATAAGGCAATGCAAAAAAGAAAATATGATTAAAAAATCTAATTAATGCTTATTAACCTTCCGTATTGGGCAAGACAAATGCGAAGCATTCATGAATTCCTAAAACAATAGTAGCGCGTGAATAAAGAAAATGAAGAGAGTAAGAAGGCAATGCATAAAAGAAAATATGATTATAAAAAGAAAACCCGCCATTTGGCGGGTTTTTTAACTTGTTATTACATTACCCTTTAAGCCACGCCTTGCGTAGTGTTATTTGCGCTTCCGTCGCATCTTCCATTTCCTGTAGCTGGGTTCCTTCGGTATACGATTGGGTGGTAGTGGTTTCTATAAGTACTTCTTCTCCATTGCGTTCAAGTTTTACACTAACCTCCGTCCCCGGGGTCCAGAGAAATACGTTCTGCAATACTTCGTTCGCGTTTTGTAAAGTAAGTTGGGTGCCATTTACTTCCTTGATAATATCTCCGGGCTGGGCTCCGTTTTCGGCCCAGAAGCTGTTTAATGCTACCTGGTCGTTGAAGAAGATCCCGCGTATTGGGTCACCGTCTACAATGAGAGCACCGGCATTTTGTATATAATCTGTTTTTATCTTTCCGCTAACGATCTCCAGACCTACTTTTTCGAAGAACTGGTTATAATCGATAGGAGTGGAGCCAATCACATGAGTTTCGAAGAATTCTCCAATAGAGGGGTAGGTCATTTGAGTAATTTCTTCGAATAACTTATCGTCTTCAAAGGGCCGGTCTTTCCCGTATTTATTAGATAGTTCCTTCATAAGTGAAAGGATACCACGATTCCCATCACTTTCGTCCCGCATAAGGATATCTATGCACATCCCGATAAGTGCTCCTTTTTGGTATACATTGTAGTATTGCTGGGCATACGGCTCCACCAGCACATTCTCGCTCATTTCGGTAAAGCTGAGGCTGTCGTTCATCTGGCGGGATACCTGGATCTTGTTCATCATATTGCTGTAGAACTCTTCTTCCGGAATCAATCCCTGGTCTACCTGGAACAGATGGGCGAAATATTCGGTTACGCCTTCGTACATCCAAAGGTGTTTGGAGAAGGAAGGATCGTTATAGTCGAAATAATGCACATCTTCCGAATGGATAGACAAAGGGCTCACGATATGAAAGAACTCATGGGAAACAAGTTCTACCATGCTTTTCGCCAGGGCAGCAGGTGGCATTTGTTCCGGCATTACCGCAACGGTAGAGGTGTGGTGCTCCAGGGCGCCAAATCCTTTGGGCGACTCCGGGGTACCGGCGCTAAGGTATAGGTAGATATCGTAACGCGGCGTGCTATCCAGATCCCCCAGATATGCTTTCTGTGCCTGCATCATGGTATAGATGGTTTCCTTCAGGCTGGTGGCCGAGTGCATATCGTTGGGCGAATAGACACTAAGTACAACTTTGATCCCGCTGAGGTCGAATTCTTCCACGCTTAGATCCCCCAACATCATTGGGTTGTCTGTAATATCGAAATAACGGGGCGCATAATAGCTTGTGGTTATCGTACCGGCCTCCACATTCTCCTTTTGGGCCGTTTGCTGCAGTGCAGAAGTACGTACAAAACTAGCAGGGGCTGTAACGTCCAGGGAGTAGGACGCATTTTTAAGAGAATCGAAATAACCAATAAAACCGTGCAGGTTAAGCACATAGTTATTAGGTTCTATATTGGTTCCTGCAGGGGAGAAGGGTACTTCCCCGCCAATACCGCCTACTACCTCCTCATCGAAGGTGTCGTTTACGTAATAGGTGATATAATCCAGCTCGGCGGCGTTACTGATCTCCCAGGAATTGGTATCGGTCTTGTTTACGGTAAGCTCGTTGCCTTTGTAGTCTACGGCTTTAAAATCGTCTATATATCTCCCAAAATCACCCACGGCATAGGTTCCCTGCACTACTTTTGGGAGGCGATAGGTAGCCTTTTCGGAGGTAAATCGGTCGGGGTTAACGGTAACCGGAACTTTATCGTCCACCACCGCACTGAGGTCGATATGGGTAACAATAGAAGAAGTTGAGATGGCCGGGTCGCCGGGCACGATGGCATAGGTATAGCTTGTTACCAGGAAGATAGCGGCCAGCAGCGTGAAGATTTTAGTTTTCATACGTATATAATTAAAGTCTAATGGAACATTAGACTCGGGTTTTGGGGAAATGTTACGTATGGGTAGGCGGTTTGGGAAATTTTTAGGGTGAATGAGGTATGAATTTAGGTAATCATGAATTCGTAATGCATAGCCAAAGCTTCAAAATCTTTGTTGATACATTTGATTGCATGAAGGGCATCGGAATAACTGCCCAGGAGAAACATGAATAAAATAAGTTAGTCGACATTTGAAACATTGAACTGATTCTCCGAAGGTTTTATCCTTATTACCGTTGGCTAAAAATAACCCGATCCCTAGTCCTATGAGGCCACCTGTCCATTTATCTTCGGCTAATGCCGCACCAGCAGCTGAACTCAATGCGACTGTTGTTACAGTACTGGTGTTATCAAAACTTTGAATTATTGGTTTAAGATAATTTCTCCAGTTATAATTATTCGGGTCGTAAACAATAAAATGATCTAAATGTGGAATTACAATTCCCAATTTACCCGTGTCCTTAGTCTTTTCGAAGACAAATACCTTTTTGTTTAATCCTTTTGCAACACCAGTTTCCCAAGCAATCCAATCCCTGGTATGTTTTAAATCCTCGATTTGCTCATCTAGTAATACGAATAATGCGCAAGAAGATTCTATATCGTCTTTAATCTTTTGATTGCTAATGTGACGGCCTTCTTGCTGATCGTACTCCTCGTAGATTGCAGATACCTTTAAAGTTGAGAATATCTTATTAAAAAAATCTATGCTTTCAGTGTCTCTTGAAGAATGTGATATAAATATTCTAGACATATTATTATATGGGTTTATATAAGTTATCACCAACGGTCTTGTATATGAAAATTAGCGAATTTAATGTCATACTTTTCGGATTATACTTGACCTTTAATTTATTCTTTATGCTTCTTTTAAACGATTAAACCGCTATTTTTTATAAACGCAGTTAATTTTAGAACTTATATCCGCAATGTTGTTTCTTGGATTATTTTAAAAAACTCTTTTTTCGCAGTTATTTCATCTGGTATTTGCGAACAACAATGTTTGTTATCTCTCCGCCCGTTTTTTTTAAAATCTATGAAATAACCTGTTCGTTTGCTATATCTTATTAGTTCATAATTATCATTCCCACATTTACCTCTCCAATGACCATCAGAAACATAAGACCAATTTACTGCTAATCTAATTTTTTGTAAAGCTTGTCTAAATTCAAGACAAGTTTTATATCTATCATTTCGATTTGGTTTCATAGACTTCCGCACAGCTCTTAAAACAGATTTTGGTATATGCAGTTGAAATTCTCTTTTCGGAAATTTTTCGCGTTTGACTGCATTTAACCAATCGGCATCGTTTGCATATGGAACATTCAAAGTCCTTATATTATTTAATAGTCTATAAAAGGTAATACCCAAAGAATAAATATCACTTAGCTCATCTTGTTCAACACCTTCTAAGACTTCTGGTGGAAGATGAGAATTATACCCAGCAAAAGCAAAAGGTTGATTAGCTAAACCATAAGCAAGTCCAAAATCAGAAAGTTTAGCAGTTAAGTTGTCGCTGAAAAGGATGTTGCCAGGTTTGATATCTCTATGAAATATCCCTTCATTATGTGCGTGTTCAAGTCCAAATAGAACGTCAGATGTTATTTTTATTGCTTTCTTAACTGTAACAAAGTTCTTCTCTAAAAACCCTTGTGCACTACCTTTTGATAAGTATTCCATTGCGATACAAGGAACAAGATTATTGTGAATTTGATGAATATCAATTTCTTTAATGTCTACAATATTTCTATGTCGGCATTTTTCTAATATTTGTGCCTCGTTTATTGCATTTATAAATTCTTGAGGGTTTTGAACGCTAATAAGCTTGATGGCTCTCTCAACATTTAAAAGATTGTCTTTTGCACGGAAGACTTTTCCGAAATTCCCACCTCCAATAAATCCAATGGTTGTAAATTTTCCTATATCCATTTTTTATAATTGTAGCATCGCAACTAATGCGCTATTCCGCATATTCCTATTCCAATATGGTGGGTGAGTACCCAAAACATTATCAACATATTGGTCAAGATTGGTGCCATTCGGTTGATTAAATTTATTTGGTCTTATTGAGGCAGGTGATGTGTGACAAATATCTATTTGGCGTCTATGACATAATAAGTTTAAAACTGCTTGTGCATAATAGACACAATGAACATAATTGTTGGTAACGTTATTAATTGTCAATCTATAACTAACTCTGTCGGGATTAAAGTTATTTAAAATTGCGGTTAGTTCATTCTCAAACCAATCTACCGTTTCTGGAATACTATGATTTGCGGGTAGACTTATTTTGTTTTTAGAAATTAAGTTTGGCGCAGTAGTAGTTCCATCAACAACGACGAAATAAATGTCTGATGATGTGAAATTAAATCCTATTGATGTCATAATTTTAGATTGGTTCATGTATTATTTCTAGAGCGTTATACGTACTATATTATAGATTATATCTAAGATCCATCATTATCCGGTCCCCAATTCATTAAAATTCCCTTTCATTGATTATTCCTCGTAAATTTCAACATTCATTCAAAGTTATCCTTACGGTTTCCCTCAACCATGATATCACCCATCCCGCCATACTATTAAACAATAGTGTTCATAGTTGTCAGGGCTGCGGCGTGCCTCTCCGGGATTATGCAAAGCCAATTTCAATGCAATTGAGCCTTCATTCACCTTTTGGCCTTTTATTTTTTTATCCTGGAACCAAACATGCATCAATTCATGCAGTAACGTTGCTGCCATCTTATCATTTTTGTCTTCAAAACGTTCGAATAACTTAGGGAACACCTGCATGCCTCTTGGCGTAAAAACCCATCCATAATTACGTGCATTCGATTCCTTATCGTTATTTGGTTTAACATTCATGGTGATTCCTTTCTCGGTACGTTTGTATAGTTTCTCTAACCGATTGCGAACATTTTTCGCCTTACCACTACTCTTCACTTCTCCAAACCATCGCTTTAAAAAGCGGTCGTTATTAAAACCAATCTGCCATTGGCGTTTTACATCAATGTCGAAAATATAGTCGGTATGGTCTAAGGCCTTCTTCGCCATGCTTTTTGCCAGTCGGGCAAGATTTAACAGCAGGCGTTCGGTGTCGTTCAGGCTCATGTCCAGCTCTTCCAGCTGGCGCGTGAGTTTGTCTTTGTCGTCCGCATTACTAGGAAATGTAACTTTATTTGCCATGGTAAATAGATATAAAAATCCCCTTACTGTTTCGCCACCGCCGGAGCGGGGTGAAGCAATGAGGGGAGAATACGTTATTAAAGGTAATAATTTTTTCTTTTCCTTAGGCAGCGAGGTGAGGGGTGAGAGGTGAGTGGAGGGTTAAAAGTACTATTTAGATAACAACATAATTTTTCTCTTGCGCTTGTGTAAATATTTAAATGGTAAATCTGAATTTCTGAATCTCTAAATTTATCCTTCATAATTCAAAAATCTTTCAAATCGGTCTTTGGCTTCCTCTTCAGCTTTATCTTTCCAGGCTGCTGGTGGCTCATGGTCCCACTTCCACTCTCCATCAGCGTCTTTTTCATAATGATATTTTATGCTTGATCCTCTAAATCGTTTGTCCTCAGCAATAAAGGTTGCCGTAAAGGATTCAAATTCATTTTGTTGCGGGACCTTGCCATTCACATGAAAATGCACCTGTACATTGTCTCGCGCATCTTCATAAAATGCTTCATTATTAATTCCCGCATTTTGCGCTCTTCCCACATTAAAACGTTCCCATGCCATGCCACTTTTTAAGTTATATTGGAGTTGAAAGATTCCAGTATTTCCAACGCTTTCCTTGATTGATAATTTTTTCGAAGTTGACAATTGTTGCAATCTCTTTAGCTGAACTGTTTCAGGACGATGGTCATCATGCTTTGATATTCCTAAGGATGTAGTATTGGGTAATTGTGATTTCCTGTTTTCATTTGATTTATGTGGAGTATGTCGCATTGCTTCAAGTTTTAATTATTCATTGTACTAATTTGAATATTCATAATTCATAGTTAATTATGTTTAAATTCAATTTATTGTCAACCATCTCTATTTAAGCGATTTACTGCAATAAAAGCAGCTGTGATTTCGCGAGCAAACTTAGGCCACTCATTCATAGGGACCCCATAATCATGAGGACTAAATGCTCGAATTTCCAACACGATGCCTTTTTCTCGTACAGGGATACAACAGCATATAGTTCCAGAAACAGGTCCCACTTTTTCCATTTTCATGTTATTGTCAGTCCAGGTCTTCTCGAAAGAAAGCCCGGGGCTAACTATATTCCTTATCCAATTAGCAACGGTAATTGTATCGTCGCGTTCGATGGTTCTATTGCTTCTTCTTGGGACATTAAGACCCGACGGAAATAGAGGTGTATTTCCAGAGCCACGATCCAAGCCTGCAGATTCTAATACATCCCCAATAAAGGTTGCCACATTGTTTATTGGTGCAGCTTTGGCTAAATTTCTTAGTTTACTCCTGCTTAACAGAGGGACATTGAGCTTGGCAGTAGGTAAGGGGCCTTGCGCAAGCTGTTGTCCAGCCACATAGGAAGCCAACAATGCGACCAATCCTCTATAATTAGGATTTACACTTTGAGTCTTTGCATTAGTCACGGCCGTTCCAATTATTTTTGATAGATCAGGATCCATAACGAGTGATTTACTTTCTTCATCATCCAAACCTCCTTCGTCATCATCAGACGACCAACTTTCGTTCTGCCCATAAACCGGCCATTTGCTTATACGTTCCATTATTTCGAATATTCGATCTGGTCTTACACCTCCTGTTACTTGTATATTACCTGAAGGTTCTGCATCTCGATGAAACCATCCAATGGCGATATTTGGTGTTAATTGCGTATAATTATTTCTTCCCAATGGCATTATTATCTGTTCATAGTAACCTTGAATCCGACTAACTATACCTTCCAGATCATCTGGATTTATTGCCTCGTCTACCGCATCGGTGATAAATTCGATATACCAACTTTGTGGTGGATGGCCATCCGGGGTTAACTTCCAACCATTACCTCTGTAGATTTCCTGTCCTTTGGTTAAGGTATTTTGAGTTGTAATGACATTAGTATCATTATATGATGGTTTGCCATATACAGGTTCAAAATCGTCATATTGCTCCAGAGCTTTCTGTTTCCCTTTTCTTCGTGAACTGTGGGATAAAAGTGGATCATCCTCTTCATGCTGTCTTACCGTGCCATTAACTATGTCGGCTTGAACTTCTATTTCCATACCAATTTTTCGTTGTGTTACCCCAAAATGTGCGTTTACCGCCCCTACGTTCTTATTGTGGGATGAAGTGTTTAATGGGATGGAAGTAATCTGTTCTACGTTAGACGAATTCGCTCTCCCCCCCATCACATCAGCTTCTTTTTCCAGGCTACTATCATCATTTACCTTGGTTCCTTTTAGCTGTTTGGTGGGTTTCACCCTGCCTTGTTTTTGCTGTACCACGTGCCAGGCTTCGTGTGGTAAGTGCTTTTCTTGTCCGGGGGCCAGATGAATCTGGTTTCCCTGTGCATAGGCGTGAGCATTGAGCTGCGCAGGTTTACCGGAATTGCGATGTACTTGTACATCGTCCATGGAGATTCCCGATAAACTCTCTATACCTGTTTTTAGCCCGTCTGGTAATCCTGTATTGTTTTTTTTGGGCTGAACTACCGCATTGGAATAATTATTGGCGAGACCCTGTAGCTGTGCGGTATCGCTCTTTCCACAAAATCCATCAGCTTTTTTCTGAAGTACTTCTACATTATGAGAAATTGAACGCTTATCCTTAAACTGAAATAATTGCTCACCTCCATCGCTAACCTCATTTTGAGGTGCAACAGGGGTTTGTAGCTTTTGTTGTGGCGATTTGTCTACACCTTCTTTCAAACGCTTTTACTTAAATGCGTTTTCAAGATACCTCTTACCACGGGCCATTCAAATACGTATTTATGCGTAATTGAACGTGTTGATGGCTAAAGGTTTAAAGGCATACTAGTGGAAATTCTAGATCTCAAGCACCAAAACGTGAATAACTTTCAACTACCAAGCACCAAATCACAAATAAATTTCAATGCTCAATTACGCAAAATTGAAATTTGAGATTTGATCATTATTTATTTTTTGATCTATTGATAATTGTAATTGAAGCACTTGCAGTTCTCGATACATTTTGCGACGAAAAACACTCGAACAGACAAGTCGCTTTAATCCTTCACGAACTTATACGCCGCGCTACGTCCGTCAATCTGGACATTGAGTATATACATTCCCTCACTCAACGCTGCGATGTTGATCTCGGCATTGAGAGCATCGATAGCCTGCTGCATCACCTGTTTTCCTGTGATATCCACAATTGCAATACGATCGATCTGTACTCCGGCATTCAAATTAAGTACTTCGTGGGCTGGATTGGGATAGTACCGGAAGGAGTCGAATACTTCGGTCGAAGAACCCAGCAGGTCCTGGTCGAACCAATCGGTAAATCCAAATTGGTCCAGGGTTCCCGGTGTAATGGTCCCTATCAAAGAGGTCAATCCTGTGGAAATATTCAGCGAGCGTAATTCAGAGTCGAAAGTAGTATTGTTAAAGGCTGAAAGTAAGGTCGTATTTGTCACCGGGTCGAAAGCCATTCCTTGTCCAAAATTAGCATCGAAGCCTGAAGGGCCTATTAAATTAACCACACCAGAAGCGGCATCCACCCCATATATATTGTCGTCGTCACCGTCCAGCACTACCAGTTGGTCTGCGGGACCCCTTCCAAGGCTGAGAGGTAAGGTAAGGCCATTATTACCGCCAATCATGGTTGTGCCCCAGGTCATAGGATCTAATTTGTACAGGTGGCTGCTATTCATTCCGTTGGTTCCAATTGCGTATATATCGCCATTAGAAAGTCGTTCCAGGCCCACGATCGCTTCATTAGGTGCTACATTTACGTTTACACCTGTATCCATGTAGACATTATTATTGATCCCGCGAATGTAGATGCGATTGGAATTATTCACTATCACATTGGTATTTACCTCCGTTATAGCAATTCCGGCACCTTCAAAGTCGGAAAGTGAGGAAGGACCCAAATTTTCAAGTTGTGAAAGGTCATCGGGAAGTATCTGTACTACCGTAACCGGTAACACAGCCTGGGTAGAAGAACCCCGGCGGTCTAGAAGGACCGATTCGGTTACAGGAGTATTTATGGTTTGATAGAAATGTGCGGTCAAGACATCCAATTCCTCCGGAGTGAATACATCGGAAACACTTCCAAAATGGTTTTCATTCAATCTTGATAGTAATTCGTTAAGATCCGGCTGATTTTGTGCAGAAAGGGGTAAAGTGATAAAACTGCATAGCAATGCTGATAGTACAAAACTTCTCATGACACGATATTTAATTAGTTAGTTATCAGAAAGATAATGAAAATTAAAGAAATCGTATTCGAGAGTTCCTAAGGGGATACTTTAATTAAAATGAAGCTATTTCTATTATTGAACAACAAACTTCAAACTATAAACGCCTGTTTGGTCCTGGATCGTTAGAAAATAGATGCCTGAATCCAGCTGTTGGGCAATCGCAATACGATCGGTTGGCCGATTATAGGTTTCAGAAAATAATTGTTTTCCTGAAACCGTAAATGCAGAAATATTAAGCTCACCATAATCGAAGGAAGGATCCAATTGCAAAAGTATGTGCTGTTTTACCGGGTTTTCGATCAATTGATATTTTTTCTGAAGTATTACTTCTGAAAATCCTAAGCCACCATTTCTAATCTCATCAAGAGCAAATTGTGCACTTTCTGAAGTCACCATGACGTGCGACTCATTTTCCGAAGGGATATAGGTATTCACAAAAGGGGAGGAATGTACACCTCCGATATCGGGTGCCGCGAACCAGTCGTCTTCGTTATCTATGGCGAGGCTGCTTATCACCGGGATAAAGGAATAATCGTCCTGGTTGAGAGCCGCAATAAAGGATACGATAACGGGGTTAGAAGCGCCAGCACCACCTAAAGCGGCCGATATGTTAGATGTGCCTCCGGGAGACGCGTCTACGCCATCGGTATACGCAAAAGCCTCGGCTTCGGCATCGAAACTATCCACCGGAAATCCGAACAAGAAGCTATCGAAACTGGTAACATTATTCGTCATGCTCGCTTCCGGGGTAAAATGCAGTACTACATCGGCCGTGGCACCGGAGCCAAGATCGAGGGTTGTATCCACCACCAGCATGCCTGCGGTTCCTGTGGTATTCCCCTGGGAACTACCGTTTACCATGGCTACATTACGAACGTTCTGTGGAAAG
This sequence comes from Pukyongia salina, assembly GCF_002966125.1. GTDB lineage: Bacteria > Bacteroidota > Bacteroidia > Flavobacteriales > Flavobacteriaceae > Pukyongia > Pukyongia salina. The sequence goes on from NZ_CP027062.1 coordinate 2,531,529, forward strand.
CCGAGTGCATCCAGTTCGGCCTGAAAGGCATCCCTGAAATTAGGGGCACCTTCTGGTAGTAATTTGTTGGGGTCCTGCAAATAATCAGATCCCGCCTGCAGGTGAGCGAGTAGATGATCGTACAGCATTTCCTTTGCCGCAGGTGAATTAAGTACATTTTCCACGATGGCAAGCGCATCGGCATCGCCAAGCTGTCTTGCCAGGTAATTAATGAGATATTGTAAACTAATAGGGATATTGGCACCACGGTGTGGTGAATCGAAGGAGATATACAGTCGTGTTTCAGGTTCCAGGCTGTTTTGTTCCATATACGCCAAAGCATAGCGTCCTATAAGGCCGCCCATACTCGGGCCCAGCACCACCAATTCTTCATCGCCAACTTTGAGGTCGTTCAGTAAGTTGATCATTTCAATAAGGACCATGGCATTGCGTTGTATATAATCGGCACCGCCATCTATGTCCTTACCTCCGGTGGAATACATAGGCGCATTCAGAATAACTATATCAAAACCTTCATCCCTTACTATATCTGCCAGGTTTTCACCTCCAAAACTTAAACTGTTGTACAGCCCTGCGATATCCCTACTATCGCCGGGATCGAAACCATCCAGGACGATAATGGGTTTATCCAGAACTCCATTTACATTATCTAAAAAGATCTCGTATTCTCCCTCACCAAAATATTCCTGGGTCTCTTCATAGCCTTGATAACCAATGGTCGCGACAATAGGTGTGACCACGCCCCGGTTGTTGATTGGCCGGTTTTCGGCGGGAGCCATAAAACTACTTTGGGGTAAAACTGTGATACCTGAAAACAGGCAAAGCAGGGTAAAGAAGGTCTTCATGATTTTGGGCTTAATATATTTACGGCATGGAAGATAGCAATAAATATCTGGCTAGTCAATTTAGTTCAGTTCTAACAAGGTAGCACCTTCAAAGAACGAACCATCAACATTTTTGCCACCAATGGTACTTGTGTCGAAGTCTTGTGCGATCTTCCATCTACCATCTACTTTCTTTAAAACAACGTGGAATTGCCCGTAATAATTGGTACTTTCTCCATTCTCACGAGTGTAGATCACGCGATAATAGCCGGTTTCGTATCCGGTATTGGCGTTATACTGCCTGTTCTCGAAAGCAAAATCGATGGTGATACTTGTGCCCTCGGATGTACGCCACGAATCAATACTGGCAAAGTATTCGGGGGCTGTTTTTATCCCACCGTCGTTCACCCTAAGTATATCATCGGTATGTATGGCCTTAAAGGCTTCAGAATCCCTGGCTTCGTATGCAGTTTTAAACGCCTGCCAAACCTGGGTATTAACTTCTTTTTCTGCTTCCTGGGCTTTTTGTGCGAAGAGTGGAAACTGAATAGCAATACAGAGTAGGAGGCAACCGAGAATTCCTATTTTCATAATGATGACTTGTTAATAATAAATTTAATTGGCCGTTTTTAGATCCACACTATCTTTTGGCAAAGGTATAGAAGGAATATCCTAATTCCAGATCCTCTATTTCGGTGGCTTGCGACTTTCCTTCAGCTTTTTTTACATGGTGACTTACAGGATAAGCGCTGTGTAAGGTCCATTCCACAAGGGGTTTCCCTGAGGCGTCCTTCAGAAAAAGTGATACTCTGCCTTTTTCCGGACCTGCATTTTCCGCAGCGGGTGGTGAACACCATTGAATGAGCTTTGAACCCGTTTGCGATCTCCCTTTCTTCAATACGATGCTCTTGGATTTTGGCAGGGAAGGCAATCGATATTTAAAAGGATGCTCACCTGGTTGCAGTGTGTGTTTCAGTACTGGTTCGGTGGAAACTCCGTCTACCGCCTCGAATGAAGTTTGCTCTCCATTTGCGGAAAGCTCGAAATAGAAATCGGATGTATTCATAAGGTCATTTTAACTGGGTTCGTATAGTTGTTAATTAAAGATAGGAAAAAAAAGTTTACCCCTTACCGAGAACCGCTGTTGCTTCTACGACAGAACGTAAAAAGCGGCTCCCAAGGGGAGCCGCCACAAAATAAATAGTAATATGAAAAAAATTACTGCTTAATTATTTTGTACATGCCCGCTTTCCCATTCACAACGGCAGAACACAGATATTGTCCGCTTGCCAGGTATGATATATCCACTTCCGAATTTAGAGCATCTACAGGCTGATACATAACTCTTCGGCCATGCATATCGAAAATGGAAACACTTTCTATGCGATCGTCTGCTTGAACGTAGAAGGAATCTGCTGCCGGATTGGGATAAATATTGAATAATTTATTGAGATTCTCATTCACAGACAGGCTGGTGTCCGGATTACTTATCCAGGCCATCTGGGCCAGAGTTCCCACAATGATAATTCCTATGAGGGTTGTGAGCCCTGTTGTAATATCTACAATTCGCAGTTCCGAATCGAAGACTGCATTATTAAAAGCGGCCAGCAGGATCACACCAGCGATCACGCTAAGTGCCATTCCCTGGCCAAAATTGGCATCGAATCCAATGGCTCCCACGAGTATAGCCAAGCCGGTTATTAAACTAATACTAAATATATTGTCGCTGTCGATGTCCAGGGCAAAGAATTGTCCGGTCAAGGTTGCAGCCAGGGCAATGCCAAGCACCATCCCGGTGATACCAATTACCGTGGCAGTTAATGCAACAATGCCAATAAGCAGTAGCGTTGTTTGAACTGCATCTGTGGATAGGGCGTATAATAAGCCGTCCACGGGATTGAATTCGAGTCCGGTGATGCTTTCGCCTACAGGAATGCCTGCTATGGCACCCAGAAGGGTATACACGCCGGTAGCGAGAATTAACTCGTACAGATTATTGTTATTGTCTACTACATAGGTTTTATCGCCACTAGGAGTGGAGGCACCGGCTCCTTCAAAATTAGGAGCTACTATTGGTGAGCCGTTTATTGGCGTAAAGGAAGCGGGATTTGCTTTGTTTAGTTTACCCATGGTCTCTGTCTGGTTCTCAACTCCATAAACATCGGAATCTCCAATACGCATGTCTACAACAGGAACTTCGGTATTGCGTCCAAAATGGGCACGAAGGATTTCAATTTCTTCTGGAGAAAATACGGCAGTAACACATTGGTGTGTGGTTTTGTTTTTTCGTTCCAGTAATTCGGCAAGAGAAGCTGGTGACTGCGCAAGGAGGGGGAAAGCAAACAACAGGCAACACAGCGTAATAAGGGTGTGTGACGCTTTCATAATCGAGTATAATTAGTTAGTTACTAGAAAGATACGAAAAAATTGGATAATTAATATCAATCCGAAGACGTAAGATCCATCACAAGGGCTGAGGCGCCTAGAATAGCGATGTTTGGATGGGTAGATATAAGGATCCGGAGGCCTTCTGTTTGCCTGGGATAGGCGAATTGGCCGATACTTTCTTTCATCGATGTTTCGAAAAATTTATGGGCTTTTGCAATGGATCCTCCCAGGATGACCACTTCCGGGGCAAACATGAATAGGATCATTTTTATGGCCTCTCCCAGGTGATGACCAAACTTATGGAACGCCTCAATGGCCTGAGGCTGGTCTTTTAAAGCGTTTTCGTGTACTGTCCTGGCATTTTCGCTATAGTTGCGTGTGAAGAAGAAGCTGGCGGCGTATTCCTCAACGATGCCATCAAGATATGGCAGCATACCAATCTCTCCTGCACCGCACATTACGCCGTTATAAAGTTGGTTATTAATAATCACTCCCATGCCCAGGCCTGTGCCTATAGTAACCCCAACGAAATTGCGATATTCACGTCCCTTTCCAAACATTTTTTCGGCCAGGGCGAAGCAATTCGCGTCGTTATTGAGCGCCACAGGGACATCGTATCGGTTTTCAAGAATCTCTTTAAGATGTACTTCCTTCCAGGCGGGGATGTTCTGTATGTCGTAAATAATACCGGGTACAGGATCGACAATGCCCGGAACTCCTATCCCTATTCCCTGAACATCGGGGGTAATGATCTTATCCAATAATGAAGTAAGTTCCATTAGTACGGCGGCTTCATCTGCTTTCCCATCGATGTCGCGTTTTACTTCGTCCACAAGCATCCCTTTTATTACACGGCCCATGTTAAAACTACTGCCTCCCAGGTCAACTCCTATATACTCCTTGCTCATACGCCCGATCTTTTTTTACGTTGAAAGGTGCTATTGTTTACAAGAGGCTTGGCCCAGAAACCAATAGAAAGAATGAACAATAAGGGTAAGACAAGGAACAGGATTCCGGCTTTCAACCCCACTAAATCACCAATAAAACCCACAATGAGGGGCATGATGGCGCCCCCGGCAATGCCTGTACAAAGTATGCCCGACAAGGAACCATGGTGTGATTTCACCGAGTTCAATCCCAGTGAAAAAATGATCGACCACATCACCGATATAAAAAAACCAAGTATTGGGAAGGCTAGCAGAGCCACTTCAGAAGAACCAAAAATAGCAACGATAAGACAGCCAATCGTAACCAAACTCGTGGCAATAAGTAATTTGCGACTATCCATGATCTTCAGTAATAAAAGCCCTAATACACATCCTACCGTAAGCATGGCCCAGAAATAAGACACTGTATTCGCACCGGTTGTTTGAGGGTCCATTCCGTGATAATCGTTCAGAAACTGGGAGATCCAGTTCCCAATTCCCTGTTCGGTCCCCACGTAGCAAAATATTCCGAAGAAATACAACAGGGTCCATTTATTCTTTAATAAGTGAAGGTACGATTGTTTGTCTCCCGATTTTTCCGACGCTTTCTTTGCATAAGTGGGGTAATGTGTGAAACGTACAATAAGGTATAACAAGAGCGCGATCATGGCGAAAACAACATAGAGCGATACCCATGGAAGTTCCTCCGGAACCAGGCTGCGTAGTGTAACGGCCATACCGGAAGAGTCTTTATTCACTAAATAAATATAGAGGTAGGGACTTGCAAAAGAAGCCAGGCCAAAGACCAGTTGAGCCAGCACCGAATTGAACGCAAAATGCTCTTCGCCTCCTGCCGCTCGAAGCATGGGGTTTATGATCACTTGTAATACTGCCATGCTACAGCCAAGGAAAAACAGGCTTAGGCTAAATACAATATAACCGGGAAAGATCACAAAGACCAGGCAGGCAAATATTATGGCCGCAAAGGCAACCGAAAGTAACGTACGATCGCTGTATTTTTCAGACAGAAAACCTGCGGGAATAGACATTACACCGTAAGCGATAAAGAATGAAAAGGGCAGGAGGCCGGCTAGACTTAGACTTAGATCGAAGCTTTCCTTTACATCTACAATGATGGAATTGAGAATATTTGTGATAAACGATATGGCGAAGAATACCACCATTACCAGCACCACAATGTGGTAGTACTTCTTGGTGGAGGAAGAATTGGCCATAAAACTTAAACTATTTCCCTAAATGGTACACCTAAAAGTACTAAAAGAATTTGTTTAGTGGCTTAGCTATAATTCATCATTATCTTTCTTTTTGCTTTTAGAGGCTCCAAAAGCAGTTCCCAGGGCAGCACCAATGGCAATTCCAACTCCTATTCCTAATCCCAGATTATCCATGGCTACGCCAAATGCTACTCCCATTCCTATTCCTAGTGAAATTCCGTATGCGAGGTATTTATTATTCATTTCTTACTTTTTATGTATTGGTATACTTTCTTCTGAAATGTTACCATTGCGTTTTAAAAAATTATTCGGAAGAAGGGTTGTAAACAGCCACGGCGATCTTCGAGTCGGCCGTTCCATAGTATAAAAACCATTTACCCTTGAAAAACACAAGGCCTTCTACAAAGCAAACTTCGTTTACCTCACCAATTTTCTCATAGTCCTTATCGGGATAGATAAAGTAGCTATCTGTCCTGTCTATCAGCTTATAGGGTTGGTCGCCACTAAACAAGGCTTGTCCGGCGGCGTATGTAAATTTAGGAAGTTCCGGATCGTTATAATTGGCGGCGTTACTGGCGTTGTAAATAAGAGATACGCCTTCTTCCCGGAAAAGGGCATAGGGACCGGGTTCTACTAAACGGCTATCAAAATACCCCATTCGTGGGTGTAATACAGAAATGCGTTTCCCAGATTCTTCGTTTACAGCAACTTCCCAATTAATGAGATCGTTGGAAGTAGCCATAAACAAATTAGTATCTCCAAAGTACATCCAGTACTTTCCTCCAATTTTTTTGGCAACGATATCATTTCCCTTTTGTTCAGCTATGATCGCTCCCGCCTTAGACCAGGTATCCCTGTAGGTGGAATCTTTCATTACAAGTCCGTGCTTGGTCCAGCGTTTAAGATCCGGAGAAGAAGCAATGCTTAAGCGAGCAGTTTTGCCGTCGTAAGAGGTATAGGTCATATAATAAACTCCTGTCTCATCTTTAACTATCCTGGGATCTTCCACTCCGTCGAAATAGCAGAAGTAGCAGTCTTCGGTATTTTCCTGTGGCGAACCGTCTTTCTTGTAGTTCCATTCGTATACCTTCATATTGTCATTGTCCGGATAGAAGACCGGTTGGGGCAACTTTTCGAAATTGAGGCCATCGGTGCTCACCGCCATTCCTATGCGGGAGGTACCTTGCAAATCCTGAGCACGGTATAGTAAGAAAACCGTATCGTTTCTAACAACAGCAGTTGGATTGAGTACATTTCTCTCTTCCCAATTCACGTCAGAATTGGTAATTGGATCTGTAAATCTCAATTCGGGAGAAGGTTTGAGGATAGGATTGAGGCTGTCCACTTTTTTGAAATAAGGGAAGGCCCAATTAGGTTCCTTGGGATGATCTACCGTAACGGGATCATTGCAGCCTACTATCAACACTCCCAGTAACAAAGTAAAAACTAATCTCATAATTTCTTTTGTTTTTAAATATTTATAGTTTGTTATAATGTTTGATCTCAATTTTCATCGAATCCAAAAGATCTTTCAAAATATTGGGGTAGTCTGTGATGATCCCATCTACCCCCATTTCGATCAATTGCACCATATCCTGTTTCAAATTTACGGTCCAGGGAATAAGTTCCATCGAATTTTCTTTACAAAATTCGACCAATTCTTTATTTACCAACTTATAGGCCGGGCTGTAAATTTCGGGGGTAAAACCCAGAACATCCAGGTTTTGTCGAGCCGAGGCGTCATTTTCCACAAGTAAGGCGAGTTTTATTTGAGGATCGATCTTTCTATACGCCCTTAATGATTCCGGGTCGAACGACTGTAAGATGATCCGCTCTTTTAGATCCCCCTTATCATCGTTACTAATTCTAACGATTAACTCACTCACAATTTTGGCGAAATCGTGCGCATTTGGGTGAAACATTCCGTCGCTAAGAGGATTGCGTTTAATTTCGATATTGTAAAAGGGTTTGGGGTAGCTGTGCTGTAATACCTCGTGTTCCACTTGCACTATCACATCGTTGAGAAGGGGTTTAAAAGCGGCTATTTTTTTCTGTTCCGGGAAGCGAGCGTGTGGCCTCAGTCCAACATCGTATTTCCTAACCTCGGAGTAGGGCATATTAAAAATGTTGTGCTCCAGTTCATTTTCTTCGGAAATGTATTTTCCTTCGGGGTCTATGGCTATCTCATGTGAAAAATAGGGCTCATGGGAGACTACCACCTGAAAGTCGGCCGAAATCGCAAGATCCATCTCCAGCGTTGAAACTCCAAATTCCAGGGCTTTTAAAAATCCCGGAATCGTATTCTCCGGCATCAGGCCACGGCAACCCCTATGGCCCTGAAGGTCGATCGTTCTGCTCATTGGTTTTCGTTATTACAGCTAAGAAAAAGTAATGTTACTCCCAGAAATATTAAGAGTCTTTACTTCATTGGCCGGAATTTACTTTAGATTTTCTCTAAAAAAAGCGATGGTTCGTTCCCAGGACAGCTTAGCGGCCGCTTCATCGTATCTTGGGGTTGTATTATTGTGAAAACCATGATTTACTTCCGGGTAGAAATGGGCTTCGTATTTTTTGTTGTGCTTCTGAAGTGCTTTCTCATAGGCCGGCCAGCCTTCGTTTACCCGGGTATCCAGTCCGGCATACTGAAGCAGCAAGGGTGCATTGATCTTTGGAACGTCCTCTTCGGAAGGTTGTCTTCCATAATAAGGTACAGCCGCTTTAAGATCGGGTAGTTTCACGGCCATCATGTTCGAGATATAACCTCCGAAACAGAATCCAACCACCCCTATTTTCCCGTTGCACTTTTCATGATCTTGCAAATACCTGAATGCTGCAATAAAATCTTCCAGCATCTCATCACGGTCGCGTTGCCTTTGCATCGCCCTGCCGTCGTCATCATTTCCAGGATAACCACCCAGAGGGGATAGTGCGTCCGGAGCAATACTAATAAAACCTTCCAGGGCTGCTCTGCGACCTACATCTTCTATATAGGGATTAAGGCCCCGGTTCTCATGAACTACTACTATTCCCGGTAATTTTGTAGACTGCTCAGCCTGATAACTCAATAATCCCCTGATCTCGCCACCTCCTTGTGGAGAATTGTAAGTAACATAATCTGAAATTAATCGCGGATCATCCGGTTTTACAAGTAAGGTATTCACATAGTCGGGCATCACAAAACTCAACAACGATGGAACCGTAATTCCTCCAATCGCATACAGAGACAGCTTTTCAATAAATTGTCTGCGCTCCAGTTTATTATGGGCATAATCATCATAAAGATCGAATACTTCCTGAGAGATATCCTCTTTCCTGAGCTTTTTCATTACAGTATTATTTAAGTTTATCTATAACACGCTGGGTTATATCGGTAGAAGCTTCAGCATAAAGCACTATACCTGCGCTGGAATCCAGTACTATCTTAAATCCCGAGGCTTTAGCAACATCGGCAATGGCGGTGTTCGCTTTATTATAAATAGGCTGATACAGGCTGTTTTCCTTATCCTTGATCTTCTTCACCGAACTAGTCTCGAGATCCCTTAATTGTTGTTCCTCCTTTCCAAGAGTGGCTTCCACTTCTTTCTGCTGGGCAACGGTATAACCCCCACTGCTTGCCTTTTGCTGTGCCTGAGCAAGTTTGGTTTGAAACGCATTTACCTTTGAATCGTACTCTTGGTTGAGCACCTGTCGAAACTGATCTAGTTGTTGCTGTGCTACCTTTGTTTCAGGCATGGAATTAATAACCACCAGGGAGTTTACATAGGCTACTTCCTGACTGGCACCCTGAAAGGTTGCAAATAGTACTATTAAAGCGGTTAGAGCAAATTTTTTATAGAGATTCATAACGTATAAATTGATTAGAGGGATATAAGTTATTCAATTATTACCAAATAGTCTGCTACTCCTATAAATAATTATTATTGTTAACACCTCAACTTGAAAGAATAACACTCACAAATATGGTTTTTATAACTTAGTATAATATGGAATGGATTCGATATTTCATTTTTCTGGAAGCTTTAATAGCCATGTTTCTTGCGGGAGGCTTGTTCTTTAAGGAAGCTAATTTAAAAAGTCGAACCATATCGCTTTTAATGGCAATGTTCGGGGTTCATATGCTCATCTTCGTCTATGGCTCAAGTGAACTTACTAATTTGTATCCCGTATTTAAAAGCTGGTTTTATTATGAGATCGGTTTTTTATTTGGTCCGGTACTCTTTATACATCTGCAGGCCTTTCTGTCGGGTAAGGACAAATTGAAATGGCACGATCTTTTACACCTGTTGCCTATAGTCGCTTATTGGTTGTTTTACGGGGATGTACTTTTTATTCCTTCGGAAGAGAGGGTGGCTTATGTTCAGGCTAATTTTCTCACCCGGACCATGACCTGGAATTATACGCTCGCTATTCAGATGTGTGTCTACGGACTGGCAAATCTTGTCCTAGTCGTTAAAAGCCGACATTCTATTGAGAAACGAAAATTTATTTATGCCGCAGTACTGGTAATTTTCTATCTTATAGCTACCACGGTTATTACTTGGCTTACGTGGTTTGCCGATGGTTGGAGGGATTTCGCTATTTACTATTTACTCATTAGTTTACTCATGTTCGCCGTGGGATATATTATCTATTTCGATCCTCAGTTCTACAAAGCATTTCGGAAGAAATATTTCAGCTCCTCCCTCGATGAATCTAAAATGAACACAATTAGCGAGAAGATCGAAAAAGCGTTTAATCAGGACAGGATCTTTCTCAAGAACAATCTTAGTATTAGAATGTTGGGCAGAGAACTGGACGAAAAACCGTATCATGTATCCCAGACCTTTTCAGAAAAAATACAAATAAATTTTAACGACTATGTAAATAGACACAGGGTGATCTATGCCAAAGCCCTGTTGAAGGACCCTAATTACCATCAATTTAAAATTGAGGCTATTGCTCAGGAATCCGGCTTTAATAACAAAGTGACCTTTTATAAGGCGTTTACCAAATTTATAAAGGTAACCCCTTCAAAATACCGTAAGGATCATTTGGTTAACCGTAATAATTTGCAACAGAAATAGTAAGATTAAAAGGGAAGATCATACTAATTTTTCGTAAATTTAATAGTTAAATTGTTCATTATCAGGGCGGGATATAAATCCTGTCCAACTTCAATTCTATCGCTATGAAAACGCTTCTATCTTACGTTGTAACTTTACTTTTATTCTTTTCCGGAGTTGGTTTAATGCCTTCCGCCTACGCACAGGTTATCGATTATAAAGAGTATAACGGTACCGTGGTAGACGCGATCACCAACGATCCGTTGATCTCTGTAAGTATTAAATTATCTAACAGTAACCTGGGTAGTATAACCAACGATGAGGGTGCATTTTCTATTAAAGTTCCGGACGGTCGGGAGATAGATGCTGTCGAGTTTTCATTGCTGGGCTATGAGTCTTTGTCGCTTCCCATTTCTCAACTCACCACCGGTAAAAATCGAATCAAGCTTACACCTAGAGTCACACAATTAACGCAGATCAATATTGCAACCTTTAAAAGTGCTGAGGCGCTGGTGAAGGCTGTATTTGCAAAAAAAGCCGAGAATAACATGAAACAATCGGCTGTAATGACCGCCTTTTACAGGGAAACTATAAAAAAGCGTAACAGGAACGTGTCCCTTACAGAGGCAGTGGTAAATGTTTATAAGCAACCGTATAGTTCTGCAGAAAAAGACATGGTAGGGCTTCACAAGGCGAGGAAAAGTACAGATTATCGCCGGTTGGATACCGTCGCCCTGAAATTGCAGGGAGGCCCGTTTTCCACCTTGTACCTCGACATCATGAAATACCCGGAGTACATATTTACACCTACCACCTTGGATGAGTACCATTTTAGTTTCGGACCTCCTTCTACGGTAAATAATAAGGCCGTATATGTAGTAAATTTCAAACAAAAGGAGTTCGTTGATGTTCCCCGGTATTACGGCAGCCTCTTTATAGATTCTGAAACGCTGGCACTTAGCAGCGCAATTTACAGTCTCAATCTCACCGGGTTTGAGAAAGATGCCAACACAATGTTTGTTAAAAAGAAACCTCGGGATATCGATGTAACGCCGCTTAGCGCATCTTATCGTGTAGATTATCGAGAAAAGGACGGGCAGTGGTACTATGGTTACGGTAGTGTTGACCTTTCGTTTAAGGTAAAGAAGAGGCATAGGTTGTTCAATTCTGTGTACACCTTATCCAGTGAAATGGCGGTCACCGATTGGGAGGCAAATACCACAGGGGCGCGACTAAAAGGGAAGGACCGACTTAAACCTACGGTTATCATGACCGATGCCGTTTCCGGTTTCAGTGACCCGGACTTCTGGGGGCCCTACAATGTGATAGAACCGGAGAAGTCGATAGAATCTGCAATCAATAAGATACAGCGCAAATTAAGACGTGATAATAGTTAACGTTCCTGTATTACGCTAGCGGCGGTTGGCGGCTGTGATTCAGCTGAACAGCTAAGCCGCTAGGTTAATTTGTTTAGTTAAAGATATCAATTTTATAGAGGTAAATCGTCTAGATAGCTGTAAACACAGCGATTTGCGGTATGCGTTGTTAGCCTTTCGTTATTTCTTCAATTTCAGCCATGAGATTTTCATTAACTATCATAAGTTCCTTATAGAGATCATTCATATATTTTGTTCCAGAATTCCTTGAATGACTGCCTACGAAAGCGGGGTAATTTAAAATTTGTTGTAATTGATTTATATCATCTGGCGTTTCTATATTCTTGAAGAGTTTCCTAATTATTAGTTTCGTTTTCTGTACGATATTATTTTTGTACATATCATACTCCATTTCTTCCATAAAATTGTTGAGACTTTGTTCTTCATCTTTAATTTTTTGCACTAAACTGTAATATTTATACAATTGAGTTTCCAAATCCGTTTGATGAATTTTATTTAAATAACCAGAATTCTTTAAAGCCTCAAATCCACTTTGATTAGATTGAAAGGATTCGTCAAGCCATGGATTATAATTAAAATATTTGGAAAAATAAATTTTGTATTGATCTTTGGATTCTTGTTCGATCATTGTCATAAAATACATTGAGCCAATAATTGAGCTGTCACGAAAAACTGAAATTTTTTCAAGATTTATTTGGTCAGATTTGATATTTTCTGCGATGTTATTTAAATAGCCATTCAAAGTAATAGCATCTTGTTTCTCCGTATTGAGATTATTAATATAAAGCGCAATTAAAATACCTATAACGACAAGAATAATTTCTCCAATAGCATAAATTAGATACTTACTAAATTTATTTTCAGAGAGTAGCCTATGTCTAATTTTTCTAAAGAATTTTATCATTGGTTATTCGTTTCTGATAATGAAGGCTAACCCGTTATATCGCCAGGTTACTCGTTTTTCTCTTCTATTATAATAGCCGGGATATCTAGCTCTCTGAACCTTCGGTTATATTCGGCCATTTCGGTGTTGATAATAGCGTTCCGTTCCTGCTCGTAGGTTTTCCAATCTTCCTTCAGATCTGCCAGTCTTTGCCTGGATCCTCGTGTAACATTTGGCATTGGGCCTTCAATAAAACTCTTCAGAAATAAAAGCTCCGAATTAAGCTTGTTATTGTAATTGATCACATCCTGAAAGGTTTTTTGCTTCGCCTGAATAAGATTCTCCTCCCAGGAGGTGATCCTTTTATGTAGTGAATCTCCTTTGCTGAGAAGGTCCTTAGCCTTTTCATTATGTTTGAGCAATTTAGCATAGGATTTAAGCTGATTACCCGCCGAACGCATCGAATTCACAGATTCGTGTATATCCTTTACCATCGCTTCGATCTCCACCAACATACGCTGCTGCTCGTTGAAATCGGCTTGCATTGCGTTGATGTTCGGATCGGCAGTTATGGTTGCTGTAGTTTCGGAAACTGCATCGCCTTGCTTGAGCCTGAGAGTATAACTGCCGGGACCAACATGCGACCCGGAAAGGTTTCCGAAGACAAATACCTCCGAAACCGCCGGAAGGGATTCTCTTCTAAAATTCCAGTAGTATCTGTTAAAACCCGCCTTAGCCGGAAGTACGGCCGGAGTAGGAGGTCCGCCTGGCCATGATTTAAAATCTTCGTCCTTTTCACTACTAATCGTTCGTATCACTTTGCCATTTTGCAGCACCTCAAGAGTAACAGGAATAGAGTCTACTACCTCTTTGATATAGTAATCGAATATAACGCCCGAAGGTGGATTATGCCCAATGGTAGGATTGTTGCTCTGCCCTCCGAAGAACAAAGGCGTATCCCTGGGCTTGTAGATCTTTAAGACATCTGTATTATTTTGCTTATTCTGAATAGCTCCCAGGTCGTCCAGGATCCAGAAAGAGCGTCCCGCAGTTGCAGCCACCAGATCATTATTATGGATTACCAGGTCATTGATGGGTACTATCGGTAAATTAAGCTGAAAAGCCTGCCAGTCGCGACCATCATTCCAGGAAATATAGAGTCCTGTTTCGGTACCGGCATAAAGCAGTCCTTTCCTTTTGGGGTCTTCTCTTACCACACGAACGAAAGTATGATCTCCTTTTATACCATTAGTGATCGCGGTCCAGCTAGCACCGTAATCGTTGGTTTTATAGATATAAGGTTTCAGATCCATGGATTTATAACGCATTACCGTAATATAAGCAGTGCCAGGATCATGAGGGGAGACTTCAATACTATTTATTATTCCTTCTCTTAGGCCTTTGGGAGTTACGTTGCTCCATGTAGCTCCTCCATTTCGGGTAAGCTGTACAAAGCCGTCATCGGTACCGGCGTACAACACTCCTTTTTCATGGGGGGACTCCACCAGCGACATGATGGTATTGTAGTTTTCACCACCTGCGGCTTCATTGGTATAGGGACCACCTCCCGGCCCGTGTTTGTCCTTTTCGTTTCTTGTGAGGTCCGGACTCACTGCCTCCCAGCTCAATCCACCATCTGTGGTTTTAAAAACCCTGTTGCCGGCATGGTAAATAGTATTACGATCGTGAGGCGAACTAATAATGGGAGCATTCCAGTTAAATCGGTATTTCGCCTCACTGGGTGGTTTGCTTAAGCCTTGCTCCGGGTACTCATTTATAGCTTTACCAATACCCGTCTCCTTCATCCATCGCTCTATGATCCCCTGGTAGCAACCTCCATATACTTCTACCGGATTATCCGGATCGAAGGCAAGAAAGGCGCTTTCACAGCCCGCAACCGAGTACCAGTCCTTCCAGTCTATACCTCCGTTTCGTGTTCGGCTGGCAATGGCTATGGCCGAATTATCCTGCTGTCCCCCATACAAATTGTATGGAAACAGATTGTCTGTGATCACACGATAAAATTGAGCCGTAGGTTGATTTTGTTGAGTACTCCATGATTCTCCACCATTATTGGAAACATTCGCACCACCATCGTTAGAATTGATCATGATCTTATTATTGTGTGGATGGATCCACAAATGGTGATTATCACCATGTGGAGTGGGTAGGGGAGTAAACGACTTCCCTCCATCTATCGATTTCATTACAGGTGCGTTTAGTACATAAACTATGTTTTCGTTTTGGGTATCGGCGAAGATCTCCATATAATACCAGGATCGTGCTATATTTATTCGGTCCTTGTTGATCTGCTTCCATGATTTCCCTGCATTATCACTGCGGTAAACACCTCCTTTTTCCCCTTCTGCCTCGATCACCGCAAACACCCTGTCCGGATTGGCCCTGGAGACAGAGATTCCAGACTTTCCAAATTCCTCTGGTAGTCCCGACTTCATAGGTTCCCAGGTGGTTCCCCCATCGGTAGATTTGTGAAATCCCGATGATTTTCCTCCACTTTCCATCGTCCAGGGATAGCGTCTGTGCTGCCACATGGCCGCATATAATATCAAAGGATTGTTCATGTCCATGGATAGGGAAGAGGCCCCCGTATTTTCATCTACATATAACACCTTTTCCCAACTACTACCTCCGTCTGTCGATCTGTAAACTCCACGGTCCGGTGAGGGGCCATATTGCGCACCCTGGGCAGCAATAAAGATTATCTCCGGATTGGTGGGATGAATGATCACATCGGAAATATGGCGGGTATAGTCCAGGCCGATATGGGTCCATGTTTTCCCGGCGTCTGTAGATTTGTACACCCCGTCTCCCATAGAGGTCATTACACCCCTGGCCGCATGTTCGCCCATGCCAACCACCACGATATTCGGATTACTTTCCGAAACGGCGATAGCTCCAACAGTTCCGGTTTTAAAGAATCCGTCCGATATATTCTTCCAACTTATACCGTCGTCTGTACTTTTGTATACACCACCACCGGTGCCACCCATATACCACACTCCGTCCTGTTTCACCACACCACTTGAGGCCACACTCCTACCACCTCGAAAGGGCCCGATATTGCGCCATTTTAGGTTGTGAAATTCTTTATCGGCCGTTGGCGGGCTGTCATCTTTTTTTTGCTGAGAATGTAATTGGTAGGTAAATAAAAGGATGGTTGCAAGCAGTAATTGGATAGTTTTCATGTAATGGTTTTAATTTCACATAAAGCTACGGAATTTCACAAAAAAAATACGGCCCCTTGAGGAGGCCGTATTTTTAATTATTAATATCCCGAATCTATTTGCCAATTAAGTGCAGTTCGGTAAAGTTCTTATCAACTTCCAATGAAGTATTTCCGTTAACTTTTAATTTGGAAAGCGATGTCTCCTGGTTGTCAACTTCAATGGTCTTAATCTCGAAGGGCAATCTTTTTAGATCCAGCTTAAACTTCGTGTAGGGTGTTACGTAACTTCCTTCCTTATGCTGCTGTATGATAAGCTGGTTCTTATGTCCGGTAAGTTTGAAAGTTCGATAACTAAACCGACCTTTTTTATAATCGTAACCGTCGTTTGCGTCTTCGTATAAGACAGATTTTTCCTTACCTTCTTTATAATAAACTTCCAGTTCTACTTCTTCGATCTCTTTTTCACCTACATACTGCTGTACCGGGTATTTAGGGATTATTGCTCCTTCTTTTACAAATAATGGAATGGAATCAATGTCGGCGTCAACCCAAACTTCCTTACCTCCTTGAACCACATCATGAGTCCAGTAGTTATACCATTTACCCCTTGGGATATACATTCTGCGTCCCTTGGAATTGGGTTCCAGGATTGGGCAAACCAGGATCTGTTTCCCAAACATGAACTCATCGGTGCGATAATAAGTTTGATGGTCTTTCTGGTCGAAGAGCACTAACGGCTGCACCATAGGTGTGCCCTCTTCTACATATTGATAGAAGGCTGTATATAGATAAGGCAGCATTTTATAACGCAATTCGATGAACTTCCTAACTATGTTGGTTACATTCTCATCGAACGCCCAGGGCTCCTGATCACCGTGATCACCGGAAGAGTGGGTACGGCAGAAAGGATGAAAGATCCCTAATTGTATCCATCGCACAAAGAGCTCACCGGTTGGTTGTTCGGCGAAACCTCCTATATCGGTTCCAATAAAGGACATCCCCGAGATCGCCATACGCTGCACCTGCTGATTGGCGATCCATAAATGCTCCCAGCTGGCCACGTTATCACCTGTCCATGAAGAACTGTATCGTTGAGTTCCCGCATATGCAGCTCTTGTGATTATAAAAGGTCGTTTCGGGTAAACAAATTGCTTTACTCCCTCATAGGTAGCTTTTGCCATCTGCATTCCATAGATATTATGCGCTTTGCTATGGCTACATGGGTTGCCGTCGTAATTATGTCGAACATCTAATGGGAAAGTTTTGGTAGGTACCTCCATAACAGCAGGTTCGTTCATGTCGTTCCATACGCCTTTCACACCAATATCTTCTATGAGTTCTTTGTAAAGACCACTCCACCAGGCACGTACTTCAGGATTCGTAAAATCGGGGAAATTACACTCTCCCGGCCATACTTTTCCTCTCATCAGAGGGCCATCAGCCCTTTTACAGAAATAATCCTTTTCTAATGCTTCTCTGTATATGTCGTAATCCTTATCGATCTTGATTCCCGGGTCGATTATGGCGACGGTTTGAAACCCTTGTTCGGTGAGATCGTCTACCATACCCTTGGGATCCGGAAAATATTCCTTATTCCAAGTAAAACAGCGGAATTCGTCCATATAATCAATATCCAGGTAAATAGCATCACAAGGTATTTTCAGGTCGCGGAATTTCTGTGCGATCTCGCGAACGTTGCTCTCAGGATAATAACTCCACTTACTCTGGTGATATCCAAGGGCCCATAATGGCGGGAGTTCGGGTTTACCGGTAAGGTCTGTGTAGTTGGTGACGACCTGATTCATTTCAGGGCCGTATATAAAGTAATAGTTCATTTCACCGCCCTGAGCCCAGTAACTCATAACGCTTCGGCGTTCATCTCCAAAATCGAAAAAAGTACGGAAGGTATTATCAAAAAAGATCCCATACGAGATATCACTGTGAAGACCAATGTAGAAAGGAATGGCTTTATAAAGTGGATCCTGATCCTTGCCGAAGGCATATTGATCGGTCACCCAGTTTTCTACACGCTTTCCTTTCAGGTTGAAATGCATAGGTTTGTCTCCAAGCCCATAGTAGCATTCCATCTTCTGTTCGGCTTTACTCATCTTTACGATATCACTCCCATGCTCATAGCTGTACTCCCAATGAAAACCGGCTTCATCCTGATTTATAAGCTTCCCGTCTATATCGTAAATCGTCTTCTGCAGGTTGGCTTTGTTGAGGTGTAGCTGGAGTTTGGATGTTTTAATGATGTAGCGGTCTTTTTCTTCCGAATATTCCAGATGATTATATCCGCGTACGGCATCTTCGGAGATCGCATACGAAAAGTCCTTTGGAAAACTTCCGTTAGGCGCATATCTAAATCTTAGTACACTATCTCTTACAACAGTAATTTGTAAGAGCACGTCATTTTCGGTGGTGATGAGGAATTTATCTTTTTCTTTTACGAAACTATTTATGGCGGAGGGAAACTGGTTCCCTTTTTGTTCTAATTCGGTGTTTACAATCATATAGTTAAACTAATTTTGATGTATTACAAATGAAAATAATTCTATTGAGAATCGATACCGGACGGCATGGCATTTTAAAAAAGTAATTAACAAACGAAAACGTTTTCATTAACTTTTTTTGGCCGATTTAAACTTTTTAAGGACCATAACGCCCAGTGGAGCCAGATCGAGTACTACAGACTGAGCCCTGTGTTGCCACTCTACAGCTTCGGAAGTATATTGTTTTGCGATCTTATAACCGCTTCCTCCAAACTCCGGAGCATCACTATTGAAAATTAGTTTGTAGCTACCAGAGGCTGGCAAACCAATGCGGTATTCTTCCCTGGGAACGGGTGTCATGTTGGCTATCAGAACAAGATCATCCTTCTCATTCTCGCCCTTCCGCACATAGGCCAAAACCGAATTTTCTGAATCGTTATAATCTATCCATTCGAAGCCTTCACTTACAAATTGCTTTTCGTGTAAGGCCGGCTCATTTCGGTACAGATTATTTACTTCAGCAACTAATTTCTGAATCCCCTTATGATAGTCGTATTCCAGTAAATGCCAGTCCAGGCTTTGCTGAAAATTCCATTCATCACTCTGTCCAAATTCACCTCCCATAAAAAGCAACTTACTTCCGGGATGCGTGTACATATAACTATACAACAGCCTTAGATTGGCAAACCGTTGCCATTCATCGCCAGGCATACGCCCTAAGATCGACTGCTTGCCGTATACAACTTCATCGTGACTTAAGGGAAGCATGAAGTTCTCGGTAAAGGCATAGGTCATGCTAAAGGTGATATCGTTCTGGTGATGCTTTCGGTAAATGGGTTCTTTTTTAAAATATTCGAGGGTATCGTGCATCCAGCCCATCATCCATTTCATTCCGAAGCCCAGTCCGCCCAAATAGGTAGGTTTGGAAACCATAGGGAAGGAGGTAGATTCTTCGGCTATGGTTTGTACCCCGTCAAAACTTCCGTAGATCTCTTCATTCAATTCTTTAAAGAACGAAATGGCATCCAGGTTCTCCCTGCCGCCATATTGATTAGGTTCCCATTCTCCGTCTTCCCTAGAATAATCCAGATATAGCATACTCGCAACAGCATCTACTCTCAGGCCGTCGGCGTGATATCGGTCTAACCAGAAAACCGCGTTACTAATAAGGAAGGCACGAACTTCGTTTCTGCCATAATTGAATATTAAACTCTTCCAGTCGGGGTGATACCCCTTTCGCCGGTCCGGATGTTCGTACAAATGTGATCCGTCAAAATTTCCAAGTCCGTGCGCATCCTCCGGAAAATGAGAAGGTACCCAATCCAGGATCACGCCAATGTCATTTTTGTGTAATTCGTCTACCAGGAACATAAAATCTTCCGGATAGCCAAATCGGGAAGTGGGTGCGAAGTAACCCGTAAGCTGGTATCCCCAGGAAGGATCGTAGGGATATTCCATAATAGGCATGAACTCTACATGGGTAAAATTCATTTTCTTCACATACGCTGTTAGTTCACTGGCGAGCTCCAGGTAGCTAAGGGGCCGATTCTCTTCGGCTTTGTGCATCCAGGACCCCAGGTGAACTTCGTAAACAGAAAAAGGCTTATCCAGGCGATTAATATCCTTTCGCTTTTTCATCCAGTTCTTGTCCTTCCATGTATAGGTAGTGTCCCAGACAATGGAGGCTGTGTTTGGAGGATGTTCACATCGCGCTGCAAAGGGATCTGCTTTTTCGGTTTTAATATCGCCGTGATGAGAGTGGATCTTATACTTATATTTTGCCCCTTTTTCCACGTTGGGTATAAATCCTTCCCAAATCCCGGATGAGTCCCATCTAATATTAAGCGGATGTTCACCCTCTATCCAAAAATTAAAATCACCAATTACAGAAACTGCTTTCGCCGATGGAGCCCAAACGGCAAAATAAACTCCTTTTTTCCCATCTACTTCGGTGAGATGGGCCCCTAGTTTCTCGTAAAGCCTAAAGTGCTTTCCCGCCTTGAAGAGGTCGATATCGAAATCGGTAAATAAACTATGCGGAATTACGTTGCTCATAAATTTTGTTCTTCGTTCATAATAGAGGCAATACCCTCCAGTGGAATGATAGCCCAAAGCGGACGCGCATTCATTTCGTAGCCTAGCTCATATACCGCCTTTTCCAGCATGGCGTATTTCAGCATAAAAATTCGTTCCTGATTATAGCCGATATTAAGATTTGCCTCCTGAACCATTTTTGTATAGGTCTCCAGGAATACCCCAATAAAGTAGCGATATAGACATTCCCCGGCGTGATATAACGCATCCTGTTGAAAAGGATATTTGTCGCCATTATTGAATATAGTTGCGTACACCGCATAGTGGAAGGAGCGGAACATACCGGCAACATCTTTTAAAGGAGGTTGTTTTACTACCCTATCGCGGATGGTGCTTTCGGGTTCTCCCTCAAAATCAAGAATATAAAAATCGTCGTCGGTTACAAGAACCTGTCCCAGGTGATAATCACCATGAACCCTAATTCTTTCACCCTTCATTTTCGTCCAGTCGTAAGCCAGGAATCGCTTACGGATCTTATTTTTCTGCTCCAGGAACTGATCTGCCAGTCTTAAGGTGTCGTCCTTCAGTTTATGCAGATTATTTTCCACGGTATTCAGCCTATTCTGAAACTGGTACAGAAGTCGGTTTTTCAGCCATACTTCGTAGTCCATATTGAAACGCTGAGGGGTAAAATTGGTATCCTCGAATTCCGAACCGAGTACGATGTGCATTTCGGCGGTACGTTGAGCAAGTTTCTGTAACTTCTGAAATATATCCAGTCCTGCCCAATCTATGATCTCGTGTGGCACATCTTTTATAGGTAAGCGAGCGAACAGCTCGGCATGTGGCAATGACTCTATGTTAATATTCTTTTTGCCGAGGTTATCAAATATCGTATCAAGTTTGTCCAGCATATATTCCCATGCGTCACCTTGATTCTCAACCATTTCCTGCATCAAGGCAATGGTAATCATCAGGTTATCCGTGTCTATGATATTTAAACTGCCTAAATAGGCCGGGGTATTTTTAAATCCTTTTTTATCTGAAAGGAAAAGCGACATCTCATAATCGGGGTTCTTATTTGCATATATCCTTCTGAAGAATTTGATAACACATTTATCGTTTATGATCACTGAGGTATTACTTTGTTCCATTCCCATATTGCGGGAAGACTTGTATTCGGTCTCGGTAAGACGTTCCCCCTTGTGGTATTGCACTCGTGTGGAGTCGTGAGGCCTGGCATTCAAAATTCGTTCGAAAACCACTTTACGAAAGGCATCCAGGTTTATGGCATCAATTATAAATCCTTCAGTACCCTGTATGCTTATAGGGAGTATTTTGTCGTTTTTGGCGTAGTCTTCGTCGGTTACAAAGGCAATAGGAATAAAGTAATGTTGATAGAACGCCTCCACAAAATTGACTTCCAGGATGAGGCCGTAGTACATTTCTTCATCTTTCTGAATTCTGAAATATTCGGTGAGTTCGATGTACTTAAGTTTACTGGACTTACCACCGTACCATCGCTGTTTCTGTATATAATCTTCCAGCACTTCCGAAAGGAACATCTGGACAAAATCTGTGTTATCCATTAATTCCTCCCAGGAATCGTCGAAATTCGAAGGTTTCTTGGCCTTGGATGTTTCCAGCTTAGCCATTACTTTTTAATTTTAAATAAATGAAACGGCAGTGCAGGGTGTAATTCTACAAAATTCCATTCCTTATCCCAGATATAACTGCTTCCTGTTATCTGGTCTGTTACGTTAACCTGCTGTCCTTCGTGTATCCCCAGATCGCTCATGGGGAGTTGGATCCAGCCCTTCTGACCGTAATAAGGATCGAGATTAACGATCATGATCGTTTCGTTTTCACGATCGTCACTATATTTATAATACGCCAGTAACTGGTCGTTCTCTACAGCCAGGAATTTTATATTGTTAGTTTGCTGAAGGGATGTTTGCTCTTTCCGTATTTTATTGATCTTCGAAATCAATGTGGTAAGCTTGTTTTCTTTCTTCCAGTCCCAGTGCCGAAGTTGAAATTTTTCCGAATCCAGATATTCTTCTTTACCCGGCAAAGCATCACTAACCATTTGTTCAAATACAGGACCATAAATACCTGTATTAGAGCTAAGTGTAGCAGCTAAAAAGTATCTTTGCAGATGAATTGCCTCATTACCTCCCTGTAAAGACCAGGGGTTGATGTCCGGAGTATTAGGCCAAAAATTCGGACGGAAAAAATAGCGTTGATCGGTTTTGGTAAGTTCTTCCATATACTCGATCAATTCCTGTTTCGTATTTCGCCAGGTAAAATACGTATAAGACTGCGTAAAGCCCTGCTTCGCGAGTTGATGCATCACCTTCGGGCGTGTAAAAGCTTCGGAAAGAAAGAGTACATCGGGATGTTTTTTCTTCACTTCGCCAATAAGCCAGCCCCAGAAATAAAAAGGTTTAGTGTGAGGATTATCGACGCGGAAGACCTTTATTCCACAGGTCTCTACCCAATACAAGGCAGTTTCGAGCATTTCCTTCCAAAGGTTCTTCCAGTCCTTGCTCTCAAAGTAGATTGGAAGTATATCCTGGTATTTCTTCGGTGGGTTCTCGGCATATTGTACGGTACCATCAGGCCTCCATTTAAACCATTCGGGATGTTCTTTAACCCAGGGGTGATCCGGAGCTGCCTGTAATGCAAAGTCCATAGCGATCTCCATCCCATGTTTTTCGGCCAATTTGACCAGGGCTTTAAAATCTGCCAGGGAACCGAGCTCTGGATGAATGTCCTTATGTCCACCTTTTTCCGAACCAATACCCCATGTGGAGCCTACATCGTCATTATTGGCTTTTGTTGTATTATTCTTACCCTTTCGGTTTACTTCGCCTATGGGATGGATAGGAGGGAAGTAAAGTGTATCGAAGCCCATATTCGCCACTCTCGGTAAAAGTTGTTCGCAATCCTTGAAAGTCCCATGCCGACCTTCTTCCTGGGAAGCCGAGCGAGGGAAGAATTCGTACCAGGTACTAAAGCGCGCCTTTAATCTGTCTACGTAGGTAGAGTATTCGTCACTTTCACTTAAGATCCCTTTAGCAGGATATTTGGTGAGGAGCTGGTGAAGTTTGTGCGATATAGCCATTTCTACGGCTTTCGGATAGGCTCCGGGATGCCTGAATGAAGCCACACAATCTTTTAAGAAAGTAGTTTCAGTTGCCGCGGCATCTTTCATAATACTTTCCAGATAGAGCGCTCCTTCAAGAAGTTCGGAGGTAACTGTTTGTCCATCTTCCAGTTTACGGGTAATCCCATGTTGCCAATTGAGGCCGTGATCAACCCAGGCTTCGATCTTGTATTTATACACGCCTTGCTTTGAAACTGTGAACGCAGCAGACCAGCTATCATTAACATTGGGTTGCATGCGTACCTCTTTCCATTTATTCTCCTTAGCATGCTTATATCGAACCGAAGCGGCTATGATGTCATGTCCGTCCGCAAAGATATCTGCTGTCACCGGTACTGTTTCGTTTACAACAGATTTCACTGGATATTCTCCGTTATTGATAAGCGGAGTGATATTTTCGATAATAACCCTGGATTGGCTATACATAATTCGTTGATTTTTCAGGCCGTAAAGGTATGAAACATAGGCTATTTTAGCTTTGGACTAGGGTAAAACTTACTACAACGTTAGAGTAGTAACAGTTCACGCAACTTGTGTAGCCTATGCCTGCATTTTCGTTATATTTATGATTATAATTCGGCTATTCTTTAATGATCTTTTTGGTAATATTTCCTTCGGAAGAGGACACTTTCATATAATAGATCCCCGAGGCGAACTGCGACAAATCCACACGTAGCGTTCCCTGGTTATCGCTGTGGTCCTGCCATAACATTTTTCCGAAGTTATCAAAAATTGAAATCTCAACTTCCGAAAGATCTGCTGGTAGATTTACATTTAATGTATCATGGACCGGATTTGGGTAGACCTTAATGCTTTCAAGAGCGTTGGCCCCAATTGCCAATATAACCCCTTCTGTCTTAAACCACGAAAAGGCATCACTAATGTTGGCGGCCGTAACGATATCTGCTACCAGGTCTCCATCAATATCTGCCGAAGTTATGGCAAAGGCCCCATTACTATAAGTAGGGTCACTACTTATCACTGCTCCGGTAAAAACACCACTGCCATCATTTTCATACCAGGCAAAAGCATCGCCGGTGATGGCTGCTGTGATAATATCCATATCTCCGTCCTGTTCCAGGTCTACCAATGATAATCCACGCGGACCAATAGAAAAGCTACTCGTATTATCGATAATATGAGTTGTAAAATTCTCACTACCGTCATTTTCGTACCATAAGAACTGATCTGCATTATTACTACCGGCCGCTATATCCATATCGCCATCACCATCCAGATCGGCCACGTCTACTGCGGTAGCACCATTAGCATTCACCGAATCATCTATGGTATGTGGCGTGAACACTCCGTTTCCGTCATTTTCATACCAGGAAAAGGTATCGCCGGCAAAAGCCGCCACCACTATGTCCGGGTAGGTATCCTCATTTACATCGGCTACTTTTGCCACTCTCACCCCGTTCGTACGGTTATCACCTACACTTAAGACATTAAGAATTAAGAAATTTTCGTTTCCATCGTTAGCATAGACAACTAGGGCGTCGCCTGCATTGGCTCCCCCAACTATATCCATATCGCCGTCATCGTCGAAATCTGCTGCTCCTATGCTATATGCTTCGTTGGCATAAGACGAATTATCTATAACGTGAGGTGTAAAAAGACCGCTGCCATCGTTTTCATACCAAAGGTATGCATCGGCATTGGAGGAGGTAGCCAGAATATCCAGATCACCGTCCTCGTCGAGATCGAAGCTGGTAGCAAAACGCGCTCCATCGGCTGTGGCTCCGTTATCGATGGTGCTTCTGGTGAAATTTCCATTGCCGTCATTTCTATATATAGAGAAATGATCGGCCTGATAAGCTCCGCCTATCACATCTATATCGCCATCGCCGTCGAAATCGCCTGTAGTAACTGTGTTTGCGGCGTTAGCAGTAGGCTCGGCATTGTCTATAATATTTGGACTGAATGTTATTTGGGCGAGTAGGAAAGATGAGGAAAGAAAAAGGGTAACTAAGGTGGTTAGATATTTCATCAAAGGATTTTTTTTGGTTCTTATAAATATAATTCAAAAAAACCCATAAAAAAAGCGGCTCGCAATGCGGCCGCCTTAACTTTAAACTGTTAGGAGTAATACGTATTAATGATCGTCGCTGGTTTCGATGGCGATAACCGACTTAGCCGCCGGTACAACCCCGGTATCATTGAAATCGAGGCTTGCGGAGTTCGACATAAGGATCACAGAGAAATGTTCGGTGTTGGTGAAATCATTTTCGGCTATGATCACTTCCTTTAATGTTTTGATTTTTGAGATCTCTGACGGAAGTTCCCCGGATAATTTATTATCAAAAACGTTGAAAACCTCTAAATTTTTCAAATTTTTAAGCGATCCGGGTAACGATCCCGTCAAGAAGTTACTACTTAGATGTAATTGTTTAAGATTATTAAGTGCTCCAAGCGACTCGGGAACATTGCCGGTAAGGGCGTTGCCGTTAAAGGCCAGCATTTCAAGTTTGCTTAAATTACCTAGCGAGGCAGGTAAAGTGCCTGAGATCCGATTGAAGGATAACTCTAAGATCCTTAGGTTTTTAAGTTCACCTATCGATTCGGGTAGAGTACCACTAATATTGTTGAATAATAAGGAAAGACCGGTAACAGTGTTATTTTCCACTGTAACACCCTGCCAGTCGGCTACGGGTGCGGTAATATCCCATGATTGGTTCCAGTTTTTTCCGTTAGTTGAATGATAAAACTCAAGTAGAGCTTGTCTTTCTGCTGGGGCAACCTGTGCGCTAAGAACTACTGTGAGAAGTAGCATAAGCAAGGTAGAAATAGACTTTTTCATTGGTTGAGGTTCAGATTTTACTTACAATAATGTGTAAATAAAGTCATATTCTCGCTAACAGACAAAAAAAATCGATGAAATGCACTATTTATTTCTATAATTGTAGGATATTTTGTAGGAAATCTATGTTTACCTCGTGCCCACCTTCAAAGGATCGTACCTCCATTCTACTCCCAAACAAGCTTGAGCCTCTTTTTATTTCTTCGGAAAGACGGGTAGGAGTGATATAAGGATCCTGGTCACCATGCATAAATAATACTTTGGTGGATGCGTCCATATAATTGAAATCTTCCGGTTTTAGTTCCTTCGGAATTCCACCCGAGTGCAATACCAGTTGCTTACATTGAATTTTCCTACTCGCTATCCATCGTGTAGCTATCGAAACACCTTGTGAATATCCAAGGATAAAAAGGGAAGAGGGATTGGTGATATTTTCAGCTTCCCAGACCGCATCCACATAGGCCAGAACATTTTTCGTCTCGGCCAGAGTATCCTCTCGTGTAAGCCATGAAGCTCCAACATGTTTGGAATCGGTATTCAGGTAGTATTTAGAAGGTGCCTGTGGGGCGATAATGTAATTGGTTTCCGGATCAAGAGTGGAGAAGAACCTGGCAAAATAACGACTTAAATGGCCCATACCATGAAATACCATCCACACATTCAAGGTTTTATGATCATAATTATTAAGCGTGGAATAGGAGGCTGATGCCTTATAAGTTACCCTTTTTTCTAAGGCCATTCTTCAGTTCGTTTTGTATTTTTACAAATGTAAACGAATCCTATGAACAACTCAAAAGAAGAAATACTTGCGGCATGCGCGGCCATGTGTAAAAACACCTTAATAGAAACCCTGGGTATCGAATTCATCGATGTTACCGATGAGACGGTGGTAGCACGTATGCCGGTAAATTCAACTGTTCATCAGCCCGACGGGGTCTTACACGGTGGTGCTTCAGTCGCCCTGGCTGAAAGCGTGGGCAGCATGGCATCTGTTTTGTTTATGAAAGGGCAAGAAGTAAGCATACGCGGTATTGAGATATCGGCCAATCACGTAAAAAGTGTAAGCGAAGGTTATGTATATGCAAAGGCGAAAATCCTGCATAAGGGGAGAACTATTCAATTATGGTCAATTCCGATAGTAAACGAAAAGGATGAATTGATCTCTATGGTGAAACTTACAACCATCACCCTGAAAAAGTAACCGGATGAGAGCAGATCTTTTGCTTGGTAAATTGGAACAACATTATAGACAACAGTTACCCTTCGTTATCTATGCGTTACCCGGAAGTATGATGGTGACAGGTCTTTTTCAGCATACCAAGGAACTATATAGCACAACCACTTTATCGGAAAAAGGATTTGTAATGGCTCCATTTTACAATTCATCGTCCTTACCGCTTATCCCTGTAAATCGGAGTGAACAAATAAAAGCGGATCTGCGCCCTCTCCGACTAGAAGGAGTACATAAAGAGATCGCAGAAGATGAGGATTCGAGAACCAGACATATTGCATTGGTCTCTAAAGCTATTGAAACTCTTACTACTTCAGAATTGAAAAAAGTAGTGGTGAGCCGGAAGCAAGACCTGCCGTTACGAAGTTTCGATATTATTACGTTTACTAGTGTACTTTTTTCTGAAAATACGGATGCTTTCAGGTATCTGTGGTTTCATCCGAAAACAGGGATGTGGTGTGCAGCCACCCCGGAATTACTACTCTCGGTTGCAGACAAAACATTTAAGACGATGTCCCTGGCAGGAACTCGTTCAAAAGTAAAGCACGGGGATCAACAATGGACAAATAAAGAAATTGAAGAACAAGAACTGGTGACCCAAGCGATACTCCGTGATCTGAAGCCTTTTACTTCCGATATCGAAATTTCTGAGACCTATACCAGCTCTGCAGCGACGT
Organism: Pukyongia salina; assembly: GCF_002966125.1. GTDB lineage: Bacteria > Bacteroidota > Bacteroidia > Flavobacteriales > Flavobacteriaceae > Pukyongia > Pukyongia salina. Next base: position 2,559,814 of record NZ_CP027062.1, read on the forward strand.
TAGAACATCTTCGAACCGATATTAGCGGGGTTTTAGATCCCAGTGCCAGTATTAAGCAGGTGGTCGATACACTACACCCCACTCCGGCGGTTTGTGGTACTCCCGCTAAAAAGGCCCTGGAATTTATCGAAACGTTCGAAGGTTATGATCGTGCATTTTACACAGGTTATGTAGGGCCTGTAAATCTGGATTCTTCTACTAGTAATCTGTTTGTAAACCTTCGATGTATGCGCCTGTCCAATAAGGAAGCATCTATTTATACCGGTGGGGGGATCACAGTACTTTCCGATCCTATTTCAGAATGGAAAGAGACTTGTAACAAACAGCAAACCATGTTAAAACTACTAGGGGAGTTTCTTTAAATAATTAAGTGGGCTTCGTACCTTTGCAATAATGAAATTCTCCAGTAAGCGCCTCTCGCAAACCATCACTCAGTTGTGCCTCATAAAGGAGATCGATCATATTGTGATATCTCCTGGATCCAGAAACGCTCCTTTAACGATTGGATTTACGGAACATCCTTCCTTTACATGCTTTAGTATAGTAGACGAGCGCTGTGCGGCATTCTTTGCGCTGGGAGTTGCCCAACAAATTAATAGACCGGTAGCGCTTATCTGTACTTCCGGATCTGCTTTATTAAATTACTACCCTGCTGTGGCAGAAGCCTTTTATAGTGATATTCCTTTGGTAGTGATTAGCGCAGACAGGCCGGAAAAGCTGGTTGAAATAGGGGATGGGCAAACTATTCGGCAGGAGAATGTGTATTCCAACCACATCCTTTATAGTGCAAATTGCAAGGACGGCGATGAATTCCAACTAAAAAATGAGACCGAGATCAACATAGCTCTTAATACGGCGATCGAATTACAGGGTCCGGTACATATTAATGCGCCCTTTGAAGAGCCGTTATACCATAAAACCGATGATCTGCTGGTTAGGCCTCAGCATGTTCCGGCCCGCACTATGGAGGCTTCCGAGCCTGATTTTAAGGAGTTAGCGCAAATTTGGAATTCGTCTTCCCAAAAGTTAATACTAACAGGAACTTTACCGCCTTTGTCTATAGATGATCAGGTCACTGCTCAATTGGCGTCAAGAGATGATCTGCTCGTATTTACCGAAGCTACATCCAATTGGCACCACCCTAATTTTATCCCTGCTATCGATCAGTTGATAACGGCGCTTAACCCGGAAGAGTTCGAAGCCTTACAGCCCGAATTGCTCATCACTTTTGGAGGCATGGTGATCTCTAAGCGAATTAAGGCGTATCTAAGAAAATATAAGCCAAAACATCATTGGCATATCAATAAGAAGAAAGCATTCGACACGTATTTTTCGTTAAGCGAGCACCTTAGGATGGATCCTAATACCTTTTTCAGAAAATTTCTACCCTTACTACAGCCTGCCCACTCCAATTACCAAAGTTCCTGGTTGCAGATAAGAAAGTATCGCCTCGAGAAACACACCGAATATCTGGGTACGGTAACATATTCGGATATCAGGGCATATAGCCTGGTTTTTAATTCGCTCCCGAAAGGTTGCCAGTTACAACTGGCCAATAGCGCGACGGTTCGGTACGCTCAATTATTCGAACTTAAAAATCAACCAGAAGTTTTTTGCAATCGCGGAACGAGTGGTATTGACGGAAGTACGAGTACGGCCATAGGAGCTGCGGTAGCCTCGGGCAAACAAACCGTTTATGTAAGTGGTGACCTCAGTTTTTTCTATGACAGTAATGCGCTATGGAACCAATACATACCCAAAGATCTCAGAATAATTGTTATCAATAATTCGGGTGGCGGGATATTTAGGATTTTACCGGGCGCCAAGAGTGCAGCTCATTTTAAAACTTACTTTGAGACCTCGCATAATCTAAACGCAGCTAATTTATGCGAAATGTATGATATCGAATATGCGGCCGTTTCGGATGAATTAAGCCTGAAGAATGAGTTATCTTCTTTTTATTCTGAATCGCATCGCCCCAGGCTATTGGAGATATTCACACCTCAGGAAGTGAATGATAAGGTGTTGCTAGATTATTTCGAATTTATACGATAACCTTTCCTTCGATAACATACTTTGCCCAGCTCTTTGCCGCATGCAGGTTGTTAAAGACCCGAAATGGCTTCCGGATGAAATTCTCCTCCATACTGGCCGTATTATACGAGAACTCGTTATAGGTTACAATGGCGATTCCCTTAAGATTAGGGATCATTTCCAAATATTTATAATCGTTGGGATCTACCGAATATGCATTTATTCTGTTTGAGATATAGACCACCGGCCGAAAACCAACCGCTTTCGCGACATCGATCAGCACGGACATCCCGTTTCGAATAGAGATATTAACATTCGCTTTTCCTTCCATGATCACTACATGATCATAGATCGAAATTTTACCAATCTCGGTGTTTAAAACCTTTCTTGGCATTTCCGGAGATCCGGTAACATTATCTGGGGCAATTGTCATCATAAGCAGGGGGGCTAATAATTAAATTTCAGGTTAAATGTAGGAAAATACCACACACATAAAAATATAATTAAGGTCACGGACATATATTTTCGATGAAATACAGTAATGTTTCGACCATCCGTTGATTTCGGTACCGGTTAGATTAATTAATATTCAGTAAAAACAAGATTTTGATAGGTAAGATTACCTTAATTAGCTATGAAGTAATTGTTTTCCCCAGAGATATGCCTCCGATACGTTATCGAATATTTCCATAGGTTTTCTGAAGAAGTTAAGTTCGAGCTCTGCGTTCTTTTTTCCTAGTTCGGTTGGAGTAACGATCGCAATACCTTTAAGTGTGGGAACTTTTTCAAGATAGACATAGTCATTAGGATTCACCGAATACGAATTTACCCGGTTGGCGATATATACAAATGGTCTGCTTCCTACATATTTGAGCCCCATCACCAGAATAGAAAATGCGGTTTTATACGATAAGGTAACACCTTCTTTGGCTTCAACGATTACTATATCCGTGTAGAAATAAACGGTTACAAGATCGGTTTTTAATACATGCTCTAGTTCCGCTTCTACGGTTAATTTGTGGGGATCTGCCATTTCCATTTGCACGTGAAATTACGGAATATCTTTAAAAAATCAATAGGATTCATGGCGATTAAATAACTAACTTTGCTGCCATGTTACAACTTGGAGAATACCAGCAACTTAGGATACTGCGAGAAACCGATCCGGGCTTATACCTGGGAAATTCGGAAGGGGATGAAGTATTGCTGCCGCATAAATATAAGCCCGAATCCTTCGAGCTGGGAGACGAATTAAACGTCTTTGTTTACCTGGACCATGAGGAACGTCCTGTAGCTACCACTTTGGAGCCATATGTGCAATTGAATGAATTTGGATACCTGCACTGCAGTGATGTGAATAAATTTGGCGCTTTCATGGACTGGGGTCTGGAGAAACAACTATTTGTTCCCTTTAAAGAGCAGGCACGCCCAATGAAACCGGGCAATTGGTATATCGTTCGACTCTATCTGGATGAACAGACCAATAGGTTGACCGGGTCCAGTAAGACCAATAAATTTCTAAGTAATGAGAATCTTACCGTTGCCAAATTTGACGAAGTAGATATACTGGTAACACATCTCACCGATAAAGGGGCTAACGTAATTGTTAACGGGATCCACAAAGGGCTTATTTATACTGAAGATATATTCGAGGATATACGCACCGGTGATCGTTTAAAGGCCTATGTGAAGAAAATACGTCACGACAATAAGTTGGACATAGTCTTGCAAACTCCGGGTTATAAGAGTATCGAACCAAACGCGAATTATGTCCTGGACGAACTAAAAGCGGCGGGTGGCTTTATTCCTTTACACGATAAATCTGATCCGGAAACGATTAAAAATGAACTTGGCCTAAGCAAGAAAAGTTTTAAGAAGGCCATTGGTAGTTTGTATAAGGACAAACAGATCGTGATAAAAGAAGATGGAATTGAGTTGATCTGATCCCGGATCCTTGATAATTTATCCAATTAATCTTTAGTGTTTTGTATTTTTATGGGAACTAACCAATCTTCTCATGAAAAAAATCTACGTTCTACTTGCCGTTGTATCACTACTATTAAGTGCTTGTACTTCTGAAACTTCCAACCAAATACGTTTTACCGTACAACTTTCCGATTCGCTCAATGTAGATGCATTAGACGGCAGACTGCTACTTATGCTCTCTACAAATAAAGAGGCTGAACCCAGGTTTCAGATAAATAATGGTTTAAATACTCAGTTGATCTTCGGGAAGAATGTAGAAGGTTGGCAGAAAGGTGAGTCAATCACATTTACTTCTGAAGAGCTTGGTTACCCTATTGAAAACTTAAATGAGATACCGGAAGGCACATACCAGGCTCAGGCCTTGTTACACGTTTACGAAACTTTTAACCTATCCACCGGGCATACCGTTAAATTACCTATGGACAATGGCGAAGGACAGCAATGGAATCGTTCTCCGGGAAACATCTACAATATCCCTGTTGAAGTTTCTATTGGCGGAAATTCTTCAAATTTAGATCTGGTGATCGATACTGTGATCCCACCCATCGAAGAACCAGAAGATACCGAATGGGTAAAGCACATAAAATTTAAATCTGAAAAACTATCCGAATTTTGGGGCAGGGATATGTACCTGGGAGCTCATGTACTGTTACCGAAGGGGTTCGACGAGCACCCGGAGGCCAAATATCCTCTCATGATCTTCCATGGCCATTTCCCCAGTGATTTCGGAGATTGGAGGACCTCTCCTCCCGATCCCAACCTGGAGCCGGAATATTCGGAGCGATTTGGGGTAGAAGGCTATAATATAATTCAGCAGCAAGAGGCCTACAATTTTTACAAACGTTGGAACAGTGAAGATTTTCCTCGTTTTATTATTATCGAAATTCAGCATCCAACCCCGTATTACGACGATAGTTACGCGGTTAACTCGGCCGCCCAGGGCCCGTATGGCGATGCTATTACCTACGAGCTGATACCACATATTGAGCAGAAATTCAGGGGAATTGGAGAGGGCTGGGCCCGCTTCCTCTATGGTGGATCTACCGGTGGATGGGAAGCACTAGCGGTACAGGTTAAATACCCAGAAGAATATAACGGTTGCTTTGCCGCCTGTCCGGACCCGATAGATTTTAGAGCTTATTGCCTGGTCAATATTTATGAAGACGAGAATGCGTATTTCTACGATAGTGAATTCCGCTCTCTTGAGATACCCGGGCACAGAGATTACCTGGGTCAAATAAATACAACTGTGAAGGACTATAATCGTTTGGAACTTGTGTTAGGTGACAAATCGAGATCGGGCCAGCAATGGGATATATGGGAAGCTACCTATTCGCCTTTGGGAGAAGATGGGTATCCAAAACGCCTTTGGGACAAATACTCTGGGGATATAGACCATGACGTAGCTAAATACTGGCAAGAGAATTACGATCTTCGTTATATCCTTGAACGCGATTGGGAAAAATTAGGGCCGGAATTACGAGGAAAGATCCACATATATTGTGGCGATATGGACAACTACTATCTCAATAATGCGGTATATCTCATGGAAGATTTTCTGGAAAGTACCACAGATCCGTATTACGATGGGGAAGTAGCTTATGGAGATCGTGCAGAACACTGCTGGAACGGGGACCCCGAATTACCCAATCATCTCTCGCGCCTTCGCTACAATAGTATGTACGTACCTAAGATCATGAAGAGAATAATGGAAAGCGCACCTCCGGGGGCAGATCTTACCAGCTGGCGATACAAATAATTTACTGGCCTATCCATTTTTCGAAAGCGAACATTTCCAGGGTGTGTTCCTCTATCCATTTGGCCGAACTCTCATTGATGTTCTCGGTAATATGATAGAAGTATGCTTCCATATGATCCGATTTCGCCAATTTATCGAAGAAAGGGATATAGAAATTCCAGTATATACTTTCAGAATTTCCGTGGCGTTCCTTCATTTCACCCAGATGTTTAAAGAATCGGGTGCTGTTCTTAATAAAAAGTTCTTCCCGAGACAGATCTTTATTCTCTTCGTCCGAAATACCTGAAGCCAGTAATGCCAGTAATAATTCGGAGGCAGAAAATTCGCTGTTCAGATCGGCGGATAGACTAATGTTTATTGATTTCGTATTTCCGTCTTCTATGGTTACATTTCCTCCCATAATGCTATTAATGTCTACAAAAACATCCCTGGCCCTCTCCGAGCCGGGGTTTAGAAAAAGGAAATAATGATAAGATAGTAATGCCTGTACTCGATTATTGGTTTCAAACTGCAGGAAACCCATTAATAAATGAGAGGTAGGGTATACAGGATCGAGTTTTATAGCGGTAGTTAATTCTTCGATTGCGGTCTCGGGTTCTCCTTTTTTATACAGTTGATAGGCCAGATTATAATGAAGAGTAGGTTCGTTCTTAAATTCGTTCACGGCCTTTTTAAAGAGTTTATACGCCGCTTTGGATTTTCCCATATTATCAAGACTAAGACCTTTGTTTATTGTTGCCGGCAAAAGGTGTTCGTTGTTAAGATCTAGCACCTTGTCGTAATATTTTATGTCCGTTTTAAAATCCCCTTTGTGATAATAACTTAGGCCGATCTCATAAAGAACCATAGCCGATTTCGGGTCGATCTCAAGGGCGGTTTCGTAGGTAGCAATAGCCTTGTCGAATTCCCCACGGTCGTGATATACGATCCCTTCTTCCACTATACTAACTACATCGTTTTGAGAAAATATCGGAGATAAATTCAGTAAAAAAAATACCAGGAAAAAGCTACGGATCATAGGTATGCGTTTCAAATAATGATAATTGCGTTACCTACTTTATAATTGCAGTACGTACGCTTGTTTAATTTAAAATCCTCTGCCAACTCTGTAAGGCGCGCAACGCGCACAAATACCAAAAGGCGGGCAGGGATCCATAAGGTCGAGGCCTCGCATTTCTTTATAGACCGAATTAGTGACCCGGGTTTTCCCGTCGGATAAATAACTGGATCGAGCACCAAATCCGAAAAATTCAGACTGAATTTCCTTTACATTAACATTGGCCGGAACGTATGCTTGTTCGTTTTGGATAGCGCTAACCATATCCACATTGGCACGGTAATTATCTACATTCATCTGAAAATCGTTCAATCCGATCTTCTTAAAAGATGTTTCTGCCTTAAAACTATAAATGGTCAATTCTTCCAACTGCGGTAACGAATTGGAATTGATGGTAAAATATCGCGTACTGAAATCGTTCTGACTCATCAGCGAAATCGGAAGACAAAAAAGTATGATATACCAGGTTTTCATCGATTCCAAATATATCAAAAATGATTCCGAAAGTTATAAATTTAACTTTTTCGCTGTGGCCTGAGGCACCGCATCCTTATGAATTGTAATGCTAATGGCTTTAAGTTTCATATAGGCTTCACTAAAATACACGTAGCCACCATTGGCATTTCTGCTCTCATCGGTTCCCCAGCTGTTCTTCACCTTATAATACTTGGTTCCGTTTTGATCGCGCAGTATCCCTGTAATATGCATTAAATGATCATCGGTGGTTGTGAAATTTTCAAATTCACCCTGGCGATATTCCTGACTAATACTCATTTCAGGATACACTCCCTGTAAGGCTTTTATATTATTATCGGCATCCTTCGGAATTACAGCTACCCCGTCCTTAGATGAAAAGGTACGTTCGCTTACATCACAGTCCAATTCGACGGTGAATCCATTCTTTAGAGCATTGTCCAGGGTTGCGATCATCTCGTCTAGAGGTACGTTATACATGCTTCCATAACTCCAGTTGTCGGGAATATTCAGGATAAATTCTGAATAGAATGGAGCCTGGGTAAAAGAGGTTATAGTTATATAATCCTCGGGAACTATCTTAGTCATTTCAAGAAACGACATGGGCGTGTACTGTCTTCCTTCGTAGGCAAAAATATTTGGATTTTGCCCCATGTAAACATCTAGTACCGCTTCTATGGCATCGTCCCATTTCTTGCTGAGTTTTCTTCCGGGGTTGTCCACATAGGTCTCTACCATGGCTGTTAAGACAGCGGCCATCTCGGCATGATTATGCCCGGTCTCACCTTTAAATATCCCACTGTAAGCCGATTGCGGGACGAGCCCATAATCCCTCACAGAGTTCATCACATCGTGAGCCAGCCCGCCTTCACTAAACTGCGCTTTTCCTTGTCGCATCACATAATTCTCGGCTTTTTTCGGGTAGGTGTTTCGCACGGTATACATTTCGGAAAGATCGATCTCCTTCCCGGTAAGCCTGATGATCTCCGATTCTAAAAAAGACGTACTGGAAAAACTCCAGCAGGTACCGGTGCGTCCCTGGCTGATTACCGGCGTGGTCTCCAGGTCAATTTCGGTTGTGAACTTATACGGCTGCTGTGCGTAAGTACTTATTGTGAATAGGATTCCGAAGAGAAAAATGAGATATCGCATGGTTTCAAATTTAAGTCGATGTAAGGATCTGAAATGAAAAGTAGACTCCTTGAGTAACGACGATTAAAGAGAATTAATTTTATCTTTGGTAAAAATAAAAAATATGAGCACACCGAACTGGAAAACGGCCAAAGAATATACCGATATCACTTATAAAAAGTGCGACGGGGTCGCCCGGATAGCGTTTAACAGACCCGAAGTTAGGAATGCGTTCCGGCCAAAGACCACTTCAGAGTTACTTGATGCCTTTCACGATGCCCAGGAGGATACCAGTATTGGTGTGGTGCTGCTTTCTGCTGAAGGGCCCTCGCCCAAAGACGGAGTTTACAGTTTTTGTAGCGGGGGAGACCAATCTGTACGCGGTCATCAGGGGTATGTGGGTGAAGATGGGTACCACCGGCTTAACATCCTCGAGGTGCAACGACTTATTCGATTTATGCCCAAAGCCGTTATAGCTGTAGTTCCCGGGTGGGCGGTAGGAGGAGGACATAGTCTTCATGTGGTGTGCGATATGACCCTCGCCAGTGAAGAGCATGCTATCTTTAAACAAACCGATGCCGATGTAACCAGTTTTGACGGTGGCTATGGCAGTGCTTATCTGGCTAAGATGGTTGGACAGAAAAAGGCCAGGGAGATCTTTTTCCTGGGAAGGAATTATTCGGCGCGGGAAGCATATGAAATGGGTATGGTAAATGCTGTGATTCCGCACGACAAACTGGAATCTACCGCCTTCGAGTGGGCACAGGAGGTCCTGGCAAAATCGCCAACATCGATAAAAATGCTGAAATTTGCCATGAATCTTACAGACGATGGTATGGTGGGGCAGCAGGTATTTGCGGGTGAGGCCACCAGACTTGCTTATATGACAGACGAAGCAAAGGAAGGAAGGGACGCTTTTCTTGAAAAAAGAAAGCCCAACTTCGAGAAAAAGTGGCTGCCTTAGAAAGCACTTACTGCGCTATCCAACTTTTGATCTCACCAGATCTTCAGCAATAAACAGCTTTAAATTTCCGTTGATTATTACCTAATCCACTGGCCAGTTTATGCGCAACGGGAGTAATCTAAATCTTATGCACCTTAAGTACTTCTTTCTCATTCTAACTATTCTTTTTCTCTCATGTAAAAAAAATGATGATGATACTTCGGGGAGTGATTGCGATCAGGCAACTATTATAAGCGCCGAACAATTTGAGAATGGCCCAAATGCGCCGCTTACCATTATCGAGATGAGTATAGAGGAGGACTGTCTTAGGGTAAAATTTTCGGCAAGCGGTTGTTCCGGGGAAAGCTGGGTGGTAGAACTTATCGATAAAGGAGTTGTTCTGGAAGCCTTGCCCCCTATCAGATTATTACGGATTTCTCTTCTCAATAACGAGGCGTGCCTGGCAGTATTCACCAGGGAACTTACTTTCGATCTAACCCAGTTACAGCTACCGGAAACCAATGAGATCTTTCTCAATATTGCAAATTCTGATGAACAGATCTTATATATGTATTAGCGGCCGTCAGGGCATTCCAATTTTATCTTGAGCAGGCGAAGTTCCGGCGTTTATTTTTTTCTGCATTTATATGTAACTTCCGGAGGATTAAAACCTGTACATGATGAAAACAACAGATCCGCCAATTGTAGTCGAAACTCAACTATCCGGTACCAGGCAGCAGGTTTGGGAGGCAATAACCGTACATGATAAGATGATCGAATGGTATTTTGATAATATTCCTGCTTTCGAACCCAAGGTGGGATTTAATACACAGTTTCCTGTGCATTCTGAAAGTCGCACCTTCACGCATATTTGGAATGTCACCAAAGTGGTCCCTCGACAGCTAATAACCTATCACTGGACCTACACCGAATATCCTGGCGAGGGGAAGGTTAGCTTCGAAATATTAGACAATGAAGATGCGGTAAAACTTAGGCTTACCAATATTGTGGTAAAAGACTTCCCGCAGGATGTCCCGGAATTTAAAAGACAAAGCTGTATTGATGGCTGGAACTTTTTTATAAAGGACCGACTTAAAAACTATTTGCAAAAGCAGTACGGTTAACCCCTGTATAAATCCATAAACCCAATTACATTAATACGCCTCGTCGTGAACATTCTTCACAGCACGGCCCGAGGGATCGTTCATATTCTTAAAACTTTCATCCCATTCTAACGCCACAGGACTACTACAGGCTACAGAGGGCACAGAAGGTACGCTTAAGGCTGCGGTGTCACTTGGGAAATGTTCTTCGAAGATAGTACGATAATAGAATTCTTCTTTACTGGTTGGTGTTTGAATAGGGAAGCGGTGATGTGCATTTTTCATTTGCTCATCAGTAATTTCGGCATTCACCATTTCTTTAAGAGTGTCTATCCAGCTGTATCCCACACCATCACTAAATTGTTCTTTCTGCCTCCAGGCAACACTCTCCGGTAACATATCTTCGAAAGCTTTTCGCAGCACCCATTTTTCCATTCGGCCTTCTGTGATCATTTTGTCTTTCGGATTAAGCCTCATTGCTACATCCATAAACTCTTTATCGAGGAACGGTACCCGGCCTTCTATTCCCCAGGCTGCCAGTGATTTGTTAGCCCGTAAACAATCGTACTGATGTAGCTTATCGAGTTTACGAACCGTTTCTTTGTGAAATTCTTCGGCATTTGGAGCTTTATGGAAATATAGATAGCCTCCAAAGATCTCATCACTGCCTTCTCCACTAAGTACCATTTTAATCCCCATTGCTTTTATCGCTCTGGCCATTAAGTACATAGGGGTAGATGCTCGCACCGTAGTTATATCGTACGTTTCCAGGTGATAGATCACATCACGTATGGCGTCTATGCCTTCCTGAATGGTAAATTTTACCTCGTGATGCACAGTCCCAAGGTAGTCTGCCACAACCCTTGCGGCAGCGAGGTCTGGAGACCCTTCAAGACCGGTTGCAAAGGAGTGCAATTGAGGCCACCAGGCCTGGGCAGTATCGTCAGTCTCGATGCGCTTATCGGCGTATTTTTTAGCCAGGGCAGAAGTAGCAGAGGAGTCCAATCCTCCTGACAATAACACACCATACGGCACATCACTCATTAATTGTCTGTGAACTGCGGCATCGAGCGCTGCGCGTAATTCGTCTATAGATGTCTCGTTATCTTTTACATTTTCATATTCCATCCAATCGCGACTATACCATCTTTTTAACTCACCATCCTTACTGTACAGATAATGCCCCGGGGGGAACAATTCTATTTTGGTACAAACACCTTCAAGCGCCTTTAATTCGGAAGCAACATAAAAAGTACCGTGTTTATCCCAGCCCATGTAAAGGGGTATAATTCCCATGTGGTCTCGTGCGATTAAATAAGCATCGTTTTCTGCGTCGTATAGGGCAAATCCGAATATACCATTAAGGTCGTCCAGGAATTTTTCTCCTTTATCTTTATATAGTGCGAGGATCACTTCGCAGTCGGACTGAGTTTGGAAATTGTAGTTACCTTCATAAGGTTTCCGTAGTTCACGATGATTGTAGATCTCCCCATTAGCCGCCAGGATTAATTTTTTGTCTTCTGAAAACAAGGGTTGTTTTCCCGAGGTTGGGTCTACAATAGCCAGACGTTCGTGGGCTAATATCGCTTTATCATGATCGTAAATTCCACTCCAGTCGGGTCCGCGGTGGCGAATACATTTCGCCATGGTTAATAATTGAGGTCGCAACTCTTCCGAAGGTTGCTTGAGGTCGAAGGCACATACAATTCCACACATGGTTGATCTAATTAATTTTATTTATGGTTATTAAGCAACTTATAATTAAGTTCGAACTATTGATCGTAAACACAAAAAAACCCGTCAGATTCAAAAACCTGACGGGCGTTATATCGCGACAAGCTTTTGCTACGGCATTCTATTGTTATTATTATTGTTGTTATTAAGTAACATCAGCTTGTGATTGTCTTTTGGTTCATCAAATATCTAATAATTTCTGAACAAAAGAAATTTTCTCCTTGTTTTTTCTGAATTTTTATCGCAATCGAGGATAATCGGAAGGATTTGCCTCGTGCATAATAGCATACACCTTTTCAAAAATATCCTCTGCCGAAGGTTTCGAAAAATAATCACCGTCGGTACCATAGGCGGGGCGATGAGGTTTTGCGGTAAGGGTTTGCGGCTTACTATCCAAATGCCTGTATCCATTCTGCTCATCCAGGATATGTTGTAGTATATAAGCCGAAGCTCCTCCAGGCACGTCCTCATCGATCACTAAAAGTCGGTTGGTCTTACCAAGACTCTTCACGATATCGTGATTTAGATCGAGTGGAAGCAGGCTCTGCACATCAATGATCTCGGCATCGATTCCAACCTGCTGTAGTTCTTTAGCGGCTTCTTCTACAATTCGCAAGGTACTTCCATAGGACACCAGTGTAATATCGGTTCCTTCTTTTACCGTTTCCACAACTCCAATAGGAGTTCTCAATTGCCCCAGGTTCTTTGGCATCTTTTCTTTTAGGCGATACCCATTAAGGCATTCCACGATAACGGCTGGTTCGTCACTTTCTAGCAAGGTGTTGTAAAAACCGGCTGCCTTGGTCATATTTCGGGGTACCAGCAGGTACATCCCTCTAAGTAAATGAATAAGTCCTCCCATCTGTGATCCGGAGTGCCAGATCCCTTCCAGGCGATGCCCGCGTGTTCTTACTATAAGCGGAGCTTTTTGTTTCCCAACCGTACGGTACCTAACAGTTGCCAGGTCATCACTCATGATCTGCAGGCAATACAGGATATAATCGAGATACTGGATCTCTGCGATAGGACGCAGCCCGCGCATAGCCAGACCAATTCCCTGGCCCAGGATGGTCGCCTCTCTAATACCTGTATCGGCAATACGGAGTTGTCCATGTTTTTCCTGTAGTCCTTCCAGACCCTGATTCACATCCCCAATCGCACCACTGTCTTCACCAAAGACCATTGCTTCCGGAATATTCTTGAAAATATGATCGAAATTATCCCGTAGTACCACACGTCCGTCTACTTCTTCAGCATTTTCGGCATAGGTGGGTTTTATTTCTGAAATGTTTGTTGCTTTGTTTTCTGCCTCCGAATACAAATGAGAAGCGTACTTAGGCTGAATGATCTCGAAATAGTTATCTATCCAGTCTTCTAATTGTCTTCTTTCGGGGGATTCTTCGGAAATCACATAGCGAAGTGCCTTACGGGCAGCAGCGATGATATCGCGACGTAATGGTTCTTTTTCTGAAGAAAGATCATTCTTTATTTTTTCAATAAAGTTCTTGTTCGAAGAACTTTCAGCAAGATTCCCTATAAGCGTTATTGCTTCCTGCTGCTCTTTTTGCTGAGGCGCAATAAAGGCCTGCCAGGCCGCTTTCTTACCGTCCCTAACTTCTTTCTTAATGTCTTTTTCAATGGCTGCCAATTCTTCTTCAGAAGCCATATCATTGGCGATCATCCACTCCCGCATCTTCACGTTACAGTCGAATTCACGCTCCCATTGCAAACGTTCTTCGCTTTTGTACCGTTCGTGTGACCCACTGGTTGAATGACCTTGTGGTTGTGTTAATTCCTGAACGTGGATAAGAACAGGGACATGTTCGTCCCGGGCGATCGTGCCAGCCTTTTGATAGGTGTCTATAAGTGCAGCATAATCCCAGCCGTTTACCCTAAGTATCTCATAACCATTTTCGGTGTCTGTTCGCTGGAATCCTTTTAATATCTCTGAGATATTCTCTTTGGTGGTCTGGTGCTTGGCGTGTACCGAAATACCATATTCGTCGTCCCATATGCTTATTACCATGGGCACCTGAAGTACTCCGGCAGCATTGATGGTTTCCCAGAATAACCCTTCACTTGTGCTTGCGTTCCCAATCGTTCCCCAGGCAACTTCGTTTCCATTGATGGAGAACTGTGTAAGGTCTTTTACCTCTTTTACATTCCTGAAGATCTTCGAAGCTTGTGCCAAACCGAGTAGTCTTGGCATTTGTCCGGCAGTAGGGGAGATATCGGCACTACTGTTCTTTTGCTCTGTTAGATTTTTCCAACTGCCGTCCTCATTCAGGCTGTGAGTGGCAAAATGTCCGCCCATTTGCCGGCCGGCACTCATTGGGTCGGCATCTATATCGGTGTGCGCATATAGTCCGGCGAAGAACTGTTCTACAGTTAATTCGCCTATAGCCATCATAAAGGTTTGGTCGCGGTAGTACCCACTCCGCCAGTCGCCATTCTTAAATGCCTTAGCCCACGCTAATTGCGGGACTTCCTTCCCATCTCCAAAGATCCCAAATTTCGCCTTTCCAGTAAGTACTTCTCGTCGCCCTAACAAACTACACTCCCTGCTTGTAACAGCGATCTTATAATCGTTAAGGACTTCGGCTTTGAAGTCGTCGAAAGAAAGGTTTTTATCTGTTTGAGGATTTGTGTTCATTCAATAGGAATTTGGCTCAACAAAAGTAGTAAAAAGCAGGGGATTACACAATCTGCAAATTCAGCAAAACATTATGAAATTCTTAGTGAAATTACTAGGAATGCCTACTTTTTTATGAATTTTACAAAAATGAGTCTCACTAGCAACAAAAACGGCAATAAATGCCATAAAGTATCGAACCAATCCATGGCTTCCATTCCATTGGCTCCTCCGGCGATCCACTTTATTTTTCCCCACAAATGGGGTTCGGGATAGAAGGGTGCCAGACCTAATGTGAGGCATAGCAGGATTATTATTCGCCAGTCGTTAAAAAATGTCATTATCGATCGTTTAATTTAATACCATTCCCGCGTAAATAGTCCCAGAAGGGTTTTCGGGCTAAGTGTTACAATAAACCTTATACGCTGATCGTAATTACCCAGGCCGGGCTCCCAACCCAGATTGGAGTAAAGAGGAAAATACAATTCGAAATAATCTGCCACCAGGCTTAAGCGAACGCCGGTGTCGAAAACAGCTTCGGTACCTCCACCAATTCCTCTGTTATGAATTAGTCCCGCATCGCCATAAGCATATATCCATTTCCAGATATTGGTACTGGCATTTACTGTTGTGATCCAGCTATTGGCAAAGGCCGGCTGTAATTTCGATTTAAAACCTCCTTCCGCGATGATGATCTGCTGACTGAATAGCCCTGTATCCTCGCTCCGGCCATAATAATTATAATCGAATAGATAATCTGTTGGCCGGTCTAAAGCAAAACTGAAATAATCGTCTTCTTTCGAAGTGTTGTTATAAAGGAAGGTACCGGCATAGAAACGTAAATTCAGCTGGCGGTTGTTCAGAAATAGTTTTCGATACTCCAGGGTGGCTGAGATCTTCGAGAAATTAGTCGATATCTGGTAATCCAGTACGCTTCGGAAATAGTGAATTAAATTTGGGTTCGAATACACATACTGTAGGTTTACCACACTGTAATTGGGCTCCTGATCCGGATCCATGGGATTATCATCCCTATAAACATTTACGTTCCTAAGGTTGATGAACTGTTTCTCATTTTTACGTAAGTCCTTTTGCCGAAAGGCCATCGTCATATACGGGGTAAGCCTGCGGTAAAATAGCCCGTCGTTATACGAAAATGAGCTCCCCGAGACACCAAATCGCAGTGCATAAAGACTTCCGTTGTAGCGTTGGGTATAAATTAATGATCCGTTACCCACTATGGTCTTGGATCTAAATCCGTACTGAGGTTCCAGTTTGTAATGAATCCCCTTGGGCAAAACTGTTTTGTTATACAATTTTGGCCCAACGGTGAAACCATCGTATAGGTTGTATTCGAAAACCGGCATGAAGAACAACTGGTTGTACCTGGGGTCTTCAACATCCTGGAATAACCTGAATTGGACAGGCCTGTTCAAGAGTCCTGTTAAGGTTTTATAGTTATTTCGCTGATTGAATTCGGGTATTGAGGCCTCCTTGTTCAGAACAAGTTTTTTTACATTTTCGGAAGGAACCCTAACCACCTCGACACTATCTATTGGGGGTAACCATTTTTTAAAGATGGTACTATCCTTATTGATTCCGTAAAGAGAAACCGGCATAGGGTACTTTCTTCGGTTTCTTACAAACACATCGAGAGAGTCGCCTATCTTTTTAACCTTGGTGATCTTAAAATCTATGGTGCTGCGTTTATCAACGTAATTATCGAAGAACCAATCTATGGGTAGTTCTGTTTTCGAATTCAATATTGTTCTTAAATCATCTGAAGTGGCCGGCATTAAAAGCTTTTCAGAATAAAATTCCTTTAACGCATCAGACAGAGGCTGTTTTCCCAAATAATCGGCCAGGTAGTAAAGGCCTTCTCCTCCATAATAACTGTTTGCAATGTTCTTA
Organism: Pukyongia salina; assembly: GCF_002966125.1. GTDB lineage: Bacteria > Bacteroidota > Bacteroidia > Flavobacteriales > Flavobacteriaceae > Pukyongia > Pukyongia salina. Next base: position 2,576,578 of record NZ_CP027062.1, read on the forward strand.
TTGTACTTGGTTAACGAGTCCTTAGGAGTACTTAACGGCTGATGCAAATTATTGCGAGCCATATTGAGATAGAGTAGCGGGTACTGATCATTGAATTCAAGTTCGGAGGCGTGTGACCATCGGATCACCCAAAAATTACTCAAGCTCCCTATGATCTTCATGTTGGGATAGTACTTATTCACGTATTCCTTCATGAGATAGATCTGAATAGCCCCGTACAACCAGTAATCTTCCCGAGGGTGTAACACCAGGGTATTCTCCAGGTAGTTCGCCGTAGCCGTTTTTAACATCTCCATGTCGTATTCGAAACCATCTGGAAACGGACTAATAAAATCGGGTAATTGATTTAACCCATACACCGGATTATTTCGATATTCTATCTCACTAACCACCATTCTATCAAAGGGATACGGACCCAGATTCTCATCAAGAAAATGTACAATTCGATCCATGGTAAGTGCCCTTAAGGCAGGATTTACCTTTCTGTCTTTCATGTCGGTGATCACCTCGAATTTATCGGTGATCACGGTCTCATAGTTTAATCGTTTCTCCAGGAAAAGATCAACACTCATACGATCGCTGCCGTGCAATACAGAGATCCGCTTATTCCCTGAAATACCTTGGGTTAATACCCTTAGATCTGTTGTAAGTTTAAAGTTGGATGGAGTGGTTAATGTAATTTTGAATTCTGAAGGGTATTGATATAGATCGTCTGTATTCTTATTGCTGTAGGCATGCCATTTACCGTCGTATACAGCCGGAGCAATATACCAGTATCGCAAGTTGTAATTACCTTCCTTGGTATACCCGTATCGGGTAAACTTATCACTTGGAAGTTTAATCGAATACAATAATTTCAAGGTATAAGATTCACCAGGGGCAAGGGGTTTATCCAATTGTACCTTAAAGAAATCGATCTCTTCTCCGCGCTCCCAATCCAGGGTTTGTCCCTCCTCATTTGTAAAACCAAATATTGTAGTGCGCCCACGATCTTCATCCTTTTCAAAGTGAAAAGAACTATCGTAATTCTCACCAAACCGCCTGGCTAGTGGAGTGGTTTTGGTGGCAAAACTATTGGCCCAGTCGTTGAAATAGATCTCTGTTAGTATGTCTTCGGAAGTGTTCGTATACACAACCTCTTGACTGTTATTGAGCTTGTTCTCTGATGTTTCCAGACATGCCTCAATGGAAATCCGGTGCTGTCCGGCCATTGGAGTAATTCCAAAGAAGATAACGATCAGATATATTAAACTTCCGAACCTCAATTGGCACATATGGTTTTTAATAGAACAATTCGAGGATAGAAAACCCGACTCGAACGCAATTTTTTGAGTATTCCCACAAATTCGATGCCTAAAAAAGTTAACATAACGATCTTAGGCCTGGGGAGAAATTGTGTGGTCATAGCAGGGTTAGGATTTTAGAAGTTCGGACTTAAATTGAACTTGTTATAGAATTCGTTCAGAATATTGAGTACTTCATCTTCTGTATCTACAACGTGAACCAGGTCCAGGTCTTCGGGGCTTATATTGTTGTTCTGCTCCAGGAGCGTGTTCTTGATCCAATCCATGAGGCCACTCCAGAATTCGGTTCCAACCAGGATAAGAGGGAATCGTTCTATCTTATGTGTTTGAATTAAGGTGAAGGCCTCGAAGAACTCATCCAAGGTGCCAAATCCTCCGGGCATTACTACAAATCCCTGTGAATACTTAACAAACATCACCTTCCGCACAAAGAAATAATCGAAGTCTATGCTTTTATCACCATCAATATACGGGTTATCATGTTGCTCGAAAGGTAAGGCAATATTTAACCCTACCGAAGTACCACCTGCCAGGTGCGCTCCCTTGTTACCTGCTTCCATTATACCGGGGCCACCACCTGTGATCACTCCATATCCATGCTCGGTGATCTTTTTTGCGATACTTTCTGCCAACTTATAATAAGGATGGTCCGGTTTAGTACGGGCAGATCCGAAGATAGAGACACATGGGCCTATCCTGCTTAATTTTTCGTACCCGTTAACAAATTCTCCCATGATCTTGAAGATCGCCCAGGAATCGTTTGTTTTTACCTCATTCCAATTCTTATGTTTACTTTCACTTCTCATTGCAAATATTCAGTAGCTAATGTAATTCTTTTTTAAGGAAATGCGCTGTGTGGCTGTTTTCGTGTTGTATGATCTCCTCGGGGGTTCCGTATGTAATGATATTCCCACCCTTCTTGCCACCTTCCGGACCTATATCGATGATATGATCTACGGTTTTTATCACGTCAAGATTATGTTCGATAATTACTACTGTATTGCCTTTTTCGACTAATTTATTCAGCACCAGCAATAGTACTCTAATGTCCTCAAAATGCAAACCGGTAGTAGGTTCATCGAGAATATAGAAGGTGTTACCAGTATCTCTTTTAGACAATTCGGTTGCTAGTTTGATTCGCTGTGCTTCACCTCCTGATAAGGTGGTGGATTGCTGTCCCAGGGTGATATAACCTAGTCCCACATCCCTTATCGTTTTTAGTTTTCTGTATATCTTCGGAATATGCTCGAAGAATTCGCAAGCTTCGTTGATGGTCATTTCCAGCACGTCGTAGATCGAATGCCCTTTATAACGAATTTCCAGGGTTTCACGATTGAAACGCTTTCCCTGACAGGTTTCACATTCTACATATACATCAGGCAGAAAATTCATTTCAATTACCCTTAGACCACCACCTTTACATGTTTCACATCGTCCACCCGCAACGTTAAAACTAAATCGCCCCGGTTTATAACCACGAATCTGAGCTTCCGGGATCTTAGCAAATAGGGAGCGTATTTCCGAAAACACCCCTGTATAGGTAGCCGGGTTAGAACGAGGTGTACGGCCAATAGGGGACTGGTTGATATCGATCACCTTGTCGATATGCTTTAGGCCACTGATCTTTTTATAAGGCATGGGCTTTTTTACGCCATTGAAAAAATGAGCATTGAGAATAGGATACAGGGTTTCATTTACCAGGGTGGATTTTCCCGATCCCGAGACTCCAGTTATTCCTATCATGGTCCCCAGGGGAAAAGACACCGAAACATTCTTGAGATTGTTTCCTGTTGCTCCCTCAAGTTTCAGAATTTTGCCATTGCCTTTCCTTCTTTTCTTCGGAATTTCGATCTCTTTGGTTCCATTCAGGTAATCTGAGGTTAGGGTATGATGCTTTTGAATTTCTTCAGGGGACCCTTCCGAAACGATCTCTCCCCCGTGTCTGCCAGCCGCTGGCCCAATGTCTATCACATAATCTGCATGCCTGATCATATCCTTATCGTGTTCAACCACAATTACAGAATTCCCTATATCCTTTAATGAGATAAGCGAATGGATCAGTTTTTCGTTATCCCGCTGGTGGAGTCCTATACTGGGCTCATCGAGGATGTAAAGTACTCCCACCAATTGTGAACCTATCTGAGTCGCCAGACGAATGCGTTGCGCTTCTCCTCCAGACAAGGATTTCGAGCTACGGTCGAGGGCAAGGTACGTAAGGCCAACGTCTACCAGGAATTGCAGGCGGCTTCGTACTTCCTTGATTATTTCGGCAGCGATCTGAAGCTGGGTTTCCCCAAGGCGTTCCTCAAGACCGGAGAACCATTCGGCCAGCTCCACCACGTCCATATGCGCTAGTTCAGCTATATTTTTTCCATTCACTTTAAAATAAAGCGATTCCTTCCTAAGTCGGCTACCTTCACAGTCCGGACATGGTATCTTATCCATGTATTCCTTGGCCCACCGACGTAAGGATTTAGATTCATTTGCTTCGAAAGTATTCTGAAGAAAAGTAGCTACTCCTTCGAAGTCGATCTTATAGCTACGGGTAATTCCCAGGGTTTTAGATTCTACCTCGAATTTCTCGTTCCCCCCGTAAAAGATCATTTCCCTGGCTTCTTCAGGAATATTTTCGAAAGGGTCGCTTAACTTAAAGTTGAAGCGTTCTGCGATTAATTCCAGCTGTTTGAACACCCAGTTACTTTTCTGAGGCCCGTGAGGTGCAAGCGCTCCTTGTTTGATGGATAAGCGCGGGTCCGGTACGATCTTGGACGTATTCACTTTATGAAGTTCTCCAAGGCCTTTACAGGTAGGGCACATACCTTTGGGGGAGTTAAACGAAAAATTGTTGGGTTCGGGATTAGGGTAGGAGATCCCGGAAGTAGGGCACATCAGGGACCTGCTAAAGTACCGCACCTCTTCGGTTTCGTTATCCAATACCATGAGAACGTCATCCCCATGGTACATCGCGGTCAATATGGTTTCGGTTAGACGTTTGTCTTTATCGCTTTCTTCAGAGATCTTCAAACGGTCTATCACGATTTCTATATCGTGGGTCTTATAGCGGTCTATCCGCATCCCTTTTACTATATCGATGATCTCTCCGTCAACTCGTACTTTTAAAAATCCCTGCTTGGCGATCTGCTCGAAGAGCTCGCGATAATGACCCTTTCGTGAGCGTACCACAGGTGCGAGGATACTTACCTTTCGGTCTTTAAAATCTTTAATGATAAGCTGTTTGATCTGCTCATCACTGTAGCTCACCATTTTTTCTCCTGTATTGAAGCTGTAGGCATCACTAGCCCTGGCGTAGAACAAACGGAGAAAATCGTAAATTTCGGTGATCGTTCCAACGGTGGATCTCGGACTTCTGGAAGTGGTTTTCTGCTCGATGGCAATAACAGGGGAGAGGCCGTCTATTTTATCCACATCCGGGCGTTCCAGGTTGCCCAGAAACTGACGGGCGTATGCCGAGAATGTTTCAATATATCTACGCTGACCCTCTGCATAGATAGTATCGAAGGCAAGTGATGATTTTCCACTCCCCGAAAGGCCTGTGATAACCACCAGGTTTTCGCGGGGAATTCTCACATCTATGTCCTTTAAATTGTGGACTCTGGCCCCTAAAACTTCAATAAATTCGTCCGTTTTCAGCATAATTTGCAAAGGTACTCATTTGGAACGGAAAATTGAAGTCAAAGTTATGATGTATTTCAAGGGAATATTATAGGATGCTAGTTATTAATGTCCCTGAACAAAAACTGGTAGAAAGTAGTGGCAATAAAGAAGATCACACTAATCACAAAAGCGTAGCTGCCAATTAACAGAATAACCGGAAGGCTGAATAGTAAATAGGCGAGGGGTAGCAAGAGCCCGAACATGACGAGTAAAAGGAAAATGACATAAAGATACCGTATGATCGAGGGTAAATTCTGGGTCGATTTTTCCTGGAATTGGAATAATTTGGGGATTACCTCCTTGGTCATGTATTCACCCAGTTTGGAAAAAAACACCTCATTAAACGAAGAATCTTCAAAATGTTCACTATCGATAGCATTCGCCAGGGTCATGATCTTTTCCTGATGCCGCTCGAATACGGCATTATAGTCCAGTGCTTCCTTGAAAACACCGTATTTATACCCGAAATAATACCACAGCCCGGAACCACATTTATGCTCCAGCCATTTTTTTACGATCTCCTGGTCATATACCCGTGGATAACTAATGGTTTCGGGTATTTTTTTATCCCTGGGGCTGGTCATCAACAACGATTTCATCTCCAGGTAAAGGTTCTCGGTATCCTGGTAATTGTGATGTTCCTGAAGAAATTCGATAGCTAATTTTGATTTTCCCTTATAAAACTCTTTTACCTCGAAGAAATTGAGACCTTCAAATTCATCATCGATGTATTCCTTTAAACCCGGTAACCACATTTTGGAGCGTAAGAGTATCTCAATGATACTCCTGAAATTATGCATCTGCTGTGTGATCTTACTTAGCTGATCTACTACGACCTCTTTTGTGTTTTTCATGGAAACAGCCGCTGAGGCCAGATATACCATGATAATTGCCGATAGAAAACCGCTTATACTGATGAAAATAGTAGAGAAATCTGTAAGATTTTGTACAAAGGTTGGTACAGCTTGTACCTTTTGTTGTAGGAGAAAAATCAAGGCAATACAAAGCAGACCACTGAAAATAAGTGGAATTATCGCATACAAATCCTTAAAGAAAGATTTTTTTCTCATACATAAGTATCGCAATGGGGCGGTATAGCGGGGGCTACAGCCATCAATAAGGAATTTTAAGCGCCTGTCGGTTTACAACTCCCTATGCGCTATGAGGTTTGCGATGTTATTTATTAGCATTAATAACTATACCAAAAATAGCCATTTAATCGGCAGAATGTAGTAAATTACTTACAATTCGATAAGTGGGATAAATACATCGATTAACGGAAGGATTTTTCTTACATATTGCTAATAACCAACGGCTGTATCATCTCCTCTCGGGTCGGCGCCACCTTCCAAAATACCGTCCGGATGAACCAGGATCGCATCTACCTTACCGATTATTGGATCCACTTCAGTGTTTTCGGGGTATCCCAGCCTTTCTAGTTCTTTTATTAATTCCTTCGGAAATTCCCCTTTCTCGTAGCGAATTGCGTCCGGAAGCCACTGATGATGGAACCTGGGGACAGAAACCGCCTGCTGCATGCTCATCCCGAATTCTTTCACATTCAGGATAGTTTGAAGCACAGAAGTGATGATAGTTGCCCCTCCGGGGGTGCCTACTACCATCCACAACTTTCCATCTTTCTCAACAATAGTAGGGGTCATGGAGCTTAACATACGTTTATGTGGTGCAATAGCATTGGCATCGCCGCCCGTAAGTCCGTATTCATTGGGAACCCCTGGTTTCGCGCTAAAATCGTCCATTTCATTATTTAAAAAGAACCCCAATTCCTTTACATAAAGTTTCGAGCCATAGGCCGAATTTAGTGTGGTTGTGAGGGAAGCGGCATTCCCATATTGATCAATGATAGAGAAGTGGGTGGTTTCGGTGCCCTCGCTAATGGTTATGGTTCCGGGTTTAATTGTTTCTGAAGGGGTAGCGGCGTCGAAAGAAAAGTTTTCCATTCTTCGGTTTAAGTAATACTCCGAAAGCAACGAATCTACCGGAATATCCACAAAATCCGGGTCACCCAAAAAATCACTCCTGTCTGCATATGCCCTGCGTTCCACTTCGGCCAGGATTTGGATGTATTTCCTGGTATTGTGTCCATAATCCTTAAGTGGGTAGGGCTCCAGCATTTTCAAGGCCTGAGCTAGGCAAATCCCACCGCTGGAAGGTGGTGCCATAGAGATGATATTCAGATCTTTATAGTTAAATTGTATTGCTTCTCGCCACTCCGATTCGTAAGCGGCCAGATCGTCCATGGAAATTATACCTCCCCGGGATTGGATAAAATCTACAAGAATCCGTGCTGTTTCGCCATTATAGAATTCGTGAAGACCATTTTCCGAGATACGGGTAAGGGTATTTGCCAGGGCAGAATTTGTCATTATATCTCCGGTATTAACGGGGGAGGAATAGATTGTCTCTTCCCCTGTGATCTCCAGGATCTCCGGGCCGTATTTTTTAAATCTTTCTGCCTGTTGCTCGGTAAGGATTACCCCCTCTTTTGCCAGTTTTATCGAGGGTTCAATAAGAATTTCCATGGGTAAGGATCCTAATTTTTCATGGATAGCGAATAACCCGGATATTGTCCCGGGAACCCCTACCGATAGTGCCCCTTTTTTACTTTTATCTTTCATGAAATTTCCCTCTGCATCCAGATACATATCCCGATGTGCTTTTATAGGAGCTTTTTCTCGAAAATCTATGCTGCCAATCTCACCATACTGAGTTCGATACACCAAAAATCCGCCACCGCCAAGGTTGCCTGAATAGGGATAAGAAACGGCAAGCGCGAGTTCTACCGCGATAGCAGCATCGTAAGCATTACCACCCATTTTCAGAATATCAACCCCAATTTGAGAGGCTTCTTCCCGAGCGGAAACAACCATAGCATTCTCTGCCTTAACACCTTCAGAAACTGGATTTGTGGCCTGCTGTGCTGGTTCTGTCTTACAGCTTATTACAAATAATAATAGTAACAGGTACGAGAGTTTGTTCATAGTTCTTGAAGTTTATTTTTGGTATAGGAAATCAGATCATCGAAAAAGGAGGTGAACTCTGCTTCGAATTCGTCGTAGAATTCCTCCAGTTCCAAAACGGCAAAATTCATTCTAGACCTGTTTTTAGTACGTACGTTCATTTGTGATAAGATGGTGCTTATTCCTTGAACACTGGCATAACTTAATAACCAGTTATCCGATATCATATAAGGCATCATTCGCTGGATTCGCGCTGGTAGGATCTCAAAATTATCCCGTAGCAAGTTATGGAAGTTGTTCACGTATTCTTCCAGAGGCATCTCGTGATATAGAGACCAGTTCTTGGCCAGGAAATGATCGTATAAAATATCTACGATCACTCCGCTGTAATGACCGTAATTCTCGTGGAGTCTTTTGGTACTTTGTCTTACTGTGGGGTGTGCGTCTGTATAACTATCTATGGCACGGTGTAATAGGATACCTTTCTGAATTTTCATTGGATATTTAAGATATCGCCTTCCCTTGATCCCATCGGCTATAAAATTGCCAAGTGTAATTCCTTCGTCATCGCCCGAAAGATAAATATGTGCGAGAAAATTCATTAGCACAATTTACAAAATCGGAGAATGAATATTAGGTATAAAAAGTATCTTTGTTGCAAATTTATCGGAAGCATGACCCTAATCAAATCTATTTCAGGAATTCGCGGCACAATTGGTGGAAAACAAGGAGAGAATCTTACTCCTTTAGATGCCGTAATGTATGCCGCAGCCTATGGAGTTTACATTAAAAAACAACGTAATAAAGAGAATTACAGGGTAGTAGTAGGACGCGATGCTCGAATTTCGGGAGAAATGATACAGCAACTGGTAATGAATACCCTGGTAGGCCTGGGGATTCATGTGATCGACCTTGGCCTTTCCACTACACCTACTGTAGAAATGGCGGTTACTCTGGAACATGCGGACGGGGGCATCATCCTCACTGCCAGTCATAATCCAAAACAATGGAATGCCCTTAAATTACTGGATCACAACGGAGAATTTCTAAATGCCAAAGCCGGTCAGCAGATCCTCGACCTGGCAGCTTCTGGAGATATTATTTTTTCTGAAGTAGATGAGCTGGGCCGTATTACTGTGAACGATGCCTATATCGATATGCATATAGACGAGATACTGGATCTGCCACTAGTGAATAAGGACGCCATTGACAAGGCAAATTTCAGAGTGGTTGTGGACGGAGTGAATTCAACCGGAGGGATCGCCGTACCGCTTTTACTGGAAGCCCTGGGCGTTCATGCCGTAAAATTATTTTGCGAACCTACCGGTCACTTCCCTCATAATCCAGAACCTTTAAAGGAACATTTAACAGACCTCATGGAAAAGGTAGTGGCCGAAAAAGCCGATTTTGGGATCGTCGTGGACCCCGATGTGGACCGACTCGCATTTGTGGATGAGAATGGCGAAATGTTTGGCGAAGAATATACTCTGGTTGCAGTTGCAGATTATGTGCTTAAACATAAAAAAGGTAATACGGTATCTAATATGTCTTCTTCCCGGGCCCTGAGGGATGTAACAGAGAAACATGGAGGAAAATACACGGCAAGTGCGGTAGGAGAGGTGAATGTTGTGCAGATGATGAAGGACACTAATGCTGTGATAGGCGGCGAAGGAAATGGCGGGATCATTTATCCGGAGCTGCATTACGGACGCGATAGTCTGGTAGGGATAGCTTTATTTTTAAGTCATTTGGCTGAAAGTAATGTTTCTGTAAGTGAACTTCGGAAAGGGTACCCTGCATATTTCTCGAGCAAAAAGAAGATACAGCTTACGCCGGAGCTGGATGTAGATAAGATCTTACAGACTATGGAAGCTAAATACGCTTCCGAAGAAATAAATACTATTGACGGTGTAAAAATAGATTTCCCTGAAAACTGGGTGCACCTTCGGAAATCTAATACAGAACCCATAGTAAGGATATACACAGAGGCAAGATCGCAGCAAGAAGCCGATATGCTAGCCGATAGGTTCATCGCCGAAATAGAATCGATCGCGAATAGTTAAGATTTAGTACTTTTACATAATACGTCATGTACAATGCTTAAGACAACTGAAATATTAGGAACTAAATTGGAGGCATATTTTGCTTCCTTCAGGGAAAATATCTTGGGCATTGACCAAACTTTCGATTCGCCTTTTGGCACTAAAAATATCGTGTATACAGACTGGACGGCCAGTGGCAGATTATATGGCCCGATTGAAGATAAAATGATCAATACCTTTGGACCGTTTGTAGCCAATACTCATACCGAAACTACGGTTACCGGAACCACCATGACCCACGCCTATCACGAGGCCCGTGCCATAATAAAAAAGCATGTGAATGCCGGGAAAGACGATGTGTTGATCACTACCGGTACAGGGATGACAGGTGCGGTGAATAAGTTTCAAAGGATCCTGGGGTTTAAGATCCCCGAACAGGTAAAAGACCAGCTAAGTATAAAGGAAGAAGACAGGCCGGTTGTCTTTGTTTCGCATATGGAACATCACAGTAATCAGACCTCCTGGCTGGAAACCATTGCTACGGTGGAGGTTATTCCTTGCGACGAGACTGGTTTGTTTTGTCTTGATAATTTAAAGAAACTCCTGGAGAAGTATAAATCGAGAGAAATTAAAATCGCTTCTATTACCAGTTGTTCCAATGTTACCGGACTTAGAACCCCATATCACGAAGTGGCAAAATTAATGCACCGTAATAACGGGCTATGTTTCGTGGATTTTGCGTGCTCTGCACCTTATATAAACATCGACATGCATCCCGAAGATGAAGAAGCATCTTTGGATGCTATTTTTCTTTCCCCACATAAGTTTCTTGGTGGGCCGGGTACTACGGGAGTACTTATTTTCAATAAAAAGCTATACCGAAACCTTGTTCCAGATTGTCCCGGAGGAGGAACCGTAGATTGGACGACTCCCTGGGGAACCCATAAGTATATCGAGAATATAGAAGAAAGAGAAGATGGAGGCACCCCCGGGTTTCTTCAGGTTATAAAAACATCGCTTGTGATCAAGCTCAAAGAGCAAATGGGCGTTGAGAATATTCTAAATCGTGAAGAAGAATTATTAGAGTATATCTTCGATCGGCTGGAGCAGGAGCCAGTGATCTCCATACTGGCAGGGCAGCATAAAAACCGACTGGGCGTGATATCCTTCACTATTGGCGACCTGCATCACGACATGGCTGTTAAGATGCTGAATGATTATTACGGCATACAGACCCGAGGCGGCTGCAGCTGTGCCGGCACTTACGGTCATTACCTCCTGGGCATCGATCATGAGAAATCTAACGAGATCATTGGTAAAGTAAATGCAGGCGAGCGTCTCATGAAACCGGGATGGGTACGACTTTCGATTCACCCTACCATTACAAATAAAGAGATTGAATATATCTGCGACAGTGTGATCGATCTGGCTAAGAACTACCAGGAATTAGCTGCAGATTACGAATTTACCAACGGAAAGTTTACCCACAAATTAGAATCTAAATCTCCATATTCGCCCTTAGATTCCAGCTGGTTTGAACTTTAACTCCTAAGTTTCCATCGTTTGTGTGACCATAGATAATACTCGGGAGCAGCCTTTATCTGATCTTCTATTTCGTTTAAAAAGGACCGTGTAATCTCATAATCCGGATATTTTGAAGGATCTTCGGCGAGAAGTACAAAGGAGGCTTTGTAGTATCCACGTTTTACTTTATTGACTTTTAGATAGACAGAAGCGAAATCCAGTTTTTTAGCCAGTTCTTCCGAACCTGTGAATACAGGGACATCGATACCCATAAAAGTGTCGCGATGTTTAAAAGCCCCGGGTTTTGGTGTTTGATCGGCCAGGATCAGGGTCATAGATTTGATATTTTGCTTGGCAAGCCGGAATAAAACCGGAACAATTTTTTTATTGGTAACGATCTCGGCTCCATAGCGGCCTCGGATCTTTTTAACAAGCCGGTCGAAGGATTCGTTACCCAGTTTCTTATATACTGCCAAACCTTTGTATTGGATTTGTTTTCCCAGGATCCCACTCCATTCCCAACTGGCATAATGGCCACATAGTAATAAGATGCTACGATCTTTATCATAAAGATCATGGATGAGTTCGAGATTCTCAAACTGAAACCGTTTTCTTATTTCCTTTTCCGAAATCGTTAGATTTTTGATGGTTTCGAATATGATGTCACACAAATGACGGTAGAATTTTTGTGCAATCACTCTACGTTCGCTTTCGGATTTTTGAGGGAACACCAATCGAAGATTATCGAGTACCACTTTTTTACGATAACCAATCACCCTGTAGGCAATAAATGACAAGATATCCGATTTAATATATAGCAATCGCATCGGCATGACGGATGTTAGCCACAATATTGGATAGATAATCAGATAAACCAGTCGCCGCATAGGTTATTTTACAGCAAAACTAACTAAATTTATTGCATTGTTATCACGAATCTACTTCAGAAACTATTATGCAGAATATTCATCCGGCCACAATTGTAATAATTGCGGCGAACATTATTATTTCATTAAAGGGTTTTAGCGATTTTTCGTTTTTCGAGAAATACAAATTCAACATTGCCGGGATCCGCCGGGGAGAACAAATAAGGATGTTCTCATCGGGATTTTTACATGTGGATTATGCTCATCTGCTCTTCAACATGCTCACCCTTTATTTTTTCGCCAATGTGGTTATTGGTTCGGTAGGGGTTACAAAGTTTGTGCTAATCTACCTCGCCAGCTTGATCGTTGGAAACTTATTGTCGTTCTACTTCCATAAGGACGAGTATCACTACAGTGCGGTAGGAGCAAGCGGAGCTGTTACCGGGGTGTTGTATGCTGCCATTTTGTTTTACCCGGATATGGGATTATTCCTATTTTTTATCCCTATCCCCATCCCTGCATGGATATTTGGTATTCTTTATCTGCTATACTCTATTTACGGGATGCGTTCCAGGCATGGAAACATTGGGCATGATGCTCACTTTGGTGGTGCAATAGCGGGCTATTTGCTCACTATAGCCTTTGTCCCTTCCTTATTGGAACACAGTTTGTGGATCGTTGGATTACTTGCTGCACCTATCATTTTATTGTTTATCTTACATAAGCTAGGTAAAATTTAAAATTTAATTGAAAAATGAGAAATTTAGTAACCATAATCACCTTATTTATAACATGTACCCTTATGGCACAAGAAGTAATTAAACCCACGGTTGACGTCTCGGGTGAAGGAATTGTACGGGTAGTTCCTGATGAAGTAACCATCTCCCTTCGGGTAGAAAATACCGGAAATAACGCAAAGGAATTGAAGCAGCAGAATGATAGAATTGTAAATGATGTATTGTCGTTTATTCGTTCTCAGAAGATCGAGGATAAATACGTAAAGACCGAGTACATTAGACTAAGTAAGAATTACGACTATAACACCAAGAAATACAACTACGCAGCCAATCAGTCCATTTCGATGAAACTCACAGATCTCGATAAATACGAGACTTTAATGAATGGCCTCATGGAGAGTGGTATCAACCGCATTGATGGTATTTCATTTTCTTCATCTCAAAGATCGGCCTTAGAATCGGAGGCCCGAAAAAAAGCCGTAGCGGATGCGCTGATGAAAGCCAAGGAATATGCCGGAGTGCTTAACCAGGGAGTAGGAAAAGCCATTTCTATACGGGAAAACGTAAACTATTCACCGCCAACACCTTTATATCGATCTGCCATGCAAATGGACAGTTCGGGAGGAGGTGAGCAGACCATGGCCCCGGGTGAAATGGAAGTACGGGTGGTTATCTATATTAGTTTCGAACTTCTATAATTAAGGACCTAACAACGAAGAAATTTTAGCTTCTAGTGCCTGTCCTCTAAGATTCTTGGCGATGATCTTCCCATTCTCATCCAGCAGGAATGTTGCCGGGATAGACCTCACGTTATACAAACGAGCTATTGGATCTTGCCAGAACTTTAAGTTGGAAACGTGATACCAATCCATCTTATCGTCTTTTATAGCCTGAAGCCAGCGCTCTTTTTGTCCTTCACGATCAAGGGACACACTTATGATATTTAGGCCTTTGTCATGATACTTTTCGTATACTCGAACCACATTGGGGTTTTCCCGTCGGCAGGGTTTACACCAGGACGCCCAGAAATCGATTATTGTATATTTCCCAAGAGTTTCTTTTAAGGATAGCATTTCTCCGGTAGGTGTAGGAGCGGCAAAATCTGGTGCAACTCCACCAATATCGGCTCTTTTCATCTTTTCCACCTCACGCATTATGTCTCCGGCAAGTAAAGAGGAGGCGGTTTTGGGAGGCAAGTTTTTAACGATCTCGTCTGCTACGTCAACACTAATTTCTTTTCGCTGTAGCAGTTCGGAGGTTAACATTAGTGAAAAAATAGAATTGCCGTTCTCTTTGATGAAATTCACTTTATACGCTGTTTCCTCGTTCACCAAGTCTACATTTTCACGCTGGATCTCTGCTATTAAAATATTATCCTGCTGCCGGCGAGCCTCCTGGAAACGTTGCGAATTTGCCTGCTTACGTTTATTGAATTCCTTCATCTGCTTTACAAACTGCGTATACATTTCATTTTGGCGACTTCCGGTTACATTAGACGCTATCATACTATCCTTGTATAAAGTAGCTTTGAGGTTTTCATTTTCCGGGAAAAAGATAACTGTACCTCTAGGGTCTTCAGAAGCCAGGTAACCTAATTGTAGTTTATCAGATTTCGGAAAGATGGCATTAAATTTTTCATTTTCAACGGTAAGCGTATCTGCAGGAACAGGTTGATTGTTATCCTCAATGAAATAAACAACGAGCAGGGTACCGTCTGCGAATCCTTGTGCTGTACCATCCAGGGTATAGTTTTCCGAGTCTTCAGAACAAGAAAACAATAAAACTGTAATAAAAAGGGCTAAATATCGTCTCATATAGATAAGTTTGTGTACAAAAATAGCTGTAATTTTCGCTAGACAAAAATTGAATACTCAAATAATTGTTAATTATTTGCTCATTATTCTGTGCATGAACGAAATTGCTTAATTTAGAGCGTTAAACAACTGAAAATGAAAGATAAGACTACTTCGACCCAATTTCCTCTCAAGATCAAGGTGAGCTTTAGTAAGCTTTTTGATTCGTATAGAGAATCATTGGACAGAATGAGTGGTTTACAAAAGGAACGGGCTGAAGAGATATTAAAGGTTGCCGAAGAATATCCCATTTTGTCTGAAGGATTTGATGATGAGGAAACATTAGCGAAATATCAATCGCAGGTACATTTGGTGCTGGAAGATTTCTTTGCCGGTATACTGGCAAAGAATGAAATAAAAATAGCTTCTATTCCATACAGGTTCGTGATTTTCAGATCATCGGAGAGGTTCAAGAATATTGTGGCCCATGCCGGGGAAGATTTTAAAGCCCAGTTAACCAATTTTAATGACGACGAGGCATATATGATGGGATGTTCTATGATACTAAATGCTTATTACGGCTATAAAGTAGATTTTAGAAGACCATTTTATTATGATATCCCTGATGCAAACGGCATCATGAGACATTACAAAGTCTTGTACAATGGGGACTTTATTGATATTGAGAAGACCGACCGCTCGATCGACATCACCAAGGAAGACGTAGCCGAACTGATCGACAACTTTGGTAATATCAAATTATGGAAGGAAAAGTTTCCTCCCAACAGCTGGCTGTTTAAAGGATTTGTAATTGCGACTATGTACGACGCGACCATGGATGTATCGCTGTCGTCATTTAAGTCTAATTTGATCTCGAAGGATTCGAAAGATGAAGATTTTACCAAGAAATTCCGAAACATAGTTAGGTCTATCTTCAATTTACCTGCGTTGGATGTTGGATATACAATGTTCGATGCAGATGAAAGGGAGTTTCATACTCCACCTATGCTGGGCACACCCAAAAGTTATCTTTTAAATGGAAAGCAAAGTGAAGCCTGTACAGCCGCCTTATGCCCTCATTCGTATGAATCACTTTTTGTAAAGAACGAATTCTATTCTATCTCTGATGTAGCTAAGTTTTACGAATTGTATCCCGATAATATTCTATACAAGACTCTAAACGAACAGAAGATGGGAAGTGCCATATTGGCGCCATTGGTAAGCAGAGGAGAGCTATTGGGAGTTATGGAATTGGTTTCACCGAACGCGCAGGAATTAAATTCTGTGAACGCAAATAAATTACACGACATCATGCCTTATCTCGTGGATTCGGTGAGGCAATCGGTAGAACGGGAGCGAAATGAAATAGAATTATTGATTCAGGAAGAATGTACATCTATTCACCCCAGTGTTCACTGGAAATTTAAAAAAGAGGCCGAACGAGTCCTACGATCCAGACATTATAGTGATACCGAGTTATCGTTTAGGGAGATAGTTTTTGAGAATGTTTACCCTTTATTTGGTCAGATGGATATTAAGGGTTCATCTATTGCCAGAAACGACGCTACCAAGCACGATCTTGTTTTACAACTTAAATTGGTAAAGAAGATCATTGAGAAGATATACAAAGTGGAAGACCTGCCTATATATGAGCAGATCAATTTTAGAATCAATAAATTCCTGAGCGATATCAAGGACCAACTGGAAGTGGATACAGAACGCAAGGTGCTGAACTTCCTGAAAGAAGAGATCGTTCCCTTATACGATCATCTAAGTAAAAAGAACAAGGTCCTGGCAGAGCTGATCGCCGATTATTACAAGGAGATCGACAATGACAAAGGTTTTGTTTACAAATACCGCAAGGATTATGACGATTCTGTCATGCAGGTAAACAAGCACATGGCGAACATTCTGGACATAAAGCAAAGGCATGCACAGGCAATGTACCCGCACTACTTTGAAAGGTTTAAAACTGACGGGGTTGAGCACAATATGTACATAGGTGAATCTATAACCAAAGATGATAGTTTCAATAAGATATACCTCTATAACCTTAGATTATGGCAGTTACAGGCCATGTGTGAAATGGAGAATAGTTTTTATCATCTAAAGGAAAAGTTACCGGTTGCCCTTGATGTCGCCTCCATGATTCTGGTGTTCAACACCTCACTTTCGCTTCGTTTTAGAATGGACGAGAAGCGATTCGATGTGGATGGTACGTACAATGCCAGATACGAAGTAGTAAAGAAGCGCGTGGACAAGGCTCATATCAAGGGAACAGAAGAGAGGATCACTCAACCTGGTAAGATCACCATCATATATTCGCAAAGAGCTGATGAAAAAGAATATTTAAAATATATCGGCTTCTTGCAACATAAAAAACTACTGGATAAGGATGTAGAGATCCTGAAATTGGAGGATCTTCAAGGGGTTACCGGTTTAAAAGCGATCCGGGTAAGTGTGCTGTATTCTAAAAAACTGGATGATCAGAAAAAAGAATACTACACTTATGATGATCTCATGAAACAACTTAGCTCTTAATTAACTAAATTATCAACCGTTACTGTCTGCTCGGCTAGCGAAAAAGACACGGCGAACGCAATAATTGATATTATAATTCCCAATACGAAGATGGTGTAAGTCCAACGCAGTATACGGTACTTGCGATCAAGGACTTTTCCCAGGAAATAGAGATCCTTGGTAAGGGATGAATACACATAATCCCTGTCCTTCAAAAGCTCTTCTATAGCCCATTGATATTGAGAGAGTTCCATCTTGTGAAAGTTCCCAAAAAAGGTAAGATTAACAGATTTGTTCTTTACGTCCTCTTCGGTAAACTCTCCTCTGGTTACATTTGGGCGGGTAGCGATCACTGCCAGGATCATCGATATTGTACTCGATACTACAAAAATAGCAGAAGGTGCAATAAGAAAAGGGTTGGTGTCCAATTTAGACAAGAGGTTAGACAGCACCAGTGAAATGATAATAGCATTAACCGAAAGCAAGATGTTCGCCTTGGTATCGGCAATATCACTTAGCTTTATATGGTTTCTCAGGGCAACTCGGTAAAAGGTTTGTATGCCTCTTTCCGGACTCGCATCTTTGTATTTTGCTTTTAACTCGGCCTTGAGTTTTTCCTTTTTTAACTTTTTCCTGTCCTTCTTTCGTTTTTTCATCAGTTTCGCCAGATTACTTTCTTTAACCGGCTGCCATTTTTTAAGGGCATACTCACTGTAAAACTGGTGTTCTTCTACAAGAAGCCTGATATTTTCGTTTCGCCACTCTTTAGGGCTATATGTCTTTATATTTTGAGCAATTAATTCCTGTCGAAGAAATTCACTGGCTTCTTCGAAATAATCTTTTCCAAAATGGGATGCATCGGCATCCTTGATCATTTCTTCAAGTTTATTTTTTGGATCCTTATCGAATTTGGTGGCAAGTATACATTTTTCTACTTCGTCGATAACATCTTTCTCTACTTCCTGCGATTCGAGAAACTCCCGTGCGATCCTAGCACTCTCTTCTTCATGGTTATCTCTGCATTTAATATAGCCTGTATCGTGTAATAAGGCAGATAGCCTCAAAACGAGACTTTCCTTCTTGCTTAGCTTAGAATTTTCTATGATCTCATTGATACTTTTTAAAACACGTTTGGAATGGGTGTAATTATGATAGAGAAAATTTGTTGGAAGCTCCTCCTTAAATAGATTTAAGATATAATCATCTGCTGCCTGTACAATGTCGTTCATAGGTGTTATCTTTAGAAGCACAAAATACTAAAAATAATCCTCGAGTCTGTTGATATGAAGTTTTTTTACCAATCCATTATTATAGTTTTAAGTTCGCTGATATTAAGTTGTGGAAGTTATAAACCGAAATTTATTTCTGAAGAAAATCCAACTCCTGCAACCGTAACAAATTCAGAAATTGAAAAACGTATTTACCTGGTGGGTGATGCCGGTTATGCGCCTGAAAATGAAACCAGTCTGGCACTGAAAGCTTTCGAGAAGCTGATCTCTAAATCTAACACCAAAGAGGATCATCTAATTTTCCTGGGTGATAATATATATGACAACGGACTGCCGGCCAAAGGACATAAAGATCGAAAACAAGCCGAACACCGGTTGGAAATTCAGTTGGATGCCGCCAAGAAATTTGATGGTGAGGCCCTATTCATTCCCGGAAATCACGATTGGTATAGTAATGGGGTGAAGGGACTGAAGAGGCAGGAAGAGTATGTAGAAGATGCCCTGGACGATAATGAGGCCTTCCAGCCGGAAAATGGATGCCCGGTGGAAAATATATCATTATCCGATAATATAGAACTCCTGGTACTGGATACACAATGGTATATCGCAGACTGGGACAAATACCCCACGATAAATGACGATTGTGATATAAAGACCAGAAAGGGTTTCTTCCTGGAAGTAGAAGATAAACTCAAGGATAACAACGACAAGACAGTGGTTATCGCAATGCATCATCCGGCATATACGTATGGCTTACATGGAGGATATTATAATTTCAACAAGCATATATTCGCTGCCAACAACAACATCCCTTTGCCGGGAATAGCGAGTTTAGTAACGCTAATACGTTCTCAGGGAGGTGTGTCCCCTCAGGACAGGTACAACAACAGGTATAACGAACTTATGCGCCGTCTGATAACTCTTGCTTCTGGGAATGACAAAGTTATTTTTGCGTCCGGGCATGAGCATACCTTACAATATATAGAAATAGAATCTCTACGACAGATCGTTTCCGGTTCCGGGGCAAAAAGAGCGCCAGTAAACCTTGGTAAAGGAGCAAAGTTTGTAAGTGGGGAGCAAGGATTTGCAGTACTGGATATCTATAAGAACGGAGGCTCCCGGGTTACATTTTACGATGCATCCACCGGCGAACCTACCCAGGTATATACTACCGAAGTTTTTCCGGCCGATAAGGAATACGATGTCTCTACTTTACCCGATGAATTTCCCGATACTATAAAAGCTTCGGTGTATGAGAAAGAGGAAACCGAAAAATCTGAAGGATACGAATGGTTCTGGGGTGATCATTACAGGTACCTTTACGGGACCGAATTAGAAGTGCCGGTAATGACACTTGAGGATTTTGAAATGGGTTTCACCATCGAACGTAAAGGAGGAGGACACCAGACCAGGTCTCTCAGACTGGTAGATTCCAAAGGTAGAAATTTTGCTTTACGTGCGTTAAAGAAAAGCGCTGTGCAATTCTTACAAAGTGTAGCGTTTAAGGACACCTATGTTGAAGAGGATTTTGAAGAAACGCTTACCGAGGAAGCGATCTTAGATTTCTATACCTCGAGTCATCCGTACGCAGCCTTTGTAGTACCAAAGCTCTCCGATGCTTTAGGGATATATCATACTAATCCTTTTCTCTTTTATATGCCCAAGCACAAAGCCCTTGGAAAGTACAACGAGGAATTTGGAGATGAACTTTATTTTATTGAAGAAAGGCCGGACGATGGTTTTCTGGATGTGGAATCCTTCGGAAAACCGGATGCTATCGAGAGCACAAGCGATGTGCTGGAAAACCTTCGGGCCGATGAAAAATACCGGATGGACGAACCAGCTTTTATCCGTGCACGACTTTTTGATATGATCCTGGGCGACTGGGACAGGCATCAGGACCAATGGAGATGGTCTCGTTTTGATATTTCGGACGATGAGAAGATTTATCGCCCTATCCCGCGGGACAGGGATCAGGTTTTTTCAAAATATGACGGAGCATTGCTTGATTTCATGAAACTGCTTATCCCTGGTACCAAGCAATTTCAAGAATACAATGAAGATTTCAAGGATTATAAATGGATCAACCTTGCGGGAATAAAAATAGACCGAACGTTTACTCAAACTTCTGGTAAAGAAGTTTGGTTGGAACAGGCACGGTTTATTGCCGAGAATCTATCAGACGAGGTAATAGAAGAGGCGTTCGATCAATTACCTCCCGAGGTTCAGAATGAAGATTCGGAAGAAATAAAGCGTATGCTAAAATCGCGAAGAGGAAAGCTGGTGGCATTTGCGGGCAAATATTTTGATCACTTAACCAAACTGGTTGTGCTAACGGCTACCGATAAGGATGATCATATAGAAATAGAACGTGGAGATCATTTTACCGAAGTCTCTATTTCCAGAATAAAAGATGGAAAAGTACAGCCACCATTTAAAACCAGGAGGATAGAACACAAGAAAACCAAAGAAATTTGGGTGTATGGCCTGGATGATGACGATAATATCGTGGTTAAAGGCAGACCCAACGATCCTATCCGTGTTCGAATTATAGGAGGGCAGAACAACGATACCTATACTATTGAAAATGGAAGAAGAGTGAAGGTATACGATCATAAGACAAAACCTAATACATTGGTAAGGAAAGGAGGCGCTAATATCAATTTCACCGATAATTATCGTTATAACATCTATCGATACGATAAATATATTGATGGGGTTACTTCCTTCTTCCCCGGGGTTGGATTTAACCCCGACGATGGGATGAAAGTGGGAATCACTATATCCTCTGCCGATCGCGGATTTAAAAACGATCCTTTCCAGGTGAAGCACACTTTGAGCGGGGGATATTTCTTCGCCACTCAAGGTTTCGATATACAATATACCGGCGAGTTTGCCAACGTTTTGAACAATTGGAACGTACTGGCAGGGGCGCGAATTACTTCCGAAAACTTCACCAGGAATTTTTTCGGTTTTGGAAACGAAACCACCAATGAGGATGATGAGTTAGGGATGGACTACAACAGGGTAAAAACTGCAATTCGCAGTGCCAAAACAGGAGTTGTGAAGGATGGTCACTACGGAAGCCGGATTGAGATCACAGCCGAGCTCGAAACCATAGAGGTAGAACCCACAGACGATCGTTTTATAGCCCAGGAAATAGCAGATCCCGCCTTTTTCGACGATAGGAAATACTTTGGTATTGTAGATGTAACTTACAGCTATTCTGGATATGATACAAAGGTTGTGCCTACGCGAGGTATGTTCTTTAAGGTGAAATCTGGTGTTACAATGAACATGCAGGATAGTGAGCGAACCTTTGGTTATATACAGCCTTCCATGGAATTCTATAATTCGATCACGAGAAATCGTAAACTGGTGTTGCGATCCCAGGTTCAGGGTCAGTTTAACATTGGCGATTCGTTCGAATTTTACCAGGCTGCGGTATTAGGAGCCAACACCGGCCTTCGCGGATACAGGACCGAACGATTTAGCGGAGAGAGCGCACTGGCGTTCAGTGCAGATCTGCGATACAGCTTGTTTAAGTTCAACACTGGCCTGCTCCCTCTTAAATTAAATGTCTTTGGAGGCTATGACTACGGGAGGGTTTGGCTTGATGAAGAAAATTCTAACACCTGGCATGATAGTGTAGGAGGTGGGATTATAGTTAATGCTATAGATACACTTTCGGGACAATTTGGTCTCTTCAACAGCGATGATGGTTTGAGATTTTCATTCGGTTTTGGTCTTAGCCTTTAACCTAATGACCAAATACTTTAAATTTTTTAAAGGATTGAATGGCTCTTTTACGGATTTATTGTGTCCTTGAACGAAAACACATTTTCGAAAATGATTTTAGTTTTTTATCCTTGAAAATCCACCGTTTATTTGCAGAGTAATCCTGGTATAGTGTTTAAACGGTGTAAGAAGTTTTTTCATAAAAGGGATTATATTGGTTAGTTTTATGCCCTTCCATCCCTGGAAGGGTTTTTTTCTTTTACCAATTTAATCCAGTTCCAGTATGTATAGATTCCTACCACCGGATCCATTCTCTTCATCTGCTATATAAAGCGAATTTTCATCCCTGAAGGAGATGCTTTCTTTCTGCGAAGTATGATTGAGTTTTATTAGCCTCACTGAACCTTTAAAGAAATTATCCGCTGGGTAGTTTGAAAACAACCACACCTTGTTATAACTAAGCATGACTAACCTGTTTTGCTTTCGGTCTATCGCCGCCGAGGTTACCTGGCAGTCGTCTTCGTCCTCACAAGTAACAAACGTGTCCATCAACATGGCTGTGTGATGTCCGGGCCGAGCAGGTAACTTATAAAGTTTTGTGGTCCCGTCGAACTTCGAGCTTCTGTTGCGTGTGAACAAGTAGAAATTTCCATCGAGGTAAACGAAGGACTCCACATCAAAATTTCGGTTCTTCTTCTTCGGGGGAAATTTATCCTGATCCTCAAACTGAAAGGAGATCTTGATAGCTTCCATCGCTACCTTAGGCAACTCATGCCTTGTGGTAAGTTGATAAATTACCTGATCCTCTCGTTTGTTACGATTATTTCCAAAATCGCCAATATAGATATTACCGTCATCATCGGAGGTTACATCTTCCCAATCTTCGTTCTCTCCATTCGTGATCTCGATCGTTCTTTCAATTTTGTTGGTAATGGGATTATATCCATATACAATAGCTTCGTTCCCAGAATCGTTCACAGACCATAAAAGGGGACTCCCTTCTACAGAGCTAAAACCGCTTATTTCCTCGAGGGTATCCGGTAAGGAGTGTACAAGGGATAGTTTTCCGTGATTCTGACATGTTATGGTGGTAACAAATAAGAATAATAGAATGCTGAGTTTATATATATGTCTGTCTGGAGCTTCCTTTATCAAAACCACTAGTTTGATAGTTTCGGGTGGTTATCGGAAGAACGCATTGTCCATGCATCCAGCATCCAGCTAGTCTTTTCCAGGTCTCCAATATATCCGCCAATAAGGTCTATAGTACCTTCATCATTAGCTTCACCTGCTTTATCGATCACTTTTCTCATTTGATCGATCATAGTACCATGGTCATCTAAAAGGGTCTTAACCATGGCGAGATCATCGAGGTCTGAAGAGGATTCGGAAAGATTAGAACTCTTTAGATAATCTGAATAATTACTCAGAGGTTGAAATCGGAGGGTTAGGATACGTTCTGCGATCTCATCCACTTTTAATTTGGCGTCATCGTACATTTCTTCGAATTTAACATGCAGGTCGAAAAAATTACTGCCTACCACATTCCAGTGGAAATTACGAAGTTTCTGATAGTACAGATGAAAATCTGCCAGGAGGATATTAAGTTCTGTAGCTGTGGATTTTATTTTTTCTTTATCTAGGTTCAAGTATGCCATCATTTTTTTTTTTTTTTGGTTTACACAAATTTAAGGACAGTGTGGGGCGAACACAAGTTTTACGGGAGGTTTACCATTTATTTAACGGCTTTTAAACGATATTAACGAAGCTTTATAATTTAGGTTCTCAATTTTTTATAAGTACTGAATATTAGTCGTTTTTCCCCTATTTGTTGTAGCTTTGTGCGCTTAAAAACAGCCCTGATCATGAAGAACAATCTCCATATTGCCATTCGAGCAGCTATAGAAGGTGGCTTGGAAATAATGAAGGTGTATGGTACCAATTTCAGCGTGGAATTTAAAGGAGATGACTCTCCCTTAACCATTGCCGATGAAAAGGCAAATGAAGTCATTAATAGGTATCTGCTAAAAACCGGAATTCCTATTATCAGTGAGGAAAACCGGCAAACCGATTATGAAGCCAGGCGAGATTGGACCCAGTGCTGGATAGTTGATCCACTCGATGGAACCAAAGAATTTGTAAAACGAAATGGTGAATTTACGGTAAACATTGCGTTGGTTATTAATGGCAGCCCACATTTAGGAGTGATCTATGTTCCTGTAGAAAAAACACTCTACTTTACTTCTGAAGACGCCACATCCTCGTATAAATGCGTTATCCAGGATCCTGAAGCATCTATAGATGAAATAATTGAACAAGCTGAAATGATCAGGCCCTTAACCGATGTTGTTCCCCCTGTGAAGGTGGTGGGTAGTCGCTCTCATCTCAATGATGACACCCGGGCGTTTATTGCCGAGATCGAAAAGAAGAATGAAGTGGAGATCGTGTCCAGAGGAAGTTCTTTGAAATTCTGTCTTGTAGCAGAAGGAAAGGCTCATGTGTACCCCAGATATGCTCCTACAATGGAGTGGGATACTGCTGCAGGCCAGGCTATTTGTGAAGCTGTAGGAGTAAAAGTAATTGAAGAATCGACAAAGACACCGCTTAAGTACAATAAGAAGAACTTATTGAATCCGTATTTTCTGGTAACTCGCTAACATGGCAAAGTACAAACACGAATCACATATTAGAAGTTTGCTGAAAGGTATTTCCTGGCGAGTTATTGCCACTACCGATACCGTATTGGTAGCTTTGCTGATCACTTGTTTGTTTGGGCAGTGTAGTTTAGAAAATGCATTGAAGATAGGGGCTGCAGAATTTTTACTGAAGCTTATTGTCTACTATGTTCACGAACGTATCTGGCAACGATTCCAGAATGGTGTGGACGTTAGCAAGCTCCAAACCATATATAAATCTATTTCCTGGCGGGTAGTGGCAACCTCCATGACCTTTGTAATTTCAGGTGCTGTTCTAGACAGTTTTAATGAAGTTGCACTTTTCATAGCCCTAACCGAGCTATTTACTAAATTTGTACTTTATTATTTTCACGAGCGTCTTTGGTTGCGAATACCTTTGGGGCGAATTAGGAATTATTTCTTAAAACGATTTAAAAAGTAATGCAGGAAAATATCATTCCACATCAATTCAGTATTTCGAAAGAAGACAGGATGTCTCTTAAAGGGCACAATGCATTACTGCTCTGGTTTACCGGATTGTCCGGTTCTGGGAAATCTACGATCGCGAATGCCGTGGAAAAGGCCCTGGTGACAAATAAGATACATACATACACCCTGGACGGTGATAATGTAAGAAAGGGCCTGAATAATAACCTTGGTTTCTCTCCCGAAGACCGAAAAGAGAACATTCGCCGAATTGCCGAAGTAGCCAATTTGATGATAGACGCAGGCTTAGTAGTACTGGCTGCTTTTGTGTCTCCTTACCAAAAAGACCGTGAGCGTATACGTAGTATAGTAGGAGAAAAACAGTATTTAGAGATCTTTGTAAACACGCCTCTGGAAGAGTGTGAACGTAGAGATGTAAAAGGTTTATATGCCAAAGCTAGAGCAGGAGAGATAAAGAATTTTACCGGGATCAACGCACCCTATGAGGCACCTGTGAATCCGGACCTGGAAATTGATACTACTAAAATGACGGTGGATGAAGCCGTTTCGGAAATATTAAAACACTTAAAAACTAAACTCGCTAAAAAGCATGAGTAAGTATTATTTAAATTATCTGGATGAATTAGAATCGGAGGCTATTTATATCCTGCGCGAGGTATGGGCACAGTTCCAGAATCCTGTGATTCTCTTTTCCGGTGGAAAGGATTCTATTGTGGTGACACATTTAGCCAAGAAAGCGTTTTATCCATCCAGAATTCCTTTTCCACTGATGCATGTGGATACAGGGCATAACTTCCCGGAAACCATAAAATTTAGAGACGACCTAATAAAAGACCTGGGAGTGCAGCTTATTGTTGGATCTGTTCAGGAATCTATCGATACGGGGCGAGTAGCCGAAGAAAAAGGAAAGAACGCTACCCGTAATGCACTACAGATCACCACCTTGCTCGATGCCATAGAAACAAATAAGGTGGACTGTGCTATTGGAGGTGGTAGAAGAGATGAGGAAAAGGCCAGGGCTAAAGAGCGGTTCTTTTCGCATCGGGATGATTTCGGACAATGGGATCCTAAAAACCAACGTCCCGAATTGTGGAACATTTTAAATGGAAAACATTTCGAGGGCGAACATTTTAGGGCATTTCCTATTAGTAACTGGACAGAAATGGATGTATGGAACTATATCCTTCGTGAGAATATTAGCATTCCTTCGCTCTATTTCGCGCATGAGAGAGAGGTGGTGTGGCGCCAGGATTCATGGATCCCGGTTTCGGAGCATCTAAAACTGGACGATGGAGAGGAAATTCAGAAGAAAAAAATAAGATTCAGAACCCTCGGTGATATTACGATCACGGGAGGAATAGAAAGTGATGCGGATACCCTGGAGAAGATCGTTTCCGAAGTTGCTGCGATGAAACAAACAGAGCGTGGTAATCGTAGTGATGATAAAAGAAGTGAAACTGCCATGGAAGACCGTAAGCGACAAGGTTATTTTTAAGATAATCCGGTAGAAGCTCCACAGGCGAGTAATTTATACTATTTCAAACAAGATAATAAGCATATAGAACGAATGAGCAATTCAACCCAGATCGATAACAATCAATTATTACGATTTACCACCGCCGGAAGTGTTGATGATGGAAAGAGTACCCTTATTGGCCGACTCCTATACGATAGCAAGGCCATTTTTGAAGATCAGCTTCAGGCAGTTGAAAATACAAGTAAGCGCAAAGGGCATGATGGAGTTGACCTGGCTTTATTTACAGATGGCTTGAGAGATGAGCGGGAACAGGGGATCACTATAGATGTTGCCTATCGCTATTTTACAACACCACGGAGAAAATTTATTATTGCAGATACGCCGGGACATATTCAATATACCCGTAACATGGTAACCGGGGCATCAACTGCTAATGCAGCGTTGATCCTAATCGACGCAAGGCATGGAGTGATCGAACAGACGAAAAGACATGCATTTATTGCTTCATTGCTCCAGATCCCACATATCATAGTTTGTATCAATAAAATGGATCTGGTGGATTACAAAGAAGAAGTGTATGAGGGGATCATAGAACAATTTGAAGAATTCTCCTCTAAGCTTTATGTAAAGGATATTCGCTTTTTGCCTATTAGTGCATTAAACGGCGACAATGTTGTAAATCGATCGGAGAACATGGAATGGTATCAGGGTGCACCGCTTTTACACACTCTGGAACACATGCATATAAGTAGTGATATCAATAAGATCGATGCAAGGTTTCCGGTTCAGACGGTCCTTCGCCCGCAACGAGAAGGCTTTATCGACTACAGAGGATATGCAGGCAGGGTGGCCAGTGGTATTTTTCGCCCTGGAGATGAAGTAACAGTGATGCCTTCGGGATTCACTTCAGTAATAAAATCCATAGACACCATAGATGGGCCATTGAAGGAAGCGTATGCCCCTATGTCGGTTTCCATTACCCTGGAGGATGATATAGACATAAGCAGGGGTGATATGATAGTTCGTACCAATAACAAACCCGAACCTCTGCAGGAGTTTGACGCCATGTTATGCTGGTTGCACAATGATCCAGCCAGGCCGAGAGCAAAATATACGATCATGCATACCTCAAATGAGCAAAAAGCCATGATCAAAGATGTACTCTACAAGATCGATATTAATACCTATAACCGTGAGGAAGAGGATAAGCAACTCAACATGAATGATATTTCAAGGGTAAAGGTGAGAACTACCAGACCTTTGATGATAGACGAATATCGTGATAATCGTGTTACCGGAAGTTTTATCCTTATCGATGATGCTACCCATGAGACGGTGGCGGCGGGAATGATATTGTAGTAATTTGTTTAAAAAGTTAAACTCGAAGAACTAGCCGCTATAGCAGCTTCGAAATTTCTATCTTGGATAACTTAAACACTCCCCAAAGTTAAAAGCCGGAACAGGATTTTTAATAACAGCAAGGTGAATACATGATACAA
The DNA here is from genome assembly GCF_002966125.1 of Pukyongia salina. Classification (GTDB taxonomy): domain Bacteria; phylum Bacteroidota; class Bacteroidia; order Flavobacteriales; family Flavobacteriaceae; genus Pukyongia; species Pukyongia salina. The sequence goes on from NZ_CP027062.1 coordinate 2,605,085, forward strand.
CGATTACTTCAATTGCTGAAGAATAAGGAAAATGTACAGTTAATTGCAAATTTCTTTTCTTTAGTTTCTATAAAGGGATTCGATATGCTTATTCCCCTTTTTATTCTACCTTATCTTGTTCGGACCCTGGGTATAGATGTGTTTGGTTTAACAGCATTCTCCCTGGCATTTTGCATGTATTTTGGAGCTTTTATCCATTACGGCTATTCTATTACGGCCGTCCGAGAAATTGCCAGAGCAAGAAAAGATAAAGAGCTTCTATCAAAACAGTACAGTACTTATATATCATTGTCGGTTGTATTACTATTTATTAGTTTAATACTGTTCACCGTTGCGGTTGCCGTAATTCCAACTTTGAGAGAATATTGGATTCTACATCTTTATACTTTTTATTTTGTGGCTATGCAATCCCTTTTTCCCGCCTGGCTCTTCCAGGGAATGGAGCGTATGAAATACATAGCTTTTATCAACCTTTCTACAAAGGTGCTTTATCTTGTAGCCCTTTTGTTCATGGTAACGGGGCCCGGTGATTATCTGCTAGTTCCATTGCTTAATGCATTTGCGATGACGGTTAGCACAATAGTATCCTTTTGGATAATTCATAAACAATTAAAGATACGTTACAGGAAAACAGAATTGGGAGAGATCATCATAGCTATGAAAGAAGGTAAACATGCATTTATATCATTATTTGCTCCCACTTTATACAATAGTACTACCACTTTTATTCTGGGGTATACATCGTCAAACTATATAATAGGGATCTACGCCTCAGCTACAAAATTGATCGATGCCTTAAATTCGATCGCCCTCTTATTATCAAATACATTTCTTCCATATCTGTCGAGAAATATTAAAAAACATTTTGTTTTCAGTAGGATGATGATCGTTATAGGGCTGCTGCTTACCGCCGGTTCTTTATTGTTTTCGGAATATATAATTTCGTTTCTGTACGGTGCGGATAAGTTGGAAATTGCATATTATTTCAAGTTATTAACTCCTATGGTATTTTTCATTTTTGTTCGATTTACCTTTGGACCAAATTATCTAATGCTTATTGGGAAGGATTCCCTCTACAAGAATATTGTCTTATACAGCTGTCTATTCTTCTTTTTTATGGCATTGATCCTGGTTCCGATATATGAGTTATACGGCGCCATCGCGATCATGTTGGGCACAACCCTCCTAATGGCGATATTAACGTATTGGTTCTATTGGAAATTCAGACTTGGGAATAAAAAAGCGCAACATTTGGGTGATGAATAAACTTATAACAACAGTATATAAGAATTCTCCGGTATGGTTCCAGAACCTTATTATATCTGGCTATGGATATCTTATCTATAAAAAGCGATACGGCAGGCTTTATCGCGAGAAACTTACAGAATTCCTCTCCAGAGATTACACCTCATTAGAGTTTGAAAAACAAAGGCAGTTCAGCGAATTCGTTCGGTTTTTAGATTTTACTGTTCAGAACAGCAAATTTTATAAAAAGCTATACAGCGATATCGATTTAAGCAAAATAAGTTCTGTGGATGACATTTCGATACTGCCGGTTGTAACCAAGGAATTACTTCGAGCAAATATAGATGAAGTATATACCATTAGTGAAAAGGAAGGAATCGCCTCATATACCGGAGGTACTACCGGTAAGGCTCTTAAAGTGTTGTTTACCAAAGAGGATTACCAAATACGGATGGCCTATCTGGATGCCTTTAAAAAAAGGCTGGGCATAGATCCCTTTAAAGTTAAGAAAGCTACATTTAGCGGGCGATCCCTTATTTACAAGAAAAACACCAAGATCTTTTGGAGATATAATTTTATATATAAGCAAAGACTGTATTCTACTTTTCATATTTCTGAAACTAATATGCCATATTACCTGGAAGATCTTAACGTGTTCAAGCCGGAAGTACTTAATGGTTTCGTTTCTGCGATCTTCGAACTGGCAGGTTATATCAAACGACACAATATCACTCTGAAATTTCAGCCTCAGGCCATATTTACAACATCCGAGACTTTGTTACCCATGCACCGGGAACTTATTGAAGAAGTTTTTGGATGTAAGGTTTACGATCAATATGCTTCTGCCGAAGGAGCCCCCTTTATAACCGAATGTGCTTCAGGAAACCTGCATTATAACCTGGATACTGGAATTATAGAAACCGATGAAAACGATAATATGATCGTTACTTCTTTTACCACCAAAGGAACACCTCTCATTCGATATAATATCGGTGACCAGATAATATTCAAAGAAGGGGTTTGTCCCTGTGGATCTTCTCACCCCTTGGTAGCCTCTATAAAGGGAAGAAAAGTAGATTATCTTCTGTCTTCAAATAAATTGAAAATTAGTTTGAGCCACCTGGCCGATGTAATAAAAGGAAATCCAAACAGCGTAATAAAAATGCAGTTTATCCAGGATGAAGTTGAATCCCTGAAAGTGTTATTGGTTGTAGATAGAAATTCCTATTGTAAGGATCATGAGGAAAAGATCATGACCGAGTTGCGATATAGATTTGGAGCTAACATGCAAATAGAACTCCAACTGGTAGAGGATATACCAAAAGAGTCGAGTGGTAAATATTCGTTGATAAAGAATAATTTAAAGAACTAATAGAAGATGAAAATTGCACTACTAGGAGATATCGCATTTTTTGGGAGATTTTCACTTGAAAGTAATAAACACCTACATCAATACTTCGAGGAGGTAGCTAAAAAACTTCGATCATACGACCTGGTTATTGGCAATTTGGAAACACCATTTGCACAACCCCATCATAAATCTTTTGGATATAAATCGGCCTATATAAAATCAAGCCCGGTAAATGTAGAACTGCTCAAGTATTTAAATATTAGTGTAGTAAACCTAGCCAATAATCACATATACGACTATGGGCCCGACTCTTATCAATTTACCAAAAGGATATTAGAGGACAACGGGATAAAGTATTTTGGTATAGAGAAACAAGAATTGTTATTTGAGACTGATGATAATACCATTTCCTTGAATGGATATTGTTGTTATTCAACCAATCCATTAGGGATCGATTCACAAAATAAAAAAGGGATAAATGCACTAAGTGTTCCCAATATCACCGAGAAATTAACTCATAATTCTGCCAAAGGGTACTTCAATATTTTTAGTGTTCATTGCGGACAGGAACATGTAAACTACCCGAACTATGACCATATCGAACTCGCCCGCGATCTGGCCAAGATAGGTCCATATGTTTTCTATGGCCATCACCCGCACGTATTGCAAGGGATCGAAAAAATAGATGAGAGCTTGATAGCTTATAGCCTGGGTAATTTTTGTTTTGACGATGTGTATACATCGAAATCTAAAGAACCCCTGATAAAACAGTCTCAAAACAATAAAGAATCTGCCATTCTCGAAATTACTGTTGAAAAGAACAAATTGGTCGAGCACGACATCATTCCTATTACTATCGGTACAAGCTCACTGCAAATTGGAGATAAACAGATTTTAAATAAAATAGATCAATATTCGGAGATGTTGAAGACCGAAAAAGAACTATATATCCACAATAGAAATAGTTTACTGGGTAGATATCTTGCTTCAAGGAAGAAACTTCGCAACTTAAATTGGTATATTCAAAGATTGAACCACAGGTCTGCGGGGCTTATATTATTTGCTCGTAGAAATGCTAAAGAATACAGAAAAAATATCTCCAGATATCTAAAATAACTCGTATTGAATAAACTAGAAAAAGGATTGATATTTGCCGGCATTCTTATACCATTTACGGTATTGCGGGTGGGGTATGTGGGTCTTGGAGAATTAACCCTATTAATTTTATTTCTATACGGATTAAATAAAGGTTATATAAACAGGATCACCCGAGATGTGGTATTTTCTAGGTTCTGGGTCCAGTTTCTCATCATTACTTTTTTCGGCTTTGCTTATAATATTGTTATTCTCAATCAAAGTACCGGAACTGTTGAAAGTACTGTTTTCGATTTTATGGCCTATATCGTTATTCTGATAACTTGCCTGATAATAGAGAATTTCTATCACAAAGATCGTATCAATATTTATGAGATCATCAAGAGGATATTTTTAATCTCTGGAGTATTATTTACCGCGCTATACCTTGTTAGTATGTTCACCGATACTATTTATGGGCTTCCGTTGAAATATTACGATTATTTCGCTCCATTTGTTACCAATCTGCATCAAACGGCCATGTTCATGGCCCCCATGCCATTTATTGGATTATTGATCTTTAGAAATGAGAAGCGCCCAATTACCAGATTTATTAGTCTAGTTCTCATACTCATTTTCTCGTATTTGGTTGTCCAAACCGGGTCTTTTAAAGCGTTGGTAGGCCTAACACTAGGTTGGGCTGTTTATTTTGTTCTGGAATTCGTAAAACTTTTTAAAGGAAGAATGAAAAATGCGGTGATAGTGAGCTTGATTTCGATCATTATTATTTTAGGAGTAGTAAACTCCCCGGTACTATATGAAATTTTCTTTGCTATTTTCAATGCGGAAGACCTGGCTAGTGGAAGGTCATCGTTGTATTCGAATGCTATTGATGTCGCACTTACTTCTCCTTTAGTTGGATTAGGACCAGGGGCACACATATACCAGGCCGGGCAGTTTTGGGACTCTCATGAAACTTTTATCACCGTGTTTCTTCAGGGTGGGGCAATCGGTCTAGTATTCTTCCTAATCTTACTGTATAAAATATTTAAAACTTTTACGAAAGTCACCTCACTCTTAGCCGCTTCAATTCCAATTTTAATCTATGCGCTTGGAGGAGATATCATGAGAAGATTACCCATCTGGTTACTTCTAATGTTGTTGTATTATTACATTATAAATTATAGTAAAGAAGCAGAAGTGTAGCTTATTTTATTGAGTACAAAGAAATATACCGTTCAGAGGTTTTTATTCTGAAATGTTTTAATTTATGCTGAAAAAAAAATTAATACGAATAACCACAATACCCATCTCCCTTGAAAAACTCCTGGAAGGTCAATTGGCTTTTATGTCGCAATTCTACGATGTTACGGCGGTTTCTTCCGAAGAAAAAAATTTAATGGAATATGGCATCAAAGAAGGGGTAAGTACATTTCATATTCCATTAACCAGAAAGATCACACCTGTTGCCGACATTCGAGCGGTAATTAAATTTTACCGATTTCTAAAAAAGGAAAAACCGCTCATTGTCCATACTCATACGCCAAAAGCTGGTATAGTGGGAATGATGGCCGCAGCTTTGGCCAGGGTGCCTATACGTTTGCATACGGTTGCCGGGATGCCGCTTACGGAGGCCACGGGAGTAAAACGAAAGATCTTGAACCAGGTAGAGAAACTTACCTATCGTTACGCAACCATGGTATATCCAAATTCAAGAGGTTTAAAAGAATTAATTCTGAAAGAAAAGTTCTGTAATGCATATAAACTGAAGGTGCTTGGAGAAGGGAGCAGTAATGGTATTGATACAAGCTATTTTTCACGGGTTCATTTTTCAGAAGAAAAAGTTCAGAAAAAACGAGAGGAACTTAATATCCATCCCTCGGATCTTGTTTATGTTTTTGTTGGACGCCTTGTAAAGGACAAAGGCCTGGATGAATTGATTGCTGCATTCAAATTATTACAGCAACAAAATAAGCAATGCACACTTCTCCTTGTTGGGCCCTTTGAGGAAGACCTTGATCCGCTTTCGGAAAAGTCGCGCATGGAGATAGATTCTAATTCAAAAATTATAACCACGGGCTATCAGCAAGATATAAGGATCTTTCTGGCAGTAAGTGACATCCTGGTGTTTCCCAGTTATAGGGAAGGTTTTCCCAATGTAGTGATGCAGGCTGGTGCGATGGATTTGCCATCGATAGTTTCCAACATAAATGGCTGTAATGAGATAGTGATGGACGGACGCAACGGATTATTGGTTCCTGCTAAGAATACAGAAAAGCTTTATGAGAAGATGGACCTTCTGGCCACTGATCATGACTTGAGAGAACAATTGAGTTCGAATGCCAGACGGGAGATCGTAAGAAGATACGAACGTAATAAAATGTGGGAGATAATCCTGGAGGAATACAGAATACAAGAGGCAAATCTTTAGTACATTTGCGCCATGTATCGGCAAGTTATAAAACCACTACTGGATGTTCTTACGGCTACATTGATGTTCCTCATCTTATCTCCTGTGTTTCTGTTAGTTATGGTGTTTCTTACACTTTCACTTGGTGGTAACCCATTCTTCTTCCAGAGACGCCCGGGGAAGAATGAAAGAATATTTACCATACTTAAGTTTCGAACCATGAATAATGAACGAGATGAACAAGGTGAGTTGTTACCCGATGAACTGCGATTAACCAGGGTGGGACGCTTTATTCGAACCACATCGCTGGATGAAATACCGCAGCTACTCAATGTGATGATCGGGAATATGAGCCTGGTGGGTCCGCGGCCTCTTTTACCGGAATATCTAACTTTATATAGCGAAGAACAAAAGAAAAGGCATAGTGTAAAACCAGGAATCACAGGGTGGGCCCAGGTTAATGGGCGAAATGCACTCACATGGAAAGATAAACTCGCTCTGGATGTTTGGTATGCGAACCATATATCTTTTGTTCTAGATATACAAATACTACTAAAAACAGTGATAAAGGTTTTTAAACGCGAAGGAATAACGGCAGAAGGCCAATCGACAACCTCTAGATTTAAAGGAAATTAATATGCAGGATCTCATTATAATAGGTGCCGGTGGATTTGGAAGAGAAGTGAAAGAACTTATCATCGATATCAACCAAATAAAGGAAACATACACTATTATTGGTTTTATTGACGATGGTATAGAAGCAGGAACTTTAATCCATAATATACCGGTGTTAGGCAATATATCTTATCTAAACAACCTTAAAACTAAACCTCTCTTAGTTGTTGCAATAGGTGATCCTAAGGTAAAGAAATCAGTTGTAGAAAAATTAGCCGGGTTTAACTTTCCCAGCCTAATTCACCCAAGCGTAAATCGCTTAGGCGCTAATATTTCTATAGGACAAGGTTGTATTATTTGTAGAGGTAATATACTTACATGCGATATTGTTATTGAAGATTTTGTTATTCTAAATTTAGCATGTACGGTAGGGCATGATACAATAATAAAGCGGTATAGTTCTTTTATGCCATCTGTTAATATAAGTGGCCAGGTAATCATCGAGGAAGGTGTGTATGGTGGAACGGGCGCTAAAATTATAAATAATGTGACTATCGGAGAACAAAGTATTATTGGAGCAGGTGCGGTGGTAGCTAAATCCATCCCTTCCCATTGTACTGCGGTAGGAATACCTGCAAAACCTCTTTCGAAATGAACATAAAGCAAATATACCTATCATCACCCCACATGGGAGGAACTGAACGGGATTTTGTGAAAGAGGCCTTCGACACTAACTGGATCGCGCCTTTAGGCCCAAACGTTACTGGTTTCGAAAGTGATCTTGAACAATACCTGGGTTCCGAAAGGCATGTAGCTGCCTTGAGTTCAGGGACGGCAGCCCTACATCTGGCTCTAATAATGATAGGAGTTAGGGAAGGGGACGAGGTTATTTGCCAAAGCATGACCTTTTCGGCCTCTGCAAACCCCATCGTGTATCAAGGCGCCACTCCCGTTTTTGTGGATAGTGAACCGGAAACATGGAATATGTGTCCTGTTCAGCTTGAAGCGGCCATCAAAGATCGAATAGAGAAAGGTAAAAAACCCAAGGCGATCATAGTAGTACATTTATACGGTATGCCGTATAAAGTGGATGAGATAACTGCTGTGGCCACAAAGTATAATATTCCCGTTATCGAAGATAGTGCGGAGGCCCTGGGAAGTAAGTATAAAAACAGATCCTGTGGTACTTTTGGTGATCTGTCCATATTGTCATTTAATGGGAATAAGATCATAACAACCTCCGGTGGAGGCGCTTTGGTTACACGCACCCCGGCTGAAAAGCAAAAAGCAGTCTTTCTCGCCACACAGGCCAGGGACGATGCTCCACACTATCAGCATTCGGAGATAGGGTATAATTACAGGCTTAGTAACATTTGCGCCGGAATTGGACGTGGACAGATGCAAGTACTTGATGAACATATAGGACTTCGCCGCCAAATGAATCAATTTTATTCAGACTTATTTGCACAAACAGAGGGAGTGGAGGTGTTTTCTGAACCGAATTCACATTATTTTTCTAATCATTGGTTAACCTGTATAACAGTAAATTCATCGAAAACCGGATTTACAGCCAAAGAAATACGGCTTTCCCTTGAAAAAGATAATATCGAATCACGACCTTTGTGGAAACCTATGCATTTGCAACCAGTTTTTAAAGACTCCCCTTATTACGGTGAAAAAATCGCTGAAGAATTGTTTTTACACGGACTTTGCCTACCATCGGGATCTAATCTTAAAGATGCTGATAAACAAAGGATTATGTCTGTGCTATCGCAATTCCTATAGATATTAGTTATATTTGTTTAAAATCCTATAAAGTGCTAACCCCCAAACGTATCTTACCAAATTTCTATAAGGGTGATAATCGCCTTAAAGTACTGGACCAAAGGTATTTACCTAGATGGATCGTATTATTGATCGATGTCTTCTTAGTGGTACTCTCAATGGTACTCGTTTACCTGATTATACTGGGAACACCCATTAAGTTTCGTGATTTTATATCGGTTCCCGCACAGGGAGGCTTTATTCTGGCGGTAAATATTTTATTCTTTTTTGTATTTAAGACCTATTCTGGAATCATACGGCATTCAACCTTCACAGATATACTTAAATTGGCGTTGTCTGCACTATTTACATGTGTTAGTCTAATTGGCTTCAATTTCCTATTTGCGGCAATTCAGGGTGATAGGATCTTCTTAACCACTTCCCTTCTTATCTATATGCTGGTTTCCTTTACAGTTATGCTGTTATTTAGGATCGCAGTGAAAGAAAGTTATCAATTCCTGCGGAACACGGCTGCCGGTAAAGTAAAGAAACGTGTAGCTATAGTTGGGGTGGACGACCAGACGATTTCTTTAGGGAAAGCATTAACTACCGAATCCAATATGCCCTTCGTGTTGGTTGGATTTCTTACAGAGATATTCGATTCGAAGCGATTTAAGATTTTAGGGAAACCTGTCATCCCCATTAAGGACAGTTTTTCGGAAACTATTTCAAAAATGGATCTGGATGGAATTCTTCTAATTAGTGAAGGAATGAATGGAAAGCGTAAGAACCAGATCATAGAGGACTGTATTGAGAATAACATCGAGATATTCAATGTTCCGAATCTGGAATCCTGGAACAAGAAGGAGGATATACACCATCATATAAAACCTCTGGATATAGAAGACCTGCTGGATAGAAGTCCGATCACCATCGACAACGAAATGATCGAGCTCGACCTTCATGATAAAGTGATAATGGTAACAGGTGGGGCAGGATCCATAGGAAGTGAGATCGTTAGACAGGTAGCAGGTTTCGAACCAAAACAGCTTGTAATACTTGATCAGGCAGAATCTGCCCTACATGATCTGGAGATCTATCTATCACAAAATCATCCTAAGTTAAATTTTATAACAGAGCTCGCAGACATTAGCAATATGTATCGAATGGGTTTGTTGTTCAATAAATATGATTTCGATGTCATTTATCATGCTGCTGCCTATAAGCATGTTCCACTTATAGAACGTAACCCTCATGAGGCTATTTATGTGAATATACTAGGAACGGTTAACCTGGCAATACTTTCGGCCAGCTACGAGATTAAGAAATTTGTAATGGTTTCTACAGACAAGGCCGTGAACCCAACCAACGTTATGGGAGCTTCTAAAAGAGTAGCCGAAATGTACGTGCAGTCGCTTCAGAATGAAAAAGGAGTAAATACTAAGTTTATCACCACCAGATTTGGCAATGTACTGGGATCCAGTGGATCTGTAATCCCGCATTTCAGAAAGCAAATATCGCAGGGAGGTCCTGTAACCGTAACTCATAAAGAGATCATACGATATTTTATGACGATTCCCGAAGCATGTCAGCTGGTTCTTCAGGCAGGCACTATGGGAAATGGGGGAGAGATCTACGTATTTGATATGGGTAAACCCGTAAAAATTCTTGATTTGGCGGAAAAAATGATTCGACTTTCTGGTCTAGAACCCTACGAAGATATTGATATCAAGATCACCGGTTTACGCCCGGGAGAGAAGCTATATGAAGAACTTCTAAACGATTCTTCGACCTCTTTGCCTACACATCATCCCAAAATCATGATCTCGAAGACTCCTGTGGGGAAATTTGAAGACCTTAAAAAAGATGTGAAGCAAATTATAAAAATGGCTACTCGAGGGAAGAATGATGAGGTTGTACAATTGCTAAAGGATATGGTACCGGAATTTATAAGTGAGAATTCAGAGTTTGAGGTGTTGGACAAACCTAAAATGGAAGAATTAGTAAAAGAAAAGATTAAATAGACCCGTGGGTTTTGGTTTATACATATTGGAAGGATAATTTAAAGTATATATTTGCAACATAAATAAATACATGAGAAAGGTAGTTTTAATTAGTTTGGCGGTTTTTAGTTTGCTGAGCTGTGCAACAAAAAAGGAGATAATCTACTTCCAGGACTCAGATTCCTTAAATAATACCGAAATTCAGAAAGCATTCGAACCTATTATTGAGCCCAACGATATTCTACATATCTCAATATCATCTTTTGATGATAGCCTGGTAGCTCCGTTTAACAAAGAAAAATTTGCCGAAAATAATGCCAATGCAGATAATCTAGCTTTGCAGGGATATTTGGTAAATTCGGAAGGCAATATAAACTTTCCTGTTCTTGGAGCTATTGCTGTTGCCGGAAAATCGCGCTCCGAGATCGAAAACTTGCTACGAACCAAATTAATGGAGTACATCACAGACGTTGTAGTAGATGTTAGGATTCTTAATTTTAAGGTTACAATTTTGGGTGAAGTTGCGAATCCTGGAGTCTATACAATACGGAACGAACGAGTTACCGTACCAGAAGCCTTAGGACTGGCAGGTGATCTTACCGATGATGGTAACCGCAATAATATTAGTATTATACGTGAAGAAAACGGGAAACGAATTGTCACTAAGCTGGATTTAACCACATCGGATGTTTTTACAAGTAATTTCTTTTTTCTGAAACAAAACGATGTAATCTATGTGGAACCATCATTGAGAGGAGTAAAGAAATCTGGTTTCATCCCGGATATTCCTGCACTTTTATCCCTTGTAACTGTAGTGCTTAGTGCGGTGATAATTATAACACGTTAAAATGAAGGAAAAGGATTTAATTTCTTCCCAATCAGATCAAACCGTTCAGGATATAATCAAGCCCTATATTCGGTATTGGTATTTATTCCTCCTTGGCCTCATTATCACAATGGCCGGGGCATTTGTTTATCTAAGGTATGCTACGCCTATTTATTCGGTAAAAGCCAAGGTAATCATCAAAGATGAAAGCAATAGTAGTGGATTTCTCGAATTTTCTGCTATCCCCGAAATTGGTAATTATATGTCCAGGTATGGAAACAGCAAGATTGACGATGAGATTGCTATCTTCACCTCCAAGAGATTGATAACCAATGTGGTAAAAAAACTTGATCTCAATACAGTATATCGTGCCGTAGGTAATGTAAAGACTTCGGAACTTTACGGAACTCTCCCATTTACGGTTCAGTTTCTGGAGCCGGAATCAGAAAATAAAGGTGGGGCATTTCCTGTATTGAATATAGAGATTCAGGATCAAGCAACCTATAAGATTTCGGGAGATAACCTCGCTAATTCAGGTATCTATAATTTTGGGGATAGGGTGCATTTTGATTTTGCAGACTTGATCGTCCTACCAAATATGGAGGACGAGGCACTATTTAGTAAATATACCGGCGAGACTATTACGGTGGTACATAACGATGAAGAATCCGTCGCTCTTTACTATCAGGGAGAACTGAAATTGCTAAATGAGATCCCCAATAGCCATGTGATCGAGTTTTCCTTCGAATCTGCCACACCGCAGAAAGCCATGGATTTTCTGGATCAGTTGATCGTTGAATATAATGAAGATGCCGTTGATGACAGAAATCAAATTACGCGGCAAACCCTGAATTTTATAGATGACAGACTTCAAATTATTAGCAAAGAATTAGATTCGGTAGAATTAGACAAGGAACAGTTTAAGAGTAAAAACAGGCTAACGAATATTCAGACCGAAGCAGCTATCATCCTTGAAAGTGCGAGTGAATTTGACAAGCGACAGCTTAATATTGCCACCCAATTGGAGTTAACCAATTCGATGATAGACTATATCGAGAATGAAGACGAAAATGAATTGTTGCCTACTAATATTGGTCTTGAAGGAGATGATGTTGTAGGCGCCGTAAACGATTACAATCAGTTGCTATTGCAGCGTAACCGACTCTTAAAATCGTCTACTACCAAGAACCCGGTCATCATAAACCTAAACAACCAGATACAACAAATACGCACTTCTATTTTACAGTCGTTAAAAAATACAAGAAACGGATTTCAGATATCCTTGCGCGATCTTAATTACGGTGAATCCAGCTTGAACAGTAAGATAGAGCAAGTTCCTGCCAAGGAACGAATCTACCGGGATATTGAAAGACAGCAATCCATTAAAGAGCAATTATTCCTGTTTCTGTTGCAACAGCGTGAAGAATCTTTAATTTCATTAGCCGCTATTGCCTCCAAGGCAAAAGTGGTTGACGATGCCTACAGTAGCAGACAGCCTGTTGCGCCAAAGAAATTGTTTATATATTTTATTGCCTTCGTGCTGGGATTATTACTAACCTTTTTAGGCATTTATTTTAAAGGGTTATTTAATAACAAGATCTCTAACAGAGAGGACCTGGAAAGATTACTCAGAAATATATCCATTCAAGGTGAAATTCCTAAACTGTCCAAAGGAACTCCAGATTTTATCACGCATAATGATAGAAGTATTATGGCCGAGTCCTTTCGTATCCTGCGAACCAACCTACAATATTTCATGAGAAATAAGGGAGTAGGTTCCGATGCGCATAAGACCATCTTCGTAACCTCGTCTATCACCAATGAAGGGAAAACCTTTGTTGCGTATAACCTTGCTACAACCCTTGCTCTTACCGGGAAAAGGGTGATCCTGGTAGGTGCCGATATTCGAAATCCACAACTACATAGATATCTGGCCAATGGTGACAGATCACTAAAAGGCCTTACCGAATTCATCGCAGATCCCACTGTGAATATTGATGATCTTGTTGCTAAAAGCGACAACCATAACGATCTGGATATTATTTTATCCGGTGCCATACCTCCAAATCCAGCCGAACTATTGTTAAGCAATAGAACCGAATTATTCTTTTCAGAATTGAAATCCAGATATGACCATGTGATAGTAGATACCGCTCCGTCTATGGTAGTAACAGATACCCTTCTTATAAGTTCGATCGCAGATGTAACGTTATATGTAGTACGAGCAGATTACACCGAAAAGAAACTGGTAGGATTTGTAAATGAGGCCAATAAGGACAACAAATTGCACAATATAGCTGTGGTGCTCAATGGAGTGAGTGAGAATAACTTCGGTTATGGAAATAAGTATGGCTATGTCTACGGTCAAGAGAAAAAATCTTTCTTTAAACGTCTCTTCAAATAATATGCTATGAGCCGGTTCCTACTTCTGTTTTGTTTAGTAAGCTATTCTTTAGTTTCACAAAACAGCGGTATTGTGGTTAACGGATCTGTAGCGGGTTCGGGATTTATTTCTTCTGAAGAAAACTTGCCTTTCTGGTTCTTCACGAACACATCAAACGAAAGATCTGCTACTACCGATGGTGTGATAACCGCCAATATACATTCAATGTATAATTTCGATCAAGGATCTCTTTTTGCCGGACTTAGTGGAGCCTTGAGAAATGGTTTCGACGATAAATTCCAACGCATGGATTTGTTTTTGGGGTATCGCAATAACTGGATCGAAGTTACCTTGGGCCCAAAAAGACATGAACAAGTATTAGATGGCCTTTCGGCCACCAATCAAAATTTTCTGTGGTCCGGGAATAGCAGACCGTTGCCCGGTTTTTTGGTTGAAGCTCCTCATTGGCTACAAATCACCGAAAGTCTCTCCCTGGACTGGAGTTTAGGCCACTATGTTTTAAACGACCAACGATATGTTAAAGATACCTGGGTGCATTTTAAAGATTTGGCCGTAAGATGGAATGTCAACGAAAATAATGGGCTTATGTTTAAGATTCAGCATGTTGCTCAGTGGTCCGGAACGTCAACTGTGTATGGAGAGCAACCAAACGATTTGGAAGCCTTTATCGATGTTTTCCTGGCGAAACGGGGAGGGGATGAGGCTACGGCCGGTGACCAGATCAATGCCGTAGGAAATCATCTGGGAAGTTATTTGCTGGAATACAAACTTTCACAAACGTCAGGGGACTTTATATTTTATCACGAACATCCGTTCGAGGACGGATCGGGTACGCGACTGGCAAATTTCCCTGATGGTGTATGGGGCATAAGTTTCGCGCCTGAAAACAAGAAGTTTTTTTCAAGAGTACTTTACGAGTTTATCACAACCAAAGATCAAAGTGGTAGCGGAAGTGGTACAGGTTTCGACCGTTATTTTAGTAATAAACTATATCGAACAGGCTGGGCATACGAAGAGACGATCATCGGTTATCCATTTTTTATTTACGATCCCGGTATCGAGATCACCGAGGAGACTACGCCTATTATAAGTGACCTGGTTCAGCTTCATCACTTTGCCGCCAACGGCACCTTCGGAAATTTCGCCTGGCTATTAAAAAGTTCGGTTTCCAATAACTCCGGTACGTTACGGGAACCTTTCAGTATGAAATTAAAGAACTGGTACAACTATCTTTCATTAAGTTACAATACGACCGGGTACGGGGCCTTCACAGTGGTATTGGGTGCCGATTTCAGCAATCTAGCCGATGATACTTTTGGAGCCGGCCTTGGCTATAGCTACAAATTCCAATAAAGATTTAAAGAATTTTTATGATTCGTTTTATGCGAAGCAAACGATTTTGACGTTATCTTTGCACACTTTCTAATAGCCCCTATGATTCAGGATATTATAGTTTCGATGCTTTGGAGCGTTTCACCCTTCGGTGAGGCCAAGGTGGGTATTCCCTATGGAATGCTACAGGGGCTGAACATTTACCTGGTTTTTATCGTGTGTTTTCTAGCGAATCTGCTTGTATTTCCAATCATGATGGTATTTCTTGATAATATCAATCATTATCTGCTACGCTGGAACTGGTATAAGAAATCTGCTATTTGGGTGGCTAGAAGGGCGAAGACAGGGTCGGGTAATAAAATACAGAAATATGGTTTCTGGGGCCTACTACTGTTTGTTATGATCCCTCTACCGGGAACAGGAGTATACGCTGGGAGTATTGCAAGTTACCTCTTCAGAATTGAAAAAAAGAAAGCATTTACAGCAAATGCCATTGGGATCTTTGTGTCTTCGGTGATCATCTGGGGTACAACCTTACTCACCATGGGTAGCCTGGGCTAGACCGTTTCATACCATTAACATCTTAGTATAAATCCGCGGTTGTGAATATTATCAATTCGTATCGTTGGATCGTCTGCAAGATATTTTCGTAAATGCGAAATAAACACATTGAGGCTTTTCTTGTTGAAATAATCGTTTTCACCCCAAATTTCGATTAGGATATCCTTATAACTACAAAGCTGGTTACGATTTGTCACCATATACAACAATACCTCCGACTCTCTAGCGGTAAGTGACTTGTAAGATCCTTCCATCGACAGGGTTTGCTCCTCGCTATTGAATTGATACATCCCTATCTGATGACAAGGCTTGATCTTTTTAGTTTTTTCTGAAGCTACCACCCGGGAAAGTATTGCATTGATACGGGCCACAAGTTCGTCTTCATCGATAGGTTTCTTTATATAGTCTACAGCCCCCTGAGCGAAACCTCTAAGCACATCGATCTTCATGGATCTGGCTGTTAAAAACAGAAAAGCTAAGCCCGGAAACTTACTCTTTATTTGCTTAGCCAAAGTAAACCC
Organism: Pukyongia salina; assembly: GCF_002966125.1. GTDB lineage: Bacteria > Bacteroidota > Bacteroidia > Flavobacteriales > Flavobacteriaceae > Pukyongia > Pukyongia salina. The sequence continues at coordinate 2,621,191 of NZ_CP027062.1, forward strand.
GTCTACATCAGGTAAAGTTACGTCGAGAATAGCGAGATCGAAAGAATCTTTATTCAATATCGATATGGCCTCTGCGGCAGTTTTGGACCATTGTATAGTAAGCGAATTTATCTTTAAATATTCAGATAGCACATATCCCAATGCTTCGTCATCTTCAACCAATAATATTTTAAAATTAGGCTTATTCATTAATCAACGGCAATTTAATTATTACATCAGTGCCACGGCCCACTTCACTATTCACCTCAATCTTACCTTTGTGCCGTTTAAGAACCTCCTGAACATAACTTAGGCCCAGACCGTAACCTGAAACATTTTGCATGTTATCAGGAATGACACGTACATATTTTTTAAAGATACGCTGTACGTCTTTTGGGTTTATTCCCCAACCGTTATCATTTATTTTAATAGTAAGATGTTTGCCTTCCTTTTGGGCACTTAATCTAATTTCGGGGTTATTTGAATACTTCTTACTATTATCGAGTAAGTTGAGAATTGCATTTTCCAAATGACTTCCAACACCTTTCAGTTTAAATTCTGCCTCTTCGATCGTAAAGTTGAATTCTACTTCTTCAAGTTGTACCAATGCCTTATATTCTTCGCATACTTTAACTAACAGTGGTCTAAAATCCAGCTGCTCCATTTGGAATAATTGTTTTTTCGATTCGATCATACTTAACTCCAGGATCTTGTCAATATGTCTTCGCAAACGCTCCACCTGCAATTTGATAATGCTGAAAACAGGTTTATGTTTCGCCTCGATATCCTTCTCCAGTATACCCGAAGCAAGGCTAATAGAGAATACAGGTGTTTTCAACTCATGAGTGAAATTATTTATAAATTCATTAGTACTGATAATTAAACTACGCTGAGATAAGTAGGATTTCATGATCCAAATGATCACGAGTATAATGATCACAATAAAGACCAGGCTTGGAATCACCATCCCGTTTAATTGGGATAAAAAATACCGGTTAAGATCTTTGAAATGTAATTCGAGAATAAGTTGTTTATTTAATGCCAGTGGTAAATATCCTTTTAATTCGATGGGATATCTAACTATAGTAGGATCCGGTTTCAATTTAACCGGAGATTCCAGGTAATAGGTGCTGTCCTTGGTGAACAGGCTGTAATCAAATTCTTTCTCGATACCATTTGCTACCAGACGACTTTGGATAAAATCGGATAAAAAATGGCGAGATGCCTCCTGAATACTATCTACACTCAACTTAAAGAAAGAATCGTCTTTTTTTAGAGATTGAAGTACAAGGAAAGATAACTGGTTTTCTGTGGAGAGGTCTTCCGTAATTACCTCGCTACTCAACGCAATATTTTCCCCAAATTGAACTCGCGCGAGATTAAGTCCAATTCTCAGGTATTGGTATTGAATGATGAACAATCCTATTATGGCCGCAGCGAAAAGAACAATATATAAGTTACGGTTCCGGTACATCTAGCGCTATATTACTAAAAATTATCCTGAATTAACTTTAATTATAATACTGTTAATCCTATTAAATTTTCATTAAACCTTTTCAACTACACTTAACTCGATACGGCTACAATTCCACATATATTCGCCGTTAAACTATCAATAGAAAGTTGTGCAGAGACCAATCACCTTCTTATTACTTGTTTTTATTCTTATATATCCAATAGTTTCTTTGAACGCTCAGGGTTGCGTTGCCATTAGGCATTTCTCATGCGCGGTAGGCAATACCCTGGATACAAATGCTTATAGCGAGGGCGAATTACGTCTTGGGATGAATTACCGATTCTTCGAATCTTTTCGCCATTTCCGGGGCACGGAAGAAGAACCTGATCGGGTTTCTAATAGCACCGAGGTGGTTAATTATTCTAATTCATGGGATTTATCCTTATCCTATGGAATCTCCAGCCGATGGTACGTAGGGATTACCATTCCCACTGTGATCAATGAACGATCATCTCTATATGAACACGGAAGAAACGAACGCAATAAAACCTCCTCGCGCGGACTTGGAGATATTAGGGTAGGTGGGGGTTATTGGTTGTTCGACCCGCTAGAGTCCAGTAAAATGAATGTGGCCATCGGGCTCGCATTGAAATTTCCCACAGGCAACTATAGCGCAACCGACATATTTTACAACGTTGGTCCAGGAGGAAGTCCGGAGGTTCGTCCGGTTGATCAATCCATACAACCCGGGGATGGTGGTTTCGGATTTGTGGTGGATTTTCAGTATTACCAGCGCATTGTTAACCAGCTCTATGGTTACGCAGGGGGATTCTATCTTTTTAATCCAAGAGGGATTAACAGTACCCGCACTTTCAGGGAGACATTAAGTCCGATACTGCAAAATGAGGCCATCATGGCTGTGCCGGACCAATTTTCCTTACGCGGTGGATTAAGCTATTCTGTCTCTGCCCAGATAGCAACCTCATTAGGAGCACGCTATGAGGGTGTGCCGGTGAGAGATGTTTTTGGCCCCGATTATGGTTTCAGACGTCCGGGAAATGTCGTTTCAATAGAACCCGGACTTTCATGTACATTGAATAACCTGGCGTTAAATTTAAGTGTCCCTGTGGCTTTAAGAAGAGAGCGTCCACAAAGTGTTACCGATCTGGAAACGCAGATGATCACGGGTATGCCCAGGGCAGGTGACGCCGCTTTTGCCGATTATCTTATCAACTTCGGGATCTCTTATAGTTTCAGAAAAAAGAATACAGACCCAATAGATTCTAACGAGAAAGTTATGTTCGAATAGTTTTTTTCAAATTTCCTAGTGTGCGGCGTCATTGATATTCGATGGCGCCGTTTTTTATTCCTTTTTCTTTCTGAATAAAAACCCCAACGGCAACCAGATAAACAAAAAGAGAAATTTTCCTGTGAGCAATCCAAAAACAGTTATAGCCGCCGCGATCACCATGATCCAGATTTTATAAGGGCCTAAATTCATACTCTTTACCGTAACTATCCTTGTAGATCTCTATTCAATTACTCTCACCTCTACGCGTCTGTTAAGTGCTTTGCCAGCATCGGTTTCGTTGCTTGCTACAGGGCTGGATTCTCCTTTACCATCGGCCGAGATATTCGCGACGTCAATGCCCTCCTTTTTTAACCAGGATCTTACAGACTTCGCTCTTCGGCGAGACAGGTCCTCGTTATAAGCCGCATCTCCTTCCGAATCTGTATGACCAATGATCTCGATCTTTATTTCCGCATTATTCCTTATGAATCCTGCAAGTTCTTTTAAAACAGGTTCAGACCCGGCTTTTGGAATGTCCTTCCCCGAATCGAATAATATGCCATACAAATTTACATAGCCTTTTTGCTTGATTTCTTCACTAACGTAATTTTCGTCTTCCGATTCCTTCACTTTCAGGATGAGGGTTACTTGTTTGTTTTCGTCTCGTTTCAGCTCAAAATTCTCACTGGTTGGTTGATAGCCCTCTTTATTGGCTAAAAGGCTAATGATTCCCACGGGAACCTCGTTTAGTTCAAAGGAACCGTCGGCAGCAGATAAAGCTTGTACGAGTCCGTTAGCCGAAACTAATACCCCTTCAAGGGGCTTGTTCTGCTCATTTTTTACCATACCTCGTATCTTGCCATTGCATTTGTATTGAGAGGTAGGATTGATGAGCAATTGCACGAAATCGATAGCAAAACCGTCCCCGGCATCATTTATAGGATCATCTATGCTTATACTTACCGAACCCGATTCGAATAATTCGAAATCTTCCGGTAAGATCCCGATCTGTACAAGTTTTCCCGTTGGACCGGTCTGATTTAAACTGTTTAGAATATTCTCAACATATTGCAGTCTCTTTTCATTGATATGAAACTGAAAGGACGTGCCCCATACAGGTGATTGAAAATCGTCAAGCATCATCTGTAAAACTACTTGTTCTATTTCAATAGCGGGAGGGTCGAAATTCATTTGGATAGCCACAGGGTATGTATGCGCGCGAAGGGTATAGGAGGTATATCCATCGCTTCGGGCTCGCTTATAACCGCTAACCACCATGATGCGGTCTGTGCCGGGATGATCTGTAGAGTCGACCTCCCACGGATATCGATGCGTCGAAGTGTTCTTACCGCAAAATGGATCGAATCCCGGGTCCCATCCAAACCCTAAATTGTCTACATCACCAACACGAACTTGTATAGCGGCTTTTTCTCCATCGGTAGCGTAAAAATACTGATCGGATACAATCGTATCTGTCTCGCTCGATGTATCGTCTTCAATTTCAGTTTTATTTTCTATATCCTGAACCACTTCCTCTTTTATGGGAATTGTCTCCTCAGGTAGTACTTCCGGAGTTTTTTCTTCAGCATTTTTACATGAAAAATTAAGTGTAAAAAGAAATATGATGGCCCAGCAATACAGTAAATACTTCATAATCATTCGTTTATTCGAATTTAATGATTTTGCACTTAATATTAGTGCGTTATGTATAATTCAAACAAAACAAAAATAAGATATAGTGGAGGCATTGGGAATTTTACTTCCCAATACAAAAATTAGCAAAGATGTTGCCTAAAAGCTCATCGTTAGTGATCTCGCCGGTTATCTCCCCGAAGTAATACAATGCCTGCCGTATATCCACGGCCAGCAGATCCCCGCTAAGATTATTATCCAGACCCTGCTGCACCTTATCGATCTCTTCCAGGGCTTTCAGTAGCGCATCGTAATGACGGGTATTGGTTACGATAGTTTCGTTATTGCGCAAGGCACCTGTATTTACCAACTCTAATAATGTACTCTTTAATGTTTCAACACCTTCCCCGGTTTTAGCCGATAGGAGCAGGGCATGGGACTTTTCACTCTGGCCGGAGATTTCCTTTAGATCAGTTTCGATCTTTTTTCTTTCATTACCGCTTATTAGATCACTCTTGTTCACAATAATAAGTACGGCCTTTTGAGGATATTTATTTCTTATTTTCTGAATCTCCACTCTAAGAGCGTCTTCCATACTTATAAACTTCTGCGCCTCAAGCAGGAACACCACGACCTGCGCCTGCTCCATCTTCTCGAAGGTTTTCTTTATTCCCAGGCCTTCTATCACGTCACTGGTATCCCTTATTCCGGCCGTGTCTATAAACCTGAAGGCAATCCCACCTATTGTGATCTCATCTTCTATAGTATCCCGCGTCGTACCTGCGATATCACTTACAATGGCTCGCTCTTCATTGAGCAGAGCATTCAATAGGGTAGATTTACCCACATTGGGTTCTCCCACGATGGCAACAGGAATACCATTTTTCAATACGTTTCCGGTGGCGAACGAATCTATCAGGCGTTTCAAAACGGTTCGAATCCGGCTGATCAGCTTCTGGAATTCATCACGATTGGCAAATTCTACATCTTCTTCAGCAAAATCCAATTCCAATTCGATTAGGGAAGCAAAATTGAGCAGTTCCTCTCTTAGTTTTTTTATTTCTGAAGAAAAACCTCCACGCATTTGTTGTATGGCCAGTTGATGTGAGGCTTCACTATCACTGGCTATCAGATCGGCCACGGCCTCTGCCTGACTTAGATCCATCTTACCATTGAGAAAAGCTCTTAGGGTAAATTCCCCGGCCTGAGCCATTCGGCATCCTTTCCGAAGCGCCAGCTGGATAATTTCCTGCTGAATGTAGTTGCTTCCGTGACAAGAGAATTCCACCACATCTTCCCCGGTATAACTCTGCGGATCCTTAAAAATACTTGCAAGCACCTCGTCGATTACTCGTTCTCCGTCTTTTATATGCCCTAAATGCACGGTGTGCGTAGGTTGGTCCATAAGTCTCTTGCCAGAGACAGAATGAAACATAGATGACGCAATACCAAGAGCATCGGGGCCCGATAGCCGTATAATGGCTATGGCTCCCGCACCGGCGGCGGTGGCTAACGCAACTATGGTATCATTTTGGATCATAGGCTGCAAAAATACGAATTAGTTAAGAGTTGTAACATTTTTGTAATTGTGCAGTCATATTAGCACAACCTCAAAATCAATCAAAAAAATGAAAGTAATCAATCAAAGCGCGAGGCGAACAGATAACAATCTTCTCGTAATCACACATCTATCACAGCTTTTATACTACGTAACCGGGTTTGGAGGCCTTCTTGTACCCTTAATATTGTGGCTTACACAGAAGGATAAAGTAGAGGGTATGGATGAGCACGGAAAAGCAATTGTGAACTTTCAACTAACGCTTATTCTAATCATGGTGCTTAGTATTCCCGGAATTTTCCTCTTCGGTTTAGGTATACTGGGTCTCATTTATGTAGGATTCGCAGGGTTCATTATTCCTATCATTAACGGTGTAAAAGCCGGAAATGGCGAAGCGCCTTCCTATTTCGGAACGATCAGATTCCTTTCTTAAGATGATTTGGTGGATAATATTAGGTGCGGCTTTCGTACTCTGCACCCTTTGTTTCGCTGGTGTTTTCCGAAAGGATAACTGGCGATCCATGGACGATAAGTAATTTTTATATTCGATTAATTACTTGTATGAAGTTTAATGGCCAAACCCTGTCTCCTTTGATGGGGTTCGGTTTTTCTTATACTAAGGTCGAGTAATAATGATTTTGTTCTTCACTAAATAAATCCAATATTTGATCTTATGCATAATTGTCTAATAAAGAGATACTAAACCTTATGAGAGATCGTAAGAACTGGGTTGTCTACGGATTGGCATTCTTCAATATCGCCATTCATCTCTATGTTATTAACAACTTAGAATATCATCGTGACGAACTACTCTATTTCTCTCTGGGAACACACCCCGATCTGGGTTATGCCACAGTGCCACCTCTCATTGGCTGGATTGCTGCTATCATGCAGAAATTATTCGGGTTTTCTCTCTTTGCCGTAAAATTATTTCCAGCCCTGCTGGGAGGCGCACTGGTTGTCTTGACTGCCAGGATAACCCAAGAACTTAAGGGTGGCGCCTATGCACAAATTTTAACGGCTGTGGCAATAGTTTGTATGCCGGTTGGCCTAAGGGCATTTCACCTGTTTCAGCCTGTGCCAATGGAGCTATTCCTGTGGACTCTTATACTATTCTATACGTTGAGATACGTGAACACAGACAAACCAAAATTTCTTCTAATAGTCGGTTTTGTTACAGGTATTGCATTACTCAATAAGTATCTTGTCGCACTGCTCATACTCGCCTTGCTTGTAGCTTTGGCACTTACAGCTCATCGTCGTGTATTTAAGGTTAAAACCCTGTATTATGCAATGTTGATCGCTTTTCTCGTCTTCCTCCCAAATTTGGTCTGGCAATACTCTCACGATTTCCCTGTAATTGGACATATGAACGCCCTTAATGAAAATCAGTTGGTCTATGTGGATCGATTTTCTTTCTTGGCCGATCAATTATTGATGACATTTTCAGTATGCTTCCTTTTAATAATAGGAATGGTCCATTTTTTAAGATCTACTAAGTACCGCTATGTTGCTTATACCGCGATAGTAGTGGTTTTGGTCTTACTGGCTTTAAAAGGTAAGAGTTACTACACTATGGGTGTGTTTCCGGTACTTATCTGTGGTGGTTGTGTTGCGATGGAAAAATGGATATCGAACAGGTGGGTTCGATATGCCATTCCAGTAGTAATTGTCATGATCACCCTGCCGGCCTTGCCTATCGGGCTTCCCATTTACAGCGAAGAAGGCCTGGTTCGCTATTTTCAGGATCTGGAAGAGGAACATGGAATAGATATCGGTCGTCGTTTCGAGGATGGTACCATTCATTCGCTTCCTCAGGATTATGCAGATCAATTGGGCTGGGAAGAACTTACTAAAGTCACTAAGAAAGCTTACGATCAAATTCCTGAAAAAGATCTAAGCAAGGCCGTTATTTATGCCTCAAATTACGGGCAGGCCGGGGCTATTACCGTTATCGGTAAAAAATACGAGCTGCCCGAACCCGTGTGTTTTCATGAGAGTTTTTACTATTGGTTTCCAAAACAATTCGATCCGGATATAGAATATCTTATCTATATCAATGACGAGTTGGGGGAGAATGTAGCAGACTTGTTTCAGGAGATCGAATTAGTTGGTTCGATCTCTAATCCTAATGCGAGAGAATTTGGAACTGCGGTTTATCTATGCAAGAGTCCCAGAGCATCCTTCAATGATTTCTGGGCCGAGGTCCTGGAAAGTGTAGAGGATCCCTTTTAGTTATTCAGCATAACTGGCATCACCAGCATGGTAACCTGTTCTCCCTCGTCCAAGCCATCTACCGGGGTAAGAATACCGGCGCGATTGGGAAGAGACATTTCCAAGGAAACATCATCACAGTCAAGATTATTCAGCATTTCGGTTAGGAATCGTGAATTAAACCCAATTTGCATATCATCCCCCTGGTAGTCGCAGGTTAACCGTTCTTCAGCTTTGTTGCTGTAGTCGATATCTTCGGCAGAAATATTGAGCTCGGCACCGGCGATCTTTAAGCGGATCTGGTGAGTGGTTTTGTTACTGAAGATACTTACCCTGCGCACCGAATTAAGGAACTGAGTACGGTCTATCGTAAGTTTATTCGGATTTTCCTTCGGAATAACAGCTTCGTAATTTGGGTATTTCCCGTCTATTAATCTACATACCATTTCGGTGCTATCGAAACTAAATTTAGCGTTGCTTTCATTGTACTCTATCGCAACGTCTTCTTCACTTCCTGCCAGGATGCTCTTTAATAGATTCAGAGGTTTTTTTGGCATAATGAATTCTGCAACCTGGGATGCACTTACATCGGCTCTCGAATATTTTACAAGTTTATGTGCATCGGTGGCGACAAAGGTGAGATCTTCTGTAGAGAATTGAAAGAACACGCCGCTCATTACGGGTCTTAGATCGTCATTTCCACTTGCAAAGATGGTCTTGCTAATAGCCGTAGCCAATATGTCACCTTGAATGGTTGTGGCGGATGGGTCCTTTAATTCAACCGCCGTTGGAAACTCCTCACCATCAGCATAGGCGAGAGCGTACTTACCGTGATTACTACTTATTTCTACAGTATTGTTATCTTCTACCGTAAAGGTTAGTGGTTGTTCAGGGAAGGTTTTCAGCGTATCGAGAAGTAAGCGGGCTGGAATACATACACTACCTTTCTCACTGCTTTCTACCTCAAGTTTCGATGAAATGGTTGTTTCAAGATCTGAGGCCGAAACTGTTAAATTCTTTCCGTCCAGATCGAACAAGAAATTATCTAAAATGGGTAATGTATTATTACTATTGATGATGCCACCTAAAACCTGAAGTTGTTTTAATAAATAAGAACTCGATACTATAAATTTCATGTTCGGAGTATGTCTTTCTGGGTTGAATTTCTGAAGGCCAAACGATAAGTTTCGCCTAACTACAAATATATTTTAATTGCTCTTTTAGATAAAACAAACTTATTAACATTTTGGACATAACTATCCCGTTATTATTGTTGGTATTTACGCTTCCGAAGGTATTGAAAGGAAATCCCGAAAACAGCTAATAATCCTAATGGTAACAGCAAGTTTAAAATTTGCCACTTACTTCTTTCGTCACTTGTTTTCTGAGGATCAAGAAAGGCCACGGCAATTTCCTTGGTTCGAATGTTTATAAGTCCGCTATCGTCCAACAGAAAATTTACCGTATTCAGCAGAAATTCCTTGTTTCCATAGAAGGATTGCGTCCATTTGTCGAAACCTAGTTCGAGAGGCCGTCCTCGGTCCAGTTGATTCCTTATTACATCGCCATCACTTATCACTACCATTCGGGTGGGTGCAGAGGTGGATTTATCTTCCACTAGCTTTACCGGTTTTACACGGTTGTTATAAACCGAAGTAAATTCTCCTTCCAGTAATACAGCCAAGGGAACTTCACCAGCAGTGAATTTGCCGGGATCGGGCCCTTCGTTGATCACTTTCAGATTTTCCGGTATCTCTTTATCGATATTGATCTCTGCTGGAAGACCTATTAGCTGTGAAATGGGTGACGAACTCAGCAGTACGGTTTTATCTATACCATTAGGCAGTGTATCTATGGCACTGGCATATTCAAACTTCACGGCCTCGATATTAGTAACTACAGGATGATTATTGGCCGAACTGCTCAACGGATTAAAAAACCAGGGATATCGATTGTACTGCGATTCGCGTTCTTGCCCACTTGCCAGTACTATAGGAGCGGCATAAATATCTTTTACGAGATTAGGGTTGACACGTAGGCCGTATTTAAAGAAGAAATCGTTCAGGTTGAGGTCTTTTCCGAAGGAAAAAGTATTACCACTAACAGTGTCGATCCTATTTTCGGTGGCGTCTACCAGCCAAAGCATAGCACCTCCATTCATGGTATACTGGTCGAGTATATATTTTTCAGTTTCTGAAAAGGATTGCGTAGGCCCGGCAGATACGATTAGATCGAATTCCTTGAGTTGATCCAATGTTCGCTGAGGAGACACCGCGGCCGAATCCAGAGTATACGGAGCGATAAAGTAATAATCGCGTAGCGTACTGAAAAAGTCGGCCACATATCTGTCATCAAGCTGTCCATTCCCTTTCAAAACAGCCACCTTTCTGCGTTTTGGCTGCGTTAGCTTACTAAAACCATCGGCAAATGCATATTCCAGGTTCTGGATCGAATTGTTCACCCTTTCTTCGGTGGTACTTCCCAGTTGATTTTTCAATAAAGGGATCTTTACCGTTTTGTCGTTGTAATAGGCCAGAGCCCAGGGGTACACCAATTCGGTACTGATCTTTCCATTTTTCTGAACTTCAACCTGCGCGGCTGTGAGTCCGAAATTTCGCATCTGCTCCTGGATATTCTCCCGGTCTTCTTCGTTTTCCAGGGGATTGATGAACCGATAAATTATATTGGGATTATAGGCTTTAAATTCTTCCAGTAACTGTTCGGTCTCTTGTTGTAGTCTTCTAAACTCGGGTGGAAAATTCCCCTTCAGGAAAATATCGATCACAATGGGTGAATTAGCCTCGGCAATGGTTTCTTTAGCAGCTTCAGAGAGGGTATAGCGTTTGTCCTGCGTGAGGTCGAAGCGCTTGTATACATAACCGCTTATAACATTCAGCAAGACAATAGCTGCAACGAGCGTAAAAAGCTGGACGATATGTTTACGAGAACCGCCCATCAACGTTTGTTAAGTTTAAAGACAGTAAAAATTAAGAACAGTGCGGTAATGCTTAAAAAGTAAACCAGGTCCCGCGTATCTAAAACACCTCGGGAAACACTATCGAAATGAGCCTTCATACCTAATTTGTCCAACGGAATCCCAAATTCTAAGGTGGCAAGACCTTCAAATCCATAATACAGGGCGAAGCACAGAAAAACCGAGATGAGGAAGGCTACGATCTGGTTTGATGACAGGGAAGAGCCAAAGATCCCAATGGCGGTATAGGCCGCCGCAAGGAAGAAGAGGCCGATATAAGAACCCACGGTACTACCAACATCCCAGTTTCCTTCAGGATTACCAAGGGCGGAGATCGTAAGGATGTATAATAGGGTAGGGGCCAATGCGATCACTAATAAGATTACCGAACCCAGGTATTTTCCGAAGACAATATTGTGCAAAGCCAGAGGTTTGGTTAGCAACAACTCCAGGGTGCCCAGTTTCAACTCATCACTAAAGGCTCTCATAGTCACAGCCGGAATCAGGAAAAGTAGGATCCAGGGGGCCAGTTCGAAAAAAGGTGCCAGGTCTGCGAAACCAGAATCGAAGATATTATAGTCTCCGCCAAATACCCATAGAAATAACCCGTTAAGTATAAGGAAAATACCTATCACTAGGTACCCAATGGGACTGGCAAAGAAAGAGTTTATTTCTTTTTTTATAATCGCTGTCATTAATTTAAACTATGCAAAGTGTCCACACTCCATGCATTCGCTTTAGAACGAAACATGCTTTTAGTTGTTGTCCAGACTTTTTTAAATAATTCGCTTTTCCGGTAATCTTCGAGGGCCTGCTCATTTTCCCAGCGGCTGTAGGTAAAAAAGATACAAGGATCGGTTCTATCCCTGTATAATTCTAAAAAATTACAACCCGGGAATGCCCGGATCTTATCTTTTACCGAATCAAAATTAGAAAGAAAAGCAGCTACTTTGGCTGCCTCAAATTCCATTTTTACAATTCTTGTGAACATAGTTAATTTTAGCTCTAATTATTCAAAATTTACCGAGATGGTATCTCTGTATTCTAATCCGAAAAGCGACGAAGCACTTCCTACAGTACTTGGATTACTCTTATAGATAGCGAGTTCCAGGTATTCGCCCGAATTCCATAGGGCTAGTTTTTTGCCGTCCTCTTCCCGCTTTTCGGGTGGTAAATCGAAGTTGATGGCGTCGCTGTAATTATTAAAAACCTCGGTAAAAGTGGCTGTTCTCGCCATGATCTTATAGCTTCTGCCTTTCCCGATCTTATCAAAGAGGCTACGCGTAATATTGCTCACCACGTTTCCGTAGTTATCGATATAGATAACATTCCCTATGATCTGGCTGGCTTCCGGGTTTACCACGGGTCGTATCCCTGTGAGTTCTTTTATCGTGTCAATTCCTTTCCCAATAACCTCTAAAGTGCCGCCCCTTGCAATATGGCAGGCAACTTTCACAAAAACGTCCAGTACTGGAAAATTACTTTCTATCCTGTCATGGATATTTATCTCCACGATCTTTTCTGGTTTTATTTCTGAAGCGAGCATCGATATGATCCCGTTATTGGCACAAATAAAATAATGCCCGTCCAGATACACCGCAACATGTTTGTTCTCCGGAGTAAGCCCGGAATCGATACCAATAATATGAATGCTCCCTTGTGGAAAACTCTTGTAAGCATTCTGAATAATATAGGCGGCTTCGGTAAGGTGAAATGGTGATATTGAATGGGAGATGTCAACAATACGAACATCTTCGAGCTCGCTGTATATAGCTCCTTTTACCCCACCTACAAAGTGATCTTTCTCTCCGAAATCGGTTGTGAGGGTTATAATTGGCATGCAGTTAATTGTTGATATTTTGTTAAAACAACTCCCACAAAAATAGGGTACTTTTGCGACTAGAAAAACTATATTTACACTAAGTACACAATCCTAATAAATAAAACCGCTTTTGAACGAACTCATTATCGAATTAACTGAAATTAGCCCTCGCGATTTTTTCGGACTTCAGAATGCTAATATCGATCTTCTTAAGAAATATTTCCCCAAATTAAAGATTGTTGCCCGCGGCAGTAAGATAAAAGCGTATGGCGATGAGGAAATACTTGAAGAATTTGACACTCGCCTTACTATGCTCCTGGAGCATTTTGCAAAATACAACAAGCTCGACGAAAATGTGATCGAGCGGGTACTACAAAGTGATAACAGCGATGATTATCAAACCTCTGCTGCCAGTGGAGAAGTTTTGGTTCATGGAGTAAGTGGAAAACTTATAAAAGCTCAAACAGTAAACCAACGCAAATTAGTACAGCTAACCTATAAGAACGATCTTGTATTTGCCATTGGTCCGGCGGGAACAGGAAAAACCTATACGGGGGTAGCTCTTGCTGTTAAAGCGTTAAAAGAAAAACAAGTAAAACGAATCATCCTCACAAGACCAGCTGTGGAAGCAGGAGAGAACCTGGGATTCCTCCCGGGCGACCTGAAAGAAAAATTAGATCCGTATATGCAGCCCCTGTACGATGCCTTGCGCGATATGATTCCTCATGAAAAGCTTGACTCACACATTGAAAAGGGAGTTATCCAGATCGCCCCACTTGCATTTATGAGGGGAAGAACTCTGGACAACGCCTTTGTGATCCTGGATGAGGCACAAAATACTACCCACGCACAAATGAAAATGTTCTTAACCCGTATGGGTAAGAATGCTAAGTTTATGATCACAGGTGATCCTGGACAGATCGACCTGCCTAGAAGGGTGATCTCTGGTCTAAAAGAAGCACTGCTTATCTTAAAAGATGTAGATGGTGTGGGTATGGTATATCTGGATGATAAGGATGTGATCCGTCACCGCTTGGTTAAAAAAGTAATAGCCGCCTACAAGGCCATAGAAAACAGAAACTGATGACGAATACCATCACCGACACTCATTTTAATTTTCCGGGTCAAAAGAGCATTTATAAAGGAAAAGTTAGGGAGGTCTACCGGCTGGAGAACGACTTGCTGGTTATGATCGCAACAGATCGACTAAGTGCATTCGATGTTGTAATGCCGAGAGGGATACCGTATAAGGGACAGATATTAAACCAGATCGCCACCCGAATGATGCGTGATACCGAAGACCTGGTACCTAACTGGCTGCTCGCCACACCAGATCCCAATGTGGCAGTTGGCGTAGCCTGCGAGCCCTTTAAAGTAGAAATGGTGATCCGCGGATACCTTAGCGGTCATGCTGCCAGGGAATATAAAGCAGGTAGGCGCTTATTGTGCGGTGTTTCCATGCCGGATGGAATGATAGAAAACGATAAATTTCCTGAACCAATTATTACCCCGGCAACCAAAGCCGAACAAGGCGATCACGATGAAGATATCTCCAGGGAAGAGATCCTCCGTCGAGGAATAGTTACAGAAGAAGATTATTTACAGCTGGAAGATTATGCGCGTAAATTATTTCAAAGAGGGACAGAGATTGCAGCCCGTAGAGGGTTAATTCTGGTCGATACAAAATATGAGTTTGGCAAAACCAGGGAGGGAAAAATTGTACTTATCGATGAGATCCATACGCCAGACTCCTCTCGTTATTTTTATGCAGATGGTTATAAGGAACGTCAGGAGAAGCGTGAACCACAAAAACAACTTTCAAAGGAATTTGTACGACAATGGTTAATCTCCAATGGATTCCAGGGGCTGGAAGGCCAACAACTTCCCGAAATGAGCGACGATTATATAGAATCGGTCTCCGAACGATATATTGAGCTTTACGAGAATATTACCGGAGAAACTTTCGAAAAAGCCAATGTGACGGATATTCAAAATCGTATCGAAGGCAACGTAAAGGCTTATCTTTCCTCATTATAAAAAGTCTCGAGTAGAAAAAATATAGTGTAGGTCGATGTAATTAGTATTTCACCGATTATCAACGATTGTTTTGGATTTAAATTCTAATTTTAGATTAAACTAAAACTAATCGATTATGAAAAACTTTCGACTTCCTATTTTACTATCCATTTTGTTCTGCTCCTATATTGCGATGGCTCAAAGCCCGGTAATAGATCAGGATAATCCAACCAGACAAGTTATAAACGACGACCTTGAAGTGATTGGCTCACTAGGGGTGGGTATAGACACCCCAGCCAATCAGGCTTACGGTTTCGACACTATTATCATGCGGGAAAACAACCTAAGAGTTTACTTCGACGACACCAGTAACACAGCGAGTTTCCCTAATAACGACTGGAGGCTTCAGGCAAATGATAATACTAACGGGGGTGATAACTATTTTGCAATACAGGACGCTACCGCAAACGTGATCCCGTTTCGTGTGGATGCAGGTGCAACGGCCAACTCCCTTCGCATAGAATCGGGAGGGAATGTAGGCATTGGGATCGCGAATCCTGTGGTAAAATTGCATGTTTTTAATCAAGATACACCAACGATCAGACTAGACCAGGTTGGCGGTTTTGGAGATTATAAGTGGGATGTTGCGGCTAACGAGACAAATTTTTTCATTAGGGATGTTACCGGTAGTAGCCGCTTACCTTTCAGAATTCGTCCGGGAGCACCCACAAGTTCTCTGGATATAGCTAGTTCGGGAGCTTTAGGGGTTGGCACCTCTACCCCAAATGCATTCACGTCTTTAGCATTAGGAGCTACAGATCGCGGACTGCAACTCAACCGATTAACAAACGCCGAGCGAAATACCTTAGGGACCAACCTGATGACGGAAGAGGGGGTAATTGTTTACGATACAGATGACAAACTTACCTACGCATGGGATGGAACACAATGGAACCCTGTTGGTTTGGATACAGACGACCAAACCGTAGATACTTTTCAATTAAATGGAAACAATCTCGAACTCTCGCTGGAAGATGACGGAGTTGCAGTTAACACAGTCGATCTATCAGGTTATCTCGACAATACAGATTTGCAGGATCTAGACCTTACCGGAAATACTCTTAGCCTTACCAACGATGCAACTACTGTGGACCTTTCAGGCTATCTCGATAACACCGATAATCAGGATCTTTCCCTAACTGGAAATACCCTTAGCTTAACTAACGACGCTACTACGGTAGATCTGTCAGGCTACCTGGACAATACCGATAACCAGGATATTTCCGGATCATCTTTAGTGGGCACAGATCTCACGATAGGGATTAGCGGAGGAGCTTCGGAAGTGGTGGATCTTTCATCTCTGGACGATTCAGGAACAGATGATCAGCAAATTTCATTGGCTGGAAATACCTTATCGTTAGAAGATGGTGGAAGTGTGGATCTATCAGGTTATCTCGATAATACCGATGAGCAGCTACTAGGTTTTGCACTCAATAATAATACGTTAACCCTGGTGATCACCGATGGGAATACCCTTATGATCGATTTTACTCCTATGCTGCAGCCTTTAGTAGATGAAAATGCAGCACAACAGGCCCAGATCGATGATCTCATAGCCAGAGTGGATCTATTGGAACAATGTGCCTGTACTTTACGTGTGCCGGACAATATTCAGGATCCTAACAGACCGGTTTTATTTCAGAATATCCCCAATCCATTTGATAATACAACCTCGATAGGTTACTACATCCCAATTACCTATTCAAATGCAAATATTGTGATTAGCTCCACAACCGGACAGCTTTTAAATAATATTGCGGTAGAAGTGAAAGGTGAGGGCAGTATTGAAATTGGGAAAGCCAGTCTTCAATCTGGAATGTACTTTTATACCTTGTTTGTAGACGGGAAAAAGATCGATACCAAGCGTATGATCATAGAATAAATTCAGTAAACAGATTAATGATCTCAGGCCTTTCGGAAACGGGAGGCCTTTATCTTTCCTTAAAATTGAAGTTGTACACATAACCAAGGCTAAGGTCTGTAAAATCTGCCTGGCCTCCGTTGGCGTTAATATGGATTCCGAAGAAAATATTATGAATAGGCTCCTTACTAGTATCCCAGAGATAACATTTCAGGCCCATTCGTGCAGCCAGGGTTTTCTTGAGTCTGTACTTACTGTCGAATTCACCCAGCATGAAATTAGGCGGGATCTCCCTGGGTGTATTATCCCATCCCTGATTGATACGCCAGTCGATCTGATATGCCGGCTTGTGAAGATTTACCCCCAGCTGTACGTTAAATCCAACGTGATTCAGCATAAATTCCCCATTAGCGTGAATTCCAAGATTAGATGCATTCCACCATGGATTATTTGTAAACTCTTCAAATTCTTCACCGGGTCGAACCAAAAATTCTTCATCAGCAATATAATCGTAATAGTGCTCGTAATAGCGATAATAGAAGCCAACCCCTACTTTAAACATTCCATTTAACACCTTCCCATATTCACCGGAGATGGTATAAACACCACGTTTATCGTTGTAAGCAAGTGACAGTACATTTATTCCGAAGCCACCATAAAAACTGATATAATCGTTTACTCTTCTCTTAAGATCGGGAGTTTGCGTGAGTTCGCGTGAGGCAGACGAATTTGTATTCTTAATATCAGCCGAAAGGCTCAATAAGAACGAGTTATAACCTTGGTTTGGTAAGCGTGTATGTCCGTTGGAATGATGAAAATATCCTAAAGCCACACGCCAGTTCATCTCTCTGGATCTAAGGAACTCATAATGCATAAAGGCTCTGAAAGACCAGGTTAATTTTGTTGATACGGCCTGATTTCTGGGATTGTTCATCTCATCATAGGTCTTTGTAAAGTAAGAACCGCCAATACCAACTTGCGATCGTAAACGCTTGCTATTAAATATGCCAAATTCTATAAAAGGTAATAAGGTGAAGGCGCCTCCCAGACTATCTTTATTCCCAAAAGAAGTATAGCCAAGGGATATACCCGTCTTTGGGCCTTTCAGCCGCCGGGCCCATTCACGAGGATTTTTACTATGATCCCATCCGAAGTTCAGCAGTACTTGAGTTTGTAGATTCCTGTCTGGAAAAAACTCGTTGGATTCGGCAGTAAAGCCTACCATGATCTCGGGGGTGAAAACGAAGGAGGAATTATTTTCGGTATTGTTCTCTTGAGAGATCAATTGAACCGTGAAAAGAAATAAAATGACGGTTAGTAGTTGTTTCATTCCTTTACAAAGGAAAACAATTGATACGAATTTTAAAATTTAAATTACATTAGCTTCTTCATGTACGACTACTTCATCGAAATTCTCGACAACTTTATATCGGAAGCACAAAGCATTGCCTGGGGTTTACCCTTACTTATCCTGCTTATAGGTGGAGGGTTGTATATGCTGATACGAATAAAATTTCTCCCATTCAGATATTTGGGCCATGCTATTGCGGTTCTACGAGGCAAGTACGATAATGAGAACGATAAAGGAGAGATCACGCATTTTCAGGCACTAACAACGGCTTTATCCGCTACGGTGGGAATGGGCAATATCGCTGGAGTAGCAGTTGCCATTGCCATTGGTGGGCCTGGTGGGGTGTTCTGGATGTGGGTGAGCGCGGTTATTGGGATGTCGACCAAATTCTTTACCGCTTCTTTGGCGGTGATGTTCCGAGGAAAGGATAGTAATGGTGATTTGCAGGGAGGACCTATGTATTTTATTATGGAAGGCCTAGGAAAGAACTGGAAATTCCTGGCCGTAATTTTTAGTGTGGCCGGCCTTGTAGGGGCTCTACCTGTTTTTAATGTAAATCAGCTTACCCAGGCTGTCAACGACCTGGTGTTAAAACCTGCCGGGATGTACACAGGATTTAATAGTAACCTCACCATTGGGATAATTCTGGGGCTCATCACAGCTATTGTGATCCTGGGCGGCTTAAGTAGAATAAGTAATACCGCCTCAAAACTGGTTCCGGGAATGGTATTGCTGTATTTCGGCATGGTGGTGATCATTTTAGCAGTTAATTTCGAAGTACTACCAAAATATCTCAGCCTGATCTTTACAGATGCCTTTACGGCCAATTTCTATAAAGGAGATGCTTTTCTGGGTGGGGTAGTAGGAGGTCTTCTTTTACTGGGAATCAGGCGCGGTGCATTTTCTAACGAAGCGGGTATAGGTACGGCACCTATGGCACATGGAGCGGCCAAAACAAACGAACCCATACGTGAGGGTTTGGTTGCCATGTTAGGGCCGGCAATAGATACACTGGTGATCTGTACCCTTACAGCTTTGGCTATATTAGTGACCGGAGTCTGGGAAACATCCAGTGCAAACGGGGTGTCGTTAACGGCCTCTGCGTTTACGCAAACAATGCCGCAAATAGGAAAATACCTGCTGTTATTGTGCATCGCCGTTTTTAGCATTTCCTCTCTGTTTTCTTATTCTTATTACGGAACCAAGTGTATGTCCTTTCTTATAGGAGCTAAAAGAGCTACGTATTACAATTATATTTATATTCTAAGTATAATCCTTGGTGCAACAACAGATCTAAATATGATGATCAATCTTATTGATACCTTCTTTGCAGTTATGGCCGTTCCTACCATGACAGCCACTATTCTTCTGGCCCCAAAAGTGATAAGGGAAGCCAAGCGTTACTTTGCAACTTTAAAGAAAGGCTAAGGATTATTTTGAAGAAAATGATCTAGTTTTTCTGTGAATTTTCGGGCTCCCTCTGCATTTAAATGGTTGTGGTTGAGAAAATCCTTTACCGTGAACTCTGTACAGTCTGCTTCACAATTGAATACGCGTACCTTGGGGAATCGCTGTTCGACAACTTGTAAAATACTATCTCTTCTTTTCAGTATATGGGTGTTTCTCTTCTCCTTGTAAGTTTTATAAAGTGGAGTAGTGATAACGATCACATTCAGGCCCATAGTTTCAACCTCCTTGATCATGTTTAAAAAATAATTTGAATTGTGCTCAAAAAGTTCCCTATTTTCTGAAGCGCGAACAACAAAATCAAGTTGGGCTATCTTTTCTTCATCAAAATCATTTCTACTGAAAGCACCTTCGTGACAGTTAACATTGAATCCAAATTCGTTAAATACATCCCTTACTTCATTCGAAAAGTACTCCTTATATATCGCATCGGAAAAGAACGGTGGATTGGATATATAGATCAAGTGATCTTTAAACCACACCTTACGGTCAAAACAATTTACCCCGTAATACTCCAGGTATACATTGTTCTTCCAGAATTCTCCGTCATTGTGTGGCAATTCTAAATGTGCGTAGGAGAGTTCGATCAGCACGGTGTTGAGAAGAGGCATTCGATCTTTCAATCCTCTTAATATTTTAAGGTCTGTGTTGTGGTGCTGACTCGTAGACGCCAGATTTATTGATGGCCTTGAGAGCCATTGGGGATTAACAGCATCTTTCATTTGCGAAGACCCGAGCACCATCACCTCCAGGTTGGCGCTTTCTTTCTCGAGATAGTTACCTATATATGTATATCGCATCGGAAGGTTTCGGGTTACCATTTCCACAGCAATACAACCCATGATCACTGGGATAAAGAACAGTATAGCTTGTATGGCAAATTTCCGAAGCATATTAAAACTGAAAATAAATAAAGGTTTTTAAAGGTTCGTAGAAACGAATTAATAAAACTATCATTATATAATATAAGGTCCAACGCATCCATCTGGGCAAGTGAGCATTTAAGTTCTGAAGCGGGAATTCTTTTCTTCTTGTAGCTAATTCGGCCCCGATCATCAAGATAAGGAACACTATCTTCACACCTATTAACAACGATAATTGTGGATCCTTCGCTAAAGTGAAAATACGTTTTAGAATAAGCCAGGCGTCGTCAATATTTACAGCCCTAAAAAATATGCTGGATATGGATGTAAGACTGAAGAAGTAAATCAAACTAAGCCAGCGAGGTTGTGCAGGTAGCATTCGCGCAAGAGTTTTCTTAGATCTTCCCAGCGGTATCC
This sequence comes from Pukyongia salina, assembly GCF_002966125.1. Classification (GTDB taxonomy): domain Bacteria; phylum Bacteroidota; class Bacteroidia; order Flavobacteriales; family Flavobacteriaceae; genus Pukyongia; species Pukyongia salina. The sequence continues at coordinate 2,642,152 of NZ_CP027062.1, forward strand.
GTTCCATGGCCAGGAGCAGTCCGTTAAAGACCCCAAAACAAACAAAAGTCCAGTTCGCACCATGCCAAAGCCCTACCAGGGTCATTGTAATAAGGAGAGCCGAGATTCGTGCCCAGGTGGTTATTTTCTTATTTCGCTTTACAATGGGGAGATAGACGTAATCTGTAAACCATTTGGTAAGCGTTATATGCCAGCGCTGCCAGAATTGCGTCATACTTTTCGCCAGGTATGGCAATCTAAAATTGATATGCAGCTTGAAACCAAAAAGGCGCGCCGTTCCTATGGCGATGTCGGTATAGCCTGAAAAATCGCAATACACCTGAAACGAAAATAATATGGCTGCATAGCACAGGCTAATAAAACCATAGCCCTCCGGATTATCAAAAACCATGGTTACCGCGATCCCCAGTTTATCTGCCACGAGTATCTTCTTGAACAGTCCCCATAATATTTGGCGCAGACCTTCCTTCGCTTCAGTGATATCAAAATGGCGCTGCTTTTCAAATTGAGGCAACAGAAAACTGGAACGCTCTATAGGTCCTGCCACTAGTTGTGGAAAGAAACTCACATAGCAAAGGAAGTTTAATAGGTTGCGAGTAGGTGTGCATTTGTTCCGGTACACATCAATGGAGTAACTCATGGTCTGGAAGGTATAGAAGCTAAGCCCTACGGGTATGATCACATTCCAGATACTGAACTCTCCAGGCAGTAGGTTGGTAGAGAACAAAGAATGAAACCCGTCCAGAAAAAAATTGAGATATTTAAAGGTAAAGAGTATCCCCAGGTTCCAGAACAAACTGAAAAAAAGCCAAAATCTCCTGACACCTTTTTTGCTTGCTGCAGCAATGTATCGAGCTGCGATAAAATCGATGAGCGAGCTCCCAATTAACAGCGATAGGAACCGCCAGTCCCACAAGCCGTAGAAAAGATAACTGGCAACCAGAATTAGTATGTTCTGGGAAACTCGGCGCTTACTGCCAATGATCCAGTACATCGAGAATACAATGACCAGGAAAACTCCGAAATCCAGCGAATTGAATAACACCTAAGGGCTTGTTTGTGAGCTAAGATAAAAAAAGGCTTCCATTATGGAAGCCTGTAACTAATTTCTTGCAGATAAAGCCTAATTAATCAAAATAACTAAAGGTTTCATCCTTCTCAATGCGCAGTAAAGATTCGTAGATAAGCTTGATCACGTTTTCCACATCACTTTTATGAACCATTTCTACAGTGGTATGCATGTAGCGTAGTGGCAGGGAGATCAGAGCACTTGCCACACCCATATTGCTATAAGCAAAGGCATCTGTATCTGTCCCGGTGGCACGCGATAATGCAGCACGCTGAAAAGGGATCTTATTTGTTTCGGCTGCGTCGATGATTAGATCTCTAAGTTTTTGCTGTACGGCAGGAGCGTAAGCGATCACCGGTCCGTCACCAATTTTTGCAAGTCCCTGCTTTTTCTTGTCAATCATTGGGGTAGTGGTATCGTGAGTCACATCGGTTACTATAGCCGCATTAGGTTGGATGCGTTCGGCAATCATTTGTGCGCCTCTTAGTCCGATCTCTTCCTGTACAGAGTTGGTGATATATAGTCCAAATGGCAATTTCTTTTTGTTCTCATGGAGCAATCGCGCTACTTCGGCGATCATAAATCCGCCCATTCTATTGTCGAGGGCTCTGCACACAAATTTATCCTTGTTCAGAATATGAAATGTATCCGGGTAAGTGATCACACAACCCACATGTACGCCCATTTTCTCCACTTCTTTCTTATCCTTGGCACCAATATCGATAAAAATATTTTCCGGTTTGGGCGGTTCCTCTTTCGCGCGACTTCGGGTATGGATGGCCGGCCAACCAAATACACCTTTTACGATCCCTTTTTTGGTATGAATATTAACCACTTTCGAAGGGGCTACCTGGTGATCGCTTCCTCCGTTTCGGATCACATAAAGCAGGCCGTTATCGCTAATGTAATTAACGTACCACGAGATCTCGTCGGCATGACCTTCTATAACTACTTTGTATTTCGCTTTCGGATTAATGATCCCAACGGCAGTACCATATGTATCGGTTAGAAACTCATCCACATAGGGTTTCAGGTAATCCATCCAAAGTTTTTGCCCATCCCACTCATAGCCCGTTGGAGAGGCATTGTTAAGGTATTTTTCGAGGAAGGTTAAAGATTTTTTATTCAGTACAGACTGTGCCATAAATAGTATTTTTCAGAAAAACCAAAATTAGCAATTTATTAATTAGTGGAGCGTTTCAATTTATGTAATTTTGGAACGATTTTAGAGTAACAGATTATTGGCACGTGAAGAAAATTCAAAAAATAAAAACAGTGGTGATCCTGTTCCTTGTGATAGGGCAGTTTAGCTATGCTCAGGACTTGCAGGAATTTACGCAGACCAACAAGGACAGTGTGGAAACTTTCTACTATATCATAGAAGGGGATACTATCCCAAAGGAGTATATAGATCTGGAAGAGGTGGTGCTACTCAATAAGCTGGAATTCAATTCGAAGGAAGACCGGCGTCGCTATCTCATTCTCCGAAGAAAGACCCGGAAGGTGTATCCATATGCGAAACTGGCTGCGGAGCGGCTTACTACTATGACGGCGCGTATGAAGACACTCGAAAAGAAACGCGATCGTAAACGGTATACCAAAAGGGTACAGAAATATATAGAGGAGGAATTTTCAGAAAAACTAAAGAAATTAACCCGCACTGAAGGTCAGATCCTGGTGAAGCTCATCCACAGGCAAACCGGGCGTACTGCTTTCGATCTGGTAAAGGAGTTACGTACGGGATGGCGGGCATTTTGGTATAATACAACGGCCAGCATGT